>CAVXUP010000001.1:0-798282 GCA_963765005.1 uncultured Bacteroidales bacterium
CTGTGCTGCGTCCTGCATTGCCTCTTCTGGGCTGATCAACAAGGTAAACACTGAAACTCCTGCGCAGGAATATATTCTGAAAGCCTTCCCTTCCGTCGGGTGTTGTTTCCCATGTTTTGGAAAATTGCCCGATGCCATGCCACATTACAAGCGGATACTTCCGGGCCTTTACAGGGATCTGGTAGAAGACATATGCATGATCGCCATGAAACGTTTGTCCTGCCGGTGTCGGATTGTAGGGATCAAATTTACCGGGACTGGTAATTACTGTACCTCCAACGGCAAAACTGCCTTGCTCCTGGATCATAATTGGTTTTTGCTGCTTCGTATTTTGAGCAGACGCTGAAATTAATACTGTGAAAACGAATAGTATGGTTATAAAACTATGGAAACCCCATGACTTTTTATTCTTATTTAAGTCTGCTCGATTCTTCATTATATAATTCATTACAATTTTAGACTTTAAACTTGAAACTATAAACTTGCATATCACTTCTTTTCCACGTAGCTTTTATTAAAAGAATAGATCAGTCCGACATTCCAGAGAAGATCATATTCGGATGGAATTTCAGAACTAATAGCTTTATTAATCAATCCAGATATTGAAAAGGGAAAATCTTTCTTTGTAATTAAGAATGTGGCGTTAAGATACACTCCATCCCTGGCATCCATTTTAAGGTAATATACCTCGGGACCGATCCTTCCAGAAATATTCTTGGTAATAGGAATGTTTGAAATACTGGGCCTCAACGAAACCATATAGGTGTTTTGGGTTATGTATTTCTCTATACCCCTTGTGTAAAAGAGATACATGCCAGCTCCAAAATATTTATTGAACTGATAGTTTGGCGACAATGCTGCTGCCGCATACCTGGTTGCCCTGATATTCTCCACTGATTCCCCTGAAGATGTATCGGAAAAGGTTTTGAATGACAGTGAAGTATTTACGCGTGCATCCAGTGTAAACTTATTTCCGGTCAATATTTTATACCTGAACCAGAAAACCATTGCCCAGGGTTTGCCTGCAAGAGAAAATCGAAACTGCGGATCGAAAGTCAGTCTTCTTCCCACCGACATGTCGAAAACCAGGGCAGGCTTACCCAGGGTAAGGTTAGGAATAGTCGAGATTCCTTTGCTTTGAACGGTAACAGCACCTCCAAACCTGCTCACTTTGGCAATAGTACTGTCTTTTTCCTGTGCAAACAGAGTATTGGAAAAACAAATTAAAATGAAAGTTAATATGTGTTTAAATGAGTGAATATGATTTCTGATATCTGCCATATAAATAATTTTAAATACCATTTGGTTGTAGCTTATCCCCCTTGTTCACTGCCTTTTCAATCACGTCCAGTCTGGCTTTTCTTGGATCAGGTTTACCGACTGGTTTACCATCGGACTGGACATCGAGGATCTCGTTCGTTTTGGGACTGTAAACAGGCCATTTCGGCAGACCATTGCCATTAGGATTGCCGGTTTTGGCGAAGTTTACCCAATAGGCGTTCATCATCCTGGCAACCTCTTTGTCCTCCGGCTGGCACAGTGGCTCCGTTTGGAGCTCTGAGATTGTCGAATACATAAGAAATATCGGTTCCGTGTCCGGGGCCAAACGGCATGCGTTCCTTCATGGAAGCAGGTACATAGGAGAAAAGAAAAATGTAGGCCGGATCGCCCTTTGCGGCAAAAACGGCTGCTGTAAACCGGGCAGGCTCAGCCCATACCTTGTCAGTGTTGAATCTTGTTTGTACTTCGGCGAATTCTTTGTTACCATCAGGATCATAGGCTGCTTTTGCCTCTTCCTTCAGTTCCCCGAAAAGTGAAAACAACTCTTCCTTTGAAGTGCTGGCATTAACAAAGGGTCCACCTATTTCCGCGCTGTTATTCCCGATCATTAGCGGAACACGCGCTTGTCTGCCAGCCTTATATGCACTTTCAGAAGTCTCAACAACAAATTTACCGTCGAGTATCGGGCCTGAATAGATACGCTTACCTCCCTGTCCATCATTTTCCTGTCCCCCGTCAACAATCTCCTCAACTTTAAGGGCACGCAATTTTGCCAGTGCGGCTGCATCTGTTCCTTCGATCCCATGTTTGCGGGCAAAGTTTATTCCGATAGTTTCCGCTGAAACAGGGTAGTATGGAGATGCATTTTCTTTACTTATAGGCCTGCCTATCAAAACACCATCCCGGCCACCGCCGGAATGACTGATTGCCTTATGGAAAAGACCCTGGGCGGATGGTATTGTAAGAAGTGAATGTATAGAAACTCCACCTGCAGAGAAACCGAAAATGGTAACATTTTCAGGATCGCCACCGAATTCTGCAATGTTTTGCTGTACCCACTTCAGGGCGGCTATCTGGTCCATGAAGGCATAACTGCCCTTTGGCTCTTCCGGATGCTCCCTGCTCAAAGCCGGAAATGCAAAATGACCGAGGCGTCCCAGACGATAGTTGATGGAAACCAGGATGACTCCCTGTCTGGCAAACTGATCTCCGGAAGTGTTCCCGCTGCCACCCACAAATGCACCGCCATGTATCCACAACATAACCGGCATCTTTGCATTTTTTGTAGCTCCTGCAGGTCTCCATATATTGAGAAACAGGCAATCTTCAGAGGAGCCTGCCTGAATTGATCCCTGAGCAGCACCCCAACCTGCCGCTGCGCAGGTTGAGCCAAATTTACTCGCATCACGAACTCCCTGCCACGGTTGTACAGGTTGTGGAGGACGCCAGCGATATTCACCTACCGGAGGAGCAGCATAGGGAATTCCCTTGAAGCTTTCAACATCACCATCCTGTAAACCACGCACAGTTCCATAAATGGTTTTAACCAGAGGAGCTGCAGCTTGTTGAGAGATTGATGTTTGAACACCAATTGACATAAGAAAAAGTCCGGTAATTATTGCTTTCATATTTATATCGTTTTCGTTCTAAATTAATTTTTTCCATAGAAAAGATTCTCACAATGCAAAGGTGAGACTGAATTAACCGGGGGCTTTGTATATGCATTACTGTTTTACGTACCAGAATTACTGATATTGATTTTTATACGTAACCAGTTAAGAAATAAGCAGTAAATTTGTTTCAAAATAAACAGTAAGGCTATGGAAGATATAATAAAACTGGCGAATATATCTGAGTATAATACCATGAGAGGGGTAGAGACACTTCATCCTTTGGTAAGTGTATACGATTTATCAGAAATGAAACTTATCCCGCCTGTCCGGGCAAATTTCGGCTTTTATTGTGTCTTTCTGAAAGAAGCAATATGCGGCGATATGAAATATGGCTGTAATTACTATGATTACCAGGAAGGCACTCTTGTCTTTATTGGACCGGGCCAGGTTGTTGGAATTGGTAACGCTCCGGGGAGTTCTCGCCCTAAAGGATGGGCATTGCTTTTTCATCCTGATTTAATCAGGGGCACTTCACTTGGTCACAATATCAAAGAGTATACGTTTTTCTCATACGAAACAAACGAAGCCCTGCATTTGTCGGAAAGGGAAAGACAACTAATTCTGGATTGCCTGGGTAAAATCGATCATGAGCTGCATCAGTCAATTGACAAACACAGTAAAAGGCTTATTGCAAATAACATCGAATTGCTTCTTAATTATTGTATGCGATTTTACGACAGGCAGTTTATTACACGCAGCCAGGTTAATAAAGATATTCTTGTAAGGTTTGAAAATCTGCTTGATAATTATTTAAAATCAGAAATTACAAAAACTTCAGGTTTGCCGACTGTTAAATATTGCGCTGACCAGCTGCATCTTTCTCCAAACTATTTTGGGGATTTAATTAAAAAGGAGACAGGCAAATCGGCTCAGGAGCAGATACAGTTAAAACTCATAGAAATCGCCAAGGAAAGGGTATTCGACACAAGCAAATCGATAAGTGAGATTGCTTATGAATTAGGGTTTAAGCATCCCCAGCACTTCAGCCGTATGTTTAAAAAGAGCACCGGGTATACCCCCAATGAGTACAAGCTGATGAACTGATGTTTTTTATCTCACTCAATTGTTCATTACGGGTACTCCACAAGCAAGTCCAAAAGAATTATTCCATTCTGTGAGTAGGATTCGGGAATCCCGGCTGGAAATACGATAAAAACTTCTCATTGACCTGCACACCAGGGATGGATTTTAACTGATTAAGATTGTCAAAAAGGATCTTTCTCAACTCATCTGGTGATGTTTGTATGCGAGCGTTAACAAGAAGATCCACTGATGGGGCTTTTTCGTAAACCGGCGATTCGGAAACAGCCTGATCCGAAATTGTAGTGTGACTTATCTTCAGGGATTTATCATTAAAAACAAGAAAGTATTTTAAATGGCCTATGGTCAGGCCTTTACCTGTAATCGCTTCAGTGACTCTGTTTATAAAAGTGTAGGCCAGCTCGACAGATGAATCATCCGGAGTGATGATTTCAATTTCTTCATCAAGCCAGGCAAGATTAGCCTCTCCCTTGCCATATTTGACATAATCAATTTCAATTGTCTTATGCGGCTGATTCTGATCTGTGTTGCTGATAATATCGATCCAATTAGTCAATGAATTGCTGTCAAGCGAATTCTGAAAAAGCAAGAGCTTGGTTGGGTATAAGTTCTCAGTCAGTCGCTTGAGCTTTGCCAGCTCCTCAGATGAAAGAAGGTCTGTTTTATTTATTATCAGGACTTCGGCTTCTTCTATTTGCTTTTCCCAGATGTATTTTGTTTCAATGCTGAACGGCAATGCTTTATCCTCAAGGTACAGCAGGAATAACTGCGAATCAACAATAGCTCGAAAAGGTAACCTGTTCATTATCCCCGTCCCGGTATTCTATCAGCGGTTTAAGAACAGTTGCAACCAGATCGGTACATGAGCCGACAAATTCAGCAAAAATGACTGACGGATTATGGGTGTTCCTGAGATTGCTTATCTGGGTATCAAGTTCATTGTAATTACAGCAGAAACATCCGCCGGTAACCTCGGCATATGGGATATCTGATTGCCGGATGAAACGGCTGTCGACAAGATACCTGCCCTGATCATTTGTAATAACGGATGTGATAATACCCCTGTCAGAAAGTATTTTGCAGGAATTGGCAATTGCCGTTGTTTTTCCACTGCCCAGAAAGCCGCCGACAAGGTGAATTTTCATATCAGATCTCTTTTAGTTGTCATAACAATATTTTCATCATTTCAGGGAAACAAATTTAAAAGATTACCGTTCAATAAAGCGTCGTAATGCTTCGACATAACATGTTAGAGGGTAGAGCTTTTCATCATACCAGAGCATTGCAAAATAAAGGCCAATCGGGCTGGGATGTAAATTATCGTCCGCGGTTCTATCTCTTAACCATTCCAATCCTTTCAGACATTCATCCTCTTGACTTAAAGCCAGGGCGCTGATCGCCAGCGATGTTTCTTCAATTGTTCCGGGAATATCCTTTTCACCTCCCCAGCTTCCGTCAGTGTTTTGCTGGGAAAGAATAAAAGTCCGGGCAGAAAATATCATTCTTGTCAGACCGTCCCTTAATTCAGTTTTCAGAGAATCATATTTCAGGCAATCATCCAGATATACGCAAACCCTGGCTGTTCCATAAATGGGATTTTTCATATTGCCTGTCAGTTGATTTCCAAACCAGAGCGGCACCCAGTGCCCGTCATCAGCCTGATGCTTCTTTAAAAACCCGACAGCCTTTCGAACAGATCTGTAAAATCTTCGCTGTAACGGAACAGGAATTTCCATTTTCAGCCTTGACAGTGTTCCGGTAAGTGCAAGCAATGCATGCCCTGTCAGATCGGCGGAACTGCTGTCGAAGGGTAAACGTCCCCAGCCTTTGCAAAATGTAGGGAATCCGCCATCAGAGTTCTGAAGTTCTTCAAGCCATATGCATCCGCTGATAATAGCGGCTGTTTCTTCAGGACTTCCTTCATACATATCCAGTAAAGCAAGTATGGCGCCTGCCGTATCATCGGCATCCGGCACAGATCCGGAATAGTTTGTCCATCCCCATCCTCCGGGTTTTGCCCCGTTGAAGGGATGTTTAATTTTGTTTTGAGTGGAAAGAATGTGGGTTTTAACCTTTGCAACTCCCTCATTGCTGAGACAAGATTTCAATTGAGGACCCAGTGCTTTAATGCTGAGAGTAGTAACCCAGTTTGACAGGTCAGTGTCTATTGGCCAGCTGCCATCGCTTCGCATCTGTTTTCGCAGGAAGAATAAGCCTCTGGTCACAACCTCATTGTCCTTATAATCGCTTGACATCAGGCACATGCTTACAAACGCCGTAAGAGGGATTGCTTCGAGGAATCCACCGCTTTCGGGCATAATGCTTATCAGTTTATTTATAGCAGGAGCAATGGAACGATTCCTGTAAATATTTCCTATCGAAAATTCCGACCTCCGCCGGGTATGTATAAAAATGCCTACGCCGATAAGCGCCGGAATTGCATAACTCACAACCTGAAGGTTGAAAAACCGGTACCAGGAGGTGGGAAGCAGCGATAATTCAAAAGGAAGGCGTGGAATATGTTTATAAGCTTCATCTGAAAGAACTCCGCAAATGGCAAGCATCGAAAGTATCGGCACTGAAAAAGTGAAATCCTTCCCATAGAATTCAAGTACGGATGAAATAATATCCCGGGCTTTTAATCTGATTCCCCGGGTCTCCAGAAACTTCTCTACAGCATTTAAAATACCTTCCCCGGAATGATTATCAGTCTGACAAAAGTATACTGCAGCATAGCAAAGAAGACTGGTGCTGACATTGCTGGTACTTTCAGGTGTGTCACCGAAGCCGCCGTCGGAATTGATGTTTGAACATAACCAGTCATAACCGGATTGTATTAACTTTTCATCTGCAGGATCACCGTTGATCTTTAGGGCCACAATAGCAGTTGCCGTAGACAAGGCGCTTGAGGAAAGCCTTCCTGTCCAGAATCCTTCTGCATTTTGTTCCCTTATTAACTTGTCAGTCAACTGCTTTAACTGAGTTTTGATCAGGTCTGTTTCCATAATTAATCTGATAATGAACCTAGCGCAAGAAGTCCGTAAAATGTATATTCCACATCAGGACCAGGATCGAGAACAGTAGCACAAAACCCGCCTTCAGAATATAATGAATCTATAAACATCAGACACTCAGGCTTAATGAGGCTCAGGTCTGAGCCGGCGAACCTGAGAGCATAAAGCGCAACACCTGTTGAAAGCAGATCACCGGAAGGAGCATTACTGAATGCCGAGAAACTTCCGTTTTTATAAAAGGAATTCATCTGTTTCCATGGGTCTTCAGCATTGCTTTCAGTACACTCCCGAAGAATCAGATGAGCAGCAGTTACCGAACATGGCAGATTATTACTTTTTCCGGACGTTCTTAGCCTGCGCATAAATCTGTATAAAGAGAGATAATCATTTGAATAATATGATGACAGCATATTGATAAAGTCGGAATATTGTGCTGTTACAGTCTCATCCTTAAGCAGGTGCGGAGGGATAGTCTTATTGCCAAACAGCTTGGCATGAAGGATTACTGCGCATTTAAGATGAATTCCGGTAAGCTTTCCGGATATCATTTTTTTGACATATTCCCTTAATAAAGGCTTAATCTCATCAACACCCAGCGCTTCGGCAATATAACATCCAAACAATGAATAATACAGATCGCAGTTGCCTGCCCTGTCGGCAAATCCGCCGGTAATTGTCTGACGGCTCCTTATGAATGCCTTTATTTCATCCGTACTCTGAGGATCGAGGAAACTGACAGATCTGCTAAGAACGCTCTCTATCGAATTTCTTCTGAGCTTCTCTAATGGCCTGCCGGCAAGAAATTTAAATATGTTCCTTGAAAATATATCCCAGGATCTCATGCAAAGCCATTTTTAGTCCGGTATTCTGAAAGTTGTCCAGGCAATCCCTGGAATCTGATATATATTTTAACAGCAGGTTCTCTGCCTCCGGGACAGTCTTGTAGTTATCAACCAGGCCATGAATGATATTAATGTCATTATCAAGAAGCGCGTTATTAAAAAGAATCCTGTCGTCAGGGTTAAGCTTTTCCGCAAGAAGTGAAACCAATACTGAAGGTTTATGAATTTCAAATTCTCCGTCTGAATTTCTGAAATCCT
The DNA here is from genome assembly GCA_963765005.1 of uncultured Bacteroidales bacterium. Classification (GTDB taxonomy): domain Bacteria; phylum Bacteroidota; class Bacteroidia; order Bacteroidales; family VadinHA17; genus LD21. Next base: position 8,110 of record CAVXUP010000001.1, read on the forward strand.
CTATATCATCCTTTATCTGGTAAGCTATACCGATCGAACGGCTGAATTCTTCAAGCAGTGCAAGCGAGTTTTCATCAGCTCCTGCTGCAAGAGCCCCGAGCAAGAGTGACACTTTAAAGGCGGTTGCTGTTTTATAGTCAAAAACCTGCAGTGTATCAGCAAGTGAAAGAATATCTTTGTTTTTCAGAGACATCAGCTCAATTCCCTGGCCTATTGAAAGACGCCTGTGTCCGTTCGAGACCATTTTTATGCAACTGACAACAATTTCGGGAGTCAGGCCAGCCTCGGCAATCAGGCGGTAACCTTCTCCGATCAGAAGATCACCGGCATTGATGGCCACAGGTATGCCATATGCGGCATGCAGTGTTTCTTTGCCGTATCTCAGCTGATCGTTATCCTCAATATCATCATGAATGAGGGAAGCCTTGTGAAAACACTCGACGGACAGTGCCAGCCGGTTTAAATGCTGGCCATCGGTATGACCGTTGAAAGCTTCATATGTCAATATTGTTAGCAGGGGACGAAGTCTCTTTCCCCCGGCGAGCAATGAATCGAAAACAAGTTGTTCGGTCGTATTTTCCGGCGTATCGAGGATCTGCCGCAACTGCTCCCTGCCGAAAATCGATGAGGCTCTGTTCCTCAGGTAGTTCAGATTAAGAAGTCTGAAATTTGAATTCTTTTCGATGTGATACATCTCTTCCTTTATCCAGGCCGAATCAGCCGTTGTATCAGTGCAGCCGCAGGAAAGAAGCGGGATTCCGATGCTCGGTATGGCAAAGCGGCTGACCGAGACAAACATTTTCTGCAGGACGTGCATGCATCCGATACCGATCACCGCATCAACCTTCCCGCTTTCGATGAGCCTGGCAGTAATTGTTGTGCCTTCAGTTACTATGGCTACATATCCAAGGTTTTCTGCTTCGCGCAGGAGACCTGAGATACTGCAGTTTCCACATTCGCTGCAAAGCAATCCCAGTTCATCCTGCTGACCCTTGCATAAAGTACTGTTCTTCAAACAGTGCGGAAGCAGGAGGATCCGGCGGTTAAACGGCACGGACCCTATAACAGGTCTCCAGACAGCATTGCCGCAGCACACCATTACAAATGCCTTATGGTTAACATCCCAGCCATTTTTTTCTATAAGGCGATCTGCTGCAAGTGAAATGGCATCATAGGATATTGGCGGAATAATTGGGTTTGCTGCAAACCATGCCTCCACCTCTTTCCGGATGTTGTGCCGGATCTCAGTTGAGAGAGGAACCTCAAGAATTAATTCCGAATCTTTAATCATTTATTATTTGTTAATCAACCATAGGATCCCATTCCGAAGAATGCGGTCTTTTTTGCCATTCTGTAAATCCAGTTCTTCTCTGGAATATGAGTACAGGAACCATGACTGCTAATAACCGGTGCTCTCTCAAAATCCGAAAGCATTCCCGGCCTGTTTGAAGTGTTCAGTGCGTTGCTGTTTTTCAGCGAAATTTTTAAGCCATAATGGGTCTTCCATTAAAACACATCCTTTGGTCTTCAGGAGAATATCATTCCGGAAATCCTTCAGGAAAACGGAATTCTCATAGATATTTTTCAGGTCGCCTTCTTTAATATTCTCTGCCGCCAGCTGGATAACAGGACAAGGCTCGATGTTTCCGGAGGCGTTTATATGATGGCTTAAACCTTCAGCTGCAGGGCAGAACGGCTCTCCGTCAGCCCGCCAGTATGAATCTACCAGCACAACAGGGTATTTGGTTCTTCCATCAACAAGAAAATGCCGTAGTCTCAGTATTTCTTCGCTGCTAAGGCATAATTCATAATTCGGATTCTCCCCGACAGGACGATAGATATAATACCAGACATATATCACACCGGAATCGTGAAGCATTTTTATAAAATCATCGGAGAGTGCCATCTCTATATTTGATTTACAGACACTGATAGCAACACCTGTGATTAATTTATTGTTCACTGAGGTTTTGATTGCTTCAAGCGTCCTGTTGTAAATATTATGACCCCCTCTGCGGACATCGGCAACCACTTCATCGCCCTCAAAGCTGAACAGGGGAGTCACATTGGCTGACTTCAGCAATTTTTTAGCAACACTGTCGGTAAACAGTGTACCGTTTGTGAAAAGCTGGAAATAACAATCAGGATGTTTTTCGAAAATCTCAAACAACTGTTTATACATAAGCGGCTCCCCGCCAAGGATCCCGAAAAAATATGATCCCTGCTTTTTACTATCACGGATTATAGAGTCAATCTTATCAAATTCAAGATATTCCTTATGTCCGTCTGAAGTGACCCAGCAGCCCTGGCATTTTAAGTTGCAGTCATTTGTAACGGAAATAAACTGGAAAGCAGGGAACAGCTCCCCATTCTTTTGCCTTTTCTTGAATTTACGGAATCCCATAAATCCTTTCCACACCATATTAACAATGAATTTATTCCGGCAACGCCTGTCTGTCCTGTAGAAATTGGAAAAAAGTGACATAGTTTACTTGCTTTCTGTATTAGTTTTATTCAGGGCATTGAGACGTTCCTCAATAGCCTTATTCATTGCTTCTTCGCGTATGATGGATCTGCGTTTCTCCTTCCGTTGCTTAAGGGCGTTGTAAATATCACCGTTCACAATGGAGTTGATGTCTTCCGCCTGGCGTTTCTGTTCTGCAAGCTCATCGATAACATCAGAGCCACCTATAGCACCTCCCTGTTTGTATTTGGGAAATATTATCGCAGTGGATGGGCAAATCCGTGCACAGGCAGGGCAATTATTCTTGCATTCCTGTGGATTAATCACATTGATCTTTTCGTCAGTTTTTTCGTATACTCCGAAAAGGCAAAAATCCGCACATTGTCCGCAGACTGTACAACGTGTGTAATCAATAACGGGAAACCATGATGGCCATTCATCAGAACTCACTATCTCCTCAAACTCAGGTTTCCTGTTAACATCAGATCCTTCAACGAATAATGATGTTTCTCTGAGGATCTCTTCATTATCCGATTCAAAAAAGTTGACGAATCTTAAGGAATAGTTATCTGTTTCAATACCTGATTTCTCAAGCAGAAGTTTCATTGTCCTTGAATAACAACCTGCAATCAGGTATTCATCATCCTTACTTAAAATACCTCCAAGCTTCTCCTTCTCAAGAACAGACACACCGCATAAGTCCGATATCTTTAGTATATCAACATTTGCATCAATGAGCATCTTTTCGATTGCCTCCAACCGCTCCTGCTTAATTCTATCACTGCCGCAATTGCAAAATACTATTTTCTTACCCATATTAAAATATCATTGTACTGCATTCTTTGACAGTTTGCAAGTATATTGATTTATTTATAGAATTACAGTTGCTACCCTCATTTACTTAGCTTTTATTGTATATATCACTTTCGTGACGTTACTAAAACAGGTATCATCACAACGGATAAAAACTCTATTAAAACAATAACATATTATATTCAGATATTTCTGAAACAGACTCACAAAATAACAATATACTAATGCAGATTAGACTCAAATACCGCGTTAAAAAGAAAAAACATCCCTCAATAAGGAAAAACTGCTTAAATCCATTCGGAAGTATGATGAATTATTTTATACTACCTCAAAAGTCTGTTATTGCACTCGATTAGATTATTTAGTAAAAAGAAACCCCGCACGGTTAATGAATACACATAGTGAATATTAATATTATTTATTGTATCAGCATTATTCATTTATATTATTCATATATAAGGTCATTTTAATTTATATATATCAGTTTATTTATTGTTTATGTTTAATAAACATTTTTATTATTCAATGATTTCATTAGATTTGCATTCTCATAATTATATAAAATAACGAAACAATTCTTTAACGGAGGAGAAACATGTGTGGAATAGTAGGAGTTTTTGATCTGAAAATAAACTATATGGACCTGAAAGCAACGGTCCTTAAAATGTCAAAGAAAGTAAGGCACCGGGGACCGGACTGGTCCGGTATATTTTGTTGTGAGAAGGCAATCCTTGCACATGAAAGATTATCCATAGTCGATGTTGAGTCCGGAAAACAACCTCAATACAGCAAGGACGGGAATCTGGTTTTAGCTGTTAATGGTGAGATTTATAATCATCAGGAGATCAGGCGAAGATATAAAGACACCTATGAATTTCTGACAAATTCCGATTGCGAGGTAATTCTTGCCCTCTACCGCGAAAAAGGTCCTTCATTTCTTGAAGATCTTAACGGAATCTTTGCTTTTGCTCTATATGACAGGGAGAATGATTGCTATTTCATTGCAAGAGACCATATTGGTATTGTTCCTCTATATATGGGTTGGGATACTTTTGGAAATTTTTATGTGGCGTCAGAGTTGAAGGCTCTTGAGGGCGTCTGCAACAGGATCGAGGAATTTTTACCCGGCCATTACCTTTACAGTAAGGAAGGTGTGGTGAAAAAATGGTATCACCGCGACTGGATGAATTATGAAAATGTTGAAAATAATGAAAGCATCAATACCGGAACTAAGAAATGCTCTTGAAGCTGCTGTTCACCGTCAGCTGATGTCAGATGTTCCATATGGTGTTCTGTTATCAGGTGGACTTGATTCATCAATGATCTCTGCCGTTGCTAAGAAGTTTGCTTCAAAAAGAATCGAATCGGACGATAAAACAGATGCATGGTGGCCACAACTCCACTCATTTGCAATCGGTCTGGAAGGTTCACCCGATCTTATTGCCGCAAGAAAAGTTGCTGATCATATTGGATCAATTCACCATGAAATACATTTTACAGTTGAAGAGGGTCTTGATGCAGTACGGGATGTTATATATCATATTGAAACATACGACGTTACAACAGTAAGGGCATCTACTCCCATGTACCTCATTGCCAGTGTAATAAAATCGACGGGTGTAAAAATGGTTCTGTCCGGTGAAGGTGCAGATGAGATCTTCGGAGGATATCTCTATTTTCACAAAGCGCCTGATGCAAAATCATTCCATGAGGAAACCCTGAGAAAAATCAGTAAACTTCATCTTTACGATTGTCTCAGGGCAAACAAATCACTTGCCGCATGGGGTGTGGAGGGACGAGTTCCGTTTCTCGATAAAGAATTCATCGATGTGGCCATGAGGCTAAATCCAAAAGATAAAATGGCAGGCAACGGAAAAATTGAAAAATGGGTACTTAAGAAAAGCATTTGAAGATTACCTTCCTGAAAGCGTAACATGGAGTCAGAAAGAACAATTTTCCGATGGAGTAGGTTATGGCTGGATTGACACTCTGAGAAACAGTGGCTGCAAAAGAAATTTCTGATGAGCAGCTGAAAAATGCAAGGTACCGGTTCCCTATAAATCCTCCTCAGAACAAGGAAGAATATTTCTACAGATCGATATTCAGCGAACACTTTCCATCCGATTCAGCAGCAACTTGCGTACCATCTGTACCTTCAGTTGCCTGCAGCACTCCTGATGCACTTGCCTGGGATGCTTCATTCAGGAATCAGAATGAACCATCAGGAAGGTCTATAAAGAGTGTTCATAACGATTCATATTAAAAAGTCTGATCCTTCACTCTAATCTGGATATTCAACCGCGGATTAAGCACTTTATAGTGGGAGTTATGCGGCAATGAAACCAATTGGGATGGGGTATAAATAGTTGTTTTTCCAATTATTTATTCTAATTTTAAATGACCTGAATTAAAATTATTTTAATTCATTCTTATTTAAAATTAGAAGATGAAAAGCAAAATTCCTGTTGCATTATGTGCTTCACTTGCAGCAATGTCCTGCAACTCTGCTGAAAAAAAGGAGCCACTCCCTAATATTGTATATATCCTGGCTGATGATCTCGGTTACGGAGATTTAAGCTGCTATGGTCAAAAGAATTTTTCTACTCCTAATATTGACAGACTGGCTGCCGAGGGCATGCTTTTCACACAACATTATACTGGTTGTACAGTCTCGGCCCCCTCGCGCTCATCGCTTATGACTGGCCAGCATACAGGCCATACACCTGTCAGAGGAAATAAGAGCTGGGAACCTGAAGGCAACTGGCCGCTTCCAGCAGAAGCCTTTACTGTTGCTGAAATGCTTAAATCAAAAGGATATACAACCGGTGCATTTGGAAAGTGGGGACTTGGCTATATCGATACTGAAGGTGATCCCAATGCCCAGGGATTCGATGAGTTCTTATGGTTACAACTGCCAGAGCCTTGCGCATAACTACTATCCCGACCATCTCTGGCATAATCATGACAAGATCCTTCTTCATGAAAATGACAGCGCAGGAAAGGCGTTTATAGCGCCGACCTGATCCATAAGGCGGCTGTTAATTTTATGGAAGCCAATAAGAATAAACCATTTTTTCTTTTTTATCCCACAACAATCCCTCATGCTGAACTATTTGCCAAGGAAGAGTATATGACGAAGTTCAGAGGAAAGTTCGATCCTGAAAAGAGTTTTAAGGGAACAGATGATGGCCCGACTTTCCGTCTTGGTCCATATGGCTCCCAGCCTGAAGCACATGCAGCTTTTGCAGCAATGATTAATCAACTCGATGATTATGTCGGTGAATTGCTTGCCAAACTTAAGGAGCTGGGCATTGAAAAGAATACTATAGTAATATTTGCCTCCGATAACGGCCCTCACCTTGAAGCCGGCGCGGATCCTGATTATTTCAACAGCAATGGAGAACTGAGGGGCTATAAACGCGACATGTATGAAGGCGGAATAAGAACCCCAATGCTTGTCAGGTGGCCTGCAAAGGTTAAACCCGGGACTACTTCAGACCATATCTCTGCCTTCTGGGATATATTACCGACATTAGCAGAGATTACAGGAGCTGATGCTCCTCAAGATATAGACGGAGTATCGTTTCTTCCAACTCTTCTTGGTAAAACTCAGAAACAACATGAATATCTCTACTGGGAATTCCATGAACAGGGCGGTAAGATGGCTGTAAGAATGGATAACTGGAAGGCTGTTAAACTCAATGTTAACAAGGTGCCACAGGGAGATACAGAACTCTATGATCTTTCTTCCGATCCGGGTGAGACAAACAATGTCGCCGCATCAAACACGGAAATTGTTTTAAAAATGGAAGCGCTCATGAAGGAGGCTCATACACCATCAACAGATTTTCCATTTGCATTTGAAAAGGCTAAATAATGACATGGTGTAACTTGGTGGCAAAAAGAAATGGCTCAATGGCGCAAAGGCACAAAGGCGCAAAGGCAGTATAAATCAATACTTATTAAAGTTTACATATGAAAAAAATTAATTTCAGCCGGTACACTTGGCATATTGAGTCTGGCATCAGCACAGTTTATCAATGCTCAGACTAGTTGAAAAACCAAATATAATCATCATCTATGCCGACGATCTTGGCTATGGTGATGTGAGCTGTTATGGTGCAACAAAAATAAGTACTCCGAATATCGACAGGGTCGCCAAACAGGGATTGCGCTTTACAAATGCACATGCTACCTCAGCGACAAGTACGCCATCCCGATACTCTCTTATTACAGGAGAATATGCATGGAGGAAAAAAGGAACCGGTGTTGCTACAGGCGACGCAACGGCTATAATCCAGCCTGGCAGAACCACAATTGCAACAATCCTTAAAAGGGCAGGATACACTACAGGTGTTGTTGGTAAATGGCACCTGGGGCTCGGACCCGCAGAAGGAGCTGATTGGAACGGAGAGATTAAATCAGGCCCAATGGATATAGGATTTGACTATAATTTCTTAATTCCGGCCACAGGCGACCGCGTACCCTGCGTATTTGTTGAAAACAGGAGGGTGGTGGGACTTGATCCGGCAGATCCGATAAAAGTTAGCTTTGGTGATCCTATCCTGACTCTGCCCACAGGAAAAGAGCATCCTGAGCTCCTTAAAATGCATCCCAGCCATGGCCATGATATGACTATAGTCAACGGGATCAGCCGGATCGGGTATATGAGCGGCGGAAAGTCAGCACTATGGATTGATGAGGATATAGCCGATGTAATTACAGGCAAGGCAGTAAAATTTATCGAACAAAATAAGGAAAAACCATTCTTTCTTTATTTTGCCACCCATGATATTCATGTCCCTCGTGTTCCGCATCCAAGGTTTGCCGGAAAGAGCGGCATGGGGCCAAGAGGTGATGCAATCCTCGAATTCGACTGGTCGGTAGGTGAAATCATAAAGAGTGTTGAAAAACTGGGACTGTCGAAAAAGACTATGATAATTGTCTCAAGCGATAACGGTCCGGTTGTTGATGACGGATATAAAGACCAGGCAGTTGAATTGCTTGGCGGGCATACTCCGTCTGGACCGCTCCGTGGAGGTAAGTACAGCCTCTTTGATGCTGGTACAAGGGTGGTGTTTATTGCAAGCTGGCCTGGAAAAATTAAACCCGGAACATCCGATGCCCTGTTCAGCCAGATCGACCTGATGGCTTCATTTGCATCACTTACAGGCCAGACACTTGGCCTGGAAGAAGGTCCTGACAGCTTCAATCAGCTCGATGCATTGCTTGGCAAATCCGGTAAAGGAAGGGAATGGCTGGTCGAACATGCCGGCCGGCTTACTATAATCAAAGGAGACTGGAAGTACATCGAACCCGGAGGCGGTGCAAAAGTCCAGGTTAATACCAATACAGAGACAGGCAACGATCCTCTTCCTCAACTTTATAATCTGAAAACTGATCTTGGAGAAAGAAATAATGTTGCTCCTCAGAATCAGGCTATTGTTACAGAATTAACAGAACTGCTCAGAAAAATCAGGGATGATGGCAGAACAAGGTTTTAGTTATAATATCAATTTGAAAATTTGAAAATTTGAAAATTTGAAAATGAGAAGAATAAAAGCAGCAGTAGGAAGTGCTTTAATTGCACCATTGGCAGTTTTCTGCGCAGCATCGGCGCCAGCAAAACCGAAACCAAATGTGATCTTTATTCTTCTTGACGATTTTGGTTATACCGACCTTGGCTGCTATGGCAGCAAGTACTATGAAACACCAAATATTGACAGGCTGGCCTCACAGGGAGTAAAATTCACCAATGCTTATGCTGCATGTCCTGTCAGTTCGCCAACAAGGGCTTCAATAATGACTGGCAAATACCCGGTCAACACTGGAATCACCGACTGGATACCAGGAAGACAAGCTTCCAACAGCGGTTCTCCGACAGACAAACTCATAGCCCTGCCATTCAAACTCAATCTTGATCTGAATGAGACTACAATAGCTGAAGTCTTGCAGAAAAATGGCTATAGAACAATGATATCCGGTAAGTGGCATCTGGGAGAGACACCTGAGTTTTGGCCGGAATTCCAGGGTTTCGATGTAAACAGCGGGGGCTTCAGTAAGGGATCACCAGTCAAAAACAAGGAATCGAACGGATTCTTTTCGCCGTACGGTAATCCAAGACTTAAAGACGGGCCGGTCGGTGAATATCTTACCGACAGGCAGACTGATGAAGCTATCCGGTTTGTTGAAAACACAAAGGATAAACCTTTCTTCGTATACCTCTCATACTATGCGGTTCATAATCCAATGCAGGCAAAGGAGGAGCATATCAGGAAATTCACAGACAAGGCTGAATCTATGGGACTTGACAAAATTGAGCCATTCACCCGTGATAAACAATGGATAAAGCCTTCGATGAGCAATAATTTCAAGGAACGTGTAATTCAAAGCTACCCGGTATATGCTGCAATGATCTGGAGCGTTGATGAAAATATTGGCAGGCTCATGAAGAAACTTGAAGAACTTAAACTCGATAAGAATACAATAATAATTTTCACCTCAGACAACGGAGGACTTTCTACTTCTGAAGGATCGCCTACATGCAATTCCCCTCTCAGGGCAGGTAAAGGATGGCTTTATGAGGGAGGGATAAGAGTTCCGCTGATCATCAGATCACCATCAGACGGGAAGCCTGGTTCAATTGTTAAAACTGCCGTCTCATCAATAGACTATTTTGCAACAATCAGCGAAATGACAGGATCAGATTCAGGTGTCAAAACAGATGGTGTAAGCATTTTGCCCGTATTGAAGAAAGACAATCTGAAGGAAAGACCATTGTTCTGGCACTATCCGCATTACTCGAATCAGGGAGTGGAACCGGGCAGCGCCATAAGGCTTGGCAGATATAAACTAATCGATAATTTTGAGAAAGAGCGGCAGGAGCTATATGATCTTGAAAATGATCTCTCAGAAACAAAGGACATCTCTGCAGACTATCCTGAAAAAACAAAAGAGTTGTACAGTTTGCTTCAGGAATGGAGAAAATCAACCGGTGCAAAAATGATGGAACCCAATCCGAAATGGGAGGGAAGAAAATAAAAATTGATATGATGAGTATTAAAAGGGTTTTTGGTATCACACTTGCCTCAGCAGCGATTATAAATGCAAACGGGCAGAAGGCTTCCTCTTTCAAACAGGCTGCACCAAACATTGTCCTTATCCTCATGGATGATATGGGCTATGGCGATATCGGCCGTACAGGCGCCAACCAGTATGAGACTCCAAATCTCAACAGAATGGCAAACCAGGGAATGCAATTCACCTGGTATTACTGCCCGCAGGCAGTTAGCAGTGCTTCAAGGGCAGGACTTATGACCGGATGTTATCCCAACAGGGTTGGTATCTCCGGAGCGCTTATGCCCTGGGCACAGACCGGAATAAATTCTGATGAGACGACAATGGCTGAAATGCTTAAAACAAGAGGATATCATACCGGAATTATAGGAAAATGGCACCTCGGTCATCTCAAAGAATTCCTCCCGCTGCAGCATGGCTTTGATGAATATTATGGCATCCCATATTCAAATGACATGTGGCCGGTCGATTTTGACGGAGTTCCGATACATCTCAAGGATACTACCAGCAATAAGATGAAATATCCTGTTCTTCCTCTTATAAAAGGCAATGATAAAGTTGCAGAAGTCCGCACTCTGGCGGACCAGGATAAACTGACTACCGATTATACAGAAAGAGCGGTAAGCTTCATCGAAAGTCATAAAAACGAAAAATTCTTTCTCTATTTTCCACATTCAATGGTGCATATCCCCCTCGGGGTTTCTGAAAAATTCAGAGGAAAGAGCAAGCAGGGCTTCTACGGTGATGTTATGATGGAGGTTGACTGGTCAATAGGAGAGATCCTGAAAACTCTTGAAAAGCTTGGTCTCGATAAAAACACTCTTGTGATTTTTACAAGCGATAACGGACCATGGCTTAACTTTGGCAACCATGCAGGTTCCACAGGCGGATTGCGTGAAGGCAAGGGCTCAAGCTGGGAAGGCGGGCAGCGCGTTCCGTGTATAATGAAGTGGCCGGGCGTAATCCCTGCCGGGGAGATCTGCAGCAAACTGGCCAGTTCTATTGATATACTTCCGACTCTGGCAGCCATCACAGGTGCACCGCTGCCTGAAAGGAAAATTGACGGGGTAAGCATCCTGCCGCTGATGCTTGGTGATAAAGTCACCGAACCAAGACATGAATTCTTATATTATTATGAACAGAATAGCCTTGAGGCAGTACAACGGGATTACTGGAAACTTGTCCTGCCTCATAAAAGCAGAACATACAGGGGATTTAAGCCGGGAGCAGACGGCTGGCCGGGACCAACAGGAACTGAAACAATTGCAGTCGCCCAGCTTTACGATCTGCGTCGCGATCCGGGTGAATGGTACGATGTTGCAACAGTCTATCCCGAAAAAGTAAAGGAACTGGAGGCTCTGGCAGAAGCGGCCCGTAAAGACCTTGGGGATAACCTCACAAAATCACCCGGAGCCAACCGTCGTCCGGCAGGAATTGTAAAATAAATCACAAAATCTGAAATGAGAAATATCAAAAGTGCAATCGGTCTGGGAGCAGCAGCCCTCCTGACGTTTACAGCTAACGGACAGCAGCCGCAAAAGAGACCCAATATTCTCTGGATCTCAACTGAAGATTTGAGTCCACATCTTGGATGCTATGGCGACAAAGTAGCTAAGACACCTAATATTGACCGACTTGCCTCTCAGGGTGCCAGGTTTACAAATGTGTTCACAACAGCTGCAATAAGTGCACCGGTCAGGGCTGGCATTATTACCGGAATGTACCAGACCTCTATAGGATGCATGCATATGAGAACCACTTCCTACAGAAGATCAGTCGATAACCCCGTGTCCTTCACAGCAGTGCCTCCGCATTATGTAAAGGCATTCACTGAATATATGCGTGCTTCGGGGTACTACTGCACAAACAATAATAAGACCGACTACCAGTTTGCAAAAGACCCGGTGCCTGCAAGCATCTGGGATGAATGCAGCAAAAATGCACATTATAAAAACCGTCCTGATAAAAACCAGCCTTTCTTTGCAGTATTCAACTGGACCGGAACACATGAAAGCCAGAACTGGGACCTGTCCAAAGTAAAAACTGACCCGGCCACTGTTAAACTGCCGCCCTATTATCCCGATACTGAGATCATACGACGCAATGTTGCCAAAATGTATGACAATATTGCACGGCTCGATTCAGTTGTCGGTGCTCTTATCGCTGAACTTGAAAAGGAAGGGGAACTTGAAAATACAGTGATTTTCTTCTGGGGCGATCATGGAGACGGACTGCCAAGGGGAAAAAGATGGCTCTACGATTCAGGACTGAATATTCCTCTTATAATAAAATGGAATGGCAAGGTAAAACCCGGATCCGTAGATGAAAGACTTATCAGTTCTATTGATTTTGGCCCGACTGTTCTTTCCATGGCAGGCATTCCTGTGCCCGCACATATGCAGGGGAGGCCATTTCTTGGCGAACAGGCAGCCGGATTTTCTCGTGATGCCGTCTTCGCAGCACGCGACAGAGTGGATGAATCATATGATATGATACGTTCGGTAAGGACTCTCAACTATCTCTATATCAGAAATTACTATCCAAATGAACCATTTCCTATCTGGGTTCCTTACCTGAGCAATATGCCGATATATAAGGAGATGCTCCGGCTCGATGCTGAAAATAAGCTTAACGGGCCTCAAAAAGCATGGATGGCATACTCCAGACCACCTGAAGAACTGTATGATGTGAAAAAAGACCCCTTCCAGATTACAAATCTTGCAGCTGTTCCTGAGTACAGAAAAGTCAAAGATGAAATGGCAAAAATGCATGAGAAATGGACTCTCGAAACCGGCGACATGGGACATCTTAACGAACCTGAGATGGTTGAACAAATGTGGCCTGGAGGGAAACAGCCTGTAACGGATATCCCATATTTCATCATAAACTCTCCGGAGGACAGGTCAGCGAAGAACTACAGAACAGGAGGAACCTATACTTCTCCAATGACTCTTGGCTTTTATTGTCCTACTCATGGGGCTTCACTTGTTTATACATTTGAAGAAAGAAATAATCCCAGATGGCTACTTTACAATGGTCCCCTTCATCTGAAACCCGGAACCTATCAAAATCAGAGTTAAAGCTGTCCGATACGGATATTCTGACAGCGACGAATTATCAGGTGAATTTTTAATAAAATAGCTTAATATTACTAACTAAAAATTGCTATGTCTCTTAGCGCCTTAGCAAGAAACCCAAGTAAAATGAAAACAAGCCTTAATGTTATAACAGTAATTGGATTGTCTTCTGTTTCTGCTCTATCTTCAGCACAGAAAACATCACAGCAGCGTCCAAACATAATCTACATCATGTCAGATGATCATGCCTATCCAGGCCATAAGCGCTTACGGAAGCCCGATCAGCAAGCTTGCACCAACACCAAATATCGACAGGATTGCATCAAATGGCATGATCTTCAACAGGTGTCTTGTTACTAACTCAATATCAGGGCCCTGCCGGGCTGTGGTATTAACAGGAAAATACAGCCACCTTAACGGTTTTGTGAAAAATGAAGGACAGTCTCCCTTCGACGGAACCCAGCAGACATTCCCAAAGTTGCTTCAAAATGCTGGTTATACAACGGCAATGATAGGTAAGTGGCATCTGGGCTCTGATCCGACAGGTTTTGACCACTGGGAGATACTACCTGGTCAGGGAAACTATTACAATCCTGATTTTATTACTAAGGATGGCAGGCATGTTGAAAACGGTTATGTTACTGAGATAATCACTGATAAGAGTATTGAATGGATCAATACAGCTAAGAATTCGGGAAAGCCTTTCATGCTCATGATGCACCATAAAGCACCACACAGGGAATGGCAGCCTGGCCCCAACGAACTGTCGCTATATAAAGATGTTACTTTTCCAGAACCAGCTACCCTCCTTGATGATTACAGCAACAGGGGAAGAGCAGCAAGGGAACAGGACATGACTATCTCAAAAACAATGAGGCTTATTGAAGATTTAAAACTCTATCCCGAGTCGGCAACAACGAAAAATGTGGGACTCAACCGGATGAATCCCGAACAAATGGCTGCATGGGACAAAGTATATGATCCTATTATCAGGCATTTCTACGAAGCAAAGCTAAGCGGGAACGATCTTATCCGCTTTAAATACCAGCGATACATGCAGGACTATCTGGCCTGTATTGCAGCCGTTGATAAAAGTGTGGGAGAGGTGCTTGATTATCTGAAGGAGAATGGGCTTGAAAAGAATACTGTTGTAATTTATGCCTCCGATCAGGGTTTTTACCTCGGAGAACACGGATGGTTCGACAAGAGGTTCATGTTTGAGGAGTCATACAGGACGCCTCTGCTGATCCAATGGCCGGGTACAGTCAAAGCAGGCAGTGTAAATAATGATATAGTCTCGAATCTTGATTTTGCTGAGACAATACTTGATATGGCAAATGTCCCGGTGCCGGCCGATATGCAGGGTATGAGCATGGTCCCTGTTCTTAAGGGGAAAACACCCTCAGACTGGAGAAAGGAGCATTACTATCACTATTATGAATACCCTGCAGTACATAGTGTTAAACGCCATTACGGCATCAGCACTGAAAGATATAAGCTTATACATTTTTATTACGACATAGACGAATGGGAACTGTATGACCTCAAATCTGATCCGGAGGAGATGAAGAATGTCTATAACGATCCGGTTTATGCAACAATTAAAGATGATCTGCATAAAAGACTTGAAAAGCTCAGGGTGAAATACAAGGACACTGACGAATCACTGAAATCTTTTCTGCCACTAAAGTAATAAGGTATCTTCATCCTTTACGCCTTTACGCCTTTACGCCCTTGTGCCGTTGCGCCTTTTTATCTATACAGCGGTTTCCCTGCGCAGCAATTCTTGAACTTTTTACCGCTGCCGCAGGGACAGGGATCATTTCTTTCAGGTTGTACGGGTTTAACCACCTGGTTTTCCTTATTCCTGATCCATTGCATCACATTTGCCGGAGCCCTTTTTGCCTTTAGTTCCTTTGCCATGAAATCCATATAGGGCTCAACATGATGAAAGAACATTTTATATCCCTCACACAGATAATTTAAACCCGGTTTTCCATCAGGGGTGTTTAAGAACCTGTGTTTTGGGCATTCACCATGGCAGGCATATCTTACCTCGCAATTGAGACAGTAGCGGGGCAACTTATTTCGTTTGTCAATGCCAAAATCAAATTGCTTCTGCGACCTCACCATGTCAACCATATCTTTCTCCCTGATATTTCCCAGATAATACTCAGGGTAAACAAAGTGGTCGCAGGAGTACAGATCGCCGTTATGCTCCATTACCAGGGCATCCCCGCAGGTTTCGGCAAAAACACAGATCCCGGGCATTTCACCAACGTAATTTGCAAGAGTTGCATCAAATATCTGTACATAATATCTGGCGACATCGCTGCGTACCCATTCATTAAAAACGGTAATAAGAAATTTTCCGAAATCAACAGGCCCGACACTCCAGTCAGTCACCATTGCTTTACCCTTGAAATCCGGAGTAACCAGGCTGAGATCTGAAATATCCGGCTTATCAGCAATTCTTTCAACAACAGGAAGAAATTGAATAAATCCACTTCCGATTCGCTTAAGGAACCTGTAGGTTTCGGAAGCATATTGAACATTGTAGCTATTGACAACACTCAGGGTATTGAACTCAACCTTGTTTTTATGAAGCAGTTCAATGCCTTTCATTACCCTTTTAAAGGTAGGACCACCGGATCGAGTCATCCTGAACCTGTCGTGACTAGTGCTCTTCTCCGTCAATTGATATACCTACAAGGATCCCGTTATCCGTAAAAAACCTGCACCAGTCATCATCCAGCCTTGTTCCATTGGTCTGGAATGCGTTTTCAATGTTTTTCCCGGCAGAATACTTCTTTTGAAACTCAATTGCTTTCCTGAAATAATCGAGACCTAAGAAGGGTCGGTTCACCTCCCTGCCAGGTGAATGTAACAACAGGTACCTGCTGTGCCTCAATGTATTGCTTTATAAACATCTCAAGCAGATCCTCAGGAAGCTTGAAATCATTCTTGCCGGGGAACAGGTTTTGCTTCTCGAGGTAGTAACAATATGTGCAATTCAGATTGCATACAGATCCTGTTGGCTTGACCATGATATTGAAGGCATTAGGCCTTCTGAGCTTCAGAGCATCACTGAACAGGATATCCATTATGCAGGAGATTATTTAGATGTCAAAAATAGCATTCCTGACAATAAGTACAAGCTGTCCATCTGATATAGCTCATTGTTTTCCTTGCTTTTTTTACTATTTTTATAAGATTAATACTTTCCTGACTTATTTTATGATACGATGATCAGAACTGACCTGAATTATATCCTTTCACTGAAGATAATCGGAATCAGTGCGTTACTGGTCCAGTGCAGGACAGGAGAAAACAGCGCTTCGCTAAACAGCGCTGACAAACCGAATATTATATTCATTCTTGCTGATGATCTGGGATATGGAGATCTGGGTGTTTATGGGCAGACTAAAATTGAAACACCAAATATTGACAGGCTTGCAGGCAGCGGCATGCTTTTCACCAGCCACTATAGCGGTTCTCCGGTAAGTGCCCCGTCGCGATGCGTACTGCTGACCGGAAAACACTCCGGTCACGCCCAGGTAAGAGGAAATGATGAATGGGCTGAGAGAGGTGATGTTTGGAACTACAGGGCCATGATTGCCGATTCCACACTTGAAGGACAGAGGCCTTTATCAAGTGGTACACCAACAATCGCTTCTCTTTTGAAAAAAGCGGGTTATACGACAGGAATGATCGGTAAATGGGGCCTTGGAGCACCCAACACCGAAAGTATCCCTACAAAAATGGGGTTTGATTACTTTTTTGGTATCAACTGCCAGAGGATGGCCCATACCTATTATCCGCTTTTCCTTTATGAGAATGAATACAGGTTCTGGCTCAACAATGATACAGTGGCCCCCGGAACAAAGCTTGCTCCGGGATCAGACATTCTTGATCAGGCAAGTTATTCCGCTTTTACTCTGAATGACTATTCACCAGACATAATGTTCGACAAGCTGACAGAGTTCGTCAGGACAAAAAGAGAAAATCCTTTTTTCCTTTACTGGGCAACGCCTATACCGCACGCGGCACTTCAGGCTCCTGAGAAATGGGTGGAGTATTATAAAACTAAATTTGGCGATGAAGTCCCATATACAGGTGATAAAGGCTACTTTCCTCACAGAAATCCGCATGCTGCCTATGCTGCGATGATTTCTTACTTCGATGATCAGGTTGGAAACCTTGTACAGCAGCTAAAGGATCTCGGAATATTTGAAAATACAATAATTGTTCTGACAAGCGATAATGGACCAACATACAATGGAGGGACTGATTCCCCATGGTTTAAAAGCGGTGGACCGTTCAGAAGCGAGCAGGGTTTTGCAAAGGGGAATGTTAACGAAGGGGGTATTAGAGTACCGTTTCTGGCTTCCTGGCCCGGAAGAATAAAACCCGGAACCGTTTCAGATCACCAGTCGGCATTCTGGGACATCCTTCCTACATTCTGTGAGATTGCAGGAATTAAAGCACCTGCTGATGCTGACGGTTTAAGCTTTCTCCCTGAACTTACAGGAAAAAAACAAAAGAAACATGAATTTCTATACTGGGAGTTCCCGGAGTCAGGAGGTCAGCAGGCTGTGATTACCGGTAATTTCAAAGCGATGCGAAAGAATATGCATAAAGGGAATCAGGAATTTGAGCTTTATGATCTGAAAAACGACCCCGGAGAAACCAGGAATATCGCTGCTGATCACCCTGAAATTCTGCAGATTGTTGAAAATATCATCAAAAAGGAGCATACAAAGAGTAATAATGAAAAATGGATCTTCAAACAACTTGATCAATAAGACTACCAGTTTTCCGTTATCTGATATTGGATGAACAGTAAATAGATATGACTAAAACAACTCACGGAATATTCCTCGGCTCGCTAGTGATGATTGTGTTTATTACGCTTATCATGCTTATATTCAATGGAATATCCTACTATAATACATCGCTTGACGAGCGAGTGTATCACGCAGCCCATTCCCTGTTAAAGCCAAGCGGGATCACCGGCCACGGAATCGGAATTGCAGGTTCTCTCTGCATGATTATTGGAATGGCTTCCTATATGGCAAGGAAGAGATATCGTTTTTTATCACGGATGGGATCTTTGAAATACTGGCTTGAGTTTCATATCTTTCTGTGTACCATGGGTCCTATACTTGTACTCTTTCATACGGCCTTTAAATTTGGAGGCATTGTCGCAATAAGCTTCTGGAGCATGGTTGCAGTATTCATCAGTGGCATAATCGGAAGATTCATTTATATACAGATTCCCCATAGTATAGAGGGCAGGGAGCTTAGTCTTGCAGAAATAAGGAGTATGAATATCAAGCTGAACAGAAGTATCGACAGGATCGAATATATGAAACGCCTTTTCAAATACTGGCACGTTGCACATCTTCCTTTTGCCCTGGTTATGCTGATCATTATGATTATCCATGTTGGGGTGACATTATTGTTTGGATACAAATGGATTTTTTAATATGGAATCTCAGATCGAAAATATTCTAATCTATTCACTTACAGCTATACTGTGTGTTGTTGTCGTTTTGATTTACCTGGGTAAAAAGAGGAAGGAGTCGAGAATTGTAGAAGCAAAACTGGCAAAGGCAAAGGAAGAAGGTCTTCACGAGCCGGTTTCGCTTCATCCGGTTGTTGATCCGAACAGGTGTATCCAGACAGGAGCCTGCATTTCAGCATGTCCGGAACACGATATTCTCGGTATCATTAACGGGAAAGCAACAATAATCAATGCCTCCCGGTGCATAGGGCATGGAGCATGTTTTCATGCCTGCCCGACTGAAGCGATCAGTTTGCGGATCGGTACTGAAAAAAGAGGGGTAGACCTGCCGCATATAAACCAGAATTTCGAGACTAATGTCCCGGGGATATTCATCGCCGGCGAACTTGGTGGCATGGGGTTGATAAAAAATGCAGTGGAACAAGGCCGGCAGGCAGTTGAGAATATTCATAAATCAATACTGAAGAATCATAAGGCTGAATATGACCTGGTCATAATAGGGGCAGGTCCTGCCGGAATTTCAGCTTCCCTGACAGCTAAAAAGCATAATCTGAAATTTCTAATCCTCGAACAGGATACCCTTGGAGGCACTGTGTTCACGTTCCCAAGGAAAAAAATAATAATGACATCTCCAATGGATCTTCCGCTTTATGGGAAGATCAAACTGTTTGAAACCACTAAATCCGAATTGCTCGATCTCTGGCAAACTGTACTGAAGAAGAATAGTATTACAGTAAATGAAAATTCAAAGGTAGAATCAATATTACAGGATGATGGAATTTTCAGAGTAAGCTTATTGAATCGCGAAGAGGTAACTGCTGCATCAGTCCTGATGGCAATTGGCAGAAGAGGAACTCCACGCAAATTGAACGTAGCCGGTGAGATGAATGAAAAGGTTGCATACCGGCTTCTGGAACCGGAGGAGATTTCAGGGAAAAGAATAATTGTCGTTGGAGGTGGAGATTCTGCTGTTGAATCAGCGCTTCTTCTCGCTGATAATAATCAGGTCATACTAAGCTATAGGAATGAGGTTTTTAACCGTATTAAAGCCACAGAATAATACAGCCTTAAACAAAACTGTGGCAGAAAATAAGATTGAGCTGCTTCTGGGATCAAATATCCTTTCAATAGAAGAGGATAAGGTAATTATGTCAATTGGTAAAGAAGAAGAGAAAAGGGTAGTTGAAAACGACCTTGTCTATATTTTTGCAGGGGGCGAACTTCCAACTCAATTCCTCGAAAAAGCAGGTATTAAGATTACAAAGAAATTCGGTGAAATTGTGATGAAACATTGAAGAAGACAGAAGTCCGAAGACCGAAGACCGAAGTAAACGTAAATTTGTAGCAATTAGAGAGCAAACATAAACCATAACTTAATTGAAATCATTCTTTTCATTATTATTATTCATATTTATCACGCTGAAGTTGTCTGCACAGCTTTCACCGGGTGATCTGTCTAAGGCACATGAAAAGCTCGAGGGTATTTCGAATTGCACACAATGTCATGTACTTGGAAACAAGATCTCTGACGATAAGTGTCTTAAGTGCCACTCTGAAATTCAGGTTAGAATTACGTGCTCAAAAGGGATATCATTCATCAACCGATGTAAAAGGCAAGCAATGCATCACCTGTCATAGTGAGCATAATGGCAAAAACTTCCAGCTGATCCGTCTCGATACAGCCAGGTTCAATCACTCTCTTACAGGATATACACTGTCAGCACCTCATGCAAAGAAGGGGTGTCGCGACTGTCATGTAAGTAAAAATATTCCCGACCAAAAACTAAAGAACAAAAATGGGACCTACCTTGGCGTTAGCACTAATTGCCTGGCATGCCACTATGATAATCATAAGGGTACTCTTTCATCTGATTGCTCTGCCTGCCATACACCTGAAGCTTTCAAGCCTGCTGCTAAATTCAATCATGCCGACGCAAAGTTTAAGCTGAATGGAAAACATAAAAATGTTGATTGTCTCAAATGTCATAAGGTAGAAGTTATTGATGGAAAAAAATTCCAGGAATTCAGAGGAGTTATATATAACAACTGTACTAACTGTCATAAGGATCCTCATCTGAACAAATTTGGACAAAATTGCAGTCAATGTCATAGTGAAGAGTCATTCCTTGTAGCAAAAGCTGGTGAAAAGTTCGACCATAACAAAACCGACTATAAACTTGAAGGCAAACACCAGGCAGTGAACTGTAAATTGTGTCATAAAACAAAGTTTACCGATCCGCTGAAATTCAGCCGCTGCACAGATTGTCACACGGATTACCATAAAAAGCAGTTTGTAAAAAACGGGGTATCTCCCGATTGTTCTCAATGCCACACTGTGAAAGGATTTACGCAATTCTCTTACACCACGGAACAGCATAACCTTGGTACTTTCCAATTGAAAGGAGGTCATCTTGCAACACCTTGTTCTGATTGTCATAAGAAGCAGAAAGAGTGGAGTTTCAGGAATATTGGCACTAAATGCAGTGATTGTCATAAGGACCAGCATAAGGGTTTTATCCGGGATGAATTCTATCCCGGCTCAGAGTGCAGGATCTGTCATAATGAAGGACGTTGGAACGATGTTACCTTTAACCATACTAAAACCTCGTTCATACTTACAGGAGCGCATTTAAAACAGTCCTGCAGTTCCTGTCATTATAAGAAGGATCTGAATGGCATAGCAATTCAGAAGTTTTCAGGACTGCCGAAAAACTGTTCCGATTGCCACAGCGATAAGCATTTTAAACAATTTGAAAAGAACGGGATTACTGACTGTACCTCATGCCACGACACAGAAAACTGGAAGGCATCAAAATTCAACCATAATAACACTAACTTTAAGCTCGATGGAAAGCACATCGGTGTTCCATGCGCAAAATGCCATAAACCGGAGCAATCCCAATCAGGCTATTATGTTAAGTATAAACTGAAGGAATATAAATGCGAATCATGTCACCTCTGATCTACTTTCTCATACTAGTACTGTCTTCGCCTGCCGGAGATCCTCCTCACGGGGAAGGCTTTAAGATCAGCTGCAGCACCTGTCACAGTGCAAAAGGATGGCAGCTCGATAAAGAGATCTACTCATTTGATCATAACCAAACAAAGCTGCCCCTTACAGGAGCGCATACAGAGATAAATTGCAGGCTTTGTCACCCTACACTCATTTTTTCCGAGGCAAAAACAAATTGTTCTGAATGCCATTCAGATGTTCATCAGGCTACTGTCGGAGCTGATTGTTCACGCTGTCATACTCCGGTTTCCTGGCTTGTAAACAATATATCTGACATACACCAGAGAAGCAGATTTCCGCTCGTGGGAGCACACAGAACGGCTGACTGCTATGATTGTCATAAGTCTGAAAGTCTGGCCCGTTTCGATATACTGGGAGTAAATTGCATCGATTGTCATCGGGAGGATTTTATGGCAACAACATCCCCAAATCATAAACAAGCCGGGTTTTCGGAAGATTGTTCAACGTGCCATCCTGTAAATGCATTTCAATGGACAGGATCAGGATTCAATCACGAGTTTTTTCCGCTTGCCCAGGGACATTCAAATTTATCCTGTGCCCAATGCCATACAACAGGCAGGTACTCAGATGCCAACCCAAGCTGTTATTCATGCCATCAGCCTGACTATCTTGCAACAACGAATCCTCCCCATAATTCATCCGGTTTTCCGGTCACTTGTGAATTGTGCCATACTCTCAGCCCTGGTTGGAAGCCTGCTTCATACACCCAGCACGATGCTCAGGACTTCCCCATTAACTCCGGAAAGCACAAAGGGACCTGGGATTCCTGTGCCGAATGTCATACTAATCCATCGAACTATGCTGTGTTCAGTTGCATAACCTGCCATGAGCATAACAAATCCGAAATGGACAGCGAGCACAGGGAAGAAAACGGCTATTCGTACAACAGCGCTGCTTGTTATCGCTGTCATCCTAAAGGCGTGGCTGATGATTGATATGAACATATGAAAAAAATAATATTTCTGTGTACTATCTTTGTCATGTGCCTGAACCTCAACGGGCAGACCGGGACCGAAAACCTTACCGGAAAGGTATCATTTGTCAGTTCACAGAATACTTATGTTAAGTTTAAAAGCACCTCAGGCATATCTGCAGGAGACACTCTATTCATATCCTCAGGAGGTAAACTTGTCCCTGTTCTGAAAGTGAACAACCTCTCCTCAACTTCATGCATTTGTTCTCCATTGTCAAATGAATTTCTTGCAGTTGATCATCTTATACTTGCCAGGATAAAAAGCAGTAATCAGAAACCTGTCATTAAAACAACAGAAACCCAAACTGTTGAGGTGACTAAAACTGAGAAGAAGGATACAGTAGCATCGATCAAGGAGACACCAAAGGAGTATGAGCAAAGGATAAGAGGCTCTCTGTCTGTTAATTCCTACTCGGATTTTTCAAATACTGCAGCTGATAACTCCCAAAGGTTCCGGTACACTTTTTCGCTTAATGCTCAGAATATATCTGACTCACGGTTTTCTGTTGAGAGCTATATTTCATTTAAACACAAGGCTGGAGAGTGGGACGAGGTTAAGAATAATCTCTTCAATGCTCTTAAGATATACAACCTCTCAGTTAGCTATGATCTTGATAAAGCCACAAAGTTCAGCCTGGGCAGGAAAATTAATTACAGGATCTCCAGCCTCGGACCCACAGATGGTTTGCAGGTTGAAAAGACAGTTAAACAGTTTGCATTCGGTGCAGTAGCAGGAACAAGGCCCGATTATGCCACCTACGGATTCAACAGGGATCTTCTTCAATTTGGTGCCTATGCTGCCTATAGTCCTAAAGCTAAAAGCGGGTACAATGAAAGCTCAGTGGCATTCATGCAGCAGATGAATAACGGAAAGACCGATCGCAGATTCCTGTATTTTCAACATTCCAGTTCATTCATCAGGAACCTGAACTTGTTTACTACTTTCGAAGTTGACTTGTATAAACTTGACATCGATACGATTAGCAGCAATGAGACAGCACAAACTGTGTTCGATCCCACAGGGCTTTATGCTTCACTCACATACAGGTTATCACGGTCATTTACAATATCAGGGTCATATGATGCAAGAAAGAATGTAATGTACTATGAAACCTATAAGACCTACTTTGATCGTATCATGGAGGATGAAATGCGTCAAAGCTTCAGATTGCAGGCCAGCATGAGGATTACAAACAACATCACTCTTGGCTTGCAGTCAGGCTACCGTTCTCTGAAATCGGACCTTCATCCTTCAATAAATGCAAATGGATACCTCTCGTATAGTCAGATACCTGTTGTGAAGATCTCTGCAACGCTCTCGGCCACTTATCTTGAAACCAGCTATATGAATGGCTATGTTGTGGGACTCAACCTTAACCGCGACTTCCTGAAGGGGATTGTACAGACAGGTGCAGGGTACCGTCGTGTCGATTATACTCTTCCTGAAAGCAATACCACAATTCTGCAGAATGTAGCAGAGGTAAACCTTAACTTGCTTCTTGCAAAAACAATCTTAGTGGGGGCATACTATGAAGGAACTATTGAACCTGAGGATATGTATAACAGGATCTACCTTCAGATAAGAAAGCGGTTCTAATAATAATAACAATAATAGCTATGAAAAGAAGAAAATTTCTTGAAGTTACAGCTCTTGGTTCTGCAGGCCTTGCATCATCGCTTTATTTCCCGCCATTACAGGAGAATCGTAAACTTAAGATAGGTTTAATAGGAGCAGGATGGTATGGAATGGTAATTACAAAAGCCGCTCTGAAGATCGGTGGTGTAGAGGTTATTGCTGTTTGCGATGTTGATTCAGCTCATTTGAATGACAGTGCTGCTGAGATCGAAAAGCTGCAGGGAAGTAAACCGAAAACATTCAAGTATTACCAGGAACTTCTCGATTTAAAGGATCTCGAAGCAGTCTTTATAGGAACAATGCCCCACTGGCATGCGCTGCAGTTCATAGCTGCCTGCAAAAAAGGACTTGACATTTATTGTGAAAAACCTCTGGCCTATGACATTACAGAAGGCATTGCGATGGTAAATGCTGCAAACAAAGCAGGCAACATAGTTCAGATAGGTTTTCAGCGCAGGCAGAGCAACGCTTTCAGTAAGACAAAGGAACTGATTGAAACAGGCAAAATAGGGAATGTACACCAGATTCTTGCCCAGATCCATTATAATCCGGGTCCGCAGGATAACAAAATCCAGCCTCCGCCTGCTTCCCTCGACTGGGAAGAGTGGTGCGGCCCTGCTCCAAAGCTTGATTACAGACCAAATATAGGACATAAAGCATGGAGGCTCGAGAAAGAGTATGGAAACGGTCATCTTACCGACTGGGGAATTCATCATATCGACATTATCCGTAAAATAATGGGAGAGGGGATGCCAGATGAATTTTACACCAGAGGCGGTATTTATGAGTTTAAAGACAGAATCACCAGTCCAGATACACTAACTGCCAATATGGCCTTTAAAAAGGCTCCTGTAGTGTGGCAGCACCGTTTATGGGGCACAGGCGACCCGGTAAAAGAGTTCAATAACGGGATTTTCTTCCACGGGGAGAAAGGAAGTATTTTCGCTGAAGACTCGAAGGTAACATTATTCCCGGCAGGAAGGGATGCAAAGAAAGAGGAACTTCTGATCCCTACTGAGATGATGCAGGAAAACCAGGTGAAGAGCTTTCTTGATGCAGTTAAGAAAAAAGACAAATCCCTTCTTGCATGCACACCTGAAGATGCTTTCCAGTCAACTGCAACTGTTCAGCTGGCAATGATTTCATATTATACAGGATCGGTTGTAAAGTGGGATAGCCAGAAGAAAGAAATCATTGGCAACCCCGAAGCATCAAAACTGTTGAAAAGGGAATACAGGGGAAAGTATATCCACCCATAAATCTGAATATTTTAAGAGTATTCGAAAAAAAATGCGTACCGGCATTAACTGCGGTACGCATTTCTATTTTTATGAACCAATCATTAACTCTTTTTATAGCTCCATCCGCCGGCAAGCCCGAAGATGAACCATGCCAGAGCAACCGTACCGGCTGCAAACAGAGTATCACCTATCATCCTCAACCATTTAAAGGTCATAATATGAGGCTGTTGCATAAACTCAGCTGAACGTGCATACCACAGTCCTTCCTGAACGCTTGCAACTGTCTGTGCCAGCCCGACAGGCAACACACTGATCAGAACCATTGCTGCCAGACCAATATTTATTGCCCAGAATGCAAATTTGATCCAGCCATCTTTCCAGACCCTCTCCTTATTCATGTCGCGCAATACGAAAAGCATCAGACCAATTCCAAGCATCCCATAAACACCAAATAACGCTGTATGACCATGAACCGGGGTTGTGTTCAATCCCTGCATGTAGTAAAGTGCTATAGGAGGATTGATCAGAAATCCGAAAATGCCGGCACCGACAAGATTCCAGAATGCTACTGCAATGAAGCTGTAGATCGGCCATTTATAAGCCTTGATCCATTCATTGCTGCGGCTTATCTTCAGGTTATCCCAGGCTTCAAATCCCATTAAAACAAGAGGAACTACTTCAAGGGCACTGAAAGTAGCGCCAATTGCAAGGATTACTGTAGGCGTACCGGTGAAATAGAGATGGTGAAAAGTACCAAGAATACCTCCGGAAAGAAAAACTATTGTTGACATCAGCACTGCTGTTGTTGCAGTGGCAGCCTTTACGATCTGAAGCCGGACAAAAAGGAAGGCAGTAACTACCACGGCAAAAACTTCGAAGAAGCCTTCAACCCATAAATGCACGACCCACCAGCGCCAGTATTCAGCAACAGCAAGGTTTGTCTGCCGGCCCCACATCAGTCCCGCTCCGTAAAATGCAGCAATGGCAATGGACGAGATAAGGAAGAGAATCACAAGATTTCTGCTTTCCGATTTTTTCCTGAGAGCAGGCCAGATTGCCCTTCCCATGAGAAGCAGCCATATTACCAGACCGATGAATAAAAACAGTTGCCAGAACCTTCCGAGATCAACATATTCATATCCCTGATGTCCTAACCAGAAGTTCTGAACCAGTCCTAGTTTCTGCATTACACCCATCCATTGACCAACAAGCGAACCAACTACTATCACAAGCAATGCCATGAACAGGAAATTGACTCCCAGACGCTGAAATTTTGGTTCCACTCCTGAGATGGCCGGTGCATAATATAATCCGGTAGCCAGCCAAGAGGTGGCAATCCAGAAAATGGCAATCTGAATATGCCAGGTGCGGGATATAGAGTAGGGGAGCCATTTGGCCAGAGGTATTCCATATAACGCCTGACCTTCAACAGTATAATGAGCTGTAATAACACCCATAAGAACCTGTACAAGCAATAAGGCCGACACGATCCAGAAATACTTAAGAGTAGCCTTTTGTGATGGTGTCTGTGCTTCTGTCCTGAGAATATTTAAGGCAGGGACCACTTCTGAATTCTCATCACGCATTCGAGCATAATACCAACCCATTAATCCTATCCCTGCAATAAGTATTATCACACTGAAGCCGGTCCACAGAAGCAAGGCCCCGGTAGGCCTGTTTGCTACCAGCTCTTCCGCCGGCCAGTTGTTGGTATAGGTGATCTCCTGACCCGGGCGTTCAGTAACACAGGCCCATGATATCCAGAAGAAGAATGCATTTAGTTGTCTTACTCTCTCAGGGTCCTTAAGAGAGTTTTCAGGAATGCTGTAGGCATCTCTCTCTGCATCACGTGCCGGATCGTTTGTAAATAATCCTGAATAATATCTGCTGTTGTCAGCAATCGCCTGAGATCTTATTTCAGAAACAGTAATAGTTTTTGCCTTATCATCATAAGTGTTGGTTCGCAGATCCCTTTGCAGGGTGACCTTAAGTGCAGCCTGACGCTCCTCAGTGAGATTGCTGAAGCTGGTCCCGTCGCTTTGCTTCGCCAGCTGTTCCAGGATGAAAACTGCCTCCCGGTGAAGCCAGTCAGCACTCCAGTCAGGAGCCTGGTATGCTCCGTGTCCCCATACTGTGCCCATCTCCTGACCACCCATCGACTGCCACACATTCTGGCCATCCTTGATGTCCTGCCCTGTGAAAAGCAGGGTGCCGGAAGAAGTTAAGACCTTGTCGGGAACAGGTGGTGCCTGCCTGTAGATCTCTCTGCCGAAATAAAGGAGCACGGCAAATGAAATTGTCATTACGGCAATAAAGCCGAACCATAAGTTACGTGTTTTCATGTTAAATCATTTTTAAAGGTAATTCAGATTCGTAATTTTTAGAGCAGAAGTGCTTTTTCATAAAGTATATTGTTTTCAAGATGCACATGGATGTGTAAGTCATCTTCAAACTCCCTGAGAAGCCTGAAGGTTACATTATAGGTGTTGCAGCCATCCTCAGGCACAAGATAATTTCCCGTTATTTCATTTATTGTGTCCATTGCACCTCCGGCAAATTCATGTTCCCCTGTCATTCGTTGTATTTCCGATTGAATCAAAACAGAATTTGCTTCTGTTTTTTGTTTAAGAGCCGCTTTTATGGCAGGAAAAAGTACCTCTTCCTCCTTCTTGAGATGCGCAAGCAGCTCAGCATTGATTTTTTGAAAAATCTCGCTTACTTCTCGCAGTTCCTTGTGATGATCTCCATGTACAGAAGCAATTTTACCGGTATAAAAAACCAGCTCGGGCAGTGTTTTCAGAACATACCTGTGATGAGTGTTCACTATATAGTCACACAGAAAATCGAGTGACCATTCATTAAAATTAGTACCTGGTTTACCTGGCTCTGATTCTACCCTTTCAAGTGAATGCACTATTTTTAAAGAATCAATATTCTTTTCATTGCAAGCCTGTTCCAGTGTTTTCTTTCCACCACAACAGAAATCTATTCCGTACTCCCGGAATGTTTCAGCCGTCCGGAAATCATTCTTTACTATCTCTCCAATTGTTCTTGTTATGTAATTATTGTCTGCCATGTCTTTCTTTTGTTGATTACTGCTGCAAATATATAAAAATATTAATACAAAGGACTAAAAGGTCTTTTTGTTATTTAAAATTAATTTAATATTTTTGCAGTGACTTAATATTACTACTATGTTCAACAAAGAGACTGAATATGCCCTGAGAGGGCTTGTCTATATCCGGATGCAGAACAATAGCGGACTCAGGCCGGGAATTGATGAGATTGCAACAGAGATTCAGGCACCAAGATTTTATATAGCCAAAATTCTCCAGAGACTCGTTCGCCAGGGATTTTTATTATCTCTCAAAGGAAAGGGGGGAGGGTTCTTCTTTGACAACGAAAGACCAGATCTCTCCATAAAAGATGTAATAACTTCCATCCAGGGCGACAGCATAATAACCGGTTGCGGCTTTGGACTCAGTCATTGCAGCAACGATAATCCCTGTCCGCTTCATGAAAAATATGCTCCCATAAGAGAAGCCATCGACAAACTGGTTTCTACCGAGACTATCCAATCCCTTGCAGCAAAGAATATTTATATCACACTGCCCAAATAATCAATTAAAAAACATGAGTAACCGGACAGTTACATTCAAAAAGCTTCACAGGTGGCCCGGACTGATAATCTCATTCGTTCTTCTTTACTATGGAATTACAGGTATCTTTATGAATCACAGGGAACAATTCTCCTCTGTTGATGTAAACCTGAAACTTCTTCCCGACAACTATGAATACAGAAACTGGAATAATGCAGCCCTTAAGGGAAATCTTGTTCTCAGTCCTGACTCTATCCTTATCTACGGAAACATTGGTGTCTGGCTGACCGATTCCACATTTAGGAGATACTCGTCTTTCAATTCAGGGTTCCCGCAGGGAAGCGACAACAGAAAGATCTCTGATCTCCATAGTACCAAAGATGGTGACCTGTATGCAGCGACTCTGTTTGGTTTATATGCCTATGATTTTACTGATGGGAGATGGGTCAAATTTGAAACAGATTCATCGATTGAGAGGTTTGTGTCGATAGAAAGTGCAGGGGATACTCTATATGCCTTAAGCCGTTCATATCTGTATACCGGCAGGTCTGAAGGGACAGGAACCACATTTACAAGGAACGAACTTCCGGCTCCTGTGGGATATGAATCAGAAGTAACCCTGTTCCAGACCTTATGGCAGCTCCACTCCGGTGAAATATTCGGACTGCCGGGAAAACTCTTTGTTGATCTGCTCGGAGCAATCACTGTATTTCTTTCAATTACAGGCATCATCTACTTCTTCTTTCCAGGGTGGATAAAACGAAGGGCACGGAAGGATATAAGTTATCATAAGATTGCAAGAGTTAACAAATGGTCGCTTAAGTGGCATAATAAGGTGGGAGCCTGGACCTTTGTTCTGCTTGTTATTCTGTTTTTTACAGGCATGTTTCTGCGGCCGCCCTTATTGATAGCCATAGCAAATGCAAGGGTAGCACCTCTTAAATACTCGCATCTCGATCAGCCTAATCCATGGTACGACAAACTAAGGGGTCTCCTCTATGACCAGAGCACAGGGAATCTGTTGTTTTCAACTTCTGATGGAATGTACTTCAGCGATCGAAACCTTAAATCAGTAAGTAGTTTTCAGGTTCAGCCGCCGGTAAGTGTTATGGGGATAACCTCATTCAGCAAATTCAATGAATATACCTACATCGTTGGCTCATTCAGCGGCCTTTTCCTCTGGAATCCAAACAGTCCTGAGATTATCGACTATACCTCAGGCTCTCTCTACACCGAGAATAGTGGGGGAAGACCAATTGGAGAGTATAAGGTTACCGGAACAATTGCAGATTATTCAGGCAGGCTCTACATGGTTGACTACGGAAGCGGTATTATGCCCCTTGGACACGAAGGCGTTTTCCCGGCTATGCCGGACAATATCCTGGAGGTCTCAAAAATGTCGCTCTGGAATTTTGCGCTTGAAATACATACAGGCAGGATTTTCGAGAACATTACAGGCGCCTTCTATATTCTCATCGTCCCCCTTGCCGGGCTTACAGGCATCACTGTTGTAATAAGCGGCTATTTGCTCTGGAGAAGAAAATACAGAAGCCAGGGAATTTCGTAACTTTGATAATCAATAAGAAAATCATCTAAAGATGAGCGAGTTAATAAATAATTCAAAATTCAGGAAAGAGAAGCTCAAAGAACTCATTCTGAAACTGCACGAGGGCAAGGATCCTCAACAGGTAAAGGCGGAACTTGTCGCTACACTTCGACAGATCCCTTATGGAGAAGTCGTTGAAGTAGAACAGGAGCTGATCGCAGAAGGCTTACCCGAATCAGAGGTACTTAAGCTTTGTGATGTGCATGGCGAGGTGCTCGATGGACATATTGACCAGAGTATGGCAAAGGAGATCCCGGAAGGGCATCCGGTTGATGTATTCAGACACGAGAATATTGAGCTTCTGAAAGTTATTGAAAAGGCTCAAAAGCTTTTTGCACTTCTGTATTCTGTTAATGAGGCTGAATTCAGGGATCATGCTCTGAAACTTACTGCCTGTTTTAACGATCTCATGGATGTTGACAAGCATTACCAGCGAAAGGAATACCTGCTGTTCCCTTACCTTGAAAAAAATGAAATTACGGGTCCTCCAAAGGTAATGTGGGGCAAACATGATGAGATCCGTGACCAGCTGAAAGGGTGTATTGAGATCCTGAGAAATGAAGACCTGAAGAAATCAGATCTGGAAGATGCTGAAGAATTGCTTTTTGTACCAGTACTGAAAGCGGTTGCAGATATGACTAAGAAGGAGGATGACATACTCTTTCCCATGAGTATGGATGTTCTTACAACAGACGACTGGTGGCAAATACACAGACAAACACTTGAGTTCGGTTTTACGCTTTATGATCCACAGGTTGAATGGAAACCTGAAGGTTTCTCTCAAGGAGAATATGAGAATGCAAGTACAAGTAATGAAAACGGGATCGTACAATTACCTTCAGGAAGTTTCTCGGCAGAAGAAATAATGGCAATATTGAATACAGTTCCTCTTGATATGACCTTCGTCGATAAAAATGACAAGGTGAAATACTTCACTCAGGGTGCGCACAGGATCTTTCCCAGGAGCAGGTCAATAATAAACCGCGACGTAAGGCTTTGCCATCCTCCGGGAAGTGTTCATGTAGTTGAGAAGATACTCCAGGACTTCAAATCTGGAAAGGCATCTCATGCTCCTTTCTGGATACAGATGCATGGTAAATTCATATATATCGAGTATTATGCCCTCAGAGATGAAAAAGGGGAGTATCTGGGTACGCTTGAGGTTTCGCAGGACCTTACAAATGTCCGATCTCTCGAGGGGGAACAGAGGATATTGTCATACAATGAAAAGAAATAGAAGAAGATGGAGAAACTCATTATAACCCCAAAAACAAAGATCTACGACCTGCTTGAGGCCTATCCTCAGCTTGAGGATACTCTTATTGCCCTGGCGCCTGAATTTAAAAAGCTGAAGAATCCGATACTGCGGAAAACAATTGCAAGGATCACAAATATAAGCCAGGCAGCCATCGTAGGAGGTCTGAATGTCGAAGAAATGGTAAACGCACTTCGGGAAAAGGCAGGGCAGGGGAATATCAGCCTTATTGAAGAGTCGGGAGCAAAGTATGTAACCATCCGTCCCGAATGGTTCAGATCAGAGGCAGTCGTGGCCACAATTGATATCAGGGAAATGCTGAACAGGGGAGAACAGCCAGTTCATGAAGTTCTGGCAGCACTGAAGAAACTGAATGAAAATGAGATTCTTGAGATAATAGCTCCTTTTGTACCTGCGCCGCTGCTTGATAAATCGCTCAGCCTGCGATACAAACACTGGATTGATAAGAAATCAGAAGGTGAATTCAGAGTATTTTTTGCGCAATAAAGATCAGCTTTCAAAATGGTTCTGATACTCCTTAAGGTTGTAAGTGGTGCATAATGCCCTCTGAACTCTTCAAGTAGTTGATCATTGAACGGAACACCCTTGTCTTTTCTTGCCAGCCAGGTGTCATATTCTTTTTCTCCTGCTGTATAGATGCGATTCTGACCCGGCATCTTTCGCGATGCTCTCAGCTCACGAGAATATCACCGGTGGTCTTTTTGAAATTATCAGGCTCAGTAAAGGCACTGATATCTATTACAATAAAAAAATGTCCGATAGGATAGGGTACTTTCTTTCCATTCTCCATTCCCATGAGCATTTTCATAAATGCACCTTGCTGCAGGGCGGATGATAATATCTCAACTACTGTTGCATAACCATAGCCCTTGTAGCCTCCAGTGTCTTCGCCAACCCCGCCAAGAGGGGTAAGGGCAGCGCGGCCCTTAATAAAGTCATTCAAGTACCTCAACCGAATTGGTTTTGCTGTCGCCATTTTCATCAATCACCCATCCTTTTGGCATCTCCTTTCCTTCCCGTGCATACAGTTCCACCTTTCCCCGCTGTGTAATTGAGGTTGCACAGTCGAGTAAAAACGGGAAGGGCTCATCGCTGGGCATGCCAAATGTCAATGGATTGGTTCCAAGCATGTTTTCCACTCCAAATGTAGGAGCGACTGATGGTCTTGCATTTGTTCCAGTGATTCCGATCATATTCTCCTTCACAGCCATAAGCGGATAGTAACCTGCAAAACCATAGTGTGTGGAGTTACGAACGGTCACCATTCCCATTCCGTATGCTTTGGCTTTCTGGATGGCAAGTGTCATGGCCTTATAAGCTATAACATGACCCATACCATTGTGCCCGTCTACAACTGCAGTTGTCGGGCCTTCCTTTATTATTTCATAATTAGTAACAGGACTTAAAACACCTTCATTTATACGATCGAGATAAATAGCTTTAAGGCGGTTTACACCATGGGAGTCAAACCCGAATTTGTCAGCCTGCAACAATACATCGCCAACTATCTTTGCATCCTCCACCGGAATACCTGCCTTTTCAAGGACACTAATCATGAAATTCTCAATAACTGTAAAAGGAATAAACCGCTGTTTCATCTTATATGATTTAAAATTTTAAACTGGATGACAGGTCATTTGCCGATACAGAAGTTCTTAAAGATGTTTGCAAGTATTTCATCGTTGGTAATTTCCCCGGTAATTTCTCCAAGATAATGTATTGCCTGCCTGATATCGATTGCAAGAAAGTCTTCAGGCACCTGGTTCTTTATTCCATGCAATACCCTCTTCATTGTTTCAGAGACATGAAGCAAGGCTTCATAATGCCTTATATTTGTTATTATTACATCATCTGAACTCAACTTATCCTTTATTACAACATTACTCAGCTTCAACTTAAGTTTTTCCAGCCCCTGATTCGCCTTGGCCGAAATGAATAGAATATCGTCCTTATTTCCGAAAATTATTTTGTCGGATAAGAGATTTTGAGATGAAGAATCAGCCAGGTCAATCTTATTTATGATCAGAAGTATCCTTTTCTCGTCTCCCTTGAGCATCTTCAGTAAGGAGTCAATTCTTTTGTTTATCGATTCAGCAGTATCACCTATTTCATCAACAAGAAGAATTACCGAAGCCTGTTTAATCTTTTCGCGGGTTTTTTTAATTCCCAGTATCTCAACAATATCAGTCGTATCATGTATACCGGCGGTATCAGTAAATCTATACTCCGTTCCATCAATTACAATTGTATCCTCAATACTATCACGCGTAGTACCGGGAATTTCAGATACAATAGCCTTTTCCTCCATTAGAAGGGCATTCAACAGGGTTGATTTGCCTGAATTAGGTTTTCCGACGATGGCTACCGGTATTCCATTTTTAAGTACATTTCCGATAGCGAAAGAATCAGAAAGACTATCAGCCATCTCCTTAACTCTTAATATTATGTCAGTCAGCTTATTCCTGTCAGCAAACTCAACATCTTCTTCACCAAAATCAAGTTCAAGTTCAATAAGCGAGGCAAAGTTCAGCAATTCAGATCTCAGCTTTGCTATCTCAGCGGAAAAGCCTCCCCGCATCTGGTTAATAGCTACCCTGTGAGAAGATCGTGCATTAGATGCGATAACATCAGCAACTGCCTCTGCCTGTGCCAGATCCATACGTCCATTTAGAAAAGCTCTCTGGGTAAACTCGCCTGGATAGGCTGAGGAGGCACCGTTTTTTATCAGCAATTCAAGTATCCTGCTTAAAATGTAGGGTGAAGCATGACATGAAATTTCAACGGAATCTTCTCCGGTATAGGAGTTGGGAGCTCTGAAAAGGCTTAAAAGCACATCATCAACGATTTCGTTATCGGCGTTGATATCTCCATAAATTACCTTAAACCCCTTTTGTTCAGTTAGTTTAATTGATTTATCTGAAGGAGTGAATATCTTGCCGCATATTTCCAGGCTCTCGGATCCGCTAACCCTTACTACTGCTATTGCTCCCCCCAGCGAAGTAGCCGGCGCACAAATTGTTTCTTCTATTCTTATCATTGTTTGCATCTCTATAATGCAAATGTAAGAATTTTTTACTGCTTAGCCATCATGCAAATGAGCTCGCTTTCGGCTCGGCTCATTACTTCGTTTCTCAACTTCGGACTTACGTCTTCCGTCTTCGGTCTTCCCTTATCTTTCCAGGTTCTGCACAGTAAACACCGAATCGTCAATCTTAGTTCCCTCCGATATGTTAGTCATTGCTATCTCAGATTTCCGTCCCGTAACTATATTGAAAGCAGTCATATTCTTAACTATGAATTTGCCATTCGGCAGAGGATATATGCTTTTAATCTCAATGGTTTTAAAGAGCTCATTGTCATAATTATAAAAATCCATCTTAAGTACCTGATAACTTGAAGGATTGATGTAAGATATCTTCTTTGAATAACCATATTCATCTGCCTTGTTTTCATCGACGGGAATGCTTTCAATTATCCATTGCTTATCAGCTGATGATCCTTCAAGGTGCCTGTTCTTAAAATCCGGGAGTGCAGGAGAGCTCATGTCGGAATTTGAAAACTCTGAACTCATAAAACTTTTTCCTTTTTCGGAACTTACAATACGACGCGTCTTCTTCAGGGCCGGTAGATAGATCCACATCTCATCCTGGCTATTCTGATTATCAAAAATAAGCATTGCAGTGCCTCTCACATCGGCAGGTTCAAGGAATCTGACAAACCTCTTTTCAACTTCTCCCGGATAACTTTTTGTTGTCATGGAGATGCTCCTGAGCCTCATGGAGCCGTTTTTTTCTGTAATTGAGAGATTAACAGTTGCACTCATTGAACCAGTGAGGGTCATCTCACGGCTTTTGCTCATTATCACCGAAGCATCAGGCATCTGAGCCTCTGCCTGAATAAGCGGCAGAAGTAAGGTCAGAAAAATCAGCTTTCTTTTCATTTTTTCTTCTTTTGAATTTATTAAAATCAAGACCGGCAAACTGAGGTTTGAATTTCATTAGGAAGGCGGGTATGATTAAGATTGCACCAATCAGGCATGATCCTATTGATATAAGCACCAG
Source organism: uncultured Bacteroidales bacterium (assembly GCA_963765005.1). Classification (GTDB taxonomy): domain Bacteria; phylum Bacteroidota; class Bacteroidia; order Bacteroidales; family VadinHA17; genus LD21. Next base: position 44,494 of record CAVXUP010000001.1, read on the forward strand.
GTATCCAAAGAACCTGATTGAGGTGAATCCGGAGAACATAAGTGCTGAAAATCCTGCCATTACGCTTACTGCATTGATTATTATACTGCGTCCTATAGTTGCTATGGCAGCTACAGTTGCATCAGAATGTGACAATCCCTTTCTTAAATGCGTATTAAAACACCAGATATACTGTATTGTGAAATCCACACCGACGCCAATCATTATCGAAGATAGTAGGGCTGTTGCTGCATCAAGTGCTATACCTGTTGCTCCCATGAAACCAAAAAGTATTACTATGGAGCCTGCCAGCGGTATCGAACCGATCAGGCCGCCTCTGAGTGATTTGAAGATAATTGAAAGCAGAACAAATACTGTTGCAAGTGCAAAGAGCAGCGAAGTTACCTGGCCCTTAATTACTGAGCCGGCAAAATCTGCCATGATTATCGCATAACCTCCGATAGTCATTTCAGCCGGAAAGTCTGAATTGAACTCAATTATCTTCTTTTTTACATTATTGACAATTTTATTATTCGGATCCGAAAGTTTAATTAAAATATGAGCCCTCGTATTATCGATATTCATAAGCTGTTTGAAGTCATCCTGGTCTCCGCTCATGTTGTAAAGCTCAAACATCTGAGCTATGGCTTCTTCCGATTCAGGGATAATGTTAAAACCGGGTTCATTCTTATCGTAGATGGCCTTACTCATCTCTCTCACTACCTGAGATATTGAAAAGACTTTTCCAACTCCATCCATGCTTTCAACTGCAGTTGTCAGGCTGTCAATCCCTTTCATTACATCAGGATTTTTAATCTTCCCTGATATCATTACTGATATTGTCTGTGATCCTCCAAATTTTGAATTGATTATTGCAGACGCAGATCTTACAGGGTGGCGTTTAGGGAAATAGTTTTCCTGGTTGGTATCTATCCTGAGCAAAAGCAAGCCGAATGCAAGGAGCGCTGTTATAAGAGCTGACAAGAAAAGTATCCTCCCCGGATATCTGATAATAAGTCGTGACAACATGGTCAGCAACTTGTCAAAAAAGACTTGTTTTCTCTTCTTTTCAACGGTTTCAGCTGACCTGATTCCAGTGATATATATCATTGCCGGTATCATCAGAAGGCTCATTCCAAGAGCAAGTGCGACACCCAATGGCGGCAAGGGCCCCGACTTGCCTGGCAGGTATTATTGAGTGCGTAAGCAAGCCAAGAATTCCTGCAATTGTTGTCAATCCGCTGAACAGTATTGGCATGTTAAGTGTGCTGAGCAGTTCGGATAGCATCGATCGGATTGGAATATCTTTCCTGTTATGACTTATCTCCTGAAATCTGGCGACAAGGTAGATTCCATAGTTATTAGCCACTGCGACGAGTATAACAGGCACCAGAAGGGTCATTATCGATGATTTCCAGCCTATCATAGGTATCAGGCCCATGGTTATTCCGGTTGAAAGGAGAACTACTGAAAAAGGCTTCAGAACACTCCTCCACTCACCAAGGGTAAGTTTAAGCATAACCAGCATTATAACCAGTGCGAGCGGAATAAGTATAAGTCCGTCTTTCCTTACATCATTCATAATGTGTTTCCTGATGTATGGCAGTCCGCCTGTAACCACTGAAGCCGTACCAGGATGTGCTGCTATTATTGAATCGATCCGGTGCAAGGTCTCGCTTTCCGGCACACTGTTGTTTACAGTGGCCGTTACTGAAGCGCTTGAAAGGTCGCTGGAGATGACTATATCTCTTGCAAACCTGTTATTCAGGATCTCATCTGAAAGGATCCGCACAGCTGCTGTATCAGTTGGCATTTGTTTTATCAGACGATCGGCAATAAGCATCCCGTCCTCGCCCTTTATGCTTCTCATTGTAAAAGGGGAAATATGGCTTGAGACACCTTCAAGCCTCGATACATCTCGGTCAATCTCTTTAATCCGGGTCAGATCGCTTTCGTTTACTATGTTTGTGTCACTAAAGAGTATTACAACCATGTCCTGCACTCCGAATACTTTCTCAATCTTATCCGTCTCTGCTCTCGAAGCCATTGTAACCGGGACGTAATTCCTGATCTCAGGATCAGTTTTTGTCATAGGAATAAGCAGCGAGAAACATATTCCCATAATAACAAATGATATGATTATTAACCATCTGTATTTGATTATCAGGTCTGTCATGATCTAGAAATCTGCTCTGAATGAGATATATAGATTGTTCATAAATCCATCAATGATGTCATATAGCGATCCATCTTTACCTGAGAAAAACTCCGCTCCGAATGTTATTGCGATGCCATCAGAAGGCTTGTACCTGATCTCAGGTATTACAAGCAGATCGCGGGAAGTAATATTGTATAGAGAAAAAACAGAAGGAAACAGCTTTCCATAAAACAAATCACATTCTACCCTTACAGCTCCGGCATGATAGATCTTCTCAATCTGATAATTGTAGAGTCTGTTAAAGGCGCCAACCTGTCCTCTGACAAAGGATTCCAGGTCAAAACCCGGAATTGACATCAACTGTCCGAGCATTGAATAATCAGGTTCCGTGCCAATCAGAGGAGGTGTGTCAACCGGAGTATAGTTCTCAACATACTTTCCATTATATTCAGCCTCAATTCTCCATATTCCGGATGACCATTCCAGTCCGGCAACCCAGATAATCTCAGGAAGAGGTACATATTCAACAGTATCTGACAGCAGGTATGGAACTGCTCTGGCAGCTTCACCCCTGAATCCGAAACTTCCGGCGGAAGATTCAAAATCAATACCCATAACCCTTGTTTTATATGCTTTTGTCTCCATTGCGATCAGCGGAATGGGAGCAGGCGAGGTCAGATCAATGTTAAGGCTGTTAAGCGCAATGCCGGGCATGGGATCATACCCGTCGAACCACGTCAAACCAATGTCGATGGCTTTCAGACTGAAATCGGTTTTTAAACCGTACGATAACATCTTTTTATCTGTAATAAGAGAGTTGATCTGGCTTATTGTCACATTCTCCGGCAGGGGCACAGGATCAATAATCAGTACTGAAGATCTGTAAAAGGGGATAACATCTGCTTCCAGCCGGATTATTCGTGAGGGATACCAGTTGAAACTGGCCAGGATGTTTCCCATATCCATATCCTCCCTGTCGGGTGAACGGGAGATCATGTTCTGGGGTGACAGATTTGAGGTAGGGTGGGTGAAGTCAGCACGGCCCCACTTGATGATTTTCTGTCCTGCCGACAGATCCCATTTCCTGCCGTTAACTCTCACCCAGGCTTCCTTCAGATCAACATAACTGACAGGCTCCTGAAATTCAACGCCATACCTGAATCTGAGATCAGCATATGCCTTGAAATTAAGTCCGTTTCCCACCTCCGCCTTAAGGCCGAAATCAGCAAAAGCGCTGGGGATATAAGGCTTGTTGTCACCATCCTTATCTGTTCCTGCATATAATCCGCCTCTTATGAAACCTGACAAATAGCTTGTTTTCTGAGGCAAAAGCAATGATGAAGATGGGGTAATATCTTCCTGGGAATATGCTATCATCTGAAATGCCAGAAGTATTCCCGCAAAAACAAGAGATCTTAAAAACATAATTACCTGTTTTCATACAAAGTAATTATATAAGAATACACAAGTCGTCCAATCCGGCTTTCCTGTACCTGCCTGAATGAATATTATGGTCCGGGCCATCCGGGACAGACTATCCGGAGGATTGTTTTTGCATTTTATCCCGGTATTCGCTTGGCGTAAGTCCGGTCATGTTTTTGAATATCGAATTAAAAGTTGCTTTAGAGTTAAATCCTGAATCCAATGCAATCGAAAGAATATTATAGTTCCTGTACTTTGGTTCAGAGAACCTTTCAATAACCTCCTTTACCCTATATTCATTAATAAAAGTAAAGAAGTTCTTCCTGTGCTTCTCATTTAGTATCTGCGTAATATGATGTCTGGGGATCCTGGTCATTACTGAAAGCTCCTGGATATTAAGGTCACGGTCGAGATAGGGTTTATTGTTCTCAACATACAAGATAAGCTTTGCAAGGTAATCGTCAGCCTGTTTATCTTTAAGACCGCTTTTGATATATTTTTCAATTTCTCCTTTATAATCAGGATCTGGCTTTAGTTCCTGTCCGAATATGGATGGCTGTCTGATTGCATAAAAGCTAAAGGCAAAGGAAAAGAGTGCGATGAATCCGAAGATCACAAAATAGGGATCAAACGGGATATAGTTGCCTATAATATCAAGTCCTCCCAGAATGAACAGGCAGAAATATGCAGCATAGAAACTTATGGTGATAATCTTAAGCCAGTTAAGTGTTAAAACACCTGATGTGTATGAAACAATGTTTTTAAGACTTTTCTGATGCCTCCTGATTTCAATAAATGCCAGGATGCTGTATCCCGTTATCGAAAGGAAGAAACATATACTGTAGACAATGCGCAAAGGGATTAATCTGTCGGGGACAAAGAACTCCTTAAGGTTTTGAACGAAGGGTTCGGATCTGAAAATCACAGAAACTGTAAAGAAAACAATAAAGGGCACAAAATGAAACAATGCAAGCCAGTTGAATTTTCTGTCAGGCAGAGTCATAAATCTGACATACAAATACATGAGTGGCCCATAGGTAAAGGTTATGAAGGGGAAGGAATACATTTCAAGGAATTTCCTGTTGACAAGAGCAAAAATGAGTTCGAAGCATATCATGAAGAGCCAGGCTGCCATAAGCCTGTTTGCCGTTGTGACAGGCTTCTTCGTTGATATAAGCAAACCTGCAAAAAATGATTGTGAAATACCAATATAGAGTATGGGATCAATTACTTCCATATCAGGTTATGATAATTATCACTCAAATATAGCGAAAAGCCGATAATTAATCGGTAATTTTGAATTTGCTGACTCATATGGAACATTTTGCATGTTTTGTATGTTTTAACTGAATTCATTAAACAATATTTATTTCTATGAGCGTTCTCTTATCTAAAGATTCCAGGGTGATTGTACAGGGATTCACAGGAAGTGAAGGTACTTTCCATGCTACCCAGATGATTGAATACGGAACAAAAGTAGTCGGGGGTGTTACACCCGGCAAAAAAGGTCAAATGCACCTTAATCTTCCTGTATTCAATACTGTCAGGGAGGCAGTAAGTGCAACAGGGGCTGATGTCTCAGTGATATTTGTTCCTCCTCCATACGCCGCCGATGCAATCCTCGAAGCAGCTGATGCCGGAATCAAGCTCATTGTCACAATAACTGAGGGTATCCCGGTATCGGATATGGTTAATGTGAAAAAACAGCTGGAATCGTACGATTGCAGGCTTATCGGGCCAAACTGTCCGGGTATTATAACTCCGGGTGAGGCAAAAGTAGGTATTATGCCCGGATTCATTCACAGGAAAGGTACTGTAGGAATTATATCACGCTCCGGCACGCTTACCTATGAAGCTGTAGACCAGGTGACAAAAATGGGTTTGGGCCAGTCAACCTGCATCGGCATAGGAGGTGACCCTGTAATAGGAACAACAACTCTCGATGCTGTTAAACTCATGATGGCTGATAAAGGAACAGAGGCAATTATTATAATTGGTGAGATAGGCGGAACAATGGAAACTGAGGCTGCTGAATGGATAAAGGCTAACGGGACCAAGCCCGTTATCGGCTTCATTGCCGGGCAGACCGCTCCAAAAGGACGCAGGATGGGTCATGCAGGCGCAATAATAGGAGGGAAGAACGATACAGCTCTTGCAAAAATGGAGATTATGAAAGAATGCGGCATACATGTGGTTCAGTCGCCTGCGGATATTGGAGCAGAAGTTTTTAAGGCTGTAAAGGCTGTATAATATAAGGCTTTAAAGGCTGTAGATGCTGTAAAGGCTTTACAATACCTATAAAGCATTTAAAGCCTTTAAAGCTTTAAAGCTTTCCCTCTTAAATCAGTCGTTTTTTTAGACTATTATTCTATTTTTGCACAAAATTAAAACCTGGAACAATGAAATTACTTGAAGGAAAAACAGCACTTATCACCGGTGCATCAAGAGGAATCGGTAAAGCTATTGCCAAGAGGTTTGCTCATGAGGGTGCTGATATAGCAATCACGAATATTGCTGATGATGATGATTTTCAACTTACAATCAAAGAGCTTCAGGGTCTTGGCGTGAAGGCCAAAGGATATGTATCGAATGCTGCAAGTTTCCAGGATTCTCAGCGTGTTATAGATGAAGTAGTTAAGGACTTTTCACGTATTGATATACTCGTTAACAATGCAGGCATTACACGTGATACGCTTCTTATGCGAATGACTGAAGAGCAGTGGGATACTGTAATTGCTGTAAACCTTAAATCGGTATTCAACCTTACAAAGGCAGTAGTGCAGGTAATGCTGAAGCAGAAAAGCGGTTCGATAATAAATATGAGCTCAGTTGTAGGAGTATCCGGAAATGCAGGCCAGAGCAACTATTCAGCATCAAAGGCGGGAATCATCGGATTTACGAAAAGCGTTGCCAAGGAAGTTGGTTCAAGAAACATCAGATGCAATGCAATTGCCCCCGGTTTTATATTAACAGAGATGACTGAAAAACTGCCTGAAGATGTGAAGACAGAATGGGCTAATAAAATTCCACTTCGCAGGGGAGGAACTCCTGAAGATGTGGCGAATACAGCTTTATATCTTGCTTCAGACCTCTCTTCTTATGTCAGCGGGCAAACAATTCATGTCTGCGGCGGTATGTTAACTTAAAAATATTTATTATCTTTACGGTACTGCAGGGCGCCTATCCTTTTAGCACGAGGAAATGCAGCGAGACATATTTATTCCACAAATATTTTAAACGGGCGCCCTGCTTCTTTTTTTTATAGCCCCTTCGCAGATGCACAACCTCATCTTTTTCCTGATACTTCTGATACCTGTTGCAGGTTTTCTTGCTGAAAGATACCTTGAATATCTTAACAGCACAATGTGGTCGGATGTAGTTCCGGAACCGCTTAAAGGAATATGCAATGAGGACGAATACAGAAGGACACAGTTGTACCAGAAGGAGAACAACACGCTCTCACTATGGTCATCATTACTAAATCTTGCGGTTATAATAGCAGTCATTGTGCTCGGTGGCTTTGCTTTTGTTGATGGTTTGGCAAGGATAATTACAGTACACCCTGTTTTAATATCCCTTCTCTTTTTCGGAATTATCGGTCTGGCATCTGATTTGATAAATATTCCATTCAGCCTTTACGACACATTTGTCATTGAAAAAAAATACGGGTTTAATACAATGACAGTCAGAACCTTCATTACCGATCATATAAAAGGCTGGTTTATTGCTCTTCTGGTTGGTGCTCCGGTCCTTGGATTAATCACCTGGTTCTATTATAAAAGCGGCAGCAGCTTCTGGTTATATGCATGGGGATTGATAACACTCTTTTCAGTCTTCATAAATCTCTTCTATTCTGAACTTATAGTGCCCCTTTTCAATAAGCAAACTCCTCTTCCTGAGGGCTCCCTGCGCACGAAGATTCAATCGTTTGCAAGTGAAACAGGATTCAGGCTGAAGAACATTTATATTATCGACGGTTCAAAAAGGAGTACCAAAGCCAATGCCTACTTTTCAGGATTCGGACCAAAGAAAAGGATTGTTTTGTACGACACCCTGGATAAAGAACTTTCAGAAGAAGAAATTGTGGCAGTGCTGGCACATGAGATCGGACATTATAAGAAGAAGCATGTTCTTCAGTCACTCGTCGCATCTGTTATTATAACAGGATTCATGCTCTTTCTCTTTTCGATAGTTGTCGATAACCCAATGCTCTCCCAGGCAATTGGATCGGAAACATCAAGTTTCCATCTTGGATTGATAGTTTTTGGAATATTATACAGTCCCCTGTCGCTGGTGATAGGCCTGCTATCGAACTATATTTCAAGAAAGAACGAGTTTGAAGCCGACAGGTTTGTCCGCGACAATTACAAACCTGAAATACTTGCAGGGGCCTTAAAAAAACTCTCTGTGAAAAACCTTTCAAATATGCTGCCACATCCGGCATATGTATTTTTCCATTATTCTCATCCTCCTTTGCTGCAAAGGCTTGAGAAACTGGAATGATTTTCCTTATATTTGCATGCTTTATTGCCTCCTTAGCTCAGTTGGTAGAGCAGCTCATTCGTAATGAGCAGGTCGTGGGTTCGAGTCCCATTGGAGGCTCATAAAATAGCAAAAAGGCTGAATAACAGCCTTTTTTTATGAGCGGGAAAAGGGATTCGAACCCTCGACCCTCAGCTTGGGAAGCTGATGCTCTACCCCTGAGCTACTCCCGCAATTTATATTCAACCTCAGCTTGGGATCCCGATAGATCGGGACTACCCCTGAGCTACTCCCGCAATATATTTAAGAGCGCCAAAAATAGTAAATTGTCCCGAACCTTTCAAATTATCTGAGATATTTTGTACTATTCAACATTATTCCAAAAAACGGCTTTGTTGGCTCGATTTTTGTTGTGAAATTATTAACACTAATCCTGAATCAATGAGCAGGGCAGTAATGCTATTTTTCTTTTCATTGTTCTTCCTTTCATGCGATAAGGAACCAAACAACCCTGAAGATACTCAGTTAGCTTGTTTAGATGGATGGCTGATTACGAAATCAGACTACGATTTTGATATCAACCCGAGAGATATCTTTTTCGTTAATCCGGAGATCGGCTTTGTTGTCGGATATAGAGGTGATATTTTCAAGACAATCGATTCAGGTAAATCATGGAAAAAGCTCAATTCCGGAACAACGCTGCATCTGCACTCGGTATTTTTCCTGAATGAGAATGTGGGATTTGCATCAAGCCAGGCAATGGGTGGATGTCTGGACGCAGATTGCGATAAGGGGAGCATCCTGCTTAAAACTATTGATGGGGGAGAAACATGGACAAAAACCTTTTTCCCGGGGTATACGCGTATTTTGTCTTTAAGGTTCTTTGATGCATTAAACGGAATTGCGCTGATTAAGACTCCCGACATTCCAAACTCCAGGGATGAATTCATTGGTCTGACATCAGACGGAGGCGTCACATGGAACCTGTTGAACCTGTCTGTAAAACCGGCATATGACAAATTATTTTATGCCGGGAACATTGTCTTTGTAGCCGGGGAGAATCAGAAGATCTTCAAAAGTAAAGATCAGGGCCGGACATGGGAGACAATCAGCACACCGATTGAAGCCAGCCACTACGTAAGGAATTTATACTTCTACAATGAAAGTATTGGTTATATTGATGGAGTGACATCGATATACAAGACAACAGATGGAGGAGTAAAATGGACGAAAGTCAGTTTCCCGTTTTCAAGCTTCGGAACACTCCATTTCTATAATGAAAATGAAGGATTTAATGTTGAAGCTGTATCCGCTTATCAGGGTCGCGATTTTCCGGCATTTTTGGGAAGTGTTTGCTATGAAACAGTCGATGGCGGTGAGAGCTGGACTAAATCCGGAATCGATAAATCTTTATACCTTGGATTAACCTGTTTCCCTGAAAAGGATCTGGGATTTGGTTTTAATTTATCGGAGTTTTGTGCGATTAAAAAGAAAGAAAAAGCAAAACCTTAAATTATGAAAAAGATTTTTCTGTTGATATTTATTTCTCTGGCTTTCTTTTCCTGTGAAAAGGAACAGTTTCTCTTTACGTGGAATAAAGATGTTCCGCTTTTAACTGAAGTCCTGTCTGATGGTGAAACATATTGGAGTATTCTTATACTCCAGCCAATGTGATAAGCGAGGAAAAAAGCAGGTTCTTCTACACTAAACATACCTATGATAGTGATAACCGGCTTGTCAAATCGGAATTTTATATCGACCCTGCAATTTACAGCAGCAGCAGTTATAGTCCTCGAAGAAGCAATGAAAAGGAAAGAATGGGTAAATGCTAAAAATTCTCCAAAACAACTGACGAAAACATATGAATATAAGGATAATGGCCAGTTATACAGGATAAATTTTATTAGGCCATCAGTCAATGATTCAGAGTATTCGGAATATACCTGGGAAAATGACAGAATAAGCAGGCAATCAATGTACAGAAAGAGATTGCTTACCGGATATATTGACTTTCTGTACGACGACAGGGGAAACCTGATAAAACAAACCAAATATTATGTTCCTGCTTCCGGAATTCCGGAATTAAGCACTACGAATGAATATGAGTATGACATATATGGGCAATCCGTTTCAGTCTTTCAGGGGAATAATGATCCCGGGAAAATACACTAATCCGAATAATATTGTTAAGGAGACCTATACAATCCACTTCGAGGTTGACCAGTCGGTTCAGAAGGTGACGATCCGGACAAATTCATATAGATACAACAAAGATGGTTACCCCGAAAAAGTAAACGGATGAAGTGGAATATGTTTATCAGTAGAAATAAGTCAGTAAACGATCTGGATTAATCTCCTGATTAAAATCTTGTTAGCTTTCAGATGAAGGAGGCTAGTCTTAAAACAAGTCAGCAGATGCAGCAGGTCATAGAATTTGATTCTAAATGAATCCCGGGGGATGCCATCAATAATAGGATTGGCGCAATCAAGAACACATCTTCAAAGGCCGGACGGCTCTGGTATTCCATTAACGGCAGAATGATTCCGGAATGGAAACATCTGATTGCCCGGAGGTTCATGTTGAAAAAATTATCGATTCCTATAGATTTGCGGAACCGCTCTCGCGGTATAAGGCATTAAATGAGATCCCATTCTTTATAGAACTGCTTCAGGAAAACCTCAAGGAAAGCATGTCTCTCTTCGGCAAGCCTTTTTCCTGTTTCTGTGTTCATCTTATCCTTAAGCAACAGCAATTTCTCATAAAAATGCCCGATTGTTGACGGGGCAAGTGTTTCATTCCCTGGTACCCAGATCGGGTTATTCCTGAATCCGCCATAATTAAAGGCCCTGGCGACTCCAATGGCTCCGATTGCATCAAGCCTGTCCGCATCCTGAATAATCAATAAGAGGGGGTCGGAGAGGTCTCCTGAGGGATTTTTCTTGCTGAATGATATGTTGGACATAACATTCAAGACCCTTTCACTGATCTCTTCCATTCCATTTCTCGCAAGAAAGTCTCTGGCATCACCATATGCCTTATCACTTTCTTCCCCTGCGAATTTGGAATCAGCATAATCGTGCATAAGGGCAGAAATCTCAAGAGCAAAAGGATCTGAAGATTTCTCATGGGCGTTAATATGCTCAGCCAGCCTTCTTACGCGGTCGATATGCCACCAGTCGTGACCGCTGTCATATCTCTCAACTCTGCTCTTAATGAATTCCTCTGAAACTTTTATTTTATCAGTACTGTTCATTTGTCACTATTTAATTGCCGGATGAACTTACAAAAATTATTTTTGTATCCTGTTTCAAAAATTTAAAAATGAGGGCATCAATAATAACAATAGGCGACGAACTCCTTATTGGTCAGACAATCGATACCAATTCTGCATGGATGGGAGCAGAGCTTAGCAAATCAGGATTTGATGTTTACCGCATGACATCAATTCACGACAGGAGGGAAGATATTCTGAATGCACTTGCAGAAGCCGCAGGAAAATCAGATGTCGTGCTGATAACAGGGGGGCTTGGACCAACAAGTGATGATATAACCAAACAGACATTATGCGAATACTTTAACACCAGTCTCGTTACAAACGCAGAGGTGCTGGGCATGATTGAGCAGATGCTGAACCACCGCAGGATGCCAATGAATGTGAATAACAGGAAACAGGCAGAAGTTCCTGAATCATGCAGGGTTTTGAGTAATGCGACAGGAACTGCACCCGGAATGTGGTTCGAAAAGGATAATACAATTTTCATTTCAATGCCGGGTGTGCCTTACGAGATGAAACATATCATGACTGAGCATGTTCTGCCTGAATTAAATAAACGCTTCAGATCGCAAGTTATAATTCACAAAAATATAATGACATATGGCACATCCGAAGCTAAACTTGCCGAGCTGCTTGAAGGATTTGAGAAAGTGCTGCCCGAAAACATAAAACTTGCATATCTTCCGACCTGGGGCATTATCAAGCTCAGACTTACGGGAACCGGTGATAATCAGAAAGAAATACAGGACATTATTGATGTCCAGGTCCGTAAATTGTACCAGGTTATTCCCGGCTTCATTTACGGAGAGAATGAAGATTCATTCGAGTTGATAATAGGCCGGCTCTTAAAAACCGGCGGGAAAACACTTTGTACCGCCGAGAGCTGTACCGGAGGGGCAATAGCCAGCCTTATAACATCTGTCCCCGGCAGCTCGGAGTATTTTCAGGGTAGTGTAGTGGCCTATGCTAACTTCGTAAAGACACAGTTGCTTGGAGTCAGGAAAGAGATAATAGACACCAATGGTGCTGTTAGTGAAATAGTTGCAAAGGAAATGGCAAAAGGGGCCAGGGAGCTTTTTAAAACTGATTTTTCAGTTGCCATAACAGGCATTGCCGGACCTGAAGGAGGAACTGATGCAAAACCTGTCGGAACAGTTTGGATTGCAGTATCATCCGAAATAGGCATAGTTACTGAACAGAGGGTTTTCGGAAGCGACAGAACAGCCAATATCAAAAGGTTTTCACTTGCCGCTCTCAACCTGCTTAGAAAGCAGATTATCAATGATTAAGCTCAGACATCAGTCGCTGTATAAAAAAACTGCAGAAAATATTTGTTTAATCAGATAAAAATCACGTATTTTGCGCTTCGTTTAAAAAGGACAAACGTTAGTTAGGAAATAAAACAAACATCAATGTCAAAGATTTGTCAGGTTACAGGGAAAAAGGTGATGGTAGGAAACAATGTTTCACACTCAAAGAGAAGGACCAAGAGAAAATTCTATCCCAATCTTTTTGTTAAAAAATACTATCTTCCTGAAGAGGAGAGGTGGATATCTCTGAAAGTATCTGCTTCGGGTATACGTCTCATCAGCAAAAAAGGACTTACAACAGTTCTTAAAGAGGCAAAAGAAAAAGGTTTCATTTTGAACTATTAATACAGGAGAGAAGATGGCAAAGAAGGCTAAAGGCAACAGGCAACAGGTAATTCTGGAATGTACCGAGCATAAAGAGAGCGGTCAGCCGGGAACTTCAAGATATATTACTACAAAGAACAGGAAAAATACTCCTGATCGTCTTGAAAGGAAAAAGTATAATCCTATTCTTAAAAAACATACTATTCACAGAGAAATCAAGTAAAAAGTACAAACCATGGCAAAGAAAGTTGTTGCAGCACTTAAGACAGGAGCAGGAAAAGCATTCACGAAATGCATAAAGATGACTAAGTCTGATAAATCAGGAGCATATTTGTTTAAGGAAGAGATCGTTCATAATGATCATATAAAAGACTTCTTTGAAAAGAAGTAATTCGATTGATTTTTAAGAAATTAAGAGCTTTCTTCTTTGCAGGAGGAAGCTTTTTTTGTGTAATTGTTTTTCTTCACACCCTTTAATCATATTACCATGGCTTTCCTGGGATTTCTCGGAAAAGATAAGAAAGAGAGCCTCGACAAGGGTCTCGAAAAGACTAAGGAAAGTGTTTTCCACAAGCTTTCCAGAGCTGTCATAGGCAAATCGAAGGTTGATGAGGAGGTTCTTGATAACCTTGAAGAGGTACTTGTTTCGTCTGATGTTGGCGTTGACACAACACTCAGGATTATTGAGAGGATTGAATCGAGGGTCTCCAGGGATAAATACCTCGATACCAAAGAACTGAACTCCATACTTAAGGAGGAGATAGTAGCTCTGCTCGATGAAAACAAATCCGGAACATCATCTGATTTTTCGTCACCGCTTAGGGAAAAGCCCTATGTGATTATGGTTGTTGGTGTCAATGGTGCCGGAAAGACAACCACAATTGCAAAATTAGCCCACCAGTTCAAATCAGCAGGAAAAAATGTGCTTATTGGAGCCGCAGACACTTTTCGTGCTGCTGCCATTGATCAGCTTCAGATCTGGGCCGACCGCGCGGGTGTCCAGTTAATAAAGCAGCAGATGGGTTCAGATCCTGCATCAGTGGCATACGATACCCTCAGATCAGCGGTTTCGTCGGGGTCGGATGTTGTTATTATCGATACAGCCGGACGACTTCATAATAAAATAAATCTTATGACTGAGCTCTCAAAGATCAAGCGGGTTATGGAGAAAGTCATACCTGAAGCTCCTCATGAGGTTCTTCTTGTTCTTGATGGCTCGACAGGCCAGAATGCCTTTGAACAGGCTAAACAATTTACAGCAGCTACAAATGTAACAGCGATGGCCATAACTAAACTAGATGGCACCGCTAAAGGTGGTGTTGTAATAGGAATCTCTGACCAGTTCAGGATCCCGGTAAAGTATATCGGCGTTGGTGAGAAGATCGACGATCTTTTGATATTCAATCGTTTTGACTTTGTGGATTCATTGTTCAGCTCGAAGTAGCAGGAAGATTGCAAAACAAAAAAATCAATATCGTTACCCTTGGCTGTTCCAAGAATCTTGTTGATTCGGAGAAACTCCTCAAACAACTCGATGCCGGTGGCTTTGAGCTTGTCTATAATTCGGATGATGTATCTGCAGGAACTGTAATAATAAATACCTGCGGTTTTATAAACGACGCCAAGGAGGAGAGCGTCGATACCATTCTCAGGTTTGCCAGGGCACAAAAAGCCGGACAGATATCAAGCCTTTACGTCATGGGATGCCTGGCTGAAAGGTATATGGATGCCCTTAAGACTGAAATTCCTGAGGTCAGCATGTACTTTGGCGTCAACAACATGACTGATATTCTTTCTGAACTGGGAGTAAACCAGAGAAATGATTTGCTTAACGACAGAATGCTTACCGGACCAGGCCATTATGCATATCTTAAGATCTCTGAGGGCTGCGATCGTACCTGTGCCTTCTGCGCAATACCCCTGATCAGGGGAAAATGTGTATCGCGACCGATTGAAGAACTAATTAAAGAGGCCGGGATTCTTGCATTGAAAGGGGTTAAGGAACTGATACTTATTGCCCAGGACCTGAGTTATTATGGCCTTGACCTGTATAAGAGGCAGGCCTTGCCTGAACTTGTTAAAGAGCTTCTTAAAATTGATTCATTTGAGTGGATAAGGCTTCATTATCTGTATCCTGCCAACTTTCCCCTGGAGCTGATAGACATAATCAGGGATAATCCGCGCATCTGCAGGTATATTGATATTCCTGTGCAGCATATCACCGATAATATGCTTGGACTGATGAGAAGATCTCATAACAGGAAAGAAACTGAAGCAATCCTCAGCAAACTGAGGCTGGGCATTCCCGGTGCTGTTATCAGAACCACCCTTATTGCCGGACATCCAGGTGAGAGCGAGGAAGATTTCCTGGAGCTGAAAGAGTTTATACAAAGCTTTCGCTTCGACAGGCTTGGTGTTTTCGCATATTCTCACGAAGAGGATACCTGGTCGTACGATAAGTACAGTGATGATATTCCTCCTGACATCAAGGAGTCAAGGGTAGCAGAACTCATGGAGATCCAGCAGGCTATCTCAGCAGAACTGAACAATGATTTTGTCGGTCAGGTCCTGAAGGTAATAATCGACCGCAAAGAAGGAGAGTTCTTTGTTGGAAGAAGCGAATACGACAGCCCGGAGGTTGACCAGGAGGTACTTATACCGGGCTCATATGATCTTGAACCCGGTAAATTCTATAGCATAAAAATCACCCAATCAGCCGAATTTGATCTTTACGGGGTTCCTGTTTAACTTTCGGCCTCTTCTTTTTTCTTATGAATTTTGATCTTTATCTCCGATTTGGCAGCATTGAATCCCACGTTTATCCAGTCTCCCTCCACCAGTGTTGCCTTTATAAGCACTTCAGCCATTGGGTCTTCGAGATACTTCTGAATTGCACGCTTTAATGGTCGGGCGCCAAAGTTGGCATCAAAACCTCTCTCGGCGATGTAATCCCTGGCTGCATTCGAGATCTTCATATGGTAGCCCAGCGATTTCACCCTGTCGTATAAACCTTTCAGTTCCAGGTCGATTATTTTGTTGATCTCCTCTTTTCCAAGAGAATTAAACATTATCACATCGTCTATCCTGTTAAGGAATTCGGGAGCAAAAGTCTTCTGCAAGGCCTTCTGAAGGATACTCTTTGTCTGTTCATCCCTCGATGCTTTCTTGGCAGAGGTATCGAAACCAACGCCGTGTCCGAATTCGGCAATTTGCCTGGTTCCTATATTTGATGTCAGTATGACGATTGTATTCCTGAAATCAACCCGCCTTCCAAGTGAGTCAGTGAGCTGGCCTTCATCGAGGACCTGCAGCATGATATGAAATACATCGGGGTGAGCCTTTTCTATCTCATCGAGAAGCACAACAGAATATGGTTTGCGTCGTACTTTTTCAGTAAGCTGTCCGCCTTCTTCATAACCTACATATCCCGGAGGTGCTCCAACAAGCCTCGATACGGAGAATTTCTCCATATATTCACTCATGTCAATCCTCACAAGGTTATCGGTGGTATCGAAAAGAAACTTTGCAAGGACCTTTGCAAGCTGCGTCTTTCCAACACCTGTCGGACCAAGGAAAATAAAGGTGCCGATCGGCTTATTAGGATCCTTAAGACCGGCCCTGTTCCTCTGTATTGATTTCACAACCTTTAAAATTGCTTCATCCTGTCCGATTACACTTCCTTTGAGCTCAGTTGCCATTTTCAGCAACCTTGTGCCCTCAGTCTGGGCAATTCGCTGTACAGGAACTCCCGTCATCATTGCCACCACTTCTGCAACCTTTTCGGCATCAACGATCTCACGGTTAACAGCCAGTTCCTTTTCCCACTTTTTCTTTTCAAGATCGATCATATCGAGCAGATCTTTCTCCCGGTCACGGAAGCTTGCAGCTTTCTCGAAGTTCTGATTCTTGACAGCCATCATCTTTTCCTTCTTGGTATCCTCAAGCTGTTTCTCAAGAGTGAGTATCTTTTCGGGAACTACAATATTTGAAATATGAACCCTTGAGCCCGACTCATCGAGAGCATCAATAGCCTTATCGGGAAGGTGCCTGTCGGAAATATACCGGTTAGTCAGTTTGACACATGCATCGATGGCATCGTCGGTGTATGAAACGTTGTGATGTTCTTCATATCTCTCCTTTATATTATGGAGGATATGAATTGTTTCCTCAATAGAGGTAGGCTCGACAATAACCTTCTGAAATCTTCTTTCAAGTGCGCCGTCCTTTTCGATATGCTGGCGGTATTCATTAAGAGTTGTTGCGCCAATGCACTGGATATCTCCTCGTGCAAGTGCAGGCTTCAGCATGTTTGCAGCATCGAGCGATCCTGTAGCGCCGCCGGCGCCGACTATAGTGTGTATTTCATCGATAAATAAAATAATATTATCGTTCTTCGAGAGTTCATTCAGAATAGCTTTCATTCTCTCCTCAAACTGACCGCGGTACTTAGTGCCGGCTACTATTGAAGCCAGATCGAGGGCAACTACTCTTTTATTAAATAGAACCCTTGAGACATTTTTCTTGATTATCCTCAGTGCCAAACCTTCTGCAATTGCAGATTTACCGACGCCCGGCTCACCAATTAATACAGGATTATTCTTTTTTCGCCGCGAAAGTATCTGTGCAAGCCGTTCAATCTCTCTTTCCCTGCCAACAACGGGATCCAGCCGTCCTTCTTCTGCTGCTTTTGTAAGGTCAATGCCAAAATTGTCAAGTACAGGAGTGTCGGACGAAGATTTCGAAGATGGAGTGGGTGAGGGCTGACCCTTTCCCTGTCCGCCAAAGTTCTGGCCTTCATCATCCTCATCACGGGGAAAATCTGCCTTAGCTGATGGACCTTCGCTCTCAATCATTCTTCTTACAGATTGATAATCAACATCAAGCTCTGATAAAAACCTTGTTACAAGGGCATTTTCATCCTTAAGAATTGCAAGAAGGAGATGTTCGGAATCAATAGTATTGCTTTTAAGCGCCTTGGCTTCAAGATATACAAGCTTAAGTATTCTCTCGGTACTTCTAAGCAAAGGTATCACCTCATGATCGGCAACAGGCACAGGAGTTTCCACCTTGATGCTCTTCTCAAGCGATCCCTTCAGAACCAGCAGATCGATACCCTGGTTGATAAGTATCTCAATTGCCACACTTTCCCCATCCCTGAGTATGCCAAGGAAGAGGTGTTCCGGACTAATATGACTGTTTCCCAGCCTTATAGCCTCTTCTTTTGAATAACCCAGAATATCTTTTACCCTTTGTGAAAATTGTGAGTCCATATGTTATTTCAAAGTTTTTCAGATTAATAATTCAATTTACGCCATTCTGTCAGTATCTGCCCGACAATTATGCATAAAATCGTGTTTTCAAAGTTAATTCATGCATATTATAAGATTGGCAATATTCGTGCCCATTTATAAACAATGAATGTTAAAAATTCACACTCTGAAAAGAACAAAAATAGCCAAATAATCACTATTTTCGTAATTCTTAACCACAGCAAAGTGGTTAAATTGTAAATACTTAATTAATAATCTGTTATGTCGGAGAGAGAGAGAATCTTAAAGGTTAATATAGAGGAGGAGATGAAGTCGGCCTACATCGACTATTCGATGTCGGTGATAGTGTCGAGGGCGTTGCCTGATGTGCGGGACGGACTTAAACCTGTTCATCGCAGGGTTTTATTCGGAATGTCGGAGCTTGGAGTATTATCGAACAAACCACATAAAAAGTCGGCAAGGATAGTAGGGGAGGTTCTGGGAAAATTCCATCCTCATGGCGATTCTTCTGTTTATGAAGCAATGGTCAGGATGGCACAGGAGTGGTCGCTGAGATATCCGCTTGTTGACGGACAGGGCAACTTCGGATCGGTTGACGGTGACAGTCCGGCAGCAATGAGATATACTGAAGCCAGGTTAAAGAAGATTGCTGAGGAGACCCTTGCTGATATCGATAAAGATACTGTTGATTTTCAGCCTAATTTCGATGATTCTCTTACAGAACCAACAGTACTGCCTACCAGAATCCCTAACCTGCTTGTAAACGGAGCCTCCGGAATAGCCGTGGGTATGGCTACAAATATGCCGCCCCACAACCTTACAGAGGTGATTGATGCAACTATTGCCTATATCGATAATAACGAAATTACCACCGACGAACTTCTGCATTTTATTAAGGGTCCTGACTTTCCGACCGGAGGAATAATCTATGGTAACCAGGGAATAAGGGAGGCACTCGAAACAGGAAGAGGCAGAATTGTTGTCAGGGGCAAGACTGAAATAGAGCTTACCCATTCGGGCAGGGAGTGTATAATTGTAAACGAGATACCATACATGGTGAATAAGGCCGAGATGATAAAAAAGATCGCCGACCTTATCAATGAGAAAAAACTCGATGGCATCTCTTACATAAATGATGAATCGGACCGCACCGGGATGCGTATTGTCATCATTCTCAAGAAAGATTCAAGCGCCAATGTTGTCCTGAATAACCTCTATAAATATTCAGCGCTTCAGACATCTTTCAGTGTAAATAACATTGCTCTTGTAAAGGGTCGCCCGAGAACACTGAATACAAGGGACCTCATTCATTATTTTGTAAAGCACAGGCATGAGATAGTTATCAGAAGAACTAAATATGATCTGGACCAGGCTGAAAAGAGGGCTCATATACTTGAAGGGCTGATAATTGCAAGTGACAATATAGATGAGGTAATTGCAATCATTAAAGCGTCTCAGACACCAGAGATGGCAAGAGAGAGGCTCATGGAGCGTTTTGGTCTGTCAGATATTCAGTCGAGGGCTATTGTCGAAATGCGCCTGAGACAGCTTACAGGTCTTGAACAGGAGAAACTGAGGGCTGAATACGGTGAGGTCATGGCACTTATTGAATATCTTAAGAGTGTCCTCGCCAGTTTGGAACTGCAGATGAAAATAATTAAGGAAGAGCTTCTTGAAATAAAGGAGAAATATGGCGACAAGCGCCGCACAGAAATAGTTCCGAACGCTGAAGAGTTTAATCCTGAGGATTTCTATGCTGACGATGAAATGGTGATTACAATCTCCCACATGGGTTACATAAAGAGAACCCCTCTCACCGAATTCAGACGGCAGAACCGCGGCGGTACAGGAGCAAAGGGCGGAGCCACAAGAGATGAAGATTTTATAGAGCACCTCTATATTGCCACAATGCATAACACAATGCTCTTCTTCACACGGAACGGCAAGTGCTACTGGCTTAAGGTTTATGCAATTCCTGAAGGCTCAAGGACCTCTAAAGGAAGAGCAATGCAGAACCTCATCAACATCGAACCTGACGACAGCGTAAGAGCATTTATAAATGTAAAGAACCTGAACGATGAAGAATATATTAATAACAACTTTATTGTTCTCTGTACTACAAAAGGAATTATAAAGAAAACCTCGCTTGAAGCATATTCCCGTCCAAGGGTAAATGGAGTCAATGCAATAACGGTAAGGGATGGTGACGAGCTACTTGAGGCACGAATGACAAACGGACAGCACCATATAATGCTTGCAATAAAGTCAGGCAGGGCAATTCGGTTCCCTGAGGCATCAGTCAGACCAATGGGCAGAACAGCATCTGGAGTAAGGGGCATCAGACTTTCAAATGATGATACCGACTTTGTTGTCGGAATGGTGACTGTTGAACATAAGGAAAAGGATATTCTCGTTGTTTCTGAGAAAGGCTACGGGAAACGTTCTGATATTGACGAATACAGAATTACCAACAGGGGCGGTAAAGGGGTAAAAACTATCAACATAACTGAAAAGACAGGTTCATTGATAGCACTTAAGGATGTTACCGATAACCACGATCTTATGATAATCACCCAGTTTGGCAACATTCTCAGGAGTCCGGTTTCGTCACTCAGAGTAATGGGACGAGCTACTCAGGGGGTAAGATTGATAAATCTCCGGGAAAATGACATCATTGCTTCAGTTGCCTGTGTCCTTGTAAATGAGGATGATGAGAGTGAAGAAAAGGTTAATCCGGAAGAAAATCCAGAGAACACTCAGGAAAATGGCAAAGAATTTGATGTTTAAATAGTAAAATTATAAATTTGGGAAATTTTTTAAACTGCATTTTAATTAAATAATAATCATGAAAAAATTATTTCTGCTCATTACAGCCATTACAATTTCGTTTGCTGCCATGTCGCAAAAGGGAAAGGTTACCAGCGCCCTTAGCTACATCGATCAGGGGATTCTTGACAAAGCCAAGGAAAACCTTGACCAGGCATTACAGGATGAAAGCACCAGCGCCTGGTTCAATACCTTCTTCGCCAAGGGAAAACTGGCCCAGGCAAGCTATGAATCGGATAATCCAAAATTCAAGGCCTTTTACACTGATCCTCTCCAGGAAGCTTATGCAGCCTACGAAAAGTCGATGGAGCTCGATCCAAAGGGTACAACAAAGAAGAAGATCATAACACAGACCATCTACAACTCACTTGCAGTTGACCTTTATAATGATGCAAGTGTAAAATTTGAAGCCAAAGAATACGAAGCTGCCCTCAAATCATTCGAAACTCAGATCAAAATTACAGAGAGTGACAAATATGTTGGGATTGTTGATACAGGAATGTATTACAATGCAGGTCTGGCTGCCAGTAACGCCAAGAAATACAGTGATGCAATCAAGTATTTCGAAAAGTGCGCTGAAATGAAGTATTTAGGGATAACCCCTTACTATCAGATCTATGAGAGCTACCTTGGTCTGGGTGACACTGTTAAGGCAGAATCTGTGCTTACAAGCCTTAAGACAATTTTCCCTGAGGATAAGACCATAGTACTTCAGCTTATCGATTTGTATATCAAAAGTAACAAAGCTGACGAAGCTTTGAAGTATATTGATGTTGCAAAGGCAAATGATCCAACCAATTACAGTGTATTTTATGCAGCCGGAATCCTGTACCTTAATAAGGATATGTTCGATATGGCAATTCCGGAACTTGTAAAATCCATCGAAATCAAATCTGATGTTTTCGACTCACAGTATGCTCTCGGGGTATGCTACATAAATAAAGCTGCCGCAATGTTCCAGAAAGCAAATGATATTATGGATGTGAAGAAATACAGCGATGCAATAGATGAAGCAAATGCTGTGTATGCAAAAGCACTTCCTTATATTGAAAAAGCTTATGAGCTGAAACCTGATGATATATTTAATATGAAAGCGCTTCAGGAGTTATATTACAGACTAAAGCAAAAAGATGCTTCACTGGCTCCTAAATACGATGCGATTAAAGCAAAAATAGCAGCTGCCGAAGGCAAGTAATTAAATGTTTTCCGTGACTGCGGATTCTGAAATTCACAGTTATTGGGAAAAATAATCAAAAAAAAAGCCTTTCCTTGAAACCAAGGAAGGGCTTTTTTAGTCTTGTGTGTGTGCTGTACAGAAAACAAGCTGATGAAAAGGATTAACATATATATTCTGACATTTCTTTTACTGCTCTCCGGATGCTCCGGATCTGAGATTCTTGCCTGAGCAGGAGGGAAGGATTATAATTCTCATGTACCACCGGATCGTTGAAGGACCTGCTGAGGATATATATGCCCGAAGTGCAGATGACTTCGAGAAGGATATTAAATACCTGAATGACAATAATATAAAAGTAATTAGTTTTAAAGACCTTGAGCAAATAAAAGAAACAGGCAGAATGCCATCAGGAAATTGTGCAATCCTGACTTTCGACGACGGAGATGTCTCGTGGTATAATATAGTAAGACCAATATTGCTTAAAAATGAGCTGGAAGCAACATTTTTTCTCTGGACCTCAAATATCGGAAACAAGACTTATTTAAACTGGAGCCAGGTTGAATATATGAGCAGATATTTATATCCTGACGGCAGGAGACCATTTACTTTTGAGTCGCACACGTTCACTCATCCTTATCTTCAGGGCAGTAATGCAAGTTTTGCCAATCCTGCAGATTATGAAAGATATCTTGATTATGAACTGGGTGAGTCGAAAAGGGTAATTGAATCTCGTACATTGCTGCCGGTCACTATCCTGGCATTGCCTTTCGGAGACGGAGCAGGTGATGCTGACATAAGCTCTGCAGCTGAACGAAACGGTTACCGGATGATCAGAACTTCGAACGAGAGGAACAATTGAAAACTCAGCTACGGATCTTTATAATATTCCAAGCCTTCCAATACTTGATAATACCACTACTGATCAGATAGGTTTGTATCTCAATATCCAGTTTTAAAATGCCCTGATCCTGAAAGGAGAGATGCCAGCACATTTACCTGTGTTGAACTTCATATAAATATATTCTATTTGACATAATATTAATTATAGGCTTTTCTAGAGAATTTCCGCCCAGCTTGCTGGTTGACATCTGCCTTCGCTAAAGCTTCGGCAGACAAGGTAAAATCAGATATGTGACGAGGCATAGCCGAGTCATATATCGTCCGATTTTATGTCAAAGGAAATTCTCGTACATAATAACAGCAAGTTTGTTTTGGCTAAATCAGATATGTATATAAGATTTGCCAAGTCATATATCGTCCGATTTTATGTCAAAGGAAATTCTCGTACGTAATTATTATCTGGCAACCAAAACTTTATATGATCTGGAAACAGACAGCGCGTCATTTCTTACAAGGAACCTAACCAGGTAGACACCATTGTCAACAGGATAATTATCAGAATCTCTTCCGTTCCATTCGATAACATAAACTCCTGAAGCCTTGTGACATCTTTCAAGAGTCGAAATCTTTCTTCCGCTTAGATCATATACACTTATCTCAATATCCGCTCCCGCATTCAATTCATATGGTAATTGCGTGCGATCAGCAAAAGGATTCGGATAATTCTGATAGATTGTTATAAGCGGTGTCTTCTCAAGCTCCTGATTTTCACCGGGAATGAATATGCCGTCCTTAATAGTAAAGAGCTGATCATTTGTTGCACTCCACTCACCCATATAAACTGTTACTGCTTTGACCTGAACAGACCTCTTAAGTTCAATCGGACCTGAATAGACCTTTGCAGAAGCAGAAAGCGCAGGGTTATTGCCCCACACAACAGGATCCCTCCCATCAGTAGTATAATATACAGAACCTTTTTCAGAAGTGATAGTCAGGACTTCTCCCACTTCAATTTCGCAACTGCCGACAGGCTTATTATCAATCATAAAAACCGGTGCGTCAATTCCAGGGAAAAGTTTTGCGGCTCTCAATTGTGTCAAAAAGACTGATGTTCTTGTGGGAAAATAAGAGTTTATCATATAATTCATCTGCGGAAGCCAGTGATCTTGCCTGGTATAGAGCATAAAAGGTCCTTCAGCCTGCCATGGATGCACGTCACGACGATAGTCGCCCCATCTGGCCGATTCTGCATCAATCGCTTTTCCTACAACGCTACCAATAGCCGTCCATCTTTTTACTGCCTGTTCCGGAGTCAGAGCACCATTGTTGAAACAGAATTTTTGTATCCTTTCTGCAACTAATCTCTTGAAAGTAATGTTTTTAAGCATCTGCTGAAAAATCCGGCTGGGACAATTGTTATTATTCTTTGAAATAACATTAGAGTTGATTGCATCAACCATATGTTCACCGTCCCAGCAAAAAAACTGAAAACCCTTGTCTGGTTTGACCCTGTTCCTGATTGCAACCCAGTTATGATGATCCCAGTCCCAGTTTCCACCATAGAAATTCAGGATCATATAGTCAGCCAGACTGACTGGATCAACCATAGCCTCATTGTTCGGATCAACAGAGCCATCAGCCCGCCTGCCGATGAACTTCAGGTAGGCCTCATTTGACGACAACCCGGAATTCGCCATGGTTATTGCTTTATTCCAGGCATCTATGCTCCCATCAACAACTTCCGCATAATCCTTGATAACATCATAATCCTCCGGATCGCCGTGCAAATATGATGCTGCATATTCCTTATCAAGCCTCTCAGAAGGGTTATAAATGCCCCAGTAAAGGCCATTAATGAAAAGATGTACATAACTACCCTGGCTGGCAAAATATCCCATGTCGTCATGTGTGTCTTTTGTCCAGCGATCTCTCATATACTGAGCCATAGATCTTTCATTGTGACTCCAGTGGAGCCAGCTGTTATTAAACCCCGCCCGTAGCACCAGGGTGTTGAACTCAGAAACAGCATCTTCGCCAAATAAGGGATATCTCAATTTTGAAGGGCCATACATGCTTTTAAACACCAGCCGGAATGAATGTTTGGGTGACTTCTCCGGAAGTCTGCCATGGCCACCCTGAAGCTGAATGCCGCAATCTACCTGAAGCGAAATTGAGTCGTTTGAGTCGAAATATTCAAATGAAACAGGTCTCTCCCATCCAAAACCCAGCCCATTGGTGGAAGTTGTCAGCGGAGGACCAGTATATATGTATATGCCTCCCGTATCCCTATTCTGGCTCAGGGAGAAGAGATAGCCTCTGTTTGTAACCAGAGATATCACAGGCAACGATTCCAGGGCATCTTTGACAAGGCCGGCTCCCCGGGGATCAGATATTATATCCGGATCCATTTCATAGTCAGCCTTTGCAAGGCCCGGTATTCCCGTATAGGGTCCCCAGGTTGCCGGGTATCCGGCAGGTTTGTTTGACTGATTGATTACATCATCCGGGAAAATATAGCTGCGCGTCGTAGTCTTGCTGCTTAACTGGTCTTTTACACAAACAGCCCTGATAATTGATGTTCCGGTTATTAAAAGCGGAGATTCATATAGAATGCCAGAAGTTGCTGCTGGCTGGCTGCCGTCAGTAGTATAATAAATCGTGGCAGAATTATCAGATGACTTTATTTCGAGCTTAAACGGGTCATTAAAAAAACCATGATTCTTACTAAAAACCGGAGATGGCAAAGTCGCTGAGCTCTGTGTAAAAGCTGGTCGCTCATTGATAAGAAATGAAGAGAAAAGTAATATTAAAGAAGAATATTTTATATATATACTTCTCATTTACTGACTATTAACATAATATAATACAATTATCAGGGATCAGTTTAGAGTGCCAAGTATATCCTTCAGCAGTGTATCAAAATCCATTCCCCCGTTTGAAGATGGTGAATATCCGGCAACTACAACAACCAGGTCCTTTGAAGGTATGATGAAAATTTTTTGTCCGTCATGGCCAGCGCACGAATACATATCTTCGGGAGCCGATGGAAATTTTTTCCCTTTGTTCAGCCAGAAGAAAGCACCGTATTCTCCTTTGCTGCCGGACGCTTCTCTGGTTGAATATTCAACCCAGCCCTCAGGCAGTATTCTGACTCCGTTAAATACTCCATCGTTGAGATAAAGCAGGCCAAATCTGGCATAATCGCGCAGTGTTGCATAGAGGTATGAAGATCCGACCATGGTTCCTGATGGATCAACCTCCATCAAAGCATCCGGCATACCTATTCTGTTGAATAATTCATTATGTATAAATTTATAGTATAAACTATCGCTGCTGAACTGTTTCCTGATCAGGTAACTGACAATGTTAGATGTTCCTGATGAATAATACCAGTGAGTACCGGCAGGATATTCTGATGGCTGATCAAAGGCATACTGAGCCATATCACCTTCACAATGCAGCATAACATTAACTGATGACCGGTTGCCGTAGTCCTCGTTCCATTTCAGGCCGCTTTGCATCTGCAGCAGATCATTTAGTGTGATCCTGCTCCGCTCGTCACCCGCCCATTCCACCAAACCTGCAGGCTTTGCAATGTCCATTTTACCTTCTTTAACAAGAATGCCAACCATTGCATTTGTGAAGCTTTTAGCCATCGACCAGCTTAGAAATCTGGTTTCCTGAGTGAACTCCGGTTTATAGCGTTCAGCCACAGGCTTGCCTTTGTGCACAACAATAACTGCAAATGCATTACCATTATAACTCCCGCTATCGTCTATCAGGTGGCGCGTTACCTCATACAAGGCCTCGTTATCTCTTGCTTTAACCGAGTCAGTAATAATATTACCAAGCGGCCACTTAGTGGTGTCCTGCGAATAACCTGGATTAATCTGTACAGGATAGATTTGCTTCCTTAGCTCTTCCTCCCTGGCATCGTTGATAAGAGTTACGCCGAATCCTTCCCTGTATATTGCCTTTGACCTGCTCCATAAAAAACGGCTTGTAACACTCTTATCTTCAATATTTACACTATTTTTTGTATATCTTATGAAGGAGAAATTCAAGTCAACTGCTTCAACATCTGCCTGGTCACGAGAGGCTATAAATATTGCAGAAGTGAGGTTTTTTGCTGCATAACCAGTTATTATCGGCAGCAATGAATTAAAATAGATAGCTCCGCCAAGCAGTAAAAAAACCAAGAACAGCAGAATCCCTGTAATTATCCTTCTTTTCATTTCCCCGTTATTTAATTGTTTTGAATAATAAGAACTTTTTGCCGGCCGATCATTTGATCTCCCTGTGTCACATTTAAAATATAGTATCCGATCATCGATTCAGGCAGGGCAACGCGAATATACTGATTTCCCTCCAAAACAGGGTAAAAGTCCGCTGAATGCACTTTCCGGCCAAGGATATCAAAAACCGTAATATTAACCACTGATAGCATTCCTGTATAGAATTTAAGATTCAGCTCATCAGAAACAGGATTCGGATAAACTGTAAAAGGTACCGCATAGGTCTCTTCAGCAGGTACGCTTGCAGTAAGGATATTACCATCTATCCATTGTAAACGGTTCAATATCCAGTTTTTCAGATAATTAACTTCCTGCTCATGTGTTTGTCCTATAAATGCATTCGGCCAGATATACTGGCCCAGAACGGGCCATTTTACAAAATTCCTCGATATGGGATCTTTAAGATAATTAACTGTGCCATCGATATAAAACATTATTGAATCACTATTAAAAGGCCCTTTTCTAAGTTCCTTCCATCTTTCGACAATCTTAGTCCTGTAATCCTTGTCTTTCATCATCCGCGACCACCAGTTTATACGACCACCGCCATCCTGTCCGAGATCTGAGTATAACCATCCGGATGTCGAGAGATTGATATCTGAATAGTCTACATTCCCATAGCAGAGATCAAAATCCCATAAAGGTCCTGCATAAACCTTTCCTCCTTCTGAATCTCTTTTCTTGTAAAAAAATGAACTATACCTGTAGCCATCCACATTGTTAGTCATTTCCTGCATAAGCTGGAAATCAATGAAAGAGTCCTCGTCAAGGTATTTTCTGAATCCGTAGAGTGGGTCAGTAAAGTCTTCATTTTTAAGAGACCATTCAATAGTCTGGAAATAATTGATTATATACTCCTTCTGTTTTGAAGTTATTACATCCCATTCAGGATAGACATAGGTAAACTCATTATTGCCAGGACTATCAGCCGGATCGGAAGGATATGTATGAAAGTATTCATTATCAGAAAGTCCGTAAATCTTGTCCACCTTAACAATATAACCTCCCGTTAGGTCATTTCCAGAGCTTTCTTCTGGTTTCAGTTTGTTGATATTTACTCTGGCCTCTCCCCTCTTGATCCTCTCAACAAGCATATAAATACCTGTATAAGAGCCATTAATATAGAGTTCGCAAAACCTGAATCGTGGTTGCCATTCATAGTCCATCCGTCCTCCCAGGTAATAGGTAAGTGCATTTCTAAGCAGACTTTTGTCTGAGTATGGAGCATAAAGTATCCAGTCTGAATCTTCGGGCATTCCCAGTAATCCGGCATCAAGGTCATTTCCTGTAGAATCACGAGTCTCAAAGCCATAGCTTTTTTTAGGAAACATCTGTGATGATTGTCCCCTTACCTCAATCCCGATGAATCCACTGTAGTCCGTAGCTTCGTCAGTGATATTATTGAGTTTTCCTGGGCCGTTATCAATAACCTTTAACCATGCTTTTATTTTGGGATCATCTTTAATTGACGACCCATAGGTATCAATAAGTAAAAGAGGAATGCTTGAGGCAGGTTGTGACCAGGCAGCCTGTAAAAGAGTGAAAAAGAGTAAACTCGTAATTGTATACTTCGTGATGTAGTCTTTCAGCATTAAGGATCCCCGTTGAATGATCAGCGTTACTTCTTTAAAATTCCTATACCAGGCCGTTCCGGCAAAACTATCTTCCCATCTCTGATAATAATCCCTTCAAACAGATCATTCGATATAAGCAGATTTCCGTCAAGATCAGCCCAGTCAGCAAGTGGTGACAGCTGAGCTGCAGCAGTAACGGCACATGATGTCTCTGTCATACAGCCTACCATCACCTTCATGCCCAGAGCCCGGGCCATGCTTATCATTACATATGCTGCCCTCATACCTCCGCATTTCATAAGTTTAATATTCACTCCGCTGTAAACGCCATGAACCTTAATAATATCCGACTTGGTCTGAAGTGCTTCATCTGCGATAACAGGCAGAGGACTTTTCTGTGTGAGCCATGCTATATCATCAACTGCACTTTTCAGCATAGGCTGTTCGACAAATACAACTCCCTGTTCCTTGAGCCAGTGAATCATTTCAAGCGCCTTGCTCCTGTCGGTCCAGCCCTGGTTCACATCAACGCATAATGGTTTATCAGTTACCTCCCTCACAGCTTTTATCATCTCCATATCATTGCCCTGGCCAAGTTTTACCTTGAGTATTTTGTAGGGAGCAGCTTCCTCAGTTTTCTCCTTTACAACATCAGGCTTATCAATTCCGATGGTAAATGAGGTATTCGGTGTATTATCTGGGTTTAATCCCCAAATCCTGTACCATGGCTGATTCATAAGCTTTCCTGTCAGATCGTGCAGTGCTATATCCACTGCTGCCTTGGCAGCATAATTGCCCGGAGCTATCTGATCAACATAGGCCAGAATTTCCTCCATCAGAAAGGGATTTTTAAACTGTGAAAGATTGACTTTGCTGAGAAATTCTGTTGCTGTCTGGTGACTTTCACCAAGGTACGGAGGCATTGAGGCTTCACCATAGCCAATAGTATTCTCATATTCTATCTCTGTGAGCATTACCGGCGTTGTATTCCTCGTTGAGAAGGCCACTGTAAAAGTGTGCTTCATCTGCAATTCGTATGCCTTGAACCTGAAAGTAAGGCCACTGCTCTTCTTTGCCTGTTCAAAGAAATTCTCAGACCGGTAATTCGCCAGTCCGACATATGAAAACCCCATTCCTCCCGCAACAAGACCAGCCTCTTTTAAAAATGTTCTTCGTGTTTTCATTGGCGGATTTTAATACCATTTATGTTTTAGCAAAGGAACAATACCATTATCATAATCAGCCCCGATAATCCTTTTTGCCGAGAGAAGTGATTTCTTTCTGAAACCGCTAAAATCAGCTCTGGTTGAATCAAGACTATTAATCATTACCCTGGAAGAGGCGTGAATAAAACGGCTTTCCCCGAGCGATATTGCTACATGAGTAACTCTGGGACCATCCGGACCTTTCGATCCGAAAAAGAGAAGGTCACCTTTTTCAAGGCTGTCGAACCCCTTCGAGATATCAAGAGTCCGCCCATGAAGAGCCTGAAGGGAAGCGTCTCTTGTTAATATTAATCCATTCATCATGAATACAGACCGGACAAATCCGCTGCAGTCCACTCCCTTTGATGAAGTTCCGCCCCATAAATACGGGAGCCCCATATATTTTGCGGCAGTCTTCACAATATTGTCACCAGAAGCTATCACCTCATTGTTCATGCTGTCAAAATCTGACAGGCTTGTGCTCTCAATATATCCTTCACGTCCATCAGGAAGAACAACAAGTGCATAAGCATCCGACTCACTTTTCTTAACGACAATGCAACCGGCCACCAGATCACTGATCACATCATTCCTGGCTGTCGTTGCATAAATATAACCCGAATTTTCAAGGTATACGACCCTTTTGCTCCGTTTCCAATGATTTATTTCAGCTGTCGAAAGAGCTACAATGGACGATCTTTCTGTCCAGGCAATATAATTATCAGGTGTCTGGATCAGAATCCATGAGCCTTCATTTTTAAGAATCAGCACTGGTGTTCCCAATATTGCCTGGGAAACCAGTTCAGAGCTATGCGCAGGCAAGATGCGAAGATTAATAACACTTAAAGTTACCAATCCTCTGAATTCATTGTTTTTCAGAGTATCCGGGAGAAATGCAATGCTGTCGATAACAGTAAATCCACTGCTTATGAGCGCAGCGGAAATCTCTCTTCCTGCCTGTTCAGAAGTAGTTTCGCCTCTCAGTACCAGAGTTCCCTTTTTCAAAGGTTCGGCCCTGATGCTGCATAATCCTTCTCTCTGATCTGGTACCAGGCGTGAGGAAATCTGATCAACAATCGCCTGCTCCTTGACGTATTTATCTGAATTACATGATATTGCAAATATCATAAAAATAAAAGAAAAGACTTTGGTAAACGATATGAGTTTTTCTGCTAAGTAGTTCATCATGAACATTGTTGGAAATCAGTCCAAAAATACCATAATTTTTAAAAAGATGAAGCTATCTTTGAAGAAGTGCTTATAAATTGAAAACTAATATGAATAGAAAACTGCTGTTTCTGATTGTCCCGTTATTCCTCAGTCTTGTTGCGGATGCGCAAAACATCTACCAGTGGCGGGGTAAGGACAGGCTCGGAATATTTGATGAATCTAACCTTCTTAAGGAATGGCCTGCTGAAGGACCAACCGAGATTTGGTCAATCGATAACATTGGAAATGGGTTCGTGTCGCCTGTGTTTACTGAAAAGAACTTTTACTTAACCGGAGAGACAGATTCTATGTTGATTCTATATTGTTACGACCTTCAGGGAAAAAAGGAGTGGCAGACAACTCTGGGTAAGGAATGGATGAAAACCTACCCGGGATCAAGATCGATTCCTACAATAGTTGACGATCTGATTTATGTCGGCTCCGGCCTTGGAAACCTGTATTGTGTTAAAAGAGATAATGGCGCCCTTGTGTGGTCAAAAGACCTTGTAAAGGATTTCGATGGCATACTCCCACTGCATGGCCACTCAGAGGCAGCACTCATCGACGGTAAAAAAGTATTCTGGACTGTCGGGGGGAAAGTTAATAATGTAGTTGCCCTTGACCGTTTCTCGGGCAAAATAATATGGACGAATAAAGGATATGGAGAGACCTCTGCATATAATTCACCGAAACTTTTTGAACACTCAGGAAGAAAGATACTTGTTACCTTTTCAGCCTACCACCTGATGGGTTTCGATGCCGAGACAGGGAAACTATTGTGGGGACATGAGCAGGATAATTATCCACTGGCAAAAAGACTGCCTGGCTATGGAGATACTCACTGCAATACTGTAATATACGAAAACGGATCGATCTATTATGCAGAAGGTGACGGTAATTGCGGAGTAAAGCTCAGTATTTCACAGGATGGATCATCGATAAAGGAGGTATGGAGAAATCCGGGATTTGACTCTTATATGGGAGGAATAGTAAAAATTGGAAACTATATATATGGCAGCGGTACGGTCAGGCCGGTTTTACGTTCTATCAATGCCGAAAATGGTCAGCTTGTCGATTCTCTCAAAATTGGAAGCGGCGCCCTTGTCAGCGCTGATGATATGCTCTACTACTACTCTCAGAAGGGTGATCTTGCACTTGTTGGATTTGATAAAGGTAAGCTCCGGCTTGTCAGCTCATTCAGGATCAGGAAAGGAAATCTCCAGCATTTTGCCCATCCTGTAATTAATAAAGGAATTCTATACCAACGTCATGGCAAGGTTTTAATGGCTTTTGACATCCGTAAAAAGTAAATAACTATGGAAACAATTCAAAAAACCACACTTGATTTCATTTCAGGATTGCAGAAAAACAACGACAGGGAGTGGTTTAACAATAACCGCAAGTTATACGATACCGCAAAGAGTAATTTTGAGTCTTTTGTCCAGGCTCTTATAGAAAACATATCTGAATTCGAACCAATTCTCAAGGGGCTTGAGGCAAAAAACTGTATCTACAGGATTAACAGGGATACACGCTTTTCTAACGACAAATCGCCTTATAAAACCAATTTCGGGGCCTTTATTGTAAGGGGAGGCAGAAAAAACGGAGACAGGTTCGCAGGATATTATGTTCATATAGAACCGGGCAAAAGTATGATAGCCGGTGGAGCCTATATGCCACCATCGCCCTGGCTGGCTTCAATACGGGAGAGAATTACAGACCAGCCTCAATTAATTAAAGAAATCCTTGATGAGAAGGATTTCAAGAGATTTTTCAAAAGTCTCGAAGGTGAGAAGCTGAAAAAAGCTCCAAAGGGCTTTCCTCCTGACCACCCACAGATTGAGCTTCTTAAATTTAAAAGTTATCTTGCTGTAAACGAGATCTCTGATAAGCAGGTGCTCGATAGTCGTTTTTTTGATTTTGTGGTTGAAAACTTAAGAGCCATGAAACCATTAAATGATTTCCTGAATGAGATTTAACTTTCCAAACCACCAGGTGAGATGTCAGTTACAGGTCTTCAGAGAACATTAGCTTTTATTAACGGGGAGGATACCGACAGGCCTCCCTTCCACCCTATTATTATGAGATGGGCTGCAAAATACTCTGGTGTAAAATACAGGGATTTTTGCCTCGATCCTCATTCCAAATGCAGCGCTATGATCAGATGCGCACGCGACTTCGATATCGACTGGGTTACTGTTATGTCAGATCCATGGGCCGAAGCATCAGCCTTTGGCATAGAGGTGGAATATCCTGAAGACAATCTTCCTGTTGACACCGGAGGGCATTTTTCTGATGCAGCAAGAGCTGCAGAAATAAAGCCTTTCAAAGTGATGGATAACCTGCGCTGCAAAAACAGGATTGCTGAAATCAGGGAGTTCAGAAAAGTCCTTGGAGATGAGTTGTTCATTGTTGGCTGGGTCGAAGGACCAGTGGCAGAATATGTTGACCTGCGCAGAGCATCGGAGGCAGCAATGGATTTATATATTGAACCCGAAAACGCAGGTAAAGCAATGGATGCTATCATTGAAAGCGCCTTGCCGTTCATAAGCCTTCAGATTGAGGCAGGAGCTCACTGCATAGGAATTGGAGATGCATTCTGTTCACAGATAGGACCCGATCTTTATGAACAGTTTGCATTTAACAGGCAGAAAAAATTAGTTGATCATATACACTCCCTGGGAGCTATAGCCAAACTGCATATCTGTGGAAATACCGAAGCTATCTTACCTCTGATGATTGCTACAGGAGCTGATATTGTTGATATAGATCATCTTGTACCATCAATGGCTGGATTTCTCCCCCTGCTTGGACCAAAACAAGTATTTTCAGGCAAGGCGGATCCTGTTTCGGTAATTCAGGATGGAACCACCGACACTATCGAAACAACTGTAAGGAAAGATATAAAAGAGGCTTCCGGCCGTTGCATAATTTCTGCAGGATGCGAAATAACTCCGGGAACAACAGCCGGAAATATGCACGCGTTCAGGCTTTCTGCAAGAAAGTACCAAAAGTGAGTTTTCAGCTATAATGCTTTTGCAAGATTCTGCAGCATCCATTTTACTGATGCTCTGTTCCTGTAATCAGGATCAAACCAGGTAGCAACGACTATTCCCTGGCTGTTTATAATATATGTGGCAGGTACAGGCAGGTGTGCTTCAGGATGACCGTTAACCTTCTTCAGATCAGTCGAACTACTGCTAAGAATCTTTTTCTGGTACTCCTCGGAAACACTGAACATTACCTCATAATCCGCCATAATTTTCTCCATACAGTCGTATATTACAGTAAAAGACAGATTATGCATTTTTACCGTAGTCTCAACATATTCAATTGATTCCGGAGTTATTGCCACAACGGAAAATCCCTGGTCAGCAATTATTGAAAGAGAATCCTGGTAATTCTGAAGATACCTGTTGCAGACCGGACACCAGTTGCCCCTGTAGAAAAACAAAACCATCGGGCCCTTCTCCAGTATCTTCTTCGATTCAGTAAATTTTCCTTTCTGATCATAACCCGAAAAAACCGGAGCTGTATCTCCCGGCTTCAGCCCTTCAGGTGCCGGATTGTTTATTGTCTCAATGCCGAACTTCTTGTAATCTAGTGTCTGCCCACATGAAATTTGTTTCAGGGATTAAGGCCGAAGTAAGGCAAAAAGTATATAATTTGTCTTCATGGTATCAGAAATATTGTTTCGGTTGCAGGTTTCGGGTTTCAGGTATCCCCGCTCTCTCCCTCTCTCCCTCTCTCCCTCTCTCCCTTTCTGTTCTTCGGTCTCCAGTCTCCGGTCTCCTAGAAATACCTCTGCACTGGTATCTTTCTCATCCTCAGATTTATCGGGGTAATCTCGAGATATTCATCATCCTTTATCTGTTCCATTGACTCTTCAAGGGAGAATTTCAGTTTTGGAGCTATTCTGAGGCCCTCATCGGAGCCTGAAGCCCTCATATTTGTAAGCTTTTTGCCCTTAACAATATTTACCTCAAGATCACCCAGCCGGGTGCTTTCACCTATGACCTGGCCCTTATACACAAGCTCTCCCGGATCGATATAAAACCTTCCGCGATCCTGCAGACGGTCGATGGCATGACCTGTTGCCATACCCTGTTCCATTGAAATCAGTGATCCATTGCTTTTCGGCATCAGTTCATCGCCCTTGTATTTATCATAGGCTCTGAACCTGTGATGCATAACAGCCTCACCTGAGGTAGCTGTAAGCATATTGTTCCTCAGACCTATAAGTCCTCTTGATGGTATGTCAAACTCAATATGGATAAGATCGCCCTTTGGTTCGATAAGAATCATCTCGCCTTTTCTCTGAGTAACGAGTTCAATTGCCTTTCCCGAACCCTCAGCAGGCACATCTATGGTAAGAGTCTCGTATGGTTCCGATTTCACGCCGTCAATATCCTTGAGAATAACCTTGGGTTTGCCAACCTGGAATTCATATCCCTCGCGGCGCATTGTTTCGATAAGTATTGATAGGTGAAGTATACCGCGGCCATAAACATTGAAAGTATCTTCTGATTTGGTATCTTCAACCTTCAGAGCCAGATTCTTCTCGGTCTCACGCATGAGCCTGGTCCTCAGATGCCGTGAAGTGACAAACTTGCCCTCTTTTCCGAATAAGGGAGAGTTGTTGATTGTAAAGACCATACTCATTGTCGGCTCATCGACCTCAATTCTCTGAAGCGCTTCCGGGGCAAGAAGATCGGCCAGGGTATCCCCTATCTCAAAATCCTCAAGCCCTATCACAGCGCAAAGATCGCCGCATCTGACCCTGTCTGTTTTCAAACGTCCCAGTCCTTCGAATACGTACAATTCCTTTACCCTTACCTTTTTTACAACACCATTTCTCTTGCAGAGCGTGTAATCAACACCTGTAACGATATCTCCCCTGAATACACGTCCGATAGCTATTCTTCCGACATAGCTTGAATAATCGAGCGATGCCACCTGCATCTGCGCTGTGCCCTCAACATATGGAGGTTCAGGGATCTCCTTAAGTATTGTGTCGAGGAGGTGCCTGATATCTGTTTCAGGCTTTCGCCAGTCACTGCTCATCCATCCATATTTTGACGATCCGAAGACGGTTGCAAAATCAAGCTGGTCATCCGAAGCATCAAGATTGAACATCAGTTCGAAAACATCCTGCTGTACATCATCCGGCCTGCAGTTATCCTTGTCAACCTTATTTACCACAACAATAGGCTTAAGACCAAGTGCAACTGCCTTCCCGAGTACAAAGCGCGTTTGCGGCATCGGGCCCTCAAGAGCATCAACAAGAAGCAGAACCCCATCGGCCATCTTGAGAACACGCTCGACCTCCCCGCCGAAATCAGCGTGACCCGGAGTATCTATAATGTTTATTTTAACACCTTTATAGTTTGCTGAAACATTCTTGGAGAGGATTGTTATGCCTCTCTCCCTTTCGAGATCGTTACTGTCGAGAATCAGCTCACCCGTCTCTTTCCTTTCATCAAGCACCTTGCACTCGTGAATAATCCGGTCAACCAGGGTGGTCTTACCATGATCAACGTGTGCAATTATCGCTATATTTCTAATCGGCTGCATAAAAAAATATTAGACCGCAAAAGTAATATTGTTGAGTGGATAAACGATTAAAAGGCAAAAAATTAATTTCTTACAAATAATTCATATATTTAGAAACAAAAATAAAAAATCTGATTTATGAAAAAAACTATCATCACTCTCGTTGTCAGTTTGTTTGCACTGACCGGTATTTTCGGACAGCAAAATGTTAAGCTTGCTGTCGGAACAAAGGCTCCTGACTGGATGTTCACAGATTCTGAGAAAAAGGAATTCTCAATGAATACCTGGGCAGGAAAAGTAATGCAGATCAATTATGTTGATCCGGATGAGTCAGAGTTAAATGAACCTTTCAATGATGCAGTAAACAAAGCAATTGATGTTGATAAACTTATCAGCAGGGATAATTTTAAAGGAATAGGAATCGTCGACTGTAAATCAACCTGGAAACCTAATAGTCTTATCAGGTCTATTGCAGGAAAAAAGGCGAAGAAGTTCAACACAACAATCCTGTTTGACTATGATGCCGTACTTCAGAATCTATGGGGAATGCCTGAGGATAACTATACAGTTGTGATAGTTGACAAGAACAGAATATGCAGGGCACTGTTCGTAGGCAAAATCGCTGAAGCTGACAATGCAAAGATTATCCAGATGATAGCTGACCTCTGCAAAGAGTAGCTCAAACCGCAGTATGACCTACAGATAACCTCTGTGTCCTTATTGCTATCGGGACACAGAGGTTTTTATTTCAAGAACTATGATATCCTTAATAAATATTCCAAACCTTCTTCTGATAGCTGGCACAGGCACCAAATCGGGCAAAACCACGGTGGCATGCCGGATTATTGAGCAATTTTCAGAGCTTCAGATTACCGCAGTTAAGATCTCTCCGCATTTTCATGAAACAACACCCGGGCTTATTCTCATTGAGGAAGGCGATGGCTATGCAGTTTATGAAGAAAAGGATAACCAAACATCAAAAGATACATCACGTATGCTCAAAGCCGGAGCAGTCAAAGTCTATTTTGCCAAAGTCTGGGATAATAAGCTGCCCGATGTCTTTGAAAAAATTCTGAAGTTGATTCCGGATAATGCTCCAATAGTATGCGAGTCACCCGCTCTCAGATACTTCACTGAACCAGGTGTTTTTATAATTGTCTCATCAGACAAAGTTGTTAAACACAAAAATATTAGCAACTTAATGACATTACCTCATGTAATGATTAAGCTTGAGGATCTTGCCCGGAATGAAGAGTCTGCCCTTGGAATTCAGGGATGGAAGATGGGAAGAAAAGTTTGGAGTGAGCTAGAGTTTGGAGTGAGCTAGAGTTATAGCTATTGTTATGGTTTTTAACTCTAGTCACTCCAAACTCCAAACTCCAAACTTCTACCCTTATCCCTCCTCACTGATATCCGAAATATCATTTCCCAGCCTTGCCTTTATTCTCTCGAGGTCATGCTTCATACCGGCCACAGCCTGGATAAGTTGTTTTTCAGGCAGGACAGGATCGGGAAGTTCGCTGCTGATATAGTTTACGAATTTCCAGATCTCCTTAACCTGGCTTACATGCACCTCATAAGGTTCATATATCGGGTTAAGTGAATAGAGGACAAGTTTTCCGTCCTTTCTCAGGTTATTCTCGAGCACCTTGAAGACAATGCCATCGTCGAGGGTAAAGACCACATAAGCTTTTCCGCTTATTATCTCCATCCAGTCCTGAAGGTACTCCCCTGTCACCCACGAGCCGTCGGGTATTGGAAGCATTGAATCGCCCTTGAGCTGAAAGGTTCTGTATTTCTTCTTCTCCGAAAGAAAAGGAAGTGTGAATACCGGAAGCTCTCCGATATAATCAGGATCAGCATATCCGGTAGTATACCCGGCTTTTGCCCTTTCGGGCACAAGTTCGATATTTTCCCTGTTTTGCGAGTTCACTGTGGTAGTCAGTACCCGCAGGTTGCTTCCCCTGATATAGGCATCATATCCCCTCTCAAGTTCTCCGAGCTGGCTCTCCGACATTACGGATATATCCTGCTTCAGGATTGTGTCGATGGCAATATTGAAGTAGCCTGAGAATGAGATCAGAACCTCAATGCCCGGCTGGGCAACACCGTTTTCGTAACCGCTGAGGGTTGAACGTTTCAGGTTCAGGGCAAAAGCCACATCATCCTGTGTCCTGCCCCTTCTTTTTCTTAAAAATTTTATGTTCGATGCAAAGTACATAATGAAAATTGATTATATTGTAGTCATGGAATTGATTAATTTTTAATCAAAAGTAAAACATAATTGTTATATATACAAGGATTATTAAAAAAAGTTTGGAGTGACTAGAGTTTGGAGTTTGGAGTTAATTAAAATTTAAAACCATGGAGAATAAAGA
The DNA here is from genome assembly GCA_963765005.1 of uncultured Bacteroidales bacterium. Taxonomy (GTDB): domain Bacteria; phylum Bacteroidota; class Bacteroidia; order Bacteroidales; family VadinHA17; genus LD21. The sequence continues at coordinate 83,771 of CAVXUP010000001.1, forward strand.
ATTTAGCAAGAAACTTGAGGAAAGGACAAGGGCTTTTGCAATAAGAATTATCAGATTATCAATTCTTCTTCCGAATACAGTAGAAGGAAAGATAATCAGAAACCAGTTGACAAAGGCAGGGACCAGCATTGGCGCAAACTATCGCGAAGCAAACAGAGCAAGAAGCAAAGCGGATTTTAAAAGCAAAATCAAAATCTCTGAAAGCGAAACGAGCGAAACAATTTACTGGCTTGAGATTATTAAGGATATGAAATGGATCGAATCCAATGAATTGGAACCAGTTATTGCCGAGACAAATGAGCTGTTATCAATTTTTACCTCTATCGGAAAAACACTGAATCTTTAAGAAAGTGTGGAGTGAGCTAGAGTGTGGAGTGAGCTAGAGTTATAGCTATTGTTATGGTTTTTAACTCTAGTCACTCCAAACTCCAAACCTTCTTCCCAACTCTAGTCACTCCAAACTCCAAACTCCAAACTTCTTCCCAACTCTAGTCACTCCAAACTCCAAACTCCAAACTTCTTCCCAACTCTAGTCACTCCAAACTCCAAACTCCAAACTTGTCACAATGCTTCTCTCAGGTAACATAGACAGATCTGTTCTGCACCTCGACCTTGACACCTTCTTCGTGTCGGTTGAGAGGCTCAGGAACAGCCGGCTGAACGGCAAGCCCGTGATAATCGGCGGGATGTCCGACAGAGGAGTGGTGTCGAGCTGCAGTTATGAGGCCCGAAAGTATGGAGTAAGTTCTGCAATGCCCATGAAAATGGCCAGGAACATGTGTCCCGATGCCATAGTTATAAGAGGCGACATGGAGCTTTACAGCAACTATTCGAACATTGTGACCTCCATAATTGCCGAGAGGGCACCGGTCTATGAGAAAGCATCGGTTGATGAGCATTACATCGACCTTACAGGGATGGACCGTTTCTACGGATGCTATAAGTGGTCGCACGAACTGAGGCAGTTCATAATAAAAGAGACCGGACTGCCAATATCGATCGGGCTCTCGGTAAACAAGACAGTATCGAAGATCGCCACCGGCGAGGCAAAACCGAACGGAGAGATAGAGGTTCAGAAAGCGATAGTCCTCCCCTTCCTCGATCCTCTCTCAATAAGAAAGATCCCGATGATAGGCCAGAAAACATACCAGGTACTGCGCTCAATGGGCATCGCAAAAATATATACCCTCAGGAATATCCCCGTTGAGATGATCGAGAAGCTGATGGGAAAGAATGGAATAGAGATCTGGAAAAAGGCCAATGGAATAGACTCCACTCCCGTAATAAGCTATTCGGAACAGAAATCCATAAGCACCGAGCATACCTTCGACAAGGACACAACCGATATGAAACGGCTTAATCAGCTTATAACAAGCATGGTGGAGAAGATCGCATTTGATCTGAGGAAACAGGAAAAACTGGCCTCCTGCATAACTGTGAAAATACGCTATTCGAATTTCGACACCCACACCCTGCAGAAAAGGATCCCATACACATCATTTGATCATGTCCTTGCCAATTCTGCAAGGGAGCTCTTTGCCAGGCTCTACCAGCGGCGGATGCTTATAAGGCTCATCGGGGTAAGGTTCAGCCATATGGTAAGGGGCGTCCAGCAGCTTGACATGTTCGATGATACACCTGAGAAGGTAAGCCTGTATATGGCAATGGACAAGCTCAGAAAGCGTTTCGGACGCGATGCGGTAAGAAGAGCCTCGGGTGTGATGACTATAGAGGAAAGAGAGGAAAAGGCCCTTAAACAGATCGAAAATGCCCTCAAAGAGCAGAATATGATGGAAGAGCGTCTCCGCAGAGGGCACTGGCACTGAATGGCGCAACGGCTCAACGGCGCAATGGCACAAAGGCATTGACCGCACGACCGCAAGACCGCAAGACCGCACGACCATGTACCTGAACTGTCACACATATTACAGTCTCCGCTACGGAACAATGTCCGTGGAACAGCTTGTCGATAAGGCAGTTGCTGCCGGACATGAGACTATTGTCCTTACCGACATCAATAACTCAACTGCAATACCTGAATTTGCAGGAGAATGCCGGAAGAAGAATATAAGACCGGTTGCAGGCATTGAATTCCGGAATGAGAACGAATTGCAGTATATCGGTATAGCCCGTAATAACAAGGGTATGAGAGAGCTGAATGAATTCCTGACACAGCAGAACCTGGCCAAAAACACACCCCCCTTCCCTGCCCCGTGCTTCTCAGATGCATACATTATCTACAGCCTGAACAAGATTCCTGAACGCAAATTACTTGAGAATGAACGTATCGGTATCAGACCAGGAGAGATGAACAGCCTGCTGACCCTCACTCAGACCCTCAGAAGGAACCTCATGGTGATCCTCAAGCCCGTCACATACGGCGATAAAGATGATATCGTCATCCACAGGAGCCTCAGGGCAGTCGACAACAACATACTTCTCAGCCACCTTAAGCCATTGCAGTGTGCCGGGGAAGATGAGTTCTTCCACAAAACTGATCATGATAAGAGTATTATCAGTAACCATAAATGGCTTGCCGATAATACTAAGACTGTAATCGATGACTGCAGTCTCGATTTCGATCTCGACGGTCTGAAAAACAAAAAGATCTTTTCTGCCAGCAGGTACGATGACAAACTTCTGCTCGAGAAACTGGCATGGGACGGAATGATATACAGGTATGGCAAAAACAACAGCGAAGCAAAAAGAAGAATAAAACACGAACTTGAAATAATCGACAAACTTGGATTCTCTGCATACTTCCTGATAACATGGGATATAGTCAGGTATTCAATGGCCCGTGGGTTTTACCATGTCGGACGTGGAAGCGGGGCAAATTCAGTTGTTGCTTACTGCCTGAAAATCACCAATGTTGACCCTATTGATCTAAACCTTTACTTTGAGAGGTTTATCAACCCCAAAAGGAGCTCTCCGCCCGACTTCGATATTGATTACTCCTGGAAGGAACGTGATGAAGTCATTGACTACATCTTCAAGCGCTATGGCTACGGTCACACCGCCCTGCTTGGTACAATGAGCACCTTCAGGGGCAAGTCGATAGTACGGGAGCTGGGTAAGGTTCACGGACTGCCAAAGGAAGAAATCGACGCTCTTATCGATAAGCCCTCTTCGGGAACAAACCGGAACGAGATTACTGATACGATATTCTCGACAGGATTGAAGATTGCTGATTTTCCCAATATGAGAAGCATTCATGCCGGAGGCATACTTATTTCTGAAGAGCCGATAACATGCTACACAGCCCTTGATATGCCACCGAAAGGTTTTCAGACTACCCAGTGGGACATGTATACTTCCGAGGAGATCGGTTTTGAGAAGCTTGATATCCTCAGTCAGCGAGGCATAGGCCACATACGCGAAAGCGCCGAAATAATTCTGAAGAACAGGGGCATCGATGTAGATGTTCATGCAGTGCAGAAATTCAAGAACGATGAGAAGGTTAAGGAGTACCTCAGGATTGGCGAAACAAAGGGCTGTTTCTATATCGAGAGCCCTGCAATGCGAGGACTGCTTAAAAAACTGAAATGCGACAATTATACGACTCTTGTGGCTGCAAGCTCTGTCATCAGGCCCGGAGTCGCCCGCTCGGGAATGATGAAGGAATATATCTACAGGTTCCATAACCCCGGCAAATTCGAATATATACACCCTGTCATGAAGGAACAGCTTGAGGAAACATTCGGCGTAATGGTCTACCAGGAGGATGTGCTTAAAGTGTGCCATCACTTTGCAGGCCTCGACCTTGCCGATGCTGACACCCTGCGCAGGGCAATGAGCGGTAAACACAGGTCAAAGCAGGAGATGCAGCGGATTGTAGAACGTTTCTTCAGTAACTGCCGCGAAAAGGGCTACAGCGATGAGGTCACGAAAGAGGTCTGGAGACAGATCGAATCCTTTGCCGGCTATTCATTCTCAAAGGCCCATTCTGCATCGTATGCCGTAGAGAGCTTTCAGAGCCTCTACCTTAAAGCTCACTACCCTCTTGAATTCATTGTTGCCGTAATAAACAATTTCGGAGGCTTTTACAGGACCTGGGTTTATGTTCATGAAGCAAAAAGGTTCGGAGCAACTATTCAACTGCCATGCATCAATAATAGTGATTATACTACAACCATCTATGGAACAGACATATACCTGGGATTCATTCACATAATGAGCATTGAATACACCCTTGCCAGGTCAATTGAAGAGCTGCGCCGGGCCGATGGTCAGTTTACAGATATGAACGACTTTGTTACAAGAGTAAACCCGGGGCTTGAACAGCTGATCCTTCTCATCAGGGCCGGAGCTTTGAGATTTACGGGGAAGAAGAAATCAGTGCTTCTATGGGAAGCGCACATGCTGATAAACAGGAAGAAGCATGAAACCACCCGCCCGCTATTCTCCCCTCCTGCCAGGAGTTTCTCACTGCCTGAGCTTGTGCAGGAAGGCCTTGATGATGTATACGATGAGATTGAACTCTTCGGCTTCCCTGTCACAATGAGCTGGTTCGACATGCTTGAAACATCATTCCGCGGCGAGGTTACAGCCCGCAAAATGGGAGAATTCACAGGCAAACGGATTAGAATGGTAGGTCACCTTGTAACTGTGAAGTACATCAAGACTATAAAGAATGACTGGATGAATTTTGGTTCTTTCATCGATCCGGATGGTAACTTCTTCGATACAACGCACTTTGCTCAATCGCTTGAAAAATGGCCGTTTAAGGGAAGCGGAACCTATCTTATCCTTGGAAAGGTTGTAGAAGAGTTCGGTTTTCCCTCACTGGAGGTCGAAAAGATGGCTAAGTTGCCTGTAAAACCTGATAAGAGGTATTGAGCTTCTATTCAGGCACCGTCGGCCCTTGAGGCCTTAAGGATTCCTTTTATCGATTGTATTTTTCGTATAATTCCCTGAAGAACATTGTTATTAGGAACCATTATATTAAGCATACCTTCAAATAAACCTTCATCCATATTATAGTTAAAACTGCGGATTGTTGCTTTATAATCAGCTATTACATCGGCTATTTTATTTACAATTCCGATATCTTCCACACCTGTAATTTTAATTTTTGCAACAAACGATGGGCTGCTTTGGGTATTTCTCCACTTTGCTGCAACAACCCGGTAAGGATACCTTGCCATCATGTTATGTGCATTAGGGCAACCAGTCCTGTGAATTTTAATCCCCTCTGAAATTGTTACAAAACCAAAAATCGCATCACCGAAAACCGGATTACAGCACTTCGACAACTTATAATCAAGCCCCTCCACCTTGTCTTCTATCAGCAGATAATCAGAATATTGCGAATCTGCCTGATCTTTGGATTGTTTATCAGGAACTGGAACAGGCACAGGTAATGCAGAAGTATCTGATGCAACTGTGTCCTCTTTCAGAAGAATTTCCTTTATATCGAGCAACTCAATCTTCTCAATAGCAATAAGATAATACAAATCCTGTGCTGATTTCAGATTATATGAGTTTATCAGTTTCTGTATAACCAGATCTCCATATAGTATTTTCCAGTTCTTGAGCCGGCGCATCAGGATCTCCTTGCCCTCCGCAGCTGCTTTGGTTTTCTCTTCGTTTAATACCTGTCTGATCTTTGTCTTGGCCTTGTTTGTTACCACAAACGAAAGCCAGTCCTGCTTCGGCTTCTGGTTCTTTGATCTTATAACCGATACATGGTCGCCATTCTGAAGGACGTGCTTGATAGTAACATTCTTCCCGTTGACTTTTCCGCCCACGCATGATGCGCCTACAGCAGTATGGATATCGAATGCAAAATCGAGAACTGTGGCCCCCTGTGGAAGCTGCCTCAGATCGCCCTTTGGGGTAAACACAAATACTTCATCGGCATACAAACCGGAACGAACCTGGTCGATGAACGCATTATCCTCCTTTTCAGACGATTCAAGGATCTCCCGCATCTTTGCAAGCCAGGTATCGAGCCCACCCTCTCCTTTTATTCCCTTGTATTTGAAATGAGCAGCGAGTCCCTTCTCAGCTATCTCATCCATACGCGACGAGCGTATCTGAACTTCAACCCACTTGCCTCTGGGACCAACAACTGTTGTATGAAGCGACTCATATCCGTTGGATTTTGGAACTGAGAGCCAGTCGCGCATCCTGCTGGGATTTGGCTGGTAAAGATCAGTAACGATGGAATATGCCCTCCAGCAGTCGGATTTCTCGTTTTCGCCGGTGCTTTCGAGAATTATCCTTATGGCGAAAAGGTCATATACTTCTTCAAATGCCACTCCCTGCTTTTTCATCTTAAGCATTATGGAATGTATTGATTTGGTTCGGCTTTTTAAGGTAAATTTCAATCCCTGACTCTCAAGTTTCTCCTTTAATGGAAGCGAAAAATCGCGAATGAGCTTGTTTCTTGACGCAGTAGTCTGTTTCAGTCTGCATTCAACATCAGCATATTGCTCCGGTTCAAGATATCTGACAGCAAGGTCCTCCATCTCCGACTTGATATTGTAAAACCCAAGCCGGTGGGCAAGAGGGGCATAAAGAAAGTATGTTTCTGAGGCAAGAGGCAATCTATGAATTTCCGGAGCGTTGTCAAGATTGCGCATGTACTCAAGACGCTCAACAAGCTTGATAAGTATTACTCTGACGTCGTCAGCAAGACTCAGAAGCAGTTTGCGAAAATTCTCAGCCTGGTATGAAGAGTTCATTGAATCAATGCCTGAGACTCTTGAGAATCCTTCAAGAATCTCAAAAACCTTCTTCCCGAACTCTTTATCAACAACTTCTGATGTCAGACCATTTCTTCCATAGACGTCGTGGAGAAGGGCTGTAACTATTGAAGTCAGACCCAATCCCATCTCTCCTGCTATAATCCTGGCAACGGAAAGAGCATGAAGGATCTCAGGTTCACCAGTAATCGTCTTTTTATCGCCACAGGCAGCAAAGGAAAGCTCAAATGCCTTTCTTATCCTGCCATACTCCCTGGGTGATACAGAATTTCTGGCAGCCTGAAGCAATGCCCGGTAGCCCTTGGTTATTTTTTGATCTTCTGCAGACAATACTAACATTTTACTAAGGTCTGTTTTGTGCAAAGTTACCGATTATTTGCTTTATCTTTGAACATCAAATCTGTCTTAAAAACTGACAGTATGAGATCTATTAAAATTTAATTTATTCCGATGACAGCAATTCAAAAAGGAATAACAAAAGTGGCAGCATTATTGTTCTTGTTGTTTGCCATGTCATCTTCATATTCACAAAAAATTGGAATCTCGCCTTTTGCCGGTTATCAAACTGGAGCAAGAACATATACTACTGAGGGTTACCTTAGAATTGGCGGAGGGTTTGTTTATGGCGGATCGGTTGAGGTAAGAATTGGCAATGGCTTATTTGGCGAACTATCTTACAGTCATCTTGGCTCTCATCTCGACCTCGAAGGAACCAACGATCTTGAAAAGATTTGTGATCTGGCAGTTGATTATTATTCACTTGGAGCACTTAAGGAATTCAGGCCTGATGAAAAAGCAACACCCTATGGCCTTCTGACGGTGGGACTGGTAAACTACAGGCCAACCTCGGGAAGTATAAGCAGTGAAAACAAAATTCATGTAAGCATGGGTTTGGGAATGAAAATTCATGCTTCGGAGAAATTAAGCTTCAGGTTGCAGACAAGGTTAATGCTTCCGTACTTTCTGGCAGGGTCATATTTCGAAGGAGACAATGATGATGAATCCTACGGTGTAAAAAGTGGCTTCAGGGCTGTGCAGGCTGATTTTACAGCGGCACTTGTATATGCAATTAAGTAGGATGATCTTGCGCAAAATCACAAGGGCAATATTAATTCTTCTGATCTCAATTACGGGGTTACTCCTGCTCCTTTTTATTTCGCTTAATCTCCCATTTACACAGCGGTCAATAACAGGGAAAATAAACATTATCCTGGGCAAAGCAGGCCTTCCAATAGAAATTGGCAGTGTAAAAAGGATATTGTTTTCGACTGTTAAAGCTGAGGATGTAATATTACGATCTGCTGAAGGCGACACGATAGTATTTGCGGGTGGACTAAAAGCCCAATTCAAGCCGCTGGCTCTTCTTAAACACAAAGTGACTCTGCCATCTGTTTATATCAGCAATGCAATAATAAATTTTTCGAGAAATAATGAAAGTGAACCATTGAACATTGCAGATGCATTTTCAAAGGGGGAGAAATGATAAAGAACTCAGCAATGACGGCAAAAAGGTTCCATGGGATGTTTCTTTCGCGAAAGCCGAATTGTCAGGGATAAAATTTATGATGACTGATTCTGTTGCCGGAATCTATATCGACCAGGATATCAGAAAAATTATTGCAGAGACAGAAAAAATGTCAATTACTGACAGGAAGGTAATAGCACGATCTCTTGATATTGAAGGTCTTACTGGAAATATTACAATCAACAATTCAAGGACGATAAGGATACTTCATCAAGCCGAGCCCTGGAATTTTGACCTCAGGGAGCTGAATGCACGAAATATTAACTTCACCTATGACAGCCCTTCGGGTAAATTAAGGTTTGACATTGTTGGCGAAAAGATATTTTTTAAAGCTCGCAAAACGGACATTAAGGAAAAGATCATCGATTTTGACGAGATCTCACTTTCCAATACAGAAGCAAGCCTGAGAATTGATAAAGAGACCTTCGGTTAATGCTCAATTAGAGGAAAATAAAAAACCAGACAAATCAGCATCTTTTCCCTGGAAATTGCGAGGAGACCTGATTAACCTTCAGGATATCTCATTCAGAACAGCAAAATACACAGAGGAAGGGATTGATACCATTTTCTCAGGATTTAGTGTTTTGCAACTTTCAATGCATCTTACCAATATCCTTATTGATAATGATGATATCAAAGCTGACCTGAAAAGTCTGAATTTTGATCTTGGTAATGGATTTTCAATCAGGGAAATGAGTAGCAGGATCAATTCAAAGTCTGACCTGACAAGTTTTGGCATTAAAGTTGAAACCAGGAACAGCAGTCTTGTTGCGGAAGGAACGGCAGATGCAGGTTTATTTGGAATTATGAATGAGCCCGCCAGGGTAAATGTATCCGATATAAGAATCAGCAAAAGCAGTCTTTCGGTAAAAGACCTTCTGATCTTTAGGCCCGAACTTATAAACACCCCCGGGATCAAATCCCTGTTAGCAAACCCGATCTCTTTAAATGGGGCCATTCAGTTAAAGAACAGCATTCTGAAAGTCCCTGTGTTTAATATTTCCCAGTCACCCGGGTTGGATATCAGCATAAACGGCCAAATCACAAATATCCTTACCCCGAAAATTGCTACTCTTGATATAAAGCTTGGCATCAATGAAATTGACAATGACTGGCTATCCGGATTAATTGAAGAGCTTAAACCAGGTATGCCTAAACCTATCTTCACAACACTTGCCATTAACGGCATACTGTCCGACTCGCTGGTATCCCCTGAACTAAGCCTCAAAATAGAGAGCGACCTGGGAATGGCTGAATTCAATGGTGCCTTTGATTCCTTTAACGACAATTTTACCCTTAATTCATCCTTTGAAAAACTGCAATTAGGTTCCATTCTCAGGAACCCGATTCTTGGTCCACTCAGTGGATCGGCAGATATTGCAGGTTCAGGGATAAAAAGAAAAGCCATCTCAGCAAAAGCTACATTCCTGATCGATTCTGTATATTTCAATGGTTATAATTACACAAGGGTCAGCGTTGAGGGCGAAATTAAGCCTGAGGAGTATTCTGCGATATTTCGTATTGACGATCCATCAGTCGGTATTGATGTTAAAGCCAGGATGAAATCAGTTGATTCAGAAATAAGTGCATCGGTAAATGGGACTTTCAAGGCAAATTTATTTAATCTGCATCTCCTGAAAGACTCTCTGACTGCAGAGGGAATGCTATCGGCAGACCTTGATAAGAAAAGCAGAGAATTGCATGCAAACGCTTTTCTTTCAGGGATAAAGCTTACTTCCCCGGATGAGATAGTGTTAATTAACAAGTTAAATGCCTCTCTGACTTCAGATTCTCTTAAAACCAGTATTGCATCGGAATCTGATTTTTTTAACGCCAAAGGTTATATCGATCAACCTGCTACCGATCTGGCAATGGTCCTCCAGAACTTTAAAAATCACTACAAAATAGTATTTGATCCGCTGAAGAAAGACTCCTTAAAGCTTGCTACAGCACTTCCTGCCATGAATTTTAATATCGCACTGGACTATCACAGGGTTTTAAGCCTGTTCGTGCCTGATACCAGTCTTAACTACAAAAAGATTACTATTTCTGCAAATACCAGTGATGCAGGCCGTATACTTAAATATGACATAAAAGGTGAAGAGTTAAAATATAATTCGGTAGAAGTGGAAGATCTTGACATAGCTATGAATGATTCGGCATCAATGGTAAATCTTGAACTCATTGCAAACAATCTTTCAATTGCATCACAAAAATTTGCGAATTTGCATATTACCAGCAACTTCAAAGAATGGCAGAGCCTGACTAACATCTCCATAAGCGATAACCTGGCTAAACAGATTTACCACTTCGATTTAAAATCAGAAACCGGGGATGGAAAAATCATCGTGAAATCACCCTCACAGCAGTTTGTACTGAATGGAAGAAACTGGACCCTGGATAAAACTGATCTATTCGTTGTGAACTTCATTGAAAAGACTTTTGCTCCTTCTTTGATTATGCATTCCGAAAACTCTGTTGTTAGTTTCCTTACTGAACCAAATACTTTAAAGCAAATATATGATCTGGATCTTATAAATGTAAAACTTAATTCTCTCGTAAGGGCAGAGCTGCTGCCGGGCAATCCTGACTTGTCAATATCGGGCTCTGTAGAATACAGCATTGACAAAGCTAAAGCGACTCAGATAGAAACTGATATTGTATTAAGTGATGTCAGCTGGTCTGATCTGAAATTCAACAGAATTACCTTAAATGGTCAGTATAATTCCGATAGTACCGGTGGATATAAAACAGATATGCTTTCCAGGATCGATTCAGCAGAGATCAATCTTAAAGTTAATAAACCTGCCCGAGGCAACAGAAGTCTTGATATGAAATTAGGAATGATCCCAATATCTGCATTCCAGCCTTTCGTCGAGAAATACCTCTCAGGCTTGCAAGGATATCTTTCAGGAGACTTGAATATCTCCACAAAAAATAAGGTGGAAAGTTTCAACGGGGAGTTCACTCTGAAAGACTGGAATCTGAGAATCAACGCATTGAATTCTTTATATAAAATGCCCGATGACAGAATTAAACTATCGGGGAAAAAGGTATTTTTTGAGAAATTCAAGGTTCTGGATTCTCTTAACAAGGAATTAATTGTTGACGGATCAATCGATTTCAGCGATAAGAAGTCTATCACTACCGACCTTGAAATCACATCCTCCAATCTTCAGGTAATGAATAAGAAAGAGGATAAAAACTCCTCAATTTATGGTGATATCTTTATCGATACAAAGCTTTCAATTAATGGACCGGTAACAAGTCCGGTACTTAAAGGAAAGGTCACACTGTCAGAGGGCACTGATATTTACCTCAGGCAAATGGAAAACCTCAATATTTCAGAGAGTTCAAAAGTCCTGACATTTGTCAGCGGCCAGAATACGGATGAAGCCATAGACTCAAAAAAAGATGCAGGATTCGCCGTATATAATAAGACCTCAGTTGAATCAATAATTGTTATAGATCCTGATACCAGGCTGAATATCAACCTGTCAAAAAGGATGTTCAATATCGGGCTGGTAATTGAGGGCGGCGGCGAACTTAATTATAATATGCTTGTAAACAGTCAGGTCAATCTTTCAGGCAAATATGAAGTTAGTAAGGGTTCCGCAGATCTGAAAATGATTGGTTGGCCAAATAAAGCATTTACTATCACAAAAGGAGGCTTCATCCGCTGGGATGGCAAACTTGATGATCCTGAACTGCAGTTCGAGGCACTGAACAGGGTAAGAAGCTCTTACACAAATCCTGTCGACAATAAGGACAGATATGTAGATTTCGATGTCAAGCTTAAGCTGGCTAACCGGCTTTCCGACATGGATGTTCAGTTTACAATTACTACCGCCGACCAGTATCTCATGAGCATAATCAATACCCTGAGTCCCGATGAACAGATGCGTCAGGCAATTACGATTCTCTTATTTGAAAAGATCGACCTTCCCGGGATATCGACAACATCAAGCTATGTAACTGAGCAGGTTAATCAAATGGTGGCCAGTCAGTTGAATGCGCTTACCAAAACTACAATCAAGGGCATCGATATCTCCTTCGGCATTGATACTTACACCCAGGCAACTCAGTCAGGAGGGCAGGAGACCAAAACCAGCCTCTCATATGAAGTAAAGAGATCGCTAATGAATGACAGGGCTCAGATTCAACTCTCGGGCCGGCTGAATGATGTAACAAATCAGCCAAGCGCTTCAAGCCTTTCTCTTAATAATGTATCATTCGAATACAGGCTCGATTCAGCGGCAACAAAGTTTCTGAAGGTATACAATGAACATACCTATGAGGATGTATTTGAGGGAGAGGTGATAAAAACAGGAATTGGCATCACATACAGGAAAAACTACCCGACATTGAGGGATATCTGGAGGAAAGAGGAAAAAAATGGTGAGCCAAAAAAGCTTGATAAATGAGAATCAGGTCATATATATTACTGGTTTGCCTTATGCTGGCTGCAGCAGGATGTTCAAATACACGATTCCTTGCAGAAAAGGAGATGTTGTACACCGGAAGAGGAAAGGTAGAAATTATAAACAGATATCAAATTCCAAAAACAAAATCAGTAAAGAATTATGTTGAATCAATCACCAACCATAAGATCAACAGTGCCCTTTTCGGAAAACGTGTACTGCCACCTGTGGGATTGTGGGTTCACAACTATATGAAGGTTGAAGAAAAAGGAAAATTCAGCAAGTGGATTTATAAGACATTATCCTCCAATCCAATTCTTATCTCTGATGTGAATCCCGACCTCAGGTCTTCCAAGATCGAGAATGATTTATTCGACAAGGGGTATTTTCATACAAAAGCCAGGGCGGAAGTCATAATCAGCAAAAAGAATCCAAAGAAAGCAAGAGTGTCCTATATTGTTGACCTGGCACCACCAAATTTTTACGGGAAAGTAACTGTCGATACTATACTTAACAGTATTGATACCTTACTGGTGAAGGATGATTTCATGAACCAGATTAAAACCGGAGATCAGTTTAACCTCGAAAAGTTGCAGAAGGCAAGGAATGATCTCTCAAAAAGCATACAGGAAAAGGGATATTTTTATTTCATACCAGAATTCATTGATCTGAAGGCAGATACAACAATTGAAGACAGAAAGCTCAATCTTGTAATAGGCAGGAAGGAAAACCTTCCTCAGGCCGTTCTTTCAGACTACAGAATCAACGATATAACAATCAATAATATCCAGGGAAAGGGCTCTGCTTCAATAATAAGCGATACTTTGTCCTATGGTGATATCAAAATAATCTCAAGTGGCGACGTTCTCAAACCGGATGTTTTGTTGAACTCCCTCTATTTCAAAAAAGGAGATATTTACTCATATACTTCTTCTCAAAGCACAACAACCCGACTGAACAACCTGGGAGTGTTTAAAACTGTAAATATCTCATATCTGCGAAGTTTGTCCGATACCCTCTCCCATCTGCTTGATGTTAAAATGGATCTTGTTATGGCTGACAATATCAATCTTGAACTTGAAGGCGATCTTACTACAAAATCTTCAGGATATTTCGGACCACTTCTTGGGGCGACCATTTCTCATGGAAATGCATTTAAGGGAGCTGAACGCCTTAAAGTAGGCTTAACAGGCGGTTTTGAATGGCAATGGGGAACCAAATCGAATAATGAAATTGGCAATCTTTCATATCAGTTTGGAATTACTTCAGGTTTAACATTGCCGAAAATTGCAATTCCTTTCAAGTCAGAAAGAAAAAGTTCCATGCTGTTCCAGAGGACCGGTGTAAACCTTGATCTCAGCATTCTGAACAGAACAGCCTATTATAAAATGTTTTCAGCAAGGACCAGTCTTAATTATCAGTGGAGCAGGAACAAAAACAACCAGCACTCCTTATATCCGGTTTACATTAACTCTGTAAATCTTCTCGAAACTACTCCCGAGTTTGATTCGGTGGTCAATGATAATATTTACATAAAGAAGAGTTTCGAAGAACAATTCATTATCGGGCCTAAATATGAATTCAGTTACAACAACACATTGACTGTAAGGCCAAATAACTTCTTTTTCCAGGGAGGAATCAGCACTTCGGCTAACGTTATCGACGTTATTGCGGGTATAAACAAAGATGCTTCTGAAAGGCCGTATTATTTTCTGGGTAATATCTATTCTCAATATGTGAAGGTGACCAGCGATTTCAGATACTACAGGAATATGTTCAATAAATCGCTTGTTTTCCGGCTCTATGCCGGGGTTGGCGTACCATATGGCAACTCACTTTCCATCCCCTACGTTGAACAGTTTTTCAGCGGCGGAGCTTACAGTATAAGGGCATTCACCGCCAGATACCTTGGACCAGGCTCCTTCCATACAGACGATCAGAGCGGCTATATTGACCAGTCGGGCGATATTAAGCTTGAGGGCAATATGGAGTTCCGCTTTGATATGTCGAGCATGATGAAAGGAGCTTTATTTCTTGAAACAGGCAATATATGGCTTGTAAATGAAGATGTAAGCAGGCCGGGAGCAAAATTCGATTTCAATTCATTCTATAATGAGCTGGCAGTTGGCACTGGCTTTGGATTAAGATTTGACTTTACCTTCTTTGTGCTGCGACTCGACCTGGGACTGCCTCTGCGAACACCATACATTACAAACGGAAAAAACTGGCTCTTCGGAACAGATGAAATTTTTGCAAAGGGTATATTTAACCTTGCAATAGGCTACCCCTTCTGAAATATACTTACAAACTAGTATAGAAAAGATCAGAATTTTCTATTATTTTCGAACAGAATATCAGTGTATCATTTTCTGGTAATAACAATAAAAAATGAAGGGAAGAATCATCGTTTTATTAACGCTATGGATCTTTAGCGGGATTCTGGAAAGTTGCAACAGCACTCCAGATAACTCAGGAACCGTTTCAGACAAGACATCCTCCAGTCAATCTGTTGCTCCGGCTAATTCAAGCGGACCACCTGAAGTTTTAAAAACTAAAAATCCTTTGCCCGAATCTGTCAGGAATAAACTTATCGGAAAATGGCTCAGATCGGATGGCAGTTATACAATTGAAGTTTTTTCAGTTAAGGAAGATGGTAAAATGGATGCCGGGTATTTTAATCCAAATCCTATTCACGTTGAAATATCAGAATGGAAAATTGCTGATAACATTCTTTATATGCGCATTGTTCTTAAAGATATAAACTATCCCGGTTCGACATATACTATGATGTACAATGTCGAAAAAGATCTTCTGACCGGTAATTACTTTCAGGCAGTGGAAGGTGTTAATTATGATGTCGAGTTCCGCAGGAATATAGAAAAAAAATAAACTTTTAAAAACAAAAAGCAAAATCAATCGTTAATACGATCACAAACACATATTAAACTAAACCAATATTTATCATGAGAAAAAGGACTTTACCTATTATTGTATTATTAAGCGGGCTAATGCTTTGGGGCTGTTATCCCGATGGTCCGGCCTATACAGAGGATCTGGACCTGGTGGTAAGCCACCATAATCCCGATTACAACTTTGTGGCTAAAACCACATATGCCATGCCGGGAAAAATCGTTAAACTGACAGGCAATTTAGAAGAAGGAGAATCGCCGGAATTTATCCCTGATGCAACAGCTTCTCAGATACTTAACAGGATTTCAGCGAATATGGAAGCCCTGGGATGGCAAAAGGTTGGAGTAGATGCCAATCCTGATGTATTTATGGTTCCTGCATCATGGGAAACCACTACTGTAGTTTACTGGTACGACTACTGGTACTGGTGGTACGGCGGCTATTATCCTGGCTATGGCGGCGGTTATTACCCTCCTGTTTATGTTGATTCATACACTACAGGAACTCTTGTCATGATGCTTACAGATCCGAAAGAGGTTGGCGGAAACGGAAACCCAATACCACAGTGGACAGGCGCAATCAACGGGCTTCTGAACTCAAAATTTGATCCCACAAGGGCTCTGCCTGCAATTGACCAGGCCTTTGACCAGTCACCTTATCTTAAAACCAATTAATCTGACCGACCATGAAGAAAGTATTATATATCATAGTTTTTATTGCGCTGGCTACTTCAGCCATTGCGCAGGAGAGTTTCATGTCGTGGCAGTATTCAGTAGGTTTTGGATCGGGCGATCTCAAGGATTTTGTCGGAAAAACAAGCTGGAGAGGTGTTACCTACAACTATAACAAACTGGTTAACGACGGAGTTTCTGTAGGACTCGAAATAGGCTGGAATGCATTCTATGAGGAAAAAGACGCTGCCCTATATACCAGGGGTGACTGGGATTTTTATGGAAAACAGTACAGGTACAGCAATCAGGTTCCTCTGTTATTTACAATAGGGTATTATCCGATGTATGATGATGATTTTACACCTTTTGTCAGCGTTGGTATCGGAACAATGTATTCAGAGGACAGGATCACCATGGGAACATATGACATCTATCGTGATGCATGGCCGTTTACACTTAAACCTGAACTTGGAGTTCAGTTCCAGACAGGCGGGCTTGGTCTTTCGCTATCGACAAAGTATTATTATGGTTTCAAGACAAATGACCTGCCTGCCCAGAGCTTCTTTACGATCAACGTAGGTTTTGTCTTTACAAGGTAACCTGGTACACGACTCTGGATGAGTCTGAAAAATTCTTAAACCGGCTGGTGTATTATCACAGCCGGTTTTTTATATTTGCGCCCGGAAATCAAAATTTTTAAAATCTTTAACATGAAGAAAGCAATTGTTATTACAATATTCAGTATTACATTAATGAATTTTGCCGTCGGTCAGGAACTAGGCTTGCGCTTTGGCAGTGTAACAGCAGGCAATGTGGCTATTGATGGTATTTTCAGCACAGGTAAATTCTCAAGGCTTCATGCTGATTTATCATTTGGAAACGGCATGGGCGCCGATCTTTTATGGGATTTTATTTACAGGCCGCTGGGAGACGAAGCATTTAACTGGTATGTCGGAGCCGGGCCCTATATGCAGATCGATGATCCATTCTGGTTTGGTGCAGCCGGAGAAATAGGTCTGGAGTATCGATTCAACACTGTACCAATAGTCCTTGGTCTCGACTGGCGCCCCAGACTGAGCATAGTTGAGGTTACCGACCTGCATGTGGAGGGATTCGGCCTCAATGTCAGGTATGTATTTTGAAAGTAAAGAATGACAATAATCTCTAACAAAAAAGGGGCCCTGAAGCCCCTCTTTTGTTTTATTGCTCGTCCAGGGGAAAGATATCACCCTGATAAGTTATTGTGCTCCTGCTGCTACTTGTAATGGAAAGAGAGGCATTTCCTTCGAGTCCTACTGTAAGAGATATCCTGAAATTATCGCTGGTTCCTCTGACTTCTGCCTCGATCTCAAAATTCTTTGATTTTTTAACCACTTCGAACTTCTCCGGCTTTCCCTTGAATTTAACACCTGTATCGTTCCCATACCCAACTGCGCTGTATGCTCTTCCAAAAAAAGGCATTTCACTTTCTATCATCTCAGGCTGAAACTTCATGTAATTTGGATTTGAACTCAGATTGACCGATCTCATCCCTGTTGGCAATGCAGTCCTTCCTACAAAACGGAACTCCTTTGCATCGATCAAAGCTTCCACCTTTTTCTGTGTCGCGAGTTTTTTCTCCTCCTTCAGTTCCTTCTTTGATTTCTCCTGCGAAAATGCAGGAGCCAATAGTATCAGAAACAGAGCTGCAAGATATAAAGCTTTTACTTTCATGACATTACATCATTATATTATAACCTGTTCTGCTTCACACTAATTATTCATAATCATAAAAATCGAGATTCTTAAACATCAGATAGCTTAAAGAAAAATAAAAGACCTGGGAATTAAGTCCTGCATAAGGCTTATTACCCGCACCATCGATATAATCCTGATTATGAAACTCACTCAGATAGTATTTGAATTTCACATTCATGCCATAAGGAAACTGGATGCCAACAAGAAAACCATGCTGTATGGGTTCCTCCCTTTTACTGAACCAGCCGGTTATTTTGTCAATCTTATCGCCGCCATCAAAAGTCTTCTCCTTATACAGGAACGGGAATTCAACCTCATATCCTCCATAAATGAACATCTTATCGAGATTGCCTATCTTAATGCCAACAGGTATTCCAATATTGTACGACCTGAATTTCTTCTTGTAAATCGCATCTGTAGCAGGATCTGTATAGTTATCATATATGTATCCTACGTTGCGAAGTGCAATACCGGAGAAAAGACCCACATGGCTTGATATGTCAGCATTTAACATCGACTGAAAGTTGAAAACAGGCGCCCAGCGTAGTGTTGACTCAGCGCTCCGGCCGTTATCGGTAATATCAGCAAAGGAGAAAATCATTTCTCCTCCTGATGTGACATAAGTTTTTGACTGACCAAGAGCATAAACTCCTGTCATAATAGAAAATGCCAGCAGAATTGTAATTTTTTTCATCAGATTTAAAGTTTCACGTTTTATTAAAATAAGTTAGATTTCGTTGCCTCATTGCCGGTAATTGATAATTAGGTGTAATTGAAAGGCAATGAATGCAAAGATCATAAAAAAAATAGCAAAAATCAATTCTGGGAACTAGATAAAATACAATATTTTCTTAACCGATACACTAATAGATTTTATATTTGCAGTAACTTGAATCTAAACAAAATTCCTATGAAGAAGCTGGCTTTTACAATAATAGTTCTTCTTTCCTTTCATCCCGTATTCAGCCAGGTTAAGGACACTGTCAGCCTGGTGCAGGATTCAACTTCAGCGAATACAAAGGTGAAGAATTCCATTGAGAGGCGCGACACAAGGCCATGGAACCAAAGGATTGCAGTTGGATTCGGAAGTTCGTTCTGGATTACGCCAAGTCAGACTTACTTTGAGCTTTCACCCGTTCTGGCTTATAGATTCCCCAAAACCCTGATAACAGGTATAGGTTACAGGTACATTTACAGGCACGAACGTGTAATAGGAAAAAACCTTAATGCCTGGGGTCCAAGTGCCTTTGCCAGGGTAAACCTGCTAAAGAGAGTATATTTCTGGACGGAATATGAAATTCTGAAGACTGAAAATATTCCGACAGTTGCAGGACAGGAATTGACAGTTGAAACATCAACTACCGATTCGTGGTTTACAGGTCTTGGTTATATTCGTTCCATTGGAAGAAAAGGGAGAGGTGGAATTAGTATGCAGCTACTGTACAATATGTTGTATAACCGCGAAGAGCTGAATCCATATTATAGTCCTGTTACCTACAGGGTTGGATATTACTTCTGATTAGAAGGTGCTTCAGCGTTTGATGTTGTTTTCCTAATCTTCCTCCGTTGCTTTTTTTACAGGGTATACTCTGAGCTCGGCAGTTCCATTGACCAGGTCTATCCTGCGAATTTTAACCTCACTTATGCTTTTGCCTGTTCGCCTTGAGAGATCAGCCAAAAGATCTTCGTATTTATCAGCATTCAGGAGGGAAATATTATCATAAACCAATTGAATTGCTTTACCTGATTTCTTATTCTTTGATTTCTTTTCCTGTTTCTTGTCGTCTTTCTTCTTCTTTTTCTTTTCAATCTTAATGTCAACACCCGTAGTCACCCCCTTGAAATACAATTCAAGCCCTAATATTGCAAAGATAATTATCACATTGAAAAGAGTTGTCCCAAGTATAGGACGGGGAAAATCGAACATTGCATTAATAGCCGACAAGCCTATCACTGCAAAGAGATAAGACATATCCTTTGTAGAAAAATTGTATGTCCGGAAGCGCAGAATAGAGAATATGGCAAAGAGTCCAAGTACCATTCCCATCTGGATCTCAACGCTTTTCAGGAGTACACAAACCAGGAATATCATTATCCCCATGAGGAAAAAAGGAAAGAGATGCTCTTTATTGTTTGCGAACCTCCTGTATATGACAGGTATAATAACTATCAGAACTGCCAGTTCGACTGCCAGGCGTTCGAGCACACCCCATATCGGGTCCTGCACCGCTGTAATTGTTTCAACATCCATATCTGAAATATTTATTTGTCAAAATTATAACAACCTCTTTTAAAGTCGCCGACAATACTGCTTGGTTTATTAAGGCTGTTATAGAACTCGTCGAGGTATTTTGTCATATTTTTTTTGGTCTTTTCATCAAGGTAAGGGAATTCATTGATGACCCGGTAAAACTCCGGCTTTTTGGCAGAAAACTCCTTCAGCGCAAGGAGAAACTCCTCATCTGTCCTGCATTCTCCGAGATAGCGTCTCTCGCGAACAGATCTCAGTCCGAGACCATCAAAAGGAACAGCATAAGAGGCATCAACAAGGCCGGAATAATCAAAATCATAAGGGACAATAAGCCCTCTGCCAGGATAATCAAAACTCTGAGTCGACAGAACTTTTACATTATGCTGATTTGGCACTGACCAGTCGGTGTTTCCTACCATGAAGTTGAAAATGGCCAATCTGTTCATGCTTTCCGGAATCACGTTCTTCTGAGTGACATTTGGATTTTCGACCTCGACAGATTTTAATCTTTCAGCAAGAATACCTGTTGGTTCAATAAAAAAGCAGTATGAACTTATCGTTTTATTCTTTTTAGTTGAGGTGCTTATATAGTCGATTTTCGCCAATCTCACCCTGAAACTCTGGTCAGTCAATACATTATAGAGCTTATATACAAGATACTCTTTAAAAAGGTAATCTTCATTTCCAGTCTGGCAATGAGTAACTACCTTGATCTTTTCGATCTTCTTCATATCAGCTTTTTCGAATTCGCTTTTCTTGAAGTTAAGGCTCAGAGGAGGAAAATCACAGAAGGCGTTCCTGAATTCGCCGCGCGATCGCAGTTTTATTGTCCTGTTTATAGTGTCCTTCTCATTAATGAAATAAGTAAGAACAGCAGGCAAATATTCCTCCTTCGGTTTTTTCCGCATATACTCCTTCGTATCGAAGCGAAGAGCAAGGTTAAGAATTCCTTCATCTGTAAAAAATCCGAAATCCTCATCCAGAGTATCAGCTGCTTCGTGGGTAACAGGAATTGAATCTGTCTGGCCTGATTACCGGCAGAATAAGGATGAATGCAAGAAACCTGAATTAAGAGAATTTTTTCATAATTTTCTATCAGTTTAAATATACTCTTTTTACTATTTATCAATATAATCTTTAAAATCAGCATTGTCAGTTTCGATGAAATCAGGTTTTGAGTTCCAGACAAGCTGAATATCGTCTGGTTCATTGACAACCCAGATTACCAGGCCATACCCTTTATTATGAACGAGATCAACAACCTCAGAATTGAGTTCTTCAACCCCGTATTCAAGGGAGACGCCACGGCACTGGGTTGCAGCGGCATTGGCAAGGCCTTCATCAACATCGCCGAAAGTAATAAAACACTGCCCTACAATGGACTGGTCTTCAAGCTCCGCAAGGAATTCCAGTGAACTCGATTCCACAAGCACCTTATTCTCCATATTGTATTCATCGACCAGGGCAAGTACCGATTCTGCCATCTGCCGCATGGCCTCCTTTGTGTTAACAATTTCACAGTACTGTCCTTTTATATCAAGTGAAATGTAATGAATCGGGATATTCTGATGACATCAGTTCAAAAACGCTTTCAAGAGTATTATACCTGACAACTCCGTTGCACTCAGCATGAGCCTGGATTTCACTGTCAGTCAATGTCTGGAAGCATCCTATCTCATTACCGTCACAGTCAAGAACCTCATTATCATGATCAAGCCATAAGAGTGCCATCCTTGCTTAGCTGAATGTCAAGTTCCACCCCGTCGAGTACGCTTAAACCAAATTCAGCAGCAGCCAGGGTATTCGGTAGAAGGTTATCATTGAAACCGTTGCCGCGGTGCATTAGGACCTTTGTAGGGATTCCGGAGAAAGGATTATCAGGAAGATAGCTGATCTTTTCGCAACTACCTGAGTAAAGCAAAAGAATGGCCAGAAAAATTATATAAATCTGTTTCATCTCGATCCGAATTTATAGATAATGCTCAATTTCACATTTCCATTAACCCTTTCCGGATAGCCTGCTTCCACATTTTGCTTCCTGTCGGATGTCAATACAGCATTGAAGAGAATGCCGCCCTCCAGACGTGCTGTAAATGCTTTAGAAAGCGGGTATTCAATAAGGGCCATAAACGGAAAGGCTAAATTTGTAAAATTATAGAGCTCATCATCACTGGTCCAGTAAATAGTTCCAAGGGAATACCCTGCCCTGATATTCCAGATCAATGGCTTCTGATAAACATGTGCATAAGATAGGCCCAGCGACCAGTACCTGGTGTCACCCATGGCAAAGTTGGTTCCTCCGTAGATTGAAAAAGACGAGGCAGCAGATGAATTCCAGTGTAAACCAACATTTGTCAGATCATAGTATCCCCAACCTGCAGAAACGGAAAACTTATCCTGTGCCGAAAGTTTATCTGATACTGACATCAGCACAAAAATTAAGATACAGCTGTTCAGGAAGTTTGCTGTTACTGATTTATTTCTTAACCGGCGACATTAGATAAATACTTATAATTTAGTGATGTTTTTTAATTTCTGTTATTGCCCCCTGCGGTTTATAACTTCAGTAATAAACTCTGATACCTGTGTTAAACCCAGATCTCTTATCAGGGAGGCACCAAGGCCTGAG
Organism: uncultured Bacteroidales bacterium; assembly: GCA_963765005.1. GTDB lineage: Bacteria > Bacteroidota > Bacteroidia > Bacteroidales > VadinHA17 > LD21. Next base: position 106,625 of record CAVXUP010000001.1, read on the forward strand.
ACTGATAATTCCTCCTTTATCTGAAAAATATTCATTCTGATTTTCGCTTCAAGGAGTTTGCTCTTCAATTGGAGCCTATCGCTCTCGAACCTGAATTCCTCAAATGAAGAAATGGCAGGGCAGTAATTCTTCTTATTACTTTTCATCCTTGCTTGATTTAGGAAAGAACATGCCAATAACTGAGCGAATTACAGGACGGTCAATAAGGTATCTCCTGAACATCATAAAGACAATCAATAACATGAAGTAGCTGCCTGCAACACACAGAAATCCAAGATGATCTGAATTCAACAAATCACCAATGAAATAAGCTGCAGCAAAAGACAGAAACAGAAAAATAAGTATAATCATGCAAACAATAATGATTGTACTCAAGGCCCGGCTAACTATACGAGAGGTAATCTCAGCCAGATTAAGCCTGATCTGTTCAAGCCTCACCTCAATGTAGTCGCTGATATCCTCCTTAAGGTTGCTGAAGTCGTCTATCATCATTCGGGGAATTAGGAAACCTCCTTTGAAAGATTGTCAATCTCCTTCTGAAGCTCTGCAAGCCTGCTGGCTATATCGTTCTTTGCCTTTTCCGATTTCTGTCCGGCCTTCATTTTCAGATCCTCAAGCTCTTTTTCGAGACTGCTGAATTTTTGCTTTACCTTTTCGCGGGTTTCTTTTCCGCTCTGAGGGGCATACAAAAGAGCTAATATACCGCCTAATGTTGCACCTGCCAGCAAACCGGCCAAGAAAGAATTTAATGGTTTCATTTTCAAATAGATTTTTATAGCTGTAATATAAAAAAATAAAATTACTCACATTTAGTATTATGACAATACTAATTAGTAAGTAATTTATATGAACCGTCACCCGGTGGCTCCTACTTTTCTATTTTTTCAAGTTTTTCAAGGTCCTGAATCCCCATCTCTTTAGAGATATTTGAGATACTCTTAAGGTCAAGATTTCCACGTATCGAAATCAGGGAATTTCCCCCGGGACCTCCTGTAATGACCAGCAGTTCGGTGATGACCTCACCCTTCTGTTGAATGAGGAACCTTGTAATATCCTTTCCTTCCTTCACAATCATCAACTCCTCGTAAACTGACAAGTCGAGTTTTTTTGACAACTCTGTATAGAAGTTGAGATCCTTGTTAAGGAGTGAATCTTCAACTGAGAGGATTTTAATTGATTTCAGTCCTGAGAACAGGTTTTCAGCTTCCTTGTTTTCAGTATCCCGACTGGCAAACATGCTCAGCATCCTGCTTGAAATCGAAACAAGGGTGAATCCGTCCTTTTCAGAGTATTTTTCAAACATCGCATCAACCGGATTGATCTGGGCCTGGACTACCAGGGCAAGACATAAAGCTGAGATTGACAGAATTAGCTTTTTCATATTATTGATTATTTTATATTTTCCTTATTTACAAGCTTTTCGCTTGCATTTTCAAATGGTTTAGTGAACAAATTCATATTCTTTTCAAGCTTGTCTGATGATTCTGTAATTGCCTTAATTCCTTTTGTCGACATTTCATTCAATTTTCCAAACGGTTTCATAGCACTTTCTCCTTTGTTCAGCTGCTCCGAAACGGCATAAAGAATCTTCATAGTTTCAGCATAGGCAATTGAAGGGTCACTGAAGGTATCAACAGATTTGCCTTTCTCGTTAAGAAAGAAGAAGGTGCCTGCAAGAATAAGCAAGCCTGCAGCAATACTCACCACGGGAAGAAGGTACCTTCTTAAAAAGCTCTTATTGGCTTCCAGCGAATCAATCCGGGCCATAATCCGTGTTTCCAGATCCGGAGAAGCTTCCGCAACAGAACCCGGCCATTGGAAATATGAAAATATCTCCTTCTCGGCTTCGAATCCTGCAGGGGAATTTGTTGCAAAGAAAGCCCTCAGGCTCTCCTCCTCCTCCTGACTTGATTCGCCATTATAGTACCTTTCAATAAGCCGGTTTAGCTCCTCGTCGTTCATACTGATAATTATTAAATTCATCTCTTACAAGCCGTCTTGCCCGAGCAATGTTTACCCGCAGAGTATTGATATTCTGACCTGTTTTAACAGCAATCTCTTCGTATGACAATCCATCAATCTCCTTCATGGTGATAAGCTCCCTGAAATTGACGGGCAGCCGGCTGATTATCATGCGAAGTATACTCCCTGTCTCCTTTGAAACAACTTCTTCGTAAGGGGTTGCTATTCCTGTAATCAGCTGTTCCTGTTTATGTTGATCATCTAAAGTCATTTTTTTATGCTTTCTGATGACGTCAATGCAGTAATTCTTCGTCATAGTTATCGCCAGAGCGTCGATACTCTGATATTCGTGCAGTTTTTCCCTTCTTTTCCAGAGCTTGATGAAGACCTCCTGAACGGCATCTTCCGCCTCCTCCTGGTTGCGGAGGATACGGTAGGCAAACCCGTAAAGTTTTCGGGCAAGCCGATGAACCAGATCTTCAAAATCATTCCTCGACATACAGGAGAATAATTACATCATATCAGCTAAAGTTAGGTACATTTGCACTTACTTTATACTTCCTGTGAAGTTTATTCCATGGTTCTTTTTAACATCCTCAGAGAAACGTTTGGCCTCCCGGTAAGTCATGTTGCCCTTAATCTGAATGATAGCGTTGTCATCGCCTCCTGCTATAAGTAGGAACTCCTTGAACTTAAGACCCTCCGACCGGACAAGCATCCTCATATCCTGGTCCTTTTGCTTCACTCTCATAAACTCTTCATATTTGCTTAGGTCCAGATCTTTTATAGCCAGGTCGTAAAAATTTTCCACCCCCTCATCATCATCCTCCTGTGCGAGCACCCTTATCTCGGTAATGTCGGCAGGTATTGAACTTATCTCTTCTCTGTCCTTATCATCAAGACAGGCAGCCAGTTTAAGCAGGTCTCCACTGACAGTTACAGTGACAAATCCATCCTTGCCGGCATACTTTTCAAACAATGCATCGATAGATTTCTGGCCGTAAACATTTGACATTAATTGTATTAAAGCAAGCAATAGAACAACTTTTTTCATGATAGCATTAATTAAGTGAATAATACATTTTAATGCATGACGCAAGAGTTGGAAATTCATTACAAAAAGAAATGAAATTTTCTATAATCGGTTTATGGATTATTTGAATTAAGAATGAAGAACAATCGAATTAAGAATTTAGAAGTTCTGATTTCTTAATTCGTTTGTTCTAATGTTCTTAATTCATTTCTAAGACAGACTGAAAATAAGGAAGGAGTCATTTTAGCGGAGAATGAGGCTCCTTCGACATCTCTTTATAATAGACCCAGTCGACAAATGCGGGAATTATTCTCTGGAAAAGGGCTGTCAGACGGCCTTCCCAGGTTAGTATCTTGTTCCTTTTCTTTTTTCTTATTCCTTTCAGCACCCATTTTGCCACATATTCAGCAGGCATAAGTTTCCCCTCATTTCGCGGTGATTCGCCCTGTTCCTCGCCGTTTGCAAGAAGTGCCCGCCGCCTGATATCAGTTGTGGTAAAACCAGGGGCAATTATCATCACATGGAGACCCTTTTTCAGATTTTCAATTCTTATGGTCTCAAGAAAACCATGAATTGCAAATTTAGAGGCCGAATACCCGGTTCGTCCGGGCAAACCATGGAAACCTGCAACTGACGATACCCCGATAAGAGAACCTTTGCTTTCCAAAAGATAGGGTAATGCATACTTCGTGCAATAGACAGTGCCCCAGAAATTAACATCCATAAGCCTGTGCAGGACTTTCAGGTCAACATCAGAAAATGAGGCTCTCATTGAGACGCCTGCATTATTGACAAGGATATCGACAGTTCCAAAGGTTTCAACTGTCCTTTCTATCAGATTCCGGCAATCATCTTCACAACAGACATCAGTTGTTACAAAAATTGCCGTCCCACCCTCCTTTATGATCTCTTCGGTTATTGTTCTCAGTATTTCTTCGGACCGGGCGGCCAGAACGACCTTGCTGCCTTGCTTTGCGAACTCTCTGGCGGTGGCCTCACCGATACCTGATGAGGCACCGGTTATGATTACTACCTTGTCCTTAAACAAAAGTTTCATGTGTTTTATGTTTTATCAGACAAATGATATGCTAAAATTACTTAAAAAAATGACAAAAAAAAGACCCGCCCTGGGACGCTGTTCTTATGGGTAGCGTGGCGAGTACTGTTAATGCAAAAGTAAGAATAATCTCCCGAATCCAAGCCCCTCACGCAAAGCGGAATGCTCTATCGTTTAGCTATCAGTTCTTTAATATATACTTTTGACTTTCTGCTCTTAATGAATTCTTCCCTATCCATGGCCTCTTGCTTTGAATCGTATGTTTCCGAATAAACAAGAACCCATGGAATGCCTGCATCAGTAAACTTTCCCTTTTTTCTGTTATGTTCCTCCAAGCGTCTTACTATATTGTTGGTAAAACCGACATAATACCGATCAATAGTCTCACTATGAAGAATATAAACTGTATACATTGGAAATCCAGACATAAAAAAAGGAATTATCTCTAACTCCTTTTTTCGTTTTAGTGATCCAGCTGGGGCTCGAACCCAGGACCCCATCCTTAAAAGGGATGTGCTCTACCAGCTGAGCTACTGAATCATTTCTTTTCTTCTTCTCGGCCCAGAACCCTCCCGATTCATCGGGATGCTCTACCAGCTGAGCTACTGAATCATTTCTTTTCTTCTTCTCGGCCCAGAACCCTCCCGATTTATCGGGATGCTCTACCAGCTGAGCTACTGAATCATTTCTTTTTTTCTACTCGGCCCAGAACCCTCCCGATTCATCGGGATGCTCTACCAGCTGAGCTACTGAATCCTCTTTTGTTTTTGCGAGTGCAAATGTAGAATAAATTTATTTTAATTCAAAAAATTGAACGATTATTTAAGATTAATATTTCAACAGAATAGTATGCTCTTTATGAACTTGTTTAATAACAGTATATTGGACTAAGCTATCGTGAAAGTACAGGTATCTGCCTGTTGATGGATTCTTCGAGAGATATCAGCGTTTCAGTACGTACAATTCCCGGAATATTCTGAATTGTATCAGTGAGTATCATCCTCAGATGCTCATTGTCGCGGGTATATACTTTAATGAACAGCGAATAGTTCCCTGTAGTATAATGACATTCTATAATCTCCGGGATCTCCCTGAATTTAGTCACTACTTCCCTGAAATGGCCCGGATGATCGAGGAAGATCCCGATGTAGGCACATGTTTTAAATCCAACCATTACAGGATCGACCTTGAATTCTGAGCCCTTTATAACCCCAATCCTTATAAGCCTTTGAACGCGCTGGTGAATTGCCGCGCCCGAAACACCGCATTCCCTCGCAACCTCCAGATAAGGGATACGTGCATTTTTAGTGATAATATCAAGTATCTTCCTGTCAAGATTATCAATTTGTAAATTTTCTGACATACCTGCCTCTGTAAATTAATAGATTGAAACAATAATTTAAAAATTCCTTACAAACATAAAGGAAATTTGGCAAAAATACGTAATAATTGGAAATTTTTAAAATACAAAGTGACTTGTATTTAATTCGAAGTTTGGAGTGAGCTAGAGTTTGGAGTTTGGAGTTATAAACAGGTGACTCATGAATAACAACTCTAGGCACTCTAGGCACTCCAAACTCCAAACTTCTTATCGGTTTATATACCCGACGATCTCGCTCAAATCTGAGAATTTCTTCTCAATCATATAGTTTTCAATACCTTCGAGAATTTTTATCGAGGCCTGAGGATCAATAAATGAAGCAGTGCCTATCTGAACTGCAGTGGCTCCGGCCAGAATAAACTCAATAGCATCGGAAGCTGTCATTATCCCGCCCATTCCTATAACAGGTATTTTGACGGCTTTTGCAACCTGCCATACCATCCTTAAGGCTACTGGCTTTATCGCAGGTCCTGATAATCCTCCAGTAATCGTTGAAAGCGATGGCTTCATTCCCCTTATGTCAACTGCCATTCCAAGCAGAGTGTTGATAAGTGACACTGAATCAGCTCCCTCCTCTTCGGCAACAAGGGCAAATTCAACTATATCGGTGACATTAGGTGATAACTTAACTATCAGTTTCTTTGAATACGAGTTCCTCACAGCCCTTGTTACTTCGCGGGCTGACTCAAGGCGCGTCCCGAATGCCATTCCTCCCATTTTAACATTCGGACAGGAGATATTAAGTTCTATTGCAGGGATCTTTTCAAGCTTATCGACCCTTTTTGCAAGTTTTACATAATCTTCAAGGTAACTCCCGTTTATGTTTACAATGATATTTGTATCATAAGCTGAAATCCGGGGATAAATATTCTTCTCGAAATAATCAATTCCCTTGTTCTGAAGACCTACAGCATTAAGCATACCAGAGGGAGTCTCTGCCATGCGTGGGTATTTGTTGCCCTCCCGTGACTCAAGAGTCGTACCCTTGACCAGGATTCCTCCCAACCGTGCAACATCGATAAAATCATCAAGTTCAGGGCCATATCCACAGGTTCCGGAGGCAGTGAGCACCGGATTCTTAAACTTCAGATCGCCAATTGAAAAGCCAAGGTTTACCATTTCAGATCTTTTATATTGAATACAGGACCATCAACGCAAGTACAAAGGTTCCCCTTTACAGTGTCAACAATGCAGCATAGACACACTCCAATTCCGCAAGCCATGAGATTCTCAAGCGATACTTCACAATCAATATCGTTCTTTGCAGAGTAATTAGCCACAGCCTTCATCATGGAATCGGGCCCGCAGCAATAGATTTTCTTATAACCGCCGGTCTTCAGTATTGAATGATCTGTTACATAACCTTTCTCTCCAACAGAACCATCTTCCGTGGTAATATAAACCTTTCCGATTTAAGATACTCCTCGACCTCCAGAACCCTTTCTTTGGTACGAAATCCAAGTAAAACATCAGGATCATAACCATTTGTTTTCAAATGCTTCCCAAGAAACAGCAAGGGAGCAATGCCACATCCTCCACCAACCAGCAACACTTTGTCTTCAATACCTGAGGGGAGCCCGAATGAATTCCCGAGAGGGTAGATCAGGTTCAGAAAATCACCATTTTTGAGCTTTGACAAGGTGCGTGTACCTTCTCCGGCTACCTGTATCAGGATTTTAAAAGTATTTGTACCAAAGTCAACGTCATGGATTGAAATAGGACGTCTTAAAAATGTATCAGGACTACCATCGACCCTGACCTGCGCGAACTGCCCGGGCTTAAGCTCCGGCAACCTCTCGGAACCGGAAAGAACCAGAACAAAAAAATCATCATTAAGACGCTTATTTTCAACGACTTTAAGATCCTCAATGCGTTTTATCATTTGCTCATTGTTTGTAGCAAAGATAGCTTTATTGCTGGAAAACAGAAAACTGTTGGGCAGGAATCAACCTTGTACAGGCTGCTTAAGGCTGCGGCGTGCGAGGTGCTGATGATGTTCATTCTTTCGGGTAGTATTCGACAAAGCTGTTATCAGCAAGAAACCAGACTATTCTGACAATTGCGGAACCAGATTCAGGAATAGTGGCAACGTTTTCTGAAGGTTGCTCAGCCTGAGAAAGACTTTTAGGCCCATCATTAGCCGGAAAAGATGATTCAACCCGTCTGGATTCAATTACAGAGCTAACAAGAGATGCTTCATCAAATAATGATTGCATCATAGAATCCTTATACATTGTGCCTTTTCCGAAAAGGAGCCATTCGGTTGAAAGATAGGGGTACTTCTCAAGCATCTTCAGAATAAAATCGAGGCTAGGATTATTTCGTCCTGACAGGATATGTGAAATACCGGATGGCTGTACACCAATCTCCTCTGCAAGTTGTGCAGAGGTTTTATTCTCAGATCTTAGAAATTCAATAATTCTCTCTTTCATATTCAAAAATATTACAATTACAAATGTAAATATAATTGCAATGACATATGTAATCCTGCTGGCTTACATATGTAACTCATAGCTATTATAGAAAATTATCTCCCATTCCATATAAATATAACTAGTTTATTTATAATATCTTACGCTTTACTGTCATGTAAAGTATAAGTGCAGATTAGTTGTTTATAAGCATGGTATACTGTTAGTTAAAACTATTTTCTAAACTGAATTGCCGGAATTCAACAATCCTTCACTATAAACACCTAATCAACACTTCAGCTTATATATGTTTTATCATTGATTTATTGATATTTAAGCCTAATGTATTATTATTTGGTATTTAGTATACTCCTGTAACTCCGGCATCACTCATTTATGATGACATGTGTAATTAAAAGCCTTAGTTTAGGCTGTTTACAAATGTAATTTGAATTACATAACGACTTTTTTACAAAATGAAACATCCGTTCTGATTTTCATTTTCCAAATGATCTGTTATTCTCCAATATTCAGGTCCACCCTGTTCATCTTTGTCAGATATTCAATCCTGGAGGAGTTTAAGTTTATCACATAAAATGAAATAGTTTAAAAATTAGAGGAGAATTTCCTTTAGAATAGTTTTCTTTATAAATATTAAAAAGGAATACAATGACTCGACCAAAATTTTCTATTGCACTTCATTATCAGATTCTTATTACCCTGATAGCAGGAGGATTCTTCGGCTATCTGTTTCCTGATGCGACAGCGTATACCAACTGGATAGGTATCATTTTTCTGCGTGCCCTGAATATGATAATTGTTCCATTGATTCTTTGCTCAATTACAACAGGTGTAGCGAGCGTCGGCAGCGGTGGCAATCTTGGCAGGCTGGGTTTTAAGACAATGGGGTTCTACCTGCTTTCAACTCTGGCGGCAATAGTTACAGGATTTGTTCTTGTTACAGCAATAAAACCAGGCATTGGTGCAGAGCTGGGATTTGTTGTGTCAACTGAAGATATCTCCCTGTGCTTCGGAAAGTTTTAGTCAGACTCTTATCAAGATAATTCCTACAAATATTTTCGAATCACTGATGCAGGGGCATATGCTCTCTATCATATTCTTTGCGATTCTCTTTGGCTTTTTCATTACTAAAGTAGATGAAAAGCCACGCATTCTGATTACCGATATGTTTAATGCGGCACTCGATGTAATAATGAAGATCACACTTTTTATAATCATGTTCACGCCATTAGGTATATTCAGTATAACTGCAAAGGTCATTGCCCAGCAGATTCAGATGGGAAATCAGATCAGTGAGGTTATAAGCAGGTTAGGTCTCTATGTTCTTACTGTGTTGATTGGCTTGCTTATCCATGGTCTGATTACCCTTCCGCTGGCAGTAAAGGTGCTTGGAAGAGTCAATCCTGTCAAACATCTTAAAAACATGATAACTCCTCTTCTAACGGCTTTCTCAACATCCTCTTCGAGTGCAACACTTCCGCTCACTATGAAAGCAGTGGAATTTGAAGATGGTGTTTCAAATAAGGTCGCCAGTTTTACCCTGCCGCTCGGAGCTACAATAAACATGAACGGAACAGCACTGTACGAGTGTGTCGCAGTGATGTTCGTTGCTCAGGCTTACGGGATTGATCTGTCTTTTGGTCAGCAGCTCATAGTTATCTTTACCGCCCTTCTGGCTGCAATCGGATCTGCAGGCATTCCGATGGCCGGGCTGGTAATGATGGCTGTAGTCCTAAGAGCGGTTGGTCTTCCTCTTGAGGGCATAGGATTGATCCTTGCAGTCGACCGCATCCTTGATATGTTCAGGACCACAATTAACGTTTATGGCGATTCCTGCTGTGCTGTAATAATTGCAAGATCGGAAGGTGAGACTCTTAAAATTTAACAACCGTTACCGGAGAAAGTAAATTTTCTTCAAATACTGATCAAAATACTCTGAAAGAGCCCTTCAATTAATTGCAAGATCCTCCGCATCCCATTTCACTGTTACTTCCGCAACTTGAACAGGAATGTCCTCCTCCGTACAATTCATTGTCAGTCGGCTCCCTTACCTCTACAATGCGTCCTGAGAAACAAAGATCCAACCCGGCCATCGGATGATTGAAATCCATTCTGACATCCGTATCAGAGATCTCAATTATAGTCCCGTTAAGCGGATTGCCTTCCGAATCCATCATTGGCACATTGTTTCCTATTCTGCAAATATCCTCATTGAGTTTCCCATCCGTCATGAAAACGGAAAGAGGCAGGTTTACTATCATATCTTCTGTTCTGTCGCCATATGCTTTTTCTGCAACCAGCTTGAAGCTGAATGAATCGCCATCATTCAGCGAGTCAATGTTCGATTCAAACTCGGGGAGTAATTTGCCTGCTCCGAACAGGAATTTAAGAGGACGCGTATCATCAAGTACTTCAATTACTTTACCTTCAGCATCATTCTCCCTTAATTCATAAATAAGGGAAACCATCTTGTTTTTTTCAATTTTCATTCTGCAACTTTATCTTAAAAATTAAAACTAATCATTATTTCCGGATTGCTGTATATTCCATACCCTGCGTCGTTCAAAGCCCAGAGCACAACGAAGTTAACCGACGAACGCGCACCCATCTGCTGACTTATTCCGCCACCAAGAAGGACAGTATTAACTGAAAACCTTTCACTCTGGCCCTGATTATACATTGGCCAGTAAGCCGACTCAAGGTTAAGAAACTCATCTTCGAGCTGTAAAAAGATCCCGGTATGTATGCCAATTGGCAAGATATTGTTCAGGTCCCTGAGAAAGACGTATTGAATATAACCTTTTGCCCCATAAACACTTGTCTGACTATAGTCGTCTTTATAAAACCTGTAGTCAGGTCCGGCGGCAACAGCTACCCGTGGCAGAACCCAGACTCCCACGACGGGGGCAATCTGAATATTCGTAATGGATCCAAAACTAAGCCAGAAACTCCCTCCAAAAAACATTCTTTCTCTAAGCGGAGGCACTTCCTGAGCCTGCCTGACCTGTCCGAAAGAAGTAAACACAGGCATGATCAGGAGCAATAAAGCAAACATTGCATTTAAGCAGCTCCTTCTCAAAAGTGGCCCTTCACGATATTGCATATACTTAAAATTGTACCTTTACAAATGAATTTTGCAAATAAACGAAAAATCTGTTAGTAATAATATTAAGATAGATGAATATTCTTATAATCGGAGGAACAAGAGGCATTGGCAGGGAGCTTGTCGGCTTGCTTGCAAAGGAAGCCGGCAACAGGATTGCAGTAACCGGACGTAATGAGGATGCTTTGAAAACAATGGCTGCGGAGTACGAAAATGTATCTTGCATAACCCACGATCTGACTACCAGTGAATGTGGTAATTCTCTGATTAGAAAATTCGCGGAGCTGAACCTTAATACTGTGGACATACTTATAAATATTGCCGGCAGGTTGACCTCCAGAGATTTTGAAAATTTCGACGAGGAAGAGGCAAGAAGGATAATGGAAGTCAATTTTTTCGGTCCCGCCACTGTTATAAGGTATATAAAACCTTTTATGCCGAAAGGATCTCATATTGTTAATATCTCAAGCATGGGTGGTTACCAGGGAAGTTCAAAATACAGGGGACTCTCCTATTACAGCGCCTCAAAGGCAGCAATAGCGTGCCTCTCTGAATGCCTGGCCGGCGAATTCGCTGATTCGGGAATAAGTGTCAATTGCCTTGCACTGGGCTCAGTTCAGACAGAGATGCTTGCAGAAGCATTTCCCGGGTACAAAGCTCCTGTAAATGCGGAGGAGATGGCCGAATTCATTGCTGATTTTGCACTCAGGGGTCACCGGTTCTTTAATGGGAAAATTTTGCCTGTAGCAATGACAAATCCGTGAACTATAAGTAAGTCTTGACTTCAATCTTTCCGTCTATTGCCAATAATCCATTGAATGCCAGTGCCTTAAGTTCATCTTCGCCTGGATATACAATTACCCTGGCTATAAAACTCACCCTTGACATGATATTGTTCACATGTACTTCCTGGTAGGCCATGCCGCCTGTAAGTATTATTGCATCCACCTTACCTTCCAATACCACTGCCATTGCACCTATCTCCTTAGCTGTCTGATAAGCAGCTGCTTCCCTTACAAGAAGCGCTTTTGCGTCGCCATTATCGGCCATTTCACACACCTTCATAAAGCTGTTTGTGCCCAGGTAAGCCATCATACCTCCCTGTCCGGTCAGCATCGACAGGATCTGGCTGTGACTGAACCGGCCGCTGAAACAGAGGTCTGCAAGCTGGCCTGCGGGGAGTCCGCCTGAACGCTCCGGCGAAAACGGGCCGTCACCGTTCAGGGCATTATTCACATCGATTACCTTTCCCTTACTGTGAGCCCCAACGCTTGTGCCTCCGCCCATATGAGCAATTATCAGGTTCAGCTCTTCATATCTCTTGCCCACTGATGCGGCATAGAGGCGGGCAACTGCTTTCTGATTCAATGCATGAAAAATTGATTTTCTGGAAATTTCCGGGTGTCCTGATATCCTGGCAACGGGATTAAGTTCATCAACAACAACAGGATCGACTATGTAAGCGGTAGCACCTTTGATCGATGATGCAATGTCATCGGCTATCAGAGCACCCAGATTGCTGGCATGAGTTCCGCCAAGCTCGGCAACAAGGTCATCCTTCATTTGCTGGTTAACCTTGTAAATCCCTGATTCTATTGGTTTGACAAGCCCACCCCTTCCTACAACAGCAACAATTCGTGAGAGATCAACTTTTCGCAACGACAGCTCATTCATTATCAGATCTTTCCTGAAATTGAACTGATCTGTTATCTTACTGAATCCCTTTATGTCCTCAGCAGAATGCCTGAGTGTTGATTCAAATTGAAGTACATCCTCCTCGAAAAGCGAGAATTTTGTAGATGTTGAACCTGGATTAATTGCCAGTATCAGTCTCTTTTCCATATATTTAACCAGATTTAGGAATTCATACCGGAGTATCAGACCATAAGACAGGCAAGGGCGATACACATATATTTTGATCTTTCACTTTCGCTTCTCGACATAACAACAACCGGTTTTTTTGTTCCCCTGATCAGGCCAGCCAGTTCTCCTCCTGCAAAGAGCATTAGTCCCTTATAGAATGGATTTGATGATTCAAGTGACGGAAACAAGAGAATATCTGCCTCGCCGTTAACAGGGGTTTCAACCCCTTTGATCTTAACACTTGCACGATCGCATGCCAGGAACAGGTCCAGAGGACCATCCATAATACACTTGCCGAACCTGCCTTCTTTCGCCAGTTTACACAGCTCCAGATAATCTGCGGAATATGTGAAATGGTGACTCGGTTTTTCAGAGGCGCCTATCAGAGCAACTTTTGGTTCTTCTATGCCAAGCTTGTTTGCCATTTCGATTGCATAATCTGCCATGGCAATCTTTTGTTTAAGGTCTGGGAACGGGATAACAGCCGGATCTGTTAAAAACAGCAGCTTTTCACGTGAAGGCAGCTCAATTGCAGCTACATAGCTTAATACTGCACCGGGAAGCATTAGACCAGACTCCTTATCCATTACCGCCTTCAGAAACTTATCTGTTCCCACAAGCCCTTTCATCACGATATCAGCCTCTCCGAGCGCAGCAAGAGAAACAGCTGCAGCTGAAGCCTGAGATTCATCAGGTGAATCTATTATCCTGAACAGATTGGAATCGATATTTTCTGAACTGCAAACCCTTTTTATCTCAGCTGAGTCGCCTATCATAATGGCATTTGCAAATCCATTGACAACAGCTTTATGGATTGCCCCAATTGTATTTGCATCCTGAGCCCATGCAACAGCGATACGGTGCTCTCTTTTTATGGGCAAGTACCATTTCCTCCATCTGGCTGAGGGTTCTGATCATTTGAGATCTATTTTATTGAAGCCGCTGCAAGAAGTATGCTATCGAATTTTGCCTGTTCTGAATCTGACCTTGAGGTAAGCACTATCGGAGCAAGAGCACCAAGAATAATTGAGGCAACCTTTGCCTTTGCAAAGAAGACCAGCGACTTGTACAGAACATTTCCAACTTCGATATCGGGCATCAGCAGCAGGTCGGTATCACCGGCAACCTCGCTTCTGATACCTTTGTGCTGAGCGCTTTCAAGACTAACGGCGTTATCAAATGCAAGCGGCCCGTCAATAATACAGTTTCTTATCTGGTCACGCTGATTCATCTTTGACAACAAAGCTGCATGAAGAGTTGCTTCCATATTTTCATTCACCATCTCCACTGCACCAAGCACTGCCACTTTTGGCATCTCATATCCCAGCCTGTTAAGACAGGCAACAGAATTGTTCACAATGGCAATTTTATCCTGCAGGTTAGGGGCTATGTTCATGGCCACATCTGTGACGGCGATAACCTTCTTGTATGTATCAACTTCAAAGAGAGCAAAATGAGAGAGAAGGTTTCCTGTTCTCAAACCCCAATCCTTATTGAGTACACACTTCAGCAGTACGGAAGTTCCGATCTTGCCCTTCATAAGAATATCAGCCTGGCCGCTGCTGACCATTTTAACAGCCAGTTCAACTGACATATTCATATCAGGTTCATGGACTATTTCTAATCCCTTTATATCATATTTATGCTCTGAACAAATATCAAGAATTCCTTTCTTGTCGCCTATCAGAATCGGTTCAATAATATTCTCATTCCATGCTTTTACAACAGCACCCAGAGAATGGCTATCCTCAGCCGCTGCAAGAACGAGTTTTTTTCTGGGCCCACCTTCAACCAGCCGCCGCAGTTCAGAAAGATTCTTTAAGACCATGGTTACAGATTTTGGGTTTATATTCACTTCTTTTTAAGATTCTCAACAATAGTCCTGGTTTCGGAGGCAATTACAAACTCTTCGTTTGTGGGAACAATCATTACAGTAACACGCGATCCTTTTTTGCTGATAACGAGCTCTTTTCCGCGAACTCCGTCATTTACCTCCCTGTCGAATTCAACACCAAGGAACTCCATGTCTTTGCACATTGCCTCTCTTGTCTCAGATCCATTCTCTCCGATTCCTCCGGTGAATATCAGAATGTCGACACCACCCATGGCAGCTGCATATGCTCCGATATATTTTCTGACCCTGTATTCATACATCTGGAGCGCAAGAATTGCACGGCTTTCTCCTTCCGCTGCTGCAGATTCTATCTCCCTCATATCGGAAGAGATACCTGAAATTCCAAGTACACCGCTATGCTTATTAAGGAGTGTATTTAAAGAAGAATAATCGATCTCCTCCTTTTCCATTATAAGAGTAAGAGCTCCTGCGTCAACATCACCCGATCGTGTACCCATAATAAGACCTTCCACCGGGGTAAGCCCCATTGAAGTATCAACAGAAATTCCATTCTTAATGGCAGTTATTGAAGCACCATTTCCAAGGTGGCAGGTTATAATCTTCTGACTCTTGATGTCAAGCCCAAGAATTTCACATGCTCTCTTTGCAACATAAGCATGACTTGTTCCATGGAAACCATACCGCCGTATCCCATATTTCTTATAAAGTGAATAAGGAAGGGCATACATGTAAGAGTAATCAGGCATTGTCTGATGAAATGAGGTATCGAAGACCCCTGCCTGAGGTACATCAGGAAGCAGGTTTGTCATGGCATATATGCCCTTGAGGTTTGCAGGGTTGTGCAGCGGAGCCAGGCTCGAGCAGTCTTCCACTCCCTTAATTGTCAGATCGTCGAGGTAGCAGCTTCCCTTGAATGTCTCACCGCCATGAACAAGACGGTGACCAATGGCATCAATTTCATTCAGGCTGCTGATAACTCCCCTTTTTTTGCTAATAAGCACACCGAGAAGGTACTCTATACCGCTCTGATGGTCAAGTATTTCACCCTCAAGTTTTACTTTATCGCCATCGTGCCTCTCATTCTTCAGAAAAGAACCCTTCAGACCTATTTTTTCGACTATTCCTTTTGCCATCACAACCCCTGAGGCCATGTCGAATAACTGATATTTAATTGATGAACTGCCGCAATTAAGAACTAATATTTTCATTATTTACATTTTTTTGTCATTTGTCCACAGAGACTTACAGAACTCCCTTCACAGGCCGTGCAAGCACCGGCGATTACTAAAAGAAATTATTTTGGCTGATCTTTACTCCATCTTTATTATATTCATAAAAACCTCTGCCTGTTCTTCTTCCCCAGTGGTTTGCCCTTACAAGCTTTTTAAGGAGAGGTGACGATTTATATTTCAGATCGCCAAACTCATCATAGAGATTTTCGCACCACCTGAGTATTTTGTCAAGTCCTATTTTATCCGCCATTTCAAAAGGGCCCAGAGGAAGACCAAAGCCAACCTTCATTGTCAGGTCAATATCTTCCATTGTTCCGACACCTTCCATCAATATCTCACAAGCCTCATTGATAAAGGGAACTATAAGCCTTGTACTTATAATACCTGGAGATTCCTTTACTGGAATTACCTTCTTCCCGATAAGATTGGCAAATTTCATTGTATTTTCGTAGGCATCCTGCGATGTATACAGACCCTTCACAATCTCTACCACTCTTGCATCAGCCTCTGGTGTAAGGAAATGGAAACTGACGCAGCGTTCCTTGTTTTCGAGGTCAGCAGTAAGCTCAGTAATTACCTGTGTTGATGAGTTTGTTGCAATTATGGTATTCTGATCAACGTGCTGTTCAATTTTTTTCAGGATGCCTGCGCGAATAACATGGCTATGCTCCCTTGTAGTGGATTTAACAGCTTCTATTACTATGTCGCAACCTTTGAAATCGTTATAATCTGTTGTACCCTTTATTCTGGAGAGAATCCCAAGTTTCTCTGAATTTGTCATACCCCATCGCTGGATCATACGGTCCAGCTCCTTGGCAATCTCATCGAAAGCCTTATCGATCTTTTGCTGGCTGAGCTCCAGAAAGATGACATCCAGACCCTTTGAACTAACCATCCTGGCTATATTCTGCCCTACAGAGCCTGCTCCAACTATTCCCACCTTTGAAAAAAGGGTTTTAGGCCTGGAATCTTTCGACAATCCATAATCCTCCAGCCTTTCTGTGATTTCTGCCATACTTTATATGTTAATTTATTTTTCAGTCTTTTGATTAAGAAACAATTTTATGCTACTTCTTCATACCTGCAGCCTGATTCGATGTTATAGCTATCATGCTTACAATATCGCTGACCGAACAACCCCTTGACAGGTCATTTATCGGTGCAGCCATACCCTGCAAAACAGGTCCGATTGCTTCTGCATGGGCAAGCCTCTGTACCAGTTTGTATGCAATATTCCCTGAATTAAGATCGGGAAATATCAGTACATTGGCCTTCCCTGCAATTGTACTCCCCGGGGCCTTGCTTTTGCCTATTGCTTCAATAAGGGCAGCATCAGCCTGTAGTTCTCCATCGATCTGAAGATCGGGAGCCATCTCCTTTGCTATTCTTGTTGCATTCACCACTTTATCAACCATTTCATTCTTTGCGCTTCCCTTTGTGGAGAAACTAAGCATTGCAATCCTGGGTTCAAAGCCTGCGATAGCCCTGGCTGTATGAGCTGATGCAACAGCTATTTCAGCAAGTTCCTTCTCATTCGGATTTGGGTGAACTGCCCCATCTGCAAAGATGACTACTCCATTCTCTCCAAAATGCTTGTCCTTAAGTATCATTATGAAGGCTCCTGAAACAACTGAAATTCCGGGAGCAGTCTTAACGTAATGAAAAGCAGGCCTCAGCACATCTCCTGTTGAATGGTCAGCTCCCGAAACCTCACCATCGGCATCTCCGTTTTTTATCATAAGCACCCCGAGATAAAGAGGATCCTCAATAAGCCTGGAAGCCTCCTCATGAGTCATCCCCTTGCTTTTCCTGAGTTCGACCATCATGTTTATATAATGTTCTTTCTTATCGTGAGATTTCGGATTGACGATTAATGCTTTCCCTATATTTTTCAAACCAAGGCTGGCAGAATGAGATGCTATTTCATCAGGATCACCAATAAGGATTATCTGAGCCAGACCTTCGGCGATAGCAATATCGGCAGCTTTTATTGTCCTCTCCTCATAGCCTTCAGGAAGTACAATACGCATATTATGTTTCCTGGCATTTAATTTGATAACATCTAACAATTCCATTGTGTATCAGTGTATTAAAATATTCGAAATTTCTGGTTAAATGTACGAAAAAAAAGTTCTATTAACCAATTTTCGAATACATGATTAATGTCAGCATTAGTACTTTTTGTCAACAATAATCCTAAATAACCAACATATACTCCACGATTGAATCATTTTTATAATTTTAGTGCCTTAAACGCACCTTAAAGTGATGGATAATATTTATACAAAGCTGACGAAACTCGGAGAGGCTGTCAAAGGAGAACTTAAATATGATACTATAACAAAAACAATATATTCGACCGATGCATCGGTATATAAGGAAGTGCCGCTTGCCGTGGTCTGGCCGAAAGATGAGTCAGACATCAAAAAAGTTCTCGAATTTGCTGCAAAAGAAAAGACCGGTGTCACTGTAAGGGCAGGCGGAACATCACTTGCCGGACAGGTTGTAGCTTCAGGAATTATTATGGATATATCGAAGTATATGAATAAGATACTCGAGATAAACAAGGAAGAGCGATGGGCAAGAGTTGAACCCGGAGTTGTGCTTGATGAACTGAATATTAAACTTAAAGATTACGGCCTTTTCTTTGGTCCCGAAACTTCTACATCAAACAGGTGCAATATTGGCGGAATGGTGGGAAATAACGCCTGTGGCTCCCACTCAATAATATATGGGTCGACCCGTGATCACACCCTCGAGCTTAAAACAGTGCTCAGCGACGGAAGTGAAGCGCTTTTCAGGGCTATTGACAGGGAAGAATTTGATGCTAAGTGCAAGTCCGGGAATCTCGAAGGGGACATCTACAGAAAAATCAATTCAATTCTTAGCAACAAAACCAACCAGCAGATTATAAGGGATGGATATCCTGATCCTGAAATAGAAAGGAGAAACACAGGATATGCCCTTGATCTTCTTCTTGATTCTGTTATTTTTGATGAAACCTCAGCTAATAAATTCAACATGTGCAGACTCCTCGCAGGATCTGAGGGGACTCTTGCAATCACAACTGAGATAAAGCTGAATCTTGTTCCCCTGCCTCCGCCATACAAAGCCTTGGTTTGCATACATCTTGACAATCGCACTGATGCTTTCAGAGCCAATCTTATCGCATTGAAATACAAGCCATCAGCTGTTGAGATGATGGACGACAGGATACTGAACCTTACTGAGGACAATATCAGCCAGAGAAACAACCGGTTCTTCCTTGAGGGAAAACCTGCCGCAATTGTAATTGTTGAACTCGTGAATGAAAAGCCTGAAACAATTGACACAATTGCAGACGAAATGATAGCTGAGCTTAAAAGAGCAGGTTTTGGTTACTCATTTCCGGTCATCAAGGGCAAAGACATTTCAAAGGTATGGGATCTCAGGAAGGCAGGATTGGGAATCCTGGCAAACATGAAGGGTGATCCCAAACCGGTTGCCCTTATCGAAGATACTGCAATAAATGTTGAGCAGTTTCCGGAGTATATTGAGGAGATTGAGAAGATGCTGGCCCGGCATGGCAAGGATGCAGTTTTTCATGCCCATATCGGTACAGGAGAACTGCATCTTCGTCCGGTCCTTGATCTGAAGATCGGGTCAGATGTGGAACTGTTCAGGACTATCGGTCTTGAAACAGCCATGATAGTGAAGAAATTCCGAGGCTCTCTAAGCGGGGAGCACGGCGACGGAAGACTCAGAGGGGAGTTTATACCGCTTATGATCGGAGAACATAATTACGAACTGCTAAAAGAGGTAAAGAGCTGCTGTGATCCTCTGGGAATCCTTAATCCCGGGAAAATAACGGGGACACCTCAGATGAATACAAGCCTGAGATATCTGCCGGGAAAAGCGACTCCGGTTATAGATACGATATATGATTTCTCATCGACTGACGGGATTGTGCGGTCAGCAGAAAAATGCAACGGCTCAGCTGACTGCCGAAAATCGATGAAGATCGGAGGTGTTATGTGCCCCAGTTTCATGGCAACGGGAGATGAAGAAACAAGCACAAGGGCAAGAGCAAATGTTTTGCGTGAGTTCCTTTCATCAGACGGGGATCCATGGGATCACCGAGAGATATATGATATTCTTGATCTTTGCCTTGGTTGCAAAGGCTGTAAATCAGAATGCCCCTCAGGCGTTGATATAGCCAAAATGAAGTCGGAGTTTCTTCAGCATTGGTACGACAAACATGGGATCCCATTAAGAACCAGGATGATCGCTTACATAACATCACTTAACAGAATTGGTTCTGTTTTTCCTTCTGTATACAACTTCTTTCTTGGCAACAGATTCAGTTCAGGTGTTGTCAAGCTGGCTACCGGATTTGCATCAGAAAGGTCTATCCCTTTATTATACAAAACAACACTTAAAAAATGGATAAAAAAGAACCTTGACTCCCTGAATCCTGTAACCCCGATTAAAACAGTCTGTTTGTTTATTGATGAATTTACCGACTATAATGACACGGAAACAGGCATTGCAGCCATTAAGCTTCTTACCTCCCTTAATTACAAGGTTATAATTGCTGATCATACTATCAGCGGGCGAACATTTATTTCCAAAGGACTGATTCGCACTGCGCAAAAAATTGCCCAAAACAATATAAGGATGCTTTCAGCTGTCATAAACATTGAGACTCCCTTGCTTGGAATTGAGCCTTCCGCAATCCTTGGGTTCAGGGATGAGTACCCCGAGCTTGCCGGCAATAGCCTGAAAGCCGGTGCTGATGCTATAGCTTCGTGCAGTTTTATGATTGACGAGTTCATCAGTATGGAGTTTAAGGCCGGAAGAATAGACAGAAATCTTTTTACTGAAAAAAATGCAACTTTGCTTCTTCATGCTCATTGCCAGCAGAAGGCAATTTCTTCATCAAAGTACACGATTGAGATGCTTTCAATTCCGCAAAACTACTCAGTAAAGGAAATCCCATCCGGATGCTGCGGCATGGCAGGATCGTTCGGATATGAGAAAGAACATTATGAACTTTCAAACAAGATCGGCGAAATGGTTCTTTTCCCTGAGGTGCGACAGGCTTCAGCAACAACGATAATTACTGCGCCAGGTACAAGCTGCCGCCATCATATCAAGGATGGCACAGGTCGGGTAGCAATGCATCCGGTTGTGGTGCTTTATGAAGCTATGAAGAAGTGAAATCGGGATGCAAGAACTGGTAGCGAAGCTGGCAACTAGCTTTTTATGAAGCGTGAAGTTCAACCTACTGGTGTTCACTAATTAAATTAAACTTATCGGCGTCTTTCCAGGCGGGGAATCTGGATCTGAATTCATTGAGCTCAGCCATTGAGAGATCTGCTGTAATGGAGCATTCCCTGTTTTCTTCTGCCGAGGTTATTTTTTCACCTTTCGGGTTTATGATTACGGAATCGCCGCAATATTTTATCCCTTCACCATCAGTTCCGATCCTGTTCGATCCTGCAACGTAACACTGATTCTCTATTGCCCTGGCTTGTAAAAGTGTATTCCAGACACTTCTGCGACTTTCAGGCCAGTTAGCTGAGACAATCATAAGATCGTAATCATTGCGGTTTCTCATCCATACCGGGAAACGCAGATCGTAACATACATAAGGACTGATCCTGACACCTCTGAATGCAAAAACAATACGCTTCTCCCCTCTCGTAAAGCGCAGATCTTCGCCGCTGATGCTGAAAAGATGACGTTTATCGTAGCTGTAACTTACTTTTTCAGGCGTGACCATGAGCCACCGGTTATAAAAATTATCGCCTTCTCTGACGATATAGCTGCCGCAAATCCCGAATCCTCCTGCTGCAGCTGCCTCGCACATCCATCTGAATGTCTGTCCATCAGAATCTTCGCCAATTTGCATCGGGTTCACCGAGAAACCGGTATTGAACATCTCAGGCAGCACAACAATATCTGTATTTCCCTTCAGCGGTGACAAAAGTTCACTAAACCGTCCCAGATTGGTTGCCTTGTCGAGCCAGGCAAGGTCGGACTGAATAAGAGAAATTTTCATTCTCCAGATTATCTTTTTATGGAATTGTAGTGTTCGTTAAAAATTGTACTAATGAGAGGTTTGTAATAGAGCCAGAAGAAACGCCTTGAATCGTCGGGCTTGTCTGAATAGAAAAAGATCTTCATCTTGTCAGCATTTTTCAATCGCGAGGTCCACATTGGAACTGCATTATTTGAGAAATCCCCGGCGAAATAATACGTCAGTTTCTCGGATGGTTCCTGTATTGCAGCAGGGAACTCGTTGGTAAGATTATTCTGGCTTAGCAGAGTATCTCCTTCAGACGTGGTTTCAATCCTGAACTTTGATATTACATTGTTTTCTCTTGCATCAATTATTTCGAACCAATTCTCAAAAGCAACCTGCGGTGCAAGACCGAAACTTGCACAATTTGTATCATCTGTCAATATATATGGTCGTACTGTCTTTAAATGAGTACCCTCTTCGAGAACTATAATCTCCTTTGTTTTAAGGATAACAATACCGGACTTTTTAAATGTCCATGGCTGTTTAGTGTGCTTTCTATACATTGAAGTAAGCCAGATCGGAAAATCCTTATGAGTAGAATCGAGTGAATGGAAGAATTTGCCTGTCCAGCCCGAAACAGTTATACCCAGACGTTCCTGCAGCCTGAATGATTCATAGGCAGTTGTTGGATGATCCATTACATTATATTCAAGAACAACAAGCTTTTTGTTGTCTTTCATCTCCTTAATTAGAAGGTTATCAGTATTGTTAAGACCACCGTAAATTATCCTCGAACGGCGGCTTCTGTTGAGACCCTTATACCAGTCATTGGAGAAAACGCCATAGGTATCTGTGAAAAACAAGGCATCATTTTTTACAGGAAGCTCTTTCAGGTCTGTGAGGTGATATTCATTTTTCGTCCAGCCGAATTCCCTCAGGGGGCGTGTTGGAATAAAACCGTAATAATCTTTTTTATATGAATAGCTGGTTTTACTTTCTTTTTTAACAAATCTTTCATTTGTTAAAACCCAGTCAAATGATTTGTGGTGCAGCCTTTCCAGAGTCGGAACAGTTTTATCTACAAGAATAATGTCCAACGGTTTTTTAGTCTGAAGCGTCCAGCTAATAAACTTGATTAATGGCAAGGCAATTATAACCGCCACAAGGACAACAACAATCAGAAGAGGTTTTTTCATAATTGAAAATGTCTGAATATGCTCAAATACAACGTATTACAAAACAACTAAAACAAATATTACAATTCAACTGTTAAAAGTATTAATTTATTTTTTTTAATGAAAATAAATTCATTGCAATTTAGCAAAAAATATTAAACCTCAAAACAGTTAATATCCGCAGGCCCAATTATTACCCCTTTTATCAGCAGCTGCCCATCTTTTACCATCAGGAGAAACCAGTATTGCGTTAACCCGACCAATCGACGAACGGTTTTTAACCAAATGTCCCATTTTTGAAAGTTTATTGACGGTCAGACTGTCGACAGCATGTTCCTCGAGGCTAATCAAATCGGGAAGCCACTGATGATGGAATCTCCCGGTATCAACAGCCTCCTGAATATTCATATTAAAATCGATTACATTAACAAGAACCTGGAAAACAGATGTTGGAATTGTTGATCCGCCCGGCGAACCTGCGATCATGAAGAGCTCCCCTCCCTTTTCAACTATTGAAGGGGTCATGGAGCTTAGCATTCTTTTTCCCGGAGTGATTGAGTTTGCCATACCCCCGACAAGACCGTACATATTGGGGACTCCGGGTTTAACTGAGAAATCATCCATCTGATTGTTCAGCAGGAAACCTGCTCCGGCCACAACAATGCTGCTGCCGAAGGTATCGTTGAGAGTAGTTGTTGTCGAAACAGCATTACCCTCAGAATCTACAACTGAATAGTGGGTAGTCTCTTCGCTTGTATATCCTTCGGGATTACCAGGTTTGACATCAAGCGAAACGGATGCCTTTGCCGTCCCGAAAGAGGACATCCTGTTTTTCAGGTATTCAGCTGAAATCAATTCTTCAACGGGAATTTTAATAAAATCCGGATCGCCCAGATATTCTGAGCGGTCGGCATAGGCCCGTCGTTCAGCTTCTGTCATAAGATGAATCGCTTCAACGGAGTGGAATCCCATTTCATTCAAGGGGTAGGGCTCAATCATCTTGAGAAGCTGAAGGAGGATCAGACCGCCGCCCGAAGGAGGCGAAGCCGTGATAATCCTGTATCCTTTGTAGTCAGACGACAGAGGGACCCTTGGAACTGACCTGTATTCATTAAGGTCTTTTTCAGAGATCAGCCCCCTGCCCCTGCTCATCTCTTCAAGTATCAGTTTTGCAGTCTCCCCGGAGTAAAATCCATCTCTTCCATTATCTCTTATTCGGCAGAGTGTAGATGCAAGATCTTTCTGAATGAATATATCCCCCTCTTTCCAGAGAGAATCCCTGACAAAGGCTGTTGGTGATTCATTCCTGGCCAGAAACTGTTCCCTGTTCGAATTAAGCGATCGCGCCTGTCCTGCAGAAAGCGCAAAACCATTTTCAGCCATGTCAATTGCAGGCTGGATAACATCCCTTAAAGGGAGCTTTCCGTATTTTGAATGCGCGTTAAGGATGCCGTCAACAGTTCCGGGTACGCCGCTGGCAAGATGTGAATCGGTGCTTGATCCTTCAACTACATTGCCATCAGCATCAAGGAACATGTCACGGGAGGCAAGAAGGGGTGCTTTTTCCCTGTAATCGAATACCTCATTCTTCCCATCGGAAGTTCGTATCAGCATAAAACCTCCTCCCCCTATGTTCCCTGCTTCAGGGTAACATACCGCAAGGGCCAGCTCCGTAGCAACCGCTGCGTCGATGGCATTTCCTCCCCTGGAAAGAATTCCGGCGCCGGCCAATGAACTAAGCCTGTGTGCCGAGACCACCATTCCTTTTGACGAGCTGATTCCTCTGCCTTCGATAAGAGATAAGGCACCTTCATCCCGTTTAACGGAACAACCAGAAAACAGAACCGCTGTAAGGAGAAGGGCAATATTTCTATACATATACAGTATTTGACAAGATAATTGCAATAATAACTAAAAACATGTAGAAATTATTACAGTACTTTTGAATTATGTTTTAACAATTATTGTTTTCATTACTTTTGCAAAAACGTTCTGATGCTGGCAAATCAACCGCTTGCCGAAAGGCTGCGACCAAAAGAGCTTAAGGATTTCTGCGGACAGGAGCATCTGGTAAGCAAAAATGCTGTTTTAAGAAAAGTAATTGAATCGGGAAATATCCCGTCATTTATTCTATGGGGTCCCCCGGGAGTGGGAAAGACTACTCTTGCAGGAATTATTGCGAATACTTTAAAGAGGCCGTTCTTTTCGCTCAGCGCAGTTCACTCCGGGGTCAAGGATGTAAGAGAGACAATAGAAAAGGCAAAGAGCCAGCAGTTTTTCAACCAGCCAAATCCAATCCTTTTCATCGATGAGATCCACAGATTCAACAAATCGCAGCAGGATTCACTCTTAGGGGCTGTTGAAAAAGGGATTATTACGCTTATTGGGGCCACAACAGAAAATCCATCCTTCGAGGTCATATCTCCTCTCCTCTCACGCTGTCAGGTTTATATAATGAAGCCTCTGCTTGAAGAAGAGCTGATTAAGCTTATGAATTACGCTCTGAAAAAAGACACCTACCTGGCAGCCTACAATATAGAAATTGCAGAACATGAAGCCCTCATAAGGGTCTCAGGGGGTGATGCGCGGAAGCTATACAATGCGCTGGAACTGGTTATCAGTTCTGTTGCATCTGAAATTCCGGGAGAAAAGATCATCGTAAATAATGAAACAGTGCTGAAACACCTGCAGAAGAACCTTGCCATGTATGACAAGAATGGTGAACA
This sequence comes from uncultured Bacteroidales bacterium, assembly GCA_963765005.1. Lineage (GTDB taxonomy): Bacteria > Bacteroidota > Bacteroidia > Bacteroidales > VadinHA17 > LD21. The sequence goes on from CAVXUP010000001.1 coordinate 132,451, forward strand.
GCATTATGACATTATATCCGCCTTTATCAAGTCTTTAAGGGGAAGTGATCCAAACGCTGCAGTATACTGGCTGGCACGTATGGTTGAGGGAGGTGAGGATCCAAAATTTATTGCAAGGAGAATGCTGATACTGGCGGCTGAGGATATAGGTCTGGCCAATCCGAATGCCCTCCTTCTTGCCCAGGCGTGTTTTGATGCGATTAACGTTATCGGATGGCCCGAATCGAGGATAATCCTTTCTGAAGCTGCCATTTATCTTGCAACTTCACCGAAAAGCAATTCAGCCTATATGGCTATCGATTCGGCAATTGAATCGGTAAGGTCAGGAGGGGATCTGCCGGTTCCGCTTCATTTACGGAATGCGCCAACGCGTCTGATGAAAGATATAGGATATGGGAAGGACTACAAGTATGCTCACACATACGAAGGGAACTTCGCAGCCGACAATTTCCTTCCCGAGGATCTGAAAGGGACAAAATTCTTTGATCCGGGAGCAAATCCGAAGGAAGAGGAGATCAGAAAGAGACTGTCAATAATGTGGAAGGATATTTATAATTATAATAGAGTGATTTCTCTGTGTAACTCTGTACTCCTCTGTGTAACTCTGTGTTAGTTCCTGGGTTTTTTTACAAGAGAGAGAGCCACAGAGTACCAAAGAGGGACACAGAGATTTTAACTGAATGTCTCTTGCAGTCAAAAAAAGAGTTAATTTTGTTCTTATGACTATAACTGGTATAGATATCCCCCTGCTGAAGCACACCGATTCTGGAAATTTTCTTCTGATTGCAGGGCCATGCGTTGTTGAAAACGAAAAAATCGTATTTGAAACAGCAGCCCATCTTAAAGCCCTTGCTGATAAATACAGTCTTCCTTTTGTTTTTAAGGCATCGTATCGTAAAGCCAACAGGTCAAGGAAAGATTCCTTTACAGGAATTGGCGATATAGCTGCCTTAGAGCTGCTGTCTGAAGTAAGAAAGAGATTTTCTGTGCCAGTAGTTACTGATATTCATAATCCCGACGAGGCAGCAATGGCTGCTGAATACGTAGATGTTCTGCAGATCCCTGCCTTTCTTTGCCGTCAGACCGACCTTCTGGAAGCAGCTGCAAAAACAGGCAAATGGGTAAACATTAAGAAGGGCCAGTTCCTTTCCGGTGCATCAATGAGGTTTGCGGTTGAGAAAGTCAGGGAAGGCGGGAATAATAAAATAATGCTTACCGACAGGGGAAACATGTATGGCTACCAGGATATAGTGGTTGATTTCAGAAATATACCTGTAATGCGTGAGAATGGGGTACCTGTAATAATGGACATTACCCATTCGCTGCAGCAACCAAATCAGGATAAAGGAGTTACCGGCGGAAAGCCTGAAATGATCGAGACAATAGGAAAAGCAGCAATAAGTGTTGGAGCTGATGGTATTTTCATAGAAACACATCCCGATCCGGCAGTTGCTTTGTCGGATGGAGCCAATATGCTCAGGCTGTCAGAAATGGAAAAACTTTTGCAAAAACTTGTTGCACTCAGAAATACAATTAATTCTTTTTAAAAATAATCACACTAATTTAAAACCAGTTTTCATGAAAAAATTATTATTTGTTCTGACAGGACTCATGGCAGTTGCTGTTATTAATGCGCAATCACTTGACGAAATAGTCAAAAAATACAATGCAGCCAATAAGCAGGATGCGCTGGCTAAGGTTAAAACAATTAAGGTCACAGGCAAGGTTTCAGCAATGGGCATGGAGCTTCCCCTTGTAATGTTCATGAAAAATCCTGACAAGATAAAGATGACATACTCATTTAACGGGCAGGAAATGGTAATGGCTTTCGACGGAGAAAAAGGCTATGCTGTTAACCCTATGACCGGATCAACCGACCCGGTTGAAATAACAGGTGACCAGCTTAAGCAGGTGCAGGATAATAACGCTTTCAAGAACCAGGTTGATGAGTATTTCAAAAGCGGCAAATTAACTCTCGAGGGTGAGGATAAGGTAAATGACAAACCTGCTTTTAAACTGAAGTCAACTGTAGGCACCACTCCTGTTCTGCTTTACATTGATAAAGCATCATTCATGATGGTTAAGACAACTGCTACAGTAGACCAGATGGGAACTTCAGTTGTAATGGATTCTTATATGTCGGATTTTACCGATATCGAAGGTGTTATAATGCCCAAGAAAGTCACACAGATGGCTAATGGCATGGAAGCGGCTGTTGTTTCATTCGACACTGTAGAGGTGAATATACCGATTGAAGACAGCGTTTTCAAACTGAAATAACAGAACCATCTGAGTTTTGTATGTCAGGGTCGCGACCCTGACATACTGAATAACGGAGCCATATAAATAATACAGGGCAGGGTCGCGACCCTGCCCTGTATTATTTATGCAGCCTGCCTGTAAGCCGGATTCTGTAACGGCGCCGGCTTCTGCAAGAGAATTTGGGACCGCTATCCATCATTTATCTTGATCATGCATCACTGCATGATTCATACGACCTACCCCCCGGCACTGGACGAGCAGCCCTGATCACCGGTATACATGGTCTTTCAACCCATAAGATGTACGGCTCCCGATGTTGCCAGCGGGACCGGTGAGCTCTTACCTCACCTTTTCACCCTTATCCCGACAAGTCGGGACGGTTATTTTCTGTTACACTACTATACCCTCGCGGATATCTTCCCGTTAGGAAGTATGGTGCTCTGTGTTGCCCGGACTTTCCTCCCTCCCGTTAAGAGAAGGCGATGGATCGGCCTGCTGCGCTGCAAAGGTAATAATTATCGTTGAATTTGGTTTCTGGTAATAAAAGCTAAATTTGCGGGGGAATTATAAGGCGCAGCGGCGTAAAGGCGTAAAGGCGCAAAGGCAAAGGCAAAGTCAAAATCAACTTAAGCCAAGGTCTTCGTAAAGCATCAGAGGCTTTTGCCGCTGAGCCGTTGAGCCGCTGAGCCGTTGCGCCATTTCGATATTTGAGTGAATGACCACTGCAATGAGGGAGAAGGAGATTGATATAAACGATTACGATTATGAGCTTCCGCTGGAACGGATCGCACAGTATCCTTTATCTGAAAGAGATGCTTCGAAGCTTCTTATATATAAACATGATATCATTTCAAAGGATACATTCAAAAACATCGATGAACATATTCCTTCCGGATCACTATTGGTTTTCAACAATTCACGCGTTATCCGTGCAAGGCTGCTTTTCAGAAAGGAGACAGGCGCCGGCATCGAAGTATTCTGCCTGGAACCGCTAAAACCTTTAGATTATCAATTGTCGCTATCCTCGACGGAACCAGTTATCTGGAAATGCATAATCGGCAATCTGAAAAAATGGAAGAGTGGAAGAATCTCTTTGTTAACAGGAAGAAGCGGCAGTCTGTTTGAGGTTGTTGCAGAAAAAATCAGGCCTGAAGGTGATGCCTGGCTGATAAAATTCAGCTGGGACAGGCCGGAGCTTACGTTTGGTGAGGTAATTGAACTGACTGGTCACATTCCCCTCCCTCCATATATTGAAAGGAATGATGAACCTGAAGATATTATAAGATACCAGACAGTGTATTCGAGTGTGAAGGGTTCGGTTGCAGCACCGACTGCAGGCCTTCATTTTACAGATAAAGTTCTAGAAAGACTTGTGAAGAAAAAAATAAGATCGGTAGAAGTGACTCTTCACGTGGGTGCCGGAACTTTTCAACCGGTAAAATCAAGGTATATATCAGGACATCAGATGCATTGTGAACACTTTTTCATCACATCCGATACCTTGAGTGTGATCAGAAAGTCTATCGGAAACATAATCGCGGTCGGGACTACCTCCCTGAGGACACTTGAAAGCCTCTACTGGCTAGGAATAAGGATGATCAACGACCCTGCTGATTCAAATGAATCATTAGTTTTACATCAGTGGGACGCCTATTCGGCAAAAACTGACATTTCAGCTGAAGAGGCTATTGATTCGTTGCTTAATTATTTGAAAAGGATGAACCTGCAGGTTTTGCATGCATCAACAAGTATTATAATAATGCCTGGGTATGATTTCAGGATGGCTGACGGGCTAATCACAAATTTCCATCAGCCTCGCAGTACTCTTCTCCTTCTGGTATCTGCCTGGACCGGAGATAAGTGGAAGGATATCTATAATTATGCTCTGGGCAATGGATTCAGATTTTTGAGTTACGGCGACAGTTCCCTGTTACTAAGGTGACAATAATTTTTAACAATTTTTAACAATTTTTTTGTATAACGAAATATTTAGTTTAACTTTGAGAATAATTTGATTTGTTGTTAATTTATCCAAAAAATAAATAAAAATGGACAGTAACAAGGTTTTACAGCAGGTAATGGCCATCTTTTCAATTTTCATGGTATTTTTCTACCTTGGAGTGGGTACGTACCTGGCATTTTTCTACACTATGACATACATTGATAAACCAGTACTTGTAATTTTGGGCACTACTTTTATCTTTTACGGATTGTACAGAGCTTACCGGTCATTCATTATGATAAGGGATCTGTTCTTTCGCGGGAACGAGTAGTTTAGACCTGAAAATCAGAGATGATTATTTAAGTGAAGTTTTCAGATATTTTAAATTAATAAGAACCATTGGCACATACTTTGTTGTAATTAATATAAGGATTTAAGTTTTCTTAACTAATTTTGAGAATATGAACAAAGTATCACTTATGCAGAAATTTATTATTATTGCGTGCCGGAACAAAAACAGAGGACAGAATAATAGTTTAACCAGAGAAATGAGCAAATTTTCCTTTTTCAGAACAATAAATGCTGTTATGATCATTGCGGTTATGATGGCATCATGTACAGGAGGAGGCAAGCAGACAACCAAAGAGACCCCCACGCGTGGGAATATCAAAATTTCTGTTGATGAGTCATTTCAGCCTCTCATAGATACAGAAATATACACCTTCACGCATCTGTATGAAAATGCAAAAATAACTCCCCTATATAAACCGGAGTATGATGTGATAAATGACTTCATGAACGATTCAGTGAAGGTGATGGTAACAAGCAAAAAATTATCTGATTACCAGATACAGTATCTTCGCGATACACTTGTAATTGCGCGAACAACTACTTTTGCCTACGATGCTTTGGCCCTTGTTACGAATAAGCAGAACACCGACTCTCTTATAAAATACCATACTGTCAGAGATATCTTCCTTGGAAATATTAAGATGTGGAATGAGATCAATCCAAAGTCTAAACTGGGTGGAATCCGTGTTATCTTTGATAATGCCAGATCTGGTAACATAAGATATTTCAAGGAGCTTTTTGAAATCAGAGACTCTCTGCCGGAGAATTTTTTTGCTGTAAAAACCAACGCTGAAGTTATTGATTTTGTTTCCCGGAACCCTGATGCCCTGGGAATTGTGAGTGTCAACTGGATTAGCGATAAGGATGATTCGCTCAGCAATAGTTTCATTGAAAAAGTGAATATAGTTGCTGTTTCGCAGCAGTTTGTAAATGATGGTTATTACTACCGGCCACTGCAGGGCTCAATATATAACAGGGAATATCCTTTTGTCAGGGAGATATATCTCATTTCGAGGGAAAGTTTTGCAGGGCTGGGACCCGGCTTTATCAACTGGGCTTGTGCAGAGCAGGGACAAAGGATCGTTCTTAAATCAGGTCTGGTGCCGGCAACAATGCCGATAAGGCTGGTGCAGATAAAGAGGTAGGCGTAAAGGCGTAAAGGCGTAAAGGCTCAAAGGCGTAAAGGCGCAGAGGCGTGAAGGCAAAATAGCTCAGAGCTGAGAAAGATTGACGTACCGGAGCAATGATTTGATGAATGTATTAGGAATTTTAAATTAGATATTGGATATTTGGAACTTCAAACAGAAAATTAATTGACAACAAATTCGAGATAGCTATGAAACGTTTGATTTTAAAGCCAGGATTATTACTGGCAGGATTGACAGCCCTTTTTACGATTAACCTTCAGGCGCAGGATCTTGCATCTGCTACACTGCTTACAAGGAGTGAACAATACGATAAGGCTGAGGAGATGCTAAAACAATTAATCCAGAAGGAACCGGGCAACAGCAAATACTATTTTTATCTGGGAGAGAATTACCTCGCTGATTATTATGCCGATACAATTTCCAATTCGCTGACTGTAGCTGTAAAATCTGCACAGGAGTATTACGATAAAGGTGTCAAGGCTAATCCGAACGATCCGCTAAATTATATTGGACTGGCAAAAATTGCAGGTTTTGCGAACGATGAAAAGACTGCCGCTGAAATGAGGGCAAAAGCAAAAAGTTTTCTTCTTCCATATAAAAATATTAAGAAAATTGTTCCGGCAGCTCCGGAGTATGCTTTTACCCTTGCCAAGATAGCCGAATCATATATTGAAGGTGAAACCGTCGACACTTCCAAAGCTCTGCCCCTCATCAGGGAAGCTGTTAAGATCGATAATAAAAATCGCGATGTATATCTTATTGCCGGCGACATATATATAATGATGAATGACGGTTCAAAGGCAATTGCGAATTACAACCAGGCCCAGTTTGCTGATCCAAAGTCACCCACTGCGGCAATGAAAATTGGCTCAATCTATCTTAGAAGCCGTGCTCTTCAGGCTGCTATTCCTTATTTTGAAGAGGCTATCACTCTCAATCCAGGCTATGCACCGGCTTATCGTGAACTTGGTCTGTTATACTCATCAGCAGGCAGGTTTGAACAGTCAAAACAGTATTTTGAAAAGTATCTTGAACTCACTGCAGGAAATATTCCCGCAAAGACAAAATATGTAAATGCTCTTTTCTACGCAAAAGACTATGATGGAGTTATTAAAAATGTTGAGGAGATATTCCAGGTGGATAAATCAAGGACTTACATGAACCGTATTGCAGGTTATTCATGCTATGAGAAGACTCCTCCCGATTATGATAAGGCTTTGGCTTACATGGATGAGCTTTTTAAAACAGTTGCTCCTGAACGTATAATTCCAAAAGACTATCAATATCTTGCCAGAATTCTTGTTAAAAAGAATCTCAATTCACCAAAAATCGCAGACGAAGCCATTGCTCTTAAGGCAGAAATTGACAAAGATAAAGTAAGACTTGCTGCCACTTCAAATGCTGCTGAAAAGGCTAAGATTAAGGCGAGAATAGATGAGGCGACTCCCAGAGCTGCAAAACTGGAACAGGAAGCAAGAAGAGCCGGAGCAGAGGTAGACAGGGCTTATGCTACATATGGAAAGCTTATTGAACTGAGACCTGGAGACAGATCATTGCTTAGTGAACTTGCCGCCACATATAGCACTTTCCGCAATTATTATGGTGTAGCCAAAACATTATCAAAAATGCTTGGTCCTCTTCCTGAATCCCGTGATGACTATATGCAGGTGGGAAGGGCTTTCTATAATGGGGAAAGATATCAGGGAGCTGATTCAATTTTCCTTGTAATTATCAAAAACTCACCTGATTATGTGCCAGCATACCTTGGAAGGGCAAGAACATTTTCAAAAATGGATCCTGATTTAAAACTGGGCCTTGCAAAGCCAAGATTCGAAGAGGTTATTAAAGTTGCCCAGAAAGATTCGCTGAAATATTCATCAGAAATGAATGAAGCATTCACTTATCTTGGTTATTACCATATGATGAACGAGAACTGGGATAAATCGAAGGACTACTATAACAGGATGATAAATCTTGATCCTAACAACAAGGAGAATAGAATAAAGGGGTATAATAATATTGGAAACGTCGAACTGAGGTCAACCTCCGGTGAAAAAACAAATGAAGGCAGGCTACCATACATTAACAGGGCATCTGATGCTTTTAACAAGGTGCTTGCACTGGATCCAAATAATGCAATTGCAAAAAGCCAGCTAAATTATTGCAGGGATTTTGAAGCAGCAATCAAGAAGGGTATTAACCCCAATGAGATCAAGGGAACCGTTAAAAACGCTGCCGGTCAACCGATAGCTTACGCTTCCATCAGGGTTAAAGATACAGCTGCCGAGAATCTTGCCAATGCCAAGGGTGAATTTAAGTTTGAAATTCCTCAGGGATCAGAGGTACTGTTAATAAGTGCTAAAGGTTACACAACAAAGGAAATTCCTATCACAAAGTTGAGAATCTATAATGTGACCCTGGAAAATTAAATTTTAACAAACAGATTAAAACCTGGTAAAAAAAGAATAGGGCAGAATGGTGTTAAGCGGTCTTTCAATTTGGAGAATAATTCTAAACTGTGAAATAAATTAACATTATTTTATCCTTTTTTTGATAATTACAATTCATAATATATATTTGCAAATCGTAAAATCTTAAACCTTAACAAACCAATAAAAATGAGTAAACAAGGAAGTTCGTTCAAAGATGCGTTCGCGAATGTTTTCGCAACTAGTGCTATTTTAATAGCTTTTGTGGTTTCCTATTTTCTGTTTAAGCAGTTCATGGGGAACCCGGTAAATTTCGAGGGTGGTAATCCTGAAGGTCAGCCACTCGACGGTAACTACCTGGGAATAATCTACAAGGGTGGTTACATTGTTCCTATACTTATGACATGCGTATTAACCCTGCTTATCTTCATTTTCGAAAGAACAATCACCCTGTCAAGAGCAAAAGGGAAAGGAAGGTTAAACACATTTGTAAGAAATCTTCAGGTTCTTCTTTCAGAGGATAAAATTGAAGAGGCCATGGAAGCTTGCGACAAGCAGAAAGGTTCTCTTGCGAATGTTATGAAGGCAGGGCTTAACCGCTATCGTGACCTTCAGAAAGACAAGGACCTTGAGAAAGATCAGAAGATTCTTTCAATCCAGAAATCATTCGAAGAAGCTACAGCTCTTGAGCTCCCTATGCTTTCAAGAAACATGGTTATCTTCTCAACCCTTGCTTCAATCTCTGTGTTGATCGGTCTTATCGGTACAGTTCTTGGTATGATCCGTGCTTTCGCCGCTCTCGCCCAGGCTGGCGCTCCCGATGCCCTTGCTCTTGCAACCGGTATTTCTGAAGCTCTTGTTAATACTGCATTTGGTATTACAGGTTCAACATTGGCAATTATTGCTTTCAATTATTTTTCTTCAACTATTGACTCCTACACATTTAAAATTGACGAAGCAGGTTTCAGCCTGACACAGAGTTTTGCTGCTTCACTGAAGAATACCTAGTATAAATTTATCTTTTGGTCTAAATCATATTAATAAGAAACTACAATGCCAAAGATTAAATTACCAACAAAGTCCCCATCGATCGACATGACGCCCATGGTTGACTTGTTTTCAGTTATATTGATTTTCCTTATGCTGACAACAACCTTCAGAGCCCAGGAACCAGCACCTGTCGATACACCGTATTCAGTGTCAGAAAAACCCACTCCGGATTTTGACATTATGACGGTGGTCCTGTCAAATGACGACAGGGTATTCCTGAATTTCGATAACGGACCGGATACTGCTTTAAAGTTCAGACCTAAGATTCTTGCTGAAATGGGAAAGAGATACGAGATAGAGTTTACAGAGGAGGAACTTCGGAAATTCGAGAAATATCCATCATCCATGGGAGTTCCAATAATGCAAATGAAAGAGTTTCTTGCGGCAAAGGACGCCAGAGACAAGGCTGCATTTCAGACTGGCATCCCGATTGATTCAACTGATAACCAGCTAGCTTACTGGATACTCTTTGCACGCCAGGTAAACCCCAATATTAGCGCAAGCATTAAAGGCGATGCAAAAACAGCATTCCCGTTAGTTAAGAAAGTGCTCGAAACTATGGCTGATAAGAATGTGTATAAGTTTAACCTTATTACAAGTCTTGAAGCTGCGAAGATTAACCTAGAAGAAATACAACAGTGATATGGCAGAGATAATTCAAGAGGAAAAATCAGGCGGGAAAAAGAAAGCGAAAAAACACGCTCCGCATATCGACATGACACCAATGGTCGACCTGATGTGTCTGCTGATTGTGTTTTTCATGCTAACAACTGCTTTCAGCAAAGCTAAAATCATGGAGATTGTTCTTCCTGAAAAGCTTAAGGATCCGAATGCTGTGCCACCAAAGATTTCAGCAAGCCGTACGGTCAATATCATTCTTGGCCCTGATAACAAAATATATTTTTATCCCGGCGTTGTAAAACCAGAGGATTATAATAATCTTCCTCCGGTAGCTGAGGTTGACTTTGGTCCTACCGGTATCCGTAAGTTGCTTCTGGATAGAAACAAAACTCTGGCAAAAAGAATTGCTGAATTCAACAATGATGTTCTGACAGGTAAAATAAAGATGCCTCAGGATTCCGTTGCTTCAGAAATCCGAAAACTGAAGAATACTGACGACACAGGCCCCATAGTACTGATTAAGGCTTATAAACTGGCAACTTACGGCAATTTTGTCGATATTCTTGATGAAATGAATATCTGCGGTATAGCCCGTTATACCTTTGTGGATATAGCCTTTTTTGAAGAGACGATGGTAGAAACCGCAGCTGGTATAAAACCAGGAGCTGTTGCAGCCAAGAATTAATCCGTAAACCGATAAGAAAATGGCAAAAGACACAATTAAAGCCCCTGCTTTCGACGACATAGTCTTCGAAATCAGGAATAAGGAGTACGGTGCATATAAGCTTCGTAAAAAGTACAGCCGCACAATGGTTGTTGCAATGTTGATTGGAATAATCATTATCGGCACAGCCATTATTACTCCTTACCTGAATGCAAAAGCTGTGGAGAACAGAAAAGCCAGAGCTGAACGTCAGGTTGAAATTAAACTGGAGAACCTAGATACACCAAATGAGCAGGTTGCTCCTCCCCCTCCCCCTCCACCTCCTCCTGCTGATGTTGTTCAGCAGCAGAAATACGTTCCACCTGAGGTTGTTGACTCAATCAAGCCTGAAGATGTAGTTCAGCTGATGACGGCCGATCAGGCTACAGAGACAGTAAAGAACGAAGAGGTTGTTGAGGTTGTTGAAGCTCCAAAGCTTGAAGTACAGGAAGAAGAAGCTGAACCTGAACCATTCATAGTGGTTGAGGAGATGCCTTTGTTCCCTGGCGGAGATGCTGCACTTCTTGGTTATATCAATGCTAATACCGTATACCCTGAAGTTGCAAAAGAGAACAATATCCAGGGAAGGGTTATAGTAAGGTTCTGCGTCACCTCCAAAGGTACTGTAAGCCAGGTTAGCATCCTTAAACCCGTTGACCCTGAACTTGATAAAGAGGCAATGAGGGTTGTAAACACACTTCCTACATTCAAACCGGGTAAACAGGGTGGAAAAGCTGTTCCTGTATGGTTCAGTGTTCCAATCACCTTTACTCTCAAGTAAAACTCATTTTTACACAATAGAGAAAGGCTGAATCGGATGATTCAGCCTTTCTTATTAATATCAATCTTCGCTGTTCGTTTGTTCCTCATTCTTAATTCCTTAGTTCTTTGTCAAGCAACTCAATAAATCCATCGATATCCTCCTCCGTTGTATCCCAGCTTGCCATAAGCCTGTATTCCGAGCGATTCTCATCCCATGGATAGAAAAAATAGTGTTTTCTCATCCTTTCAGCAACATCATGCGGCATAATCACAAAAACACCATTCGATTGAACAGGCTGTGTTATAGTCAGTTCTCTGAAATTAGCAATCCTTTCAGCCAGAATCTTAGCCATTGAGTTTGAGTGAGAGGCACATCTCTTCCAGAGTTCATCCTTAAAATATGCAATATACTGAGCAGAGATATACCTCATTTTGGAGGCAAGCTGCATTCCCTGTTTCCTTATATATTTAAAACCATCCGATAACCCGGGTTTAAGGAATAGAATTGTTTCACCGAACATCATCCCGTTCTTTGTACCACCAAAAGAAAGTACATCGACTCCTGCATCGGTTGTAAATGCTTTGAAAGGAAGGTTCAGTGATACTGCAGCATTTGCTATTCTGGCTCCGTCCATATGCAGCAGCATACCCTTTGAATGGGCGAATTCTGACAGTTTTCTTATCTCTTCAACAGTGTAGACAGTTCCCATTTCAGTCGACTGGGTAATAGATATCACCCCCGGCTGTGAATGGTGCTCAAAGTCAAACCCGTGCATATGCCTTCCAATCAGGTCAACTGTGATCTTACCGTCGATGGTGTCGACAGTAAGTACCTTGCATCCGGTGAATTTTTCAGGTGCTCCGCACTCATCCTGCTCAAGGTGGGCGGTTGAGGCGGTTATAACCGAGTTCCACGAATGCGTAATAGCGCTCAGACTCAATACATTGGCGGCAGTGCCTGTAAATACAAAGAAGGTCTCTGCTTCAGCTCCAAACTCAGATCTGAAAATCTCCTTTGCCTTCTCTGTATAAACATCAGATCCATAGCCAACCACATGGCCCGAATTCGAAGATCTTATCTCCTGTAATACATCAGGGTGGATACCTGCATTATTATCGCTGGCAAAACCACGCTTGTTCACTCCTGATTCCATTTTAATACTATGCTTTCTTCTTCCTCCTCGAAAACCATAGCATAACCAGGCCAAAGACCAGCATCAACACTCCCATAATAATGTTAACGTTGATGCCAAGCGACTTCTGATACATTGCTGTGTCTGACATTGTAAACAGACCATAACCCGTGATCAATACTCCCAGGACAGAAAACATCAGACCTATAGGGATTCTAATATCTACCATTTTAATTTCCTCCTACCAGAACATTATTGTTAATACTACACTAATTACAAATACAAGCAGGGCAAGGCCTGCGGGACGCTCATACCAGGGAAGATGCTTATCGCTTAATTCCCTTGGCGTGAGGGAGTAGACCAGGCCTCTCAATTCATCATCGTTCTTCTGCTGCTTTGTCAGATATGTCAGCCCTACAGTTACTGTGGTACTTACCCCAAAGGCAATTATAGCTGTCCAGAAATTCTGTGCCATCTCAACAGGATAAGTATGAAGAGCTGTAATCCATCCTCCTTTTACAAGGGTAGTGGCTCCTTCGGGTACTGTGAGCCCATGATGAAGCAGTGCCATAAGGAAACCTGCAAGAAGTCCGGTGAAAGCCGCATGGCCTGTTGTCCTTTTCCAGAACATCCCGAGGAAGATGACAGCAAAGAGCGGAGCATTTATCATCGAGAATATTGTCTGAAGGAAATCCATTATATTACCGAATTTACTTGCAATATAAGCCGAAGCTATACTAAGCAGAATACCGAAAACAGTGGCAACCCTTCCAACCTTGAGATAGTGCTTTCCATCCGCCTCTTCATCACCTGTACGTGGCCTGATATAACTTTGGTATATATCATAGGTCCAGACTGTATTGAATGCTGAGACATTTCCTGCCATACCCGACATAAAGGAAGCAAGAAGAGCAGTGATACCAAGTCCAAGAACCCCTGTAGGAAGGTAAAATCGCAACAGCGAAATTATTGTATAGTCGTAAATTGGCTTTCCGCCTGCATCAAGAGGAAGTGTAAATCCTTTTGCCGGGTCATTGAAAAGAACAAGAGCAGCTATCCCCGGAACAATTATAAGGAAAGGGATGAACATTTTTGGAAGGGCACCTATAAGCGGAACTTTTCTTGCAGCGGCCTTAGATTCTGCAGCAAACGCTCTCTGTACTATCAGGAAGTTAGTACACCAGTATCCAAATGACAATACAAATCCAAGTCCGAAAAGTATCCCGAACCACTCAACTCCAAAAGGGTTGGATGCAGCTTCGCCTGTATATTTCCATGTGGTTGTCAATGTGTCGCCTGCAAACCCTCTGGCTTCTGCTAAAGGTGCAAGCTTTTCCTTCAATCCAAACCAGCCGCCTACATCCTTAAGGCTGAGAAAAGCAAGGGGCAGCAAACCGATCACAATAATGAAGAACTGCAGCACTTCGTTGTAAATTGCTGAAGAGAGACCTCCCAGATAAGTATATCCAAGTACAATAAGGGCCGAGACCCACAGGCTCATATTAAAATTCCATCCCAGGACATTCTCCATAAGTATCGCCAGGGCGTACATTGAGATCCCTGAGGCCAGAACAGTCATTATGGCAAAAAGTATTGCATTGAGACCTCGTGTCTTTTCGTCATACCTGAGCTTAAGAAACTCAGGTACAGACCTTGCCTTGGAACCATAGTAAAAAGGCATCATGAAAAGAGCCAGAAAGATCATTGCAGGAACGGCACCAATCCAGTAGAAGTGCGTGGTCAGCATGCCGTACTTCATTCCCGATCCGGTCATTCCCATTACTTCAAGAGCTCCAAGATTTGTCGAGATGAATGCCAGACCGGCAACCCAGGCTGGCATTGATCTTCCCGCTTCAAGGAAGGCGTTGGCATTCTTCATATACTTTCTAAGAAACCATCCAATGCCAAGCACAAAAATAAAATAGATTATCATGATCAGATAATCTAACCAATGCAAGTCAACTTTCATAATAGGGTATTTTTAGGTTTAGTGTTTTAATCATTGATGCTTTTAAAAGGTACAATTGCATCCTTAACCTTCAGGGCAACCGTCGAAGTAAAAATACATTTTATGATCGGTTTTTGAATATCCGTTCAGATATTTTTTCAAATATTTATGACAGTAATCTGTTATATTTACGGGATGGTTACTCACAAAACACGATATTTTATTTTCATTTCATACAAAGGCACTTCATACCATGGCTGGCAGGTGCAGCCAAACTCCGTGACGGTTCAGAAGATCCTTGAAAACGCGCTGAGTCTTATTCTAGGAGAAGAGATCTCAGCAACAGGGGCAGGAAGAACCGATACAGGAGTACATGCAGCATATTTTTGTGCCCATTTCGACAGCATCTCCCCTCTCCTTTCATCAGATGAGGGCATAATATTCAAGCTTAACCGCTTCCTTCCTCACGATATCTCAATTATTTCAATTAATAAGGTACACCCTGATGCAAATGCAAGGTTCAGTGCCATTTCAAGAACCTACAAATACTATATTTCACAAAAGAAAGATCCTTTCTCCGAAAGTTCAAGCTGGTATCTCTACGGCGATATTGATATTGCAAAGATGAATGAAGCCTGCAAAATCCTTGAAAAACATACTGATTTTAAATGCTTCAGTAAATTGCATTCGAACAATAAGACTGATATATGCAGGATATACAAGGCCGTCTGGGTGGCATCGGATAACAGGATCGTATTTACTGTCAAGGCTGACCGTTTCCTTAGAAATATGGTGCGATCGATCGTTGGTACCATGATTGAAGTAGGGTATGGAAAGATGTCTCTTGCCGATTTCGACGGGATAATAATTTCAGGTGACAGAACAAGAGTTGGACAGTCTGCTCCTGCCAAAGGACTATTTCTTTCCGATATTGAATATCCCGAAGAGATTTTTTTACCTGCGGATGTTGAAAGAAAGTGATAATTATCACTTTTAAATGCTGTTAACAGTTTCACAATAACCACTTTTTATAATATTTTTGTCCGGCTTTAATAACCCTAAATATCATTTTCAATGAGTAATGAATGGTTAGTGTTGTTCTTCATGATCGGGGCAATATTTGTTGGACTGGTCCTGATTTTTTCAGGGATAGTGGCCCCGAAATCAATAAACCCTCAGAAATTTGAACCTTACGAATGCGGAGTGCCGACAGAAGGGGTCACCTGGCTTCAGTTTAACGTAGGCTACTACCTCTTCGCAATCCTCTTCCTTGTATTTGACGTGGAAACAGTGCTTGTTTTTCCATGGGCTGTTGTAATGAAAGATCTGGGGATGGTTGCATTTGTTGAAATTGTGATATTCTTCTTCATACTGGGCTTAGGCTTGTTGTATGCCTGGAAAAAACATGCTCTTATATGGGAATAAAAGGAATGAAAAGAGAGGAATTCAAGGATAATGAAAGCCTTGATCTTCTTAAGGAATCGGGAACCAATGTTCTCCTTACAACAATAGATGATGTAATAAACTGGGGCAGGAAGAACTCTTTATGGCCACTCACATTTGCAACAAGCTGCTGCGGAATTGAGATGATGGCTGCAGGCGCTCCCCGCCACGACTTCGCGAGGTTTGGAATGGAAGTATACAGGGCCAGTCCCCGCCAGGCCGACGTAATCGTTGTTGCCGGCACCATTGTAAATAAAATGGCCCCTGTATTAAAAAGGCTTTACGATCAGATGTCGGAACCTAAATATGTTATTGCAATGGGGGCATGCGCAATTTCAGGAGGACCATTTTTCCTGAATTCGTACAGTGTCGTTAAAGGAGTCGAGCATGTGATACCCGTCGATGTTTATGTGCCCGGCTGCCCTCCCCGTCCGGAAGCCTTATTGTATGGAATGCTTCAGCTTCAAAGGCTTATCGAAACACAGACAATCAAATCGAGAAAAGGGAGAAACTTATCTCATAATGACGTTTAATTATACATCCTCAGTAATCTGACCATCAATGGATAATAAACAATTAGAGGACTTTATCAGGCCGCTTGGCGAAGGTCTTGACGTGAAGACCGGAAAACAATTCTGTGAAGTGACACTGCCTGCAGACAAGCTGCATTCGTTTGCCCGGCTGATGAAAGAGAATGGACAGTTGAAGTTCAATTTCCTATTCTGTCTGACCGGCGTTGACTATGGCGATTCGCTTGGTGTGGTTTACCACCTTCGCTCCACTGAATTTAACCATACAATAGTTCTTAAAACAAAAACAAGCGACAGGGTAAACCCCGTTCTTGATTCAGTCACAGATCTCTGGCATACGGCTGATTTTCATGAAAGGGAGGTATTTGACCTACTCGGGATAAAATTCAATAACCATCCCGACCTCAGAAGATTCTTCATGGAGGATTCTGCCGGCTATCCTCTTAGAAAAGACTATGTTGATGAAATAAATATTGTTACCAAGTAATTTATGGAAGAACAGGTACAAAATACTATTGTCGACGAACAGCAGGAATATGTTATCAACATGGGCCCTCAGCATCCCTCCACACACGGGGTACTGAGACTTGTTGTTTCTCTTAAGGGAGAAATCGTCAGAAGTGTCCAGCCCCATATCGGATATATTCACAGGGGCATTGAGAAGATGTGCGAGAGCATTACTTATCCTCAGATAATACACCTTACCGACAGGATGGACTATCTTTCGGCACACATAAACAATGAAGCTGTTTGTCTGCTGGTTGAAAAGGCGCTCGAGGTTGAGATACCTGACAGGATAAAAGTCATCCGCACACTTATGTCGGAGCTTACCCGAATCCAGTCGCATCAGTTATGGTGGGCATCATTCGGGATGGATCTTGGAGGTCTTACCTGCTTCTTTTACGGTTTGAGAGACAGAGAGAAAATTCTTGACATATGGGAGGAAACATGCGGAGGACGCATGCTCGTAAGTTATAACTGTCCAGGCGGTTTGATGTATGATCTTCATCCCGGATTTCAGAAAAGGGTCAAGGATTTCATAAAATACTTCAGGAAGACTCTTCCGGAATATGACCAGCTTCTTACAGGTAACATAATCTTTCAGGAGAGAAGCAAGGGAGTGGGCCTCCTTACACGTGAAGAGGCTATTTCCTACGGTATAACAGGCCCTTCAGGCAGAGCATCCGGATTCTCATGTGATGTCAGGAAACATGAGCCCTACAGTGCCTACGACAGGGTCACCTTCAATGAGGTACTCTTTAATGAAGGCGATACATTCCACAGATATCTGGCAAGGATAGAGGAGATGCGCGAGTCGATGAATATCCTGGAACAGCTTATTGACAACATTCCTGAAGGCCCTTATGCAGTAAAGATGAAGCCGATTATCAAACTCCCGGAAGGAGAATATTATCAGAGGGTTGAGACTGCACGCGGTGAGCTTGGGGTCTATGTGATCAGCGACGGGAACAAGAATCCATACAGGGTGAAGTTCAGGTCACCGAATTTTGTAAATCTCTCTGTTCTCGATCATCTGGCCAGGGAGACAAAGATTGCTGACCTGGTTGCTATCGGGGGATCACTTGATTTGGTGATACCGGATATAGACAGGTAGAAGTTTGGAGTGACTAGAGTTTAGAGTGACTAGAGTTAGGTTAAAATTTGAAACTCCAAACCAAACTCCAAACTCCAAACTAGATACGAGTAACCTGGATAGATAGTAAAGAAACAAATGTTGCGAATTAAAAATACGGATTTAAAGATATAAAGTATGCCATCTGACATTATTGCAGCAAATACATCCGAAGGGCTTTCAGTACCCTGGTGGAAAGTGATATATGATTTCTCAGCCCTGACTGAATGGATAGACACAGGTCTGCGAAATGTGATGTCGCCGTTCTGGACGACTATCACTGAGATGCTTATAATCGGAGTTGTTGTTTTGCTCTTCTATGCTGTTATCGGCCTGTTTCTGGTATACGCCGAGAGGAAGGTATGTGCCTTTATGCAGAACAGGCTTGGACCAAACCGTGTTGGGCCGTTCGGGCTGTTTCAGACTATTGCTGACCTCATTAAACTGCTGTTTGTCGAGCTTATTCCTATAAAGAATGCCGATAAGTTTCTATTTAACCTGGCTCCTTTTATTGTAATCATTGCTTCTTTCATGGCCATTGCGGCTATTCCTTTTGCAAAGGGGCTTCACGCAATTGACCTGAATATCGGTGTGCTTTACGTTATAGCAGTCTCCTCAATGGGGGTAATCGGAATTCTTCTGGCCGGATGGTCGAGCAACAATAAATACTCGCTTATAGGGGCTATGAGAAGCGGCGCGCAGATAGTAAGTTATGAACTGTCTGTCGGACTTGCCCTTGTAACGATTGTGATCCTGGCCGGCTCAATGCAGCTCTCAGAAATAGTGGAAGCACAGAGAACAGGCTGGTTTATTTTCAAGGGGCATATCCCTGCATTTATTGCTTTCATCATATTCCTTATTTCAAGTACGGCAGAAACCAACCGCGGTCCATTTGACCTTGCTGAAGCTGAATCGGAATTAACGGCAGGATTTCATACTGAATACTCCGGTATCAAATTTGCCTTCTTCTTCCTTGCTGAATATATTAACATGTTCATCGTTGCATCAATAGCTGCCACAATATTTCTCGGAGGCTGGATGCCATTCCATGTAGGCGAATGGGAAGGATTCAACATGGTAATGGATTTCATTCCACCCTTTGTATGGTATATAGGGAAAACATTTTTTGTGATATTCCTTATGATGTGGTTCAAATGGACATTTCCGCGCCTGAGGATCGACCAGCTGCTTAAACTCGAATGGAAATACCTTCTGCCGATCAATCTTGTGAATGTGCTTATTATGGCATTCATAGTACTTATGGGCTGGCATTTTTAATAATAACCTTATAAATATTTATCTCTGAATGAGAAGCATTATAAACTATCTTAAAGAAATTGTAACAGGTGTTCTGTCGCTTCTGAAGGGTATGATGGTGACAGGGTCATACTTCGTCAGACCAAGTACCATTGTTACACAGAAGTATCCCGACAACAGGAAGAATCTTGTCTTGCCTGAACGATTCAAGGGCGAAGTGGTGATGCCGCATAATGAAAATAATGAGCACAAATGCACCGGCTGCGGAATCTGTGAGATAAACTGCCCCAATGGAACAATTGAAGTAATATCAAAAACTCTTGTAACTGAGGATGGAAAAAAGAAAAGAATTATTGACAAGCACATATACCGTCTGGGAATGTGTACATTCTGTGCACTTTGTGTAAAAACATGCCCGTCAAATGCATTGGCTTTCTCTCAGGAGTTCGAACATGCAGTATTTAACAGGGCTCTGTTAATTAAAACATTGAATAAACCGGGTTCACAATTAATGAAAGGAGTTGAGTAATGGCCGCCAATCAGATAATGTTTATTCTATTCGCAGCAATGATCGCTGTATTCTCAGTACTTACAGTCACAAGCCGGAAGATATTGAGGGCTGCAGTTTATCTGCTTTTTGTCCTTGTTTCAACGTCGGGACTCTATTTCATGCTGAATTATCAGTTCCTGGCTGCAGTCCAGCTTACATTATATGCAGGAGGGATTGTAGTGCTTATTATCTTTTCAATCCTGCTGACAAGCCATATAAGCCAGAAGTTTGAAGCGGCGGAGTTGAAAAAGACCATCTTTTCTGCGATTGCAGCTGTTGCCGGAGCGATACTTTCAATAATAACAATCCTTGACTATAATTTTTCAGCAACTTCAGAGGCAGCTTTGGAAATTGACATGAAGCTTATAGGCAAAAGCCTTCTCTCTCTCGATTATGATGGTTACATACTTCCCTTTGAGGTAATTTCCATCCTGCTGCTTGCGGCAATGATTGCAGCAATTGTGGTCGCAAAAAAAGGAGGCCCGGCAAAATCAGGTTCAACAAATTTAAATCAGTAAAAAGATGAGTACAGGCATACCATTGGAATACTTTTTAATACTGGCAACTATAATGTTTTTTGCCGGCGTTTACGGGTTCCTTACAAGGAGAAATCTCATAACAATACTTATGTCGGTGGAATTGATTTTAAATTCTGTCAATATCAATTTTATGGCCTTCAACAGGTATTTATATCCGAATAAGCTTGAAGGCATGTTCTTCAGTCTTTTTGTTATTGCCGTGGCAGCCGCGGAAGCAGCCGTTGCCATTGCCATAATCATTAACATATACCGCCGGTTCACCTCGATAAATGTTGAGAACGTTAACGAAATGAAATATTGATCATTATACACTTTAGTAAAATACAAAAATGATAAATTACAGTTATACGGTCTGGATACTCATTCTTCCCTTCTTTATTTTCCTGCTTCTCGG
Organism: uncultured Bacteroidales bacterium; assembly: GCA_963765005.1. Classification (GTDB taxonomy): domain Bacteria; phylum Bacteroidota; class Bacteroidia; order Bacteroidales; family VadinHA17; genus LD21. Next base: position 153,146 of record CAVXUP010000001.1, read on the forward strand.
ACTGGCAGGTCACAAGCTCAAGGCTAAGTTGTCGGGACTAATCGGGACCACTGGTCTGGCAGTAGTTACAATATTGTCATATATTACCGCATTTAAGTATTTCTTTTCAGGTGGTGAGGCAGAAGCAGCATACGAAAAGATAATTGCAGCCAATACAGTTTGGCTTCAGCTTACCGATCAGCTGCATATCGACATGGGTGTATTGCTCGATCCCATCTCGGTAATGATGCTTATTGTGGTTTCTACTGTCTCCTTCATGGTTCATATCTATAGTCTCGGGTATATGAAAGGTGAAAAGGGATTTGAGCGATTCTATTCATTTCTCTCTCTCTTTACATTCTCAATGCTCGGGCTTGTTGTTGCAACGAACATTTTCCAGATGTACATCTTCTGGGAATTGGTCGGGGTTTCCTCATTTTTACTTATCGGGTTCTATTATCAGAAGCCGTCTGCTGTAAGGGCTTCAAAAAAAGCTTTCATCGTTACAAGGTTTGCCGACATGGGATTTTTAATCGGCATTCTGATCCTTTCATTCAATACCAAGACCTTCGACTTCATAGCACTTACCGATCCTAATGGACCGGCAATTATGCAGGGCGGTGGTATTGCCTTTCTGGGACTCTCTGTAATGACCTGGTCGATGATCTTCGTCTTTATGGGAGGCGTTGGAAAATCAGCAATGTTTCCCTTCCACATCTGGCTCCCGGATGCGATGGAAGGCCCTACACCCGTTTCGGCGCTGATTCACGCTGCCACCATGGTTGTTGCTGGTGTATACCTTGTAGCCAGAATGTTTCCGATATATGTTTTCTCTGCTCCCGCTGCCCTTACAGTAGTAGCCTACGTTGGCGGATTCTCGTCGCTCTTTGCCGCTGTAATTGCCTGTACCCAGACAGACATAAAGAGGGTACTGGCTTATTCAACAATGTCGCAGATAGGCTATATGATGCTTGCACTTGGCGTATCAGGTTACGGCGGTGAAGAAGGACTTGGATTTATGGCGTCAATGTTCCACCTGTTTACACATGCAATGTTCAAAGCTCTGCTCTTTCTTGGCGCAGGCGCAATCATACATGCCGTCCACAGCAATCACATGACAGAGATGGGTGGGCTTCGAAAGTACCTTCCTGTTACTCATGCCACTTTCCTTATAGCCTGCCTTACAATTGCAGGTATACCTCCCTTATCGGGGTTCTTCAGCAAGGATGAAATCCTTACGGCAGCGCTTCACAGCAATAAACTGCTGTTTGCAGTCGAATATGCTGTTGCCGGGCTAACGGCCTTTTATATGTTCAGGCTCTATTTCAGTGTTTTCTGGGGAAAAGATACCCATTATCATCACGAACCCCATGAAGCTCCTGCAACAATGACAATACCGCTTATTATTCTTGCTGTTGGTTCAGTGTTTGCAGGCTTTATTCCTTTTCACTCACTTGTAACCTCCGACGGAAAGGCATTTGAAGCTCATCTTAATATGATGGTGGCAATCCCCTCAGTATTTATCGGACTCGTTGGTATATCCGTTGCCTGGCTCATGTATCGCAAGGAGAGCAAAATCCCGGATCAGCTTGCTCATACTTTCAGCAACAGTTACAAATGGGCCTATAACAAGTTCTATATTGATGAAGTATATCTTTTTGTCACAAAGAGAATAATCTTCAAGTATATTTCAGAACCGATTGCCTGGTTCGACAGACATGTCGTTGACGCCACAATGAATGCAATAGCTGATGTTACGCAGGCAACATCCCTTAGGATAAAAGGATTCCAGTCGGGACAGCTGCAGAAATATGCTTTCGCTTTTCTCTCAGGTGTGATACTGCTTGTAGTTTTGTTGGTTTATTTATGGAAGTAACTGAAAAATAAAGATTTAAATTATGGATATTTTAACCCTTTTTGTAGTTATCCCTGTATTGACAATAACAGGTATCCTCTTCATTAAAGATACCCGGCAGGTGCGACTTGTTTCCGCTGTTGGAATGGGGATTCAGCTCATTACGGCAGCTGTTCTTGTTTTTATGTATTTGTCGGCTCGCAATGCAGGAAATACGGATGAAATGCTCTTTGTAAAGGATTACGTCTGGTTCAGCAGCCTTAATATCCATTATGCAATAGGAGTTGACGGAATTTCAGTTGCAATGATTGCCCTTACAGGACTTGTTGTATTCGCAGGTATATTTGCCTCCTGGGAAGTTGAATTCCTTACCAGGGAGTTCTTTATCTCTCTGATTCTGCTTGCAACGGGTGTATTTGGGTTCTTTATCTCGCTCGATCTCTTTACAATGTTCCTGTTCTATGAAGTGGCTGTTATTCCGATGTATCTTCTAATCGGGATCTGGGGAAGCGGTCCCAAAGAGTATTCGGCGATGAAGCTTACCCTTATGCTCATGGGCGGTTCGGCGCTGCTGCTTGTCGGACTTCTTGGTATTTACTTCAATTCGGCACCTGACGGAGGTCAGCTTTCATTCAACATACTTGAGATCTCAAAGGTTAATATTCCGATTACAGCCCAGAGGCTCTTCTTCCCGCTGACCTTTGTGGGATTCGGAGTTCTCGGCGCTTTATTTCCTTTCCACACCTGGTCGCCCGACGGTCATGCATCAGCTCCTACTGCAGTATCGATGCTTCATGCAGGCGTTCTGATGAAACTCGGCGGGTATGGTGCTTTCAGGGTTGCAATATTCCTTCTGCCTGATGCTGCACAGCAGTTATCATGGATCTTCATAATACTCACTTCTATTAGTGTTGTTTACGGCGCTTTCGGCGCTATCGCGCAGAAGGATCTCAAATATATCAACGCATATTCTTCAGTGAGCCATTGCGGTCTGGTTCTGTTTGCTGTACTCATGATGAATAAAACAGCAATGAACGGTGCCATAATCCAGATGATCTCACATGGACTTATGACAGCACTCTTTTTTGCACTGATCGGGATGCTGTATGGAAGAACCCATACAAGAATGATCAACCAGATGGGCGGACTTATGAAGGTCATTCCTTTCCTTTCAGTTTGCTATGTGATCGCAGGACTGGCATCACTCGGACTTCCCGGATTAAGCGGATTCGTTGCTGAAATGACAATTTTTGTAGGAGCGTTTCAGCATCAGGAACTCTTCTACAGAATAGTAACAATTGTGGCGGTATCGTCAATTGTAATAACTGCTGTATACATTCTCAGGGTTGTTGCTATATTGCTGCTGGGGCCCACTACTGATGAACATCATGAGCATCTGACAGATGCCAAATGGTTTGAAAAGGTCTCAGTCGTAACCCTCATATTTGCTGTTGCAGCGATAGGAATGGCACCATTCTGGCTTTCAAAAATGATAGGAATAAGCCTTCAGCCGATAGTTGAACGGTTTGTTGCGATTAATCCTTTTTAACCTGTTTATTAATTGTTTTGAATAAAATATTAATATGAGCTTAGGAACCTTTTCAATAATGCGTCACGAACTGCTGCTTACAGCTGCGGCGCTCCTGGTATTGATGGCTGAGATCTTCATGGACAGGAAGAGACAGATCCCCACCCTATCGATAATCCTTTACGCCGCCATAACTGTAGCCGGATTCCTTCCTTCAACTGCAGGAACCCTTTTCGGAGGAATGTATGTAAGCAGCGGAACAACAATAATAATGAAGAATATCCTTAATATCGGAGTTCTGATTGTTTTCATTCAATCAGTAACCTGGCTCAGGAAAGAGGAGAATTCAGAGAAGGTAAGCGAGTATTTCATCCTTCTTATCTCAACTGTGATAGGGATGAACTTCATGATATCATCAGGCCATTTTCTTATGTTCTATATTGGTGTTGAGCTTGCTACAATACCTATTGCTGCCCTTGCTGCTTTCGAACGTTATAAGAATAAATCGGCTGAAGCCGGCATAAAACTAATATTGACTTCTGCATTGTCTTCCGGCATTTTGCTTTATGGCCTTTCGATGATCTACGGCACAACCGGCACTTTCTATTTTAATGAATTATCTGAACTCTTTGCCAACTCAAATCTTCAGATCTTCGGCTTTATCTTCTTCTTTTCAGGGATGGCATTCAAGATCTCAATTGTTCCCTTCCATCTGTGGACAGCTGATGTATACGAAGGATCGCCGGTTAATATTACATCCTATCTGTCGGTAGTCTCCAAGGGAGCTGCAGTATTTATTTTCATGATATTGCTCTTTACAGTATTTGCCGTTATAATGGAAACCTGGCAAAAAACATTATATGTTACCTCAATCCTGACAATGACAATTGGTAACCTTTTTGCGATACGGCAGCAGAATTTAAAGCGTTTTCTGGCATTTTCATCTATTTCACAGGCAGGTTATATACTTCTGGGACTTATTGGCGGAAATGAGCTTGGAATGACCTCAGTGATATATTATGTTCTGGTTTACATATTCTCAAATCTCGGAGCCTTTGGTGTCATTGCTGCTGTATCGAATGCCACAGGAAAAGAAAATATGGATGACTATAACGGCCTTTACAAAACAAATCCGGGGTTAAGCCTTATCATGACTCTTGCATTATTCTCTCTTGCGGGTATACCTCCGGTTGCCGGATTCTTCGGTAAATTCTTCCTTTTCACAGCAGCTGCCGAGAAAGGTTTTTATCTGCTTGTTCTTATTGCAGTTCTGAATACGATAATCTCACTTTTTTATTATCTGCTTGTTGTAAAGGCGATGTTTATAAACAAGAATGAATCGCCTGTTGAGCGATTCAGAATTGATTTGCCCACACGACTGGGACTGGCAATATGTGTCGGGGGTATTGTCGTTACCGGTTTTGCAAGTGTGATATTCGAAATGATCAGGGGATTGAGCTATGGGGTATAAGGAATGGCGCAACGGCGTAACGGCAAAACGGCGCAATGGCTTAAAGGAAAAAGGAAAAAGTAAGAAGGATAAAGGAGTAAAGTTCAAAGAATATGGCTATAAATAATGCGAAACATATTGTAAGCGAGATTGACGGCATCCGCTGCACAATTGTTGAAACAGGGGCAACAATGGAGAGATCAGCTTTCCTGAACGACCTGCTGAGTGCCAATAACCTGGAAGTCAAAGAAATTCAGGAGGCTATCTGAGACACCTGACGCAGAGCCAAGGTATACAATTGGTGTGACGGACATTCTTTTCAATCCTGTTTTTGCTGTCTATGAAAGGCAATTAAAGACCCGTGAAGGAAATTTTGTCACGCCAGGGTATTGGAACCAGGAGTGCACTGACTGCGAAAAAATGTACTGGAAACGCAGGAAAAAAACAAAAAAACAGTAATCAGGGCTATAAATCCGGATCATTCCAGATCTCCCACGATCGTTCAGCCTGTGAGTGCAGCATCCTCAGGCCTCCCAAAATAGTGCATCCACGCTTCTCTCCCTCTTTCAGAAATGAGGTCAGCCCCGGATTATATACAAGATCGAAAAGTATATGTTTACTCTCAAGAAGATCATAGTTCAGATCCGGCTTGCCATCAACATCCGGGAACATCCCAAGAGGTGTTGTATTAATAATAATCCCGGATTTTTCAATTAGCTGACGGTTTATATCGGTATAACCCAGAATACCTGGTCGTCTTGTTCGTGAAACTAATAAACACTTCAATTCCTTCCTTTTCAAGCACATGGCATACCGCTTTTGAACTGCCGCCGGTTCCAAGAACAATTGCGCTTTTTGTTTTACTGATATATGGAAGAATCGTATCCCTTATCCCGGTAACATCACTGTTATAGCCCTTCATGAAATGTCTGTCTTTGTTTTTTTCAATTTTGACGACATTCACCGCACCAATCTCAGCTGCCTCCGGTTCAATATAATCGAGGTACCTGAAAATTTCTGATTTATAGGGAATTGTAACATTCAGTCCGCGAAGTTCTGCCTCAGAATCGAGAAGGGAACTCAGTTTTTCAAGAGAGTCGAGAGGAAAAAGCTCATAGGAACAATCCGGGATGTTCTCACTGGCAAACTTTTGAAGAAAATATTTCTTTGAAAATGAGTGACCAAGAGGATATCCGATGAGCCCGAATTTTCTCACTGGTTCAGGTTGTCAGGAAGGAATTGAAAGAAAGTATCGCCCCTCAGTCCCAGCCGCAGTGTTTCAAGCGCAATAATCTCATTAGGAGCGATATTGCCTAAATTCACATTTGCACCGAAATGCTTAATAAACCAGGCCTGCTGAGATTTAAGAGGAGCTTCCCATATAACATTATCCATACCTACATTATCAGCTATGGCATTTATTATTGTGCTGTTTATCGACCCGTCATCGTTATAAATCCCTATTGTTCCAGACTCGCGTGCTTCAGCAATTACCTTTTTTGACCCGGCATTCAGCTCCGCTTTCATCATTGCCACCCATTCTTCAGGAGAATATACAACATCTTTTTTCTTGGATCCGACCTCCGAGATCACAGTACCTCTCTCCGCCAGCCTGCTGATATACTCGAGCTTGAGTGAATGATCAAAATCATATGAGCCATCAGATACTTCAACCATATCGACTTCGCACCTGTCGAGAAAACTGACATACTCTTTGAACAAACCTCTTATTATGAATGCTTCAAAGAGGGTTCCTCCAAAATATGGAATTGCTCCTGATTTCTTATACAGGGCAATTTTTGCTTCAAAACCGGGGGTGACGAGGGCAGTGCCGAAACCAAGTTTAACATAATCGGTGTAAGAGCTGCCCACCGACATGAAATCTTCAGCTTCACGAAGGCTAAGACCTTTGTCCATCACCATTGTAAGACCTGAATTACGCGGCTTTGCAGGTCTCTCGGGCATGTAAGGAAATTTCTCTATCATTACAGAATATTATTTCAATGATTATCAGATGAGATGATTATCTTCAAGAAGCCTTTTAATTTTTCTGGGGAGAATTTTAAGCGGAAAAAACTCCTCGAAATCGCTAAACAGGTCCCTGTCCGTCTCAACAGCACGGAAAAGGTGCCGGTAAGCTTTTTCTGAGGCACCGGTATTAAGGTAGAATGAGGAGAGAAGATAATTGATTCCGGGCACATCGCCGGTCACCTTAAAGGCATGTTCGAGATAAGGAAGAGCTTTGGTTACAAGTCCTTCGCTAATGATCATTCTCCCAAGGTCTGCCCATACCTCATCATAATATACATCAATTTTGAGAGCCTCCCTGAAACAACGCATTGCAGCCTTCTTCTCACCCTTTTCATAGTGTGCCTTACCAAGGAGGTACCATATTTCAGGATTCTCATCGTCGAGGCGCACTGCTTTTCTAAAGAAGATAAGGCTGTCGTCGATATTACCTGTATTAAGAGCCATAACACCAAGACCGAACCAGGGATCAGCGTATTCAGGGGCCAGTTCAATTGCCTCCTGATAATACTTGCGTGCAAGCTTTGCCTCCCCTGTTTTCTCATAGCATTCAGCCAGGTAAGTCATCGCCTCAAAGTTATCAGGCTCATTCTCGAGATATTCATGGTAAACAGGAATTGCTTCGCTGAACCTTTCGAGATTGCTAAGAATATTACCCTTATTGAAAAGGGCAAATGTATTCTGCGAATTGATAGCCAGGGCATAATCATAAGCTTCCATGGCTTTTTCGAACGACTCCAGCTTATTGTAAATAATTCCAAGGTTGTACCATGCGCTGTCGGAGAAAGGTTCCTCCTCAAGATATTTCAGGTAATAGATGATGCTGTTCTCGTAGCTTTCGGTTTTCTCATATGCATAGGCGAGATCATACAAATGAGCCTTGAATTCAGGTTCAAGCTCCATGAGCCGCTCTAGATATGGAATCAGGTGCTCATAATAGTTAAGGTTTTGCAGGACTGAAGTAATGGAGAATAGAATGTTTTCGATATCCTCAGAATCGAGAGTAAGGGAGTAGTCAAACATTTTTCTTGCTCCCTGTATATCGCCGAGCATTCCAAGAGCAGTTCCCTTAGCGATATAGAGTTCATGATTTCCAGGTTCGATGCTCTCCAGCTTCTTCAGTATCCTTAATGCTTCCACTGCCCTGCCCTTATCAAGAAGTACCCTGGCCTTTCTGATCTGAAGGGAAACCGAATTCGGATGCTGCTCTGAAGCAAGTGTGGCAGCCTCATACGCATTGAGTGGATTGTTGCTCTCAATGTAAAAATCAATAATTGTTTCAAATTCAATGACGTCAAAGAAATAATTCTCATTATTCTTTTTCATCTTCTCATACTTCTGCACAGCCTGCTTCACCTCTTCCTCGTAGGAAAACCCAAACTTGTCATCTTCCATTGCTCACGAAAATATAAATACAAAATTAGCACTATTTTTAATTGGTCAATTTAGATGATTACTCAATTATCAACATTTTAATTTATTTTTAAATATCTGACATACTGTATTATAATAATTAAATTGACCTTTGTTGATTATTTTTTACAGGCAGCACGCAACCTCCGGGAGAAATTAATCATCTATTATCTGTTAACCATGAATTATTGAAGCAACCTATAATTACCCTAGATTAACCTAAATTCTACCTTCGAAGAACCGGGCAACAACCCGGTTTTTCATTTATATGGGTATATTTGCATGAAATTTTCATTACTTAACGCCATGAAAAACATAAAAATCAAACTTCTTATATTAACAATATTCAGTCAGCTTACAGCAGCAGTTCTCCTCTCCGGTTGCCTGAAGAGTGAAGTAAATGTTTTATATGACCAGGGTACTTTTCCCGATACAGTGGTGAATCTGCTTGATTTAAACACGGTATACGACGATTATAATACCTCTAATACACAACTGAATGGTTATGCAATTCTGGTATTTTCAACAAACAGGGCCAGTTCAGGAGGCCAGTTCGACCTTGAACAGGGAGTTTTGTCATTCATTTTTGACAAGACATCCGGAGCATTTGCCATGGGAGCAGCAATTACCGATGATGGATTTCTTGCAAAGCTTATTGAAAAGTCAGTAACCCCAAAAAACGACTTCGGGCCCTATCGTGCCTATAGTGCACTTGACGGATATGAGTATATGATTCTATCCTCTGTGAATAGTTCCGGAGATCTCGACTTTTTCTATCTGAAGAACAGACCACCTTACGGAACAAATATCCCTGATATTGAGGGCCCTTTCCCTGTCAAACTGTTCAATACATCTTCTGATGATGCCTATATGAGTTTCGATAACAATCTCGATTCAGCATATTTCAATACAAATCTTAGTGGGGACTTTGACATTTATGTCCATCAGAGACCTGCAGAAAAAGATCTCCAGTCATGGTTTAACCTTGATTATGCACCCTCCGTCAGGGTTGACAGCATAAACAGCGCCTTTAATGATAAATGCCCTAATGTTTTTAAAAACATTATGGTATTTACATCTGACCGTCCCGGAGGGTTTGGCGGATATGATCTTTATTACTCAATCTTCAGGAAAGGCAAGTGGAGCTCACCGGTAAATATGGGTGAAAGGATCAATTCGGAGGCAGACGAATACAGACCCCTTTTAGGTTATCATTACGATTTTACGAATTTCTTCATGATATATTCCTCAAACAGGTCAGGAGGATTGGGAGGGTTTGACCTCTATTTCACTGGTGTTAATTTCCCGAAATAATAAATTGACTTATTTTATTCCTGCCGCAAGGAGTGTATTTCTTAACAGTGAAACCCTGGTCATAGGTCCGACGCCCCCCGGAACCGGAGTTATAAAGGAGCATTTCGGCGCAACATTTTCAAAATCAACATCTCCTGTAAGTTTGAAGCCTGTTTTAGAATCGGGATTTGCAACGCGTGTTGTGCCAACATCAATGACTGCTGCCCCGACTTTTACCATGTCGGCTGTAACAAATAACGGTGATCCGATTGCTGCAATAATAATATCCGCATCCCTTACAATATCCTTTATATTTATTGTCCTGCTGTGAACTACAGTTACAGTGGCATCGAGACCTTTCTGCGAGAGAAGTATGCTGACCGGACGCCCAACTATGTTACTCCTGCCGATGACAACACATTTCTTACCTTTTGTCTGTATGTTGTAACGCCTGATCAGTTCAACTATGCCATAGGGAGTTGCCGGCAGGAAGCCAGGCAGACCGATAACCATCCTGCCTATATTGACCGGATGAAAGCCATCTGCGTCCTTGGCCGGATTTATAGCCTCAATAACCTTATTTTCAGATATATGATCAGGGAGAGGCAACTGCACAATAAATCCATCGATATCGTTGTCGTTATTGAGTTCATTTATCTTATCGAGCAAGATGCTCTCTGAGATACCGGCATCAAATCTCAGAAGTGTTGATTTAAAACCAACCTCATGGCAATCCCTTACCTTATTGGCGACATAGGTCTCGCTCGACCCGTCATTTCCAACTAATATGGCAGCAAGGTGCGGTGCCTTTTTTCCGGAGCTCGTCATTGCCGAAACCTCAGAGGCAATTTCAAGCTTAATCTCTGCCGCAATTTTTTTCCCGTCGATTATTGTGTACATAGCTGCTTATTTTCTTCCCATTAACCGGGCTGCATTACCGCTCTTTGTCATCATTTTCATCATTCGCCTTGTCTCATCAAACTGCTTCAGCAGCTTATTGACCTCCTGTACACTTGTACCGCTGCCGGCAGCTATTCTTTTCCTTCGGCTCCCGTTCAGGACAACCGGATTTATTCTCTCCTCAGGCGTCATGCTTCTTATAATGGCTTCAATACCTTTAAAGGCATTATCGTCGATATCGAGGTCTTTTACAGCCTTTCCAACTCCGGGTATCATAGCCATAAGGTCCTTGACATTACCCATTTTCTTTATCTGCTGGATCTGTGAAATAAAGTCATTGAAATCGAACTGATCTTTTGCGATTTTCTTCTGAAGTTTCCTTGCCTCTTCAGTATCATACTGTTCCTGGGCTTTTTCAACAAGTGAAACTATGTCGCCCATACCCAGTATCCTGTCGGCCATCCTTGAAGGATAGAAAATATCGATGGCATCCATCTTTTCGCCGGAACTGACAAACTTAATAGGCTTATTTACAACCGACTTAATAGAGAGAGCCGCACCGCCGCGTGTATCACCATCAAGTTTAGTGAGAACCACTCCATCAAAGTCGAGCCTGTCGTTGAATTCCTTTGCAGTATTCACTGCATCCTGACCAGTCATCGAGTCAACAACAAACAATATCTCATGAGGATTCACTGCATCCTTGACTGCAGCTATCTCATTCATCATCTCTTCATCAATGGCGAGACGTCCGGCAGTATCGATTATCACCAGGTCGTGCCCCAGTCTTTTGGCCTCCTTAACTGCATTTTTTGCGATGGATACAGGGTTCAGATTTCCAGGCTCAGTATATACCGGCACCTCAACCTGTGTTCCTATTATCATAAGCTGCTCGATTGCGGCAGGGCGGTAAACGTCGCAGGCAACAAGCAGTGGTTTCTTTCCTCTCTTGCTCATCACCCATTTTGCAAGTTTCCCGCTGAAAGTTGTCTTTCCTGATCCCTGGAGACCTGCAATCAGGATTATGGCAGGATTGATCTTAATGTTAATATCTGTCCTGTCACCGCCCATGAGATCGACAAGTTCATCATGAACTATCTTGACCATCATCTGCGACGGATTAACTGATTTCAACACCTCCTGACCCAGTGACTTTTGCTTAACGGTATCAGTAAACTGCTTGGCAATCTTGAAGTTAACATCAGCATCGAGCAAGGCCCTGCGAACCTCCTTTAATGTTTCGGCTATGTTTATTTCTGATATTCTGCCCTGCCCTTTAAGCAGCTTAAAGGACTTCTCCAGTCGATCACTTAAATTTTCAAACATCTGTTTATAATTAAAATATATATTTTACATCCGTTCAGGCATCTCAATCCCTAAAAGCCACATTGCGCTATGCAGTATTTCGCTTGCAATACGCGAAATAACCAGCCTGAAATCCCTTACAGCTTTGTCCTCTTCGCCAAGTATTGTAAAATCGTGATAAAACTGGTTATACTCCCTTGAAAGGTCATAGCAATAGTTTGCGATAAGAGCAGGACTATTCCCGAGAGCTGCCGCGGAAACTGTTTCAGGAAACCTTCTCAGGAGTTTAATAAGTTCAATCTCCTTGGGGCCTGCTTTCAAGTCTGGCGATATTTCAATTTCGAGATTAACGCCGGTTGATTCAGCTTTCCTGAAAACCGATTTTATCCTTGCATATGTGTACTGAATGAAGGGTCCTGTATTGCCATTGAAATCAATCGATTCAGCCGGATTGAAAGTCATGTTTTTTCTGGGATCCACCTTGAGTATGAAGTATTTCAAAGCTCCCAGTCCGATCTTTCTGAAAATCTCCTCTTTTTCCTCATCCGAAAAATCAGATAGTTTTCCCAGTTCCAGGGATACGTCCCTGGCTGTCTCCTGCATCTCCTTTATCAGGTCATCTGCATCAACAATCGTACCCTCTCTCGATTTCATCTTTCCTTCCGGCAGCTCAACCATACCATATGAAAAATGGATTAATCCGTCAGACCAGGAATAGCCGATTTTCTTAAGTATGGCCTTCAGCACCTGGAAGTGGTAATTTTGTTCATTACCGACAACGTAAATATTCTTGTCAAATTTATAATCCTCATAACGTGCAACCGCAGTACCAAGATCCTGGGTCATATAAACGGCAGTACCGTCAGAACGAAGAAGGAGTTTCTGATCCAGACCTTCCGGTGAAAGATCGGCCCAGATAGAACTGTCTGCATTCTGGTAAAGTATGTTTTTCTCAAGTGCAGACAGTACTATATCCCTTCCGGTTTTATATGTATCTGACTCATAGTAAATCCTGTCAAAATCGACACCCAGCTTTCTGTAAGTTTCATCAAACCCTGCATAAACCCAGGAGTTCATCATCTTCCAGAGATCAACAACTTCCTTATCGCCTGCCTCCCATTTAAGGAGCATTTCCCTTGTCTCCTTCATAAGAGCGGCAGAATTTCTGGCTTCCGCCTCCTCCATGCCACCTCTGACCAGGTTCTCGACCTGTTGTTTATACTCCTTATCAAATCTCACATAGTATTTACCTACAAGGTGGTCGCCCTTTAGTCCGGAGCTTTCAGGAGTCTCACCATTTCCGAACTTCTGCCATGCCAGCATCGACTTGCAGATATGTACACCCCTGTCATTTACTATATTTGTTTTGACCACATTATGACCGCAGGCTGATAAGATCCGGTAGATTGAAAATCCAAGAAGATTATTCCTTATATGTCCAAGATGCAAGGGTTTATTTGTGTTTGGCGAAGAGTATTCAACCATGATTGTTTCAGGATCTTTCACCCTGCAACTCACAAGATGATCATTTTCTGATGCCATGCCGGTTAAATACTCCACCCACCACCTGTCAGAAATCTCAAGGTTAAGGAAACCTTTTATCACATTATAACCTGAAAGTGATCCAAAAGTACTTACAAGATACTTCCCTATGGCCTCACCAGTACTCTCCGGAGTATTTTTTGAGAATCGAAGAAGCGGAAAAACAACAAGGGTAAAGTCGCCTTTAAACTCTTTTTTTGTCTCCTGCAGCTGGATAAGATCATCGGAAACATCACTATTATAAAGGGTTTTGATAGCCTCTCTAATCTTTTCTTTTAGAATTATCTCCATTTTTTCACGAAAAATTTCAGGCTCCAAAGATAATATTTTAAAAATATGCGACTGCATGAATCAACAATCAAAAAGGGTGATCAAACAATCATAATGCATAGTCTCCTTATGCCAATTGACCAAATTATTTGACTATTGACAGTTTCTTTTTGATTAACCTTACGGGATCAGTAAAAAAGAAGAGTTAATTTTGATAACGTTATTTCTATAAACACGTTTCAAAGGTAAAAGGGGATAAAATTGTGGAATTAAAAAGTCTTTACATCGAATCAACGACCAAAACGCCTCAGATCGATCTTAATCACCTGACCGGGGAGCTTATTTTTTCAGGCAGATCGATTCCTGAGAATGCTTCAAAGTTATATGAAAATATCCTTTCCTGGGTTGTTGAATATATCAAGAGGCCAAAAGTTGTTACAAATTTGCGGCTGAATCTCGAATATTTCAATACGGCATCCTCAATCTGGCTGGCAAAGATTGCAAAAGCTCTCTGCTCAATGCAACAACCTGACAATACACTTCTGATACACCTCTACTTCAATATAGATGAATTCGACAGTATGGATGCAGACGATATCAAGGATGAGCTTCATCCTATAATACATATGGTCGGAACTCCAACTGTCAGCCTTGTTATAAAACTGTACGGAACCGATGAAAAAGGAACTGTCATGAAGGAGTCGATGGTTCTGATGTAGTTCAGTAATTAACGTAATCCATAAATAGATTTATTTCGATTTTTTGGTCTAACTTTAGTTGGCTAAATTATCTTTATTGTCATGCGAACAGCATACATTGTTTTGTTCTCAATACTATCTATTATGGAAACGTACCCTCAGAATAAGACAACTGACAGGCAGCCGGTTGCTGCAGGCAGATTCTATCCTTCAGGCAAGGCAGAGCTGACCGGAGAGCTTTCACTGCTTTTCAGCACTTGCAAAAAAGGACCACGGGAACAGTTTGCAAGGGCAATAATCTCCCCGCATGCCGGCTACATTTTTTCAGGCAAGATCGCTGCCTCGGCATTCTCTTCCGTTTCGGAAAATGCCGCCTATAAAAACATATTCCTGATAGGTTCAAGTCATGTAATGTCGTTCGATGGGGCATCGGTCTATAATGAAGGAGATTACATAACTCCCCTGGGTAAAGCCACGGTTAACCGGGAGATCGCCAACAAACTTATCAGCAGCAATAAGGTTTTCAATAATCCCTCAAAAGCCCATATTCAGGAACACAGCATCGAAGTCCAAATACCTTTTATCCAGCATTATTTCAAGCATGTTCCGGCAATAGTCCCTATAATAATCGGAACCGGCAGCGAAACAACAATCAGAAAGATTGCGGAAGCTCTGAGGCCATACTTCACACCCGACAATCTGTTCATAATAAGCAGTGATTTCTCGCATTACCCCGCATACAATGATGCTGTTGAGGTTGACAATTCAACAGCAAAGGCTATAATCTCAGGAAATCCGGAACAATTCCTGAAGATTCTCGATCAAAACTCAGCCAGACATATAAAGGGTCTGGCAACAAGCATGTGCGGCTGGACATCGTGCCTTACCCTTATGTACCTTACCGAAGGGAACAGTAAATTAGAATACAGCCTTGTGGATTACTGCAACTCCGGAGATTCTCCTTCGGGCGGCAAAAACGAGGTGGTTGGATATAATGCAATTTCTCTGGTTGAAAAAGGCCCTTTCATACCTTCTGATATAGAGGAGTCTGAATTGTCGTTCACAAACGCTGAAAAGGAACTTCTTTTCGATTTAGCAAAAACAAGCATCAGGTCTGTATTATACGGGATTAAAAATATTAAAGGAGAGGAAAGTCCTTTACCAGCTAAACTAAAGAACCCATACGGAGCCTTTGTAACACTTAAAATCAACGGCTCTTTAAGAGGATGCATTGGGAGGTTTATCTCTTCAGAACCACTTTATGAGGTTGTAAAATCATCTGCCGTATCGTCAGCATTCGAGGATCCGCGTTTTAACCCGCTTACTAAGGAAGAGTTTGAAAAAACAAGTATTGAGATAACTGTACTGGGGCCTCTGAAAAAGATTAATGACATTAAGGAAATCGTGCTTGGAAAGCATGGAATATATATCAAAAAGGATTTCAGGTCAGGAACCATGCTGCCCCAGGTAGCGACAGAAAACGGATGGAGTGTAGCAGAATTCCTCGGATACACATCGCGCGATAAGGCAGGGATAGGCTGGGATGGCTGGAAGAACGCGGAAATTTTCATTTACGAAGGCGTAGTGCTGGAAGACAACTGAAATTATCATGTATCATGTAATTGGCACTGGTTTAGCTGCAACAATTTTATATTTAATCAGTTATTTTTTCTGTCGGGCGGGATATTATACCCTGAAATTCCATAGAAAAATCTGGAACATTGCTCTTGCCATATCGTTTGTTTTAACTGCTGCTGCAGGACTGTTTCTTGCCCTTCAGGTCAGCTATAAGTGGGACATCCCGTATATCAAACAGGTATTGAAAATACATGTGGAATCAGGTATAGGAATGGCATTCACCGCAATTTTTCATTTCATCTGGCATCTCAGCTATTTCAGTAAACCGACCGAGATAAATGGCAATGAAAAAGAACCGCAGAGCTATTCCTTCTATTCGGCCGGAAAAATAAAAGAGAACCTTTTCATTATTGGATTTTCAAGCAGCTCTGTTCAGCTTCTTCTGTTAAGGGAGATTCTGAATATATCAGGAGGTTATGAATTAATATCAGGCCTTTTTCTTGGATCATGGCTCACAGGATCAGCGCTTGGAGCAAGAATGGCATATACTTCAAAACTTAATGATATTAAGAAGATAAATATCCTGTTTGCGATCAGTCCATTGATTTCGATTATTCTTATGCTGACACTGGCAAGGCTTTTCTTAACCAGCGGCGAGACTCCCTCCTTTCTTGTCAGTATAATTTACACCTTGCTTATACTGCTTCCTTTCGCCATTGTGTCAGGTTTTACCTTTGTTAAACTTCTTTTGGCAGCCAGGTCGGAAGATGCTTTACAGCCGGGAAATTCATTTTCTGTTGAAACTGCCGGCGGCGTGGTTTCAGGAGTTCTCATCACCCTTCTCACAGCCGGATTACTTAATACCTACCAGATATTATTTACAACAATCATCCTTTCGGTAACCTGGGTGCTTTTAGCATACCATGTCAAAACACAAAGGGTTAAAATCCTTATTAAATCTATTGCAGCAATTCTATCTGCTGCACTTGTTATTTTCAATGCCGATATCTGTTTCAGGCAAATTCTTCTGCCGGGCGTAAAGGTCACATATACTGAAGATACTCCATATGGAAACATTACGAAAGGATCGTACAGCGGCGAAATAAGCCTGTATTATAATCAACGGCTCCTTTCGTACTCAAGTGATGTGACAGAAAGGGAGGAAAATATTCACTATGCAATGCTTCAGAGCAAAGCACCGGAAAGTGTAATAATGATTTCAGGATCACTTGCCTCCCATTATCAGGAAATACTGAAATACCCTGTAAATAAGGTAACCTTCATCGAAGTTGATCCCTTGCTTGCAAAAACAATTCAGTTCCCTGAAAATGAGAACCAGGTGAAACCAAAGATTATAAGACAGGATGCTTACAGTTTTATGAGCCGGAACGGGGAGCCTGCTGATGTAATTATACTTCTGGTACCTCCCCCTTCTACAATGGCACTTAACAGATACTATTCCGTGGAGTTTTTCAGATCAGCCCGGGAAAGACTAAACCAGGGAGGAATATTTCTTTGCACACCGGGACCTTCAGAAACTTACTACAATCCTGAAGAACTCAGGTTGTATTCTTCGGTCTATAACAGCCTGCGGTCTGTCTTTAAGAATGTCATCCCGGTAGCCGGAAACAAGTTGTACTTTATTGCCTCCGACAATGAACTGTCAACAGCATTTTGCCGAATGGTGAACGAAAAGGGGATAATCAATACCTGGGTGAATAACGATTTCCTTTCTGACGATCTGACTGCTTCAAAGACGGAAGAAATAACCGCATTAATGGACAAAGACATTAAAGTCAACCGGGTTTCTTCACCGGTTACCAGTTATCATTACCAGTCGCTAAACCTGAGCAGGAACAGGAATGAGAAGACCCCGGCCCTAATCTTAATGGTACTGCTCTTCGCAATTCCTGCTTTTGCTATAAAGAAAAGACATACAGCAATGTATTTCAGCGCATCAGCCCTGGCTGGTTTCGAGGTGACAATACTTCTCACAATGCAGATAATTGCCGGGAATATTTACCATCTCACAGGTCTCGTAATTGCAGGAATAATGACAGGTCTGGCAATAGGTGCCGCAAATGATTTCAGGTTTCTGAAGTCATCGTCTCTGGCTTTCAGGATGGTTTTGCTTCTTTCTTTTTATGCCGGATTCGGAGCAGTATTTACCCTTGTCGCACAAATGAGGAACGGACTTCCATCAACAATATTCATAATTTTAGCTGCAATCATTCCTGCAGTTCTTACAGGCAATATCTTCAGGCAAATGACTTCCGGAACAGGGGATCCGGCGAATCCCTCCCTGGTCTACAGTGCTGATCTTGCAGGATCGGCTGCAGGATTTATATTGGTGGCAGGATTTATAATACCTGCATTTGGAATTGCGGCAACAGTGTTTCTGCTCGGAGTACTTGTATTGGCAGGAATAGTTTTTGGAACAATTGGGAAGAAATAGTAGTTTTAGAGGTGCAAGTTACAAGGTGCGGGGTGCGGGGTGCGGGGTGCGGGGTGCGGGGTGCGGGGTGCAAGTTACAAGGTGCAAGGTGCAAGATGTAAAGTTCAAAATGCAAAGTGACATGTGTAAAATCAGCAAGCGTGAATTCCTTAGGAAATCATTAACTGTCTCTGCAGGCTTATTGTCGCTGCCATGTCAATCATTTATTTCAGACAATGATAATGAACAACAGGGAATATACAGGAAAATTGCAATGTTCCAGGAAGAGACGGCAAGAGGTATTATGTGCAGGATTTGTCCCAATGAATGTGTTCTGAAAGAGGGTGAATTAAGTAAGTGCAATAATCGCAAGGTTCGTGATTCGAAATTATACACACTTGCTTTTGGCAATCCCTGCTCCGCAAATGTTGATCCTGTTGAGAAGAAACCGCTTTATCATTTCCTTCCTGGTTCAAGGGCTTTTTCGATAGCAACTGCAGGATGCAATCTTGTTTGCCTGAATTGCCAGAACTGGACAATCTCCCAGACAAGTCCTGACAAAACAAGGAACTTTGACATGATGCCCGATAAGGTCGTTGATGAGTGTGTGAAAAAAGGATGCAGGTCTATTGCCTACACGTATTCTGAACCGGTTACATTTTATGAATATGTCTTTGAAACGGCTGCTGTTGCCAGAAAGGCCGGTATAAAGAATATACTTAAGTCAAACGGTTATATCAACCCGGAACCTCTGAAGAAGTTATGCAGTGTTATTGACGCTGCAAATATTGACCTTAAGGCTTTCAATGAGACCACATATCTCAGATTAACCGGAGGCAAACTTCAGCCTGTGCTCGAATCATTGAAGATCTACCGCGACATGGGAATATGGCTTGAGATAACAAATCTTGTTGTTCCGGCATGGTCGGACGATCTTTCCGAGATCAGAAAAATGAGCAGTTGGCTGGCTGAAAACGGGTTCAGCAAAACGCCTGTTCATTTCAGCAGGTTTTATCCGATTCACAAGCTTGAACAACTTCCTCCTACTTCTGTTGATGTTTTGAATAAGGCAGCACAGATAGCATCTGAGGAGGGGATGAAATTTGTATATACAGGAAATGTACCGGGAAATGAACTTTCCAATACAGTATGCCCTTCGTGCAAGTCAACAATTATTGTAAGGCAGGGTTACAGGATCGTATCAAATGCAATTAAGGGAAACCAATGCACCAAATGCGGAAATACAATTGAAGGAATCTGGGGCTAAGGAGTGAAAAGTAATCCCCTCAAAAAAATCAGTATAAAAGAGATGAAGAAAACTGAAGCAAAAGAAAAAATTGAAGATCTCAGGAAAAAGCTTGAAGACCACAATCATCGCTATTATGTTTTAAATCAACCTGTTATTTCTGATTTTGAGTATGACATCATGCTGAATGAACTTGATACTCTTGAAAAAAAGTTCCCTGAGTTTCTTACCGATTCATCGCCGACAAGAAGGATAGGCAGTGACATAACCCGTGAATTTGTTCAGTATGAGCATAAGTACCCGATGCTTTCGCTTGGCAACACCTACAGTGAAGAAGACCTGAGGGAGTTTGATGCCAGGATAAGAAAAACCGTTCCGGATAATTTTGAATATGTATGTGAGCTGAAATTTGACGGAGCATCAATCAGCATTACCTACAGAAATGGCATACTCTTCAGGGCCTTGACAAGAGGAGACGGGAATAAGGGTGATGATGTCACGCTCAATGTCAGGACAATCAAAAGCATTCCTTCAAAAATTTCGGGTAACAATATCCCTTTGGAATTTGTAGTAAGAGGAGAAATCCTTATGCCAAGGGAGGTTTTCAACAGGCTCAATGATAACAGGGTTAAAGAGGGACTTCCCCCATTTGCCAATCCCCGTAATTCAGCTGCCGGCACCCTTAAGCTTCTCGATCCTAAAATAGTGGAATCAAGGAGTCTCGACTGCCAGATCTACTTTCTTCTGGCTGATGAGCTGCCTCACGATAACCATTTTGAAAATCTTAAAGAGGCCTCTTCATGGGGATTCAATGTATCAGAAAGCAACAGGCTATGCGGATCGGTCGATGAGGTCCTGGATTTTATAAGGCACTGGGATACCCAGCGGAAACTTCTGCCTTTCGATATCGATGGAGTAGTAATAAAAATTAACTCACTGGCTCTTCAGGAAGAGCTTGGTTTTACCGCCAAATCGCCAAGATGGGCAATAGCTTACAAGTACAAGGCTGAAGAAGCACTAACACGTTTGATCTCAGTGTCTTTTCAGGTTGGACGTACAGGCAATATTACCCCGGTCGCAAATCTGGAGCCCGTACTTCTCTCAGGATCGACTGTAAAAAGGGCTTCTCTTCACAATGCAGACCAGATAGCTATACTTGATCTGCACCTGAACGATATGGTTTACGTTGAAAAAGGTGGAGAGATAATCCCAAAAATAACAGGTGTTGACAATACTTTCAGGGATAATTCAGGGAAGAGGGTTGAATTCATTACAAGATGCCCTGAATGCTCGACTGAACTTGTTAAAAATGAAGGTGAAGCAAATCATTTCTGTCCCAATTACCTTCATTGTCCGCCCCAGTTGAAAGGGAGGATAGAACATTTCATTTCGAGGAAGGCAATGGATATTGACGGTCTTGGCGAGGAGACAGTCGACCTGTTATTCAACCAGAAATTGATCAGGAATTTTGCGGATCTCTACGACCTCACGACGGAGCAGCTTATCACGCTCGAACGGATGGGAGATAAGTCGGTCGCCAACATTCTCAGCAGTATAAAAAAATCAACCGAAACTCCCTATCACAGAGTGCTGTTCGCGTTGGGTATCAGGCACGTTGGAGAAACAACAGCGAAGACAATAGCTTCCAAATTCAGGACGATTGATGAACTGATAAATGCTGATCCGGATCAGCTGACGGCAGTAAGGGAAATTGGACCAAAAATCGCTGCCAGTATCACTAATTATTTCTCCGACGGGGAAAACCTCGAAATAATCGACAGGCTGAGAAAGAATGGAATCAGATTTAAAAATGAGGAGGAGTTCATTCAGAAAACAAATAAACTTGAAGGATCAACAATTGTCATTTCAGGTGTTTTCAACCGGCATTCAAGGGAAGAGTACAAGGAGTTGATTGAAAAGCATGGAGGGAAGATAGCATCTTCAGTATCATCGAGGACTTCATTTATCCTAGCAGGTGATAATATGGGACAGTCAAAAAGGGAGAAGGCAGAAGAACTGAATATATCATTACTTACTGAAGATGAACTGCTTGCTGAATTAGGTGAAGAATAACACTGACTCTCGTTTTTTTAACAAAAAACTCTTAGGTTTGCATAATGGATTTATTTAAAAATATCAGGCTCAGGATCGGAAAATCTGCCCTTGCAAAAAAAATAGCCCGAACCAAAAGGAGTGTCAGGTACACTGATATCAGCCAGGTAAAAACTATCGGAATAGTATGGGATGCTTCGAAGACCACTGACTTCTCAGGTCTCGCCGGATTCCACCATAAGATGCATGAAAGAGGCATTGAGGTTACCATTTTAGGTTTTTTTCAGGGGAAAGAGTTGCCCGATCAGTATACAGCCATCAGGTATCTCACATTTATAAGAAGAAATGAGATAAATGTTTATTATCATCCCGCAACATCAGAAGCCGATGCTTTCATCAAGAAAAACTTCGATATACTTATTGACCTTAATTTCAAAAATCTCTTTCCATTACACTGTATATCTGCATTATCGAAGGCTTCCTTAAAGGTTGGTCTTCTGGAAGCAGGCTCAGAAAACACCATATTCGACCTTATGATGGATATAAAGTATCCTGCGGATATGGAAGCATATCTGAACCACGTTATGCACTACCTTGAGATGATAAATTCAGGATCAGCAAACAGCAAGAAAAACAAGGAATAAAAATGAAAAGATTCAAAGGAACCGGAGTTGCCATAGTAACAACCTTTAAAAGCGATTCAAGTATTGATTTCAGTGCACTCGGACGTGTTATAGAACATGTAATAAAAGGAGGAGTTAACTATATCGTTGCTCTCGGAACAACAGGAGAATCAGTCACGCTTTCAAAAGATGAAAAGAAGGCTGTTGTTTCATATGTTGTTGAGGCAGTCGACGGCAGGCTTCCTGTAGTCGTCGGTATAGGCGGAAATAATACCCAGGAGGTTGTAAATTCGATCAGGCATGCCAACCTTGATGGTGTTGATGGAATACTTTCGGTTGCACCCTATTATAACAAACCGGGACAGAGAGGACTGTTTCAGCATTTCAAGGCTGTGTCGGCAAGTTCTTCACTGCCTGTAATAATTTATAATGTTCCCGGCAGGACCGGATGCAACATATCGGCAGAGACATGCATTGAACTTGCACATGAGTTTGAAAACATAGTTGCTGTAAAAGAAGCTTCAGGCGACATGGGACAAATAATGAAGATCCTGCGTGGAAAACCTGAGAATTTCAATGTTATTTCAGGTGATGATATGATGACTATTCCGGTTATTGCTGCAGGGGGAAATGGTGTTATTTCTGTTCTTGCCAATGCTTTTCCTGCCCAGTGTTCCGAACTGGTTAATCATGCACTGAAATCGAATTACAAGAGTGCGCGCGACATCCAGTATCGTTTTATCGAAATGATTGAGCTTCTATTTGTTGAAGGCAATCCATCAGGAGTCAAAGAGATGCTCAGTATTATGAATATATGTCATAACACCGTAAGGTTGCCTCTTGTTCCTGTCAGCAGGACAATACATACACGCATACAAAAAGCAATTGAAGAGGTAAATAAACCCTGAGCTGCGCTAATTTACGCTTGCCCCGGGCATACCGGGCTGCTGCAAACCGTGGCACTGCTTAAATTTTTTCCCGCTTCCACAGGGACAAGGATCATTCCTTCCAACCTTTTTATCGACCCTTACTGGTTCGGTTTTCTGGTTACGTTCCTGGGCACCTCCTCCCCCTCCGCCAGTACTGCTATACTGCGAAAAATCGCTCTTGGAGGTTCTTAGATTACTCATATCGACCTGACGTCTTCTCTGAGCTTCTTTAACCTGTTCCGGGTCCTGGGTCGGTATATGTCCCTTCATAAGAGTACTCACAACATCCTTATTAACCTTATTAAGCATTGTTTTGAATAACTCAAACGATTCAAACTTATAAATAAGCAAAGGATCTTTTTGTTCATAAGTGGCATTCTGAACCGATTGTTTCAGTTCATCCATCTCTCTGAGATGCTCTTTCCATGCGTCATCGATTGTCGCAAGAACAACAGTCTTCTCATACGATTTTGCCAGCTCACGGCCTTCCGACTCAGCTGTTGCCTTCAAATTAGTCACTACCTGAAACACCTTAACCCCGTCTGAAATCGGAACAACCACATTCTCATAAGCATGAGCCATTCTGTCGTAAACATCCTTGAGCACAGGGTAGGCCTGGGCTGATATAGTTTCAACTTTTCTTTTATAGGTATCAAGAACCTTAACATGTACCTTATCCGTCACTTCTGCCGATGTGGCTTTCTTGAAATCCTGCTGCCTGACAGGGGAATCCATTGAAAATGATCTGATAAGGTCGAGATCAAATCCTTCAAAATCATCCTCGCTATGATAAGTTTCAACAATACTTTCAGTAACATCGAACATCATGTTAGCGATATCTACACTTAACCTTTCACCAAGAAGGGCATGTTTTCTTTTCTTGTAGATAACCTCACGCTGGGAATTCATCACGTCGTCGTACTCGAGCAACCTTTTCCTTATTCCGAAGTTGTTTTCCTCAACCTTTTTCTGTGCCCGCTCGATCGATTTTGTGATCATTGAATGCTGGATCATCTCGCCGTCTTTCAAACCGAGTTTATCCATAATACCTGCAATTCTTTCAGATCCGAAAAGACGCATGAGTTCATCCTCAAGAGAGACAAAGAATTGCGATGATCCGGGGTCGCCCTGCCGGCCGGCACGTCCCCTGAGCTGACGGTCAACTCTTCGCGATTCATGACGCTCTGTTCCTATAATTGCAAGTCCTCCCGCTTTCCTGACGTCTTCAGTAAGCTTTATGTCAGTACCGCGGCCTGCCATGTTAGTGGCTATTGTAATAGTTCCTGTTTTACCGGCTTCGGCAACAATCTCCGCCTCTCTCTGGTGAAGCTTTGCGTTAAGCACATTATGCTTAAGGCCTTTCATCTTAAGCATCCTGCTGAGCAGCTCTGATATTTCTACAGAAGTCGTCCCAACAAGTACAGGACGACCCAGACGGTTCATTTCCGAAATCTCATCAATTACCGCGTTGTATTTTTCCCTTTTGGTCTTGTATACGAGATCCTCCCTGTCGAATCGCACCACGGGCTTATTTGTAGGGATGACCACGACATCAAGTTTATAGATATTCCACAGTTCTCCTGCTTCAGTCTCTGCAGTTCCGGTCATCCCGGCAAGCTTATGATACATCCTGAAGTAGTTCTGGAGAGTTATCGTAGCATATGTTTGAGTGGCTGCTTCCACCTTAACATTTTCCTTTGCCTCGATTGCCTGATGAAGACCGTCAGAATACCTTCTGCCCTCCAGAACACGTCCTGTCTGCTCATCAACGATCTTAATCTTGTTGTCGACAACAATATACTCAATGTCGCGATCAAACAGAGTCCAGGCTTTAAGCAGCTGGGTCATTGTATGTACTCTCTCTGACTTAACAGAATAATCCTGAAGGAGCTCATCTTTTGCCAGAAGTTTCTCACGATCAGAGATGCCTGACTTTTCCAGATCGGCTATCTTTGAACCTACATCGGGTAGGATAAAGAAGCTTATATCTTCAACAGAGGTTGAAATGAGGTCTAAGCCTTTTTCGGTAAGTTCGATTGAGTTTGCTTTTTCATCTATAATAAAATAAAGCTCTTCGGTCACTTTAGGCATCTCCTTGCTGTTATTCTGCATATAGAAGTTCTCAGTCTTAAGAAGAAGCGACTTATTCCCCTCTTCGCTAAGGAACTTAATGAGAGCATTATTCTTGGGCAGACCTTTATAGGCTCTAAGGAGAAGCAAGCCTCCCTCTTCTCCCTTGCCCTCAGAAATGAGTTTCTTTGAATCGGCGAGTATCTGGGTCACCAGTCTTTTCTGGGCACTAACAAGCTTTTCAACTTTGGGTTTGAGTTCATCAAACTGCTGGATATCGCTCTTTGCTGTAGGACCCGAGATAATAAGAGGAGTACGTGCATCATCAATCAGAACAGAGTCGACCTCATCGACGATAGCATAATGATGCTTTCTCTGAACAAGGTCTTCAGGATTAATGGCCATATTATCCCTGAGGTAATCGAAACCGAATTCATTGTTTGTTCCGAATGTGATGTCGGCATTATAGGCTTTACGCCTTTCTACAGAGTTTGGCTGATGTTTGTCAATACAGTCAACTGTAAGTCCATGAAACTCATAGATTGGTCCCATCCACTCTGAATCTCTTTTCGAAAGGTAGTCGTTAACAGTAACTATATGAACTCCCCTGCCGGCAAGAGCATTAAGAAAAACAGGAAGAGTAGCCACCACCGTTTTCCCTTCACCGGTTCCCATTTCAGCGATCTTCCCTTTGTGAAGGGCAACACCCCCGATCAGCTGAACGTCGTAATGGACCATATCCCATGTGATCTCATTTCCACCGGCTATCCATTTGTTGCTCCAAACTGCCCTGTTTCCGCTTATAGTGACGCTCTCCCTTGTAGCAGCAAGATCCCTGTCATGCTGACTGGCTGTTACTTCCACGAAACTGTTTTCCTTAAATCTCCTTGCAGTCTCTTTCACAAGAGCGAAAGCAGCAGGAACAGCTTTGTCGAGTACCACCTCAAGCTTTTCATTTATCTCTTTCTCAATCTTGTCGATAGAATTGTAGATCTCCTCCTTACGTATAACATCTTCCTCCTTTTCAGCCTTTTCTTTCAAGACATGTATTTCCTCTTCGTCGGTCCTGACACTTTCCCTTATATCAGTCTTCAGCTTTTCTGCCAGCTCCCTGAGTCCATCATTGGAGAGCTTTTTAACCTTCTCAAACTCAGCATGGATCTTCTCCACATAGGGGTTGATCTCCTTTATGTCGCGCTCGTACTTATTCCCAAGGAAGAGACCTAATACACTATTAATAATACTCATATTCAGATATATTTCTCTGTTATCTTAAAATTCATGCAAAATTAGCTTTTAATTTGAATTTTATCTCATCTTGCTGTACTTTGAGGTCCTGATTCCCTGGTCGGTATAAAGAACAATAATATAGAGACCCTCAGGTGACCCGGAGATGTCGATAATTGATTCATTATCACCCGAAATCAAGCCATCAGATACAGGAATTCCAGCCATACTGAACACCTTGTATTTAATTGGTTTTCCGCTCTGGTTTATTGTTCCTGAGGTATTGATTCTTATAACTCCCGCTCCCGGATTCGGATAAATCGTCAGCTGTTTAAAGAACTGATCATCAACAGCATCAATAAGCGGATTTATTTTCAGGTCATCGATGACCCATCCCCATCCGTTTGCAAACGGATCGGAATACAACCTGAACCTCAAAAGAAGAGTGTCTCCGGCAGAGAATTTGCCGGAAGGTGCAACATATAATGAATGATCCCTGAACAACGACTCTATCGGAACAAAGGTTGAGTTATTGCCCTCTATTGAGTTATTATAGAGCGATTCCCAGAGAGGGAGAATCCTTGAATCATAGCCATCCTCAAGAGCGATCCAGTTCTTACCGAAATCTTTTGAAGCTTCGAGAACTACATAGTCATAGAAATCCTCTGATCCAAATAAAGACCCGTTCTCTCCAGGTTCAACCAGAACAATCTCCTTGTATTTTATCATAAGTCCCGATTCTCCAAACTTCAATGGATATCTGAGAAGAGCAGTATAATTAATGCTTTTATCATTGTCCTCAGGGCTCACATAAGGATGAAGTGTATGAAGGGCAATATTAACGAAGTCTTTAGGCACTTCAAACCTGAAACCTACATTGAAGAAATCTCCGGCCGAGGCAGTAAAATTGGTCTCATAGCCCTGAACGGGAGATTTAATCTCTTCAACGGCTATAACCTGAAAACCGGTTTTCGGGAAGGTTGCCATATTCCCTATGGATGAAGAATCAACTGCAATTATCCTGTACTGGATTGAATCTCCGCCTTTAAGATCATCTTTGCCGGCTGAAAATACAGCCCTGAATTTATCTGAAGGCAGTGACTTTAAACCTACAAATTTTGAAGGCCCTGTATTCACTTTATACTCCAGATAAACGGTGTCAACCGCGATATTATCTGTTACAACTGCATCGAAGGACAGTGAGTCTATCGTCTCCAGCAGGTAATCAGAAGGTGTATGAGAAATCAATGGCTTGACAGTATCTGCTCCGATATAGACCTGGTACCTGAAACGATCAGAGAGGGCAGGAGACTTGTAAACTCTTTTGAAATAATCCTCAACAACAAAATAATATTGAAGATCAGTGTTATACGATGGGATTGAAATCCTTGTGGAGAAATTGTTATCAGAGGCCGGAGAGATAAGAAACCTTGTAAGGCTGGTCTTAAAACCATCGAATGAATAAACCACAGAAACGTTATTCCTGTTAAATGAGGTGTCGGATTTAATAGAAATTGCCAGTTCAAGCTCAGTGATATTTTTTTCAGTATCCGTGATTGTCTCGTGTATAATCCTTGTGTTAATCCATCCCATGTCAGCCAGCATGGCGAGAGTCAGTTTTCCCGGATCATGAATTGCTTCTCCCTTGTCGATAAAAGGAGTCATAAGGGTATTAGGCTTAACTGTCTGATCTTCATCAAGATGTGAAACACTTGAGCCACCATCCCAGGTGGAGGGAGCATAAAGACGAGTCCTGCCTCCAAGTGTCAGGTCGCTCAAGATTGGTGAATCAAAGAAAAGTCTGCCGCCTGTGAGCTCTTTCTTTAGCGCCAAAGAGTTATTCTTAAATTTGCTTGTATCTGTCAGACGCGATTTATCGAAAGTCTCAACGAATGTATCGTAAATTATCGGAAAAGAACTGACGCCATAGAATCCTGTCGTGGCATCAGTGTCCATGCTGTCGAAAAAACCTATTCCGTGTATCAGCTCATGAAGGATTACCGTAACAAGGTCATACTTTTGTGCAGGAGTGTTCCCGTCAGTTCCAAAATACCAATCTATGGAACTGTTAAGGGTAAGCCTCATATCGCCCTGGAGATCATCATTTAAGCTTTCTCCTGCAATTTTTTCTGCAATGCTTACCGGATAAATAGCCAAAGGGTTTAGGGCGTCGATACTCCACCCCGACACATATCCTGTAATACTTGAACTACCAAGAACTCCTGCTGTGGTTATTCTTTCCCAACTCGCAGCAATAGTGATCTTTGCATCAGAAGGAAGCAACTTTTCAAGGATAGAGACGGCATATTCAGAGGCAGCTCTTGCCTGAGAAGAGAAGCCGACATAAAATACCTCTATCGATCCTCCCTTTTTTGAACCTGATTTGCGAAAGAAATCATCAGGAGGAGGGATATATATTCTGTTTACTTTTGTCCCGGCATAGCAGGCACCGGTAACAGCAGAATTCCTGATCACTTTCTGCCCATGCAGAGAGTGACCAGGAAATATTACTACAATTATTAAAACAAATAAGAGCAGTTTCCTCATGTAGCTGGCTGAGCTTTGGCAGATGGTGTCCTCAGGCTCATAATATCCCTGTCGAACTGGTACATATTATCTTTCCCTAAAAGCCTTACCTTATCCAGAATAGTCCTGACGGCGGCCTCTTCTTCAACCTGTTCCATTACAAACCACTGCAGAAAATTATGAGTGTTATAATCTTTTTCATCGAGTGTCAGAGCAACAATCTCATTTATGCTTGCTGTTATGAATTCCTCGTGCTTCAGTACCTCAATAAAAGCATCATCCACACTTTTGAAGTCAGAAGCAGGTTTTTTGAATGCAGGAACAACGGCTTTTCCACCCCTTTCGTTCATGTATTTAATGAACTTCAGCATATGCAGTCTCTCTTCTTCAGCCTGTACATAAAACCAAGCCGCAACACCGCTGTAACCAGATGTTTCAGCCCATGAAGCCATAGCAAGATATAGATTTGAGGAGTAACCTTCCCTTTCGATCTGCCTGTTGCAGAGATCTTCAACTTTTTTCTTTAACATAATATTTTTTTTTGAGTTTAGAAATATAACATTTAACCGGTGTTTGTTGTTCAAAGACAAAGAAGCTCATCGATCTTTTTTATCAGATCATTAACAGAAAATGGCTTTGAGAAAATAGCATCTGCACCAAGTGCTTTTGCAAGATTAAGATAACCACCCGGGCCAGCCTTACCGCCTCCTGAAATGGCAATGACCTTTAGCGCAGGTTTGATCTCCCTGAGCTTAATGATGACCTTTAATCCATCCTCCTCAGGCATAATAATATCAGTTATAACAAGATCGGTGACTGCAGGCTTGAAATGAGCAATTGCCTCTCTTCCGTCAAAAGCTTCATAAACGCTGAATTTATGCCTTACCAGAGCAATTTTCAGCATCTCTCTGAGTTCCTTTTCATCTTCAACCAGTAATATTCCTGCCATCTTCTGAGAGTATTAATAAATCTATAATAATGACATATCTATCGCATTTCTGATCTCCTTAAGCGACAAGGGCTTAATCAGATGCTGACTTACAATTCCCGAATTTAGCAATTTTTCCTCAAAAAACCCCTGATCTACATCGGAAATTAGAATGCAAGGTGTCGGCCGGCTGTTGTTTGAATATACCGAGAGAAGATCCTCTGCCTTTATCTGTTTCGAATCGTTCATTACAATTATCAGATCGGGAGTACCGTCGGGATTTTTCATCAGCTTTGCCAGTTGTCGTCTGTCACTCGCGAAAACAAGTTCATGCCCGGTACTCTCAAGAGCAATGGAAAAGATTCTTGATTCATACCGGTTACCTCTGATGAAGAGAATTCTTTTTCGTTCAGCTGTAACCCTGGCAGCAGCAGGATATTCATCTGTGACAGGCAGATAAACGAAGAATACTGACCCTTTGGTCTCATTTGCCGAAACAAGAATCTCTCCTTCCAGTTCCATAACTATTCCATGCACTACTGAAAGGCCCAGACCAGTACCTTTTCCTACCTCGCGTGTAGTGAAAAATGGCTCGAATATCCTTCGCATCAGCGATGGGTCCATCCCTTTACCAGTATCGCTGAATGTGAGAAGAGCATATTCATCAGCAAGAATATCGCGGCTGAGCTTATTAGCCAGAGATTTGCCCCTGACTGTTTTGAGAGTGACAGAGAGGACTCCGCCCTCCTCCTCCATAGCCTGGACTGCATTTGTCATCAGGTTCAGAAAAACCCTGAACAGCTGAGTGGGATCGGCATATACATTAACAACTCTTTTAGGAAAGGTGCTTTTTACAATAATGTCAGGAGAGACTGAGGATCGCACAAGGCCCAATGTCTCCTTAAGTACATCACCAATGCTTACTGTCACTCTTTCCTGCTCAACATGTCTGCTGAATGTAAGTATTTGTTTTGTAAGCGACTGAGCTTTATGGACAGCACCCTGTATTTTACACACTTTATCCGAAAAATCCGATCCTTTAGGCAGGTCCTCCTGAAGCATTTCGGCATAACCCGAAATAATTGCAAGCAGATTATTAAAATCGTGAGCGATACCGCCGGCAAGAGCTCCTACAGTTTCCAGTTTCTGTGCCTGAAGAAGCCTGCTTTCGAGTAAGGGAAGCATCGTTTCGAAACGAGCAAGTTCTTCAGCCTTTTCAATCGCAGATTGTTTCAGCAACTGCATTTCGCTTATGTCAAAAGTTTCAGCAAGCAGATGAGTAATGCTGCCATTTCCGGATACAAGCGGCCTGAAAGTAACCTCGAAGTGCCTCTTACCCAGTGATGGCGTCTCGAAAGAGGCTTCATATCTGATTGTCTTCCCTTCAAAACACTGGTCGACATTGCTCCTTATGATCTTGCGGAATGTCTCCTTTCCCCAGACATCGGAAAGCGATTTTCCCACTACTGAATCCATGATTACATTCTGAGCATTGCAGAACGTGGCATTTACCTTTTCATAAATATAATTCCGGTTAATGATACTTATCATCGACCTTGAATTATTAATTATCTGATCAGCCAGTTCCTTTTCCTTTACAAGGTACTGCACATAATTGCTGTCATCTGATATCTCCACAGTACTCTTCATCGACGCTAATTACGAGTTTTAATGCTTAATCCGGATATTTAAGTAATATCGAGGTTAAAGTTTTTCTTCATCTCTTTAAGGATGGGATACTTGTTGAACAGATAGTTTTGTTTCTGTTCATCACTGTAAAGAATTTCATTTGTTTCAGAAAGGTCAACTGATGTTTCAATATCAAATTCCGGCATATTGAACCTGTTCTCCAGAAATGTAATCAGCCTCTGCCTGTAATTCAGGATAAATGTATCTTTCTGAGTTGCATTGCTCAGGTGGATTTTGATCAGGTGATCATTCTCCACTTCAGGTTTGATCGATTTAAACATACTTATTATCCTTGTTCCCTCCCCCTTAAGCTGGCTGGTAAAATCGCCCCATGCATCATCAAATGCCCCGGGAGTAAATTCAGACTTTCTCCGGGGCCGGCTCTTCAGCTATTTTTTCACTGCTGTCCGCAACAGGATATACAGGAGCAGTTTTTTCCCCTGCGATAACATCTTTTATGGAAAATGTCCTGGAAGGGATTTCAATGACCGGGTCGTGTTTTCCTGTTTTCTCCTCGGAAGCATACACCCGTTTAACTTCATTAACAGGCTCTTCCCTGTTTACTTCAGGCTTTTTTTTTTCCGGCTCATCGGCCGGTTCAACATTTATTCTGCAAAGCCGAATGAGTGACAGTTCGACATGAAGACGAGGATTCTTGGCACCTTTATAAGCAAGATCGCAGCCGGCTCCGATTTCCAAAGCCTTGAAAAGAAATCCTTCAGTACATCTGACAGCTTGCTGCTGATAACGATGCCGCACGGCAGGTGCAGCTTCCAGCAGCTGAATTGTTGCTTCATCCCTGCTGACAAGTATGTCGCGCAAATGACTGTTCAGTCCCGAAATAAAGTTGTGTCCGTCAAAACCCTTGTCGAGGATCTCATTGAATGTTTTCAGAACAGCTGAGACATCCCCCATCATCGCTCCGTCGGTTGTCCTGAAATAATACTCATAATCCAGCACATTAAGGTTTTCGATAACATCCTTGTATGTAACCATTTTGCCGCTAAGGCTGACGATCTGATCAAAAATGGAGAGAGCATCCCGGAGGGCGCCATCGGCTTTCTGACCAATAATATGAAGAGCCTCTTCCTCAGCTGATATACCTTCATTCTTTGCCACAAAAAGCAATCTCCTGACTATATCATCAATCCTGATCCTGTTAAAATCGAAGATCTGGCAGCGCGACAAAATCGTTGGTATAATTTTGTGCTTTTCTGTTGTGGCAAGGATAAAAATGGCATGAGACGGAGGTTCCTCAAGTGTCTTCAAAAATGCATTGAAAGCTGAAGAGGAGAGCATATGAACCTCATCGATTATATAAATGCTGTACTTTCCAATCTGGGGAGGTATCCTGACCTGTTCGTTCAGGCTCCGGATATCTTCCACCTTATTGTTTGAAGCAGCATCAAGCTCATGTATATTAAACGACCGCAGGGTATTAAAAGAGAGGCACGACTCACATTTATCACAGGCTTCAGAATTCTCCCCCAGGTTAATGCAGTTTATTGTTTTGGCGAAGATCCTGGCACATGTGGTTTTACCAACACCGCGAGGACCGCAAAAAAGATAAGCCTGTGCAAGATGTTTGTTCCGGATGGCACTCTTCAGGGTGCTTGTAATGGAGTCCTGACCAACAACCATGTCAAAGCTGGCAGGACGATATTTTCGTGCAGAAACAATAAAGTTTTCCATAGAACTTACTCTTCGCTCTTGTGATTTTGATTGTCGTACAAAGATAGTTAAAAAGCCATCTTTTCCCTTTCAGGAAGAAAAAAAACAGGAACTTTCAGAGCTGAAGTGCAGATAGTGAAATAATAAGCAAGATTTTCGCTTCATTTTTTTTGAATAAACTAAAATAATTGTACTTTTGCGGTCCAAATTCATTAAACCAATTAACAATTAATTACTATGTTGAATCAGTACGAAACCGTTTTCATTGCAACTCCCGTTTTGTCTGAGAACCAGATGAAGGAAGCGGTACAGAAATTCAAGAAGGTGATCACCGACAACAGCGGTGAGATCGTTCATGAAGAAAACTGGGGGCTAAAAAAATTAGCCTATCCTATCCAGAAAAAATCAACAGGCTTTTATTACCTGGTTGAGTTCAAAGGCACAGGCGATCTAATCGAAAAACTTGAAGTCCAGTTCCGCAGAGATGAAAGGATCATCAGGTTTTTAACTTTCAGGATGGAAAAATTTGCCGTCGAATATGCAGAAAAGAAGAGAAGACAAAAAGAATCAGGTAAAGCTAAGGAGGAATAAAACATGGCACAGAACGAATCAGAAATCAGATATTTGACTCCTCCGACAGTTGAGGTCAAAAAAAAGAAATACTGCCGTTTCAAGAAGAACAGGATCCGTTATATTGATTATAAAGATCCGGAATTCCTTAAGAAATTTCTTAACGACCAGGGGAAAATTCTGCCGCGCAGAATTACCGGTACTTCGCTTAAATATCAAAGGAAAGTGGCAAAAGCTGTTAAAAGAGCAAGACACATTGCGCTTCTTCCTTATGTAACTGACCTAATGAAATAAGGAGGATTAATTATGGAAATCATATTGATACAGGACGTTAACAAGCTTGGACAGAAGGACGATATCGTGAATGTCAAAGACGGATATGCCAGGAACTTTCTGATACCGGGAGGCTTTGCAGTTGCTGCATCTTCTTCTGCAAAAAAGATGCACACCGAGAACCTCCGACAGAGAGCTCATAAGGAAGAGAAGATTAAAGTAGCTGCCCAGGCCATTGCAGAGAAACTTGCAGGTATTAAGATAACTGTCGGGGCCAAAACCAGCACCTCAGGCAAAATATTCGGTTCAGTTAATACAATTCAGATAGCCGAGTCGCTTAAAGAAAAAGGATTTGATATTGATCGCAAGAACATTACACTTCCTGAAGACCAGATCAAAGAGGTTGGTAACTACAAAGCTATTGTCAAGCTTCACAGGGATGTGAGAGTAGAGGTAGAATTTGAAATTATCGGCGAATAACCGATATTCGTAATATTATATAATGCAGGGAAGGGTCGTGACCCTTCCCTTTTTTTTATTTCATGGCAATTGTGTCAATTTCGATCAGCGCCCCCATGGGCAGATCGCGAACTGCAAATGCGGCCCTTGCAGGCTTCTTCTCAGTATAGTATCGTCCATATACCTCATTCATTGCTTTGAAATCAGCTATATTGGCAAGAAGGCAAGTGGATTTAACTACATCAGAAAATGAGTAACCTGCAGCCTCGAGTATTGCCGAGATATTTTTAAAAACCTGCTCCGTCTGTTCAGTTATGTCTCCGTCTACAAGTTTCCCGGTATGTGGATCAATCGGGATCTGACCCGATACGTAGAGTGTATTGTTCATCTCAACAGCCTGACTATAAGGCCCTATCGCAGCAGGAGCTTCTGAAGTGGAAATAATTCTTTTCATTTTCTGTATTTGTTAGTAACTGTCGTGATAATCTTTTCGCCTGTCATATTTAAGGTCTCCGAGAACAGATGCTTTAACTCTTATTGTAAAGCTCCAGCTCTGCATGGAGCCATTAGGATACCACATGACGTTCATCTCCCAGCAGTGAAGATCGCGCGACACACCAATTGATGACATCGTAATCTCCTTTCCGGTGAAATCATAGCCGCTGCGGTAGTTAATAGATGTTTTCTTTGTAAGGGTAAGATTCCCATCTATGGAAACAGCCTGAGTGTATACCGGCTTTGTTCCTGAATCATAATAAGCAAATGTGTAAGCAACATTCATTGTCCATGGAACATCAAAAATGGAATAACCCCAGGCATCCCTTGGAGATGCTCCCACATGTTCGTGGCCATCAGTTGCAGGAAGCCCCAGATTATCATCACCGGTGACTTGCGTGCGGCGGTCATTTGCACTTTGTACAGCAGCCTTATTGCGTCTCTCTTCATTCTTTGTAAACAGTTCGCTCAGACTAAAATCGACGCTTGCGTTGAAATTAGTTAGCCTCATGAGCTTCCCGTTCTGAGTGAAATTCAGAGTTCCAATTGATCTTCCCTGGCTGTCGGTACCATATAATGAGAAAGAGCTGTTAGCTGATAAGCCTATGTTTTCCATCAGAGTTGTGCGCAACTGCATGGAAAGCGGTGACCATTTAATTGAATCGGCAAAGATGTTATAAGCAGTATTAATACTGAAATTATCTATCAGCTTCACCTTCTTGGGCTTACCCGTTGTATCGTTCTTTTCATAGATTTTTGCTTCCAGAATATTGACAAGGCTTAAGGTGACATTTCCGCTTTTCTGACCTAAGGCAGGCGTCCCAAAGATTCCTCCTTCATAAATTGAATATTCACTGAATCTTGTTACCAGTGGTGTCGACCTGAACCTGCTCGTACATATCGGAACTGAGATTATCAAAATAAGGAACGTAACTAAAACCAACAGAGGGCTTGATTACATGCCTTATCTTCTCGACACGTGAATTGGGGTTAAGAAATGTATACTCACCGAAAAGCTGGGGATTAAAGCTGGCTCCAATAGCAGGATTCAGTGCCTGCCCGTAAAATATCCCTTTAATTGTATCGGTCACAACAGAAGGAACAACTTTATTGATGTCAGCATCAAAGTAGTTGGGATCCCATCTCCTTGATATCTTTTCAGTATACATAACAGCGGAATACGAAACAGATGGTGAAATTGAAAAGTTATTGAAGGGACGCAGCTGAAAACTCAGAGGAGCTTCGTGCCTGAAACCATTTTTCATATTGTCCCATACATAACCTGTGAAAAGAAGATCCTCGGTGGTATTTATCTGATTGTCAAGAGCAGCAGTATACTGGAACTGGATATCCTGATACCATCTTTCCGGTCCGGAACTGTTTTTACTCCGGAAAGGGTAGATCCTGTTCATACTGAAATTGACCTTGGGAAGGTTGATACTGACTGTTTTATTCTTCACGTTCTGGCTATGGTTCATGCTTGCCGACAGGTTTGTTCTTTCCCATGACTTTGAATAACTGATACTCGACTGTCGCTGAGTGGTTATATGATCCTGAATAACATAACTGTTTTCCTGATCGTACTGGCTCGAACTTAGATTAACACTGGCCGAGAATCTCGAACCCGGTGAAGCCTTGGGATCCTGGTTGAATGTCCACCCGAGCTTGTAGTTTGTTGATTTGCTGTAGTCTTCGAGCCCTGTATGCCCGGTAATATTGTTGGCATAGCTAAAGAGAAAGTTGCCATTGTATTTATACATCCTGCTATAGTTCGACTGGGCAGTTGCCATCCAGCTCCCATTGGAGTATAAATTCCCCTTTATTGAAAGATCGAAATACTCACTCAGGGCAAAATAATAGCCTCCCTCTGAAAGATAAAACCCTCTCTCCCTCTCTTCACCGATACGGGGAACAAGAATTCCTGATGCAGCCCTTTTTGTCTGAACAGGGAAAAATCCAAAAGGCAGTACAACAGGCAGGGGAATTCCTTCCAGGACCAGGTTGCCCGGACCTGAGACAATCTTTTCACCGGGATATATTTTAGCTTTCGGGAGGTTTATGTAAAAATGCTGTGTATCGGCATCACATGTTGAATATGAACTCTTTGCAATATTGGAAGTGCCATCTTCAAGCAGCTTCGTAAACTGGCTGCGCAGAAGACCTTCCGACTGTTTGGTAACAATCTCCTTTATATAAGCCTGTTTGGTATTGAAATTATATGTCAGCTCATCAGCATCAAATTCCTGTGAACCATCCTTAAAAACAGGTTTTCCAACAATTTTCCCGGTTGAGTCTTTTCTGCCAATGGCAAAGAGCGTATTGGAGGAAAGGTTGACTATTATCGAATCTGCCTTGATCTCCATCTGATCCCTTGTAACAACCGCTGACTCGTATTAGTTCGACACGCTTAT
Organism: uncultured Bacteroidales bacterium; assembly: GCA_963765005.1. Lineage (GTDB taxonomy): Bacteria > Bacteroidota > Bacteroidia > Bacteroidales > VadinHA17 > LD21. Next base: position 190,588 of record CAVXUP010000001.1, read on the forward strand.
TCTTAAAATCAATATGCCGGCGGCCAACAGCTGAATAGCTTACCTTAGAATCGATTGCCTTAAGTGAAGCCTTTTTAATATTAAGAGAAGTTGTATCTGTCTGGAGAGTATCCTGAACGACAAGATTGGTATCGGAAACACTCAATTTCTCCTGAGCGATCAGGAAAGCAGCCTGAAATAACAACAGGAGAATCGTAAGTAACCGCTTATCTGTATTAAAATACAACTTAAATGTTATTTTTGTATGGTTTTTGTGCAAACCAGTGTTGCCAGCGCAAAACTAATTAAAAAACGTGAACTAAAAATGAGTACTGCAGTTAATAACGGCAAACATTATACCAATAATATATACAAGCTGTATTTGATTTTCCTTTTTCTGTCTTTTCAGTTTCTTATAACAACTGCCTCTTCTGCCGGCAATGATAAAAAGTGGGTAATCGTAATTGATGCCGGCCACGGAGGAAAAGACCCCGGAGCCGTCGGCAAGATTAGTTATGAGAAGGATATTGTGCTGTCTGTTGCGCTGAAGACCGGGGATCTGATCAAAAAGAACATTAAGAATGCAAAAGTAATTTACACGAGGGACGATAATACATTTGTTGAACTTGGAGAACGGGCCGATATTGCCAACAGGAATAAAGCAGATCTGTTTATATCAATTCATGCAAACGGCAATCCTTCGTCAAACGCCAGAGGCACAGAAACTTATATAATGGGGCTCTCAAAGGACGAGGCAAACCTTCAGGTTGCCATGAAGGAAAATGAGGTTATACTGCTTGAGAAGGACTATACAACAAAATATGAAGGATTTGATCCGAAGTCGCCTGAATCGTATATCATATTCACATTGATGCAGAACGTGTTCCGTGAGCAAAGCACTTATCTGGCATCACTTATTCAGGCACAATACAAGGAGAGGGTGAACAGGGCAGACAGAGGAGTTCAGGAAGCCGGATTCTACGTTTTGTTTATGACAACAATGCCCAGCGTTCTTACAGAGATAGGCTTCATAACCAATCCCACTGAAGAGAAATACATTAATTCAAATGAGGGTCAGGAGTATATTTCGTCGGCTATTTTCAGGGCTTGCCGCGATTATATTAATGAAGTCAACAGCAAGAGCGGTTTATCAATGGCAGACGATACTGTTCCGCAACAGATTGAAACAGCCGCGCCCAGGGAACCTGTGAAAGATTTAACAGAGCTCATCGAATTTAAAGTACAGATTGCATCATCAGCTGCCAGAAAGGAGATCAACACCAAAAATTTCAGGGGACTGACCGATATAACTGAGATTGCCGGCCCTGACAGGTACAGATATGCCTCGGGAAGCTTTACAAACTATTCCGAAGCTGCTGAACACAGAAAAAAACTGGAAACCATCTATCCTGATGCTTTTGTGGTAGCTGTAAAAGACAATAAATTGGTACCTTTGCAACAGGCCATGGACGAACAGAACATCAATAAAAAGCAGAATAAATGAAAAAATTATCAAACGAGGTTAAGGTAGGTTTTACTGTATTGGTTACTATAGTATCATTTATCTTCCTGTTCAATTTTCTGAAAGGAAAAGACCTGTTCAACCGTACAGCTTATTACTATGCGGTTTATGACAAAATCGGCGGCCTCGCAGAATCAAGTCCGGTAGAGGTAAATGGTTATAAGGTGGGAGTTGTACAATCGATCGATTTTATTGATGCAGTTAGCGGAAGGCTTCTCGTTGCTTTTTCTGTTGACAGAAATTTCAAACTGCCTAAGAACACTGTTGCTGAGGTACTTCCTCTTTCTCTTATCGCAGGTATGAAGGTTCAGTTCGTGTACGGAGAAGGACCGGGATTCTATTCGGATGGGGATACTATCCCCGGCAGGCTGGCTGTATCGATTATTGATAAGGTTGAAACGGAGCTTATCCCTGTGAAAGAGAGGATCACTGATCTTATGGTTGCTGCTGATTCAGTTATCAGTTCAATTAATAAAATCCTGAATGACGGCTTCAGAAAAGACCTAGGCGCAACAATGTCGAACCTGAACAGCACTACCGCAAGCATTGACAATATTATCGGCACAAATGAGAAAGAACTTAAATCAACCCTGGAGAGTGTCAGCAAGTTCTCGGAGATGCTCTCAGCCAACACGGGCAAGATGAACAGCACCTTCAGCAATCTGGAGGCCATAAGCGATACCCTTGCTGCCGCTGATATCTATACAACAATTTCCAATTTGAAATCAAGCCTTGAGAGTACTTCGAAAATGATGGAAAACCTGAACAGCGGAAAAGGAAGTGCGGGGCAGTTCCTTACCAACGATTCGCTTTATACAAACCTTTCCAACAGTCTCTCAAGTTTGAACCTGCTTTTGGAGGACATGAAAGCAAATCCCAAAAAATATGTCCACTTCTCACTTTTCTGAATTACAGGCCATGCATTTGTTGAACCTTTAGTTAATTTTCAGATAATGCTGACCTCTAAAAGGATATCATAATCAATAGCAAAATAATCCTTATTTTAAATGGGTATTGTTGAATTTTGAGCAGAAATCCATAATAAATTGAAGGACACTAACAAAACTCCTTTTAGTTCTGTAACTACCTGATATTCAATAGAAAAAAATAATACAAAAATAATTGCCCGCCTAAGTTACTGATGATTAAAAACATATACTTTTTTTGAAAAAGTCAAGTGAAAAAAATTTTTTTTATTAGTTTTTTTTTTACAAATATTGCTACACGAATCAGCGTTGATTCCAACCTTTGACCTTTTTAAACAAAACCCTAAATGAATAAGTCACATAATGACGTTTGGAATAACTGTCTGCAGATAATAAGGGATATTATTCCATCCATCAGTTACAAGACCTGGTTTGAACCAATCATCCCTTTGAAACTGGAAAACAATATTCTTACAATCCAGGTGCCTAGTCCGTTTTTTTATGAATACCTCGAGGAGCAATACATCGATATTCTCAGAAAGACTCTCAGGCGCGAGATAGGAAATGAAGCCAAGCTTGAATACAACGTCGTTATGGAGAATTCAAACTATTCCGACGGCAAACCTTATACTGTAAGATATCCGTCGAGGAACAAAACTGATCTCAATAACAGGCCCGTTCAGGTTCCTTTTGAAGTAACCCAGCCATCAATTAAGAATCCATTTGTAATACCAGGTATAAAAAAGGTTCATTTTGACCCCAAGCTAAATCCTGATTATAATTTCTCCAACTACGTAGAGGGTGAATGCAACAGACTGGCACGATCAGCCGGTATTGCGGTTGGAAACAACCCTGGAGGTACTGCTTTTAACCCGCTTATGATTTATGGCGATTCAGGTCTTGGAAAAACTCACCTCGCGCAGGCTATCGGGATTCTCGTCAAGGAGAAACATCCGGACAAGACAGTGCTGTATGTAAATGCAAATAAATTCCAGACACAATTTGTGGAGTCAGTAAGGAATAATAACAAGAACGACTTCCTTCATTTCTACCAGATGATTGATGTTCTTATCCTCGATGATGTCCATGAATTTGCAGGTAAGGAAAAGACCCAGGATACTTTTTTTCACATCTTCAATCATTTGCACCAATCGGGGAAACAACTTATCCTTACTTGCGACAGGCCCCCTGTTGAACTCCAGGGAATGGAACAAAGGCTGCTGTCGAGGTTCAAATGGGGTCTCCAGGCCGATCTTCAGAGACCTGACTATGAAACAAGACTTGTCATCCTTAAGAAAAAGGCATATAACGACGGCATTGAGTTACCAGACGAAATATTCGAATTCCTGGCAATAAACATAACAAATAATATAAGGGAACTTGAAGCTGTGCTTATATCTCTTTATGCACAGTCGACCCTGAACAGGAAAGAGATCACACTTGATCTTGCCAGGATGATGGTTGAAAAACTGGTAAGCACCTCCCGGCGTGAGATTACAATAGAGTACATTCAGAAAATTGTCTGTGACTACTACAAAATCCCTATTGATCTGATACAGGGAAAAACAAGAAAAAGGGAGATAGTACAGGCCAGGCAGGTATCGATGTATTTCTCAAAAAGCCTTACAAAAGCTTCTCTTGCAAGCATCGGAACCCATATCGGCGGCAAAGACCATGCTACTGTGCTACATGCCTGTAAAACAGTTAATAACCTGATAGATACAGATAAACATTTCAGGAACCAGATTAATGAGATTGAGAAAAAACTCAAAGTATAATAATGGAAAAGAAGATCTTACTCGAGAAGTTTTTTGAAAAATATGGGAACAGGTCCGATGAGCCTGTTCTTTTTTTCTCACCAGGCAGAGTAAACCTTATCGGAGAGCATACTGATTATAACGGAGGATATGTATTTCCATGTGCACTTAATTACGGCACTTATCTGTTAATCCGGAAAATCAACCCTGGCATTCTCAAATTCAGCACGGTCAACTTCGACGATGATTATGAGACAGAGCTTCGAGATTCTTATACCAAGACCGGGAACAGATGGATCAACTATCCGATAGGTGTCATTAATGAGTTCATAAAGAAGGGCCTGACAATCTCCGGTCTTGAATTCCTGTATTTTGGGGATGTTCCCAACGGGGCAGGCCTATCTTCTTCGGCATCGATTGAGATGGTAACGGCAGTTGCCATTAATGACCTCTTTTCGGCAGGTCTGGCAACACTCGAACTTGTAAAAATGAGCCAGAAGGCTGAAAATGAATTCGTCGGGATGAACTGCGGAATTATGGATCAGTTTGCTGTTGGTTTCGGGAAAAAGGATCATGCCATTTTCCTCAACTGCGATTCACTGTCATATGAGAACGTACCGCTGATCCTTAATGACAATGTTCTTATTATAACTAATACCAATAAGAGAAGAGGCCTTACTGATTCAAAATATAACGAGAGGCGCGGCGAGTGCGACAAAGCCGTAGAACTTCTGCAGGCCTACAAACCTGTAAGGAATCTGAGTGAACTGAATGTCTCTGAAATTGACATACTTGAAAAATATATCAAGGACTCTGTGGTCAGAAAAAGAGCAAAGCATGTAATAAGTGAGAACGGCAGAGTTATGGAAGCCGTTAAAGTACTTAAAGCCAATGACCTGAAACGATTTGGCGAGCTGATGAACCTCTCACACGATTCACTGAAGGATGATTATGAAGTTACCGGCAAAGAGCTCGACACCCTGGTATACGAAGGCAGGAAACTTCCGGGCGTGATAGGAACAAGAATGACCGGAGCCGGATTTGGCGGATGCACAGTCAGCATTGTTGAAAAGAAACATGCTGATGCATTTATATCTGAACTGGGGAAAGTGTATCAGGAGATTACCGGTCTCAAACCCGATTTCTATAAGCCTGAGATCGGCAATGGAGCCGGCAAATTGAATTTTAATCTAACTTCCGTCTTCGTCCGCAAGCTGGGATCCGTCTTCTCGCTACATCCCCCTAGCCCCCTTCAAAGGGGGAATTTAAAGAGCTTTGGTCTTCCGTCTTCGTACTTCTTACTTCTTACTTCCTACTTTATCCTTGACGCACCTGAACCCTACAGTTGCGCTCCTGTCCAAACCTGGTGAGGTAAGTAATAGTATTTGAGTCTTGTCAAGAGGCTGAGGCCCTCCCTGGATATACCACCAGCTCGATTCCGGCTTATAGTAGCTTCCTCCTCTGATCACCCCCAGGTAATTTGTACCATTGAAATAGATATCTCCTGTCATCTGCCAGATATTTCCCACTAAATCCTCAGCCCCATACTGACTTTTCCCTCTTGGAAATGCATTTACCTGTGTCGGGCTCCCTGATGCATTGTTGACGCGGCTGCCAATGAAATCATTGCCCCATGGCCATCTCCTTCCGTCTGTCCCCTGAGCTGCCAATTGCCATTCGGCCTCAGTCGGCAGCCTTTTTCCTGCCCATTTTGAATAGGCCAGCATGTCTTCATAACTTACCCACACAACAGGGTACCTCTCCTCCCCTTTTCTGTAATTACCATTTTGCCAATGCTTTAAATACCCTGAGGTATCTGCCGGACTATAGCCTGATTCACTGATGAAGCGATGGAACTGAGAGTTGGTTACCGGATATCTGTCCATAAGAAAACTTTCCACCTTTACGACAGTCCCACTCACCTCCGGATACGGAATAAATTCATCATTCGGTGTCACATTGTAAGAAAATGATGCTCCCGGCACAAGCACCATATCTGCAGGTATATCCCGGCTCAGCGGAGTCAGAGCCACCTTGCTTATCAGCCATGGCTTTACTCCCTTCAGGATCAAGACATTCTCGTCGACCAGGGTGTTGCCGTTCATTAGTTGAATGACAATTTTGCCTTCGCATACTCCAAAAATCTCTTCCACATTAACAGTTGTATCGTTCAGAACTTTAAATTCCCTTTTCAAAGCACTGTATGAGGGATCTCCCCTCCACAGAGTAACGCTCGTACCGCCCTTCGGAGAGAAGCGTATTGAACGGCCTGTCAGCTTTGCCTGCAATAAATCAGGAAACTCTGCAATACAGTCAACTGAACCTTCTCTGCGTGTACCTGTAAAGGATGATTGCCAGCCATCTGCATCAACCCTGATTAAGACCTCGCCATTCTCAACAGTTGGATCTATACTGGTGTGATTCCAGAGAGAAATATAATGGTAGCCTTTTCGTGCATCTGCTTTGAAAAGCGTTTCATTAACCCCTTCTGATCTCATGTTCAGCACCGTGTATATTGTCTTGTCTCCCGACTTCCACCTGTTTACAAAAACATTGTCAATTTTGGTTTCTATCAGCGGTGTCCAGTTCCGGTCCCTGAACGTTATGCTGTTCTGCCTCAGGATAAGTGTTGTTTTCCCGAGAAATTCAAGATCTTTCCTGAGAGATTCATCTCTCCCTCCAGGACGGAACATATTCAACTCGGTACCATAACCGTTGAAAAAAGCCACTGCAAGCTCACGATGAATAAGATCTTCACCAACATCGCATACCCTGAAGATTGAGAAATCGGGTTTGATCAGCTTGTTCAGGTTAAGTTCGGGACTAAGGAAGATTGCGTTATGAACTCTGCCTGATATAATGCCAGGCATATCTTTTACTACCGACATGCCTTCAGAATACATTACAACTCCCTTTTTAACACTGTCAGCTGCTGCCTGAAGCTCAAAACTTGAACTTCCCTGAGTGTCAAGCACCACACCATCTGCATCAATTTCAGATATGAGCCTTGCCATACCCCTGTAATGATCTTCTTTCCTGGTACTGTTGTCCCATGGATTATATGATATAAAGAATTTAGTTCCGGCAGCATGAGAAAGCTGAGCAAAGACCCCTAACTGACCGATGCCTCCGGGAAGGTCACGATACATATCCCACTGGTTGCGCTGATCGAGTCCCAGCCTGGGCCAGGTTGGCCAGATTCCGAAGACATCTATATTACCATAGACCGCTTTTCCCGCGTTCAGGAATTCAGGAAAATTATACTGCCCGTTAAACCTGTCATAATACTCTCTGTCCCATGCCATTTGCAGTATTATCAGGTAGCTGTCTTTTATCCAGAGAAGGTCATCCCTCTCAAAAAGTCTGTTATCGAACGATTCAAGATCATACAGATACTTCTCGCTGAATAACTTACGAAGCCCATTCTGCCAATCCCCCTCAAAGATCTCTGAATTAATGGCATAGGTAACAGAAGTACCAGGAGGCAACAGTGTTTCATATCTCTTTCTGATACCTCCGTCACTTTTCTTTCTGCGTGCGAGGGCGCAAACAGAAAGAGAATTTCCGGCGCTAAATGAAGAGTAGCCCATTTCCCATGCATTATCGGGAAGGATTACACGCAGGGGCCTGTAGCCCGGCCTGAAAAGCCATGCCCTGGCAAGATCCCATGGACCTTTACCGGTAATATAAACTGAGCTGCTATCCTCGCCAAAGGGAACAACATTGCTTATTGAAACCGTATCACTGCCATTATTCTTAAAACTGATTTCACATTGTACCGGTTTCTCCGGAAGTTCATGAAAAGTCACAGTAGCCTTTATCCCATCCGGCAAAAGCTGAAGATATTCAGGTCCGGCTTTATATGCTGCTGCCTTGTCCGAACTGACAAGTACATCATTAATCCTTAGAGTAAAGAGCGGCCTCTGTTTATTCAGCAAAATCTTTTCACCGCCTGAAAGAGTGAGGGAATCAGCAATGAGGCCCTTGCCCGGGCTGAGACTGACACTACTGATATTCTGCGAACAGACTGATATTGTAACAGTTAATATGAGCATACAGAGAGCCTGAGCCCGTTTTGAAAATACTTTCATTATTTTAAATTTTTATATCAATCAACGCAATTTATGACTTAGTTGGCAGTTTAAAAAAAGAATATGTAACCTTTTAGCCGATTAATATGTATAAGGGTTGAGAAAGAGTTTTTGCAAACATTCCAGAGAGGGAGAAGCAGTGTCTTATTTAGCTAAAATATTCAAATACCTCCTTATTATTATTTTGATAGCCGCCACACCTGGTTGCGCATCATCAAAGAAGAATCCCTGGCTGGAAAAGAAGAAGCAGAATTCGCGTGTAAGTACCACACAATTAGGAAGAAACAAGTATTATTTTTCTTCAGGTTACCAGAAGAAGCTGAGCAAAAATTTTAAAAAGAAATAGAGGACAGTTACTCATCACAACTGAAATTCAGTCCGTCATAAGCAAGCATTATCCCGGGAGGCAATTCCTTTGCAACTTCTGCATATAAACCCATCTGGTGGCTGATATGCGTGATATATGCTTTTTTCGGTGAGATCTCCCTTATAAAATCAATAGCCTCCCTCAGGCTGAAATGTGATATATGCTTTTCCTTGCGTAAAGCATTTATCACTAAATACTTCACTCCAAATAGTTTCTCTTTGCTTTCCTCCGGGATATAATTGGCATCAGTTATGTATGCAAAATTACCGATCCTGAAACCAAATACCGGCAGATGGTAGTGAAAAACCCGTACAGGCAATACCTCAATTCCCTTAACTATGAACATCTGATCCGGAATATCATTTAGCCGCATCCTTGGAACGCCAGGATACTGGTATTCTGAAAATACATATGAGAACTCTTTTCTTATAGCTTTCTGAACCCTCTCCTCAGCAAAAATATCCACAGCATCCTGGCTCTTAAAATTAAATGCCCTTACATCATCCATACCGGCAATATGGTCTTTGTGCTCGTGAGTAAGGATGATGGAATCAAGCTTTTTAACATTCTCCCTTAGCATCTGCTGACGAAAATCAGGGCCAGCATCAAAAAGCAGGACTTTACCGTTAATTTCCAGCAAAAGAGAAGTCCGCAGTCTTTTATCATGCTCATCCGAAGAAGAGCATGCAGGGCATTCACATGTAATAACCGGAACTCCCTGAGAAGTGCCTGTGCCAAGGAATGTTATTTTCACTTTTGGTTATTTTCAAGACAAACCTAAATTAAAAAGAGGTAATTGACAACAGCCAGACCATTTTTTGTTGTTATACTCCTGATTTGATAATATATTTGATAAAACAAGAACTTAAGCATGAGTGGAAAGATCTATTTAATACCTGTTACCCTGGGAGGAGATGATTTCTTAAAAGTGATCCCTGAAAAAGTTCTTAGTCTCACCAGGGAATTAAGGTATTTTATTGTGGAAGATATCCGGAGCGCACGCAGGTACCTGAGGCTTATCGACAAGGGATTTCCTATTGATGATGCTCACTTTTTTGAATTGAATGAGCATACGGGAGAAGGGGATATATCGCACTATCTCGAACCAGTAATAAATGGATTTGATATCGGAGTAATGAGCGAAGCAGGATTACCCGGAATTGCTGACCCCGGAGCGAGGATAGTCGCGCTGGCTCACAGGATGAAACTGACTGTCACTCCTTTGTCGGGGCCTTCTTCCATTATTCTTGCCCTGATCTCGTCCGGACTAAACGGACAGGCTTTTACATTTAACGGCTACCTGCCTGTCAAACCCGATGAAAGGTCTGCAAAACTGAAGGAAATTGAAAAGCGCGCCGGGGAAGGCTATGCACAGATCTTCATGGAAACACCATATCGGAATCACAAAATGTTTGAATCGATTTTATCGGTCTGCCGCAATGAAACTATGCTGACTGTGGCCAGTGAATTAACTCTTCCTTCTGAATCAATACGGACAATGAAAATTTCAGAGTGGAAAAAAGAACAGCCGGAGCTAAAGGATAAACTTGTTGTTTATGTGATGCAGTAATTCTACTTACCGCTACTTTTCTTCACATTAACAAGCTCAATCTCAAATAGAAGAGGAGTATAACCGCTCACAAATCCATAACGGCCTGCTTTGCCGTAGGCAAGCCAGGAAGGACAAAGAATAATAGCCTTCCCTCCCTGCTTGAGATAGGATATCCCTTCGTCGAAACCATCAATCATCCAGCCCTCCAGGCAAGGAAAAGTCAATGAATCGGGTGTTCCGACATTAGTATCGAAAACTTGTCCGCTGAGGAAACTGCCTGTGTATTTAACAGATACAGTGTCGTGCAATACAGGCATTATACCGGTACCTTCCTGAACCGAACAGAAATAGAGTCCGCTCTCCTTCTGCACAAAGTTGAGTGTCGGATTGGAGTTCAGGTAACTGTCGATCATTGCCTGCTCCTCTTTTTCGTACTTTTTGGAGGGATTACAAGAAACGAGTGTAATAATCAATGCCATTGTGAAAAGGCCAAAAACAAGCTTTTTATTTAACATTTAATATTGCTTTTAAATTACAAATCATCTGACAAACGCAAAAAACGTTCCAAATATTATCCGGGCGGCAATATAGTAACATTATACACAATAATTGACCTGGATGGTATTTTTTTCCCATCACCTATCAAGCCAAAAGCCATAAAGGGTGGCAGGATAAAAGTAGCTTCGGCTCCTTGTTTAAGCATACGCAATCCTTCATTCAAGCCTGACTCCATTGTGCTTCTGCCAAGAATAACTTCCTTAGGACCTGACTCCTCAGAACTATAAACAATCGTGCCATCGAGCAAGGAACATTCATAGTTGAAAAGGATCTTGTCTCCATCACTGAAATCAGGCCCCTCCCCTTCCTTGTTGATTCTGAACCACAATCCTGTCGGCGATTCCTCCATTTCAAGGCCCTTCCTCTCAATATAGCTCTCAATCCTCTCCTTATCCTTTGTTACCATATACCTGTTAACTTCCGTCATCTCCTCCCTGCTTCTGCGTGAAACAGTAACCTTCTTTTCAGAATAGTTCCTGCAGGAGACAATAAGAAGTGGAATAAGAAGGATGATTAAACTTCTTAACGACATGAGCTCAGATATTTTCTTCAAATCTGTTTTTATTTTCGTACAGCATATTCATGAAATGTGCCACCGTATTATCCATCGTATCATAATACTCTCCTCCTGAAGCATTAAGATGTCCTCCTCCGTTAAAATACTTCGAAGCAAATTCGTTCGTGGGAAAGGTCCCTTTCGACCTGAATGAGATCTTCACAAAGCCATCCTTTTCAATAAAAAGGGCGGTAAAGAATATCCCTTTTATTGAAAGAGGCATATTCACAAATCCCTCCGTATCGCCCTTTACATGGTTATACATCTTTAATTCGCTGCGCGTAAGAATGATGTAAGCTGTGTGATATTCAGGAAGAAGAACCATCTTCTGGTTGAGGGCATAACCCTGGAGTCTTAAACGATCTGAGGAATAGTTATTATAGATAAGGTTAAGTATCCTCTCCTTATTAATTCCTGCATCAAACAGGTCGGCAACAACCCTGAAAGTTTCAGATGAATATGATCCGTGCTCGAAATTTCCAGTATCGGTTATTATCCCTACATAAAGGGCTTCAGCATAGGATTTGTTGAGAAACTGCTCACCGTTAAGTTCTGTTACTATTCTGTGAACAAGCTCTGACGTAGAACAGACTGTGGTATCAGATATGATCATGTCGGCTATCTGTGTAGGATTAAGGTGATGATCTATCAAGACTTTTTTAGCTCCTGATGCCAGAACATATTGTTCAGCCTCACCAAGCCTGTTCGACTGATTGAAATCGAGCAATACTATAAGGTCTGCTGCACCAATTATAGCTCTGCAAGCTGTTCTGTCCCTGATAAAAATATTGATGCGTTCAGAACCATCCATCCACTTCAGGAATTCCTGAAGATAATTGGGTGAGAGCATCTGAACATTTTTTCCTTTGGAATCAAGATAATGATAAAGAGCCAGTTGAGATCCGACGGCATCGCCATCAGGATTAATATGGCAAATCAGCAATATATTCCCGGATGTTGAGAAAAGATTAGCTAATTGTTTTGTATATTTGGATAAATCAACCACTTTTGTTTCAGTTTTTTCAAGTGTGTAAAGATAGAAAATATTCCATAAGGCAATTCAGCAGATCAATATCATAAAATAGCACAATATGTACAGCGATTTTACATTTTCAATCATCAAACCGAACGCCGTAAGAACAGGAAAAACCGGACCGATACTTGCAATGATCAATGAAGCAGGATTTGAGATTGCAGCAATGCGTATGGTTAAACTTACTCTGCCGCAGGCAGAATCATTCTATTCAGTCCATAAGGGGAAACCATTCTATGAAGGCCTTATTGAATTCATGACATCCGGACCTGTTGTGGTTATGATACTCAGACACGAAAACGCAGTTGATGAGTTCAGAAAGCTTATCGGATCGACTGATCCTTCAAAGGCAGAACCAGGTACTATCAGAAAAACTTTTGCAGTATCGGTGCAGATGAATGCGGTTCATGGATCAGACTGTTTTGAGAATGCAATTATTGAAGCCAACTTTTTCTTTTCAGGGATTGAAAGATTCTATTAATACTAAACATTAAATCCGGTTTTGTGTTACCTGCTATATAGATTTAGAACAAGCTATGGATTTAATGGGAAATGAACTTTCTTCCAACAGGAAGGAACTTGAAAAATACTCATCTGCATTCACACTTTCGGATATGGAGATCTTCATATTTCCGGAATTGTTTTATCCCCTTGTGCTTGCAGACATTATGTCACCGACTATCTGGGCCTGGAGGGCTGATCCCTGGTTTAAAAACATTGAACATAAAAGCTTCACATACAAGGTCAACCGGATCAAACAGTTTATAATACAGAATTATGTATTCAACCTCGATCTGGCGACATGGGGACTGACCACAAAAACAACTGAGATTGAGCGGTTCAGAGATTTTTATGATATGGATATGCTGAAGCAGTCAAACGCTCTCTTTGGATATGAGGGCGACAAGTACTATTTCGATATTGACATAAGAAAGCATTTTGGCCTTGATAAGCTCGATTCGGATATAATCCCTTATTGGAAGACAGAGACAGTTGAAGCGATGGGTGCCTTCAGGTATAAGGAGAACTTCACTACAGGCGCCGGTGAGTGTGTTTCTTTGTCAGCCCTTTACGCTGCCGCCATGTTTGTTATCGGCAGAATACCGCTTGAAAAGATTTTTCTGATTGCTACTCCGTTACACTCCCAGAACTTCATAACAGAAAAGGAAGGGCTTATAACAAACAACCGAAGAATAGTTACAAAGAATATGTGGTTCAACGGAACCTCCCTTTCCGAAAAAGCACGAAGAGCTCTGGAGAATGAAAAAGTAACAATCGTTTCTCATATTTCGGGACATATCCATACTCTTTATGATAAAGCCACAATAAGGAGGGAGGCATATGAACATTTTTCAAAACACTTAAATGAATTTCTGGTCACGGATCTTACAAATATTGTTTTTATAAACTTTCTCCGTTTCAAATCTAAATACAAATCGCTCTTTCAATACAGATGTGATTGCTCAGGCACTGCCAGGTACCTGTCGCTTGAAAAAATGTTTGAATATGAGCATTCAAGCAAAAATAGCGCAGCGCCGGAATCACGCGAAGCGCTTATCAGGGAAATTGAAGGAGATGAGTTTCACCTCAGTCCGATCCATGGTAAGCTGATCATTAATGATTTTGAGGCAATCATTAATAAATCTCCGGGAATGAGTATAGCTGAAATCGAAAGCAGGTTTATAGAAGTTGCTGCTGAAGTTCCTGAAGCTATTATCAGGGAAATGTTCAGAGAACTAAGAGATTTTACATCAACCGAACCAAATCTGCCAGATATCAATAAAGATTATGTTGAAATTCCTGCACTTAATATTTCTGTTGACGATACCCGTGAAGTTCTTGCAGGAAAAATTAAAGATATGTCAGGTATCTCTGAAATGGCCAGGCTGACACTTTATGTATACAGGCAGATGGATGTCATCGACTGGCTGCCATTTGTAAAAGCCGCAATTGAGAGGAATCCTGTCAGTTTTAAAGATCTTGAAGGGAAGAATCCTGATGAAGTTTATGAGGCCCTTGCAAGGCTGACCAACGAATCGATTTATGACGGCCAGCGGCTGGCACTTCCGGATGAGGTCTGGAACTTCAGGCGCGGCGATGGCATTGAAAAGGCCCTGCTGCTTGCCACCTATATTCATTACCGCGATAATAATTCCGTAGTCACTATTGATATAGAAGAGTGGAATGTTACTTTGAGAAACGGTGAAACAAGCTTTAATTTCACTTCAGAGAAGGGTTTAAGGAAAAGAATAGAAATCAGCGGTAAAGAATATTTAATAACCTGAGCGTCTCAGACAATAGCAGAGCCTGTCATAATTAACTCCATAATACACGCTTCATTTTATCATCGGAGAACTATTTCCCTCACAACCTCAATTCCGGCTTTAGCATTTAGTTTTTCCCTGAGGGCTTCGCGGAGCATTGACAATTCATTTCTTACAACCGATGAGCTAAGGTGTACATACAGAACCTTGTCTTTTATATATATCCGGGTCGTTCGGGAACTGATAGCCTTCCCCACTATCTCTTCCCATGAGCTGATTACATCAACTTCACCGAGCTTCTGGGTGAAATTCATTTCCCTGATATAATCCTGCAGAGCTTCCGCCAGCGATATTGTTTTGCTTCTTCTCATTAAACCGGAGATCCGTTGTTTATTACCTCTTTAACTCCCTCTGATGCTATCCTGAAAAGCCTGTAATCGGTATTATGCGATGACAAGATCTCATGCAGCCGGTCCTGATTGGTATCAGTAATAAAGATCTGCCCAAACCTGTGATTACCTA
The DNA here is from genome assembly GCA_963765005.1 of uncultured Bacteroidales bacterium. Classification (GTDB taxonomy): domain Bacteria; phylum Bacteroidota; class Bacteroidia; order Bacteroidales; family VadinHA17; genus LD21. Next base: position 205,715 of record CAVXUP010000001.1, read on the forward strand.
CCAGCCTTATTATCTGCTCAACCCGTTCGGAATCGAACTTGTCAAAGAGATCATCGAGCAAAAGAATTGGCGAGAAACCTGACTTTCGTTTTATATAGTCAAATTTTGCCAGCTTCAAAGCGACAAGGTAAGACTTTTGCTGTCCCTGCGATCCCAGTGATTTTACCGGATGATCATTCATTTCAAGGGTCAGGTCATCCTTATGCACGCCGGCTGTTGTGTATTCAAGAATCCTGTCTCTTTGAAGTGTACTGACGAGCATTTCAGAATAATCGCCTTCTGAAAGATGCGATCTGTAATTCAGTTTCACTCTCTCCCTGCCTGAAGAGATCATATCATAATATTCCTGAAAAACAGGGATAAGTTCGGTAACAAGTGCGCTGCGCTCACTATGGATATAATTTCCATATTTCACAAGCTGCGAATCCCAAACCGACAAGCTATCTTCATCAAATCGCCCCGATGACCTGAAATCCTTAAGCAGCCGGTTCCGCTGCTGCAAAGCTTTGCCGTATTTCAGTACTGAGTCGAGATATTCTGCATTATACTGACTTATTATCTTGTTCATAAACCTTCTCCGCTCCTCGCTGCCCTCTGATATCAGAACACTGTCGGCAGGAGAGATCATAACAACGGGATACCTGCCGATATGCTCCGAAAGTTTCTGATACTCCTTTCCATTTCTTTTCAGAAGTTTCTGCTTCTGTTTCTGGAATGCGCAATAGACATTGTCATCCTCATCATCTCTGTTGAAGGTTCCCTGAATAATAAAGTAATCCTCGCCATGCCTTATGCTGATACTGTCGATATTGTTAAAAAAGCTCTTCGTAAGCGACAAATAATGTATCGCATCAAGAATATTTGTTTTGCCCACACCATTATTCCCAACGAAGCAATTAATCCTGGGCGAGAACTCCATCTCATCCAGCTCATAATTCTTGAAATTCGTAAGTCCGAGTTTTTTAAGATACATATCTGGGAAAGTAAGAAGTAAGAAGTAAGAGGTAAAAAGTAAAAAGTAAAAAGTAAAAAGGCAAAAATTAAAAAGTAGAACCAGATTACAAAAAATAAACTCTTAAGTTTTCAAAGTTAGAAAAAGATATTAAGTGATGGGCAGAGCTTTACTGCAAAATATGAATAGCGATTGCAATAATACAAAACTTACTTGCAGATAATCAGGATCATAACAAGCTATTACTGTCTACTTAATATTCATTAAATTAATTTTTCAAAATTGTTTTAAAAAAACTACTTTTGCCGTGGTAAAATTTTGAAGTTAAACAGTAAAGAGCAGTATGGCAAAGAATAAAAAGGATGAGAATCCACAGACAATTACAAACGTTGAAGAGACGCTGACTAAAACCGAACATTTCCTTGAAGAGAATTATAAAGTTCTGTTAACAGGATTGGCAGTAATTGTTGCAATTGTTGGATTGGTATGGCTTGGGAAACTGTATCTTGGAAAAAGAGGTGATGAGGCGCAGGCTCAGATGTATCAGGCTCAGAAGTACCTTGAGATGGATTCCCTGAAACTGGCTCTAAACGGCGATGGCAACTACCTTGGCTTTCTTGATATCGCAAAGGATTATAAACTTACAAACTCAGGTAATCTGGCCCGCTACAGTGCCGGAATCTGCTACCTGCATCTGGGTGAATATCAGGAAGCTATTGATATGCTTAACAAATATTCGAAAAAAGATAAAGTGATCGGGTCTCTTGCTATAGGAGCCACAGGTGATGCTTATGTTGAACTTGGCAACCTCGAAAAAGGAGTTGATCTCTATATTGAAGCAGCCGACTATGCCAAAAACACATTTAATACCCCGCTTTTCCTTATGAAAGCCGGCGAACTTTATGAACTGACTGGCAAATATGCAGAAGCGTTGAGTGTTTATGAAAGAATAGAGTCTGAATATCCTGAAAGCACAGAAGGATCAACAATCGATAAATACATTGCCAGAGTGAAACTTCTTGTTTCAAAATGAGTACATCCAATTTATCAGAATACAATCCGGAAACAGTTCCTGATGCCTCAGATATGAGGTTTGGAATTGTTGTTTCAGACTGGAACTCAAAGATAACATGGTCTTTGCTTGAGGGTGCCGTAAATACCCTCAAAAAACATGGTACTCCGGAATCAGACATTATTGTAAAACATGTTCCCGGAAGCTATGAACTCACACTCGGCGCCCAGTTTCTTGCCGAATATGATGACCTTGACGCAGTCATATGCTTAGGATGCGTTATTCAGGGCGAGACACCTCATTTTACATATATATGCCAGGGCGTAACTCAGGGAATTACCCAGCTTAATATGGAGTACAACCTTCCCTTTGTTTTCGGCGTGCTTACAACAAATACTTTTGAACAGGCTGAAGAGAGAGCCGGCGGAATATACGGCAACAAAGGAGATGAGGCAGCAATAACAGCTATTAAAATGGCAGCGCTGCAGCGCGAAATGGAGCATTAGCCTACCTCATGCATAATAGCCTGTAAGGACAATATGAACATTTTCTTGACCTGTCGGTGGTCATAGTAAAGGGCTCATTGTTGCTGAATATAGCATTTATGGTTTCTTTAAGTCCGTAAATAAACTCATCCCTTACCTGATTATAATCATCTACAACAATCTCGTTTTTACTGTCACTCTTAAGAATAAATTTATCGGATAATGCACTCCCGGTCATTCTTTTGATTTTATAAACAGATGGTCTGACTGCTCTTCCGGGATTGGCAGAAAGCCAGGCCTCGCAGTAAAGAAGGGTTTGTAACCAGGCATCGTCATCTTTTCTTCTGTCTTCCTTAAAGAGATCAGAAATAACTTTTACCGAGTCGGATACTGATCCTGTCTTGTAGTCAACAATACGGCAGATACCATTCAGGATATCAACCCGATCTACCTGCCCTCCAACAGGAATAACGAACTGGTTTTCTCCTGAACCGGTCTCCAGGTTAAAGGAATAGTATTCCTCGAGTGATTTTAAAGTAACTGGAGCCAGTTTACTGTCAGTATTTAATATCCTGGTAATAAAGACCATTAATACGTCCCTTACTATAAGTTCATTCCCGTTGACTTCTGAGATATCGCCAATACTGAGTTCTGCTCTTACCGATTTTAAAATTATCCCGCCAAGCATGTTCGGGTTGTTAAGAAGCAATTCAGGAATCTCAGGAGTCAGCACTTTTCCCTTATAGTCACTATAGATTACCTTCATTATTTTGTGCAGGATATTTCCAAGCATTGCGGGATCAATCTCCCTTGATACCTGCTGCGGCTCTTTAAGGTTATTAACATACCTGTAAAAGAACTTCATCCTGCAGCTGAGCCACGTATTGATTGCTGATGGAGAGAGAAGGCCTCTGCCCTCATTTTGAATATAGCGCAATCTCAGCTGATTCAGATGTTCTTCAGTTCTCTCGACACTTTCGCCAATTGAGCGGTGTGTCTGAATATTAAATTTCAGATCAGTGAATTCCGGGGCTTTCGGAGATTCATATTTCATCTGTATGAGAAACCTGCTCATCTCACCGCTCCTGAGGCCATCTGAGTTGGAGTTGAAAACAAAGAAAACATTCTCTGCTCTCTGAATAAGCCTGTAGAAGTGATATGCATAAATAGATTCCTGGTGATTAAGCGAAGGCAGTCCAAATGCTTCGCGCAGAGAATAAGGAATAAATGATGCTCCGGCAGATACGGCAGGCAGAACACCTTCATTTACCGATAAGAGGATGAGGTTACTGAAATCAAGTGCCCTTGTCTCTAGGATTCCCATCACCTGAATTCCTGAAAGAGGTTCACCGGAAAAGGGTACAGACTGCATTCTGAGCATCCTGTCGAGTATCCTGAGGTAAGTTGCAGTTGTTAAACCAATCTCCTTATCGTTTATCAGTGTCTCAAGCCTGTTTATTGATAATACAATTCTATATATAAACTCGTTCAGCACATTCTTTTGCATTTTGTCTATATCATCCTCTTCTTTATCATGTTCCAGATCAGATGCAATGAAGGACAAAATATCCTTCAGGTATTCTGACAGTTCAGAAGGAGACTCTGGCTTTCTGAATATTCTGGCAAGGTATTCAGATCCTGAAAACCGGTCCGCAGGAATGAATAACATATTGCTCCTGCTGATTTCGCTTACCAGATCCTTGTCGGATTGCTTAATAAAAGAAGAAAGCAAAGTGTGCCTGATTATATTGATCACCTCCCTGTGGTCAAATCTTAATTTACCTGCACTCCCCGATACCCCTCTCTGGAGCTCCATCAGATGCCTTACAAGAGTATAGATAAGAGTATGTTTCAACGGATAACCCATCGTGATATTGATATCACCCATCATTTCAGGAAGGCTTGAAAGAAGAGGCATCAAAAGGTTCTCGTCGGCAAGTACAACAGCTGTATGATGCGCATTTTTCTCAGTAATATCAGGCAATCCTGCCAACAGGCGGGGTATGAGTTTTACCTGGGCAATATCTGAAGATGTGTCTATAACCTGCCGTTTCACTTCAGGGCTGACCGAAGTCAGGAGTGTATCGAAACTCCAGTCAGCAGGCATATCGTTGCCAAAGATCCTAAGGTTTTCCCGAAGGAAGAACCCCGCAGAATTCTGACCGGCATCGCTTATGAAGGACAAATCATAGTCCCAGTAAAACCGTGCCTTTCCCGCCCTCTTCAGGCCAGCCATAACTTTCTTTTCGCACTCATTCAGTGCATTGAAACCGATAAAATGAAACATCTCAAACCTTGAAGAGGAGATATAGCCATTTAAATTATTCTCAGCCAGATCCCTGAAGATCATGCCCTCGTAAGCAAGGTTTTTATCGCGCAGTGCTCTCCTGAAGTTGAGGTACAGATCGAGGAGTATCGACCATAATGAGATGAAGACAGTTTTTTCCTTTGTAGCGTGCGACGGATCAAAGTTTATCCAGAACCTGCTGATTATTTCAGCCTGCTCCTCAGTCAGCCCTCCGAACTTCTGATCGATAAGTTTAAGATCCTGGATATTCCTGAAGAGAAGTGATGCATCCACAAGATATTTATCAACATCATCGAAATCGTTCAGGAGCATATCGCCCCAGAAATAAAACTCATCAAAACTCTCCGCTCCCTTTTTCAGTTTCCTGTACTCCCTGTAGAGTTCGAAAAGAAGTATCTCATTACCTGCCTGCTGCAACTCCGAATCTACTCTGAACAACTCATTTACGGTAACAACTGATGGAGACCATACTGGTTTTTCTATAAGAAGAGAAAGGTATTTTACGAGGTAAAGGCCTGCCCTCCGGCTTGGAAATACAAGGCAATGCCTGTTCAGATTATTTCCAAACTCAGAATACAACGAACGGGCTATCCTATCAAGAAAAAATTCCATAATAAAAGTCTGGAGTTTGGAGTTTGGAGTTTGGAGTTTGGAAAATAGAGTTAGTTGGAGGTAAATCAGGAGTTATTTAGGAATCATTCAAATTTAGTGAAAAGGGTTCTATCCGGAAGCTCTAAAGTGAATATATTTGTTATAATCATTGCTTAGTAAACAATTACAGTCATGTACAAAGCCAAACTCATCGCAGCAACATTATTTTTACTCATCCTGATCGTTTCTTGCAGATCAGGTCAGGTATATAGTCCTGAACAGGAAGAGCTCTTCAGAAAGGCAGGCGAAAATGGCAGGCTGGTGAATGAAGGATATAACCGCTGCCTTCGTTTTGTTGATGGATGGTTAAAACTCGCAGACAGTACAACAGGACTTATTCCAAGAAACATAAATGATGCTGAAAGCAAAGATATCTGGAATGCAAAAGACTGCGCAGCTGACAATTATCCCTTCATGGTTCTGACGGCGGCTCTGCTCGACCAGGGTCTTCTTGAAGGAACCATGACAGATATGCTCATTGCTGAGACAAGACTGACATCAAGGATCGGATCATTGCCAGACACTTATTCTTTCTCGAAAAGGGGCTTTAAGAACAGCGACACACTGATTTCAGATATTATTTTCGGTTCAGCTGAATATGTCAAGGACGGGCTTATTCCTCTTACCGAATGGCTGGGGGCAAGTGCCTGGTCAGAAAGAATGATTTCGATACTTGATGACTTATGGAAATACGCTCCTGTTGAAACCTCCTTTGGAAAGATAGTATCAGACGATCCTGAAGTAAACGGAGACATGCTGCAGGCTTTATCAAGAGTATTCTGGATGACAGGTGAACGAAAATACCTTGAGTATGCGGAGAGGCTGGGCGATTATTATCTGCTGGCCAATAACCATCCGACAAGGAACTTCAAAGTACTCCGGCTGAGAGACCATGGTTGTGAGATTGTATCAGGTCTTTGTGAGCTGTATGCAACTGTTTCTGTTGCCGACACCGCCAGAAAAGAGATCTATCAAAAACATATTCACGAAATGCTGGACCGGATACTTGAAGTTGGAAGAAATGAAGACGGATTATTTTATAATTCGATTGACCCGGTTGCAGGAAAGCCTGTAAATTCGGGCATTGCTGATAATTTTGGTTATACCTTAAACGGATTCTATACTGTTTACCTTGTCGATAATATTGAACATTATCGCGATCCTGTATACCAGGCGCTTGGAGTGCTTAATACAAAATATCGCTCTTATCCATGGGAAGGGACCAGCTCTGACGGTTATGCAGATGCTATTGAGGGCACTCTTAACCTGACAGCAAGGGAAAGCATTCCCTCTGCTGAAGAATGGGCCGACAGTGAGATAAAAATAATGTGGGGAAAACAGCAGGCTTCAGGCATAATAGAAGGATGGCATGGTGACGGGAACTTCGCAAGGACCACGATAATGTACTGCCTTTGGAAAGCCGGCGGCACTTATCTGGTCCCATGGCAAAAAGATCTCGAGTCAGGAGCTGTCATAAAGGATTCCCTTCTCTGCATAAGCATTTCCTCAAAAGAGGGATGGAAGGGTAAAATTATGTTTGACAGAAAGAGACATTCAGCGAATCTGCATCTTCCTTTCGATTGGCCAAGGATAAATCAGTTCCCTGAATATTTCACCGCAGAAGAGAATAAAAACTACACTATTATCTCCGGGCCGGGCAAAAAACCAATTGTAGTATCGGGCAAAGAACTGCTTGATGGTTATTATACAGAAATTAAAAAAGGAACAACCCTGAAGCTGATTGTTAAAGAGTGAGCCTGCCCTGCCAGGTATCGAGTTCTTCAAGCCGTTTTTCGATAAGACTGACTATCTGATCTGTTCTCTTTTTTCCCCAGCCTTCACCTGTAAGGAATCGCGGAGGTGCCTCTCCAGTGAATCGCTCTACTACAATGGAAGGATTGAGCCTCTCAAGAAAACAAACAAAGAAATCGAGATACTCCTCCCAGGTAAAAAGCTCAAAATCACGAGGATTCTTCTGAAACTCGATCTCCATTGTGGTACCCTTTATTATCTGCAGCTGATGGAATTTCACAGTCTTAAGCGGCAGTCTGGAGATAATATCAGCCTGGTCCAGCATTTCCTGCCGTGTTTCACCGGGAAGGCCGAAAATAAAATGCGCGCCTGTATTTATTCCTGCTGCTGCAGTACTTTCAACAGCCCTGACAGCATCATCAAATGTGTGACCTCTATTTATACGCCTGAGTGTCTTATCATAGCACGACTCAATTCCGTATTCCACAGCCAGATAACATCTTTCCGACAAGCCTTTTAGATAATCAAGTTTCTCATTGTCAATACAATCCGGCCTGGTGCCTATTATCAGCCCGATAACTCCGGGATAGTTTAGAGCCTCACTGTAAAGGGAATTCATAACATCGACAGAAGCATAGGTGTTAGAATACGCCTGAAAATATGCCAGGTAAGAAACAGCCTCTTTATACCTCCATTTATGGAAAGTCACTCCTTCCTCAATCTGCTGAGTTACTGACTTTGAAGGCATGCAATAAGAAGGATTGAAAGCATCGTTATTACAGTAAGTACATCCTCCTGTCCCTTTTGTACCATCCCTGTTAGGGCAGGTGAAACCGGCATCAATTGATACTTTCTGTACTCTGGCACCAAAAAGCTGCCTGAAATAGCTTGAGTAAGAGTTGAATCTCCTGTTGTGGCCCCAGGTAAATTGCCTGTTTAAATTTTCAGCGTCAGTCATTCAACGGTAACAATTTTATTCTTATCAACATACCACAAATGTGCTTCAACATTCTTGTATCCCATAGTGAGAAGCAGGTTCCTGTACTCTTCAACCTGACTGATATAACGTTCGCTCTCCGCACCAAACTTAAAATCGATGATTGTGGCTTTTCCATCCCTGAAGATTACCCTGTCGGGTCTTTTTGTACCTGAGGAGGGAAGTATAATACCGGTTTCCGTGAGTACTTCGTTTTCAGCACTGAACCACTCTCCCGCCTGCGGGGTTAAAAGCAGTGACCTGATCTTATCAGCAATTTCAGCTGATTCATTTTCTGGTAACTTTCCTTCCAGAACAAGCCGCCTTACAGCATCAGGTATATCGGCAGAGGTATTAATACCTTCAAAGACCTCATGCATAAGCTTCCCGTAATTTATCCTTTTCCTCACCTCTGCCTTCTCAGAGGAAAAATAGTTTTCTCCATGCAGTTTAAGTTTAAGTGACCCTCCTGCCATGGTAACAGCATAGTCTGAAACAAGACTTGAAACACCTGCTCCTTGTTCTTCGGAGTTGGCTGGCAATTCTCCATACTCAAACCTGTTTTCTTCTGTGTTAAAGTACTTATTAAGGGCCATTATTCGCTCCTGATCATCTCCCGAACCGATAATAAGAGCCTCACGCAGGAGCCCGGAAATATTACTATCGCTTTTCTTTCGCGAAACTGAAAAACCAAAAATAGCATCCTTAGCCCTGGTAAGAGCAACATACAATAAGTTCACATTATCGAGGTGTACTGAATATTTCTCCTCCTCATAATCACTTTTAAAAATTGTGTCTGCCAACTCCTTGCCGTATTTAACCGGTACGACCCCCAGCTTGTTAAAAGGCGGAGAGACCGGCTCTACCCACATATATGGATGCCGGGCAGGTTTATGATCGAGATTCCAGCTGATAAAGGGTAAAAAGACAATTTTATATTCAAGTCCCTTCGATTTATGAATAGTAAGAATCCTGACAGCCTCCTGATTTCCGGGAAGAACAACTGACTTTCCGCTGCCTTTAGTCTCCCACCAGTCGAGAAATGACTGCAGTCCTGCATTCTTGTTGCCGGCGAAATTCAGAACATGGTCCTGAAATGTATTCAGATATGCAACATTATTGGAGTCTTCTCCGAGCCTGAAGAATTTTATAATCCCCTCAGTAGCTTCAAAGAGAGGCATATGGCTGATATCGTCCAGGAACTTCTCATAACCTTCCGGGAAAAATAAACGTGAGCTGCTGATAAGATTACCACTTACAATAGGAACCTTTTCAGCCAACCTGTCCTCCCCCTGAAGTAGCCATGTCCGCAACATCAGTGCCCGGCTGATCATATTTCCCGGATCGTTCACAACCGAGAGCACGGCTATGATCAGATTGACTGCTGGTGAGCTTGACAGCAGAAGGGAATCATTTGATACAACATTGAAGTTAAACTCTTTCGCTGATTCTGATGCTAATGAATTGCGGTAGTCGACCAGGGCCTTAAGCACCCTTGAACCCTCCCTGCTGTCCCTTACAATAATCCCGATATCCGAGGCTTTGTAGCCTCTGGTCTGTACAGTTTGAATCAGAAGCGGCAGCTTCTCCAGCACTTTATCTTCCCAGTTTACATCATCTTCTTCATTAATGAACTCCAGGCTTACATATCCGCCCGGCCTGTTACCGGGATCGTTCTGAACAGAACCTGAATAAAGATCTTTAAAACTTATCCGGGCTGTATCTGCATCAATCCTTTTATCAAGGAGTGAAGGAATAATTGAAAAAAGAGAATTATTGAAAGAAATAATATTGGAGCGGCTTCTCCAGTTTGTCACAAGCGGCTTGCCCAGAAACCTCTCATCATCAATAAGTCCATTTAGCTCTGTCCCCAGAATTTTCCAGTCGCTGTTCCTCCACCTGTAGATAGATTGCTTCACATCCCCAACAACAAGGTTATCATTTCCCTCCGACATACTGTTTTCTATCAGCGGCTTAAAGTTCTGCCACTGAATTGTGGAAGTATCCTGGAATTCATCGATCATGAAGGTCTCATACCTGTTGCCTACTTTCTCATAGATAAACGGAGACTGATCTGACCCGGTAATGAGACGGAGTACTTCCCCTGCATCGGAGAGAAGAAACGTATTCTCGGAAGTTGTTATCTGATGAACCTTATTCAGAACATCTGATAAGATACCAAGCGCAAAAATGTGCGACTGGATTACAAGTGAACTCGTGTAATCAGTTATCTTTTCATTGTAGAAATCAATTATCGCCTTCAATGCACCGGCAAAGCCGCTTCCGAGAGCATTCTGCAATGGTACTGCCACAGGCACCTGTTGACCATCGGGGCGGATCCCTTATAGCATCAAGAACATAATTATTTGGCTCTTTGACTGTCCCCGAGGCGATTGACTTTATAAAACCAGGCACTCCCTTACCTTTCTGAAAAAACATGTCATCCGTCAGATTAAAATCAGCAAAGAAAGCTTCTGCCATGGAGCCCAATGTTTTAAGCTGGTGTTCGAATGAAAATGAAAGTGCCTTGAGTTCCTTTATATATTCCGTCAGGAATTTTTTATCCTTAAGGTTAGTCTGCTGGTCTTCGGAAAGGATCTTAAACTTTTCCCTGAACAGCTCCTCCGAAAGACTTATAATCTCAGACCTGAGGTTCCAGCTTTTCTCCTCGCTGATGTTTGTCAGGACATATGTTTTAAGCCACTCTTCAAGCTGATGATCCTTCTCTGAGGAGGCGATCATTTCATCGACAGCAGATGCCAGTATCAGGTCATGATCAAGCTCTATGCTGAAACCTGAATGGAGGCCTGCCTCCCTGGTAAAAGCACGCAGTATTTTCTGAAAAAAGCTATCTATTGTTGAAACAGAAAACCTTGAGAAATCGTGTAGAATTGAGTTAAGTATCTCTTTAGCCTCCTTCCTGATCCACAACTCGGGTTTGCCTGTAGTCTTCATAAGGTTGTCAAGATATCCGGAAGGCTCGCCGATGGCAAGCTTATGAAGGTTTTCAAGGATCCTTGATTTCATCTCGGCGGTAGCCTTATGGGTAAAAGTGACTGCAAGGATTCTCCTGTAGTTATATCTCGACCTGAAAAGTCCGGTGAGAAAGATCTCCGTCAGTTTGTAGGTTTTACCCGATCCTGCTGATGCGCTGTAAATTGTTAAAGTTCCTGAACCCATGATGGTCTAAAGTTACCGGTTTTAGCCAAATTAAATCTTAAGAACAATTCTTTTTTAGTTGTGGGGTGTGTCGCGACCCTTCCCTGCATTTTACTGTTATGCCATTACGCCGTTACACCGCTGCGCCATTACGCCTTTTTCATTATATTTGCGATGTGAAAAAAAGGGTTGTAATCGGACTCTCGGGAGGTGTTGACTCCAGCGTGGCTGCATTGGTTCTTAAGGAACAGGGGTATGATGTTACAGGACTTTTTATGAAGAACTGGCATGATACAACAGGACTTATTCAGAGTGAATGCCACTGGGAAGACGATCTTATGTTTGCTGAGATGGTTGCCAGGAAGCTAGACATCCCTTTTCATGTCGTCGACCTTAGCGAACCTTATCGCAAGCGGGTGGTCGACTACATGTTCTCTGAATATGAAAAAGGGAGGACACCAAACCCTGATGTTCTATGCAACAGGGAGATAAAATTTGATTCTTTCACTGATGAGGCACGCCGGCTGGGTGGTGATTTTGTGGCAACAGGTCACTATTGCAGAAAGGAAGAGTTCAGATCGGATGATAAGACAATCTACAGGCTATTGGCCGGCAAGGATGGAAATAAAGATCAGAGTTACTTCCTTTGCCAGGTCAGCCAGGAGCAGCTCGCAAATGCACTGTTTCCGATCGGAGATCTTACCAAACCGGAGGTAAGGGCCATTGCAGATAAGACAGGCCTGGCAACGGCTACAAGAAAAGACTCGCAGGGGATCTGCTTTGTAGGTAAAGTTGACCTACCGTCGTTTCTTCAGCAAAAGCTTGCTGCCAGAAAAGGAGATATCATCGAGATAATAAATGCCTCCATCCAGCAATCAACAACTGAAGGATTACCAGAGGTGACAGCATCAGCCGGAATTCTTGCAAGCCTTACAGAACCGGCAAAATACGAAGCAGCTTCAGGAACAGTCATTGGCAGGCACAACGGAGCGCATTTCTTCACAATCGGACAGAGAAAAGGAATGAACGTAGGCGGGCACAAGGAACCCTTATTTGTTATAGCCACTGATGTTGTGAACAACATTGTATATGTGGGTGAAGGTCATAATCACTATGGACTTAACCGCAAGGGCTTGTTTATCAGGGGAGATGAGGTGCACTGGATCAGGAGCGATCTGAAAATGTCAGCAGGCGACTGTCGCGATTATATGGTGAGGATAAGGTACCGTCAGGCACTTCAGAAGGCCAGACTATTCTGCAGAGAAGAAGGGATTTTCATAATCTTTGAGGGCTTGCAGAGAGGCATTGCCCCGGGTCAGTTTGCGGCATGGTACGACGGGGATGAGGTTGTCGGGTCGGGGGTGATTTATAAGTAACGGTGTAACGGCGTAAAGGCTTAGCGGCGTAACGGCGTAAAGGCGTAAAGGCACAACGGCACTGGGGCAGGTAAGGAAGAAGGTAGTTTGGATGCTAAGCGAAGTTTGCAACTTCGCTTCCGGCAAAAGCAGTCTTTGACCAGGCTACACTATGGACGAAGTCACAGACTTCGCCCAGCGATACTAAATAAGGCATCTGTCTTAATGGCGCAACGATGTTATGTATGTAAGGGTCGTGAACTTCCCTACACTATTGCAGTTTGAAAAGGAGATTTACATGGGGATCGGGAATTATTTCCAGGGGGCCAGATGCTTTTACCTGCAATCTGGTAGTCTTTTCCTTAATACTGACTTTTTCCAGCCTTTCGCCGGAGACATCTTTGATAAGAAGCTCCAGTGTAAAATTAAATATGTAATCCTGAGTCTGTTCGATAACAACATCAACAGTTCCCTTTTTAGTGCCGGGTTGCTGAGAAATTTTAAGCTGAGGCTGCCCGGCAGTATAGATCCATTGTTTAAAGAATTGCTCCAGGTTCCTGCCGCTTACCTCCTCCATAATATTCCTGAAATCACCGGTCAATGCATTTGAGTTATAAAAACGCCTGTAAAAAAGTTGCAGCCCTTTTATAAATCTTTCATCACCAATCTCATATCTGAGCATGTGGAGTACCCATGCTCCTTTCTGGTATGAGTTGGCACTCAGCAGATCCATCAGGTTGGTTATTGTTGTATCAATAACCGGTACCGCCTTCTTTTCGTTGTATTTTAAAACACGGGTCCGGGCCGATGCCATGTCAGATTCAAGGCGGCTGCGGCCCCTGGACGATTCGAAGTACAGAGAAGTCAGATATGTTGCAAACCCTTCGCTCAGCCATACATGATGCCAGTCTGCCTCCGTAACACAATCGCCGAACCATTGATGTGCAATTTCGTGAGCAATTAGTCCCTCTGCCCTTCCTGTGCCTGTCACTGAGTTTTCGGAATAAAAGATAGTCCCTGCATTTTCCAGTCCCCCGTAAATTGTTTTTGACTGCACGTTGGCCAGTTTTTTAAAGGGGTATGTTCCAATAAGCCTGCTGTAGAATGCCATCGGCTTTATGGCAAATGAATAATCATAAAAACCCTCTTTGCGGTTCTCCGGATATACCCATGACCATATTGGTACACCACTAACCTCCCCTGCGTACTGCGTGGCAAAGCCCGCCACGCCAAAAGCAATTACCTTGGTAGAAAGAGGAACGGATTCTGTCCAGTGAGTAAGGGTCATAGATCCCGGAAGAGCACTGCGTTCGAGAAGCTGTCCGCTTGCAACAACACTATATCTGTCAGGAGCTGTAATAATAAAATCGACTCCTGCTTTATCGTATGGATGATCAATACAAGGTAAGTAGTTATGTGCCCTGTCAGGCCAGTGATCAGCAAAGAAAGTACGGTTACCGTATTTGTTTTTTGAGATTATAAGGCCATCGGCTGGAACACCTCTGTAGCCAATGGTAAAAACCAGTGTATCTGACTTATCTGCCTTACTGTCAACAAAGATCTCAAGTTTATTGTCTTTATGCTCCCATCTTGCTGAAAATCCGTTCAAAGACACGCCGGACACGGTCATCCCCTTGCCTTCACTATTTAGCCCTTTGAGGTCAAAAACAACCGACTTCATTTCATTTAACCTTCTTGCCTCAATCAAGGAACTGCCTTCAATCCTGTTCGTTGAATCATTAAGAATTATCGAGAAATTGTAATGAAGAATATCAATATTGCCATTGCGCAAATATTTATCCTGGGCAAAAATGGAAGTAAAGCTAAGAGCAAGAAGCATGACACAGGCAATTCTTTTCATTTTCACAGTAATTACTTGATTAGCAAATATATTAAACCCGTCCTGACAAGTAAAAGAATATTATGTCATTCGCTGAGTACCTGATTTTTATTTCTCTGCCAGCTCACTACAAAAACTCCGGTAAATATAAGAATTGCCGATATAACCATGACAGCGGATATATGATCCTGCCCCATTAGAGTTGCCAGATAAGCAGCAATTACCGGCTGAGTATAGGTGTAAGTGCTCACAATTGTCGGACTGACACGCTTCAGTCCGAACACAAGGAGGAGGTAACCGAGGAAAGTCGCAAATACAACCACAAAGCCAATTGCCAGCCAGCCATTAATAGGAATTGCTGTCCAGTCCATATTACTCCACTGGTGATAGCCTACCGGGATATTTGTGAACATTCCAAAGAGAAATGTCCATTTCATAACAGTTACAGGATGATACCTCTCAAGCATCTTCTTGATTATGACAGTATAGAATGCCCAGCTGATCGTGTTTGTCAAAGTAAAAATATCTCCGAGAAACGTACTGCTGCCGACATCAGGCGTCCCATTCTGCAGTATAAGGAGCAATACTCCTGACAAACCAATTGACAGACCTACCCCTTTTTTCAGGGAGATATCCTCTTTAAGGATAAGGGCTGCGAAAATAAAGGCAAATATGGGGTTTGTTGAAAGTATTATTGAGGAGTTTATTGGTGAAGTCATGTCAAGACCAACGAGGAAAAGAGTCTGGTTGATCACTACTCCAAAGAACGAGCAAGCAAACAGATACAGAAGGTCTTTCCTTCTGACAGGGTCCTTTGGGATAAAAAGGCTCGCCAGCCAGAACATTGCAGCTGCCGAAACGCTGCGTAACGAAACAAGGGCAAAGGGCTTGATATGATCCGGCATGGCATACTTGGCAATGGAATAGTTCAAACCGTAAATGATATTTGCTCCGAGAAGTGAAATATGTGCCCAGGTATAAAATCGGCTCTTGCGCATCAATTAAATTTGTGGGTCAAAAGTATAAAAATACGTAAGAAAATATTGGGTATATTTGAAAAAAAGAGACAAATGAAGATTTCTTTGATTAGCGGCGGGACAAGCGGTCTGGGATTTGAAATTGCAGAACTGCTTGTAAAGATGGGTAAAAACGTCCTTATTCTGGGACGAACTCCGGAAAAGGTTTCTGATGCCACAGGCATGCTGAGAAAACTATCAACGGGGAATGCTGTAGAATCACTGATCTGCAACATTGGGAATGAGGATGATATCAAGATGGTTGGCGGGTTCCTGATAAAAAACAAATACTCAGTAGATTATCTTTACAACAATGCCGGGATGGGCATGTTTGCCAAAGCTGACACATCAACTGCAGCAATGGTCGACAGGGTATTTGAAGCTAACATAAAAGGCATGATACTTCTGACCTCCCAGGTGCTGAGGCTTACTCCTGAAGAAGAGGAGCTGACGATAGTCAATATAATGTCAACCTCCTCACTTTTTGGCAGAGATGAAGAAACAATATACTGCGCCGCCAAATGGGGTGCAAGAGGATATACTGAAGCTCTGAGGACTGAATTAAAGGGCACAAAAAGAAATATTATTGCTGTATACCCAGGCGGAATGAAAACCGATTTCTGGAAAATACCAGGTCAGAGCCGTGATACAAGCAGCTTCATGGATCCGGCAGAAGTGGCAAAGAAGATTGTCGATGCCGTAATTGTTTCTGACAGGATGATGGTAACTGATATTACAATAAACAGGAAGAAATAAGAAAGACGGAAGACGGGAGTCCGAAGTCCGAAGTTCAGAGAGGTCAAGACCGCAGGACCGCAGGACCCTAAGACAGCCTATTCTTATAATCAGCGTATCCGAATTCCTTAATTAACCTGAATTTCCCGTCGAGTGTCCACAATCCTATGGAAGGATGATGAACGCCGTTGAAGGTTGTAGTTTTGACCATTGTATAATGGATCATATCGAGAAAGATAACCCTGTCACCTATATTCAGATCGTTTTCAAATGACCAGTCACCCATTACGTCTCCCGAAAGGCAGGAGTTGCCTCCGAGCCGGTAAGCAGTTTTACCGGGAGCAGGGTCGGCAGCTCCCAGTATCTTTGGCTTGTATGGCATTTCCAGGCAATCCGGCATGTGCGCAGTAAATGAAACATCAAGGATGGCTGTCTTGATTCCCTGATTCTCTACTAAATCTTCCACAGTTGCCACAAGTTCTCCGGTTTCCCAGGCAAAAGCGCTTCCGGGTTCAAGTATTATATGAAGTCCAGACCTCTTCTTAAATTCCTTTAGTATTTTAATCAGGTGATCTGTGTTGTAATCCTTTCCTGTCATGAGATGCCCGCCTCCCATGTTGATCCATTTGAGCAGCGGAAAGAATCTGCCGAATTTTGTCTCAATTACCTGCAGAACTCTTTCGAGGGCATATGAATCGGACTCGAAAAGAACATGAAAATGAAGTCCTTCGATTCCTTCGGGCAGTCCCATGGCAAGATCTTCAGAGGTAACTCCAAGCCTGGAACCGGGTGAACATGGATTATATAACCCATGCCCCACTTCAGAAAACTCAGGGTTGATTCTTAATCCGGGAGAAACCTTATCCGGATTACTTTTAATAAGATCTGAGTATTTATTATACTGATTCAGTGAATTAAAAGTGACATGGGAACTGTACTTTAATACATCCAAAAAATCAGCTTCCTTATACACCGGGGAATATGTATGTGCAGGTGATCCGATTTCCTCGAAGCAGAGACGTGCCTCGTCAACAGAGCTTGCAGCAGCACCGCCGACAAACTCACGAAGGACAGGGAACACCCCCCACATCGCAAACCCCTTGAAGGCAAGTATTATCTCAGCTCCCGATTCATCAGATACATGGCGTATAAGCGACAGATTTTTCCGGAACCGTTGCTCGTCGATCACATAACATGGTGACGGGAGAATGGTGTAGTTTATAGCCATTTTATCTACATCTCGAGATCGACATCGTGAAGTTCGACCCATGGTAATCCAAGGCGGTTCAGTTCGGCCATAAACGGGTCGGGATCAAAATTCTCTACATTAAATACTCCTGGTTTTTTCCAGATCCCTTTAAGGTACATCATCGCACCAATTGCAGCAGGCACTCCGGTTGTATAGCTAACGCCCTGTGTTCCTGTTTCAGCATAAGCAGCTTCGTGGCTGCAGTTGTTGTAGATATAGTAAGTCTTCTCTTTACCGTTTTTCAAACCTCTTATCCTGCAGCCTATTGAGGTTTTTCCGGTATAGTTCTCACCCAGATCACCGGGATCAGGGAGGACAGCTTTCAGGAACTGGATCGGGATTATTTCTCTGCCTTCGAACATAATTGGTTCTATTCCGGCCATTCCAATATTCTGGATCACTCTGAGGTGAGTAAGATACTCCTGTCCGAATGTCATCCAGAACCTTGCTCTTTTAAGTGTAGGAAAATTCTTTACCAGCGACTCCAATTCTTCATGATAAATCACATAAGATTCCTTCGGGCCGATTTCAGGATAGTTAAGAGGTTTATGAATCTGATGAGGCTTTGTTATCACCCACTTTCCATTTTCCCAATATTTGCCTTTCTGTGTTACCTCACGGATATTGATCTCGGGATTAAAGTTTGTAGCAAAAGGTTTACCATGGTCTCCGGCATTGCAGTCTACAATGTCGAGATAATGCAATTCATCGAAATGATGCTTGGCAGCATATGCAGTAAAGATCGAAGTAACGCCAGGGTCAAATCCGCAACCAAGTATCGCTGTCAGTCCGGCTTTTTCATACCTTGACTGGTAAGCCCATTGCCAGCTGTATTCGAACTTTGCCTCTTCTAGGGGTTCATAATTGGCAGTATCGAGGTATGCCACACCTGTTTCGAGACAAGCATCCATTATATGAAGATCCTGGTACGGCAGGGCTACATTGACAACTATATCGGGATTGAACTTCTTAATTAGTTTTACAAGCTGAGGAACATCATCAGCATCAACCTGTGCAGTTTTAACTCTGTCACCTCCAATTCTTTCAGCAATAGCATCGCACTTTGATTTTGTTCTGCTTGCAAGCAAAATTTCAGTAAAAACCTCAGGAAGAGAGGCCATTTTACTTACTACAACAGTGCCGACACCGCCGGCTCCGATAACTAATACTTTTCCCATATTACATTTTTTATTAAAAGGCCATTCATTAAGAATACGAACCCAAATATAAGACAAAATTGGCCAATCAGCAGAGTATGCCCATACAAATTCAATGAGGAAATCATCAGTTTTTCATTTGAATAGGAAAACTAATTCTGCTTATATTTGTATCCTGTTATTTCCCAGTAATTCATATGAAGCTGATCCATCCTCTTCTGATCATCAGAATACTTAGTACAATACTTTTAATTGAGACCTTTTCATTTCTGTTAGTCATTCCGGTTTCTATAATCTACAAAGAACCAGTAGCTCCCTTTCTTTTATCCTCGATCCTCACAGTTCTGACATCTGCAATTTTTGGTTATATCTCCCGAAATGCAAATACCGACAGATTCAGCAACAGGGATGGCTACCTGGTGGTTACATTGTCCTGGTTAATATTTTTATCATTTGGAGCTCTGCCTTATATTATCAGCGGGTCCATACCAAACTTCATTAATGCATTTTTTGAATCCAGCTCTGGTTTTACGACTACAGGTGCTTCCATTTTAACTAGATGTTGAATCGTTGCCAAAATCAATGCTTTTCTGGAGAAGCTTTACGCACTGGCTTGGCGGATTCGGCATTATAGTCCTTGTCATAATCGTGCTTCCGACACTTAAGATAACAGGATACCAGCTTTTCACCCTTGAATCATCGTTAAAAGAGAAGATCCATCCAAAAACGAAATCGATAGGCTTCAGGATAATGTTCATTTACCTTGGTTTAACTCTTTTCCAGATCATCCTGCTGATCCCTGGCGACATGGATCTTTTTGATAATATCTGTCATACTTTCGGGACTATTGCTACAGGAGGCTTTTCCACAAAGAATTAGGGACTGGCTGTATATTCAGGATACAGTCAATACGTTATTATGATATTCATGTTCCTGGCAGGAACCAGCCAGGTTGTTTATTATTATTTGTTCAAATTCAATTTCAGAAGAGTAATTCAAAATGAGGAGCTGTGGTTTTATACCGCAACGGTAATACTTTTCGGCGTTTTATTGTCAATAATTCTGCTACTCAACACCACCATGCATCCGGAAATGGCATTCAGGGAGGGATTCTTTAATGTCATCTCACTTTTAACAACAACTGGTTTTGCTACTGCTGATTATATTTTATGGCCTTCATCAGCCCTGTTAATAATATTTCCTTCTTCTCTTTACAGGTGCATGCACCGGATCGACAACAGGAGGCATAAAGATGGCAAGGCACCTTATTGTCATAAAGAATATTAAAAATGCTTTTGTAAAACTCTCACATCCGAGCGCATTATTAAATATCCGCTTTAACGGTAAGCTCCTTACAGAAAAAACCAATATATCAATTGTCTCATTTATTATTCTTTACCTGTTTATTTTCCTGATCGGAACAATATTGTTGGTGTTCACCGGATCAGATCCGGTTACCTCAGCCAGCGCGGCTGCCTCCTCTCTTGGAAATATAGGTCCCGGTCTTGGAACAGTAGGACCAATGTCAAATTATTATCACCTTCCTGCCGTTTCAAAAGTGATCCTCAGCCTGCTTATGATAATAGGACGTGTTGAGGTTATCACAGCGTTCACCCTCTTCACAAAGTCATTCTGGAAACTATAGGAAGGGGTGCGGGGTGCAAGGTGCAAGGTGCGGGCTTCAAGGTCCGCCAGCGGCGGATTCGAAGGCTAAGAGGTGCGGGTAATTATTTTCTTCAGGAGATTTCTTATATATTCCAGGCTTTCGGGAGTGCCGATGTCGCCCCAGTAACCGGAGTCATCCCTGAAAGTGAAGATGTTGTGGGCACCTGCCAGTTTAAGGTAAAGGTCAGTCATTGTATATTTGCCCTCATGCATATAATTAAATATTTCCGGTTCAACAATATGCATGCTTGAAAATGCTATCTCAGATAAGCTGCCGCTTTCCGGTGATGTAAGAATCTGTTCCCCGGTCGCATTATTACGCCAGCCACGTATCAATCCATTGCCATCGACAAGATAAAATCTGTTACCCGGACGTTTTCTTACCGCCAGGGTGGCAAGCCCCTTTTTTTCAAGATGAAAATGATATAATGAGGTCAGATTCAGATCTGAGACTATATCGACATTATACACAAGGAAGGGTCTCGAATCAAAGAAATCCCGCGCTTTAAATAATCCGCCTCCGGTCTCAAGAAGCATCTCCCTCTCATCAGAGACAGAGATCCGGAAGCCCATTTCATTGAGTTTTGAGACTTCCTCCTCAACCATGCCGGCAAAGTGATGAACATTAATTATGATATCATCAAAGCCATGAAGCGTACATTTTTCAACAGCGTAGCGCAAGGCTGACCTGCCATCTATTTCCACGAGAGCTTTTGGAATACTCTCAGTTATTTTTCCAAGCCGGGTTCCTTTTCCGGCTGCCAGGATCATTGCCTTCACACCTTACTATCTTTTGCGGCTGATAAAAGGCCGATGAACTGCTTAGTGCCGGGAATTGCCCTGATAGTCTTATATAATTCCGGAAGAGCCACGTGTGGTTCAGCTACAGTCGCGAGCTGATTCAGAAGATTTACGCCGGGAACAATGCTGTCGGTAAATGTAGGCTTCTTTTCATATAAGCCCCTGAAACCAAAAGCACCAAGGGCCTGCATCACCCTTATCATACTGAATCCGGAATAATATCCCCTGAATTTGCTTTTGTCCTCGGTCGACACCGAGCAAAATCTCTCAATATAGTAATCAAGAAGTTCATCCCTGTCAGCTTGAGACATTGGAATTTTTGCATCGAACAGCAGGGAGGCGACATCGTATTGAGGAGCTCCTTTTCTTCCACCCTGGTAATCTATAAACCATGGCTCCCCGCCTACAATCATTATGTTCGCAGTCTGGAAGTCGCGGTAAAGGAAGTATTCCTGACCGGTTTCAAGCAGGTAATCAGAAAGAGAGATAAAATCATGTTCAAGATTTCTCTCGTTGAATGGTACTGCAAGCAACTTGAGAAGCATATACTTGAAGTAGTTCATATCCCACATCATCGACTGGCGGTCAAAACTCCTGTGGGGGTAGCAAAGATCAAGGTTCAATCCGGCTATGCCCTGTATCTGGAACAGGATAAGTTTATCAAGAATTTTTCTGTAAAGAGCTTTTGTCTCATCACTGAACTCTGACATATCTGATCTGTTATGCAGCCAGGTATAGAGGTTTGTATCGCCAAGATCCCGGAGATAATAAATATTTTTCTCCGGAAGATAACCATAGATCTCCGGCACCGGAAGTCCCTTTGAGATAAAGTGCCTTGTAAAGCCAATGAATGCCTCGTTCTCCTCGGGATTGGCATTATGCGCTCCTATAACTGTTTTGCCGCCATCGTAGATCCTGAAATATTTTCTGTCTGATCCGGATGGTGGCAAGGCTACAATCTTTATTTCCTTTTCTCCGAACAATTCGCTGTATCCCCGGGATACAATTTCCATTTCACTCATTCAAGCTATATTTATTCTAATTAAGTTTTCCAATTCTCCCCCTCGCCCATTCTCCCCCTCTCCCTTTCTTTTCTTCAATGCGTTGTGATTCAGTAATCCTGCATCCCTTTACAACCTGATCATAATCTTCTTCCTGTAAAGGAACAATGCTATAAGCCATATAAACAACACCTGCGTGACTGCAAATAAAAGGCTTCCGTTCATATTTCCTGCTACAGGGACAAATGCTTTTTCATATAACCAGTTATAAAGTGTTATCTTGCTTTCCCCGATCTTTATGAATAGCATTATTCTTGTCCAGATCCCTGCCAGGAAGTATGAGAAGAGGGCATTGGTGCCAAAAACAAGAAAGAAGGTTCCCCACATCTGAAACTTAAGTACATCAGCAATCAAATAGATTACAGCCAGAAAGCCCATAGCCAGACCAGCAGTGTAAAGCACATATGATCCTGTCCAGAGAGGCTTGTTGACTGGCAGTACCATACCCCATAATAAACCAAGACCAGTTGCAGCTGCCCCGAACAATAATAACTTCAATACTGTTTTTCCTGCTGCGGGTCCTTTTCCAAGTATCTCACCTGAATAATATCCAATAACAACCGTCGCGACTGATGGCAAGGTGCTCAATAATCCCTCAGGATCGAAAGGCACTCCGAAACCCTTGTAAATATGGTTAGCACCAAGAACAGCAATATCGACCTGACGCACGAAATTTCCTTCAAGGGAATACGGATCCTCCCCTCCCAGAAAAGCCAGAAGAGCCCAATAAAGAAGAAGAATGGCTGCGATTACTATCCACAGGTATTGCCGGTTTATTGTAAGACAGAGGATTGCAGCAACACCATAAGCAATAGCAATACGCTGCAGAACCCCCATTATTCTTAATGTTGAATAGTCTCTTCCAAAATATGGGAATATTGCCAGTAAAAGACCAACAGCGAAGATTGTTCCCATTCGCCTCATTATCCTTAAAAAAGAACCCCAGTTGATTTCATGGCCATATTTCTTCATAGAGTACCACATGGAGGTTCCCACAATGAAGAGGAAGAACGGGAAAACAAGATCTGTCGGAGTGCAGCCATGCCAGGATGCATGACGCAACGGCGGATAAACAAAATTCCAGCTTCCGGGGGTATTGACAATAATCATGAATGCAACAGTCATTCCCCTGAAGATATCGAGTGAAATGAGTCTGGTGCTGCTTTTTGCCATGCTTATTGAATTTGAATGTGTAAAAATAGCAATAAAAAGTATAAACTGGCATTGATATTCAAGCTCCTTTTTGATATTGAATGCTTCAGCATATAAAATTTATAAGTAATTTTAATAAGTATATTTCCTGATCTTTAATAAGTGTCTGATCTATGAAAACCAAGTCAACATTTATCCCATTTTTTGCAGTTGCATTACTCTCATTTCTTCATTCAACGACTCTATTTGGCCAGAAGGTTGAGACCGGTCTTGAGGTTCTCGTTCAATCTGAATTTGATCAATTGAAAGGGAAACGAATTGGTCTGATAACTAATCCGACCGGTATTGACAGGAAGCTGAAATCAGGGATAGACATTCTTTTCAAAGCCCCGGGAGTGAAGCTTGTTGCCCTCTATAGTCCTGAGCATGGTGTAAGAGGTGATTTCAGCGCCGGAGAGCTTGTCGGAAAAACAGTTGACCCATATACAGGCCTTCCCGTTCACAGTCTTTATGGAAAGACAAGAAAACCGACAAAGGAGATGCTGAAGGATATAGATGTTCTTATTTATGACATCCAGGATATCGGGTCAAGATCATATACTTTTATAAGTACTCTGGGTCTGGCAATGGAGGCTGCTGCAGAAAATAACATCCCATTCGTGGTGCTTGACAGGCCCAATCCCCTGGGGGGCATAAGAATGGAGGGGGCAATTACAAAACCTGAATTCACATCTTTTGTAAGCCAGTTTCCTATACCTTACATTCATGGGCTGACAGTCGGTGAGCTTGCAGAACTGCTTAACGGTGAGGGACTTCTTAAAGACGGCATTAAATGCGATCTGACAGTAGTAAGGATGAAAGGCTGGAAAAGAACAATGTATTTTGAAGAAACAGGTTTGCCATGGGTCCCATCCTCGCCGCATATTCCACATGCAAGCACACCTTTATTCTACCCTGCAACAGGAATTCTGGGAGAGCTTTATGTAATCAGTATAGGTGTCGGGTATACACTTCCATTTGAGCTCTTTGCAGCAGAATGGATCGATGCCGATTCCCTTGCATCGGGTATGAATAATCTTGGGCTGCCCGGAGTAATCTTCAGACCGGTTCATTTCAAACCTTATTACAGTGTTTCACAGGGCAAGGCTATTCATGGAGTGCAGATTCATATCACAGACTACCGGATTGCTCCTCTTTCCCTCCTTCAGTTTTATCTGTTACAGGAGTCGCACAAGCTCTGGCCTGATAAAAATGTCTTCGGGATGTGCGAGAAAGCACGCCTTGACATGTTCGATAAGGTCTGTGGAACTGACGAAATAAGAATAGAATTTTCAAAGGACTTTTCAGTGAGCTCTATACTGGATCTGTGGACTCGTGAAATAGCAGGTTTCAGGAAGAAGGCAGAGAAGTATTTTCTGTATAAATAGAATAAGGCTCAGGGCGCAGGGCTCAGGATCAGGTAAGATTGCCACTTAAAAACAGTTTTTTTCATGATACATAACCCTCCATGCTCTTTTCAAGTTCACGGGCATGCTTCAGGAACTCATCAGGGCTCATCTCCCGGTGATAGATCATGCCATGGGTTGTGCGTATTTTAGGACTATTGTTATCGTAAAAAAAGTCTTTACCCAGAATCAGCTGAACCCTTTTAAACTGCTCTACCCAGATCTGTTGCGACAGGTAGCTGAACGGTCCGTCAAGCTCATGGCTCGGGAAAGAGGCATCGACCTGACTGATATAGCAATTCTTGAAGGACCAGTCGAGAACAGCCATCGAGTTCAGGGAAACAGGTGTAAATACATTTGCCTCTGAAGGATGGAACTTAAACCAGACATTTCTATAGCCAATTATCCTCAGGCCTGAAATATCCCTTTCCTGACCCCATTGCCTGATAGCCTCTGCTATAGCCTGGAGGACTTTATAATGAGTATCTGGTCCGGAACCTTCAGGATCGAAAGCGAGGCTAATAACAGTAGGCTGGATTCTTCTCAGCATTTGCAGAACAGGTTCAACATCCCGTTTTCTTTCAGGCTGAGGAGTGAAGATATCGCCGGTATAAAAACCAAGCCTCAGGTGTTCGATGTCCTTTACCTTCACTCCATAATGAGCCCATACCAGTTCTTCCTCAAACTCCCGGAGCATGCCTTTCAGCTTCTGTATATCCTGAGGATTTTTCTCACCGCTGTAGCTGGCTTTGAGGAGACCGATATTCTCTGAAATTCTTTCAATAAGGTCCTCCTTCGACCTGATATTATAGATCTCAACCATTACCCTTGCAATACGGTGACATATACCTCTTAGTTTTCCGTTCTCATCGCGGGCGGCTATCTTGTCGAGATAATGGCTTACATCCTTATCAAACTTGTACTTGTAACCCTGGTCAAAAAAATCGGGATAATCAAGCATTTCGATCTTATCCTGGCCGATCAGATTTAAAGTATCCTGAAGAAGGTTTTCAAGCATTTTGTTTGTGACCGCTGTAAAACCGGATGTGAGAATTGAAAAGTGAAACCTGTTTGTAATAATGCGCAGCTGCGGTATTATGCATGGGAAAATGCCCAGCATAATATCATCATGATGAGGCCCTGTATGAAGAAAAGTCTGCTCATTCTCCTTCCGCACTCCCAGCTCAATCTTCTTTTTAGTCGACTCAATCACTTCAGTGACCCGCTGCATGTTCAAATCAGGTATAAGAGAGCAGTATCTGTCATTCTTCAGATCAGCAAGCTCGAGCTTATGAGCATATTTGTTTATTTTAAGACAGAGATCGAAGATTGCTTTTTCGGTCTTTTCAAAATTCCAGGCTCCATCTGCATAATACTTTTCGATACTGTCGTGGAGCTGAACGGCAGCACCTTCAGTAAGGTAGAATCTGGCATTCTTCAGCCTTTGCAGCACTGTAGCCGGATAAAGATTGTCAGGAGCCTTCTCAAGTGCATTTTTAACTACCGGCGACTTGGCCTCCCCTGCCGCAAAGATTATTGCAACGCCATCAGGGTTGCTTGTAATAGTGCCAAGCCCAATTGTAATTACAAGCCTGTTTTTCGACACTTCAATACCGCCAAGATCTCCGGCGGAAGCTGCCTGGGTTTCAAAATTTGTTGCAGTAAGTCGTGTCGATGAATTATGGTCGCTCCCACGAGTATTAAAAGCTATGTGCCCGTCAGGACCCATGCCGCCAAGGAAAAATCCTATACCTCCGAGCTCCCTTATCCTGTCCTCATATCTGGTGCACCAGTTGTCGATGCTGAACAGCGAAGACTGCTGGAGTTTCTCGAGCGGGGTGACCGGTTCCCTGTTACGCAAGGTCAGATCAATACGATTATCGGGAAAGACCTCTGAATAACTCTTCCCCAGCGGCAACGCAATTTCATCTGCATTTATCAGCAGTGCCTTTTCAGGATTGAGGTCAAATCCCTTTAAATAGAAATTCTTCACATAATCGTAAAAGCTGTTATGCTGATTGGGATTTATAGGATAGAATTCATCTATCTGCACAAAATGCAATCCCCGCAGAGATGGCTTCTTTGGAAGAATAAGCCCGTTGCTTTCCATCAGCTGCCTGCTCTCCTTTCTCTCCCAGTCATTAAGCAGCTGAAGGGTCCATTTTATGAAATATTCAGGAGTTTTGCCGGTTGGAAGGCTTATAACTCCTTCCGGATTATCCGAAACCCATTCCAGAAACCTGAGTGAGGTCAGCAATCCAAGATCAGGGAAATTACTAACTACGATATATGGAATTTCTGTCGACCATTCCTTTCTTCCTGAACGGTCGAAAAACTTTTGTTCAACATTCGATAAACCTTTGAATTTCATTGCCTTTAATAGTTTACTTTTTCTTAATGCCAAAAGCAGGATCAATCTTCAGGAATTTAATCGCTATAAGTCCCGGAATAGCGCATATAATTACGTAGATAAAGAAGTGCTGATATCCGAGTAACTCCTTTACTGAACCTGAAATCATCCCGGGCAGCATCATCCCCAGAGCCATGAGGGAGGTTGCAATAGCATATTCTGCAGTTTTATACTTGCTCTCGCCAACATAATGCAGCATATAAAGCATGTAACCTGTAAAGCCAAACCCATATCCGAACTGTTCAATTGCAATTGAAAGATAAATGAGCAGGTCGCCGGGCATAGGCAAAGCATATGAAAGATAGATATATACGCTAATTGGCACATTCATGCTTAATGCCATAATCCATATCATCTTCTTAAGCCCTAGCTTAGCTGCCGTGACACCCCCTGTTATTCCGCCAAGTGTAAGGCAAATAACTCCAACTGTACCATAGACTATACCGTATTGAGCTGAGGACATCCCCAAACCACCCGACACTCTTGCATCAATAAGAAATGGTGTGGCAATTTTGAAAAGCTGAGCCTCTCCAAACCTGTAAAGCAGGAAGAACATGAGGGCCGGAATTACCCCCGGTTTTGTAAAGAATGAGACAAAAACGTCGCGGTAAACACTCCAGCTGATCTTCTCCCTTAGGTTATTTTCAACAGGGTGAGGAAGCATTATCCTGTTATAGATTGCCAGTAAAAGAAGGATAAATCCAAGAGTACCAAGTGAAACAACCCAGCTAAAAGCAACATTTCCTGCCGTTATAAGAAATTCGGAAGACGTTTTGTCTGTAAGGTTATGATGTACTTTTACTGAGGCAGCCACCGGCTTATTCCAGTTCTCCGCGGTAAATTCAAACCTTCCTGTATTGTTTTTTGAGAGATCAATATCCTTGCTGCCCGATTTCCGGGCTATATTAACAACAACTGTTTCGCCCTCCGGAGGAGGTGCTGACAGTGCAATATAGAGGACAGCCGAGTCGAGCCCGTTTTTACCGGTCTCATAAAGGGGGATCTTCAGATTATCCGGAAATACAAGCAGACCGGGTTTTCCAGAAGTTTCTTTTATCTGGATTGCTGCAGGATCAAAAGTGGAATATTCACCCGGAGGAACAGATTCTGCCTTTATTGTCAAAGGCTTAAGTCCGGTATTAATCATTACCAATCCTGCAATTACAGGGAGAAGACCTAGTGCAGTAAGTTTGGCAAGCCTGTAAAAAGTGCTTCTTATACCGACAAAAAAGGCCTGCTTATGCTCGTCGAGAGCATACATATAGAATCCATCGGCAGCTATATCATGACTTGCAGAAGAGATTGCAATAAGACCGAAAATTGCTATAGTAACAGGATAAAAGAAAGAGAGCGGCATTGCAATTCCAACTGCAACAAAGGCAATAGCCAGAAGGAACTGAGTCCAGACAGTCCAGTTACGCTTTGTAGAAACAACATCGATGTAGGGGCTCCAAAGCGGTTTTAGAGTCCATGGCAGATAAAGCAGGCTTGTCCAGAACGCAAATGAGGCAATTGATATGCCCATTGTCTTATAAATGAGCCCTGAGGTGACCATTACAATACTATATGGGATTCCCTGGAAGAAATAGAGTGTGGGTACCCAAAACCATGGAGAACGCTCTTTGTATTGTTTCATATAATTAATTATTTAAAAGTCAGGTTAATACTTCTTCTCAAGGATTGCACCGCGAAAATAGTGCATCAGTATTTGCCGGTAATCATACCCTTTTGATCCCATTACTGCAGCGCCTATCTGGCATAGCCCGACTCCATGGCCCCAGCCTGCTCCATTAAGTGTAAAGTTTACACTTTCTCCATCCTGTTGTTTTTCAACAATAAAACAGGAACTGTAAAGGTGACTTACCGACAAAGCTTTCCTTATCTCCAGTTCCTTACCTATTATCATTGACTCTTTGGTTCCTTCTATCCTTAACCTTTTTATTCTTCCCGATGCACCTCTCTCAAGCGGAATCAGGTTAATTATTGTTCCAAAGTCAATACCTGTCCTGTTCTTTACAAGATTGCTCAATTCTTCCTGACTATAAGACACCTTCCATCTGTAAAAATCTATGGTCTCCTGATCATAATCGTTAAGAACCTGCGACAGGATCTTTTTATCATTAGTGTTGCAGAAAGCATCCGGGTTGCCCTCTATCCATGCTTTTGCATTTTCGGTGCTTGTTAAATCGGTATTGAAATCCGCCGGAGTTTTTATATTGTCGATAATGCTTTCAAGATATGGATGATTAACCGGTTCCCAGACATTCTCAAAGAGCTCTGTCTTGCCCCCGCAGCATTTATAAAAACGTGTATCACATATTTTACCATCAAAGATCAGCACCTCACCAAAAGTTTCCTCTATTACTTTCTTTACTACAGGTGATGACGCCCTTGTGATTCCCTGGTATCGCTGGCAATGATCATCAGCACATACATCATAGTGATTATGATCCTCTCTGTCGTACCACCTTACAAGCTCATCGGCAGTCCTGAAATAACTGCTATAAACAGTTTTATCCGCATTCAGGGTATTTCTCTTTTCAATCTGTGCCAGCAGCCAGCCCCGGGAAATTACTGCATGAGCCTTCAGAAGCTCAACAGATGAACCAGCACTCATTTCCGACGAAATTACACTTAAAAGGTATTCCTCAACCGACAAGATATTGATAAGAGTAATCCTGTCCTCCTCAACAATCAGCCGTAGTTTTCCCCTGAATACCTGGTCCTCGTTTCTCTGCCAGTGGAAATCCACACCAATTACTACCGAATGAACAGTAAATGAGGAGGTATTCTTATCAGCAGGAGTAATAAGCATGCCAGCGGCATCTTCAATTTTCTGATCCCCGTTTTCAAGCACTATGGAACCGTACAAAAATGTTGCCTTCCAGTCTCCGTTAATTAAACCATAACTTCCGGCATAAAAATTTGTATTCAGGGTGAAATGAATCTCTTTTGCCGACAATATTCCTACCTCTATTTCCGGAACTGATTTTAAATTACTCATAAAATATCTTCTATAACTGACTGAAATTCTATATTATCAAGGCATACCTGGCCGAAAATATCTACTATATCTTCCTTGCTTATCTTGTTAAAGTCCTCCTCGCGGGGAGTGATAATGACTCCACCCAGGTCAACGGAGGCAGGACTGAGAAGTATGCGTTTATCTCCTTCAAGAAAATACTGTTCCGGCCTGTGCTTCCTGCGAGGCAAAATGTGAATTATCCATTCATTGCTTTCATAGCAGGCAAGAATATTCAGCATAGGTTCCTGCTTATCTCGCTGAAGGCGGAAAAAGCTGTCATAGAACCGTTTAAAGAACCATGATACCTTTTCAATGCTATCACCCTGAATTGTAAGAATATTCCTTAAGTACGACTTCCATCTCAAAATTCTGATCCCCTGTCGTGAAGAAAGCAGTTCTGTGAGACTTCCGTCCTTGAAATCACTTTCAATTGGCATGAATCCCCTGTTCCCGGCCTGGAAATGAAAATGGTCGGGGGCTGAGGCTCCGCACTCCGGACCGTTGTAAAAGACAGTGAATCCGGGAATTGCCTGTGCCAGAATCAGCATGGCATCAAAGTTTGGAAGTATCCGCTGGAGGGTATGATCGACGGATGGAATTGTGAGGTGCCTCTGAAATATAGGAAAAGGATTTACAAGGATTGTCATGTCGTCGTTGAAATCAACTCCATGCTGCTCTGATGGCCTGTTCTTTTCACAAAGAAAGCATGGCCTTGCCTCAATTGATTTCGCATCGACTCTGGCGGCTGATGATATGATTCTTCCAGGATTGAACTGGATAACAAGATCAAAGCTGCCAAAACTGATGCTTCGGGTCCTGACAAGCCTGAGCTGCTCGTAGTTGAGTCTGGCAAGCTCCCATTCAGAAAGCTGGGTACGAATCAGTTCGTCGATCAAATCAGAATACACCGGTTGATAATTTAGTTTGTTTCCTGTTGCTTAACCAGATTTTTCCTGGCGATAAACTCAATAGTCCTGATCTTGTCTTTGTAGGAATTATGGGCATTCATTTTGCCTACATCAAGCGAAGCGTCAGAGTTTTCATCCCAGCGGCGGCAAAGGTAAAGAGGCTCCATTATCCTTCCGATCTGGTAATGCCTGCTTATTGCGAGACCAACAGCATAATCCTCCCCGTAGCTTGTATTTGGGATCCTGATGTTCCTGAGCACAGGGGTATAGAATGCCCTGGGAGCTCCCAGACCATTGATCCTCATTGCATTATTCCGGCCATTATCAGGGGTCCATTCTTTGTGGTCAATCAAGCCCGGAGGTATATCCTGCAGATCGAAATTGACCATCTTATATGAACCGACCACCATTGCACATTGCTGGGTATAAAATGCCTCAACGATCGTTGCAATCACATTGTTGTCAATATACAGGTCATCGCTGTCGAGTTGGATTGCAAACCTTCCGCAGCTTTTATTGAAAATTCCCTCATTCCAGCACCCTCCGATACCGAGGTCCATTCGATCCGGAATAATGTGTATCACCCTGCTATCGTCAGTCGCAATCTTTTTTACCAGATCAGTAGTCCCGTCAGTTGAATGATTATCAATAATAATAAGGTTGAATCTGAAATTACAAACCTGACTCAGGACAGATGTGATTGCATCGCCAAGGGTCCTTACCCTGTTTCTGACCGGAATTATAACAGAAGCCTCATATTCAAAGCTCCCTTCATTAAAACTGATCTTCCTGAACTCAGGTTTTAGCCATGCCTTTACATCCTTCAGATGGGAAGTGCATGCCAGCTCCATCTCTATCTGAACAGCCCTGTTCCTGGGATCAACATAATCGAACTGCTTTTCTCCCGACTTTCTGAGATCCGATTCCACTTCGGTGTAAAGAAGTTCAGGGAGATGAACAAGCTGGTGATTCTGTGATACCTTAAGCCTCAGGTCATATAATCCGGCTGCCTTATAGTCTTTATCAATCCTTGAGCAAGCTTCTCTGAATGCAACAGCATTAAAAAGCATAAGTGATCCGAAATTGAAATCATCCCTGAGGCTGCCATCCTGGTAATCAATGACCGGATGGGGTGAAAGCTGCCCATTCCTGTTCTCATAATAATCGGAATAAACCATACCTGCTCCCGTATCTTCACAAACTTGCATCATCCTCTGAAGAGCAAAGCGCCCAAGGTCGAGCTGGAACGATTTCGTATACAAAAGGACAAAATCAGCTTTTGCCAGCTGCCCCATTTTCTTAACTGATTCTGAAGAAGCAAGTCCTGAAGACCTCACAACAGAGACGCCTTTAAATTCACTCTCACTTCCCTCGCTGATAAAAACCACCTTTTCATCAACGACGCCTGAATTCTCAAGAGAAGCAACGGTCAGTGCCACTGTTTCTGCATCGGATCCCGGCATAAAGCAGATAATCTTTTTACTCATAGAAAGTCTTATTTTTTAAAGAACTCAATTATTTGTTTCATCATCTTATTCCTCTCCGCTTCGGAGGTAATGGCTTCAAAGGGAAATCCTAATATAAATGTCTTATAATTACCGGTATATATCACACCTGCAGAAGTATTGTTTTCCGAATACCTCAGTGCGCACAAAGCTGTTTTGTCGGAGGGTTCAATTGCATCAGGCGCCTCAACGGAATAGATCTTGCTGCTATAACCGGTATTGAAACTGTATGTTCCTCTTAAGCACTGAACTGACATAGTCTGTAGTATAGGCTTTACCTGTTTTAACAGCATGACTGGTCCTGGGTTTGAAATGAAGATATTCCGGAGGCGAATTTTAAAGCAGTGGAATCGCCGGGAATTAACAAATCTGAGCCGACGTAAGCTCCCGACATCATAATGCTGGTGCCTGAAGCGGTAAGTTCCTTGACTTTCTTCATGAAACCATCGGTATAGATCCTGAAATCTATCCTGCTTGTATCGCCAAAGAAAGGAGTCGATTTCTCCTCTCCCATTATTATGTCGGCCATTTTAAACTGGCCCGGTTTAATTGCTTCAGAACAAAAGTACTCATCAGATACCGAGAAGAATGAACGTCCGGCATCAAGTATCGCCTTTCCGTGAACTCTTGTAAAGTCAAAACTGTTTCCTCTTACAATCTTTCCTTCCATATCGGAATAAGATGCTCCCCAACCAGGGGCATCGTCATCAAGCCAGGGCGATTTCCTGTCAAAATCATACTGGTCGCCAACAGCGTTAAGGTCGAAGCCGTCCGCCACACCCCGGTCGTTCCACCAGGCAACTCCTGCCATATTATCCCTGTCGAACCACGCAGGACCCGAAATACGATCAAAACCATTAACAACAAGCACACCTTCATTGTCGCCTTTCTTTAATCCTGCTGAAAGGATCTCCGAATCGAAACTCTCCCCTCCTTCATTGACAGCCGTGACTTTAAAGCTATAAACTGAATCATAGTTTTCGAGCCCGAACTCGGCAAATGTTTTATCTGTGATGATCCCATTATCGAAGCCATTGTCATTCACTTTTTTATATATCCTGAATTTTGAAGGAGTCGCAGTTGGTTCAAGGTCATCGGCAACCGGATCCCATGAAAGTCTTATGCTTTTTTCCCCGGTACGGGTGATAGCAAAATTGGTTACAGGCAAAGGATGGACAATATATTCTCTGTTTTCAGAGTAAGCCAGGTATCTGAGAATACCTTTATAAATTGCACGGCTGACGCTGAAGCGGAAACGGGGATCGAGACCGAAGATCTGATCAGCCTGATTCTGATGAGATAACAGCTCAAGCAGTATTGCAGGTACGCCGGGCCGTCTGGCTTCAGCATATGGTCTGTCCCACAATCCTCTTCGGGTCCAGTCGGGATTATACAGCTTTCTGATATCGTCTACCACCTGAGTCTGAATTATATCAGACAAATCGCGGCTGGCCATCCTTGATTTTCCATCCGGAAATTTCCCGTTGTCTGCACCAGTTGAATAAATAGCCAGAGTTCCTATTATCGAGTCATTGGGAGTAATACCTGCATCAGAATGAAATGCCACCGACAGGTCGATCGGAATCCCCAGCCCTTTTTCTGAATCCCTGCCGGTAATACCTGAAACTGGTGCTGTGAGATAATTGACCCATAAACCTCTCGACTGGTAATCGTCATTATAGTCGTTTTTGCCGAAGTTTGGGCTATATACAAGGGTGTCGGGCATGCCTGCATACTGAAGGTAATACCTGGCAGCCTCAAGATACCTTGGTTTGCCGCTCAGCTTCCACGAAAAGGAGGTCTTATCAGACGGTGATTGCCTGTCTGAAAGGACGGCCCCGTCATTTACAGATTTCTGATTTGAAATGATCTCATCCGATGGCCTGCGTGCCACATTACCCATACCTCCTCCAAAACGAACTGCGTCGAGACCAATATATTTATTCTTTTCACCTGCATTTTCCACAACAACAGACCCTGCTTTAATATCCTTCCCTTTTTTGAATGTTAAGGTGCCAAGATAAATCCATGTGCCGCCTCCCATCGTCTGATTGACGAGGAATGAAGTTGATCCTCCTGAATGATTCACTGTATATTTTACAGAGGTGCTGTTAGCTGCGCTGGCAGGGAATGAAACATATACCGCATAATCGCCATGTTCCGGAATATAAGGAATATATGAAGCAGATCCGTTCAGCAAAGAAAGAGAGGTACCCATACGGAACGGATTTCCCCCTGTGAAAAGGGTATCCTGTATAAGGAATCCATTCCGGATCCTTTCCGGAATTCCGCCTGAAACTGCGAATTCTGACCCGGCAGATGATTTATCATTATCAACGATCACTTCATTGATCTGTGTATCCCTTTCCCTGGGCATAAATACATTTGCCCCCGAGTTTTCAAGCATTTTCGAAAGATATGGTTGCACATATCCCATCACAGAGATGTCCTCTACGGTACCGAACAGTTTTGCCCTCTGCCATTCCCAGCGATCGAGGCTCATCTCAAAAAAATAACCATGGCTGTGCCATAAAGCAATAGACCGGCCCGACAAACCCTTTACAGGTTCAGTAGAATCAAGGCGTTTTACAAGCTGTTTAACGGGCTCCTTTACGGATATGATCCTTGAGGAATCAACAGGAATAGCAGTCCTGTAAATATTTGGAACCAGCTCATTAACAGAAAAGCCATTAGTACGGATCTCAACCTTGTATTTCCTGAATTTTCTGCCGAGCGCTTGCTTCAATGATTCAGTGAACAATGCTGAGTTATCCTCTCTGAATGGATAATAAGAAAGTACCGGTGAAAAGTAGATAGTAACTTTTTCATCCCTGGCAAAAACCTTTGTGGAATCAATCTTTGGCTTGCCAATATGCGCCAGGCTGGTAAGCGGATTCTTCCAGCCGGCAAGCTTTGAAACGGCAATCTCGTGCATCCTCTGATCATTCTGAGAAAAGCCGCTTAATGAGCATGCCAGAAACAGAGAAACTAAGCACAGAGGTCTTTTTGGGGAAAGCATTTGCATTATGAAAGTTTTATGATTCCAATTTATGCATTATCCTCCAAAAATAGGAAGATTTTTAAAAAAATTTGTCATACATCTTACAAAAATCGGATAAGTTTAATTTTAAATTAATACTTTTACAGTATAATCAATGATGAAGCAGTTTTTGATATAAAATGCATACAGACAGGCAAATAGAATTTTCAGATTATTATGATACTAATAGCTGACAGTGGCTCAACCAAGACGGAATGGCTGATTTGCGGAGATGGTAAAACAAACGATTCGCTATTCTCGCAGGGCATTAATCCATTTTTTCAGGATGAGGATGGAATTTTTGAGCTGCTGGACAGAGAACTTGGACAGCTAAAGGATTTAAAGATCGAATCTGTCTGCTATTATGGTACCGGATGTAACAGTGAGATAAGGAACAATACTGTATTACTCGCACTCCGGCGGTTCTTCACAGCTGAACGGATCTTCGTAGGAAGCGATCTTTTAGGGGCAGCCCGTTCGCTCTGCTTCGATAAGCCCGGAATAGCATGTATAATGGGAACAGGCTCCAATTCGTGTTATTATGATGGTTTCAAAATTGCGGCAAATGTCTCCCCCCTGGGCTATATCCTTGGCGATGAGGGCGGAGCAGCAGTTCTTGGGAGGAAGCTGGTAGCCGGTGTTTTGAAAAAACAGGTACCTCCGAATGTAGTTGAGAAGTTTTTCAATTTCTATAAGCTTACTCCTGCAGAGATCCTCGAAAATGTATATATGAAACCATTCCCGAACAGGTTCCTCGGACAGTTCTCAAGATTCCTTTCTGCAAATATTGATGTACCTGAACTTCAGGCAATTGTTACAAGCAGTTTCGATGAATTCATAATAAGAAATGTACTGCAATACCCGGAATCAAGGAAGCTTCCGATAAATTTCACAGGAAGCATAGCTGTCCATTTCAGGTCGTTTCTTGAAGATACTTTAAGAAGTCACAACCTGTTACCCGGAATTTTTTCAAAGACCCCTATGGAAAACCTTGCCAGATATCATCTCCTGAAAAAAATATAGAAGAAAAATGGCCCGAATTGAGAAAGAGAAAGAGAAAGAGAAAGAGAAATCGAACCTGAGTATTACGGAGTCATCTTCAAATTTTGATAATCTTGAGAAGATGTCGGTCAGTGAATTGCTTACCAATATCAACCAGGAAGACTCTAAGGTACACCTGGCTGTAAAGGAGGCAATTCCTCAGATAGAGGCATTAGTGTCCAAAATAACTGTAAGGATGCAGAAAGGCGGAAGGCTTTTTTATCTTGGGGCCGGCACCAGCGGAAGACTCGGGGTTCTTGACGCATCGGAGGTGCCTCCGACATTTGGTGTATCTCACAACATGGTAATAGGTCTGATCGCAGGCGGAGAGATGGCTCTCCGCAATGCTGTGGAAGCAGCAGAAGACGATCAGGAGAAGGCATGGAAGGAACTCGAGATATTCAATATCAACACAAAGGACACAGTTGTAGGCATTGCTGCTTCAGGAACGACGCCATATGTTATAGGAGGAATCAAAAAAGCAAGGGAGTGCGGCATACTGACCGGATGTATTACGTGTAATCCCGGAAGCAGGCTTGTAGAAGTCACTGAACATCCTATAGTTGTAGTTGTAGGCCCTGAATTCGTTACCGGAAGCACCAGGCTTAAAGCCGGAACTGCCCAGAAGCTGGTGCTCAATATGATCACTACAACTGTAATGATAAAGCTGGGAAGGGTGAAAGGCAACAAAATGGTAAATATGCAGCTTACAAACAAGAAGCTTATTGAAAGAGGAACAAGAATGATTGTTGAAGAACTGAATATACAAAGAGAAGCTGCCAGAATTCTTCTTCTGCAGCATGGATCCGTAAAAAAGGCACTTGAATTTTATAAAAAGAATTACAAGTAAGTTGTAACTTAAAAAGGGATTTATGGAAGACTTATTCAGCAAGCTGGGAACAGGATTGACCTTAAGCCAGAGAATAGAACGGAAGGTTGAGGAAGCGATCCGCCAGAAGAAGCTCAATCCTGGTGACAAGATGTCCTCCGAGAAAGAGCTCTGCGCCCAGTTTGCAGTAAGCCGCACCGCTTTACGGGAAGCATTGAGGAGACTGAGCGCCAGGGGACTTATTGATATCCGGAAGGGAAGTGGCATTTATATAACCGAACTTAAGATTGAGGATGCCATCAACTCCCTGCACCTTTTTTACGATCTCAGATTCAACTCCGACCTAATCCTTAAGATAATAGAGGTCCGCAGGCTCTTTGAACCCGAAATATCGCGCCTTGCCGCTGTTAACAGAAGTGAAGAGGATATCAAGATCCTGAAGAAGAACCAGACTGATCTCGTAAAGTGCAATCCCGACAATACACAACTCGAGGTGGACCTTATAAACAGGTTTCATATGAACCTGTCAAAAGCAACTGGTAATCCAATTGTTATAATCAGCCTGGAACCTGTGTACTCCCTGCTTCCCAGGATGAGAAATCTGATCTATGGAAATATTGAAGGTGAGAAAGAGTATACGCTGAAGTACCAGGAAGAGTTGATAAGCGCCCTTGAGAACAGAGATGGTACAAAAGCATATGAGGCCTCAATAGCACTTCTCGACAGAAACATGGAGATCTATAAGAAATATTTTTATACTCCATGATGTGGAAGTATTCATGTCGCAAACATTTACCTGATGATAATGCATTTAAATAAAAAAACAGGGATCCTGTTGCTGCTTACGCTTGTCACTTCGCTGGCGCTGGGACAGGTTAAAGACCCTCCCTTCCTTAAATATATGAATCATCCATGGGTCGATTCAGTTATGAAGACACTTTCGACAGAGGAGAGGATCTCCCAGTTGATATGGGTTGCAGCATTCTCCAACAGGGATCTTGCCCACGAGGTCTGGCTGGCTGACATGGTAAGGAAAAGAGGCATCGGCGGAGTAAT
Source organism: uncultured Bacteroidales bacterium (assembly GCA_963765005.1). Classification (GTDB taxonomy): domain Bacteria; phylum Bacteroidota; class Bacteroidia; order Bacteroidales; family VadinHA17; genus LD21. Next base: position 244,300 of record CAVXUP010000001.1, read on the forward strand.
CTTCTTCCAGGATAAACCAGTGCATCAGGCTGAAATGATAAACTACTTCAGCACAATCGCAAAGGTTCCTCTGATGGTTGTTACTGACGGAGAATGGGGGATCGGTATGAGGCTTGAAAATGTGATAAAATTTCCCTACCAGCTGACCCTCGGGGCAATAACTAATGATTCCCTCATCTACAGTATGGGCAGAGAGATAGCAGGACAGTTCAGAAGAGCAGGTGTTCAGATAAACCTTGCACCGGTGGCTGATGTTGACAATAACCCTGAAAACCCCGTCATAAATTTCAGATCATTCGGTGAAGAACCGGGAAATGTAAGCCGCAAATCGCTTATGTATATGAATGGCCTTCAGGACAACGGGATATTTGCAGTTGCAAAGCATTTCCCGGGACATGGCGATACAAAGGTTGATTCACATCTTGATCTCCCCGTAATCGGCTATTCCAGACCGAGACTCGAATCAGTTGAACTTGTACCTTTCAAAACACTTATAAACAGTGGAATATCGGGAGTTATGCCAGGACATCTCTGGATCCCTGCCTTAGACTCAGTTCGCGAGAATCCCTCTACGGTATCCTACCCTGTCCTTACAGGATTATTGAAGAATTCCCTGTCATTCAGGGGATTGATTCTCTCGGATGCAATGAATATGGGAGGGATTACAAAATATACTAAACCCGGAGAGGCGGAAGTAAAAGCGCTTAAGGCTGGCATGGATGTCCTTGAATATGTCACCGACCCTGATCTCGCTGTAAATTCAATACTTAAAGCTCTTGAAAAGGGAGAGCTGACAAAAATATCAGTCGATGAGAAGTGCAGAAAAGTTCTTGCTGCAAAATACTGGGCAGGCCTTAAAAGAAAGTCCCTTGTTAAAACTGAGAACATAATAGCAGAACTATCTCCCCCGTCATCTGAAGCTCTTATTCGTGAACTTTACGCAAATGCCATTACTGTTCTCAATAACAGTGATAACATTATCCCTGTAAAGTCACTTGACAGAATTAAGATTGCCACCCTGGCAGTAAATAAGTCAGAACTGACAAGCTATCAGGAGAGGATATCAAAATACACTAAAGCTGATCATTATTTCATCGATTCATTCGAACAAAAAGAAGCAGAATCACTTTTAGCCAGGTTGAAAAGCTACGACCTTGTGATAGCAGGTATCTTCAATACTGACCAGAAACCTTCTGCAAACTTTGGCATTTCTGAAGGGCTTGACAACTTCATTGACAAGTTGAACAGTTCGAACAATTGCCTCATAACCTATTTCGGAAATCCTTATGCGCTGAGGAAGATAGGATCGCTTCAAAACACGGAAGGAGTTGTTCTGACTTACCAGGAGAATGAGTTCACAGAAGACCTTGCTGCCCAGCTTATTTTCGGAGGTATAGGGGCAAAAGGGAAACTGCCTGTCACAATCAGCGCAAAGTGGCCAAATGGATTTGGGATAGAAACAAAAGGAAATATAAGGCTTGCATACGGCATACCCGAAAGCGCTGGAATGTCATCTGCGAAACTCAAATCACGAATAGACTCAATAGTAAATATAGGATTAAAGGCCAAGGCTTACCCGGGGTGCGAGGTCATGGTTGCCAGAAAGGGAACTGTTCTCTTCCAGAAGAGCTATGGTTATCATACCTATGATGCCCGGACCAGTGTTGATAATAATGATCTCTATGATCTGGCTTCTGTTACGAAGGTATCGTCGACACTTGCAGGACTGATGCTTCTTGATGGCAGGGATAAATTTACTCCGGAAGCAACCCTTGGGAGTTACCTCCCCTATTTCAGGCGTTCAAATAAAGAAGACCTTCTGATGAAGGATCTGCTTGCTCACCAGGGAGGACTTACAGCATGGATCCCCTTCTGGAAATCAACTGTTAAGGAAAATGGTGAGTTTAAAAACAGAACTTTTAGTCCGGCATTTTCAGAAAAATACCCTCTTAAAGTTGCCCAGGGTCTGTATATGCATAAGAACTACAGGAAAAAGATATTTAAGGAAATGAAGAAAAGTCCTGTCGGAGAAAAGAAATATCTGTACTCTGACCTGACTTTTATTATTTCAACAGGGATCATTGACAGGATCACAGAAGAGCCCTGGCATGAATTTGTAACAGACAGCATTTACCACAGGATCGGAGCCTGGGAGCTGGGGTTCAATCCATACCTGAAGTACCCTCTCAGCCGGATCGTTCCTACGGAGAATGATTCGCTCTTCAGGAAGCAACTGCTGCATGGAACAGTGCATGATGAAGGAGCTGCGATGCTGGGTGGCATATCTGGTCATGCAGGGCTATTCGCAACAGCTAATGACCTCATGAAACTGATGGAACTCTACCGGAGGATGGGCGAATATGGAGCGGAGCAGATAATCAGTCGCGATGTTATGGAAGAGTACACAAGGGTACAATTCCCTGAAAACAATAACAGGCGCGGACTGGGGTTTGACAAGCCCTCGCTTAATATGGAAACACTAACGCCCAGACAGGCATACCCAACAAAAGGAGCCTCTCCTGAAAGCTTTGGCCATTCAGGATATACAGGCACTTTTGTCTGGATTGATCCGAAATATGATATTACATATATCTTTTTATCGAATCGGGTCTATCCTACAAGGAATAATAACCTGTTGTCGGATCTGAATATCAGGACTCTGATACTGCAGGCGATATATGATTCGATAACAGAATAGGCGTAACGGCGCAAAGGCGCAAAGGCGAAGCGGTACAACGGTGCAAAGGCACATAGGTACAACGGTGAGAAGCGTGAAGCCCGTAGGGCTGAAATCTCGGTAGAACCGACGGGTGACGTAGATTCCTGAAGCCCGTAGGGCTGAAATATCGGTAGAACCGACGGGTGACCCGGATTACGGTAGCTAGTAGGGCTGGCATTGAAAAGAGTATTTGTATGGAAACAAAGACAATAAAATGAAAACTATAAATAAAATAAAACCAACCAATATTAAGATAATCATTTTTCTTTCCGTCATCCTTGCTTTAGGTTGCCTGTCATCATATGGACAGGCATCTTTAAATAAGGGCACCTGGTACAGGGGAAATACCCATACTCATGCAAGATTCTCTGACAAGGACACTTTAAACGATGTTCCTGAGATAGCTTCATGGTACAGGGAAGCAGGATATAGTTTCCTATGCCTCTCGGAACATAATGACCACCTTTTGGAAAAAAAGATAATTTGTCATGATGAAGTACCACAGGGAGCAGATTTTATTATGATCTGCGGAAATGAGTTAAGTCAGTCGCGACACCACACTGCTCTCGGGATAAGTGCTTACATTGATAGCGATACCCTGCTTCAGGAAGGAGTAATAAAGACCATTAAAGCAGGAGGAGTCGCAATTCTCAATCATCCGATGGATCCTGAAATTACCTGCGCAGATTTCCTTGCAACAAACGGTCTTAACCATCTTGAAGTCTTCAACGGCGGCAGACCACGAGACACGCAGGGCTCTGAAATCCTTTGGGACAGTCTTCTCTCAGTATCTGAAGGAAGAATTGTTTATGCTGTTGCCTCCGATGACAACCACTATAAAAAATCAAATGTCGGGAAAGGATGGATAATGGTAAGGGCAGCGAAACTGACAAAACAAGAAATAGTTGAAAGTATCAGGGCAGGGAATTTTTATGCAACAACCGGAGTAATAATAAATGATTTCGGAAGAACCGGGGATACTTTTAAAGTTGATTCACAAAATGGAGAAACAGTGGAATTTATCGGGAAGTATGGAAAAATACTTTTGAGAACCCAAAGCCCTTCTGCAAGATATACGATAAAGGGCAATGAAAAGTATATAAGGGCAAAGGTCACTAACAATGAAGGCAAGATGGCATGGATTCAACCGATTATGCTTGAATAGTCCTCAATCAGATTCTATCATTCAATAAATTTATTAACTTGACCGTTGATTTTGCCAATCAGAATAATCAAACGAAATCTTTTAGTGAAATGAAATTTCCTCTTTTTATTTCTTTTTTTCTTTTTTTGTCCGGCTGCCTTAGTAATAAAGAACAAAACAAGCAAAAAGACGGACCAGAGAAAGACTGGATAATGACTGGCTTTGTCAAGGCCGACAGCATAAACCCGATTATGGAGCCCTCCGTCAATCAGGTTTTTACCTGTCCTGTAAGTAAGGAGGAGATAAATTGGGAAGAGAGGAATGTTCTGAACCCATCTGCAGTGGTAAAAGATGGCAAGGTGTTCATGATTTACAGGGCGCAGGATAACAGGATGACATCGAGGCTCGGAATAGCAATAAGCGAAGATGGCCTGCACTTTAAGAAGCAGCCTGTGCCAATTCTTTATCCGGAAATTGACAGCATGCAGCAATATGAATGGAAGGGAGGTATAGAGGATCCCCGCATCGTAGGAAGTGAAGACGGGACATATATTATGACCTATACCGCATATGATGGTAAAGTGGCACGACTCTGCCTGGCAAGCTCAAAGGATCTCTATACCTGGGATAAACATGGCCTGGTGCTGGATGAGGATCAGTACAGGGAGACCTGGTCAAAATCAGGTGCCATTGTGGCCCGGCTTGAAGGAGAAAATATAATAGCAACAAAGATCAATGGAAAATACTGGATGTATTTTGGCGACACTGATCTTTTCATGGCAAACTCTGATGATCTTATTCACTGGGATCCCGTAATAAATGAAGAAAGCAGGAAGATGATCAGGGTTCTTAATCCAAGACCAGGTTACTTCGACAGTCGCCTTGTGGAGCCAGGGCCGTTTGCCTTGCTTCAGGAAAACGGGATCTTACTGATTTATAACGGAAGCAATGCCTCAAATTATAATGACCCTGGTCTGCCAAAGTACACATATGCTGCAGGACAGGCTCTTTTTGATAAGGAAAACCCATATAAAGTGATTGACCGTATGGATGAAAATTTCATTCATCCTGACAAACCATATGAAAGGACAGGTGAGGTTAATGAGGTGTGTTTTGTTGAAGGGCTTGTCCTCTTTAAGGGAAAGTGGTTCCTCTATTATGGAACAGCGGATTCGAAAATTGCGGTGGCGGTTAAGTAGGAAGACAGGTGCGGGGTGCGGGGTGCAGGATGTGAAACAAATTAAGAAGTGCCACCTGCTTTGTTTGCTCCGATTGCACGCATATATCATGGTTCCTGGGACAGAAATAATACGATTATGATAATAAGAAATAAACTCGACAAACCATTCGGACCTTTCGGGACATCAACCGGCTTCTTCCTTCTTGCAGGCGGAATAATTGCTACATGGTATTCAATTAGTGGATTAATCCTGGCTCTTGCCGGGGCTTTCATTGCATTTACCACAACAAGTACTTTTATTGATATTGACAGGAAACGTATTAAGTTCTCGAACGATTTTTTCGGATTCTTTCATTCTGGTAAGTGGATTGATATCAAACCCGGTATGAAGCTTGGTTTGAAAAAAGCCCACAGAGGCTACAGGGCTTATACCCGGGCCAATCAGCCTACAGATATTCATTTAAAGGATCTCAGGATTTATCTCTTCGACTCAAATAAGAGGCAAATGGGAACAGTGAATAAATTCAGCACACTTGAATCGGCAAAAAATGAACTTGTGAAATTAGGATCAGATCTTAACCTGGATATTTTCTCCTAGTTTAAAATCCGGAATAAAAAAAAGCCGATTCGAAAGAATCAGCTTTTTTTGTGCCCAGAACAAGACTCGAACTTGCACACCCTTGCGAGCACCAGCCCCTCAAGCTGGCGTGTCTACCAATTTCACCACCTGGGCAGGGAAAGAACTTTGCGCCGCTGCGCCTTTATGCCGTTGTGCCGCTTTTTGTGCCCAGAACAGGACTCGAACCTGCACATCATTGCTGACACTAGTCCCTGAAACTAGCGCGTCTACCAATTTCGCCATCTGGGCGGAAGCAGCTAGCGGGTGCAAAAATAAAAATAAAATTGAAATTAAAGAAAAAACTTTGAGAATTTCGGAAAATTGTAGAAGTCGGAAGACCGAAGACCGAAGTCGGAAGACCGATCCGCCGGCTAGTGGAAGAAGTCTGAAGACTGTACTATTATCGCAACTTGGACCCTGTACCCAGCACCTTGCACCTTGCACCTTGCACCCCGCACCCCGTCCTGTGCCCTCAATCCCTTGATGTAATCAACAGCTTAATACCGGTTGTATGCTCAAAAAACCTGAAATAATAATAAAGCCTGTAGTTTATGTCCAGTCCATAATCTAGCCGGGTATTGTAGTCTATCAAATTCTCATATATCCCTTTGTCCTGACCCGTGATATACCTATGGTTCCACTCAGCTACATAGAGACGGTTTCTGGTTTCATAATATCCCTGGGAATAAAACTCCTTCGACGGCTGCGTCGCCAGCCATGAATCAAAACCAGGATCCAGTACAATAAGCCTGTGCTCAAGGCTGTCAACTGCAACCGTATCGGTTTTTACAACTGCCCTTCTTTTACTGTCCTGACCAAAACTATCTGTCGTGGCAGTAAACAGTAAAACCAGAATGACTACAAATGCTTCTTTCATAACAGATATCATTAATTAAAACAGATAAACAAGTTAAATAAAATCAAAAAATATGCCAATTAAATTTTATGTATTGATTAAAATTATATTTTTGATGCCGATTTGAAACCTTATGAAGACAAAGACAGAGAAAACAAGGTTGTGTATTAAGCATCCGCCTTACAGGTCGGCGTTATCTTCTTGTTAGTTTTAAAGACGATATTAGTTAACCCGGACCTGCAGGAAGATGCAGGTTTTTTTTTAACATTAAACTGATTGTATGAAAATCATGAAATTCGGAGGGACATCGGTGGGAAGTCCCGAAAGGATGAAAGCACTTATCCCACTTATTGCTGACGGAGAGAGAAAAATAATCGTATTGTCTGCCATGTCGGGAACCACAAATAGCCTCGTTGAAATCACCGACCTGCTATATGAGGGAAAAACCGACGAAGTTGCTGGTAAAATTGATCTGCTGAGGTCAAGATATTATGATGTTGTTGAAAACCTTTTTACTTCATCACAATACAAATCAGAGGGGTGTGAAATGATAGATTCTCATTTTGAATATATCAGGAACTTCACCCTCAGGGTATTCACAAAGCTTCAGGAAAAAGCAATAATTGCCCAGGGAGAATTGATTTCAACTGCTCTTTTTCATATGCTTCTTAAGGAGAAAGAGATAAAATCCGCCCTTTTACCTGCTCTTAGTTTCATGAGAATTGATAAAGACGGAGAACCAGATGCTTATTATATAAATGAAAATCTTGCCCGTGAACTCAAAAACCACGAGTCAGAACAGATTATTATTACTCAGGGTTTCATCTGCAGGAATGCGTACGGTGAAATCGATAACCTGAAACGAGGCGGCAGTGACTTTACAGCATCCTTGTTAGGTGCTGCAGTTAAGGCATCTGAGATCCAGATCTGGACCGATATCAACGGATTCCACAACAACGATCCCCGATTTGTTGAGAATACTAAGGTTATCAGGGAACTCTCCTTCGACGAAGCTGCTGAGCTGGCTTATTTCGGAGCAAAGATCCTTCATCCTTCGAGTGTTAACCCTGCCCGTGAACTTAATATTCCTGTGCGGCTTAAAAACACTATGGATCCGGAAGATCCGGGCACTCTTATTACTTCAACATCCACACTACTCGATTATAAGGCAGTTGCAGCCAAGGATGGTATTTCAGTTCTCAGGATAAGGTCGGCAAGGATGCTGATGGCTTACGGATTTCTCAGAAAAGTCTTCGAGATCTTTGAGGCATACAAAACACCGATCGACATGATCACAACGTCGGAGGTTGCTGTATCAATAACTATTGACAATTCTGAATTCATCAATCAGATTGCACACGACCTGAAAGAGCTTGGAACCGTTGAAATTGAACAGGATCAGTCAATTATCTGCATTGTCGGGGATTTCCGTACTGAAAGAACCGGATCAGCCCCTGAGATCTTTGAAGCTCTGAACACTATTCCGCTCAAGATGATATCATACGGAGGAAGCCCAAACAGCCTGTCGCTTCTGATAGACAGTTCAGACAAAATAAACGCCCTGAGATTATTGAGCAAACACCTTTTTAACTGATACAATGAAAACCACTTTTAAGACCGATAAGTTTACTGCTATCCAGACTCCGTTTTATTATTATGACCTTGATGTTTTAAGAAATTCTCTCGATATCATCAGGAAGGAGTCGGAAAACTCAGGATATAAAGTTCATTATGCTGTAAAAGCAAATCATAATCCGAGGATACTTAAGTTAATCTCATCTTATGGATTCGGAGCAGACTGCGTTAGCGGTAATGAGGTAACAGCAGCGCTCAATGCCGGGTTTAGTCCCGATGGGATTGTATTTGCAGGGGTTGGAAAAACCGACAGGGAGATAGAAACAGCGCTTGATGCCGATATCTTCTGCTTTAACTGTGAATCGATACCGGAGCTGGAAGTGATTAATCACCTTGCAAGCACTCACAACAGGACCGCCAGGGTTGCCCTTCGGATAAACCCATATATCGATGCTCATACTCATAAGCATATTACTACAGGCATAGAGGAAAGCAAATTCGGGATAAATACCTGGGAGATAGAGGAAGTTGTGAGGAGAATATCAGGGATGAACAATATCAAATTGCTTGGAATGCATTTTCATATCGGATCGCAGATAACAAGGATGCCTGTGTTCAAGAGTCTGTGCACCAGGATAAATGAACTCCAGTCGTGGTTTACTAATCACGGTCACCATTTGGAGATCCTCAACATAGGCGGCGGCCTTGGAATCGATTATGAGAATCCTGATAAGAGGCCCCATTTTGAAGATTATTTTTCGCTCATAAATGAGTTTGTTGACCTCCTTCCCGGGCAACAGCTTCACATGGAACCAGGCAGATCAATTGTGGGTCAGTGCGGCAGCCTTATTTCGCGTGTACTTTACATTAAGAACGGAAGCAACACAATGTTTGCAATACTTGATGCTGGTATGACCGACCTGATCAGGCCTGCACTTTATCAGGCACATCATAAAATTGAGAATCTCACTTCAACAGGAAATATCTTCAGATACGATGTTGTCGGACCTGTTTGTGAATCATCCGATACCTTTGCCAAATATATCGAACTGCCCGAGTCGCACAGGGGAGATTTTGTTGCAATAAGGTCGGCAGGCGCATATGGAGAGGCGATGGCTTCAAGATATAATCTCAGGGATCTTGCTCCGGCAGTTTTCTCCGATGATCTTTAGCTTTTTTAACATTCCTGATTCTGTTGATACGCTGCCCCCTTCTGGTTGAACTCCAGAAACTTAATTACCCTGAGTCTGGAGTATAGACAATTTAGAGAAATTCTAAATAATTGATCTCATCTTTCATTGGAAAAAATAATTACTTTGGTGATTCAATTTTTAAACCAGAAAGATGAAATACTCGCTATTTAAAGTAAAACCTTTTGACCAGTTGATGCGCGAAGCTTCAGGCGACGCAGGAGGTCTTAAAAGGGCTCTGTCGGCCACCAACCTTGTTTTTCTCGGGATCGGGGCGATTATAGGAGCCGGCATTTTTGTCCTTACAGGGGAAGTATCGGCCAACTATGCCGGACCTGCAATCATCCTTTCGTTTCTTGTAGCTGCCTTTGCCTGTGCCTGCGCAGGTTTATGCTATGCAGAGCTTACATCGATGATACCAATCTCGGGAAGTGCCTATACCTATGCCTATGCAACGCTTGGGGAACTTTTTGCCTGGATGATTGGATGGCTTCTGATAGTTGAATATCTTTTCGCAGCATCTACTGTGAGCGTCGGATGGTCAGGATATGTTGTAAGTCTTCTTGGTGATATAGGAAAAACCGGAATCCATATTCCTTCCGCTCTCACTACCGCGCCGATTATCTTCGATGAGGCAACAAATGGCTTTATAAGGTCGGCAGGAGGCATCATAAACCTTCCTGCAATGTTCATTGTTTTTGTGCTCACAATAATACTCGTAGTAGGTGTAAAGGAATCAGCCAAATTCAATAATATTATTGTTTTCATTAAGGTTTCTGTAATTCTTATTTTCCTCGTAGCAGGCATATGGTTCATAAAGAGCGCAAACTGGCACCCCTTCATTCCTGAAAACACCGGTAAATTCGGTTCGTTTGGTGTGAGCGGCATCCTCAGGGGGGCAGCTGTGATCTTCTTTGCCTATATAGGGTTTGATGCTGTTTCGACTGCAGCGCAGGAATCGAAGAACCCACAGCGCGATCTTCCTATCGGGATATTGGGTTCACTGGCCATCTGTACAGTCCTTTACATCCTTGTTGCCCTTGTACTTACCGGAATAGTTTCATATACGAAACTTGGTGTTCCTGATCCTATTGCTGTCGGTGTAGATTCGATGGACAGTAATTTCGCAAGAACAGTACTTGCTCCACTGATCAAAGTAGGTGCAGTCGCCGGGTTGAGTTCAGTTGTGCTTGTGATGCTCCTCGGTCAGCCAAGAATCTTCATGACAATGTCAAAAGATGGTCTCCTTCCTCCTGTTTTTGCAAAGATCCATCCAAAGTTCAAGACACCTTATATGTCGACAATGATAGTTGGTGTAGTTGCAATGGTACTGGCAGGCCTGTTTCCAATCGGTGTCCTGAGTAAACTTGTTTCTCTCGGTACTCTTCTTGCATTTTCATCGGTATGTCTTGCGATTCTTATCCTCCGCAAGAAGCAGCCCGACACTCCAAGGCCCTTTAAAACGCCATTCTCTCCATGGATTCCATTGTTTGGAATTGTTTCGTGCATGGGTGTTACCCTTTTCCTGAATATCTACGCCTGGATAACTATGCTGGTGTGGCTTGCAATCGGCCTTGTTGTCTATTTCACCTACGGTATGAAACACAGCACCCTGACAAAAGCAAATAATTAATAAATATATATTGCTATAAAAACTCCCGGATTGACGGGAGTTTTTTTTTACCTTTAAATTCATAAATGAAATTAAAATGAATAAAATATTCAGAACAATAATCCTTTTCAGTGCACTTCTGCTGGTATCGTGTTCACCTGCAAAAAAATACCAGTCCCTGCCCGAGGTTCTGGCCTGGGAAAAGGATATTCAGAAGTTTGAAGCGCTCGATAAAACTGAGTCATACCCCGATAATTCAATACTCTTCATGGGTAGCTCAAGTATCCGGCTGTGGTCCACTCTTGAGAAGGATATGGCTCCCTACCCTGTTATCCAGAGAGGTTTCGGAGGATCGAAGCTAAGTGACTTTGCAGTCTATACAAAAAGAATAGTTGCCCCTCATCCCTGCAAGGCAATTGTTATTTTCATCGCCAACGATATCACCGGAGGAGATAAAGACAAGAGCCCCGAGGAGGTTGCAGAACTGTTCAGCTATATGCTTAAGACAATCAGAAAATCACACCCTTCAACCCCCGTTTTCTGGATAGCAGTCACTCCGTCAATGTCGAGGTGGAAGGTATGGCCGCAGATAAAAGAAGCAGGCCGGCTTATTGAAGAGAGCTGCAAAAAAGAAGGCAATGCCTATTATATCAGGACAGATTTCGCTTTCCTTTCGGAAGCAGGAACACCAAAGGAGGAATTGTTCATTGCAGATAAACTGCATCTCAACGCAAAGGGTTATGAAGTCTGGAACGGGATAATCAAAAATGAAATCAGAAAGATAATACCTCAGCCAATGGTTCAGATAATTGCACATCGCGGAGCTTCTTACCTGGCTCCCGAGAATACAGTAGCTTCGTCAAAACTGGCATGGGAACTTGGTGCCGGTGCAGTGGAATGTGATATTCATCTTTCAAAGGATAACAGGATTATTGTAAACCATGATGCCAGTACTAAAAGAACAACCGGAACTGATTACGCGATTAAGAATACTGATTCAGATCAGCTGAGGAGTCTTGACGCTGGATCATTCAAGGATGAGAAATACAAAGGCGAAAAAATACCTTTCCTTGAGGAGCTTATTCAGATTGTACCGCAGGGAAAAGAACTTGTTATTGAGATCAAGTGCGGACCTGAGGTTTTACCTTTTCTCAGGGAGATGATCGGAAAGTATGAGAAAGACAAAGAATTCGTCTTTATCGCCTTTGATTTCAACACCATAGCTGAAACCAAAAAGCTTTTTCCCGACAATTCATGTTACTGGTTATGCAGCAATAAGGAATTGCTGTTGAAGAACATAAGTCTCGTATCGCCTGCCGGACTCGAAGGAATCAGCCTGAGTTACGGCATCATCGATAAAGATATTGCAGCTCAGGCCAGAAAACTAAACCTTGAATTATTCACATGGACTGTAGACAACCCGGACGAAGCAAAACGCCTGATCTCTCTTGGTGTTAAAGGAATAACAACAAACAGACCAGGCTGGCTTGAGGAAGAAATCGGAATGAAATGATTACTTCCTGATGCTTTTTTTATAAAGTTCTTCCCAGCCATCAGTATCGGATGATCCCGGAGCTGTTGACTTATCTGGAATTTTCCTTTCGAGCTTTTTGATAACAACAGTTCTGCTTCCACGTCCGACACCCTTTCCATGCTCAACATAGTCGACCCAGGCGATGAACCTGTTTATCTTGTTCGGGAGTATTTCAGGTGTTCGGATGAAGCCGATATCTTCATCGCGAAGAGCATAATTATCATGATTTTTCTCCCATACATCTACATAATGAATGTAGGGTTCAAGATTTGAAAAGACAACCATTCCGTCTTTATCTGTAAAGCCTTCATAAAGCATATTGGTCTGTAGATCCCAGTCGACAGAGGTAGTGTAAAGAATCACACTTGCATCCGGAACAACATATTCATCATAGTATTCCAGAACCTCTATTTCGAGAAGTGTGGGTATCCTCACAGTAATTGAAATTGAGGAACTTGACTCGTTACCATTGCCGGACCTGGCAACAAGGATTACTTCAAATGTTCCGGTGCTGTTATAAATATGAATAGGATTTACATCGTACGATACAGTTCCATCGCCGAAATCCCACTCAAAAACATCGGCATTTTGAGATTCATTTGTAAATAAGACCTTCTGCCCTACTTCAGTATCTATCTCGTCAACAGTAAAATATGCTTCCGGTTCTGACTCGCATGATATCATTATCACCGGCAGAAGAAATAAGAGGTAAAATATCTTTTTCATTGTTTCTGTATTAAGTGTTCAATTCTTTAAAGTCAAAATACGTGCCATAAATCTGGAAGTCCGAAGTCCGGAGACCGGAGACCGAAGTTTTTCTGTCTTCCGTCTTCCGTCTTCCGACTTCCGACTTCTAACAAATATGCCACCGTTATTTAAGAAAATTATCCCTATCTTTGCACTCCAATATAAGGAAGCATATAAGATGATAAAGATAACTTTTCCTGACGGTACTGCAAGGGAGTACGAAAATGGTACAAGCAGCATCCAGATTGCTGAACAGATAAGTCCGAGGCTCGCTAAAGAGGTATATTCGGCTACTGTGAACGGTGAGGTATGGGATCTTTCAAGACCAATCAATGGCGATGCGACGCTTAAACTTCACAAATGGGAAGATGAAGAGGGTAAGCATGCTTTCTGGCATTCTTCGGCACATCTGATGGCGGAAGCACTAGAATCGCTCTATCCCGGGATGAAGTTTGGAATCGGACCAGCCATTGAGAACGGCTTCTATTATGATGTTGACCCCGGTGACAGGGTTATTACAGAGGCAGATCTTGCTGCAATTGAGGACAGGATGAAGGAGCTTGCGGCAAAAAACCTGGTCTACAGCAGAAAGGATGTCAGCAAGAAAGACGCGCTGAAGCTATTTTCTGACAAGGGCGACGAGTACAAGACCGAATTGATAAGCGAACTTGAGGACGGGACAATAACTCTTTATTCTCAGGGCAATTTCACTGATCTCTGCAGAGGTCCTCATCTTCCCTCTTCAGAACCGCTTAAGGCAATTAAGCTTCTGAGCGTTGCAGGAGCTTACTGGCGCGGAAATGAAAAGCGCAAGATGCTTACAAGGATCTATGGCATAACTTTCCCAAAGCAGAAACAGCTTGATGAATACCTTGTATTCCTTGAAGAGGCACGAAAGAGAGACCATCGCAGGATAGGCAAGGAGCTTGAGCTGTTTGCCTTTTCACCAAAAGTGGGTATGGGTCTTCCTCTGTGGCTGCCTAAAGGATCTGATATAAGACAGAATCTTATTACTTTTCTTACAGGAGTTCTCAGAAAGAGAGGGTATAAGATTGTAACAACCCCTCATATCGGTAATGTCAACCTTTATAAGACCTCAGGCCATTTTGAGAAGTATGGAGCAGATTCGTTTCAGCCTATATCAACTCCCCAGGAGGGTGAGCAGTTCATGCTTAAACCAATGAACTGTCCGCACCATTGCGAGATCTACAATGCAACACCCCACTCATACAAGGAGATGCCACTCAGAATGGCAGAATTCGGAACTGTTTACCGGTATGAGCAGAGCGGCGAGCTTCACGGACTCACAAGGGTCAGAAGCTTCACACAGGATGATGCACATCATTTTTGCAGAGAGGACCAGCTGAGGGATGAATTCAAGAGCATAATAGATCTGATTCTTTACATCTTCAGGATACTCAACTTCAACGATTTTACTGCCCAGGTATCCTTACGCGATCCTGATAATAAGCAGAAGTATATTGGCAGCGATGAAAACTGGGAAAGGGCTGAGAGGGACATTATTGAAGCTGCTGCCGAAAAAAACCTTGTTACCACTGTTGCAACCGGCGAAGCAGCCTTTTATGGCCCAAAGCTCGATTTCATGGTAAAGGATGCCATTGGACGGAAATGGCAGCTTGGAACAATACAGGTCGACTATAACCTCCCCGAAAGATTTGACCTGACATATAATGGAAGCGATAACCAGAAGCACAGGCCTGTTATGATCCACCGGACTATTTTCGGATCGATGGAACGTTTTGTTGCGGTTTTGATCGAAAATACATCAGGTAAATTCCCTCTCTGGCTTGCTCCTGAAAAAGCAGTCATTCTTCCCATAAGCGAAAAATTCAATGATTATGCAGGAAAAGTTTTGGAAATTCTAAATAATTCCGATATTTGCACACTAATTGACGAGAGAAGCGAAAAGATAGGTAAGAAGATCAGGGATAACGAATTAAAGAGAATTCCTTACCTGCTTATAATAGGAGAAAAAGAGGTTGAAACTGGAACAATTGCTGTCCGGAAGCAGGGTGAAGGCGATAAAGGAAGCATGAAAATTGAGGAGTTTGTCAGTTTTATCCATGATGAGATTAAGAAAGAGACAGCTTTTTAAGTAACAAAAGGTAGTTTAAGTATTAATAAAAATAAGGAGGAAAGAGCTATAAGTTTACCTATCAGGAGAAGCCCGGCAAGGATAACCCAGCCGGCTCACAAAATTAATCAAAGGATCGCTGCCAAAGTGGTCAGAGTTGTCGGGGAAGATGTTGATTCCGATGTGATGAACATCCAGGATGCCTTAAGACTGGCCGACAGCCTTGAACTTGATCTTGTTGAGATTTCACCCAATGCTGATCCACCTGTTTGCCGGATAGTTGATTACCAGAAATTCCTCTATCAGCAGAAGAAGAAGCAGAAAGAGATAAAAGCAAAAGCTTCAAAAGTCGTAGTCAAGGAGATAAGGTTCGGACCTAACACCGATGACCATGACTATAACTTCAAGCTGAAACATGCAATGAGATTCCTCGAAGAGGGAGCAAAAGTGAGAGCCTACGTCTTCTTTAAGGGAAGATCTATACTGTTCAAGGAACAGGGAGAAGTGCTTCTGCTCAGATTTGCCAATGACCTGGAAGATTATGGAAAAGTTGAACAGCTTCCAAGGCTTGAAGGTAAAAGAATGATTATATCCTTTTCACCAAAAAAGAAAAAATAGTTTTTTAATATATTTTGAAAGAGAGAAATGCCAAAAATGAAGACGAATCCGGGTGCAAAGAAGAGATTTTCTCTGACCGGAACAGGAAAGATCAAGCGTAAACATGCATTTAAGAGCCACATTCTTACAAAGAAATCAACAAAACGTAAGAGAAATCTTACCTATGGAGGTCTGGTTGACAAGACAGATCTTAAGAATGTCAAGTTGTTGCTTGCAATGAGATAGTTGTTTACCGCTTCGACAAAGATTAATTATAGTATTAACAGATTGTTCAGCATTTAAGAGTTCGCCAGTTACGGACCGCTGACATTCAAAAAAAATGAGTTATGCCAAGATCAGTAAATTCGGTTGCTTCGAGAGCCAGGAGAAAAAAGGTTCTTAAGCAGACAAAAGGAAACTTCGGATCAAGAAGAAATGTAATCACAGTAGCAAAAAACACTCTCGACAAAGGTTTAGGGTATGCATACCGTGACAGGAAGAAGAAAAAAGGGCTCTTCAGGGCTCTCTGGATTCAGAGGATTAACGCGGGAGTACGTCAGTACGATATGAGCTACTCTGAGTTTATCGGTAAGGTTGCAAAGAAAGGCCTCACCCTCAACAGAAAAACTCTTGCCGACCTGGCAATGAATCACCCCGATGCCTTCAAGGCAATTGTTGAAAAGGTGAAATAGAGACCGTCAATATAAATGGAAAAGCTGACCCAAACAGGTCAGCTTTTTTTTTAGTTCAATGTCCGAATGTACCGAGAGACGCAATGCACTTCCGTCTTCCGTATTTACGTCCTCCTTGCGTCTCTTCAACAGGTGAAGACTTCGGTCTTCCGTCTTCCGTCTTCCGTCTACCTTACCTTCATGAACATCCTTCCGAACCGGATTTTCTTCAGGCCTTCTCCCTCCTTATTAAGCGAGAGCCAGATAAATTTTGGCTTTCCAACAACATGATCTTCAGGAACAAAGCCCCAGTATCGCGAATCAGCTGAATTATGGCGGTTATCCCCCATCATCCAGTAGTAATCCATTTTAAACGTATAACTGTCGGCCGGTTTCCCATTAATACTGATCACCGAACCTTCAACCTTAAGGTCATTCTCCTCATAAACATCAATTATCCTTTCGTAGAGGCAAAGATTTGCTGTGTCGAGTCTCACAGTTTTCCCCTTTTCCGGAATCCATATCGGCCCGTAGTTATCTTCATTCCATCCATACACCGGATTATAGGGGAAGATATGCGGTGCATACTCTCCCTTCCTTGCAAGAACCTGGGAAACCTCAGTAACGTTTGAGAATTTAGATATTGCTTCTGCATTTGTTTTCGTCAGGGGCAGAAGATAAGCTGATCCGGAAATCATTGCCTGATCAGACCTGGCTATATTAAGACGTTCAAAAGCTTTTGGATTTATTGTGGTCCCGTTTGTTCCGACAACATAGTTTGCCTGTTGTGTGGAGTTATCCTCTACCATTTTGCCATTTACAAACACCACGCCTTCCTTTATAGTAATACTGTCGCCATGTATTCCAATACAACGCTTAACATAATTATCTCTTCTGTCAACCGGCCGGTATATAACCTCAAAGTTTTCCCAGATGTTTTTCCGCGCCAACTGGATATAATAACTTTCAGGTTTCAAAGTAGTATACCTGTCGTTAAGCATAAGGTCACGGGTATTGCGCCTTAGTATTTCATAATAGCTTGTTGTCTGTTCCTCTACTACAACAGTATCTCCTGCAGGAAAGTTGAAGACTATGGCATCGTTGTTCTTTACACTTCCGCCACCAATGAGACGTTTATATTTCCGCACTATTAGATTCGACCACGACTTTCCCTTTGTAAGAGGCATTGTATGCTGGGTGAAAGGAAACGCCAGCGGGGTATTCGGCAAACGCGGTCCATACGCAAGTTTGCTTACAAAAAGATGATCTCCTACAAGAAGTGATTTTTCCATCGATGGGGTTGGAATACGATAATTCTGAAACAGAAAGATGTTAATCAGCGTAACAGCAATAACTGCAAAGATAAGAGCATCAAGCCATTCGATGAAAGCATTGTTTTTCCCATTCTTCTTTTTCCAGAAAGTCCAGTTGACCTTTTCTGTGATGTACATATCAAAGATCACACCCAGCCCAAGTATAAGCCAGAAGTTTCCAATCCAGATAACAACAAGCAGGTAGATGAATGCCACAATACCGAACCTTATATTCCTGGGAGTTAATAATTCCTTCATTTTTAATAATTTGAGTTGTAATATATATGCTTTATCAGAATCCCAATACTTCATTCATTGTAAAGATGCCTTGCCTTGTACTGATATACTCGGCTGCCACAACAGCTCCGAGAGCAAAACCTCTCCTGTTTTTTGCCTCATGTTTAAGACTTATTGCATCAATCTCAGAATCCCAGGTCACAATATGAGTGCCCGGTACAGCTCCCTCGCGTATTGAATGTATGGGCACACTGCTTTTTCCCGGAGATACAACTGCATTATATCGGGTGTAACCATCATGTCCCGATGCAATACCATCTGCCAGTGAAATTGCTGTTCCGCTTGGAGCATCAAGCTTTTTGGTGTGATGAATCTCCTCTATCGAAACATTGTATGCGCTGAACCGCTCCATCTGTGAGGCAAGCTCCCTGTTCAGTCTGAACAACAGGTTTACGCCAATACTGAAGTTTGATGAATGAATAAAAGAAGTCTTATACTTCAGACATATGTCAGCTGCTCTTTCAAATTTATCCAGCCATCCGGTGGTGCCTGAAACGACAGGTACTTTCCGGCTGAGACAGGCCACTACATTTTCGAAGGCAGAATCCGGGGAACTAAACTCGATTGCGGCATTAATATCCTTAAGATTTTTATCATTAAGATCCCCAATGTTATTTACATCTACAATCAGCTTAACATCATGACCTCTCTGAACAGCTATGGACTCAATTTCGCGCCCCATCCTACCATAACCGATTAATGCAATGTTCATTGTTTAATGTTTTTGCGAAAATACCTCTTTTAGCTTTGCTTACAATACTAAAAATCAACAAAATTCTTAACGGGAAGTTAAATTATCATTATATTTCCCAATAAAAAATAACAAAAAAATGAATATTCCAATCATTTCATTCACAATAGCAATGTTATTGCTTACAGCTTCGTGCGCCAAAAAAGAGGTTGCCGACCTTGTGATTCTTAACGGCAAGGTGCTCACAATAGATAAAGTGAAACCTGCTGCTGAAGCCATTGCCATGAAAGGTGAAATTATAATTGCTGTTGGTTCTACAGCTGAAATTTCAGGATATGTGAAGGAAGGGATAACTAAGGTTATTGATGCCGGCGGCAGGCTCGTAATTCCGGGATTCAATGATGCTCATGTACACTTTGGGCCGCTGGATCCTGATTATATAGAACTCAGGTACACCACCGATCCAACCGTTTTTACAGAAAAGGTAAGGGCGCAGGTTGAAAAATCAACGCCGGGCCAGCTTATCCGCGGGGGCCACTGGGAACATGAGATGTTCACAGATAAAAAGTGGCCGTCAAAGGATCTCATCGACAAAGTCTCACCAGAAAATCCAGTCCTCCTCAGCAGGGCTGACGGACACTCAGTTCTTGTGAATTCATATGTATTGAAGGCCTCGGGAATAACAAAAAACACTCCGGATCCATTTGGAGGAGAGATACAGAAAGACCCTGTTACCGGTGAACCAACAGGTATCATAAAAGAGAATGCAATGGACCTTATAAGGACGGGAGAAAAAAATACAGAGAGGACAGCCGATCAGGAAACTGAAAGGATCTGGCAGGGATATCTTCTGGCCCTTAAAGATGCAAGGGAACTGGGTGTGACAAGCATCCAGATTCCGGGCAGCGCTGATTTTGAGGCTTATGAGAAGCTTCAGAATGAGGGACAGCTGACAAGCAGGATTGACATAGGCGAACCACTCACAGGCGATACAGTCATCCTGAACAAGTATCTCCTGAGAATTAAAAAATATCCAAAAGAGGGCAACTGGATACGATTCGGCTACCTGAAAGCATTTATCGATGGGACAATTGGTTCCGGGACAGCACTTATGTTTGAGCCTTTCGCTGATAATCCGGCGACATCCGGCCTTGCCATGATGCCATACGAAGATTTTGAAAGAATGGTTGTAGCGGCAGACAAATACGGTTTTCAGATTGGTGTTCATGCCATTGGTGATAAAGGGAATAACTGGACCCTCAATGCCTACGAAAAGGCAATGAGTGTTAATGGAAAGAGAGATAGCCGCCATCGTGATGAACATACTCAGACTCTTCTTCTGACAGACATTCCGAGGTTCTCAAAGCTGGGAGCTATCGCTTCAATGCAGCCGACGCACTGCATATCCGACAAGAAATTTTACGAGAAGCGGATAGGCTCAGAAAGATCAAAAGGGGCTTATGCATGGAAGAGTCTTGCTGAATCGGGGGCAAACATGGCTTTCGGGACAGATTATCCCGTTGAACCATTAAACCCCATGGAGGGACTATATGCTTCCGTAACACGCAAGGACAGGTTGGGAGAAGAGGGAGAAGGATGGTTTCCGGATGAAAAGATATCAATGGAAAAAGCCATAGAATATTATACTCTGGGAGCAGCATACGCTCAGTTCATGGAGGAAAGAAAAGGTATGATAAAACAAGGATATCTCGCGGATATAGTTATTACCGATAAAGATCTTCTTACTATTCCTGAAAATGAAATAATGAAGACAAAGGTTGATTATACAATCACCGGAGGGAAGATAGTCTATAGCTCAGGTAAGTAATACCTTAGGGTGAAAGCGAGTACAATATCCTTAGCGCCTCTTCCCGATCCGAGCCGCAAAACTCGGGTTCTGCCTTAAAGTCGTCACAGACTTTAGGTTTAAGCGGATCAGTGTATATTGTACATTTATAATCATCAGTAAGATGAATGCACCTGACTCCGGCAGGTTTCCCTCCTGTCATCCCCGGCATTGGAGACGAAATCGACAAGGCGATGCAACAGGCACCGCAACCTTCACGACAGGTCATAGGGAAGAAGAGCTTCGTAGCAAAAATGTAGAAATGGCGCAATGGCGCAGTGGCGCAACGGCGCAATGGCTTTGAATAGTGATTCGGGTGCCTCTTTCAGATGGTTCATAATCTTTGCAAAACTACTAAAAATATTAACATTTTTTACCTCCCATTCCTGCCATTGCGCCTTTGCGCCGCTGCGCCGCTGTGCCGTTGTGCCGTTGCGCCGCTGTGCCGTTGCGCCTTTAACTATTTCTTTGTAATTTTGCCGCAAATTAATCACCATGCGAATCGACATACTCACAGTCCAGCCCGATCTTCTGGAGAGCCCGCTGAATCATTCAATAGTTAAGAGGGCAAGGGAAAAAGGACTTGTGGAAATAAACATTATAAATCTTCGGGAATTCACAACCGACAAGTACAAGAGTGCCGATGATTATGCTTTTGGAGGCGGTGCAGGTATGGTGATGATGATTGAGCCTGTTTTCAAGGCAATTATGAAACTCAGGAGTGAAAGAGATTATGATGCGATAATCTACACCTCTCCCGATGGTGTGAAATTCAACCAGAAGATGGCGAATAAGCTGTCACTTGTCAACAATATTATTATTCTTGCAGGACACTACAAGGGGGTAGATCACAGGATACGTGAACATCTGATAACGATGGAGATCTCAGTCGGCGATTACGTTCTTTCGGGTGGAGAACTGCCTGCAGCTCTTATCACTGATGCAATTGTAAGGCTTATTCCCGGTGCTATTTCCGATGAACAATCTGCTCTTTCCGACTCATTTCAGGATGATCTGCTCGCCCCGCCGGTATATACAAGGCCTGCTGAATTCAACGGATGGAAAGTCCCCGACATTCTTCTTTCGGGACATGCCGCTGAAATAGATAAATGGAGGCATGAACAGTCGGTTGAAAGGACAGAAAGACTGAGGCCGGATTTGCTTAAGATCGGAGAAAATGATTGATTGGTCGTACTATCTTCCAGCCGTGCAGTCTTGGCGAAGGTTGGCAGACATGCAGTCTTGCAGCTTCTTCAACCCTCTTCAACCCTTTTCAACCCTCTTCAACCCTCTTCAACCCCTTCAACCTTAATGATTTTGAAAATACGAAAAGGTTTCGTAAGATTGTATGCACATTTATTGAATTCTTATATACTTAATAATCAACAAAATGAACACACAGGATTATATCAATCGGGAAGACAAATACGGGGCACATAATTACCATCCCCTTCCGGTGGTTCTGGAAAGAGGAGAAGGACCATTTGTCTGGGATGTAGATGGAAAACGTTATTTTGATTTTCTTTCAGCCTATTCAGCAGTCAACCAGGGACATTGTCACCCTGCTATTATAAAGGCCCTTACAGAACAGGCTGCAAAACTTACCCTGACTTCCAGGGCATTCTATAATTCCATTCTCGGCGAATATGAAGAGTACATTACAAAATACTTCGGCTATGATAAGGTGCTGCCAATGAACTCAGGTGCAGAAGGCGATGAGACGGCCCTGAAACTCTGCCGCAAATGGGCTTATCTTAAAAAAGGCATTGAAGAGAACAAGGCAAAAATAGTCGTATGTGAAGGCAACTTCCATGGAAGAACGATTACTATCGTATCGATGTCGAGCGATCCTGACTCCTATAAGGGATACGGCCCTTTCACTCCCGGGTTCGAGATGATTCCATATAACGATATCCCGGCTCTTGAAAAAGCACTCAGCGATCCGAATGTTGCCGGTTTTCTTGTAGAACCCATCCAGGGCGAAGCCGGAGTTTATGTGCCCGATGAAGGCTACCTGAAGAAAGCATACGACCTTTGCAAAGCGAAGAATGTTCTTTTCATAGCCGATGAAGTACAGACAGGCATCGCACGTACAGGAAAATTGCTCGCCTGCGACCATGAAGGTGTGCGTCCTGACATACTTATACTCGGCAAAGCCCTTTCAGGAGGAGTCTTGCCAGTTTCGGCAGTGCTTGCAGACGACGAGATAATGCTTACTATAAAGCCGGGAGAACATGGCTCAACCTTCGGAGGCAATCCGCTTGCATGCAAGGTTGCTATTGCTGCCCTTGAAGTTGTTAAGAATGAAAAACTTGCCGAGAATGCTGAAAGGCTTGGAAAGATTTTCCGCAAGGAAATGAGCAGCATTAAATCGGATATGATCGAACTTGTACGCGGGAAAGGACTTCTTAACGCCGTTGTAATAAGGCCAAAGAACGGAAAAGAAGCATGGGATGTATGTCTTGCCATGAAAGAAAAAGGATTAATTGCAAAACCTACTCACGGTCACATTATCCGGTTTGCTCCTCCCCTTGTTATCAATGAGAATCAGCTTATGGAAGCTGTCGGACTCATAAAAGAAGCTTTCAAACTATTTGAATAGCTGCTTGTTGTTCTTTTAACCGATAAGCTAATGATTTCAGATGCAATTCTGAGATTACTTTATTATTATTTATAACTGTAGAAAATGAAATATTCAATATTTGCTGTTTATACGATTGTTTTGTCTCTTTCAATCTCCTGTGCTGTGAACAAGGAGATAACAACAAAAGAACTCACAAAGCATGTCAGGTATCTTGCTTCAGATGACCTTGAAGGAAGGATGACAGGCTCTGCCGGTGACAGTCTTGCAGCTGTTTATATCAAAAAACAACTTTCTTCTTACGGTCTGGTTCCATTATCGGGCGATGGATTTAACAGGTTTAAGTATAATAATAAAGTATCACTCGGAAAAGGCAATATGCTTTCGGTGAATAATGTATCCTTTGCAGCAGAGAATGACTTTACTCCCACTGCATTCAGCGAAAACAACACGGCAAGATCAGAAGTGGCTTTTACAGGATATGGTTTCAGGATTAACAACGACAGTCTCAAATGGGATGACTATAAGGATATTGACGTTAAGGATAAATGGGTAATGATTTTGCGTTCAAGTCCCGACCTCGATGACCCATCCAGCAAATACGCGACCTTCATGAACGACAGGAACAAAGCAATGATAGCCAAAGATCTCGGTGCGGCCGGTGTATTATTTGTTTCTGCTGAAGCATTCGATAAAGATGACCGGCTGGATCCTCTTGCAAGGGGCGGATATTCTGTCGGCATTCCTGTGTTCTATATAAAAAGAAAGGTTGCAGACGCAATTCTTGCCAAATCAGGTGTTTCAATCAACGAGCTCGCAAACAAACTTAACACATCGGCAAAACCGGCCAGTTTCCTCACAAGTGCAACAGTGGAAGCAAAATCAGATATAGTCAAGAACATGGCCGGGACAAGAAATGTGGTGATGCTTCTTCCCGGAGAAGATCCAGACCTGAAGAATGAATATCTGATCTTCGGCGCTCACTTCGATCACCTTGGAATGGGCGGACCTGGTTCAGGAAGCAGGGCTGTTGATACCGTCGGAGTTCATTATGGAGCCGACGATAATGCATCAGGATCTGCTTTGATAATTGAACTGGCAGGTAAATTTGCCGGTACCAAAAACAGCCATAAAAGGAGCATTATTTTCATGACCTTTGCCGGAGAAGAACAAGGTTTACTGGGATCAAAACACTTCGTTGATAACCCGCAGATTGATCTTTCCAAAACTGATGCCATGATCAACCTCGATATGGTTGGAAGACTCAGCTCTACAAAAAACCTACAGATGGGAGGAGTTGGAACTGCAGATGGACTTAAAGACAGAGCTCTTGCAGTAGTTGATACAAATAACCTCAAACTGGCTTTTACAGAAGATGGTTCGGGCGCCTCAGACCATACTTCATTCTATGATAAAAATATGCCTGTCATATATTTCACAACAGGAACACATGATGACTACCACACTCCTGCAGACACCTGGGATAAAATAAACTACCAGGGTATGGTGAATATAGGAGAGCTGATCTTCAAAATGACCTCTGCTATTGCAAATGACAGTGCGCGACTAAAGTTTAAAGAGGCAGGACCTCAGGCGCAGGCTAACCAGCCTCCGAGAAGAAGGGGAGTCACTATCGGGATTATGCCCGATGTAACCGGAAGCGTAAGTAATGGTCTAAAGGTAGAAGCTGTTACAGCCGGCAGGCAGGCAGCGAACGGAGGGATGAAAAAGGGCGACATCATAATATCAGTCGATGGCAAACCGGTTAATAATATCGGCGACTATATGTTTCGTATGAGCCAGCTTAAGACAGGGCAGACTATCACTATTGAAGTCCTGAGGGATAATAAAAAGGAAGTGTTGGTGATAAAGTTGTAACGGCGTAACGGCGTAACGGCATAAAGGCGCAATGGCTCAAAGGCAAGAATAAAGAATATACATCTGACATATAATATTTTACATTATGAAAAAATCTATCCTGTGGACACTTGCAATATTTATAACATTAGGTGCGGCATATTACCAGCGTAAGACAGGACCAACCTATCCGAAACAGACTGAGGTAACCCTTAATGATACGGTTTATAAACTGAAGCTTATAAGGAGTATTGCCCTTGAAGACAGGTCGGCGGTAAAACTCGCAATAACAGATACAGCTGTTAAGGCTAAAATCTATTTTAAACGCTTCAAAACGAATGATGAATATCAGACTGCTGATTTCAGATATCAGGTTCATCCGGTCAATTCACCGATAATGAATAAAGTATTCCATGTAACTGAAGAGAAGGGCTTCTTCGCTGATATTCCCCAGCAGCCGGCTGCAGGCAAGCTGCAGTATTATGTAGAACTAACCGACAAAAATGGTTCTCAAACCCTTTTCAAAGAGGAACCGATAGTTGTGAGGTATAAGGGAGGAGTTCCGTCCTTTATTCTGACACCCCATATACTGTTTATGTTTTTTGCGATGCTTTTCTCCACTCTCGCAGGATTGATGGCGATAGTAAGACACCCTATGTACAGAAAATATGGGGTATGGACCCTTGTCCTGCTGACAATGGGAGGAATGATACTCGGCCCGGTTGTACAGAACTATGCCTTTGGTGAATTCTGGACAGGGATCCCATTTGGCTGGGATTTAACTGATAACAAGACCCTGATAGCATTTCTCTTCTGGATCCTGGCTGTAGTTATGAACAGAAAGAGCGACCGGCCTGTCTATACAGCTGCTGCGGCTCTTGTACTTCTTCTTGTGTATTCAATACCCCACAGTATGTTCGGTTCGGAGCTTGACTACTCATCCGGGGAAGTAACCCAGGGGATGATTCTTTTCCTTTTCTGAAATTTTTTAAAAATTTCTTAAATTGGGTGCAGCATAAATAATATTACCACGTCTATTGAATAAAAAGTAAATAGATAGTGGGTGCAGCAACACATAAAAAACCTAGTCTTTATATAAAGATGGCAAATGTAGAAGCGGCATTCCGGAACCTACACCAGGATTTGCTTGACGGGTGTAAGGTCGGCGACCAGAAAGCACAGTTTCAGATTTACAAGTTGTACTACAAGGCAATGTACAACACAAGCCTGAGAATAGTGAACGACACTATGGAAGCTGAAGATATTATGCAGGAATCGTTCCTGTCGGCCTTTGAAAAGATTGATACATACTCGGGAACAGTGAGTTTCGGTGCCTGGCTCAAGAAGATAGTGGTAAACAGGTCACTTGATTATCTGAACAAACGAAAAGCGGTCTTTGAAGATATTGATTCACATGCAGGAATAAGAGATGAAAGGGATGATGATGCTGAAAGATATGAGGAGCTGGATATCAGGGTTGAAGAAGTTAAGCAGGCAATCGACAGGCTGCCTGATGGTTATAGAGTCATTCTCTCCCTTTATCTGCTCGAGGGTTATGATCATGATGAAATAGCTGAAATCATGTCGATTAACAGCAGCACATCACGATCGCAGCTCTCAAGGGCAAAACAGAAGCTGATAATGGAATTAAAAGGAAAGTGAAAATCTACAGGAAATGAAAAATATAGATGAATTTTTAAAAAATAACAGGGACTTTTTCGAAGATGCAGAACCTTCGGAAGGTCACCTTGAAAGGTTCAGCAGGAAACTGGAGATAAGGTTCAGCAAACCTGTACCAAAAAGGAGTATTGTACCATATCTTCTCAGGGCAGCAGTTGTTACCCTGCTTGTTACCCTTTCATCATTATATACATGGGATCATTTTATACGTCCTGAGAAAAAAGGAATGTCGCTTGGACAGGTATCCCCTCAATACAGGGAGGTTGAGAACTATTACCTGCACCAGGTTAACCTCATGGAAGGCGAGATCTCTGATATAGAGCTGCCCGATGCAGACCAGAAAAAATTGCTTCTGAATGAACTTAAGAGCATGGACTCTGTGAAAGTTAGCCTTCAGAAAGAACTTAAGGCAAATCCCAACGACGAACGAATAATCAGCGCTATGATTGAACACTATCAGACCAAACTTGAGGTCATGACTTACATAGTGAGCCAGTTAAAAGCAATCAATAATGAAAATCAAAAAGTAAATGAAGATGAAAAAGTCAGCTTATAAAACAGGAGTAGTTCTCCTTATAACACTCTTCTTTATCTCTTTTGCATCAAATGCTGAAGAAGTTTCGAAAGAGTTGCACAAGGAGTACAAGGCAAGTGCCAGTACCACACTTGAATATCAGCAACAAGTACGGTGATGTGGATGATACAGAACTGGGATAAGGACCAGGTGGTTATCGATGTAAAAATAACCGTTGAGATGTCGAGCAGGGAGAAGGCAGAAAAAGTTCTTAACTCAATCGATGTACAGTTCAATGAAGGAACTGACCTGATATCTGCAAAAACAGTGTTTGAAGATAACTTCAATTTTTCAGGATGGGGCAATTCCTCAAGGAGGTTCCGGATCGATTACAATGTGAAAATGCCAACTGCTACTGCCCTTACTTTATCAAACAGGTACGGCGATGCAGACATTGCTGATCTAAGCGGTCTCGTAAACCTCGACATCAAATACGGAAACCTATCAGCAGGAAAGCTCACAAGAGGTAATGTAAAACCTCTGAGCAAACTTAATCTCGGATACGGAAAGGCCACAATAGATGAAGTGGGATGGCTCGACTTTTATGTCAGGTATGCAGGAAAGACTGAAATAGCAAAGAGTCAGGCAATTCTTCTCGACAGCAAATATTCAACTCTTGCCCTGGGGTCAACAAGCTCGGTTGTCGGCGAGAGCAAGTATGACAACATCAGGATAGAAAGCATCAACAACCTTGATCTTGAAAACGGATATACAGAGGTAAGGATAGGAGAACTTGTAAAGAAACTTAATTATACCGGAAGTTACGGATCATTTACTGTAGAGAGCATTCCGTCAGGCTTTGAATCGATAAGGGTTGATACAAGATATATGGGAGTAAGACTAGGTATAGCAGATGCAGCAGATTACAGACTTGAGGCAAAGGTATCTTATGGCGGGCTGAGTTATAATGAAGACAGGTTCAAAAACGAAAGAAGGATAGTTCAGAACAATTCGAACGAAGTGGCAGGCATATTTGGCAATTCTGATGCACCTGCATCAAGGGTTAATGTTTCTGCCTCCTATGGCTCTGTAAAACTCTACTGATAAACTTATTACATAATATTTCAAAAGAGCGGAAATGACAATCATTTCCGCTCTTTTTTTTGCAGCAATGCAAATAAAAAACTGTCTTTTATCTGAGATTGCATTTATTGGTAACAATCGGACTAACATTATCAGGTGATGAAAAAAATTGCAAATTTTAAAATAAGAGCCGTTACAGCTATGCTGGCTCTTTCATTAATGGCCGGAGCTCAGCCGGATCACTGCAACTTCAGAAAATCCTATAAGGTTTCTGAGAAATCAACCCTGACTATTTTGAACAGGTATGGTGATATAAACATAGTTAATTCCGACAACGACTCGCTCACTATATGCGCCACCGTCACAATGCAATTGAAGGACAAAACGAAAGAAGGAGACCAAATAAAACAGATCAGGATTGGTTTTGACAGTAAGAGAGATACGATTACGGCAACAACAGTTTTTGACAAAAAATTCTTCCTGCAGAAATACAGCATTCAGAGAGAAAAATTCAGTATCGATTATATCATAAAAGCCCCGGCATACCTCAATCTTAAAATAACTAACTCATTCGGCAATGTTACTCTTGACGAGCCATCAGGGGCTGTGGATATACTTCTGTCCCAGGGCATGTTAACAGCCAAGAATCTCTCAAGGGGCAACATTAAGCCAATCAATTCGATTAAAATCAATAATGGCAAGGCAGGCATTGATCTTCTCAACTGGGCTTCATTTGAACTTAGAAATTCACCATTGATAACTATTGGAAAAGCCACAGCAATAATGATCGAATCAGAATATTCAAAAGTTGAGATTGGCGAAGTCAATTCCCTTATCGCCGATTCGAAATCGGATAAATACAAGGTGCAAACCATAAATAACATTCAGACTGAAAGCACCTATTCAACTTTCGAGATTGGCATATTGGGCAGTATTATGAAATCAGGAACAACCCTGGGTGCTGTTACAGTTTCAGGATTGAAAAAAGACTTCAACACGATAAGTATTAATTCCGACCGGTCTTTAATAATTATCCGGGCAGCAGATAATATCTCATTTCAAACCAATATAGAATCAACAGGAACAGAAGTGGATATTAACTCACAGGAAGGACTGAGGAGATCTTTAAACGGTAATATGACAAAAATCACCGGCATTTATGGAGATGATAAGAAATCAGGTTCAACAGTCAGGGTAACAGCTTTATCGGGAAAGGTATCAATCAGATAGCTCCTGTCTGCTCATCCCTGAAAATGAAAACTCCCTGTTTCCCGTCAGCATTAGCATAAGCCCTGAACATACCGGCGGAGTTGAAGGGCATCGAGATATTGCCAAGCTTATCAATACAAATCACACCTCCGCTCCCACCTGCCTTTACAAGTTTCTCATTTACAACCAGCTCGGAGGCTTCAATAAGAGACAGACCCTTATATTCCATTAAGGCTGATATATCGTGTGCAACCGTCCACCTGATAAAGAATTCGCCGTGACCCGTTGCTGAAACTGCACAGGTAGCATTATTCGCATAAGTACCGGCACCGATAATGGGAGCATCCCCTACCCTGTTGTACTTTTTATTTGCCATCCCCCCGGTTGAGGTACCAGCGGCAAGGTTACCGCTTTTATCGAGTGCACAGCAACCAACTGTACCCATTTTTTCCTTTTTCAGGATCTCCTGGAGTTCGCCATATCTTTTCCCGGTATGGAAATATGACGGCGGGACAATTTCAAGTCCCTGTTCCTTAGCAAATTGCGACGCTCCGGCACCGCTAAGCATAACATGAGGTGATTTTGTCATAACCGCCCTTGCAGCACTTATAGGATTTTTAATGTCAGTAACCCCGGCAATAGCCCCTGCAGCCAGATTTGAGCCATCCATAATTGCAGCATCGAGTTCATTCTTTCCGTCATGAGTAAATACTGCGCCTTTCCCGGCATTAAAAAGAGGATTATTCTCAAGCAGCCTGATAGTTGCCTCTACTGCATCGAGGGCTGTGCCTCCGTCTGAAAGAATCTTTTTGCCCGTGTTTACAGCTTCCGTCAATCCTGCCCTGTATGCTGAATCCATGGCAGCTGGCATCCTG
This sequence comes from uncultured Bacteroidales bacterium, assembly GCA_963765005.1. Taxonomy (GTDB): domain Bacteria; phylum Bacteroidota; class Bacteroidia; order Bacteroidales; family VadinHA17; genus LD21. Next base: position 274,785 of record CAVXUP010000001.1, read on the forward strand.
TCTTTTGCCATTGCCCCTGCACCGCCGTGGACAACAATGGCCCACTCCTGTCTGGCTAACAGACTGTCGGGTGTTTGAACATCTGCCGTTTTCACACTGTCTTTACAGGATTGAAGAGAGAGCCCGTAAACGAATAGAATAATACTAAAAATCAGAAGTTTTTTCATCAGGAATTATTTCAGGTTTCAGATTATCAGGCTAAAATTAAGAAATTTCTTTGTGCTTTGATAATCCTTTCCGAGATTTGGGTATAATTACCAAAACACCTATGCCATGAAAAAGCCATTGAGGGGTATCATTCCACCGCTGGTGACTCCTCTGATCGACAACGACACTCTCGATACCGACGGTCTTGAACGTTTGATTGAACATACAATTGCCGGAGGGGTCAGCGGATTGTTCATCCTTGGAACAACGGGCGAATTTGCCAGCCTTAGCTATAAAGTTAGGAACGAGCTTATCAGAAGAACCTGCAGGATCGTTGATGGACGTATTCCTGTCCTTGCCGGAATATCCGATTCAGCATTCACTGAAAGCCTCAACCTGGCAAGAACAGCATCAGAATGCGGAGCTGATGCAGTTGTACTCACTCCTCCATATTATTTTGCATCAGGCCAACCTGAACTGCTGGAATACCTGAAGAGGATTATGGCCGGAATGCCTTTGCCCCTGTTTATTTATAATATGCCTGCCCATACCAAGGTAGTCTTTGAACCTGAAACAGTTAAAGCCGCAGCATCAATCCCGGGAATAATAGGAATGAAGGACAGCTCTTCAAACCTGGCATACTTCAAACAGGTACAGTATGCATTAAGAGACAGGAGCGATTTCTCCTTCCTTGTTGGTCCCGAGGAATTCCTTTCAGAGTTCGTCCTGACAGGCGGACATGGCGGGGTCAATGGTGGTGCAAATATGTTCCCGAAACTATATGTAAACCTTTACACGGCCTCCGTAAACCGGGATTTCGAGACAATTTCCGTTCTCCAGCAAAAAGTAATGCAGATAAGCAGTACAATTTATAAGGTGGGGCACTATGGCTCAAGTTATCTTAAAGGAGTGAAATGCACACTATCAATACTTGGCATCTGCAGCGACTTCATGGCAGAACCCTTTCACCGGTTCAGGGAACCGGAACGGAATAAGATTATGCAGCTTCTTGAAGAACTTAATTATCGCGAGCTGTCTATGACATTTCACTAACCACTGGCTTCAGGACCAGTGGATATCATACAATAACCGAAAAAGTATCATCAATGAGAATAATTGACATTATAGTATTTCTAATCTATTTATAGGTATTGTAATCTTGGAAGTTCTTTTTATGGTAAAAATAAATCTTCCGCCTCATTTTCAACAGGAAATAAGAATATCCCGACCTGGGTCATTTCTATGTCGATTTTCGCAACCTTTGTGAGCAGCATAAGCTACCTTGCCCTTCCCGGACAAGCATTTCAGTCGAACTGGAATCCGTTTGTTTTCAGCCTTTCTCTGCCACTTGCTTCCTATATGGCAATGAAATTCTTTGTCCCCCTGTACAGATCCGTTAACAGCCCGTCGGCATATACTTATCTCGAGCAGCGCTTTGGTCCATGGGCAAGGATCTATGCATCGGTGATGTACCTTCTTACACAGCTGATGCGGACCGGCACCATTCTCTTCCTTCTCGCACTCACACTTAATGTTATTGCAGGCTGGGATATAATAACAGTAATAATTGTCACAGGTTTAAGCGTGATGATCTATTCGATGCTGGGAGGGATTCAGGCTGTTGTATGGACTGATGCAATTCAGGGAATAATCCTGATCACAGGTGCAGTGGTTTGCGCAATTCTTCTGATCATATCAATGCCTGAAGGTTCAGGCCAGCTGTTCCGGATCGCTGCTGAAAACCAGAAATTCAGCCTGGGAAGCTTCAGTTTCGATCTGAAAAGTCCTACTTTCTGGGTAGTCCTTATCTATGGCTTTTTTATAAACCTTCAGAATTTTGGTATTGATCAGAACTATATACAGCGATACCTGGCAGCCAGCTCAGAGAAGGAGGCAAAAAAATCAGCTCTTTATGGCGGATTGCTCTATATTCCTGTCTCACTGCTATTTCTGTTTATCGGCACTTCCCTGTTCAGTTACTATTCCGTAAACCCCGGGGTACTTCCTGCAGGACTGCAATCCGACAGGGTTTTTCCGTTCTACATTATAAATAACCTGCCGGCCGGATTAACAGGACTCCTTATTGCATCGATATTTGCTGCTGGAATGAGCACCATATCAACAAGTGTTAACAGCTCCGCCACTGTAATACTTAACGATTACTTTAAAAACACAAAAAATGCAGCTGATCCGGAAAAGAGATCAATGAAAATATTATACTCAGCATCACTGATCTTCAGTATTCTGAGCATTTTTATTGCTGTTGCGATGATAAATGTGCAGAGCGCGCTTGATACCTGGTGGAAGCTGGCATCGATCTTCAGCGGAGGAATGCTTGGCTTATTCCTGCTCGGATTTCTGACTAAAAATGTTAAAAACAATGCCGCCATTACCGGGGTAATTGCAGGTGTGATAGTTATTGGCTGGATGAGTCTTTCACCCATTTTCTTCAAAAGTCCTGAGCTGCTTAAGTTTGCCAGCCCCTTTCACAACTATCTTTCGATTGTCTTCGGAACTACTTCAATATTTATAACAGGTTTTTTTGCAGGAATTCTTCTTAATAAATTCATCAAAAATCCATCTCAACAACAGTGATTCCAGAACCACCGAATTCGACATGTTCATCACGGAAAGATTTGACAACATCCACGGTGGCAAGGTATTGCCGAACCAGCTGGCGAAGTATTCCGTTACCCTTGCCATGTAGTATCCTCAGATTACGATGCTGAACTATCAAGGCATTATCGATAAGATCGCGAACCTGGTTTATCGCCTCCTCCCCTCTTACACCCCGGAGATCTATCTCAGGCTTGAAATTTATATTACGCTGGACAATCGCCGTATCGTTTTCCCTGATGCTCATATTTGATCTCAGGCTTTTCTTCAGCTCAGCCTTTGAAATTCTTTCTATCCTGTCAACTGCAACAATAATCCTGATGCTTCCGGTTTCAACCTCCGCCTTCCTGCCTTTTATCGAAACGATCTCACCTGCAGCCTGAGTGTCGATCATCCTGACGGCATCACCCTGTTTCAAAGGATCGGCAGAGACTGTTTCTGATATTGGCTTGTCTTCTTCGAGCCTTCTGCTTATTTTTTTTACCCTTGAGCTTAGTATCGTGATCTTCTCTTCAGCCTTTGTCTCGACAGGTTTTATCTCCTCAACAACAGAGGTTTTGAATACATCAAGCTGCTGACGGAGGTCCTTTGTCTTTTCCTTTTCTGCCTGCGATTCCTTTATCTGCCGTATTGTGTTTTCTATTACTCTGTTTGACTCTTTCAACAACTGTTCCGCTTCATCCTTTGCTCTGGAGATGATATCCTTCCTCATCGATTTTGCACCCGACAGCTCCTTCTCATACTCACCCATCAGCTCCTCAAGCCTCTTCTCGTGCTGCCTGATGTTTTGCCGTTTTGTCTCCCAATACCTTTTGTCCCTGGCAATATCCTTAAGGTGCCTGTCGTAGTTTATATTTTTCACACCGGCCTTTTCAGAAGCTGCCTCGAGTATCTCCTCAGGCAGTCCGATTTTTCTGGCAATTTCAAAGGCAAAGGAACTTCCTGGTTTCCCTATTGAAAGCTGAAACAAAGGCTGCATGAAGTTATTATCAAATGCCATGGCACCGTTTACGACACCTTCTGTCAGTGAGGCAAAATGTTTAAGATTAGTATAGTGAGTTGTAATTACACCAAATACCTTCTTCCTGTTAAGCTCACCAAGTATCGCCTCTGCGATTGATCCTCCAAGCATTGGTTCCGTCCCGGTGCCAAACTCATCAATAAGAATCAGAGTCTTCCCGTCGCCATTCTTAATGAAATTCTTCATGTTGATAAGATGGGAACTGTAGGTGCTGAGATCGTTATCAATACTTTGTTCATCACCAATATCTATCAGGATACTTCTGAAGATCCCTGTTTCGGTGCCTTCGGCAACAGGTATTGTAAGCCCGCACTGAAGCATGTACTGAAGGAGCCCGACAGTTTTCAGGCAGACCGATTTTCCACCTGCATTAGGGCCTGAAATAAGAAGTATCCGGTCCTTATCATTGAGTTCTATCTCAAGCGGGACAACCTTTCTTCCCGGGGTTTTCTCAAAAGCCATGAACAGAATAGGATGAATTGCTCTCCTCCACATAAGAACAGGCTTGTCAGAAATAAGCGGTTTGATGGAATGGAGCCGATTTCCAAGAAGTGCTTTCGACCTTATAAAATCAATATCTCCCAGAAAAACATTTGATTCGAGCAGATCATCTATATACGGTCTGATATTATCTGCCAGTCCAATGAGAATCTTCACTATCTCTCTCTTCTCTTCATATTCCAGCTCAACAATATTGTTGTTAAGTTCAACTATCTCTTCAGGCTCAATGAAGACCGTCTTTCCTGAAGAAGACTGATCATGAATCAGACCACGGATTTTTCGTTTATCATATGCGCTCACAGGGATAACACCCCGGCCATTTCGTATTGAAGCTGACGTGTCCTGATCGACAATACCATCCGACTGTGCCTGCTTCAGAATTGATGCCAGTCTTTTGGTAACCTGTATATTCTTGCTGATGAGTTCTGACCTGATATCTTTAAGCTTCGAAGAAGCATTATCCTTTATCATTCCTTTCCTGTCGATGATCCTGTCGATAGCATCGAGAACATAGGGATAGGTCCTGACAGAACTGCACATCGACTGAAGGACAGGATATTTTACAGCTTCCTTGCTTTTAAAGAAACTGAGAATACTCTTTACGGTCTCAAGTGTGCGTTTAAGGTCAAAAACCTCCTGGACATCAGGAAATGTCCCTTCTATCCTTATTTTATTGAGGCAGCCGGAAATCTGATAATAATGTTCAGACGGGAAAAAGTCTTCGAGCTGAAGAAGTTGCTGGAATTCAGATGTTGCGGAGAGCATCTGCGAGAGTTTGCCGTAATCATCAATAAAACTGATAGCCTCAACCTTCTCAATACCCATTGGACTCAGGCATCGTTCAGTAAGCAGGCTTCGCAAACGGTCGAAACCTATTTTGGATTCAAAATTCTCCGGGTAAATCATAGTTATGATAAAAGATAAAAGACAAAAGTATAAAGATAAAAGGAAAAAGTCAGAAGTGGAAGTCGGAAGACCGAAGACCGAAGACCAAGAAGCCATAGCATGAATCATGAGCCATGAGCCATGAGCCATGAGCCATGAGCCATGAGCCCTGAACCCTGACCCGGGTTAATAAATGTTAATATATACAATGAAAGGAATAACCTGTTGAGTTTTTTCTAATTTTGGCTGTCAAACCTTTTTAAAACTTAAAACCATTATTATGAAATTCAGAAATCTTAAAGTCAGTCTGATCCTGATGATAGTTCTTCCGGGACTTCTGCTGGCACAGAAAGAGAACATCGATCTTGGCATGGTGTACAAGATTAAGCAGGAGGGATCAAGGGGAAACTCGATTGAAGAGCTGGCCTATGGGCTGACTGATTTTATTGGTCCGCGTCTTACCGGTTCAACAGGTCTCAACCGCGGGAATGAGTGGGCAAAGAAGAAGATGGAAGAGCTTGGTTTGCAGAATGTAAGGATAGAAGAAGCCAGGGATTTCACCCGCGGAGGCTGGGATAACCTTAAGGCCTATGCTGCGATGACAGAACCCTATTATATAAACTTTGCATGCAATCCAGTTGCATGGACAGGCAGCACAAACGGGCTTGTGAAGTCTGAAGTTGTTCTGATAAATGCTCAGACAGAAGCTGATCTTGAAAAGTATAAGGGAAAACTGGCAGGTAAAATCGTCCTTATGCCTTCAACTTCAACTTATGAAGTCAGCTTTGATCCTTACGCAACAAGGCTTACCGAACAACAGCTTAAAGATCTTGAAATGGCTCCCGCAGGAGGAGGTGGAAGAAGGCCGCAGCAGATGGGCGATTTTGCTGCTCAGATGGCACTCAGGACCAAGCTCAACGAGCTGCTCAGGAGCGAAGGAGTTGCCGTAATAGTAAACAGTTCGGGCGTCTTTAATGTCCCAAGGTCAACTGGCGCAAACTATAAGTCAGGCGATCCGGAACCGATGGCCCAGCTTAATATACCGGTTGAAGCTCATGCCAGGATGGAAAGAATTCTCAAACACAATGCGACAGTGCAGATGGAAATTGAGATTAAGAATAGTTTTACACCTGGTGCCAAAGTGTATAATGTTATTGGTGAGATTCCCGGAACTGATAAGATCCTTAAGAATGAGGTAGTACTTATAGGAGCACACATCGACTCATGGCATGGCGGAACAGGTGCTGCTGATAATGCCTCAGGATGCGTAGTAATGCTCGAGGCTTTAAGAATATTAAAGAGTCTTGAAGTTGCACCCAAAAGGACAATCCGCATCGCCCTGTGGGGTGGTGAAGAGCAGGGATTGTTCGGGTCGCGCAGCTATGTAGAGAAATATCTTATCGATCCTCAGACAAGGGCCCACAAACCTGACTGGGATAAGTTTGCCGCTTACTTCAATATGGATAACGGCACCGGGAAATACAGGGGAATCTATCTCCAGCAGAACGAACTTGTAAGACCAGTCTTCGAAGAATGGCTTGCGCCTTTCGCTCCAATGGGTTGCTCAACCATTGCTATAAGGAATACAAGCGGAACCGATCACCTTTCATTTGACGGTGCCGGACTACCGGGATTCCAGTTCATCCAGGATAATATAGAGTATGACCGCGGTTACCACACAGTTATGGATACCTATGAAAGGCTGATAATGAGCGACCTTCGCCATAATGCAATCATCACTGCCGCATTCACTTATTTTGCAGCACAGAGAGATGTTAAACTACCCGGCAAACCTGCAATGAAGCCGGTTCAGGGACAGGGACAGAGACCGCCGATGAATTAGGAATGGCGCAACGGCGCAACGGAAATTAGGTATGTGGAGAGCGCAGCGAAGTTGAATCGCTAACATGTCGCGGATCGCATTAGGGCGAAGTTACAATTCGAGCGTATGACTATGTAGAAACGCGATGCATCGCGTTTTTACAATGTGGTATGAGGATACATATGTTTGATTGTAGAAACGCCATGCATGGCGTTTTTACAATGGATAAGGATGTATCATTCGGTAATACCAATCAGATTCCGTAATTCCGGAATGTGCGAATTATAAACACCACGTGGATTTGTATTGTACTTCCTGCAGAGCGAAGCTGCATAGCCGACAGCGACACCCATCTGACCTGTGGTGTTCATCACTCTCGGACCACCAAGACCAACATGTGAAGTGCTGAAGCAGCGGCCTGCCATGAAGAGGTTCGTAATGTTTTTTGAATAGAGAGTACGGTAAGGAATATAGTAATGATCAACCTTATAGAACAGAGCCTCAGAAAGAAAATCAGGCTTTGTGGAATCCTTTAAAATCTGCTGGTAATGGACATCCACATCCCTTTCTTCCATAACAACTGCATCGGCAAACTCTCTCATATTCTTCTCATCCTGGAAAGTATATATATAATCTCCTTTTAGTCTGCGCGATTCCCTTTTCCCTACAAGGTAGGAGATCCATTCAAGTCCAAGATTGGCATTTTCAGGTAGTTTCTTTGCATTACAGAATGAACCATAAATTGCTTTTAACATATGATCGCGGATAGTCTCAGCGTCATCTATCTGGTTCATTTCGTTATTCGAGAATTCCCACTTCCAGGTACCACTGGTTGCTGAATTTTCGCCTGCTATCTCCATTGCCCATGGAACCTCAGGGAATGTTACAGGCTTACCCATGTCAGCTGTCTGCCAGAGCACCGATGAACCCATCACCCTGTTATCGGCTTTCTGCAGGACTCCAGAGCTCTTTATGCTCATCCCAGTTTTCATTGTATTGTGAAGAATCTTCTCTGCCATACATATATTCTGCTCCTGACCAGTAACCTATCCAGCCATCACCTGTACAATCAATAAACAGGGGAGCTGTAAAACGCAAGATCTCACCTGTTGAAGTATTCTTTGCATCAACAGAAGTGATCGAATCTGAACTTGTATTGGCAGTATATGCTCTCCAGTTAAGGAATATTGGATATTTTCATATTTCTCCATGTTTGTATGTCTCTTGATATCATCCAGCTTTGAGTCAGGTGATCCATTAGGCCACCAGACTGTATTGAGCATGCTAAGTATCCGGTCTGATTTCCAGGTAATTCCCTCAGTATGGACTCTTATCTCACTGCTTGCATTGCCTCCCAGTACAGGTCTGTCGTGAATCAGTGCCACTTTCATTCCCTGTTCTGCAGCAGCTATTGATGCAGCACAACCGGCAATCCCTCCACCTGACTACGACAAGATCGAAATTCTTGTCGATTGCCAGGAAGATCGCTACTCCCTGCTGAGTTTTTTTCGCCATGCTGGACAAGCTCCTTTAAATCGATCTGAAGGAGGTGTCGTTTGCGAGTGCTCAGATAGACTGCATCACATCTACCATCAAAACCTGTCAGATCCTTTAGATTCTATTTTAACTAGTGTATCCTTTAACAGCAACCTTGCCTGCGTATTGCCAGTTCCATCCCTCTTCTGTACCAAGGACTGTTTTTAAGTTCTTTGCCGTTAACTTACAATCTGAAATCTGCCTGGTGCATCCCAGTTCTCCGGGAGCCCAGTTCCTTGTCCTTGCCCATACATGGTACCTGCCGGCGGAAGGCAGTGTAATGCTATGTAACGGCATTCTTAACCGGATTCCCAAGTCCATGAGCCAGAAGATATGGCGATCCCATCTGTTCAACAAACTGAGGGTCGACAACCCAGCCTCCTTTTTCAGAGAAACTTTCGGCCTCAATAAGGATATCATGCTTGCTGATCAATATATATGCATGATGCTGATAATATGTGCCTCATATAAGTGAATAACATGGCAAACAGAGATCGGTTAACACCGTGGAATATGATTCATATTTTATGTAGAAACGATGCATTAAATACATGCATTATTCTTTTATTCCTGCAAGATCAATTATAAACGCATATTCAAGAGCCGTGATCCTGTAACTTTCAAATCTGCCTGATGCACCTCCATGACCTGCAGACCATATTGACATCCATAACAAGCATGTTGTCATCGGTCTTCATGTCCCTGAGTTTTGCAACCCATTTTGCCGGTTCCCAGTACTGAACCTGTGAGTCCCAGTATCCTGTTGTAACAAGCAGATTCGGATAATTCATGCCGTTTCACCTGGTCGTATGGTGAATAGGATAGCATATAATCATAATACTCCTTTCTTCCTCGGATCGCCCCATTCGTCCCACTCGAAGGTGGTAAGAGGAATTGTCTCGTCGAGCATTGTTGACACAACATCAACAAATGGGACAGCAGCAATTACACCTTTATAGAGCTCAGGTTTCATATTAACAATAGCACCCATCAGCAAGTCCACCGGCACTGCCTCCCATTGCAAAAAGGTTTTCACTTGTCGTATATTTCTCATCAACAAGGAATTGTGCACAGTCGTTGAAATCGGTGAATGTATTTTTCTTCTTCAGAAGCTTGCCGTCCTCATACCAGGATATCGTCCCATCTCACTTCCTCCTCTGATATGAGCAAGAGCATAGACAAAACCTCTGTCGAGAAGGCTGAGTATTGTTGAACGAAAGCCCGGATCGGTTGATGAACCATATGAGCCATATGCATAAAGCAGTAATGGAGCCTTACCATCCTGCACAAATCCTTTTTTGTAGACAAGTGAAACAGGAACCATTGTTCCGTCTCCGGCTTTTGCCCAGAGTCTTTTCGATTCATAGTTGTTCTTATCAAAACCTCCCAGAACTGCTTCCTCCTTCAACAGATTTCTTCTCTTTTGTAAGCATATTATAGTCGAGTACAGAATTTGGCGTAGTGAGAGAAGAATAACTATATCTGAGTATATCAGTATTTGCAGTTCGGATTCATATTTATTCCGGCTGTATAAGCCTCCTCACCAAAATTGAGATAATGTTCGCTTCCGTCTTTCCTGTTTATTATCCTGTAGATTGCTTAACCCTTTGATTCTTTCTTCTGCAACGAGATAATTATCAAAAAGCTCAAAGTTTTCGAAGAGCACATCTCTTCTGTGGGGAATCACATCTGTCCAGTTTGACTTTTCAGAGTTTTTCCTTCGGTGGTCTTCATCAGTTTGAAGTTTGAAGCACTGTCAGCATTCGTTCTTATATAAAACTCCTTGCCGAGGTGATCAATGCTGTACTCATGATCAGGCTGCCGGGGCATAAATACGTCTGGCAAAGCCCCTGGTTTTGAAAGGTCGAGATAACGGACCTCTGTTGAAAGGGTTTGAGATGAGTTTATTAGCAGATACTTCCTGCTTTTGGTTTCAGCAAGAGAAAGATCGAAGGTCTCATCAGATTCGTAAAAAAGTTCAGCATCCTTTCCTGAAACGATCTCCTGTAGTATGTCTGAAAACCCTTGTATTTCTCAAGTGTCTCAAGGTCCTTTGTCACATAGAATACAGTTTTATTATCTGCTGCCCATACCGTCTGACCTGTTGTATTCTCGATTTTATCGGGTAACAGCTGGCCTGTCTGAAGGTCGAGGAAATTGATAGTATACAGGCGGCGGCTGACGAAATCAACCCCGTAAGAAAGGGTCTTGTTATCGCGGCTTACCGCAAGACCGCCTACCGAACAGTAGCTTTTCCCTTCAGCGAGCTTATTGACATCAAGCAGTATCTCTTCAGGTGCCTGCAGAGAACCCATTTTTCTATAGTATACAGGGTATTCATTTCCCTCTGAATACCTTGAATAATAATAATAACCATTCAGGAAGTATGGGACTGATTCATCGTCCTTCTTGATTCTTCCTACAATCTCGTCATAGAGAGCTTTTTGAAATGCTTCGGTGCCCTTCATTACCTCTTTCGCATATGCATTCTCCTTATTCAGATAATCAAGAACCTTTACAGTCTGTTCATCAGGCGTGCTGTCGTTTTTCTGCTCATCAGACAACCTCATCCAGAAGTAGTTATCTGTACGGTTATCAAATACCGTATAGGGAATTTTCTCCGCAACCGGAGGCTTAACAACAGGCTGAGAACTGCAGCCGAACAGGAAGGCCAATAATAGAATTGCCGGGTAGATTTTGTTGGTTTTCATTTTCTTTATATTTGTTACAATTTATATTACTTGTAGAAACGCGATGCATCGCGTTTTTACATCAATATGATGTCCTGTGTTTAAACGCGATGCATCGCGTTTTTACAAATCATGTTTGCGATCAATATCTTTCATTGACAGCTGAACCCGTTTTCTTTCGATTTCGACTGCAATCACCTTAACCATTACATGCTGATGCAGTTTTACAACCGAAGACGGATCAGAAATATATGTTTTACTCATGTTTGAAATATGCACAAGGCCATCCTGCTTTATTCCGATATCAACAAAGGCTCCGAATTTTGTAATATTTGTTACAATTCCGGGTACCACCATTCCAGGGATCAGGTCTTCCATTGAATGAACATCGGCAAAACTGAACTCTTTTATCTTCGACCGCGGGTCACGTCCGGGTTTGGCGAGCTCATCCATTATATCCTTAAGCGTTGGCAAACCTGTAACCGGTGTGACATATTTGTCAAGCTTTATATCCTTTCTTTTGGTTTCATCGGTTATCAGCTCCCTGATATCACAACCAAGGTCTTTGGACATCTTTTCAACAACATGGTAGCTTTCGGGATGTACGGCACTGGAATCAAGCGGATTATCTGCATTTCGTATCCGCAAGAAAGCCGGCGCTCTGTTCAAATGCCTTCTCTCCCATCCTTTTAACCTTCAGAAGCTCCTTGCGTGCTTTGAACGGCCCGTTCTCAGCCCTGTAATCAACAATATTCTGAGCCAGCTGCGGACCAAGACCTGAAACATAGGTCAGCAGATGCTTGCTTGCTGTATTCACCTCAACTCCAACAGCATTTACACAACTCATCACGACATCATCGAGAGATTTCTGCAGCCTGGGCTGATCAACATCGTGCTGGTACTGCCCCACTCCGATCGATTTTGGATCGAGCTTAACAAGTTCGGCAAGCGGATCCATAAGCCTGCGGCCAATTGAAACTGCACCCCTTACTGTAACATCATAGTCAGGGAACTCCTCACGGGCAGTCTTTGAAGCAGAGTAGATTGAAGCACCTGCCTCGCTCACAACAAAGACCTGGATGTCCTTGTCGAACTTAACCCATTTGATAAAATCTTCAGTTTCGCGGCTTGCAGTACCGTTACCGATAGCAATTGCCTCTATCTTGTAGGCACTCACAAGGGATAATATCTTCTTTATCGAAAGTGCTGTCTCATTCTGCGGGGGATGAGGATAGATTGTCTCATTATGCAAAAGATTCCCCTGTCTGTCGAGACAAACAAGCTTGCAGCCTGTCCTGAAACCAGGGTCCAGGGCCAGCACACTCTTCTCACCAAGTGGTGAGCCAAGAAGCAACTGGCGGAGGTTATCAGCAAAAACGGCGATGGCTTCAGTATCTGCCTTTTCTTTGGAGATATTCCGGAATTCAGTTTCCATTGAAGAAGAGAGAAGTCTCTTCCAGCTATCCTTCACGGCACCTGATACAAGATCGGATGAACCATTTCGTGCCTTAACAAAAATGGGATTCAGAATATCGATAGCCTTCTCCTCATCGGGTTCGATTGTCAGTCGCAGGAAGCCTTCGTCCTCTCCGCGTCTCATCGCAAGCAATCTGTGCGAAGGACATTTTTTAAGAGGTTCAGACCAGTCGTAGTAATCGCTGTACTTTATCCCCTCAGCCTCCTTACCCTTTACAACCTTCGAAGAAATCTGAGCTTCTCTTTCAAACAGAAGCCTGAGCTGGCGCCTTGCCTTTTCATCTTCACTTATCCATTCGGCAATTATATCAGAAGCGCCTGCAAGCGCCTCCTCAACAGTAGTAACATCATCAGTAAGGAACTCTTCAGCTTTAAGTGAAGGATCGTTCAGTCTCTGATCGAGTATTATTACGGCAAGGGGTTCAAGACCTTTCTCTTTGGCGATTGTTGCCCGCGTCCGGCGTTTCGGCCTGTAAGGAAGATAGATATCCTCAAGCTCTGACATTGTAACAGCTTCATCAATTCTTTTCCTGAGCTCAGGAGTCATCTTTTCCTGTTCCTCTATCGATTTAATAACAGCTTCCTTCCTTGCATCGAGTTCTTTCAGTCTCTCGTACTCATCCTTTATGTGCAAAAGCTTGACCTCATCAAGACTGCCTGTCATCTCTTTACGGTATCTGCTGATGAATGGAATTGTTGCCCCGCCATCAAGCAACCTGATCGTATTCTCTACCTGCCAGTCGTGAAGCCCCAGTTTCCTTGCAATGAATATAATATTCTTATCTTCTGCCATTGAATAAATAATTTTAAGCTATTCAATTTTCAAATTTTCAAATTTTCAAATTATCAAATTAAATTATTTTCAAATTTTCAAATTATATCATTTTCAAATTACTCAACATAGATAACCAGTCCTTTCAGATACTCGCTTTCCGGATGATAGATATTCACAGGATGATCCGGCGGCTGGCTCAGCTGGTACAGGATCCTTACCTTCCTTCCTGTATTTGCAGCAGCCGCAAACACTGATTTCCTGAAGTTCTCCCTCGAAACCACCTGTGAACAGGAAAATGTAAATATCACACCGCCGGGTCTGATCTGCTCAATTGCTTTAATATTCAGCCTCTTGTACCCCTGAAGGGCATTTGCGAGAACGTTGTGATGTTTTGCAAATGCAGGCGGATCAAGAATAATCAGATCGTACTGGTCTTTTATATTGTTAAGATACTCAAAGGCATCTACCTGGAAGGAATTATGGCGCTTGTCATCGCCGAAATTCAGTTCAATATTCTCGTTAGCCAGCGCAATTGCAGAAAATGAACTGTCTACAGTATGAACTGTCTCCGCATTTTTCATTGCATAAACTGAAAAGCCGCCGGTATATCCGAACATGTTAAGAACCTTTTTTCCGTTAGAGAATTCTTCGAGCAGTTTTCTGTTTTCCCTCTGATCGATGAAAAATCCGGTCTTTTGTCCTGTGGTCCAGTCGATTTTAAATTTATAGCCATTTTCAGTTACAATAACCGGATCTGAATGTCCGTAGAGAAATTCATTGACAGAGGTCACCTCCGACATATGCGGAATCGTTCCTTCACTTTTATCATAGACAGCAACGAGGCTGTCTTTCATTACATCAGCAAGAATAGCTGCAGATTTCCTTCCGGATCCTGTAGAAACCAATGGAATGCATCTGCATCACTGCTACGCCATTGTAATAATCTACTATAAGTCCGGGCAATCCATCACCCTCGCCATGAATAAGCCTGTAAACATTTATTTCAGGATTGTCAATAATCCCGATTGATTTTCTGTATTGTATTGCCCTGTTTATTTTATCCCTGAAAAAGTTGAGATCAGGCTCCACCTGCTCAAATGAAAGGATCCTCACGGCAATTGAACTAGGAGCGTAATGCCCTGTGGCAAGGAATTCATCCTTGTTATCGAACACATCGACAAGGTCACCTTCAGCCGGGTTTCCATACATCTTTTTTATAGCGCCTGAAAAGATCCAGGGATGAAATCTCTTTACTGACTGCTCTTTTCCTGATTTCAGGACTATTTTAATTCGATTCACTTATTATACGATGTTTGTTATGTTTAAAGACCGAAGACCGAAGACCGAAGTCCGAAGTATGAAGAACTAAAAAGTATGCTTTGATCTTCCGACTTCCGTCTTCCGACTTCCGTCTAATTTTTTATAGATCTCGTGACACACCCATGCATCTGTTGCAGCATAAATCTGCTGTGCTTCCGACAACTCCTCCGCCTCCCAGTCGGTAACCTGCTGACGCTTTGAGATCCGAATGCCGAGAATGATTGCCGCCAGTTTCTTCAGTCCCGAACTCTCTATCCCGTATTCCTTTACAAGGGGCTGAAGATCGATAAAACCCTGCGGCTCAAATTTCTTAACCCCTTTTAAAAATCGTATATCATCATGTACTGCAACACCTGCTTTAATAATCTTTGGATCTGAGAGCAATCTGACCAGCTCATGTGGAATTCCAATTTTATTGATCCTGAAAAGGCAGGCCAGGTTTTCTGTTGAAAGCTGGATAAGTGAGACAGGATGCTTTTTTCCCTTTTTGAATGATGGTTTTGTTTCGGTATCGAAACCAAGCAAACTGCTTCCAAGCAGCCTTGGAAAAACAGTGTGAAAAGTTTCAATATCATCAACAAGTATCATTTCACCCTTGAACCAGTCAAGCTCGCATTCAGCAATCTCTTCCGCTGTAATATTTTCCCTGTAGATCTTATTTTCCATCACCTCTGAAATCTTTTTGCCTTTTTGAAATAAACCAGTCTGAAGTGTCCTTGTTCTCACCGTCATCCTCTTCCCTCTTCAGAGCCTCTCCTATCTCCTCTCCGGAGTATATGAACTTATGAATTGCCCTCATCGAGTTGACAAGTTTCTGTCCCCACAGGTTCTCAAAATTAAGCCTGCATTCCCACACGGCATCACTCATAACCTCCGAAGTGCCTGTCTGATATAAAAGAAGAAAGTCTTTAATATCCTGGTATATATCGGTGATATTTTCTGAAATACTCGATAGTACAGGCTCTTCAGAATCTTTAATTTTATCATCGAAGACCTCGAGGTAGTCGTCTGCAGATGCCAAGTTTTGTTCTGAGAACATCGTGTATTCTTACCCAGTCCGCTTCGGTGACAAATTTCTCATTGCCCTCTTCAAAAAACGGCTCAAGCTGGGGCAGCAAGGAAGCTTTAATATACATGAAGGGAAGAATACGCTGAAATATCTTCAGAAGCTCGTCACCCTTAAGTTCCGAAGCATGTTCGGTATATTTGCAGAATTCATTTGCAACTGCCACAAATTCAATTACATTTCTGGAAAAAAGAGGATCTGTTTTGGTATCCATAAATTTTAATTAAATTGTGGTACAAAATTAGACATTTACCTGACAAACCTGCATAATGCTCTCCGGAAAGTATAAAACACTGTTTGACCGGCTTATAACCATCATCGACAGAAAGCGGTTGTACGATGATCCTCTCCATACTCTTGCATTCGGAACCGATGCCAGCTTTTACAGGCTTATTCCGAAACTTGTTATCAGGGCAGCCAGCGAAGATGAGGTTGCTTTAATTCTAAGGGAGTGTTCATTGCTTGAAATCCCCGTTACTTTTCGCGCAGCCGGCACAAGCCTGTCGGGCCAGGCCATTTCAGATTCAGTACTGCTAATCGCAGGAAACGACTGGAAGAAGTATCATATTTCCGAAGACGCGTCTGAGATCATACTGCAGCCGGGACTTACCGGAGGAAAAGCAAATGCTTTGCTTGCACGGTACGGAAAAAAAATTGGTCCCGACCCGGCCTCGATAAATGCTGCAATGATTGGAGGAATTGCTGCCAACAATGCAAGCGGCATGTGCTGCGGAACTGCTCAAAATTCTTACAAAACAGTTTCGGGTATGCGAATCATACTCGCTGACGGAACAATACTAAACACCCGCGACAAAGCGAGCAGGGAAAGCTTCACTAAATCGCATGGCAAAATGCTCTCCGATATTTCTTCATTATCTGTGTCAGCAAGGGAAAACACTTTCCTGGCTGAAAGGATCAGGAAGAAATACAAAATGAAAAATACAACAGGGTATAGTCTCAATGCCCTGGTTGACTTTGACGATCCCTTCGATATTATTGAACACCTTATGATAGGGTCGGAAGGGACACTTGGGTTCATTGCAGAGATCAGTTACAGGACAGTAGATGAACAGCCTTTCAAAGCCACCTCCCTGATGCTCTTTCCGGATATTGAAAAGGCCTGCCAGGCTGTGACTCTTCTTAAGGCAACACCTGTTTCGGCAGTTGAGCTTATTGACAGGGCAGGCTTGCATTCTGTTGAAAACGAGAAAGGGATTCCTGAGTATATTAAATCGCTTCAGGAAAATGCCTGCGCCCTTCTTGTTGAGAGCACTGCTTCGGAAATGAAGATGCTCGATCAGAATATTCAAACTATAACAGCTTCAGTAAAAAACATTCCTGCCGAAAGAGAAATTCTCTTCACCTCCGTCGCGGCGGAGTACGAGCTGCTCTGGAAGATCAGGAAAGGACTCTTCCCGTCTGTTGGAGCCATGCGCAAGACAGGAACCACAGTAATTATCGAAGATGTCGCTTTTCCCGTGCCCTCGCTGGCCGAAGCGACCCTTGACCTCCAGGCTCTCCTCAGGAAATACAGGTATGATGAAGCTGTCATCTTTGGACATGCTCTTGAAGGCAACCTTCATTTTGTTTTCACCCAGGACTTCAGCACAAAGGCGGAGATTGACCGTTACGCAGGACTTATGGATGAGGTTTCTGATATGGTTGTCAGAAAATATGATGGTTCGCTCAAAGCAGAACATGGTACCGGAAGAAATATGGCTCCATATGTTGAGATGGAATGGGGAAAGGATGCTTACAAGCTGATGAAAGAGCTCAAACAAATCTTTGATCCTTTAAATATCCTTAATCCGGGAGTGATACTGAATTCTGATATAAATATTCACCTTAAAAACCTTAAACCAATTCCTGCAGCCAGTGAGCTTATCGATAAGTGTACCGAATGCGGTTTTTGCGAACCTTCGTGTGTTTCGGCTGACCTTACACTTACCCCGAGGCAGCGAATTGTAGTTTACAGGGAACTCACTGCACTTAAGAAAACCGGTCATGAACCTCATATTGCAGCTTCTCTTGCAAAATCGTTCGATTATGCAGGAAATAATACCTGCGCAACGGACGGATTATGCGCAGTAAGCTGTCCGGTGAAAATAGATACAGGAAAACTGATAAAAGAACTCAGTTCCGAGATAATCGGACTGCACCATAAGCTTGCGATCTGGATTGCTTACAGGATGGCGTTTGTTACTGCTTCTGCAAGAGTTGCGCTATCAATAATATATTTTTTCCGGAAAGTACTCGGACCTTCAATTATGTCGGGGATATCAGCCGGACTCAGAAAAATTTCGGCAACAGAATTCCTTTATGGAACCCATATTTTCCAAACGGAGCAGAGAAAATTGATTTTAATGAAAGTCAGAAGATGTGACCGTGATAAAGGTTGTATATATTCCGTCCTGTATAAACCGGGCAATGGGAGTATCAAAAGATCACGAATGAAGAGATCCAGCTTACACAGAAGATTATACAACTCATACATAAGGCAGGTTATGAGGTGATATTCCCGGAAAACCTTAATAGTCTGTGTTGCGGCATGGCATTTTCGAGTAAAGGATATATACATGAAGGGCAGAAGAAATCCACAGAACTGGAAGCTGCTTTGATGAAGGCCAGTGATAATGGAAAACATCCTGTTCTCTGCGATATGAGTCCCTGTCTTTACACAATGAAAGAAAATTTTATGTCAGAACTAAAACTTTTTGAACCGGTAGAATTTATTTCGACTTATCTCATGCCCTATCTCGACATTAGCCCGGTAACAGAAACAATTACCGTATTTCCGGTATGCAGCATGAAAAAGATGGGACTTGAAGGGAAGCTTGCCGACCTGGCAAGGATATGTGCTGTGAACGTTGTTGTGGCTGATACTAATTGCTGCGGATTTGCAGGCGACAGAGGTTTCACTTATCCCGAACTGAACCTCCATGGATTAAGAAATCTGAAAGCTCAACTTCCTGATACTATCAGACATGGCTTTTCAACAAGCCGTACCTGTGAGATCGGTCTCAGCCTGCATACCGGGATCTCTCATAAATCGATTGTTTATCTTGTTGACAGGGTGAGCAAACCAAAAAATAATTATATTAACGCAATAAAAACAACATGAGCGTCATTCAAACTGCATCTGCAAAGGGGCCGGGTCTTAAGCGGGCACTGGGACTTTCGTCACTAGTGCTATACGGGATAATTCTAATTCAGCCCACTGCTCCCATGCCTCTGTTCGGTGCTGCAGCAGGCCTGGCAAACGGACATGTAGTTACAACCATACTGATTGGAATGGTGGCGATGATGTTCACAGCAATCAGTTACGGCCGGATGGCAAATGTTTACCCCAGTGCAGGTTCAGCGTATACCTATGTAAGCCGGGAAATACACCCTGCTCTCGGCTATTTTGTCGGATGGGGCATGATCTTCGACTACGTGATGAATCCGATAATAAGTGTTATCTGGATAAGCAAAGCCGCAATGAATTTAATACCTGAAATCCCCTTTGCCGTTTACGCAGTCTCTTTTACTCTTTTATTTACAGCAATGAACCTGAGAGGTATTGAAGCCAGCTCGCGAACCAACGCTTTTATTGCTGCTTGCCTGGGGGTGGTTATTCTTCTTTTCCTCGGAGCTGCTGCCAGGTACCTGTTTATTCATCCTCCAGTTGGAGCAGAGGGATGGACAAGACCATTCTATGATCCCCAGACATTTTCTTTCCAGGCAGTATCTGCAGGTGCCTCCCTGGCAGTACTGACGTATATTGGTTTCGACGGGATCTCAACTTTGTCGGAGGAGGTTCATAATCCGAGGCGCAATATCCTGCTCGCCACAGTGCTTGTCTGTCTGATCACCGGAGTATTGGCATCGGTCCAGGTCTATACGGCACAGCTGGTATGGCCTGCTACAACATTTCCCGATCAGGATACAGCATTCTGTTATGTAGCAGGCAGGGCCGGAGGTCAATGGCTCTTCCATACTGTCAATTTTGCCCTTCTCGTCGCTACAATAGGATCAGGTTCCGGCGCCCAGCTGGGAGCCGGACGGCTTCTTTACGGAATGGGGAGAGATAATGCAATTCCCGGCAAATTCTTTGCTGCAGTGAATCCCCGCACCCAGGTTCCATCGAATAATATAATACTTGTCGGAGCTGTAACTCTTGTCGGGGTGTTTCTTCTTACCTATCCTTTAGGCGCACAGTTACTGAATTTCGGGGCTCTTATCGCATTTATGGGAGTAAATGCTTCCGCTTTTGTACGATATTTTATAAGGAAGGAGAAAAGGAACTTCATAAATCTGATTGTACCGATTCTTGGATTCAGTGTTTGTCTATATCTCTGGCTCAGCCTGGGCTATAAGGCCAAGATAGCAGGATTATGCTGGTTGACAGCAGGTGTTCTTTATGGCGCTTACCGGACTTCGTGGTTCCGCAAACCACTTAATTTTGTCAGGTTTGATAACACCGATGAAGAAGAAAAATCATGATCTCCACATAAGCTTATGATCATCATCCTGAACTATTTTATCATGATCAAGCAGCCATCGTAAAACACGCACAACCTTTTCTTCGGGATGATCGATCAGCCTCACAAGCTCTTCAGCATCAGGACTACTATCATTAAGTAACGACTTAATATCCTCAAGTATAATATCAAACTCATACTTGCTCAGATCAAGCTCATTCCTTTTTCGGCAAACGTCACAAATACCGCAGCGGTCCGATTCCTCTCCAAAATAATCCAGAAGGACCATCGACCTGCATTTGGTCTCGGATTCTGCATACTCTATCATCCGTTCGAGCCGCGACTCATACTTTTCCTTAACATTGAGATAGTTGTCGGGCGAGATCAAAAGAGCTTTCCGCTCCAGCCTTTCCTCTGTAAATATTACAAGGGCAGTCTTTTTACCCGGTATATACCTGATTATGTTAAACGCTGATAATTTGACCAGATACTGGTAAATGGTATCTCTCGATGCTGCTGACTTTTTGGAAAGGGTCTCTTCATTTATAGGAACGAACTCTGAAAACATTCCTGAGTAGGAACGAAGGAGAAGTTTGATAAAGCTGTCGAACGACTCGTTTGCCACCTGAAATTTATAAAGGTCGTCACGGTTTACAATGAAATGCACCCTTGAAGGATTATTGATCTCTTCAGTGAATTCCATATAACCCTCTCTCTGAAGAAACTGCAGGCTATTGTAAGTTTCAATTACAGGCAACCTGTACTTTGAAACAAAATCAGACATTGAGAAATCAAAAACATTGTCCTTCCCTGAGCCCAGCGGCACCTGCAGAAAATTGCAGACAGCCTCATAGATATCCTTGATCCTGTCTATGGGCGGGAATTTTTTTCTCGCAGACTCCATCAGACGGCTTTTATCGCTATCGGTAAAAAGCATAACGGCAGATGCCGGTTTATTATCCCGTCCCGCCCTTCCGCTCTCCTGGAAATAGTTCTCGATTGAATCCGGTATATCCCAGTGAATTACAAACCTTACATCAGGTTTGTCAATTCCCATTCCAAAAGCGTTTGTTGAAACAATTATCCTTGTCTTATTCGTAGTCCATGCTGCCTGTTTTCTGTCGCGCATCTCATCGGTCAGTCCTGCATGATAGAAATCAGCACTGATCCCGTTTGATACCAGCATTTCAGCAACTTCCCTGCACCTCTTCCTGCTTCGTACATAGACGATTCCGGAACCTCTCGCTTTCTGAATTGTCTTAACAAGGTAATTGCCCTTATCCTCTACTTTCCTGACAAGGTAGGAAATGTTTTTCCTGTCAAAACTTGTCTTCAGAACATTCTTCTCCCTGAAAGCGAGTTTAGTCATTATATCATCGACAACGAGAGGAGTTGCGGAAGCAGTAAGAGCAAGGAAGGGTACCTTTTCAGAGATATGATCCCTCAGGGATGCAATTTTAAGGTAAGAAGGCCTGAAATCATATCCCCATTGCGAAATGCAATGAGCTTCATCAATTGTGACAAGTGAAAGGTTGAGTCTGCCGGCTTTCCCCTGGAAAAGCCTTGTTGCGATTCTCTCGGGAGAGACATAAAGGAACTTATAGTCGCCGTATATTGCATTCTCAAGAGCTATGTCAATCTCTTCACCCGACATGCCTGAATGTATGGCTAATGATTTTATCTCAAGGCTGTTGAGCCGGTTAACCTGGTCTTTCATCAGGGCAATCAATGGCGTTATGACAAGGCAAATACCTTCGTTCGCCATGGCAGGCACCTGGAAAGTGATCGACTTACCTCCTCCTGTTGGCATCAGTCCAAGTGTGTCGCGGCCTTCTGCAACAGAAAGGATGATCTCTTCCTGTAATGGTTTGAAGGCTGTGAATCCCCAGTATTTGGTCAGAACCTGCCTGTATTTGTCGATATTCATTGGAGGATGCTCTATATGCAAATGTAGTAACTGTAATTGATTTATAAGTGATTGGTGAACACAGTGATTGTGTTTATAAGATTGATTGTGATGCTACTTTTTTTTGTATTTTCGCAAACAAATTTCAAAACTACCATCCAATGTCAATTTTCGATGAAAAAATACTTTATGAAGGGCTGACATTCGACGATGTCCTGCTGATTCCTTCATATTCTGAAGTGCTTCCCAGAGAAGTGGATCTCAGTTCGATGTTCACGAGAAATATAAGGATAAACACTCCTATTGTTTCGGCGGCCATGGATACAGTTACCGAAGATGACCTTGCAATAGCAATTGCAAGGGAGGGTGGAATTGGTGTTATTCACAAGAACATGACAATTGATAAGCAGGCCGCGCAGGTAAAGAGAGTGAAGAGAGCGGAGAATGTCATGATATTCGATCCTATCACAATTAACCTTGAAGCGACAGTGGCTGAAGCTATGAACCTCATGAGCGAATACAAGATCGGGGGCATACCTGTTGTTGATAAAAACGGGATACTGAAGGGAATTGTTACTAACAGGGATCTCAGGTTTGAGAATAACAGGGCCCGCCCTATAACCGAGGTTATGACTACCAACCTGATCACCACAAATCACCATACAAATCTTGAGGCTGCCGCCAGGATACTGCAGAAGCACAAGATTGAAAAGCTGCCGATGGTCGACGAGGCAGGAAAACTGACCGGGCTGATTACCTATAAGGACATAACAAAAACAAAAGACAGGCCCAGCTCATGCAAGGATGACAAAGGCAGATTAAGGGTTGCCGGTGCTGTAGGTATAGCTTCCGATACTCTGTTAAGAGTTGAAGCCCTTATAAACGCCAGTGTCGATGCAATCTCGATCGATACAGCCCATGCACATACGAAAAGTGTAATCAATATTCTGAAAGAAATTAAGAAGAATTATCCTTCGATTGATGTTATTGCCGGCAATATCGGTACCGCAGAAGCAGCAAAAAGACTTGCAGACGAAGGGGCTGATGCTGTTAAGGTCGGTATCGGGCCGGGATCGATATGCACCACACGTGTTGTTGCAGGGGTAGGAATACCACAGCTATCGGCAATTTTTAATGTGGCAAAGGCTATTGAGGGATCGGGAATACCTGTTATCGCTGACGGAGGAATAAGATATTCGGGCGATATAATAAAAGCTATTGCCGCCGGAGCTGATTCAATTATGGCAGGTTCGCTTTTTGCAGGCGTCGAGGAGTCGCCTGGTGAAACCATAATTTACAATGGACGTAAATTCAAGGCTTACAGAGGCATGGGATCTATCGAGGCAATGCAGCAGGGCTCAAAGGACCGGTATTTCCAGGATATGGAAGATGATCTCAATAAGCTGGTTCCCGAGGGTATTGCTGCAAGGGTTCCTTACAAGGGGACTCTTGCCGAGGTTATCTATCAGATGACAGGCGGACTGAGGTCCGGAATGGGATACATCGGCGCAAAAGATATAACCACTCTGAAAAGAGATGGTAAGTTTGTACGAGTTACAAATTCCGGAATTATCGAAAGTCATCCCCACGATGTTACAATAACCCGCGAGTCGCCAAACTATAGCAGGAAATCATTTGAATAAAAGGCATTAAACTCCTGATGAAGATCCGATCATCATTTCTGCTTATCTTACTTTCTGCGTTGACAGCTCTTTGCCAGTCGCAGGAACTGAATAACAGGATCCTGCTGACAGTTGATGGAAAAGGTGTTCAGGCTGGTGAATTCATCAGGATGTACAAGAAAAGCCTGGAACCAGGCAAAGAGCTTGAAATTGATAAGTATCTTGAGCAGTTTACTGTTTTCAAGCTCAAGGTGGCTGATGCAGTAAGGTCAGGAATGGATACTACCATGGCATTTAAAAACGAGCTTGCAGGCTATCGTAATCAGCTGGCTCAGAGCTATCTTACCGACACCAAAGCAAAGGAGAAACTAATTGAGAAGGCCTACCAGCGGTCGCTCACGGAAATAAACTGCTGGCATATTCTTGTAAACATGCCGCCCGAAGCCTCTCCTGCCGATACGCTTAAAGCCTGGAAAAAGGCTTCTGATATACGGGACAGAATTATCTCAGGTGAACCATTCGAACAGGTTGCAAGAGGCACTTCCGACGACCAGTCAGTGAAGCTGAATGGCGGCAACCTTGGTTATTTTACCGTATTTCAGATGATAACGCCCTTTGAAGAAGCTGCTTACAGCTTGAAGAAAGGCGCTGTATCGATGCCTGTCAGAACTCCTTATGGTTATCATATCATTAAACTGGCTGACAAGCGCCCCTCAAAAGGCAAAATTCTTGTTGCACATATAATGAAATCATCACCTCCGGGAACAGGTGAAAAAGATGCAATGCTGGCAGAGGAACAGATAAACGACATTTACAGGAAGCTTGTTGCCGGAGGCTCATTTAAAGATCTTGCAAGGGAGTATTCCGATCATAAGGAGTCAGCTGCAAAGGGTGGAGAACTTAACTGGTTCGGGGCAGGTGAGATAATAAGCGATTTCGCCGAAGCTGCTTTTGCAATTAAGGATACCGGAAAATATACAAAGCCGGTAAGAACGATTTACGGATGGCATATTATTAAACTTCTTAACAGGAAGGCTCCCGGTACTCTTGAAGAATCACGGTCGTATCTTGAAAGCAAGATAAATCAGTCGTACCTCAATTCTCTTAGTAAAAAATCATTTGTTGACAACCTGAAGAAAAAATATAGCTTCAAGATTAACCAGGTTGCCCATGACTGGTTCGTGAATAACACAGATACTCTCATAATACAGGGCTTAAGAAAGTACGACAGGGCACAAATGCCTCAGGGCAATATCTATACCTTTGCAAACCAGCGTTTCACCACAAAAGAATTCGCCGGTTTTATAGAGAAGAGAGGATCAATGGTTGTTACAAGCGACTCCCTTGTTTTCATCAACAGCTCAATAGAGTTAAGATCATCCGACCATATTATAAGTTATGAAAACAGTGTTCTCGAAGAAAAGTATCCTGAGTTCAGATATCTTATGAACGAGTTTCATGATGGCATCCTGCTCTTTGAAATCTCAGGGAAAAAGGTATGGGACAAGGTTAGCAGCGACAGTACCGGACTAAAAGACTATTATGATAAAAACAAGGAGAAATATCTCTCAAACCGCGGAATAGAAGGTTCATTATATACACTGAGAAAACAGGGGGGAGAAAAAGAGCTTCTGACAGCCTACAGGAAATATTCGAAAAAAGCTGATGGAGACAGGCGGATTATTGAAAAGTACATTGTAAAAAAGGATACGCTCCTCTCTATTGAAAAAAAGATCTGGTACCAGGGAGACAATCCGGATATAGACAAAGCAAACTGGAAAGAGGGATATTGTCAGGTGACAACCGGAGGCTACCCGTCAATACTTCTTGTGAAAAGGATAATTGAGCCGGAGCCTCTGAGTCTCAATAAGGTGATGGGAGAAATGATGAAAGGATATCAGGAATACCTCGAGAGTGAATGGATCAGACAATTAAAGGCCAGATACAGCGTTAAGATTGATGGCCCGATACTTGATGAAGTTAAGAGGATGCTGAAAAATGAATAGGATAGCACTTTTACCGGTCTTAATCCTTCTTTTCGCATGCAGTAATGAAAAGAACGCAAACGAGAGGATAGCTGTGGCGCAGGTAGGAAATGTCATACTGTATTATGATGAAATACCAAATCTTATTCAACGGGGTATTAACGAGCCTGACAGCGCAGCTCTGATGCAAAACTATATAAACAAATGGGCAAAGAGAGAGTTGCTTCTTCAGAAAGCAGAGGACAATCTTGCCCCTGAAATGAAGGATGAGATTGACAGGCAGACTGAGCTGACAAGGGAGAATCTTGTTATTTATCAGTATCAGAGGCAGATGATGCTCGAAAAGATGGATACAACAATTTCTGAAACAGAACTGGAGAATTACTACACCGCCAATGAGTCGAGTTTCATCCTTAATTCAAA
The DNA here is from genome assembly GCA_963765005.1 of uncultured Bacteroidales bacterium. Taxonomy (GTDB): domain Bacteria; phylum Bacteroidota; class Bacteroidia; order Bacteroidales; family VadinHA17; genus LD21. The sequence goes on from CAVXUP010000001.1 coordinate 301,039, forward strand.
TATTGTGAAAGCGCTCTTTATCAGGTTGCCGGTTGAGACTCCAAATCTTGAAAAAATAAAAGTTCTTATCAGATCGAATGATCAGAAAGATCTTCAGCAGCTCGAGACCTACTCTTACCAGTTTGCTGAAACTTATGACGACTTCGGAGAGAAATGGGTAGCGATGAACAAAATCACTCTTGAACTTGGGGACGAGATCGGAAATGAAGAGAATTTCCTTAAAAGAAACACCTATTATGAAACAAGCGATTCGAGTTCAGTTCTGCTCCTTTCGATACGTGACTACAGGCTAAGATCGTCGCTTGCACCATATGAATATGTCAGGGACGATATTAAGAGGATAATATGGAATACCAGAAGATTTGACTTTGTTCAGGATCTGGAAAATGGAATTTATAACGATGCACTAAAAAGAAACAGTTTTAAGATATTTTAAAATATGAAAAAGAAATCAAGGCTTAGCCTTATAATTGCAATTATTTTGTTCTCAACGTTTTATACAGCCAGCTCTCAGGTACTTGTAGAGTCAATAGCAGCCTTGGTCGGGAACGAGGTTTTATACCTCTCGGACCTTGAAAACAATGTGGCTGACATACGCCGTAACGGGAACAGGACACCTGTTGAGGAACTAAGGTGCGATATCTTAAATCAGATGCTGATAACCAAATTATTTCTCGACCAGGCCCGTATCGACAGCGTTATTGTCGGTGAGGATGAGGTTGAAGGGGATCTGAATATGAGGATGAATGAAGCTATCAGGCAGGCGAAGGGAGAAGAAAATCTTGAAAAATACTTCAATAAAAGTATGGCTGAGATCCGCAGGGATATAAGAAAGACAATGGTTGAGCAGGAGACTGCACGCCAGATCCAATCAACTCTGGCCGAAAAAATAACTGTAACTCCTTCAGCACTTAAGAGGTTCTATGCTTCTATTCCAAAGGATAGTCTGCCTGTAATCCCTGCAAAATACGAGTTAAGCATTATTCAGGTTGACCCTCCAAAAAATGAAGATAATAAAGCAGAAGCCCGCCAGAAACTGCTGGATTTAAGAAGCCAGATCCTTGCAGGAAAAAGTTTCAACGTTCTGGCTGTTCTTAATTCTGACGATGAGGGATCGGCAAAACTGGGTGGTGAGATAGGATATATGGCCAGGAATGAACTTGAAAAGGAGTATGCAGAAGCAGCCTTCAGCCTTACAAAAAACACAGTTTCAAAAATTGTTGAGACAAAGTATGGATATCATATTATCCAGCTTATCGACCGCAAAGGCGAAATGGTAAATACCCGGCATATCCTTATAAGGCCCAAGGTTAAGCCCGATCAGGTTCAGCTTGCAATATCAAAACTCGACAGCCTTGCAAACCTGATAAGAAAAGACAGTATCAAATTCACTGAGGCTGCCATGCGCTATTCAACCCACAAGGACAGCAGGACAAACGGTGGAAAATTCGTTAGTCCAAATCCAAACGACAGGACCTCATGGTTCACACTTGAAGAGCTCAATCCGGAAATGTACGTTAAGGTAAGGGATCTCAAGGTTGGTGAGATTTCGGAGCCATTCAGAACAACTGACGATGATAACAATGTGGTTTTCAGGATAGTAAGGCTCGACAATGAACTTTCGGCCCACACAGCAAATCTTAAGGACGATTACCAGAGTCTTTATAATTCTGCTCTTCTGAATGAAAGGACAAAGGTACTTGACAAATGGGTTAAGGATAAAATTGAGATAACCTACATTAAGATCAGTGAAGAACTGAAGTCATGTAAATTCCTGCAGGCAGGTTGGCTGAAATAAGAGATTTCAGAGAATTTCCGATAATGTTAAAGATCAGATTAGTCATATATCTCCTCATACTGGCCTCCTCTTTTCAATTACTTTATTCACAGGTTGTTCAGAATAATAAAACCGGAAAAAGAAAGATTGAGCTCAAGGGTGCGGATCTTGATATAATTGTAACTGATGCTCTGACCGGAAAGGAAAAACACAGGTTTCTTGGCAATGTCCACCTCATACACAACAATGTCCTTATGTGGTGCGACAGCGCACATTTTCTGCCTGATCTGAACCTTGTTACGGCATACAGCAAGGTGCATATCGAACAGGGCGACACCCTGGATCTGTATAGTGATTATCTTTTTTACGATGGAAAGAATGAAAAAGCAATAGCCACGGGTAACGTTCATCTTGTTGATAAGGAGACAAACCTCTTTACCGATGCTGCAGACTATGATGTAAAAAACCAGATTGCGAGCTATAAGGACCGGGGCAGGATAATAAATGCCGAAAATACCCTCACCAGCATTATAGGAGTCTATTATGTTTCGCAGAACCTGTTTCATTTCAAGGACAGTGTCAAAATCGTTAATCCGGAATATATTATGACTGCCGATACAATGGATTACAACACTGAAACAGAAACTGCTTACTTCACCGGACCTTCGGAGCTGAGGGGCGACAGTATTTATTTATACTGCGAAAAAGGATGGTACGATACTAAAAATGACGTCACATCGATATGGAAAAATGCCTTGATTGACAACAAGGAACAGATAATAGAAGGCGATTCTCTGTTTTTCAACAAAGCGACAGGGTATGGAGAATCGTTTGGCAACATCTCGATAAAGGATACGACAAATAACCTTATTGTAACAGGCAACTATGCCTGGTATTACAGGGATCCCGAAAGCTTTATGGTCACCGACCGGGCGCTTTTCACTCAGGTATCGGGAGGCGACTCCCTCTTTATGCATGCCGATACAATAAGTGCAATTACCGTTGCAGATTCAACTCTAAAGGGATATCGTCTTATGAGTGCCTATTACGGAGTGAGGATCTTCAGCAATAATATGCAGGCAAAATGTGATTCTCTCTCCTACTCTTTCCAGGATTCAGTCATCAGGCTTTACACGGATCCGGTAATATGGTCTGAGGAGAACCAGCTTACTTCTGATTCTCTTGCGCTGTTTACCAGAAACAGGCAACCGGAGAGACTTGAACTCTACGGTTCTGCCTTTGTTGCTGCGCAGGTTGACACCTTCAGGTTTAATCAGCTGAAGGGCCGGACGCTTACCGGGTATTTCAGGGATAATGATCTTTATAAGATCGACATCAGGGGAAATGGTGAATCAATTTACTATCTCCTTGATGATGATAACATTGCAGGGATAAATCCAACGCGATGTGCCCGCATTGAGGTGTTGCTGGAGGATGGTAAAATATCGGAGGTTTTCGAGTATGAAAATGCAGAAGGAACTCTTGAGCCGCCTGATATTCCATCACCTGCGGCAATAAGACTTAAAGGATTCAATTGGTTTGACCAGATAAGACCTAAGAAAAAGGAAGATCTGTTTATAGAAAAAAAAGAGGCTGAATCAGGTTGATTCAGCCTCTTTTTTTTAGTATTCATCTTCATTAAAAAAGAAGTCATCCTTACTTGGATAATCAGGCCAGATATCTTCAATGCTCTCGTAAATATCGCCCTCATCCTCTATTTCCTGCAGATTTTCAATTACCTCCATCGGGGCACCCGACCTTATGGCGAAATCAATCAGCTCATCCTTGGTGGCAGGCCATGGAGCATCTTCAAGTTTTGATGCTAATTCAAGTGTCCAGTACATAGTTTCCTGATATGTAAGCTTTAAACAAAGTGTGCAAATATAAAAATTTTTTTACTTAAAAAACAATAGCTATTTAAGTTTTTTAACATTTCATATTTGCCACTTAACTTCCTCAATATCAAGCTCTAAGGCAATTTTCCTGGATAATACGAATAAATAGTCTGAAAGGCGGTTAAGGAATTTATGCACAATTTCAGGCGATTCCTCGTCCTGATTAAGCCGAAGGACAGAACGTTCAGCTCTTCTGCAGACGCATCGTGCTATATGACAATAAGATACAATAGTATTGCCGCCTGGAAGAATAAAAGATCTCAGCTTTGGAAGGGTCTCCTCCATTCTGTCGATCTCGGTTTCAACTACTGACAAACAGTTACTGTCGGGCAGGATTAACTTACTGTTACTATTTTCACAATCATAAGACAATGCCGCAGCTGTACGCATCAACTGATCCTGGATGTAAATCAGTATATCTTTCCTCCCGGAATTCTCTTTTGAATCCCTCAGAAGGCCTATCCATGCAATGAGCTCGTCTACGGTGCCATAGGCTTCCACTCTGAGAGAATGCTTAAGAACTCTCCTGCCTCCCGACAAGGATGTTGTTCCATCATCACCTGTGAGTGTATATATTTTCATAAAGCCGCTACGCCGTTAAGCCGTTATGCCACTACGCCACTAAGCCACTAAGCCTTTACGTACTTTTCATTCCGGTAGTCCTGGGAGATCTCACCGTCGAACAGCCTGATAATGCGGGCAGCATGTTTTGCAATATCTTCCTCATGGGTAACAAGGATTACTGTATTTCCTTTCCTGTGAATATCATCAAGGAGTCCCATGATATCTATCGAAGTCTTGCTGTCGAGGTTACCTGTAGGCTCATCAGCCAGAATAATTGACGGTTTATTGACAAGGGCCCTTGCTATAGCCACTCTCTGGCGCTGTCCGCCTGAAAGCTCGTTTGGTCTGTGGGTCATCCTGTCACCAAGGCCAACCTGCTCAAGGGTTTCAACTGCAAGCCTTTCCCTGTCAATTTTGGGGACACCTGCATAGATCAGCGGCAGTGTGACATTCTCAAGGGCAGAATAACGGGGAAGGAGGTTGAATGTCTGGAAAACAAAGCCGATCTCTTTATTTCTTATCTCTGCCAGATAATCATCTTCCATCTTGCTCACGTCTGTGCCGTTAAGAATATAGTGACCGCTTGTTGGAGTATCAAGACAGCCAAGAAGGTTCATGAGTGTAGATTTACCGGAGCCCGACGGACCCATAATAGCCACATACTCATTTCTTTCAATATTTACTGTTACTGACCGTAAAGCCCTTACAATTACTGATCCAACCTGATAATTTTTAACAATATCGTGAATCTCAATTACTCTCTCCATGTTTTGTAAAATTTGAATTTTCGAAATTAGATTAAATATGTTAAATAATAAACTTAAAAGACTTAATTTTTGTTAATATCTGATTGTATAGTCATTATGGCTGATCCCCTCTCTGAAAAAGGCGAGACCCATCCGGAAGATATCAATTGTTACTGATACTCTTTCAAACATTTTTATCTCCTCCCAGGCCTCCTCCATCTCAAGGGAGTGGTGAATATCATCAATTATTACAACAGTAGCGGAACCGGCCTTTTCTTCGATCATTCTGAAGTACTTTATCAACGGTTCTTTCCTGTGATCGCCGTCGATGAAAACCAGGCCTGGCGTCTCATTTTTAAGCAGTTCCGGCAGAACATCAATGAATGATCCTGTAGTGAGGTTGATATTTTTTATGCCGGATTGTGCAAAATTCTCCCTTGCTATTTCAGATACTGAAGAAGAGCCTTCAACAGTGTTAACAGTACAATTTATGTTTCCCGATGCCAGATACATTGTGCTTATTCCAAAAGAGGTTCCAAGTTCGAGTATCATCGGTGAACCAAACGTTTCTGCCATCTTCGTTAAAAGCATGCCGTACTTTGGAGGAACCGGTGAAAATCTGGCAATTTCTGACACTTTTCTGTTGTTTGATTTTATTATTCCTGACCCCGAACCAAGATCATTAACAAAAATAGTCCGTTTGTCATTTAATAAACGCTTGCGTGTTTTTTCAATGTTTAAGACAATCGCGCTGTCTGTTTTATTCCGGAACACCCGTGAAACCAGATCAAAAACAAAAGGACTGTGAATTCCGTGACCCTTAGAATGACCAGACAGAAGTTTGTATATCAGATATTTAAATAGTCTTGAAAAAATCATTTTACTATGCTGCTTTAATTAGGTCAGGTTTTCAAAAATAAGTAATTTCGGACAATCATTTTTATCTGCTGCAAACGGAATGATCATACAGGATTATCTTGACACAAACATCACCTATCTGACCGGAGTTGGTCCAAAAAGAGCTGAACTACTTAACAAAGAGGTGGCTGTTTTTACATTCCGTGATCTTCTGTACTATTTCCCCTTCAAATACATTGACAGAACCAAATTCTATAAAATCAGCGAACTTGATCCTGAGCTCCCTTTTATCCAGATAAAGGGTTTTTTAAGAGGATTCAGTACTGAAGGTCATGGTACGGGCAAACGTCTTGTTGCAGATTTTCAGGATGATACTGGTACAATCAAGCTGGTATGGTTCAAAGGAGTAAAATGGATAACCGGCAGCTATACTCCGGGAGTTGAATACATAGTTTTTGGAAAGCCGACAGTTTTCAGCGGGACCATCAATATTATACATCCCGAAATAGAAGATGCGGGTAAAATTGCTGACAGGCTTAATTCTGCTCTTCAGGCACAGTACTCCACTACTGAAAAACTAAAGAACCAGTTCATTACTTCTAAGACCATAAGTAAGCTTACAGGCATTCTACTGAAGCAGATGAAAGCCAGAATTCCTGAGACTCTGCCATCCTATATGCTTGCACAGTATAAACTAATGGATCTCCACGATTCACTTCATAAAATTCATTTTCCCTCAAATCCCGATGAGCTCGATAGGGCAAGATATCGTCTGAAATTCGAGGAGCTTTTTTATATCCAGCTAAACCTTCTCCGGTTCAAAACGAACAGGAGCCTGAAGAACAAGGGATTTGTATTCTCCTCTGTCGGAGATAATTTCAATAATTTCTATTACAATAATTTACCATTCTCACTCACAAATGCCCAGAAGAGAGTGATGAAGGAGATCCGTAAGGACCTGGGATCAGGAAAACAGATGAACCGGCTGCTTCAGGGGGATGTCGGAAGCGGCAAGACACTCGTAGCTCTTATGAGCATGCTGATAGCTATCGACAACGGATACCAGGCATGCATTATGGCCCCCACCGAGATCCTTGCCGGTCAACACTTTCAGTCAATAAGCAAACTACTGGCGGGTCTCGATATAAAGATCCGTTTGTTAACCGGCTCATCAAAAGCTTCCTCGCGAAAGGCAACAGCAGAATCGCTTCTTGACAAATCGCTGAACATCCTTATCGGAACACATGCTCTCCTTGAGGATAGCGTCCGTTTCAGCAATCTGGGACTTGTGATAATCGATGAACAGCACAGGTTTGGTGTGGAACAAAGGGCAAGGCTGTGGCAGAAAAACTTACATCCCCCCCATATCCTTGTAATGACCGCAACTCCCATCCCAAGAACTCTGGCGATGACACTCTACGGCGATCTTGATGTATCAGTCATTGACGAGCTTCCTCCGGGAAGAGTGCCGGTAAAGACGATGCACTTTAACGATTCTGAAAGGAATAAAGTATTTGGTTTCATCAGGAACCAGATATCTGAGGGTCGGCAGATCTATGTCGTTTATCCTCTTATCAAGGAATCTGAAACAATGGACTACAAAGATCTTGAGGATGGATGGGATACTATCTCAAGGGTCTTCCCGGCTCCTAAATACTGTATAAGCATCGTTCATGGTAAAATGACACCTGCAAATAAGGAGATTTCAATGAAACTCTTCAAGGAGGGCCATGCCCATATACTTATTGCGACTACTGTAATTGAAGTCGGTGTTGATATACCAAATGCAACAGTAATGATAATTGAAAGTGCAGAGAGATTTGGCCTGTCGCAGCTGCACCAGTTAAGAGGGCGTGTGGGCAGAGGTGCAGAACAGTCGTATTGCATATTGATGAGTTCTGAAAAGATGTCGAAGGAGGCTTCAAAAAGGATCGAGGTGATGGTAAGAACCAGTGACGGATTTGAGATTGCAGAAACAGATCTGCAACTGAGAGGACCGGGCGATATTGAAGGAACTCAGCAGAGCGGGATCCCCTTTGATCTGAAGATATCAAACCTGGCAAGGGACGGGCAGATTATAGAATATGCCAGACAGATTGCAGAAGGCATTATTAATAAGGATCCTTTGCTTGAGAACGATCAGAACCTGATTCTAAAAACAGAAATGAGCCGCCTTTTCATCCGCCAGCAGACCTGGAGTAATATCAGCTGATACTTGTTAAAGTGCCTGGAGTACTTAGAGTACTTAGAGTTATAACTCTAGTCACTCCAAACTCTAGCTCACTCTAAGTACTTTTTTCATGTTATTTATAATCAAAATAAATAATTCCGGTATTTCCAAAATATGACAAAAAACATCATTCATTTGCCCTGCAATCCTAATTTTGAAGATTGTTTTTTTATAACCAATGGGCAATCAGGGCAAATCCCCTACAATTAATCATGAAGGAATAGTACAGAAGATTGGAAGCAACTCTGTTATGGTAGCCATTTCACCATCTGCTGCCTGTTCAGGATGCCATGCCGAGGGCTCATGTTCATTGGCCGGAAAAGTGGAAAAGATAATCGAAGTCAGCGGTGTCTATAATTTCCAGCCGGGAGATACAGTTGAGGTTCAGATGGACCAGTCGATGGGTTTTACAGCTCTTTTCCTGGGATATGTTCTTCCTTTTCTCGTTGTGTTTATCTCTCTCATTATTCTTATCTCCCTGAGTATTTCCGAGCTTGCTTCAGGGCTCATCTCTATTTCAACGCTGATACCTTATTATATGGTGCTTATGATTTTCAGGAAAAGAATAAATGAAAAATTCACTTTTAAAATTAAATCCTGAGCAATGAATTCAACATTGATCTTAACTATATTAAGCCTGAGCCTGCTGGCAATTGTTTCAGCGGTAATATTATATTTTGTTGCGCAGAAATTCAAGGTTTTTGAAGATCCGAGGATAGATATGATTCAGGAGATCCTACCGGCTGCCAACTGCGGAGGATGCGGTTTTGCAGGCTGCAGGAATTTTGCGGAAGCCCTGGTAAAAGCTGAAACTCTCGAAGGGCTTAATTGTCCGGTTGGAGGAGCGGAAATTATGGGTAACGCTGCTGCCATACTTGGTAAAGAGGCCGCTCTTGTTGATCCGCTTATTGCAGTACTTCTTTGCAACGGTACGCCTGAGCATCGTCCGCGTACTTCAAAATATGACGGCCCCTACGACTGCAGGATAACTCACAGCCTCTATATTGGTGAAACTGACTGCAGCTATGGATGTCTTGGCAACGGAGATTGTGTAAGAGCCTGTAAGTTCGATGCAATGTATATGGACAAGACTACAGAGCTTCCTGTAATAAAAGATGACAAATGTGTAGCCTGCGGCGCCTGCGTCAAAGCCTGCCCGCGGCATCTTATCGAACTGCGAAAAAAAGCTAAAAAGGAAAGAAAAATCTATGTTGCATGTTCAAACTGCGACAAGGGTGCCCCGGCAAGGAGAGCCTGCAAGGTTGCATGCATCGCCTGCAACAAATGCGTTAAGGTTTGTGAGTTTGATGCAATAAAAATTGAAAACAACCTGGCATATATTGATGCTGATAAATGTACATTCTGCAGAAAATGTGTTGCAGAATGTCCGACAAATGCAATCCTGGAACTAAACTTCCCTCCAAGGAAAACAAAGCCTGAAGTCCAGGCAGAACCGGCTAACGCGTGAAAAGCTTAAATAACCTGAATAAACTAACTGATTAATAAAGTGCTTAAAACATTCCCGGTAGGAGGCATTCACCCTCCTGAGAACAAGCTTACTTCCGATAAACCAATCACCTTCCTTGGTATTCCGGAAAATGTAGCAATCCCTGTGGCTCAGCATATTGGAGCTCCGGCAATTCCGGTAGTAAATAAGGGAGATTATGTCAGAACAGGTCAGGTCATTGCTACAAGCAAAGGATTTGTGTCGTCAAATATTCACTCATCGGTATCCGGCAAGGTGAACAGGATTGACACAATAACCGACACCACAGGATACAGGCAGACTGCCGTATTTATCGATACGGAGGGTGATGAATGGATTGAGACTATCGACAGAAGCAGCGACATACTGAGAGAGATAAAATTATCGGCAGAAGAGATAGTGAAAAAATGTCTTGAAGCAGGAATAGTTGGAATGGGCGGAGCAACTTTTCCTTCGCATGTAAAACTGAGCGTCCCTTCCGGTAAAAAATGCAAAGTACTTATTATCAACGGCGTGGAATGCGAACCGTTTCTTACCTCCGATCACAGGCTTATGCTTGAGAAGGGAGAGGAAATAATCATAGGGATTACCATTCTTATGAAAGCATTGCAGGCAGAGGAGGCTATGATCGGAATAGAGAACAATAAACCTGATGCCAGCGCACATCTCACAAATATTGCTAAATCTTACAAAGGAATCTCTGTTCATTCCCTGAAGGTAAAATATCCGCAGGGGGCAGAGAAACAGCTTATAAAGGCCCTCACGAAAAGAGAGGTGCCTTCAGGTCGGCTGCCAATCGATGTAGGAGCTGTAGTGCATAATGTCGGGACTGCTTTCGCGGTATATGAAGCTGTTCAGAAAAACAAACCTCTTTTTGAAAGGGTTGTTACAATAACAGGCAAATCACTTACAAGACCCGGCAACTACCTTGTCAGAACAGGTACTCCTGTGAGCAAACTTATCGAAGCTGCCGGTGGAGTGCCCGAGGATACCGGGAAAATTATTAACGGCGGTCCAATGATGGGCAAGGCGGTTAATAACACTGCTGTGCCGGTTGTAAAGGGGACTTCAGGAATAATTCTTTTCCCTGCCGGTGAATCGCAAAGGCAAGGGGTTGGACCATGCATAAGATGTGCAAAATGTGTAAGCGGCTGTCCTATGAACCTGGAACCCTATCTTCTTATGTCACTATCGGCAAACAGCCTCTATGAGAGAGCTGCACATGAGAGGATCACCGACTGCATGGAGTGCGGTTCATGCAGTTATATTTGTCCCGCATCAAGACCATTGCTCGATTATGTAAGGCTTGCCAAATCAGCTGTTTTGAAGATGGCAAGGGAAAAGAATCTGAAAAACTAAGATAGAATATCATATAAATGGCAAGTCTTTTAAATATTTCTCCTTCACCCCATGTCCACGGGATTGAAACAACAAGAAAGCTGATGTTCGGAGTGGTTCTTGCACTGATTCCGGCCCTTCTTACTTCTCTTATCTATTTTGGGATCGGTGCGGTAATAGTAACAGCAACGGCAGTTGCTTCGTGTTTGTTATTTGAATACCTGATACAGCGATTCATGCTCAGAAAACCGGTATCAATAACAGATGGTTCAGCTCTTGTCACAGGACTTCTGCTGGCTTTTAACCTGCCCTCAAATATTCCGGTTTTCATAATTATTATCGGAAGTTTTGTCTCGATAGCAATTGCAAAAATGACTTTCGGCGGGTTGGGTAATAATCCGTTCAACCCTGCACTTGTAGGAAGGGTCTTCATGCTTATCTCCTTCCCTGTTCAGATGACAAGCTGGCCGGTACCGCGGGTTTCAGCACCGGCTATACAGATGCAGTTACAGGTGCCACTCCCCTGGCAATAGTAAAGGAAGGATTGAAAAACGGGGAATCGCTTTCTCAGCTGATGGATAAAATTCCGGAAACTATGAATATGTTCCTTGGGAAAATGGGAGGCTCGATGGGTGAAGTGTCAGCCATTGCACTTCTTATCGGGCTTGTTTATCTTCTATTTAAGAAAATAATAACCTGGCATATTCCTGTTTCGGTTATAGGATCTATAGCAGTTTTCACGGCAATTCTCTGGTTCATTAATCCTGAATCAAATGCATCTCCCGTATTTCACTTACTGGCAGGGGGAGTTCTGCTTGGCGCCATTTTCATGGCAACCGACTATGTCACTTCCCCTATGAATCCAAAGGCAATGCTGATTTATGGCTGCGGCATTGGTATTATAACTGTTATCATAAGGGTATGGGGGGCATATCCTGAGGGTGTATCCTTTGCTATCTTAATAATGAATGCCTTTGTTCCGCTTATGAACACCTATATTAAACCAAAACGATTCGGAGAGGAGGTAAAAAATGGCTAAGACCGAATCGACATTCAAAAACATGGTGCTTTCACTCGCACTTATTTCGCTGGGAGCGTCAGCATGCCTTGGCTTTGTTTACCAGATGACAAAGGAACCTATAGCGCTCTCAGTTCTCAATAAGAAACTCGATGCCATAAAACAGGTAGTTCCTGCCTTTAACAATAATCCGAATGCAGAAATGTTCAGACTGCCAACTGGTGAAGGTGACAGTCTCGACATCTACCCTGCAAGAAAGGACAGTGCAATTGTCGGTTATGCCGTATCGACCTATACTAAAAAAGGATTCAGCGGAAACATAAATATGATGGCAGGTTTTAAAACCGATGGAACAATAGTCAATATAACTGTTCTGGATCATAAGGAGACTCCGGGTCTTGGCACGAAAATGACCGAACCGGCATTCAAGGATCAGTTCATGGACAAGAATCCTTCTGAATTCAAACTTAAGGTTAAAAAAGACGGAGGTCCGGTTGACGCAATAACAGCGGCGACAATAAGCTCAAGAGCATTCTGCGATGCTGTTGACAGGGCTTATAACACATTACAAAAAGGAGGTGTAAAATGAATCAGCTTCAAAATTTTACCAAGGGATTCATAAGGGAGAACCCTATCCTTGTTCTGGTACTGGGTGCCTGCCCTACCCTGGCTACCACTTCTTCATCGATGAACGGAATTGGTATGGGAATTGCCACCACATTCGTACTTATCGGATCGAATGTTGTGATATCGCTTCTCTCGGGAGTCATCCCAGACAAGGTCAGGATCCCGGCCTTCGTTGTGATAATTGCCTCTTTTGTAACAATTGTTGATCTGCTCATGCAGGCTTATGTGCCGGGATTGTATGAAAAACTGGGGATCTTCATCCCTCTTATTGTTGTCAATTGCATTGTACTTGGCAGGGCGGAAGCCTTCGCCAGCAAGAACAGCGTCTTTTCATCCTTTGTCGACGGTGCAGGGATGGGGCTAGGTTTTACAATGGCACTGGGCATACTGGGAGCTATTCGTGAGATAATAGGAAGCGGTGCCATCTTCGGATACAAGTTCATAGCAGGCGATGGCATATTGGTCTTCATTCTTGCTCCTGGTGCATTCATCGCTCTGGGATACCTGATAGCACTCGTCAACCGCATAAAAAGAAATTAAAGCAACATCGCAATGGAGTACATACTAATTATCATATCCGCAGTATTTATAAACAATGTAGTGCTTGCCCAGTTCCTCGGGATCTGTCCTTTCCTGGGAGTGTCAAGCAAGGTTAACACTGCCATTGGCATGTCAGGTGCCGTAGTCTTTGTCATCGTACTTGCCACTATGGTGACATACCTGATCCAGACATATGTTTTGACCAGGCTGGGGATAGGATTTATGCAGACAATAACCTTTATCCTTGTGATTGCATCACTTGTTCAGATGGTTGAGATAATACTAAAGAAGGTCAGTCAGTCTCTCTATCAGGCCCTGGGAATCTTTCTTCCCCTGATAACAACAAACTGCGCAGTTCTCGGAGTTGCCATACTTGTGATCAAAAAGGAGTATAACCTCATCGAAGGGGTGGTATACGGTGCAGCCACAGCAGTCGGATTCGGCCTGGCTCTTGTGATACTTGCCGGGATCAGGGAACAGCTTGAACTTGCAGATATTCCTGCAGGTATGAAAGGAGTACCCGTTTCTCTTGTAATAGCAGGAATTCTTGCACTTGCCTTCATGGGATTCACAGGAATTGTGTAATTTCATCGTTCAAAGGCTCTAATGACACCGGATGAATACTACAAAGTTTTAGGGTTGCCTTTCAACTCTACAATGGATGAGATTAAGAGAGCATACCGCAATAAGGCTCGTCTTTATCATCCCGATGTAAATCCATCGCCCGAAGCCGCAGAGCTTTTCATAAAATCAACAGAGGCCTACGAATTCCTTATTAACAATCACGACAGGCTAAAGTCGGATGAAGAATCTTTCGATGAGGCAATGGAGGAATGGAGAAAATACAGGCAGACAAGGGCTCAGCGTCGCGCAGCAGCGTATGCAAGAACATCTTACAAAAAGTTCAGAAATACCAAGCTTTATAAAACCACAAGGATCTTTGACGTGACAACAATTATCTTCAGCTTACTCATATCAATATTTGTGCTGGTATATACTGTTTTAGGGTATATCTACAGGCTTAAGCATCCAATCCCTGGCCTTGAAAATCCCTCTGTTGCAACTTTTATTCTTTTGCTTTTACTTGGAATGGTTCTGTTTGTAGGTTCATTTATCTATCTCAAAGCATACCTTGAATCCTCAAAAAAGGAGAAGACAGGATAGGCAGTATATGGCATGATTTTTGCCATTTTATACTGTAAATCATAACGCTGCCAAATTCAATGCACTCAATAATAACTACATATTTATTATCAGTATTATCCTTGATAATGCCCGCATCACTGAATAAGGACAAACCTGACAATCGGGAAAAGCCGGTAATCACCTTTGGAGTGGTAGCTGATGTACAGTACTCCGATTATGACGCCGGGATATCAAGGTTTTACAGGAATTCTAAAGCAAAACTTCAGGAGGCAGTGACACAGCTCAAAACCGATTCAGCTGAATTCATCATCAGCATGGGAGACCTGATCGACAAGGACTATGCTTCATTTGAACCTGTGCTCGCAATTCTGTCCTCATCGGGTCTTAAAACACACCATATAATTGGTAATCACGACTATTCGGTCAGTAATAAGCAGAAAAAACATCTGCCACTGATCGATTCCACCGGCAGAAGGTATTACTCCTTCTCAAAAAACAAATTCAAGTTCATTTTCCTCGATGGCAATGACGTCAGTATTTATGGAGCAAGTTCAAGGAAGGCCGAACGAGAAGCAACTGAACTGCTTGCTTTAATGAGAAGCAAGGGAGAGAAAAATGCGCTTGACTGGAACGGCGCTATCGGAAGGGGTCAAATCAAGTGGCTTGAAGATGAACTAAAGAGAGCTGAAAAAAATAAAGAAAAGGTGTTCTTATTCTGTCATTTTCCCATCGCTCCTGATAATGCACACAATTTACTCAACAGCAAAGAGGTTCTTGAATTGCTTGCAAAATACCCTGGAGTTCTTGCCTGGTTTGCCGGTCATAATCATGAAGGCAATTACATAAAAACAGGAAGTACCTATCATGTCACTTTTAAGGCAATGGTCGAAACTGAAAGTGATAACAGTTTTGCGATTGTAAGAGTATACAGCGATCGTATCGAAATAAAAGGATTTGGAAGAGAAATCAGCCGGATACTTGATTATTAGAATACTTGCTAAGCGAAGTTTGCAACTTCGCTTCTGATATTATCTGGTCTCAAACTAATATCGGGGACGAAGTCACAGACTTCGCCCAGCTCAGGGAGGCAAGTCGGAGTCTTGAGTTTTGATTATCCGATAAAAACATTACTTTTAGAATTCAAACCTGCTGTCCGGATAATCTATGACGAAACTCGCCAAGGAACTCACACTCTATGGTCTTACCATGGTTGCCATAGGCTCGTGCATCGGGTCTGGTATTTTTGTAACTCCTTCACAGATAGCAGGTCTGGTTCCTTCTCCCACACTGATAATAGGAGTCTGGGCAATCGGTGGAATAATTACTCTCACAGGTGCACTTACTTTTGGTGAGCTTGGAGCAATCTTTCCCAGGGCAGGCGGTATTTATGTCTTTCTGAAGGAGGCCTATGGAGGCTGGACCGGATTTCTGTACGGATGGGCTTACCTGCTTATAATTACCTCCGGATCGATTGCGGTTCTCGCGCTGGCATTCTCCTATTACCTGAGTTTCTTCTTTCCCCTTGGCGAAAACGGTAAGATAATTACGAGCATTATTGCAATAGCAATTCTGACAACGCTCAATGTCCTCAGGGCAAAATTCGGGGAGTTGTTCTCAAATGTCTTTACCGGATTGAAGATTATCGGAATCCTGATAATAATAGGCGTCGGATTAATCTTTGGAACCCGGGAACTCTCATTTTCAACTGCAGGAGCAGTAACTGGAAATTCAAGCCTTTCATCATTCGGAGTTGCCCTGGTAGGTGTGCTTTTTTCCTATGGCGGCTGGCAGCATGCATCTTTCCTTGCCGGTGAAACAAAGAATCCTTCAAGGAATGTACCCATAGCAATGATCACAGGCGCAATTGTAGTGACACTCATTTATCTGCTTGTAAATGTCAGCTATATGCTTTTGCTTCCTGTCAGTACAGTGGCTGCATCGCAGAAGGTTGCTGCAGAAGCAGTTAGCACTATCCTTCCTTTCGGAGGCAAGATGGTTGCAGCAATAATTGCAGTCAGCACCCTGGGAACAATAGGGATCTATACCCTCTCCTCCCCCAGGATCTATTATGCAATGGCCGAAGACGGACTTTTCTTCAAGGGCATTGCAAAAGTGCACCCCAGGTTCCGGACCCCTGTCAATGCCATTATAGCTCAGTCGGTATGGGCTGTGGTTCTCCTGCTCTTCTGGGGTACCTTTGAGGACCTTATAACGTATACAGTTTCTGTTGAATGGATCTTCCTTACATTTGCGGCAGCCGGAATATTTATCTTCAGGAAAAAGATGAAAGATGTTCACAGGCCATATAAAACATTCGGTTATCCCATAACACCTATTATCTTTATATGCATTAACACCTGGTTTGTCACCAATATGTTTATAAACAAACCATATCATATGGGTCTTGCAGTCGGCTGTCTGCTGATCGGTGTTCCGGTTTATTTATTCTTCAGCAGGAAAAACAGGAAACTCAATGCTGTAAAAGGGAGTTAGAAGTTTATCAGTCAGCTTACCTGATCTTAAGGATATTGAAAGGAACATCAAGTACAGATGAGAAGTACTCGCCTCTTTCGAGGATATCTTCGTCACCTTCCTCGTAATACCAGTTAACAACAAATTTCTTATTCTTCAGAGTAACATATGTTATCTTCTGAAGCAGGTGAATAAAGATCTTTGCGCTGGCACTGTTAAAGTATTCCAGGTTCATTTCCACACTTGTAACTTCGGCAGGATTCCGGACATATTCCGATATCCACGATTCAACCGGAGCGTAAAAATCGGAGACATTCTCATGAATGGAACGGCCCCTGATGACTAGTTTCCCATCAGGATTCAGACTGATCTCCGGTGTATACTTTGTAGGGATTATCCTCAACTCATCCATCTCAGAAAATTTGTTTCTAAAAATACAAAAATTAAATCAAATTAAACTGACTAACTCAGGAAGTTCTGAAAGATAAAAGATAAAAGTATGGCGCAAGGGCACAGCGGCGCAGCGGCTCAACGGCTCAACGGCTCAACGGCGCAACGGCGCAACGGCGCAATGGTTAAAGGGGGCAGCAGCTCAACGGCACAAAGGTAAGAACAGGTGAATGCGAATCGATTAGGATTCAGGATCAGCATTGCATGCAAATATATTCTTCATTTGATTTTTGTCAGATTGAAGTGAATCAGTTGACAAACCCGTGTGACAAAAGTGAATAATGAGTAATAATACCTGTTTTGGGAGTGGGATATTGGCTTTAGTTTTGCCGGCATTTAAGACGGAATAAAAATTGAATGTCTGTTAATTTTACTTATATCTTATCGAGTGCTATCCGCAAGCGGGTATTGTGGTTTGCTTTTGTTTTATTTTATATGTCTGTTGATTCAATTCCGGGGGCAAGCAATATCATTTCTTCAATGCCTGGAGTTCTTAAGGGCGATATTCACGATGTACCACTTCTCAGGATAACAGCAAGTTACAAGGATCATCAAAATTCACCTGATTTCTTTGTTATTTATTTAAATGAAAATGCGTCTGTTGAATTTGACAGCGAGTTTGATGCCCTGAAGATGTATAATTCAGATTTTAATGTCCCAAATATCTATTCTGTAACGCCTTGTGGAGTTAAGCTTTCAATAAATGCCTTACCTTATACATCTGAAGCAGATTTTATTGTTCCGGTCGGGCTTAGGGTGACCAGAAACGGAATTGTGGTTTTCAGATTAATGAGATTTGCAGGGCAGCCTATCGGATATGAGGGTATTTATTTACGATAAACTCACCGGAGAAGAAAAGGAGCTCAATGATGAGAGTTATTACTCAACCAACCTTTCCGTTGGAGAATATCCGGGACGATTTTTTCTCAACCTTTACCATAGCACAACAAACCTGACTGAATATGAATTACCGGTTTCGGAAATCTTCAGCGTATACAGCTCAAATAGGATACTTAAGACAGAAATAAATAAACTGTCGGGTTCCCGGGGTACTTTGATTATAACAAACATGCTCGGGCAAAAAGTGTACGAAACTGAGATTCATGAAACAGGTTACTTTGAGTTATCTCCGGGTTTAAAGGATGGAATTTACATTGTCACATTTAGTACCGGAAACATCAGGAGTTTGAAGAAGCTGCTGATGAAGAATTAAAGAATTTCACGAGAGGTTTACTCCATGTTCACCTCACTTTACAATCAAAAAATTAAGATGTGCTCTTGAATAAGAGAGCTATGCAACCAAATTCATAATTTGCTTGTCATTAGATTGATGTGAATCAGTTGATAAACAAGTGTCAGATTGTGAATAATGAGTAATAACACCTGTTTTTAGAGCAGGAATTTGCTCTAATATTGCACTCAGAACGAAGGAGTTTAGATTAAATGTCTAATTATTTGACATATATATTATTAGGTGCTATCCGGAAGCGGGTGGTTTTTTGTATTGTATTGCTTTCTCTTTCCTTATTAACTTTCTCTCAGACCAACGGAGACTACAGGTCCAGGGCTGATGGCAACTGGAATTCAAACAACGTGTGGCAGGTATACAACGGATCCTGGGGCAACTGTGGGGCCGGTGATTACCCCGGTGCAACAGCAGGAGCAGGTACAGTAAGAATCCGGGATGGTCATAATATTACGATTACAGCAAGTGTCAGTAACCCCATAGGAGCACTTAGATTTAACGCCAATGATTTAGCTAGTTCCGTGGATTTTAATAATAACTGGACACTTTCTGTTACGGGTGCAATAACTTATACAGCACCAGCAAGTAACGTTGGTCAGACAATAAATGTTGGTTCCGGAACTCTGAATTGCGGATCAGTAACAATGGTTACAACCGGCAACAATGCAAGAACCGAGACTTTGTCTTTAAGCACAGGCACAATAAATGTTACCGGAAATGTTACAATGGTGACCGCCATACAAAACGCCCTGACTTTTACCGGAAACGGGGTACTTAATATTGGCGGAAATTTTGCTCCTGGTACAGGAAGTTTCACTGCAGGGACGGGAACAGTCAATTACAACGGGGCAGCCCAGAATGTGGCAGGTCTTACATATAACAACCTTACTATTTCAGGCAGCAATGACAAGACATTGCAGGCCAGTGCAACCGTTGGCTCGGCTGCAACGTTCACCAGTGGCGCACTCGTCCTTAATGGCAATACCTTAACACTGGCAAATGGTGCAAATCTTAGTTATGGAACCGGTTCCATTACAGGTGGCACAACTTCAAACCTTACTATTGGTACAGGAACAGCCATATCATTAAGTGCAATATCAGGCGGATTGAACAATTTCAATCTAAGCAGGAATATAACACTTGCTTCAGATCTGTCTGTTAATGGTACTCTTACTCTGTCAACTGCAAGAATTACTCTTGGATCAAATAGCCTGACTCTCTCAGGTAGTGCTGCTATATCCGGGGCAGATGCTTCAAATTTTATTGTTGCTGATGGAACAGGTCAGTTAAAGAAAGTATTTGCGGCAGGGGCTACAGGTACATATATATTTCCTGTCGGGGATGTGTCAGGCGACTATTCTCCTGTAAGCCTAACCTTTTCTGCAAATTCAATTCAGAGAACAATTGGAGTAAGGCTTACTGATTCGCAGCACCCCAACGATGGAACCTCGAATGACTATCTAAGCCGGTACTGGTCATTTACAGATGATCAGGCCGGCACCTATACTTATGATGCAGCTTTTACATACATAACGCCAGCCGATTTAACAGGGACACATGCCAGTTTAAGGGTTAACCGATGGAATAGTTCTGCCTGGACTCAGTATAACACAAGCGGGAGTTCACCATCAATTATTCTGACTGGAGGAACTGAAACGACAGCTCCGCTTAATAGTAGTGATTTCACTGGTCGTGTAAGCAGCCCTGTTACATATACCTGGAATCAGACTGGCGCAGTAGCAAACTGGACTACACCTTCGAACTGGAGTCCAGCCCGCTTGTCTCCGCAGCCAAATGACATTATAAGATTTAACAACAGTGGAACAACATCAGCTACAAATGTTCCTTCACAGACAATTGGCAGACTCTCCCTTGAAAATAATTCAATTGTTAGCCTGCTGTCAGCTGCTGCAGCTCAGACGCTTACAATAGCAGGAGGAACAGGGACTGATCTTGATATACCCGTCGGTTCCACTTTGCAGTTAAGCAGCACGTCGGGAAACCAGCTCGGAATTGCATTCAATACTGCTACAGCAGATGCAGCAATTGACGGCTCACTTGTAATTAACTCAAATACAGCATTTTCGAATAGTTATGATGCCACTAACAGCAATACTATCGTAAGTGGGACGATAACAAACAATGGAGGAAGTATTACTTCAACATCCTCAAACTTACGGTTTGCTCTTAGTTCAGTTTATAACCATTCAAGAAATTCAGGTATCATTCCGACAGCAACGTGGAACAATTCTGCAGTCACTAATATTACAGGTACTACTGATACTGCACCAACGGGTCTTAACCAGACTTTCGGAAATCTTAACATAAATTGCGGGTCTCTTACCGGTGCCAGAACTGCAACATTAACAGGTTCTGTAACGATACAGGGGAATCTTACCGTCTCGGGAACCTCAGCAGTAAATACTATGACCCTCGATCCGGCCGGACAAAATTTAACAGTAAACGGAACAACAACAATTGAATGCATACGGTATACTGAATGATAACTTACTCTGGCTGGCTCAAACAGGTTTGATCAGCTTGTCACGGTAAGTGCCAATGGACTGTTCAGTAATACTAATGACCCGCCTTATGAGTTCAGGGGAGGGATAACAAATAATGGGACCTTCAATGCTGGTTCGGGCACTTACACTTTCACAACAAACAACCAGGAATTAACAGGGACATTTTCAATACCCACGATTACAGTTACAGGCATCAACCTTACAAATAATAACTCTCTGACTGTTTCAGCCGCTCTCAGTGGAACAGGGGAATTAATCCAGGCATCAAGTGCCACTCTGAGTCTGGGCGGTACGTCCGGAATTAACACCCTTACGGCATCTAATAGCGGCAACACGGTAAATTTCTCAGGATCAGATCAATCGGTTAATGCCACCTCATTTAATAATCTTACAATATCGGGCAGCGGCAATAAAACGATGGCAGGGAATGTTACTGTTAACGGAACTCTTACACTTACTGCAGGTACATTTACCGTCGGTGCAAATACACTTACATTAAACGGACCAACTATTTCCGGAACCCCGGGAAATCTGTCTACTACGTCCTCATCTAGTCTTGTTTTCGGAGGGACTTCATCTGGCGTACTGATTCCTGCATCAATCACTGCACTGAATGGACTCTCAGTTATAAATACAAGCATTGTTTCCTTGCAAAGCTCACCGACTGTAAGTGGCACATTTAATCCTTCAGGTGCCGGATTATCGATCGGGGCAAATACCTTGACACTGAATGGTCAGATAAACTGCGGAACTCTTTCCGGAGGGGCCACTTCAAACATTATTATAGGAGGCTCAGGAAGTGCCGACTTATCGTCAGTGACATTAAACGACCTTACGGTTAACAGGGCTTTTACAATGTGTGGTAACCTTACTGTTGGCGGGACTCTTACGCTTAGTTCGGGAATTATCCAGGCCGGTGCATATATCCTCAGATTAACAAACACAAGTCCTTCGGGAGCACTTGTTTGGACTTCAGGCTCATTTGTGAATGTTACAACAGGAAGTGTTGAAAGAACACTTGCTGCTAACCTGAGCGGAACCGGAAATAATTACATGTTCCCTATTGGTGAAGGAGACAGCTATAAAGGCTTAATTCTTAATGATGTAAATACCGGTGTAAGCGGTCCTGTTCTCAGGGCTTCTGTGAGTGCAACAGGTGCTTCTACAGGTGATGACATTACAATAGGATATGTAGATCCCCGTTACTGGTTTCTTGCAAATACAAATGCAGGAGACTTCACAAGCGCAAAGGTCCAGCTCTTTGAGACTGGTCTTGATCTTACAAAAACAATCGGAATGGCTCCTGCATCTTCAGGCGACTATGCTTCAATAGGAGGATCTAGCGTTTCGTCATCTGTAACTTCATCAAAAGTACTTAATCCGGGCCCATATTTCTGCATTGGAAGCACACTTGACACCTACTACTCCTACCAGTCGGGCGACTGGAACGATGCATCTACCTGGACATCTGATCCCAGCGGCACCTTACAGATTGGAAGCACTGTTCCGGGAATTAAGGATGAAATTGTAATTCTTGCCGGACGTACAGTCTTCCTGTCAGGCGATATTACTGCCACAGGACTTGATATAACAATTAACGAAGGAGCTTATCTCAACCAGAGCAACAACAGGTTTACAAATACACTTGCTGCCCTGCGCGGACAGGGAACCCTGATGCTGGCTTCTGTCAACTTCCCGGCTGCAACAATCAATACTTTAACTGATGCCGGCGGTGGAACAGTAGAATATAATAACTCTTCAGGATTCACAATTCCCGCTTCCCAGGCAACATATAATAATCTTACAATCAACACTTCAGGATCAATTGCGACTCAGTTGAACAACCTGACTCTGAACGGGAATCTTTATATAAAAAGCGGAACCTTTAAGATCAATAATGACGTTTCAACAGCAAAACTTACATTAACGATAAACGGAGATGCAACAGTTGACAACGGAGCATTTATAACCGTAGGTAACGGTGTAACAAATACTACAATTGGCGGATCAGGCGGCACTGCTCCTTTCTTAAACTATTATCTCAATTTTCATACTGTTATCATAAAGGGCGATTTTACAAATAATGGTACTGTAAAATTTACTAATCTCCCATATCCTCTATATAATGCGTTTCCACCTGTAATTGCAGGTGCGACCTCCGGAGCTGCTTCTGTTTACTTTCAGGGACCTGCCGACAATGAAGTGAATTGCAACGGAACAACAATTTTCTATAATCTGATACTCGATAAGGGTATTGACCAGACATTCAATCTCACTATTAATTCATCTGATTATGGAAATTTCAAGCTCTTTGGTGCCAATGTCATGGCCACCGACGGAGCTGTCTCAAGCGACCCGGATCTAAGAAAGGCATTATGGATCAGAACAGGAACTCTCGTGTTGAAAGGATCTGTCATCATCCCTTCACTTTCTGAAGGCACTGCAGCAAATTCAGATTTCTACATCTCCTCCAAAGGTGCTTTGGTGCTCGACGGGACAGATGTTGCAGTTTTGTCAACGGCTGATGATTACAGAGAGATAAATGCAGCGTATTCGGTTACAGCTCCCGATAACGGTACGATTGGAATAACAGGTGGAACTCAAAGTGCAGTAGATATCTTTGGCACCCTGCAGATAAACAGTGGATATCTTTCTACACGCGAATCGGCTGGTCTGATAACATCAAGTGTAGCCTCCGGTCAGCTTATCATCAACGGAGGGACAGTTGATGCAAAACAATTCCTCTCTTCAACGGGATCTGCTTCTTATACACAGACTGGCGGACTATTTATCCTTCGTGGTCGTTTCCAGCGAACTCCCCTCGCCTATTCATCGGTAAGTGACCTTATAAATGTTTCGGCCGCCACACTTAATACGACACGTGCTCTTAGCAATACCAGCTCAGCTTATGGCACATTCAACCTCGAGCAGACAACAAATATCTTTTCAATGTCGGGCGGGACAATCCGGATCTATGATGTCTGCGGTATCGCAGCCGGAGAACGTGAGGCTTTTGATGTAAAATCCTCCTCCTCGAATATCAATGTAACAGGCGGAACAGTTGAAATAATCCCGGTAACCGGGTTAAGTCTTGCCGATGCAGTTACTTTTTCGGTGTTTACAAATGCCCCTGTAAGCAATCTTTTAATTAACAGGACAAGCAGCGCTTCCACAGTAAGTTTAAGTACTTCTCTTGTTGTTCAGAATGATCTGAACCTCACATCGGGAGAATTAACATCAAACAATTTTGATATCTCAATTGGTGGGGATCTGTCTGTTGAAAACGGATTTATTTACACTGCAGGTACAAATACAACTATATTAAACGGAGCTGCAGACCAGGTCTTCACAATTAACTCCGGCACAGCCTTATCACTGAACAAACTGACAATCAGCAAACCAGCAGGGATAAAAGTGGATCTGGCCGGATCGCAAAACACGTTGAACATAAACGACAACTTCAGGCTTGCCCTGGGAACACTTAATGATAATGGCAAGACTGTAAATGTCGCAAAGGATGTTTACAACTCAGGGTTGCATTCCGGTTCGGGAAAGATCGTCTTTAATGGAGGCTCTGCCCAGAGTATTGACGGTGATGGAATCTTCCAGAATATAGAACTGAATAATAACAGTGGCACAGCACCAGTTTCTCTTTTAGCCAATACAACGATTAATGGTCAGCTTACATTTTCGCGGGATAAGCTTTTTAATATTGGTACATATAACCTGAAACTCAATTCATCAGCAACAATTTCAAATGCAGGATCATTGCGATATATCCAGACTGCAGGCAATTCAGGCGATGGAGGTGTTACAAGGGAATTTAATTCTCTAGCAACATTCACTTTTCCTGTTGGTGCTCCAACAACAATACCGGTAAGGGCTGTAAAATATACGCCGGCAGCAATTGGATTTACATCGGCCCCTTCAGCCTATGGTTCTGTAACTGTTATTCCTGTTGGATATGAACATCCCGCAACAACCACAAACGGACAGAGCCTCACATATTTCTGGAGAATCAAATCTTCAGGATTTTCTGGAATCGCAGCTAATTCCGTTACACATTCCTTCAGCTACGACCAGAGTGACGTTGTCGGTACAGAGAGTAACTATATTCCTGTTTTATACACCAGGAACGACTATACGTGGAGAGCCGGTACAAACGCAAATCCACCCATAAATACCACAAATAACACATTTACCGACTGGTCAACGCCCACTAACAGTACAAATTACCTCGACGCTGACTATACAGCGGGAGATGCCTCCTTTGGAACACCAAGAGCATTCTACAGTATTGCAAGCAGTGCCTGGAACAGTAACACAACATGGTCATATACGTCCGGGGGAGCCGCAGTGCCTGCAGGAGCAGTAGAAGGAATAAACTATCCGGGCATAAACAGCATAGTCATTATTGAAAACAACCGTACAGTTAACCTTACTGCAAATCAAAGCTGTGCAAGCTTACAGATCCAGTCGGGCTCTGTACTCGATATTTATACCTGGACAGGAAGCACTTTCAGTATGGTATTAAGCTATCCTTCAGGCAATAATGGCCTTTTCAGGCTTACAACAACAGTTGGGTCTCCAAAGGTTTTCTCATTTCCGACGAACAGCGACTTTTCTGATTTCAACAATAACAGGGGAACTACTGAATTTTATGATATTGACGGAGCGACAGGTGCGGAATATATTCTACCTCCCAGTGTAAACACATATGGAAACCTGATACTTACTGCCAAAGGCGGAGATAACCTTATCCTTCCAAATAACAGTTTTACAACAATCAAGGGAGACCTTACAATTACCGGAGATAATCCCGATGCTTGGGTAACCATGAGTTGGTTAACACCCACAGTTTACTCTCCCGTTGTTGAAAAGACAATTCGTGTAACCGGAAATATGTATATTAATAAAGGAACATTCCTTTTCCTTGACGATCAGGCTCCACAGCACCTTATTGTTGATGGCAATGTAACAATAGCATCCGGAGCAAGGTTCGATGTATATAACGGTTATCCGGTAAACAATGGTTCAGCTGTCAGAACTAACAGTTTCGAAATTGGCGGCAGTTTTATAAATAACAGTAACCTTAATCCCAGTGCAAGGTTTATAACAGGAAATAATTATGTGAATCTTATCTTTTCAGGAAATAACAGTTCCTCAATAACAAGCACAGGAGGAGCTGTTCCAAATACAATATTAAATAAAGTCACTGTAAACAAAGGGAACTCACAGGCAACAACCCTGACGATTGACATTGCCGGTTCGCTTTCAACTCCTGCTGATAACTGGTTAACTTTACAGAACGGTACTCTCAGATATATGAGATCAAATCCTGGCAGCGATTTTAACATATCCACGTCCACTCGTTTCAATATACCATCGACTTCAGGATTGTACGTGGATTATGCCAATTCGGGTGGCAGAAATATCCTGATCGGAAATAGTAATTCGGACGCCAATGATCTTCTTCTGGATGGTAAGCTTACGGTTGTTAACGGAAATGTTTATATCGGACCGGTTGGAGCGCCCTCGAATAATAACGATATAGAGTACTCCGGCAGCGGTTCATCAGCTATTGAAGTTCGTGGTGGAAACCTAACTGTAAACGGTCAGATAAGGCGACCTGTTGCCACTACAAATGGAAACCTTAACTACACACAATCCGGAGGTAATGTTATTATTAACGGAAACAATACACTCACCACAAAGGCCAAACTTGAGATATTGAATGATGGCAGCCAGTTTAATATGTCAGGCGGTACACTAACAATTGTCCGCGGAGGGGGAACAACATACGGAGACCTTTATTTAAGACCAACATCTTATTCTGTAACCGGTGGTACAATTATTTTCTCCAATGTAACCCCGAATACTCTTCAGAATTACAAGCTTGACGCAAATGTCCCCTTATTCAACCTTACAGTTACCGGTGCGAATGGTGCCGGCGTGAATGCAAACCTTGGTCTTTTAGTCAGTTCATTGACTCTGAATGGCACATTAACCCTCACCAATGCCCAGAGCATATTCACTTCGAACGGTATAAATGTCTCTTTTGGAGGCAACCTTGTTAATAATGGCAATATCAGTTTCGGCACAAATTCAACAACATTCAACGGCAGCGTGCAGACAATCTCGGGCAGTTCAATCACCAATTTCTATAATCTGAATGTATCATCAGCCAGTTCACTTACTGTAAATACCAACTTCTCGGTAACTCAGAATCTCCTCATAGGAACAGGCTCTCTTGTCCTCGGAAATAAAAAAGTGACCTTGTCGGGCAACCTTACAAATAATGGATCCTTCACCGACGACAATACAGGTGGCGGTATAAGTTTTTCAGGAACAGCATTGCAGCAGATTACCGGCACAGGGGCTTATGGCAGGCTTGAAATAAACAACAGTTCAGGTGTAATATTAAATAATGATATAACTCTGCAGAATAACCTGGCACTTACCCAGGGAGTTCTCGATATAAACAAGTATCAGTTGACTCTGACGACAAGCAGTTACATTACAGGAGCCCCATACAGCGCCACAAAAATGATAAAGGCCGATGGTGTAACAAGTAGTCTTGGATTGAGAAAGTTTTTTACAGCAGCTCCTCAGGCATTTACCTTCCCGGTCGGAGTAACAGGAAAATACACCCCTGCAATCTGGGACATTACTGCAAGTACAAAAGTCGGTTCAATAAGAGTCAATCCAATAAATACCAATCACCCGACAGTTACTGACCCAGCAAATGTGCTTGGATATTACTGGCAGATTGAAAGTTCCGGAATTACCTTATGCGATGCGGATGTTCTGCTGCAATACATGCCAGGCGATGTTTATGGAAATGAGAGTAATTATGTAGCGGCCAAACTTGAATTACCCGGGATCTATTGGTACGAAACAGCTGCAGGCCCCTCAACTGATAATGTTGATGAATCAAATCACCAGATCCTCTTCCATCATCTGTCGAGCAGTAATCTGAATGGTGATTATACAGCAGGAATTGATATTGCAATCCCGGGTGAAGTACCTACTTATGTGTCAAATAAAGACGGCAACTGGAATGACGTGTCAGTGTGGACTCCTGTTGGCAATGCACCGCCATGTCCGAGCGGAGGTCCGAACGGATCAAACGTTGTTATTGATAACGTAGTTACCGTAAATGTTAATAAAGTTTCTGTATTAACTGCCATTATCAACAACAAGCTTAGGATAGTCTCTCCCACGTATGGACATAACCTTGGTGCAATATCTGGAGACGGAACAATTTATCTCGAAAACGGAAATCTGCCTGCAGGGAGTTATGGAGCTTTTACAAGTTGTACAGGTAACGGAACAATAGAATACGGTGGCACCGCGACATATACAATAATTGCCTCGCTTTACAGCAATGTTCCAAATATGTTCTTTACAGGGACTGGAACCAGGATTCTTCCCAACAAGGATCTGACAATCTGCAAAAGACTCGTTATTGACGGTCCGACTCTCGACAACAGCGTAAATAACAGGAAACTTACAATTACCGGAACAATGGAGCGCTATAATACGGGCGCATTCACAAGCGGATCAGGAGCATCACCAGCTTCCACGGTTTCATTTTCCGGAACTTCAGCACAAACACTCGGTGGCTCAACCGGCGATTTCTCGGGCACGAATAAATTCAATAACCTTGAGATCAATAACTCTTCAGGATTAACTGTCGGAACAAACGGATTGGTTGAAGTCAATAATGAATTACTGCTAACAAGCGGGATTGTAACGACAAGTTCCACAAACAGACTGGTTCTGTTAAGCACCTCGTCATCTGCAGTAACTCCATCTGGCGGAAGTGAATCATCATTTATTAATGGCCCCCTTGTCAAACAAATTGCAAATGGAGGTCAGTTCCTGTATCCGATAGGAAAAGGAAGTGTAAAAGGTCATATTTTCACTCTTACTTCAGCAGCAGGCAGTACCTTGCAATGGACTGCAGAATACTTCACCCCAAATCCGACGGCAACTTCACTAACTGCTCCTCTGGCAGCAGCAAACAGGGATGAATACTGGAGTGTTTTAACAAGTACAACAGCCTCTGCAAAAGTAAAAATCGGCTGGGATCCCTTAAGTGACCTTACTCCGCTTCAGACAGAGAACGGAATATCCGATATGAGAATAGGGCAGGAAATTACAGGTTCGTGGAATGAGCAGAACTCTGCAACTACTGGAGATAACAGTAATGGTGATGTTGCAACTACGGATAACATAAGTATTTCAACTACTCCGGTGAATTTTACAACAGCAAGTATCACACCTGCCGGAGCAAGAGCTTCATTTACCTCTGCTGCAGCTGTTTGCGGAACAGGAGGCATCCCCGTTAGCTTTACTTCATTTGGAACTATAAATCTAAATTATACACTTAATTATACATTGGACGGAGTGCCTCAGACACAGGTTAACGTGACATCGCTTCCTTATACTCTGCCTGCTGCGACACCGGGAGCATACAAGCTGACTGCTTTCACATATAATAATGGAGCCAATACCGGAGTAGTTGACCTGACAACAGTAAATGTTTATGCAAATCCTACAACAGCAGACGCCGGTGCAGACCAGTCACTCTGCGGCGTATCCGGAACAATACTTACAGGCAACTCTCCGAATCCATATCCTGGCTTGTGGACAATTGTAAGCGGAACAGGTGGAACTCTTGTGAACAGCACGGTTTACAACACTGTTTTCACCGGAGTGCTGGGTGAGTCCTATGTACTTCGCTGGACAATTACAAATGCCTCATGTTCATCATACGACGAAGTGACTATCTCATTTCCTGTTGTTGCAACACAGCCATCGACATTTACGGCTGCCACTACACCTGTCTGCAGGGAAACAGGAGGCCATGTATATACGGTTCAGAATGTTCCTGGAAACACATATAACTGGTCTTACTCTGGCAACGGAGCTTCAATTACGGGAACTGGTAATTCGGTAACAATTGCTTTTAACGCATCAGCTACAAGCGGCACCTTGAGTGTAACAGCATCAAACTCATGCGGGACAAGCCCGGCACGAACACTACCAATAACAGTCAATCCTGTCCCTGTTGCAACTTTCAGCTATACCGGCAACCCATACTGCTCAAGTGCTGCAAACCCATCGCCTGTTTTCAGCGGAGGAGGAGTTGCAGGAACTTTCTCATCTACAGCCGGACTTGTATTTGTAAGCACTGCAACTGGTCAGGTGGATATTTCAGCAAGCACTCCTGGTACCTATACTGTCACAAATACCAGAGCAGCTGCAGGTGGTTGCAGTGTTGTTTCTGCTACAAGCGACATAACAATTATTAATTATATAACCTGGACCGGGGCAATCAGTTCAAACTGGAATGTTGCCGGAAACTGGTATTGCGGGGTTCTCCCCGACGCAAGTACTGATGTTGTGATACCAGATGTTACAAATGAGCCGGTACTCAGCAGCGGTGCACCAGGAGCTGTAAAAAATCTAACAATTGAAGGAGGCTCATCGCTCACTGTAAGTGGAAATACTCTCAGTATAACAGGCACTGTGACAAATGATGGAACGTACACTGCATCTGCTGCAGTTATAGAGATGAACGGTACTGCAGCACAGACGATCGACGCCGATCTTTTTACGGGAAATACAATTAAAGACATAATTATCAATAACCCCGCTGGCGTTACACTTCTCGGGACCTTAAGTGTAACCGGAATTGTTAATGTTCAGAGCGGAGTATTTACAACAGGAGATCACCTTACATTAAGCTCAACAGCTGCACAAACAGCTTTAATTGACGGCTCGGGAGCAGGAAGCGTTACAGGAAACGTGACAATGCAGCGATACCTGCCTTCTGCCTACGGGTATAAATACTTCAGTTCTCCTTTCCAGGCAGCTACTGTTAGTGAATTTGCAGATGATATAAACCTGGGAGCAGCATTCACTACCTTCTACAAATATGATGAGAGCCGAACCTCATCAGGCTGGGTTAACTATAAGCTTGGAACAAATGTTTTATTCCCCATGACTGGTTATGCTGTCAACTTCGGATCAGACCCAGCTGCAAAAACAGCTGATATCAAAGGGGAGGTAAATAATGGCAACATCTCGGTAACGCTGAATAATAATAACCGGCAATACACTAAGGGAATGAATCTTGTAGGTAATCCATATCCATCGCCAATCGATTGGAACGCTTCATCAGGCTGGACGAAAACTAATATCGACGACGCTCTTTATTTCTTTGCTGCAAGTACAGATGATCAGTACGTCGGCAACTATACCACATATATAAACGGACATTCAAGTGATGGTTTGGCTTCAAACATTATACCTGCTATGCAGGGATTCTTCGTTCATGTTACTGACGGCCCTCCCTGGCCTGTTACAGGAACACTGGGAATGACAAACAGCGTAAGAACAACTGAATTAAACCGGACATTCATCAAGGGAGGAAAACAAGAGGAAGCACTTGTAAGGCTTACTGCCACATTTTCTGATAACAAATACAAAAAAGACTACTTTGTTATTTACTACGATGAGAAGGCGGATATTGAGTTCGACAGCCGGCTCGATGCGCTGAAGATTTTCAATACCGATCTGAAAGTGCCGAATCTCTATGCTGTAACCCCTGCCGGATCGAAACAATCTATAAGCGGCGTTTCCTACACTTCGGAAAAAGATTTTTACATGCCGCTCGGATTAAAGGTAAATAAGGCAGGCACGATTGAATTCAGCATTGAGGATGTTGACGGGATCTACAAGGATATGAGGATCTTCCTTCTCGACAAGTTAACAGGAACCGAGCAGGAACTTGGCAAAAACAATGATTACAGTGTGTCGCTCGCTGTCGGTGAGTACCTTAACAGATTTTATCTTAACTTCTATGGCTCCACCACAGGACTTCCGGATCCGCAACCGGTTTCAAGCAATGGTTTCAATATTTACAGTTACCAGGGAACTTTAAAAGGTGAGATTAATACAATTACAGGAAATAGAGGAACTTTGATTATAACAAACCTTCTCGGGCAGAAAGTGTTCGAATCTGAGATTCTTGAAACAGGATACTTTGAGTTCGCTCCAGGCTTAAAAGATGGTATTTACATTGCCACATATACCAGCGGAAACTTCAGGAGTTCAAAGAAACTATTGATAAAGAACTAATCCTAGGTTACCAATCCCTGCACCCTGCACCCTTAGCCTCCGTAGCCTTCACCAAGCAGGCCAATACCAATCACCAATCACCAATTACCAATTACCATTTCACATCCTCGCCAGCGGAGCCACATCCTGCCCTGTGAACTCTCCTCTCAGGTATTTGTAATATCCTGTGATTCCGATCATTGCCGCATTATCTGTAGTGTACCTGAACGCCGGAACAAAAAGGTTCCATCCCCGTTTTTCCGCCTCCTCGGTCATTGCATTCCTCAACCCGGAGTTTGCCGAAACACCGCCTGCAATTCCTATCTCACGGATTCCTGTCTGTTCTGAGGCCTTAACAGTCTTATCAATAAGTATTCTGACAATAGTATCCTGGAGTGAAGCGCAGATGTCTGCCTTATTCTTCCCGATAAAATCAGGATCTTCCTTCAGCCTGTCCCTGAGAAAGTAGAGAAATCCTGTTTTCAATCCGCTGAAACTGAAATCCAGTCCTTTGATATTTGGTTTTGTAAAGCTGAATGCCTTCTTGTTCCCCTCTTTTGCAAGCTTATCAATAAGCGGACCGGCTGGATACGGGAATCCCATTACCTTTCCGCATTTATCGAAAGCTTCCCCAGCTGCGTCATCAATAGTATTTCCGATAACCTCCATTTCGAGGTGGCTCTTCATAACAATTATACGTGTATGTCCGCCTGAAACAAGCAGGCATAAAAATGGCAGTACAGGGATCTTATTTCCCCCCTCCTCCTTAATAAAATGAGCCATTACATGAGCCTGCAGATGGTTAACCTCAATAAGAGGAATATCTCGTGAAAGGGCGAATCCTTTTGCAAATGATGTACCCACAAGAAGAGAACCAAGCAGCCCGGGTCCCCTTGTAAAAGCCACTGCATTGATATCCTCCGGTTGTATGCCGGCCTTAACTATCGCCTGATGCGTAACCGGAACAATATTGGCCTGGTGAGCCCGTGAAGCAAGCTCGGGAACAACCCCCCCGTATGCCATATGAATATCCTGGCCGGCGATAAGATTTGACAAAACAAAACCATCCCTTATTACAGCAACAGAGGTATCATCGCACGAAGATTCTATGGCTAATATTGTTACTGAATTCATTACTTTGTTTTCCGGTATATTTTAGGTTATTTTGATATCTGATTTTTTAACTCCGGTTAATGGGCAAAAATATTAAAAAATCACTTAAGTATTTCATTGTAATTTCAGGAGTTGTAATCCTTCTCCCTACCCTTCTTTTTTTCACACTGCAGAGTCCGGCAGTGCAGACTTACCTAATAAACAGGATAACACAGCATTTTTCGAATGAGCTCACTACCCATATCTCAGTTGGCAGGATAGAGTTTAAATTTTTTAACAGGCTTATAATAAACAATATACTCATAAAGGATCAGAACAATGATACACTGATATATTCAAAGCAACTGAGAGCTGGAATAAGGAGGATTGATCCGCGGAATAATATCTTCAGGCTCGGAAAGGTAGCCCTTATTGAGCCGGTTTTTGCACTTATTACCGATACAACAGGCCAGATGAACCTTAACTGGTATCTCGATCAGCTAAGTGGTTCGCCTGACAGCTCGAAAAAAGAGAAGGTCAGGTTCTCAATTGAACAGGCAGAACTGAATAATGCCAGATTCTCACTTACAGACAGAAGATCAGTCACTGACCGGAGGGGCATTGATTTCGCAAATCTGCATATCAATACAATAAACTCACTGGTTGAAGATTTATCAATGGTGAATGATACACTTTCATTCAATATTCACAACCTGAGCTTTACAGAGTCGAAAGGATTTGAGGTCAGGACAATGAACAGCGAGGTAAAGATCGCAAAGCAGAATTTTTCTTTCAGTTCCACACAGATAAGATGCGACAGCAGCATTATTAACCTTCCGGAATTGAGAATAAAGATCTCTGCATCAGATTCAATAAACAAATCGAATGATAAGGTATGGCTTAACATTAACCTCTCCAATTCGCTGATCAGTTCAGCGGATCTCCGGTATTTTGTTCAGTTTGCTGAAAAAACTGATGTTACGGTTAATCTCTCAGGCCGGGTATCCGGAACTATCTCAGAATTAAGGGGACGCGATATAGAATTGTTTTATGGCGATTACACTGTGCTGGGACTCGACTTCGACATTTCGGGTTTGCCTGATATTGAGAACGCGTTTATTTACCTGGGAGTAAACACTCTCCGGACCAATGCAAAAGACATTGAGCAGATAAGCCTTAGGGAAAAAGGTAAAATTGCTGTTCCGGAGATCTTAAGAAAGCTCGGGGATATCTCATTCACAGGAAGTTTTACAGGTTTTACAACCGACTTTGTAACCTATGGAAAGTTCAGGAGCGATTATGGCTATATCAATACTGACATCTCATTAAGACCTGAGGAAAACAAGAGATACCGGATAAAGGGATTGGTTGAAGGGATTGATATCGATCTTGGAAATATCACCGGCAATTCTGAAATGTATGGAAATTTAAACCTTAAAACAAATATCGACGGATATGCCTATTCGCTTGAAAAATTCGGGGCAAATATCGCCGGCAGGATTGACAGCATAGAAATAAATAAATATCTCTACAGGAATATAGCTCTCGACGGTTTCATTACAGAGAAAACCTGGGACGGAGTTGTGCGGGTCGATGACAGGAATCTGAAACTTGACCTTCTGGGGATGTTCAGTTTCAGGGATAAAATGCCTGCTTTTGACTTCACCCTGAATCTATCGAAGGCAAATCTTTCGCTGCTCAATATCGACAAGCACGATTCTGTATCATCACTGAAAGCTCTCATCACCTCTGATTTTAAGGGCAACAGCATCGACAACCTCGATGGTGTGATCCGCCTTGTAAACTCTGAGATAATCAGATTTGGTGATACTCTCGAACTGAAGGATTTCAACCTGAGATCGTCCACCGATGGCATCGAAACATCCATTGCCCTTCGCACCGATTTCATCGATGCCGATCTGAACGGGGTATACAGCTTTGCAACAATCGGAACCCAGTTCAAAACAATTCTTTCGAAACTGATGCCTTCCCGCTTTCCTGCTCCCGTTGTACAACAAGGGCTGAAGGGCAATAATTTCGGTTTCAGGATTGATTTCAAAAATACTATAAGGATAAATGAGTTCTTCAGAACAGGCATTTCCCTCGCTGAGAGCAGTTATTTAAAGGGTACCGTTTTCCCCGACAGTACTATCACAATAGAGGGAAATTTTCCGGCTTTCGCTATCTGGAACAGCTCCTTCAAGGATCTCTCAGTTGATTTGCACACTTCAGGGTCAACCCTGTCATTCAATCTCCTTTCTCCTTCATTCTCAATTCTGAACCAGCCTGAAATAAAAGATTTTACTGTCAGTTTAAACACTAAGCCTGACAACTTCATCTTCAATATGAACTGGGATAATAAACAGAAGATCCTTGATGCTGGAAGTATAACCGCCAGAGGTGACATTATAAAGAGCAAGGTCGGTAACAACAACACCATCCTTAAAATTGATATTGATTCCAGCAATATTTATACAGGCAGTACTCTATGGAAACTCAGCCAGTCATCTGTCAGCCTTGACTCAAATTCTGTGTCGATTGATAAACTCTATCTAACAAATAATAAGAACTATTACCTGGTTGACGGTACAGTTTCTATGGATCCGTCTGACACACTGAATCTGGCATTCAGGGGAATCGATATCTCTCCGCTCAACTACCTTTTGTTCCGCGACAAGATAAGTGATCCCGAATCCATATCCCCTGATTTTAAGGGACGTCTTAATGGCAAGATCCTTCTGTCGAATGTCTATAAAAATCTTTTACTTGAAACCGGACTGGTGATAAATGATTTTTCGGTGTTTAACAGTTCGTTCGGTAATCTCTCAGTATATTCTGCACTAAACAGATCAAAAAAACTTGTCGACATTAAAGTCAGCAATGACCTTGGCG
This sequence comes from uncultured Bacteroidales bacterium, assembly GCA_963765005.1. GTDB lineage: Bacteria > Bacteroidota > Bacteroidia > Bacteroidales > VadinHA17 > LD21. The sequence goes on from CAVXUP010000001.1 coordinate 337,071, forward strand.
GTCTTAAAATGCTTGATGCGACAGGGTATTACGATCCTGCGGCTAAAAGGCTAAACCTGGGCATAGTGGCTTCAAAACTGCCTGTCGATGCTTTGAATCCTCTCCTTAAAATGTTTGCTTCGGACATTAGCGGGACAGCATCGGGAAGGGTAAAATTATCAGGACCGACTAATAAACTTGCATTGGAAGGTGCTATTATGGCCGAAAATACAAATTTGAAGATTGATTATCTCCAGACAAAGTACAGGTTGAATGATACAATAAGATTTGATAAGAAGGGATTCAGGTTTTCAAATGTTAAGATGAGCGATGAAAAAGGCAACCCCGCAATTCTGGGAGGATATGTTTATCATCAGGGATTTAAGGATTTTACGGCTGACCTTATAATAACCACTACCGAAGCCCAGGTCCTCAACACAAAACCAAAGGACAATGAACTTTTCTACGGGACTGCATATGCAACGGGAGTTACAACGATCAAAGCCGTTCCCGGTTTGCTTTCGTTTGATATCTCGGCAAAGACCGGCAGGAATACAAGGTTTTTTATACCCCTCAACTCCGGGATGTCAGTATCGGAATACTCTTTTGTCTCATTCAGCGATAAGCAAACAGACGGAAAAGATACTGATGAAAAAGGGGTTTTAAGTGAGGTTCCCATACAGACGGGAATTGATCTTAATATCGATCTTGAAGTCACGCCTGATGCTGAGGCCCAGATAATTTTCGATTCGAAGGCAGGCGATATCATGAAAGGGCGCGGTTCCGGCGATCTCAATATCAGCCTGAACAAAAATGGCGACTTCCGGATCAGCGGCGATTATATTATTGAGGATGGAGACTATCTGTTTACCCTGGGCAATATTCTCAACAAGCCCTTCAGTGTTGAGAACGGCGGCCGGATAATCTTTAATGGCGAACTGGATAATGCTGAAATCGACATAAAGGCGATCTATAAACTGAAGGCTTCACTGTACGATATCCGGCTTGAGGAGAAATACAAGGAGAGGATCCCTGTGGAGTGCCAGCTTCTTCTTACCGGAAAGCTTTTTAATCCGCTTATAGGATTCAATATCTATCTGCCGACAGCCGACGAAGAGGCCAGGTCCTACCTTCGGAATGTTATATCAACAGAGGAAGAACTGAGCCGGCAGTTTCTCTACCTGCTTGTAATGAACAGTTTTTATTCCGATCCATCTTTCTCATCCTCAGTATCAACACCAACTGCAAGTACGGAAGCAATGAAGGTTACCACCTACGAAATGGTATCGAGTCAGTTAAGCAACTGGCTGTCGCAGATCAGCAACGATTTTGATATCGGGTTTGTATACAGGCCGGGGTACAATGAAATTAATCCACAGGAGGTTGAAGTTGCGCTGTCAACCCAGTTGCTGAACGACAAGGTTGTTATAAACGGCAATTTTGATGTGCGGGGAACAAGCCAGGCAGATAACAACACCAACCAGATAACAGGCGATTTTGATGCCGAGGTTAAGATCACAGAGAAACTCCGCTTCAAGGTCTTCAACAGGTATAATAATCCCTACACCGGCAAGGGAGTTGATTATACACAGGGCATAGGAATATTCTTCCGTGAGGATTTCAATAAGTTTAAGGATCTCTTCAGGCGGAAGGAAAAAGCGGCGATGAAAAAAGAGGAGGCACTGGAAGTTAAGGAGGAGAAGGAATAGTTGCAGGTTGCAGGTTGCAGGTTCATTTTCAAATTTTCAAATTTTCAAATTTTCCATTCTCCCCCTCTCCCCCTCTCCCTTTCTCCCTTTCTCTTCTTCGGACTCCGGTCTTCCGTCTTCGGTCTTCTGACCCCATAGTTAATAAATATTTCCCCTTTGTTATTAACACCGGATAATAGAACCACCCATCCTTACGTTTTTTAATAACTTCGCACTGAAAATTTTAATTTTTAATCAGATACTTTATTTGAATATCAACTAATAACAAGAAGAATATGACGTTTTTAAACCTCATTTTGCAGGGTGGCGCACTGCCTGTTGAAAAAGCAACCGAGATGAAGCTTACTCTCCTTGATCTTACAATCAAGGGAGGATGGATAATGATACCCATCATTTTGCTCTCCTTTGTTGCTGCGTATATTTTTATAGAGAGATATTATGTGATCACTAAAGCAACGAAAGAGGATGCTAATTTCATGAACAGGATAAAGGACTACATACACGACGGAAAGATAGAAGCAGCGATGGGATTATGCAGGTCGACAGACAGCCCTTCTGCCAGGATGGTTGAAAAGGGGATCAGCAGGCTTGGACGGCCGCTGCAGGATATAAGCACTGCCATTGAGAATGTCGGAAAGCTTGAGATCTCAAAACTCGAAAAGGGATTCCCGACACTTGCAACAATATCCGGAGCCGAACCCATGCTTGGGTTCCTTGGAACGGTTATTGGAATGATACAGTCGTTCTATGCCATGTCGCAGGCAGGCAATAATGTTGAGATCTCGATGATGTCGGGAGGTATTTATACGGCACTGATCACTACTGTGGCAGGCCTCATTGTGGGAATTCTCGGGTATTTTGCTTACAATACCCTTGTAGTGAGGGTCGAAAAGGTTGTATTCAACCTCGAAGCAACGCTTACGGAATTCATGGATATTTTGAATGAACCAGTAAAATCGTAACGATAAGATGGCAATTTCTCAAAGAAACAAGATAAGCATCAACTTCAGCTCGACGGGAATGACGGACGTTGTTTTCAACCTCCTGATCTTCTTCATGCTGACATCAACTCTTGTTCATCCCACTGCCCTCAAGCTGCTTTTGCCCAAGGGAAGTGCCCAGACATCAGCAAAGCCTCAGACCACTGTCTCAATTACAAGTGATCAGCTTTATTATGTAGAAAAGCAGCAGGTAAGCATTGATGATCTTGAAGCTGTTCTGAAACAGAAGCTTGGATCAAATCCTGACACATATATATCACTGCACGCTGACAAGACTGTTCCATTCGAGAGTGTAGTGAAGGTACTTAATATAGCCCAATCGAACAATTACAAACTGATAATTGCAACAACACCCAAATAACGATCTTCGCAAACTGCCTTCCGAAAAAGGGAAGGGGATTGCCGGAACTGTGATTATCCATATTGCAGTATTGCTCTTGCTTGTCCTGTTAAGTTTTTCCGTTCCTCCTCCTCCGAAAATCGAAGAGGGGATTCTCGTCAATTTCGGAACTGACGAAACAGGTTTTGGAGAGATCGAACCATCTGATGCTTCAATACCGGAAGCGACCTCCCCTCCTCCGGCCAGGCAGGCAGCGGTGCAGAGCGAAGAAGAACCTCTGCTGACACAGGACACTGAGGATGCTCCGGAAGTAAAAAAAGTAGATCCTGAGGCTGAAAGGAAGAAACGTGAGAAGATTGAGGCTGATAAAAAGATCAGGGCAGAGCTTGAAGCCGAAAGAAAGCTCAGGGAAGAGGAAGAAAAGGAAAGAAAACGGATAGAAGCCGAGCAGAAAAGACAGGCAGATATAATGAACAGGACAAAGAATGCCCTGGCCAATTCGAAGAATTCAGGTACGACATCGACCGGTGAAGGAGTTGCCGGAGGTGCAGGAAACCAGGGAGCAGCGAACGGATCTGTCGATTCGAAGATCAGGGGTGAAGGAAGCGGAACCGGAACCCAGGGTGTTTCATATTCACTTCAGGGACGCGGATCGCAATCGCTGCCAAATCCAAAATATAATATTCAGCAAGAGGGAAAAGTTGTCGTGGAAGTCTCGGTCGATCGGGAAGGAAGAGTTACCCAGGCAGTACCCGGAGTGAAGGGATCAACGACTCTTGATGATGATCTGCTTAAAGTTGCAAAAGAAGCGGCTCTTCAGGCCCGCTTTGAAGCAAAAGCCGACGCCCCTATGACACAGAAGGGGACGATCACGTATAACTTTATATTGAAATAGGCGTAACGGCGCAGGGGCGCAACGGCGCATGGGCGTAAAGACTTAAGGCTTAGAGGTATGTGATTTAAGCTAAGCGAAGTTTGCAACTTCGCTTTAACTGCAGGGTAGTTTGTAACTACATCCATTTTCAGATGAAATTCCTGAATTCATAAGATGCACTTAATTTTGAAATTTGATTATTGGCTGGCAGCCTATGGACAAAATTCTTGCCTTTGAGCCATTGCGCCGCTGCGCCGTTGCGCCCTTATTTCTTCCTGCTGAACAGCTCCCCTATCGACTTTGTTAGATTCTCAATCAAATTATTATCCTTGATAATATAGTCGGCAATGCCTTTCCTTGCAAGTTCTAGCACTACCTCTCCCCTGTCCTGCCCTGAAACCATTATTACAGGGATATCGGGTCTGAGTTCAACAAGTTTATTGAAGACCTCCAGACCGTTCATAATCTGTTTTTCGGAATGGATGAAGAAATAATCAAGGATTATAAGATCAGGATTTGTATCAAGCGATTCGAGACACTCCTCACCCGACAAAAATGCCTCCAGCTTATACCCATCTGCTGAGAAACGCTTTACTATCAGCATATTGATAAAAGGGTCGTCGTCGACAATGAAAATAAGTTTCTGCTTCTGCATCCTGATACTTATAGAATTAGGCCGGTGCTAAGATAGGAATAATATTTCTGAAGGACAAGACGGTTTGGAAAGCTCTGTTTTGGAAATAAATGTGTTGTATTTTTAGACGGAAGACCGAAGCTCTTCAATTCCCCCTTTGAAGGGGGCCGAGCGTTAAAAATTTGCCCGGTGGGCAAATTTAGCGAAGGAGCCAGCCTGCAGGGCCAGGGGGATGTTCTAGTTAAATAGACCGTTTCTATTTCACACCTTGAAGGCCAAGGGGATGTCCTGAATGAACTCCAACCCCGTCCTCAAAACTGCGGATCTTCCTACTTCCTACTTCCTACTTCCTACTTCCTACTTCCTACTTCCTACTTCCTACTTCCTACTTCCTACTTCTTCGGTCTTCGGTCTTCGGTCTTCGGTCTTCCGACTCCCGTCTTCCGTCTTTTTGTTAACAACTCCAGGCGATTGTTCATTACTTGCAAAATACCTCATTTCTTACTTTTCAAGAAAATAATAAATTTGACACATATACGATGCAACCATTTTAAACTTACTATTGTCTTCCTTTCAGATCGGGGGAAATTTTACCTCTTTAACAAAGAAATTTTAATTATTATTTACTCTATTATTAATCAAAACAGGATGAAAATGAAAACAAGAACTTCAAAACTTCTCGCTCTCGCAGTCGTAATGCTGGCATTTACAGCAAGTACTTTTGCTCAGGCAACGGCAACAGCTACTGCTACTGCTACAATTGTAACCCCAATAACAATTTCTAAAACTCTCGACATGAATTTTGGAAACCTTGCAACAAATGGAGTAGCAGGCACATTATCAATGACTGCTGCTGCTACACCAGTGCGAACTCCCTCGGTAGGCATTACTCTACCTGCAACAACAGGAACTGTTCAGGCAGCAACCTTTACAGTATCAGGGGAAGATGGCTACACATATGCTATTACTCTCCCAGGAGCTGCCACCACCATTACTTCAGGTGCAAACACAATGACTGTTGACACATGGACAAGCTCCCCTTCAGGAACCGGAACACTTACAGGTGGAACCGAGACTTTAAGGGTAGGCGCAACATTAAATGTTGGATTAACCCAGGCAGCTGGCACATATGTATCTGGTACTCCTTTTTCAGTTACTGTTAATTATAATTAAAAAATCAATTTAGATGGCTGATTTAATATGAGGCATAATGAAAAGGTCTATATTTAACTACAGCTTTATTATATGCATCCTATTATTATCAAGAGGTGTGACTTCAGCGCAAGTCATACCTCTTGCTACTGCAGAAGGTCATGTTTATGCGGAGATCATTCCTATATATTCTGCCAGTGAAACTGCTGAGTTGAATTTTGGAAGGTTTTCTCCTGGCCCACAAGGAGGGTTTTTAGTTTTGACACCTCAGAGTACAATATCAGTATTGGGTACCGTATTTAAGGGATCAGGACCTCACAATGCAGCAAGTTTCTATGTTTCAGGCGATCTTGATGCTGCCTATACTGTTTCTCTTGCCTACCGCGCCTGTACTTCTGAAACATGTTTCAACAACAAAAACAATGCAAATAGATGGTTGGTCTTCAACACCTTCTCCAGGAATTGGAGCTGGCATGCTTCAAAATGGTTTTCAGGTTGTTTATGTCGGAGCTACTCTGAAAGTAGGTACCTTATACGACAATCCTCTTGGAATTTATACCGGTACCTATATAATTACATTTGATTTTAACTAACTTGGTGTCATAATTAATACTGAACCCAATGTCAATACCAAATTCTGTTCTCTCTGGGTGGTTGGTCAGAACATTCCGAAAGAGATTCTTGAATTCCTTCATATTTTTATTCCTGGGATTATTAATGTGCTTTAATGAAGCATCTGCTCAGGGCAATCTTCTGATAACACCACGACGTGTTGTTTTTGAAGGATCAAAAAGATCACTCGATCTTAACCTCGCAAATACCGGACAGGATACCGCAACGTATGCCGTTTCAATTGTTCAAATCAGAATGAAAGAAGATGGTGGATTTGAGACAATTACAGATCCCGATCCTGGACAACGATTTGCAGACAGATTTGTAAGATTTTTCCCAAGACAGGTAACTCTTGGTCCTAATGAAGCACAGACAGTAAAGATACAACTTGTGCGGTCTAATGAATTAACCGAAGGTGAATATAGATCTCATTTTTATTTCAGGGCGATCCCAAAACCTACAGCATTGGGAGAAGAAGAAACAGTTAGGGACACAACAACAATAACTGTTAAACTTACACCTGTCTTTGGTATAACAATACCAATTATAATCAGATCAGGTTCATCCACAGCCCAGGCTTCGCTTTCGGACCTTAATTTCCAGATGGTAAATGATACACTTCCTGTTTTGAAAATGACATTAAATCGTGTTGGTAACATGTCTGTATATGGAGACATTGCTGTTGATCATATAACTCCACAAGGTAAAAAGACTCGTGTAGGAATAGCAAACGGAGTAGCTGTTTATACTCCAAATACAATGCGAAGATTCAATTTGAATCTTAATAAACCAGCTGGAGTTGATTATAAATCTGGCAAACTAATTGTCACTTATACTGCATCATCAGATCTAAAACCTACTAAATATGATGAGGAAGAAGTGCCATTAGGAAAATAGAACCATGGCTTTTGCAAAAATCTGTTATAATATAGCTATTTATTTCTACTCATAATCCTGTTAACAATCAGTTATCAGGATTTTTTCTAACATAACAACTTGGCAAGAAAGTTATGCAACCTTTTCAGTTGACTATTGGTCCTGTAATTAGAGACAAATAATATGCCTAAAAAGTGCCCAAGACTGAAAAAATGAAATCCAAAGCTTACATAGCAGCGTTTCTTTTAGCATATTTCACTCTGTCTGTATCAGGACAGGGGATAATAATTCATTCAGGAGCAAGGGTTATTAAGAGCAGCGGGTATACAATCGTCAGATCAGGAAACTGGACAAATAATGGAACCTTCACACATACAGGCGGCACCCTGGTCTTTTCCGGCACAACTCAATCAATAGGCGGCTCTTCAACAGCAAGCTATTATAATATTACTATCTCTTCCGGAAGTACAACTACAATTTCAACGGCCGGACAGAGACTTTCGAGCATACTGTTATGCAACGGGACATTAAATTCAAACGGAAATTTAACTCTTACTTCTAATGCAGCAGGAACAGCCCTTATTGATGGCTCCGGTTCTGGCACTGTTTCTGGAAATGTAACATTGGAGCGCTATCTTCCTTCTGCTTACGGATATAAATATTTCAGCTCTGCTTTTCAGGCAGCAACTGTTAATGAATTTGCTGATGATATTAATCTTGGTGCTTCTTTCACAACTTTTTACAGGTATGATGAAAATAGAACCTCCTCAGGCTGGGTAAATTATAAAACTACAACAAATGTACTGAATCCACTGGCTGGTTATGCTGTAAATTTTGGTTCCAACTCGGCTGCAACAACTGCAGACCTGACAGGAGTTGTAAATAATGGAGCAGTATCTGCCACTCTTTATAATCATAATTATACATATACCAGGGGGTATAATCTTGTCGGGAATCCATATCCCTCACCTATCGACTGGAATGCAGGTTCCGGATGGACAAAAACCAATATAGACAATGCAATTTATTTTTTCAAGGCAGGAAGTACCAACCAATACCAGGGAACAAGCAGTTCTTATGTTGCCGGGGTTTCAAGCGATGGCGGTATATCCTCAAACATTATACCTTCACTGCAAGGCTTCTTTGTTCATGTTTCAAATGGCACATATCCGGTTACTGCAACACTGGGAATGAATAACAGTGTCAGAGTAACTGACAAAACACATGCGTTCGTAAAGGGAGAAGCGAGTATTATACCTCTTCTCCGGCTCAGCGCTACCTTTACAGATAATCCGGCCTCACCTGACCCCTGTGTGGTATACTTTAATGAAAAAGCAGATATTGAATTCGATACGCAGTTGGATGCTCTCAAAATGTACAACACAGACGTTTCTGTACCCAACCTTTACAGTGTCACCCCCGGTGGAGAGAAACTTTCGATAAATGCCCTTCCTTTTACTGAAGAGCAGAGTTTAATAATCCCGTTGGGACTAAAGGTAAACAAGGATGGAATTGTTTCTTTCAGAATCAGAGATATCCAGGGATTGTTTGCTGATATGAGGATCTTCCTCTCAGATATTGTTACCGGTACTATGCAGGACCTTATGCCTGATCAGGCATACGAGATTTTCTTGTCGTCCGGAGAGTATCACAACAGGTTTTATATCAACGCCTATTCTTCAACAACAGACATCCCGGAAAATAAACCGATGTCCGATGATATATTCAGCATTTACAGCTCAAATGGAATTCTCAAATCACAGATAAATCAACTTGGCGGATCATATGGGACACTAACAATAACCAATTTGCTTGGACAAACGCTATTTTCATCAAAAGTATATGAAACAGGATACCATGAGTTCGATCCGAATATTAAAGACGGGATATACATAGCTACTTTCATTTCAGGCAACATAAAGAGTTCCAGGAAACTCTTTATCAAAAACTGATGATCCCCTTTCCCATTTGTAATAATTGTTCACAAGTTTGTTAAATATGGTTATAATGTGTTTAATAAGGATTATAAGAGTGCAAAATATATTTTTACTTTTATCGGGTAGTTTTAAGGAATCTAAAACCTCATTCAACTGGTATAATGAATGTTAAGCTTAAGATAAATATGCAGAAATACCGGTCAGTAGTTTTATTATTTATACTTGCTCTGTTAGCTTCATTTCAGAAGCTTCATGGCTCAGGAACCTCCTCCAAGGCCAATTGAGGTTACAGTTACTGCCCAGACTCTCAACTTTCGGTGCATTTTCACATGGAGCTTCAGGAGGAACTGTTACGGTTACACCAGGCAGTTTGCGCTCAGCTACCGGTGACATTGTTCTTCTTAGTCTTGGGTTTTCATTTTCGCCTGCTCTTTATCGGTTGGTTGGTGATCCTGGAACAGTTGTTTCAGTATTAAATGGTGATGATGCTACGTTAACAAGAACTGGTGGAGGTACATTAAGCCTTGAAATTGGAGAGTCTGATCCTTTTGGATCATTTGTAATAACAACAACGCCTCCTGCTTATACCGAGCTGCGAGTTGGAGGGATTTTGACAGTAAGTACTCCAACTAATAATCCACCAGGAAGTTATAGCGGAACATTTGACATTACTCTTGTTCAGGAGTAAAATTATGTTATAAGAGTATAATTCAAAATGATAACCAGAAAAGCATACAATACCTTAAATATTTACAAAGGTTTGAATGCTTATTTTGGCATAAGGTTAGTTTTTTTGTTATGTGTGCTTCTGATACTTCAGTTACATAAGTTTCTGCACAGGATCAGACTGATTATGACGAGATTGCTGTATTTATTGATATACCCAGAGTTGGTGCAGGAGAAATTCCTGCAGTAATCAAAGGACAGGAGCTTTTCCTTCCAATTATAGACCTATTTGACTTTCTAAAGATAAAAAATGTGCCATCTTATGGACTTGAGTCTGTGTCAGGTTTTTTTATTAAACCAGAAGCTATTTATAATATAAGCAGGACTGAAAACCTCATTCAGTATGAAGGTAAAAACTATAATCTTGAACCAGGTGATTTAGTTAAAACTGAATCTAACCTTTATTTGCGCTCTACATATTTCGGATCGATATTTGGGCTGGACTGTAATTTTAATTTCCGTAGTCTTTCAGTTACTCTTAACGCCAAATTTGATCTGCCTGTAATGCGGGAGATGAGAAGAGAAGAAATGAGGAAGAACCTTACCCGGCTTAAAGGTGATTACAAAGCAGATACGACATTTAAGAGAATATATTCGCCATTTAAATTTGGAATGGCAGACTGGTCTGTTATTGCTACTGAAGAGAGTTAAGGGTAAGAACTGAAGCCAGTCTCAATCTGTCTCTTGGTGCAATGATTGCAGGAGGAGAAGCAACTGCCTCGCTAAACTACAATAGCCAGCTACCATTTGAGAAAAGGACCAGTATTATATGTGGCGTTATGTAAATAATGATTTTAAACCATTGAGGCAGGTTTTAATTGGAAAGATTCCTGCAAACGCGTTTTCATCCCTTTATAATTCCGTTGTTGGTGTTCAGATTACAAATACTCCAACAACATACAGGAGGTCATTCGGATCTTATAGATTAAGCGACAAAACAGAACCTGGCTGGATAGTGGAGCTTTATGTTAATAATGTTCTGGTCGATTATGTGAAAGCTGATGCATCAGGATTCTTTACTTTCGAGGTTCCCTTGGTTTATGGAAATTCTATAGTCCAACTTAAGTTTTATGGTCCATGGGGTGAGGAAAGAATACGGGAACAGAATATAAATATTCCATTTACTTTTCTTCCGGTAAAAACCCTTGAATATACTGCCAGTGCAGGATTCATTGAGGATCCGTTAGCCAGCAGATTTTCACGTGCCAGCTTCAATTACGGAGTAACAAGGAGACTTACAATCGGAGGTGGATTTGAGTACCTTTCCTCAATTGAGTACAAATCCGGCCATGCCATTTGTCAATGCTTCTAGTTGGAATTACAAATAACTTGCTGCTTTCCGGTGAGATATTCATCGGAGTCAGATCAAAAGGCAACTTTTCATACAGACTTCCATCAAATATGCAGCTTGATCTTATATTATACAAGGTATGATAAAGATCAGAAAGCAATAAATTATAACTATTTGAGAGGAACGAAAAGTTTCGCTCTCGATTCCGGTAAGGATTGGCAAGTTCTCAACTTTTCAGAGATTCTCCTATTACAAGGTTATTCTTCCGTTTAGTGATTATACAACTGCTGAATGGCTGATTCTCTGGTTCACTTTCTTGGCGTAAGCACAAATTTATCAACTTTTGCACTATTATACAAGTGAAAGTAAACCGTCAGTTTATAGTAATCTGTCATTGGCATTTAAAGGGCCTGTTGGATTTACAATAATGCCCCAGGCTACAGTATCACATAAGTGATGCCAGATTTATATCAGCCAAGATAAGGATGGAAAAACATTTGTTTAAGAGTGCATATCTGAGTCTCTCTTATGAACAATTATTCTATAATAGAGCACAATATGCGGAGGTTGGTTTCAAATATGATTTTGCGTTTGCCCAAACAGGAGTATCTATTCAGCAATCAAATAAAAAGACAATATTTGTTGAATATGCAAGAGGGAGCTTAATAAATGACCTTAAAACAAAATATCTCGGAACCGATAATCGATCCAATGTTGGAAAAGGAGCCATATCTATTGTCCCTTTCATCGACATCAATGGAAATGGCAGGAAAGATACAGGCGAACCAAAAGCTAATGGGCTGAATCTAAAGACAAGTAACGGCAGAATAGAAAGAATTGAAAAGGATACTTTAATAAGGATCCTTGGTCTTGAACCTTACACAGATTGTTATATCGAACTGGATGCAAATAGTTTTGAGAATGTTACCTGGAGATTGAGTAAAAAAACTCTTAAATGTTAAAGTAGATCCAGACATCGTTCGAACTATTGAAATCCCAATCATTTCCGCTGGTGAAGCAAATGGATATGTGAATTTAGAAAAAGATGGGGAAACAAAGGGTTTAGGGAGAATTATAGTTAATATATTAAAGGATCCAAATAAGCCATTTGGAAAATCTATCTCTGAGGAAGATGGATTCTATAGTTATTTTGGCCTGACACCTGGTAAGTATATTGCAATGGTCGATACAAACCAGCTTAAAAAGCTAAGAATGACATCTGAACCCGGATCAATCAGCTTCGAAATTAAAGGTGGAATTGACGGTGATATAGTTGAAGGCCTCGACTTCCTTCTAAGGGTGAAACCTGCTGACACAACAGCTCTGCCTGAAAAACCAATTGCAGTTGCAGTAACACAGAAACAGCAGGGTGCACGTAAGGATACAACTTACATGATTGTTCATGAGGTGACCCAGGTGCTTCAGGAGTCAACTGAAGACAGCTTTGCAGTACAGCTCGGCGCTTTCAAGAAGAAGGCAAATGCAGATGCTATGAGAAGGAAGCTTGAAAAAGTACTTGGAAGACCTCTTGAAATTGTTGTAGCTGATGGCTTCTATAAGGTCCGTATACCGCAGATGAAAGACCGCGAAGAGGTTGATGCTACTGTCAATATCCTCGGAAGAAACGGTGTAACAGAACTTTGGGTCATCAGCATGAAGGCTAAACAACAGCAGTGGGTTCTTACAGAAAGACAGGATACAATTACAAATATCAAGGAATTCCTGCCGGATACCGCAGCAGCAGACCTCACTCCTTATATGTCGATCCAGGTAGGTGCATTCCGCCGTCAGGCAAATGCCCTTGCGCTCAGGGATAAGTTTGCTGCACTGACAAACAAGAAGGTCGTTGTAGTCAGGGAGGACGGACTCTATAAGGTTAGGATCACTGGATTCTCATCTTACGAAGAGATGGAGAAACTTATCCCATCGCTAGGCGCGGATGTCTGGAAGATGCCGATTCAGCTCCCGGCAGGTGCACCTGTTGAAGAAAGACGTCTCGAGTTCAGAAAAGATACTGCTGGAGGTGAAAAACCTGTCGTATTACCTGATACAGCAAGGAAAGAGATTCCTGTGATTCTGCCTGATACAACGCAGCTTGTGATACCTGTCGATACAGCACGTGTTGAGGTAGAGATAGCTGTTAAGGTGGATACTGCAGTTGTTGAACCTGACCGTGAGAGGGATGTACCGATCGAAGATCAGGATGTTAACCTTACCGAACCTACAATATCTCTTCATGCTGCAGTATTCAACAAAGAGTCGCAGGCTCAGCGCGCTGTGAGCAAGATCCAGTCGAAACTCAACCTGCCTGCGGTAATTGTCCAGCAGTGGGATTACTACCATGTTGTTATACCGGGCTTCTTCACACGCGAGGAGACGTACAAGTACTATCCGGAGCTTGCGGGACTTGGGTTCACTGAGGTGTATATCATAGAAAAGAAGTAGTGCCTAGAGTTTGGAGTGCCTAGAGTGACTAGAGTTGGATCAATAATCTAAAACTCGAGATACTGATTGCGGATGAAATCCGAAATAAAAATTGCTGTTGTGTTGTATATTTGTAAAAAGCAGTGAAATGGACTTACAAACGAGGAAACTTAATGCAATAGAATATATAGCCGGACTTAAAGATGAAGATATCTTAGACAAGATTGAGCTGACAATTCTTGAAAATAAAGTCAGGAAGGAACGGATACTTAAACCGCTCACTAAAAACCAACTAGTAAAAAGAGTCGAGAAATCAAATAAAGAATACCAGGCAGGAAAATATAAAATACAGGAAGTTTTAGAAAAAGAATCTGAATCCTGGTAGAAATATGAAGGTGTAAATAATCAAGAAGACGTAGGCGAACGACAAACAACTCAAGACTCAAGACTCACGACGCACGCACAATCGGCATAAGGCAAAAGGCATAATGTTTAGGGTGTGCAGCTCTGACCCTTGCACCTCGTAAACCGAAACACGAAACACGAAACACGAAACGCTAAACTATAACCATTCTATTCGAGCCAGGCAACCCTACCGGATACAATTTGACGAATTGTAGATTAAGCCGCATAGCGGCGATCTGTTTATAGAAAGGGATGCTAAGATTGTCAGGCTTTGAGCTGCGTAGCTGCGGACTGATTATTAGAGTCTCCTGAAAATTTATTAAAAATACCTTATAGCCCTGACATAGAGAATATTAAGCTTATTCACGCTATACTGCGGACTATTAAAAAAGTCCTGATCCCAGGCAAATCCTGAACTTTGCTGAGTCGAGCTCCAATAAAAGTTACCGTTAGCTCCAATTAAAGTCTTGCTCAGATAAAGCTTATTAAGTTCATCCTTGCTCGGGAGAGACCAGTCACTATAAGGCTCCTATAACAAGGTCTGAACATAAACGGGCAGCTATCCCGGCTTCGGCGCAACCTGCAACAATGTCTATTGTATTCTGAGCACCAGTGCCAAGTGCTGTACCTGAGGCCCCGGTAACTGCAGTTCCTGCACAACCCCAGAAAACAGCAGTCCCCTGATCGGAAGGAGCAGCAATTATCCCATGTGTTTCACCAGCAACATATCCAGGATCACCAGGCTGATAAACATATGCAATTATTCCACCCTGATAAAGTGCGCCGAGCTGAACGTTGTCAGGTGTTCCGCCTGTAAAATACCTTACGGCTCTTGACCGGTAATTTGTTGTCTCTGTTTTTGTGGAAGAAGTTTTTGTACCATTGAAAAAATGAATGGTAGTTGCAGTTGTTGATGTAACTTCTGATGAACTCCAGTAGTATGTCCCACTAGAAGAAGTGAAGCCGCCTATGGCGGTCCTGTTAAGATATAATTTATTTAACTCGTCATAGCTCGGCAGAAACCAGTCTCTGTAAATCACTCCATTTTCTGTCACGGAATAATCGAAAGCCACTCTCGCAGGAATTCCTGTAGTTCCACAACCAGTAATAATATCCGTCGTATTCTGAGTTCCTGCACCAAGAGCTGTTCCGTCCGCTCCTGTGATTGACACATTATTACACCCCCAGGCAACCCCGTTTGTATTGTCACTTGAAGCCGCTATCAGTCCGCGAACTTCTCCTGCCACATATCCTACATCTCCGGGCTGAAAGATATATGCGACCTTGCCTCCCTGGTAAGGTTCGCCCACAGCAAGAGTTCTGGCCCCCCCGGTTGAATTTGTCCACCCATAACCATTAAACACCTGCAATTCCCCGGTGCCGCAATCGCTGCACCAGACATATTGCCATGAGTAAGGTATCAGGGCATCTCTTTGTGAACGGGTTACAGACTGAGTCGTAAATGTGATTACATATGGGTTTGCAACTGTTCCTGTTCCGGTTTTACTGATTGGCGTGGTGGCAGTTACGATAGTTTCCGATCCGTCAGCGCTTCCCGATCCGTTCAATGATGTCCAGGCCGAACCATTCCAGAAATAGAACCCAACAGGCTGGTTTGCGCCTTCATTATATACAAGAAGATCCTGTAGCAGGTGATGACACCGGTGAAGCATTAGACAGTGTTGCTGTAAGAGTAACTCTTGGTACAAGTATGCCTTTTGTTGTCGATTTAACGTCAAGCATGGCAGAAGCATTTCCGGTTGTATATGAAGGATCATCAGTCACAACAACAGTCTGTGCATAAGTACTGACCCAGAAACCTGTCAGGAAAAAGTGTATGAAGATTATATTTTTGATTCTCATTCTCACCGGATTTCAGTTAAAAGGTCTCTGATGCATCTGACACTATATGAAGCGGTTTTCGGCCAGGCAAGATAGGTACCACCTGTACCCAATACCCTGTAAACATCTGTAGTTGACCTCTCTGATGAAGTCCAGTAATAAGCATTGTCATTTATGCCACCAATGGCATTCTTGGCTCCAATAACCTTAACCATCTCATCTACACTTGGAAGGTACCAGTCACTGTATCCGACGGTATTAAGATCATTGCAATATCGCGGGGCTGTGCCTGCAGTTGTGCATCCTTTAATGAAGTCCTCAGTATTCTGAAAACCAGTCAGAAATGCTGTTCCGTCAGAACCGCTTATTCCTGTTCCTGAACATCCCCAGACTGCTGTTCCCGGCATGTCACTTAGTGTTGCAATAATTCCATGTACCTGTCCGGCAACATAGCCCGGATCACCTGACTGGAATACATAAACGACTTTGCCTCCCTGGTAGCTGTCGCCCTGAGCAACCGGGGCAGCCGCCTGTCCACCTTCAAGGTTTGTCCAGAGTGTAGCCATTATATACCTGCAGTTCCCCAGAGGGACCGCAGTTTGAGCAGGCTACTATCTGCCCAGTGTACCGGAGTGAGAAAGTCTCTTTGTTGTTGCGTTACAACTTGGGTCGAGTATCCAACAGAGTAGTTGCGATCCGGTTGTTCCGGTTCCGGTCACCGTAATTGCAGATCCGGCGGATATCTTTGTCTCGGAGCCATCGGCTGTGTACTGCCGCCCATTGCGGTCCATGCACCATTATAATAATAAAAGCCTGCGGTCCCGTCGGTCTGATAGACCAGAAGTCCCTGGGCCGGGCTACTGATTGAGGTTCTTTGTGCCTGCGTAACACGTGGTATGAGAAGACCTTTAGTAGTCGATTTAATATCTAGGGCGGCAGAGTTATTCCCCGTATAGGCACCATCATCACTTATTACGCAGTCTGCGAAAATACGCCACCACTTTTAAGGATTGCCAGAATCAAATATTATATTTAATCTGCGTAAAATCATTTGAGCTCCTTTAAAATGTACGTATAGCCCTTACATAAAACGATTCAAAATCTTTATATGATATGGCAAATAGCCCTGTTGACCAACCAATAGATGTGGCATACTGAGTTGACGATTCTGTCGATGTCCAGTAGCCGGTGCTGAATGAACCCAGATAGCTCCTGTTGAGCCAGATCTTATACATTTCATCCCTGCTGGGCAGGTACCAGTCTGTATAGCCATTAAGCGTCAGATTATAGCACAATTCTGCGGCAATATTAGTTTCTGCACAGCCGTTAATAATATCGGTTGTATTCTGATTCCCAGTACCTATTGCCGTACCGTCGGCTCCGGAGATTGTAGTGCTACCACAGCCCCAATATACTGTACTTCCAACATTGGCTGCAGAAATAATAAGCCCGTGAAGTTCGCCGGCAACATAGCCGGGATCCCCGGGTTGAAATAAATAGGCAACCTTACCCCCGCCGTACTGATATCCCAAACCAATTATTTCACGTACTGCACGTACATAATATGATACAGACTTATCATACTGACTTTGCGATGTAGAAGTCGTAAAGATTTTCGTCCAGGCTGTGCTGGCATTAGTCTCGCTTGAACTCCAATACCATTGTGACGCAAATTCGCCTATAGCGGCTCTGTTAGTCCACAACTGGTATAATTCATCCTTGCTGGGAAGGAACCAGTCAGAGTATCCATTAAGAGTCAGATTGTAGCACGTATAGGCAGCATAGCTTCCAGCACCCTGTGCTGTAACAGCAAGGCGGGTATTTGAGTCACCGGTACCAACTGCTGTTGCGGTCGCACCGGTAGAACAGATGAGCCGTTCCACCATGCTATCCCGGTACTCTGGTCGCTTGAAGCAGCTACAAGCCCGCCTCCGCCTGCATATAAATATGCAATTTTGCCTCCCTGACAAGGATCACCAACAGTATATGCAGTGGTAGTGAAGCTGACATTGCTACCATACGATGTACCGGTACTGTTTGTTGCGTAAGCACGGATATAATATGTTGTCGACGGATTCAAGTCGGTAATCTGAACTTGTAAAAGTGCCGGTGCCTGAACCATTAGTTGTCTTATTCTTATAAATGGTTGGATTCGGAGAAGTTCCCCAGCATACACCCTGGCTGTTACCGAACTGCTCCCCTCTGAAACAACATCTCCGCCGCTTGAAGCAGTGGTGGACTTTACTGAGTTGGTGAATCAGTTGTGACCACAGCAGAAGTGCCTTCGAGGCTTCGCCATGACGATCCGTTATAGATCTGAAGTTGACCGGATGATCCGCAATCACTGCACCAGATTATCCTGCCTGCATACAAACCGGTCAACCCCGCCCTCTGGGCCATAGTGACAGACTGAGTTTGGGCACTAATTATGTAGGGATTGCCGGTAGTACCGGTTCCGCTGACTTCAATGCTTGTCCCTGCATTTATCTTTGTTTCAGAACCATCTGATGAAGAACTACCGGTGAGGCTCCATGTTCCGCTCGCATACGAATAGAAGCCTGAAGTCGCGTCGGTCTGGAAAACCATAAGTCCATTGGCAGGGGAACTTATTGAAAGCCTTTGAACCTGGGTCATTCTTGGTATAAGAAGTCCTTTTGAAGTTGACTTGACATCAAGTACTGAAGAGGCATGTCCTGAAGTATATGTAGCATCATCTGTAACAACCACTGCCTGAGGAAAAGCAATTAAATTAATTGAGATGAATACAAGTGCTGCTATAATCCTCTTCCAATTCATTGCCTTATTCAGTTTAAACTTTACGAATAATCGACCGGATGTTACATATAAGACAACAATATAGAAAAAAAAGTTGCATATCCAAACTGGATTTAAATCAGATTATCAGACGGATAATCTGGTGTAAATGTTAATACAAAAGACATGAGTTAATCTTAGAATGACCTGACAGCCCGAACACGGATTGTGGCTCCTTTTGCCCCGGATGCAGGAACCCCGGTATTGAAAGACTGGTACCAGGCCGAAGTTAATGTTGTCCTGGCTTGAGCTCCAGTACTGGTGTGTATCAAAGCCTCCAATTGCTGTACGGTTTAGATAAAGCTTGTTCAGCTCATCCTTGCTGGGAAGATACCAGTCGCTGTATCCGTTCAAGACTAGGTTGAGGCATAGTTCAGCTGCGATGCCAGAGGTGGAGCAACCCGCATCGATATTGACGGAGTTCTGAAGCCCTGTCCCGATTGCAGTTCCGGTGCGTAATACCTGTTCCCGTACATCCCCATTCCACAAAGCTTCCCTGGTTCGAAGGTGGTGCAATTAACCCATGCACCTGGCCTGCCACATATCCGGGATCGCCTGACTGGAGAATATATGCAACAACTCCTCCCTGAAAGGAATCTCCAACGGCCAATGAGGATGGGGCTGCCTCAGCACCGCCGGTAATATTTGTCCATATAGTCCCATTATAAACCTGCAACTCTCCAGAGGTTCCGCAATCAGAACAGAACACCATCTGGCTCGTGACAGGTGTCAGATCACCACGCTGGTCATAGGTAACAGTTTGTGTGGTATAGTTTATTATGTAGGGTGCTCCTGTCGTTCCGGAGCCAGTCACAGTTACGTTCGCGCTTGTATTAATTTTTGTCTCGGAACCATCAGCAGATGAGGCGACTCCCATGGAGGTCCAGGCTGAACCGTTCCAATAGTAGAAACCTACAGGTTGATTAGCGCCTTCGTTATAAACCAGCAAACCCGTTGCCGGAGCAGATACTGGTGAAGCAGAAGATAGTGATGCTGTGAGAGTAACCCGAGGAATTAGTAGTCCTTTGGATGTCGATTTTATATCGAGCATTGAGGAGGCATTCCCTGTAGTATAGACAGGATCATCAGTCACAACAACTGATTGTGAATATGAACTAAGATTCACCAGAAATAGTAGTATTAAACCTGTATATATATTTAATATGTATTTCATCTATTTAAGATTTAAAAGGACCTTATACACCTGATGCTAAAGGTGGAAGTGCTTTTTGCGACATTAGTATAATTTCCGCTGGATCCGGTTACGCGATAAGCGTTTGTAGACGAAAATTCTGTTGAGCTCCAGTAATTCTCACCACTTCTGTTTAGACTTATAGCATCTGCAGTAGCGAAAATCGTAAGCTTAGTCATTTCAAGCACACTAGGTAAATACCAGTCTGTTTTACCGCCAGTGTTAAGGTCATAGCAGACCTTCGCTGCATAAGTCCCTGCCCCCTGAACTGATACAATGCTGTTTGTGTTTGAGTTCCCTGTACCAATTGCCTGTCCTGTAGCATTTGTGGTAACGTTAGATCCATTGTACCATTGAATATCAGTTGACCTGTCTGACAAATCAGCAATCAATCCATGCATTTCACCAGCCACATATCCGGGATCAGCTGATTCAAGAATATAGGCAACTTTACCACCTTCATAATTGCTTCCAATTATAACGGAAATAAAACTATATTGAGCTCCATAAGCAGTCCCAGCACTATTTGTCGCATAAGCTCTTACGTAATACGTGGTTCCAACAGTCAGTCCGCTTAAATCGCTTATGAAATATCCTGAACTGGATCCATCAGTTGTTTTGGAATTTGAGGTTGTTGGACTAGGAGATGTGTTCCAGCAAATACCACTCACAGTAACAGTAGCTCCTCCATTACTGGATATATCTCCCCCACTTCTGGCAGATGTCTCTGCAATGTTGGTTATTGCATTTGTAGTTATTGTGGGTACTGTTGCAGCACTTGTAGTGAAAGAAATCTGGGCACCGTAGAACGTGCCATCACTATTTGTAGCATACGCCCGGACATAATAAAGTGTCCCGGCTGTCAATGATGTTAACGGACTTGTAAATGTTCCGGCTCCGGCTGCCTCCACTGTCCTGGAATTTAATATGGTTGGATTGGGCGATGTACTCCAGCAGACACCTCTCAGCGTTACTGTTGCTCCTCCGTTATCTGTAATAGTTCCGCCACTTGTTGCAGTTGTCTGTGTTATTGAGGAAGCAGATGCAGTGGTAACTGAGGGATACACCGATGAAGCGGCACCACCACACATATTTGTCCAGGTAACCCCATTGTATACCTGAAACTCACCTGCCGCACCGCAATTATTGCACCATACAAACTGCCCGGCGTATGGACTAATTATGGCATTCCTCTGAGATTGTGTAACTGACTGAGCAGAATAATTTAGAGTATATGGGCTACCGGACGTTCCGGAACCTGAGACTGTAATATTGGTACCTGAATTCAATTTTCGTCTCAGAACCGTCTGCACTGGCTCCTGGAACCAACCAGTGACCATTGCAAACCATTATAATAGTAATATCCGGGAGTATCTGTGGTCTGAAATACCAGCAGTCCTGATGCAGGATTGCTTATCAGGTTTCTTTCACTCAATGTAACCCTGGGGATAAGTAATCCCTTTGAAGTAGATTTGATATCAAGGACAGAAGAAGCATTTCCAGTAGTATAAGTGACGTCATCAGTAATTATTGCAGTCTGTGCCTGAATATTCCAGATTCCTGTGAGTATAAAAAGCAGTGATATATAGAGTTTTCGTTGCATGCTTTTCTGTTTTAAAATGCCCGTATTGCCCTGACTCTGTATTCATTTGCTTTTGACTGAGCTGCCTGACTGCCTGTACTGAAGTCCTGAGCAAAAGCAGTGGAGTTTGAAACCTCACTTGAACTCCAATAATAATTAGAGGCCAAAACTGAATAACTCGGATTCAGCGCTATCGATGCATTAATCAATGCCATATTGCTATAAATGCTGTTCAGCTCATCCTTGCTTGGCAAATACCAGTCTGTTTTTCCGTTTCCGGCATAATCAGCACATAAGTCTGCAGCAATATTGGCAGTACCGCAGCCATTTGTTATATCAATTGTATTCTGGTTTCCTGTCCCAATTGCTGTCCCCTCTCCACCACTGACATTTGTTGTTGCACAACCCCATACAATAGTATAATCTGAGCTCACATTCAGATTTATGTTGCTTATCAAAAGTCCATGTGTTTCACCGGCAACATAACCAGGATCCCCGGGACGAAGAATATAAGCAATCATACCACCTTGCCAAAGGTCCCCTATTCTTAACATGTTTCTTATGGCACGCACCTTCAAGGAACTGGTTTTAGCTGCATTACTCCAGAATGAGCTACCCATATTCCAGTAGTGAGCAGTGGTAGCTTCAGAGTACAAGACTTCATTTGACGTCCAGTAGGCCTGCAGACAAACCCAGTGTACCATTGTTATTGTAAATTCGGTTCATCTCACCGACATTTGGCAGGTACCAGTCGTCGTAACCACCTGAAGCATATTCAGTACAAACTCGTGCGGCAATTCCGGCGGTAGAACAATTTGAGAGTATCGTATTTGTCATTTTCTCACCACGTCCTACAGTCATGTTGGTAACTCCCCATGTAGTTCCTGAACATCCCCATTCGGCACCTGCGCTTTGATCGCTCGTTGTAACTATAAAACCATCTGTTACTCCTGCCACCCAGCCATCATCTCCAAACTGATATAAATGTGCCACTTTGCCACCCTGGTATAGATCTCCTGCCGCAAGATCGCGTGTTGTAAAGCTTACCTGGTTTCCATAGGCTGTACCTGCTGCACTGGTCGCATAGGCCCGGACATAGAATGTAGTATTAGCAGTAAGTCCGGTAAGTGTACTTGTAAAACTACCTAGTCCTGAACCGTTAGTGGTTTTTGGATTGGAAATTGTCGGATTGGAATATACGCTCCAGCAAATACCTTTGGCTGTAACAGAAGAACTACCTTCGGATGTAACATTTCCACCACCCGTACCTGTGAATGCACTGGTGTATGAGGCTGCAGATGTTGTTACGGTAGGAAGATTGAGAGTGACAAAACTCAACTGGTTCCCGTATGCGGTTCCCATACTGTTCGTTGCATAAGCCCTTACATAATATGTTGTTCCGGAAGCCAGACCTGTCATCGAACTTGAGAAGGATCCTGTACCCGTGCCATCAGAAGTTGTGTTGTCACTTGTAGTCGGACTTGAAGATGTGCTCCAGCAGATTCCCCTGACAGTTACTGCATATCCTCCATCACTTGATATTGTTCCGCCGCTTGAAGCCGTTGTACCTGTCAGGGCTGAAATTGCAGTGGTGCTTAAAATGGGTAAGCCCATTGTGGTAAATGTAATCTGATTACCATAAGCTGTACCTACGCTATTTGTAGCATAAGCCCTGACATAATAGGTAGTGCTTGCAGAAAGCCCTGACATGTAGCTCATGTAAATACCGGTCCCTAAACCATTATATGTAATGCTGTTTGATGTCGTAGGATTTGTGGAGGTACTCCAGCATACACCACGCAGGGAAACACTGGCGCCGCCGTCTGAGGTTACATTACCTCCGCTGAAGGCAGCAGTTTCTGTTATTGAAGATGCTGCATCGGTAGTTACTGTGGGTACAGAGAGTGTTGTAAAGGAAATCTGATTTCCATATGCTGTTCCTGCTGAATTTGTCGCATAAGCTCTAACATAATACGTAGTACCGTTTGAAAGACCTGTTATTGAACTTACGAAAGAACCGGTGCCGCTTCCGTTGGATGTTGTGCTGTTTGCAGTTGTCGGATTGGAGGTTGTACTCCAGCATACACCACGGGCGGAAACAGTTCCCTCCACCGTCATTGGTAATATTTCCGCCACTTGATGCTGAAATACCTGTAACAGAAGCACTGCAGCTGTTGTGGTAACGGTTGGAACATTAATAGTAGTAAAACTAATTTCACTACCATAGGATGTTCCGGTACTGTTAGTTGCATACGCCCTGACATAATATGTTGTTCCAGAAGATAATCCTGTAATTGAACTGGTAAAGGAACCCGATCCGCTCCGTCAGTTGTCTTACTGTTGGCAATCGTCGGGCGGAAGATGTACTCCAGCATACACCCCTTGCTGTAATTGTCCCTCCTCCATCGGAAGTGACATTTCCACCACTGGAGGCTGTTGAACCGGCAATGGAAGATGACCGCAGTAGTGTTATTGTTGGAAGAACGGTGCCGGAGCATTACCGCACATGTAGTCCAGGATGACCCGTTATAAAGTTGCATTTCACCTGAAGGACCACAGTGTTGCACCAGACAATCTGCCCGACAAAAGGAGAAGATATAGCAATTCGCTGGGCCCGTGTCACGCTCTGAGTTCTGAATGTCGGTGTATAGGGTGCTGCCTGAGTGCCGGTTCCTGTTATATTGATGCTTGCTCCGGAATTCACTTTGGTTTCTGAACCGTCAGGTGCCTGTCCAACAGTTGTCCAGCTACTTCCATTATAATAATAGAATCCCGGGACTGTTATCGGTCTGGTAGATCATTAAACCTCCGGCCGGACTACCTATCAGGTTTCGTTCTGACTGAGTAAGCCGCGGAATCAATAAGCCTTTGGTTATGGATTTTACATCGAGTACTGAAGAAGCATGACCATTAGTATAAGTTGCATCATCTGTAATTACAATTGCCTGCGGGAAAATCCGGCCGCAGACCGAAAGAAGTAAAATTGTAAATATCAGACTATTGATCTTCATACCTTTTTTGTGGCATCATTTTGCTCAGAAGTAAGACACTAATCAGGGGCAAATGGTTGCACCAGAATAGGTTCAGGCCGTGGCACGTGCTCGTGGCACAATACGCTTGGCAAAAAACAAGTTAGCAGGTGGCAGGTTGCGTCCTAATCATTCCCTTCAACTTGCACCTGCACCTTGCTCCTCCTACATTGCGAACAACGGCAGCCCTCCCATCATCTCAACAACCTTGCCCACCTACTTTCGTTATAACTTCCTCATTTTCAATGTTTGAAATAACTTCATCAATTAGTTCCACTACAGTACCCATATCTGATTCTTTAAGTCCTCGGGTTGTGATCGCCGGGGTGCCAACCCTTATACCTGATGTCAGGAAAGGCGAACGGCTGTCGAAAGGCACCATATTCTTGTTAACAGTAATATGTGCAAGAACAAGGGTATTCTCAACCTTCTTGCCTGTAATATCGGGGAATTTGGTTCTCAGATCGATAAGCATCAGATGATTGTCGGTTCCTCCTGAAATAACCTTGTATCCTCTCTTTATAAACTCTTTTGCCATAATGGCTGCATTGTCCTTAACCCGCTTCTGATATTCATTGAATTCAGGCGTGAGCGCTTCTCCAAATGATACTGCCTTTGAGGCAATTACATGCTCAAGCGGTCCTCCCTGTATTCCGGGGAATACGGCGGAGTTAAGCAGCGACGACATCATCCGTACCTCTCCTTTCGGAGTTGTAATACCCCATGGATTGACAAAATCCTTACCCATTAAAATAATCCCGCCCCTTGGCCCTCTCAGGGTTTTATGTGTGGTACTTGTCACAATGTGCGCATGCCTGAGCGGATTATTCAGCAAACCTGCAGCAATCAGTCCTGCCGGGTGTGCCATATCGACAAGAAATATTGCTCCGATCCTGTCGGCAATCTTCCTCATCCTCTCATAATCCCACTCGCGCGAATAGGCAGATGCTCCTCCGATTATCATTTTCGGCTTCTCCTTAAGAGCCACTTCTTCCATCATGTCGTAATCAACAAGACCTGTGTCTTCCTTAACACTGTATGCAACAGGCTTGTAAAAGAGCCCTGATGAGTTGACCGGAGAACCGTGAGACAGATGTCCTCCGTGCGCAAGGTTCAGTCCCATAAATGTGTCGCCGGGCTTCAGCACAGTCATGAAAACAGCCATGTTTGCCTGGGCTCCTGAATGCGGCTGCACATTTGCATACTCAGCATTGAACAACTGCTTTAGCCTGTCGATTGCAATTGTCTCCGACTGGTCAACAATCTCGCACCCGCCGTAATACCTGGCGCCCGGATAACCTTCGGCATATTTGTTTGTCATTACAGAGCCCATTGCCTCAAGCACCTGGGGACTGACAAAGTTCTCCGAAGCAATAAGCTCAATGCCATTCACCTGGCGAAGACGTTCTTTCTCAATAAGATCAAAAATCTGTGTGTCGCGTTTCATATCTGTAAATTATGTAGTTTCTTTTTGATTTGTATCATCAGATTAATGTCAACAAAATACACTTTATTCCTTTTGCGGGAATTAATATTTAATTAACATAGAAGAGAAAGTTATTAAATCAAATGAAAAGTTTTACCACAGGGTTACACAGAGTTTAACACAGAGTAACACAGTTATAAACTCTGTGTGACTCCGTGCTTTTACTCTGTGGAACTCCGTGGTTAAGGATTTATTTTATTCTTCTGATACCTCTACTAAAAGTTCGCGGTAGGTGGAATAGATACGCGATTTTGAGATGAATCCGACATAGTAACCGTTATCGAGAACCGGAAGATTCCAGGCTCCTGACTTCTGAAATGCATCCATAACTGCTTCTATGCTCTCCTTCTTATCAATATATGATGGAGGAATTGTCATAAGATCTTTAATAAGAGTGGTTTCGTACAACTCCTGACGGAACATTATTTCCCTTACATCGTCGAGACAGACTACTCCTTCAAGAATATTATAATCATCAACTACAGGAAATAAATTCCGCTTTGATGATGATATTATATGTACCAGATCTCCAAGCGTATTTGTCGGCTTAACCTTCTTAAGATCAGTCTCTATTTCACGCCTCCAGTTCATCCTTGTCAGAACTGCCTTGTCCTTGTCGTGAGTTATCAGCTCACCCCTTCTTGCAAGTTCCTTATGATATATTGAATGTTTCTCAAAACCTCTTACTGTAATATATGCAGCGGTGGAGGTAATAATCAAAGGTATTAAAAGGCTATAGCCGCCTGTTATTTCTGCTATCAGGAATATAGCCGTAAGCGGAGCATGCATCACACCTGCCATCATCCCGGCCATTCCCACCAGGACAAACCTGTTATCGGGCAGATCGATACTTACAAACTTCTTAAGCAGACCTGCTACCAGATATCCGTTCACACCTCCGATAAACAAGGTCGGCGCAAAGATGCCTCCCACTCCGCCAGCTCCGTTAGTGGAGCTGCTGGCGATTACTTTCAGAAATACAAGTCCGGCCATAAAGAGAGCAACTCCGATAAAACTATCGGAGAATCGGCTAAAAACAGTATTTTCAAACACCAGATCCTCATTTCCCTGTAAAAGCGCCATTATTGTATCATATCCCTCTCCGTAAAAGGGCGGGAAAAGATAGATAAGCCCTCCAAGTATTGTTCCTCCGAGCACAAGCCTGAACCAGATATTAGTAATCTTCTCATACCGGCTCTCGAGGAAAAGGGTCATCTTTGAGAAGTAGAGCGAAATGAGTCCGGATATGACACCCAGTATAAGGTACCATGGAATATTTGAAAGGTTGAAAGCCTCTACAATGTTAAATGAAAAAAGCACCTTGTCGCCCATCAGAAAGTAGGCAACAGTCGCAGCTGTAACAGATGATATCAGCAAGGGGACAATCGATGATATTGTCAGATCGAGCATCAGGATCTCCAGAACAAAGACTATTCCAGCTATGGGCGCTTTAAAAATCCCGGCAACAGCCCCGGCAGCACCGCAGCCGATAAGCAAGGTTATGTTCCTGTAATTCAGTTTAAATGCCTGTCCGATAGTCGAACCAATTGCTGAGCCTGTCAATACGATTGGCGCCTCAGCCCCGACAGATCCTCCGAAACCTATGGTGAGGGTGCTGGCCACAAGAGATGTCCAGGAATTGTGAGACCTCAGATGGCTTTTCCTCCTTGAAATCGCATGGAGGATCCTGCTTATGCCATGCCCGATACTGTCTTTGACAATGAATTTCACAAAAAGCAAAGTAAGCAGCATGCCGGCAAGAGGAAAAGCAAGGTATAGAAAGTTGTGCGATTCTGCTGTAATATCGCCTGTCACCCATTTATGAGTGAAATGGATTGCATTCTTCAGAAGGCCTGCCGCGAGAGCACTCAGCAGTCCGACAACCAGACTAAGGATGTAAACAAGCCTGACCTGATCGAGGTTGAAAATGCGGGTATGCAATATCTTGTTGAAAAAGCGGATCATTAAAAGAGTTTCGGGTTTCGGGTTTCGGGTTTCGGGTTTCGGGCCTCCTACGCCAAGGCTTCGGAGGCTAAGAGTTTCGGGTTTTTTGTGTTATTTGCTACAAATATAGAAACAATACCAAACCTTGATTGTTTTTAAGTAAGTTTGTTGTTATGATAAAATTCGACAGGTTCACGCTCGATAATGGTTTAAGGATTCTTGTTCATGAGGACAGGTCGACGCCTCTTGTTGCGATGAATCTGCTTTATGATGTAGGGTCAAGGGATGAGGATCCTTCAATGACAGGACTGGCCCATCTCTTTGAGCACCTTATGTTCGGAGGATCTGTGAATATTCCTGAATTCGACACTCCCCTTCAGCTTGTTGGCGGCGAGAATAATGCCTTCACAAGCAATGATATCACAAATTACTATATTACTGTTCCCTCGGCAAATATTGAAACTGCCTTCTGGCTCGAGTCTGACAGAATGCTCGAACTCGATTTCTCGCAGAAAAACCTCGACACACAGAAAAATGTGGTAATTGAGGAGTTCAACCAGCGTTATCTCAACCAGCCATATGGTGATGCAATATTGAAAATAAGGCCGCTTGCATTCAAGGTTCATCCTTACAGATGGCCCACAATAGGAATGGATGTCTCGCATATTGAAAAGACAAACATTGACCAGATCAAGTCATTCTTTTATACTCACTATGCTCCAAATAATGCAATACTCACACTTACGGGAAACATTTCGGCCGAAGAAGCATTCCTCCTTGCAGAAAAATGGTTCGGTCCGATTGAAAGAAGGATAATCCGGAAGAGATCCCTGCCTGTCGAGCCTGTCCAGAATGAGGCCAGGTCGATGACTATCAGCAAGGATGTTCCTTCAGATGCATTGTACAAGGTCTGGCATGTCTGCGACAGAAAAAGCCGTGATTTCTTTACACTCGACCTTATTACAGACCTGCTGGCCGGCGGTGAGTCAGGGAGGTTATATACAAAACTTGTAAGGGAGAGAAAATTGTTCAGCGAAATAAATGCCTACATTTCTTCGGATATCGATCCCGGATTGCTTATAGTAAATGGCAAGCTGATGAAAGGAATAGATCTGGAAACTGCAGAAGAAGGTGTAGATGAAGTGATTGCAGGGCTATTGACAAAAAACGGGATTGCAGAAGAGATGGAAAAGGTAAAGAATAAGTTCGAAGCCTCCACAGTATTCCAGAACACAAGCATACTCAATAAGGCAATTAATCTTGCCTTTTACGAATTGCTGGGAAATCCTGATCTTATAAATACCGAAGCAGAATCATACAGAAAGGTAACAATGAATATGGTGTTTGATTCGGTAAGCAAGTACTTCAGCCCTGAAAATTCAAGTACCCTCTATTACAGATCAACAAAATGACCTCAGCAATGACTCCTCTTCAAAGAATTCAACCACCGGTCTTTCCGATTGAAAAGGTTTCTATAGCTGAAGCCGGCAGTTACACACTCAGGAACGGGGTACCTGTTTACCTTATAGAAGCAGGCACCGAGGATGTAATGCGCATCGAGTATACATTCAGGGCAGGTCAGGTTAAAGAGACAAAGCCTTTGCTGGCGTCAACAGCAAGCATGATGCTTTCAGAAGGTTCACAAAGCTACACTTCGGAGGAACTTAACAGGCTGCTCGACTTTCATGGCGCTTTCATGAACCCTTACTCGGAGAAGGATCGTGCAGGAGTAGTCATTTACTTTTTAAGCAAACACGCTGAAAAGATCCTTGAACTGAGCCGCGAAATTTTATTCCGCCCTGCTTTTCCGGATAAGGAACTGCATGCCCTTCTGAAGAAACGACAGAGGTGGTTCATTGTAAACAGGGATAAGGTTCAAAACCTGGCGGCGGACCAGTTTTATGAATCAATCTTTGGCAAGAGCCACCCTTATGGATACCAGGTTACTGAAAATGATTTTTCAGGAATCGAAAGAGAGAACCTTGCAGATTACCATTCCCGGTATTATACTCCCGGCAACATGGCAATAATTGTCTCAGGCAAGATTAATATCAAAACCTGCGAGCTTCTTGATAATCTTTTCGGAGATATGGAATATGGCAAGACTCTGAAGTCAGAACCTATGCTTATCCCCTCCGGGGAAGCCGAAAAAAAAGTACATGTCGCAAAACCCGGAGCAGTTCAGACGGCCATCAGGATAGGATCAACGACAATAAACAAAAGGGACCCTGACTATCCCGGACTAAAAATTCTGAATACTCTTCTCGGAGGATATTTCGGATCGCGCCTTATGAAGAATATCAGGGAAGAAAAGGGATATACCTATGGGATCAGTTCAAACCTGACATCTCTTGACCTTTCAG
The DNA here is from genome assembly GCA_963765005.1 of uncultured Bacteroidales bacterium. Lineage (GTDB taxonomy): Bacteria > Bacteroidota > Bacteroidia > Bacteroidales > VadinHA17 > LD21. Next base: position 367,283 of record CAVXUP010000001.1, read on the forward strand.
GCTTCAAAGTGATTTCGACTGATGTCGGCCAGAAAAACTATACGAAGGCCATTGAGGAGATTTACAGGGAGATAGAGCTTCTTCAAAAAACAACAGTTGATCCTGAGGAGCTGAGGGTGGTAAAAAATTATATGTCGGGCGAGATGGTCCGCATGTTCGACGGCCCCTTTGCACTGGCCGAGAGTTTCAGGGCTGTATGGGAATTTGGCCTTGACAACAGTTACTACCTCAGGCTTGCTGAAAAAATAAGAACAATCGATCCTGATGAAATAATTGAGCTGGCCCGGACGTATTATAAGAGAGAAGATCTCTATGAGATCACAGCAGGTGAAAAATGAAGTTCAGCTTTACATATATATTTATACTTCTTATAAGCCTTCGGCCTTTGACCCTTCATTCACAATCGGGCTGCCAGGTTCCTCTCTCCCCGGTCCTTACATCGGTTTCCGTTCAGCCTGAGACCGGGAATACAGTCTTGAGATGGAATCCCAGTCCGTCAACAGGCATTGCTGCATATGTAATATATACTTATAAGGATGGTACGGGGATGCCGCTCGATACTGTCTGGGATCCTTCTGCTACAAGTTATACCTGGGCGAGTACTGCTACAAAGTATTTCAGTGTATCGTATGTGGTTGCAGCGCACAGGACACCCGACTGCACAAGTCCTCTATCGAATCCGATCAGTTCAATTTTCTGCAGCGCTGCGATTGACACCTGCAAAAAAGAAATAAGTATTAATTGGAATTCATATACCGATATCCCAAGGAAAGTAACATCCTATAAAATCCAGTATACCGTAAACGGAGGACCTGTGAACGAGATAGCAGGTATTGACAAAACACGAACCAGTTATACCATTATTGATTTTTCAACAGATGCCCAATACTGTTTTGTAGTAAAAGCCATGCTTGAAGGAGGATCCGAGTCAAGTTCAAATAAAAGCTGTCTGTTAACAAAGATGCAGCGTCCTCCGGCATGGATAAATGCCGATTTTGCTTCTGTAAATGCTGAAAACAGGTTAGCTCTCTCATTTACAATAGATCCTGCATCTGACATAAGGCTCTTCAGGCTCGAAAGAAAAACCGGACAGGCCGGCTCGTGGCAACAGATCGCTCAACCAACAACAAATACAAATAAAATTCTGTACACTGACAATCAGGCTGATGCCGGTACAGTAAATTACTACAGGCTCTCGGCGGTTAACTCTTGCAACATTCCTGTAACTTCTTCCAACATATCATCTAATATTGTCCTTAAACTCGGGAGAGACAATAATGAGCTGGAACTGCAATGGAATGCATACAGGAAATGGAAAGGAGACATTGAATCGTACCGGCTTTTTATTAACACCGGTAACGGATTTCATGAACAGGCCATGATATCCTCATCCGATACGACATTCACACTCGATTACAGCCAGATAATGTACCAGGTGACAGGAACCGAACTATGTTTTTATACAGAGGCTTCAGAAACAGCAAATCCTCATGGGATAAAAGGAATGAGCAGGTCATCAGTTGTATGCATGCCTCCCATAGAAGTGCTTACTGTTCCCAATATCTTCACACCCAACGACGACCTTGTGAACGATTACTTTAAGCCTGTTCTATCTTTCACACCGTTAAGCTATCAGCTTATAATTTCCGACAGGAAGGGAAAAACACTTTTTGAAAGCTCTGATTTCAATCTTGCCTGGGACGGAAAAGGCAACGGAACAGCTTACGCCCAGGGAGTATATCTGTGGTACCTGAAGCTTGTTACTCCGACAGGTAACAGCATCACCCGCACCGGCACGATAACAATCAGAACAGATAAGTAACAAAAACTTCCCAACACATCATTCCAATCGAACAAATTCCGGAGGGAAAGGTTATATTTGCATGATGCACTGACAGGTGCTGCAAAATTTTTTATGGGTAGCAGGGATATATTTGATGATGAAGACAGGATCACTATTCAGGCCGAATATGATACGCTGGTAAATAATCTTCTCAGGTGCAATAAACCTGGGGACAGAGAGCTTATTGACAAAGCATTCAGGCTTGCCAATGAGGCTCACTGGAATATGAGGCGGAAATCGGGCGAACCTTATATCATTCATCCTATTTCAGTCGCTAAAATAGTTAACATGGAGATCGGCCTTGGAGCCAAATCAATCTGTGTTGCCCTTCTTCATGATGTTGTTGAGGATACCGATTACACCCTCGAGGATATTGAAAGAGAATTCGGACCTAAGGTAGCATCGCTTATAGACGGTCTTACAAAGATCTCAGGCACTTACAACAAGGAGAATACCTCCTCGATGCAGGCTGAGAATTTCAGGAAGATGCTTCTCACCCTTTCTGACGACCTGAGGGTCATCCTTATTAAAATTGCAGACAGACTGCATAATATGAGGACCCTCGATTCGATGCCTGAGCATAAGAAAATGAAGGTTGCAGGCGAGACTATCTTTCTCTATGCACCGCTCGCAAACAGGCTTGGTCTCTATGCCATCAAGAGTGAGCTTGAAGACCTCAGCTTCAAATTCAGGCAGCCTCAGATCTACGATGAGATCAGCGTCAAACTAAAACACAGCGAAAAGAAATATCATTCACTTATAAACAGATTCTGCCCTGCCGATAATAGAAAAACTCATCGCAGACAGGTATTCAGTTTGACGTCAGCGGAAGGCCAAAGTCAATATTCTCCATCTGGAAGAAGATGCAGGCAAAGAATGTCCCTTTCGAAGAGATCTATGACGTGCTTGCTGTGAGAATAGTCTTTGAGCCCATGGAAGGAGTCCCTGAAAAAACCCAATGCTGGAACATCTATTCAATAATCACCGATTCATACCTTCCAAAGCCCGACAGGTTGCGCGACTGGGTAAGCCGTCCTAAACCAAACGGTTATGAGGCCCTTCATGTAACTGTTATGGGCCCTGAAGGAAAGTGGGTCGAGGTGCAGATAAGAAGCAAAAGGATGGATGAGATAGCTGAACGGGGATATGCTGCGCACTGGAAATATAAAGGTGATGATGTGCAGGAGAGTGAACTCGATAAGTGGATAAAAAAGATCCGCCTTATGCTCGAGAATCCGCATGAGGATCCGATAGAATTCCTCGATGAATTCAAGATGAACCTCTTCTCCTCCGAGATAATGGTTTTCACTCCCAAGGGCTTCCTTGTAAGTCTTCCAAAAGGAGCCTCAGCACTCGACTTTGCCTATGAGATCCATACCGGGATCGGGAATAAGGCAATCGGAGCCAAGATAAACTACAAGCTGAATCCGATCAATTCGATACTAATGAGCGGCGACCAGGTTGAGATAATCACCTCTGAAATAGCAAAACCCGATAAGGAATGGCTTTCTTTTGTCAGAACCACAAAGGCAAAAGAAGCTATAAAAATCGCACTGAAAACAGAAGCGAGAGAGAGCATTGCGAAAGGAACTGATATCCTTGACTATAAACTTAAGGAACTGGGGCTTACTTCGAACAACGATATACTTAAGAAACTCATACACTCCTATGAAGCTGTTAACAAGGAGGATCTCTATGCAGGAATAGGACTTGGCAGGATCAATCTCGACAACCTGAAAAAGATCGTTAAGAAGGAACAGCCTGTTAATATAATAAAGTACTGGGAGCTGAAACTTATAGGATCCAAAAAGGAGAAAAAAGAGCCGGCTCCGGTTGAAAACAAGATCGATAAAAGTGTTCCCTTCCTTCTCAGGGAGAACATCCAGAATGCAGAGCAGTCGTATGAAATTGCAAAATGCTGCAACCCGATTCCGGGCGATGACGTCACCGGATATCATTCTCCCGAAGGAACCATAATCATCCATAAACCCAAATGTACCAACGCAATAAGGATAATGTCGAATGAGGGCAACAGGATAATAGCTGTAAAATGGGCTATTCATAAAATGGTATCATTCCTTGCCCGAATCAGCATGACCGGTATCGACAGGATAGGTCTTGTAAATGATATAACAAATATTATCTCCTCTGAGCTGAAGGTTAATATGACTCAGATAAACATTTCAGTAAAGGATGGCATTTTTGAAGGGACAATAGATGTCTTTGTTCATCATACAAAAGACCTTAACAACCTGATATTGAAAATCTCAAATATCACAGGTATTGAGACTGTCAGAAGGGTTGAAGATTTTTCAAAGTAACCTTTCCTTAATCCGTTCGTTGGTTATCGGGAAAAAATCCTAATTTTGTTATTGTTTTAAATTAGACCAGATATGATTAGTGACGATACCAAACTGACAGTAAAGAAGATCTTCACTGAGTATCTCGAAAAGAAGGGACACAGGAAGACTCCCGAGAGGTATGCAATCCTTGATGAAATATACTCAAGGACAGGTCATTTTGATATAGAGTCGCTCTATATCTTCATGAAGAACAAAAACTACAGGGTCAGCAGGGCAACCCTGTATAACACGATTGAATTGCTGCTCGACTGCAGCCTGGTAATAAAACATCAGTTCGGAAAGAACATTGCCCAGTTCGAGAGAGCATACCATTGCGGACAGCACGATCACCTTATTGATATTGAAACAGGGAAAGTGATTGAATTCTGTGATCCAAGGATACATGAGATCATAAATACTGCCAGCGAGCTTCATGATTTTGAGCCGATGTATCACTCGCTTTATATTTATGGGAAGATAAAGTAGGAAGACCGAAGACGGAAGACGGAAGACGGAAGTAAGAAGATACAAGATTTTGAATTAGTATAACACATGTTATTTTGTGCACAAGAAATTTTTTTAATATGAAGATTGACATACTGTTAGGCCTGCAGTGGGGCGATGAGGGAAAAGGAAAAATAGTTGATGCACTGAGTCCTGATTACGACATAATAGCCCGCTTCCAGGGAGGACCTAATGCAGGACATTCACTTGAATTCAACGACGTTAAACACGTCCTTCATCTTATACCTTCTGGGATATTCCATCCAGGCAAACTAAATGTTATAGGCAACGGAGTAGTTATTGATCCTGCAGTATTCATGAAAGAGATTCTTGAACTGGGACCATCAGTTGAGGAACTCACAAAAAGACTTGTTATATCAACCCGCGCAAACCTGATTCTGCCGAGTCACAGAATTCTGGATGCTGCCTATGAATATCAGAAAGGCAAATCGAAGATCGGCTCAACTCTTAAGGGTATCGGTCCGGCATATACTGATAAGACAGGACGGAACGGTCTGAGAGTAGGTGATATACTCCGGAAAGACTTTACAAAGATCTATAATGATCACCTTGACATACATCTCTCAATCCTCAAAAACTATGACTATAAATTTGATCTGGCAGAGTTTGAAAAAGGATGGTTTGAAGGAGTTGAATTACTTAAGAAATTCAGGCTCATAAACACTGAATATCTTGTTAATGATCTGTCATCTGCAGGTAAGAAAATACTCGCAGAAGGGGCACAGGGCACAATGCTTGATGTCGATTTTGGCTCGTATCCCTATGTTACCTCATCAAACACAATCAGTGCCGGAGCCTGCACCGGGTTAGGTGTTTCGCCAAAGCTTATAGGTGAGATCTTCGGCATTTTCAAGGCCTATTGCACAAGGGTTGGCAGCGGCCCCTTCCCTACCGAACTTAATGATGAAACCGGAAATACACTTAGAAACGTAGGAAGGGAATTCGGATCCACAACCGGCCGCCCGCGCCGTTGCGGATGGCTTGACCTGCCTGCTCTGAAATACTCAATTATGATAAACGGAATAACACAGCTTTTCATGACAAAAGCTGATGTTCTTTCCGGATTCAAAACAATAAGAGTTTGCACATCATATGAAGTTGACGGCAAGGAGTGTACAGAACTTCCATTTGATACAGATGCTGCTATAGTACCGGTATACACAGAAATTCCGGGATGGGAAGAAGATATAACAGCAGCCAGGGATTTCGTGGACCTTCCGGCGGCCCTTAAAAATTACATTGAGTATATTGAAAAACATACGGGTGTCCCGGTGACAATGGTCTCTGTAGGACCCGATCGCGAGGAGACGATCTTCAGAAGCTGAACGTCAGTTCAGGATATAGATCCACGCATCAGGCTCAAGTGTCGCCTGGAACTCCTTAAGCCTGGTAACTGTCTGATTGAATGAATCGTATGATTCAATCGAAACAAGTTCAAACCTGCTTCTCTGCATTTGTATTATTGCGGGATTATAACCTTTCGACCTGTAATCCTCTGCAAGAGCTCTTGCATATTCAGGGGTATAAAAGCTGCCTACAATAATGTTGTATTTGCGGTTTGCATCCTGAACTGTTGCCTTCTCTTCAGCAAGCCGGATTGAATCGAGTTTTGCATTTTCAAGAGCCAGCAGGTTATCCTGTGCCTTTCTGACCGAATCGGCAGACCTGATGCTGTCCTGTCTGGCGAGCATAAGTTCGATATTGTCCTTTTTCTTCTTGCCGAAGGGATTTTTTTCCTTCAGAAACTTACATGATGGCATAGTTACAAGAAGTAACACAAATACTATTGCGGAAAATTGTCTCATACGAAAAAATATTTATTTACGATAATCAATTTTTCAAAAGAAGCAGAGTATGACAATCAAAGATATAAAATATTAAAAATTAATCCAAATGATAATATTTTGATCAGGCTCATTCAAAATATTGCAGATTTTGTATATTCGTTTTCTTTAAGGGGTAATTAATTAATCAAACGTGTAAATGAAGACATTAGTACAATTTTTTGAAGAAAGCGTTGAAAAGTTCAGTAATAATGTCTACCTGTGGGAGAAGCCGGGTGACAAGTATGAAGGTACAACCTATGGAGAAACCAGGCATCAGGTTTACGAATTTGCCACCGGCCTGATTAACATGGGTATTAAAAAAGGTGACAGGCTATGCCTTGTATCGGAAGGAAGAAACAGCTGGGTTATAGGGGAACTCGGAATTCTTTATACCGGCGCTGTGAATGTCCCGTTATCAGTAAAACTCAATCCTCAGGAAATCAAATTCAGGATTAACCATTCGGGAGCCAGTATGGTCCTTATATCCTCACTGCAGGCGCATAAACTCAGGGAGGTTATCAAAGATTGTCCGGGAGTTGAAAAGATTATCCATTTCGACACACAGGAGGAATATGGAGCCAATGAAGTTCATTTCAATGAAGTTAGAAAAATCGGAAGGGAATGGCTCGAGGTGCCGGGAAATATGGCAAAATTTGAAGAGTCGTACAAGCAAATATCTCCATCAGATTTCGCCAACATCTGCTATACTTCCGGTACAACAGCCGACCCTAAAGGCATTATTCTGACGCACGGAAATTATGTTACAAATGTTTACCAGGCATACAGCCTGATGGATATCCCGTCGTTTTATAAAACACTCCTTATTCTTCCCTGGGATCATTCCTTCGGTCATACCTGCGGGATCTTTGCATTCATGGGAAAAGGCGCCAGCATAGCCTCTGTAAAATCGGGCAAAACACCTATGGAGACTCTTCGAAACCTTCCTGTCTGCCTTAAGGAGATAAAGCCTAATCTGCTCATGAGTGTTCCGGCAATTGCCAAAAACTTCAGAAAAAATATCGAAAAGGGAATCAAGGAAAAGGGACCCGTAATTGAAATGCTTTTCAATCATGCATTGAAAATTTCATATTCCTACAACAGGGAAGGCTGGAACAAAGGAAGAGGCATTCAGAAACTGAAAAAACCCTTACTCGAATTATACGACAAAATACTATTCAGCAAAATACGCGACGGGTATGGCGGAGAACTTGATTATTTCATTGGAGGCGGTGCTCTGCTTGATATTGAACTTCAGAGATTCTTTTATGCCCTGGGCATTCCGATGTACCAGGGTTATGGGCTGACCGAAGCATCTCCTGTGATTTCCTCAAATTCATCAAGCAGGCATAAGCTGGGATCTTCAGGTGTGCTTGTCAACAACATGGATCTGAAAATATGCGACGACGACGGTAATGAGGTGCCTGTGGGCCAGAAGGGGGAGATCGTAATCAGGGGAGGAAATGTAATGTACGGGTACTGGAAAAATGAGACCGCTACAAAGGAAACAGTCAGAGACGGATGGCTCTATACAGGTGACATGGGATATATATCGGAGGACGGATATCTCTATGTTATGGGCCGGTTTAAAAGCCTGCTGATAGCCGACGACGGGGAGAAATTCAGTCCCGAAGGCATAGAAGAGGCTATATCCGAGCAATCGAAATACATAGATCAGTGTATGCTCTACAATAATCAGAAGCCTTATACTGTCGCCCTTGTTGTGCCAAACCAGCATGCCCTGAAGTTATACCTCGAGGAAAGAAACCTTACAGCTGATTCAGATGAAGGCAAACGGGCTGTTATACACCTGATTGAGAATGAAGTAAATGAATACCGCTCAAACGGAAAATATGGCAGCATGTTTCCGCAAAGATGGCTGCCTGTAGCTATCGGCATACTCGATCAGAACTTCACCGAAGACAACGGTCTTATGAACTCTACAATGAAGATAGTCAGGGGCAAGATAATGGAGAAATACCAGGATCTTATCGACTACCTCTATACCCCCGATGCAAAAATCGTCACCAACGACAGGAATGTTGAGGAAGTGGAGAAGATGAAACTGGGGTAAGGGGTTTCGCGTTTCGGGTTTGCGTTTCGGTTTCGCGTTTCGCGTTTTGGGTTTCGGGTTTCGGGTTTATATGAAGCATTTTATTCCTAATAAATACAGCTGAATGAGAAGAGTTTTGGTTCCTTCGTTGGTTTTGATTTTGTTAATAAGTGTAAATTGTACACGTAAACAGGAAATAAACTGGAAAATTGCCGAGAATCCTATTCTGACAGAATGGGCAAATGATGTTGATCCGCTGAAACCATGGCTTGTATATCCACGTCCGGATATGGTAAGGAAAAACTGGATCTGCCTGAACGGCTTATGGGATTATTCGATCACAGCCAAAGATATCAAACCTGAAAAATGGGACGGTTCTATCCTTGTCCCCTACCCTGTTGAGTCAGCCCTTTCAGGAGTTAAGAAAAGGGTCTCAGAAACTGAAAACCTCTGGTACAGGAGATCATTTAAAATACCGTCTGCATGGAAGTCAAATAAAATCCTGTTGAATTTTGAGGCCTGCGACTGGGAAACAACGGTCTGGATCGATGGCGAAGAGGCAGGTAAGCATCGTGGCGGATATGATCCTTTCACATTCGACATAACAGGATTCCTTAAGGACCAGAAGGTTCATGAAATAAAAGTATGTGTCTGGGATCCGACGAACAAAGGCCCTCAGCCCAGGGGAAAACAGGTTTCAAATCCGGGAGGCATCTGGTATACTCCTGCAACCGGTATCTGGCAGACTGTCTGGATAGAGCCGGTAAAAGAATCATATATATCTTCATTCAGGACCCTGACCGATGCCGATAACGGAACTGTTTCATTTAAAGCTGATGTTGTAAACCCTGATAACACCACAATAACCTTTTCGCTTCAAAAGGATGGCAAAAAGATCGCTTCCTCAACAGGAAAAACAGGAAGTGATATTACCCTTGAGATCAAAGACCCGGTATTATGGACTCCGGAAAAACCTGTTCTGTACGATATCACTGCTGAATTAAGGAGCGGGAATAAAGTACTCGATAAAATTACTTCTTACACCGGCATAAGGAAAATATCGCTCGGCAAAACTTCCGATGGCTTCACAAGGATGCTTTTGAATAACGAATTTGTTTTCCAGAACGGACCCCTCGACCAGGGCTTCTGGCCTGATGGGATTTACACTCCCCCGACTCCTGAGGCTATGGTTTATGATCTGGAGATGACCAAAGAGATGGGATTTAATATGCTGAGAAAACATGTTAAAGTTGAGAACAGGGTCTTTTACTACTGGTGCGACAAACTGGGAATTCTTGTGTGGCAGGATATGCCAAGCGGAGATAAATATATAAGCGGCAGCCAACCCGATATCGAAAAATCCAAAGAAGCAACTGAACAGTTTGAGTTCGAATTGAAAAGGATGATAGAAACGAAGTATAACCATCCTTCGATAATAATGTGGGTGCCATTTAACGAAGGCTGGGGTCAGTTTGAAACAGGCAGGATCTCACAGCTGATAAAGGAGTATGATCCTACCAGGCTGGTAAACAGTGCTTCCGGATGGACCGACAGGGGCACGGGGGATCTTAACGATATTCATCATTATCCCGATCCGGTTGTTCAGCCGGCTGAAGAGAGCAGGGCTATAGTCCTCGGCGAATTCGGAGGACTGGGATTGCCTTTGCAGGGGCATACCTGGGAGCAGAAAAACTGGGGCTACAGGACTATGGATGATACTCTGCAGTTATTGGAAAAGTACGAATCTTATTACGACCAGGTACACAGGTTCGTAAAGGAGAATGGCCTGAGTGCAGCAATTTATACTCAGACCACAGATGTTGAGACTGAAACCAACGGGCTTATGACCTACGACAGGAAAGTCAACAAGATGGGACTTGAGAATGTCTTCAGGGCAAATAAAAATATAATACCCCCTCAGCTCAAATCGCAGCTCCGGATTTTCACAGAAACATATATTGCAGAGCTCACCAATTCCAGGCCCGAAGGAAAGATCTTCTTTACAGTTGACGGAAGCGAGCCTGATGAAAATTCAAAGCAATACACCGGACCAATTACATTGACAACTACAACGACAATAAAGGCATTTACCAAATGGAGTGATGCCAGCAGTCGAATAGTATCTTTCACTATCGGGAAAGCAGAAGTCATTCCCGCTGCCTCACCTGAAAGAACAGGCAAAGGCCTTAAGGCTTACATTTACGAGGGAAACTTCGACCTGCTTCCCGACTTTAGCACAATTAAACCTGCAATTATAAAAAACGCGCCTGCCGTGACTTATAAGGTTTCGGGCAAGGAATCACTGTTTGCTCTGGTCTTTGAAGGTTACATCCAGATCCCTTCAGACGGCGTTTACGGGCTTTTCATCAACTCCGATGACGGAAGCAAAATGACAGTCGATAATACGGAACCTGTTGTCAATGACGGGATTCATGGCATGAGGGAAGAAGGCAGATACTACCCGCTTGCCAAAGGAATGCATAAGATAAGGCTGGAGTATTTTCAGCGGGTAGGTGGCGTCGGGCTGGAATTCCTTGTGGAAGCCCCCGGGCAACCAAAAACTGCAGTACCCGCAAGCTGGCTTTATAACTGATCACTCAATAGTTTATTCTAACCGGCTCTTGAAGGGAAGGAAGGTCATGAAGTCGGCGTGATGCACAATATATGCCTCGGTGGTTCTTTTTACAAGGTCACCCTCATGAGCATGCGCAGCAATTATGTGACACACTTCAGCCGGAACTCCGCATTCTTCGGCAAGGGACACTCCTGAAAAAGGATGACGAAGGTATTGTCCGTATTTGCCCTGCACAGCCTTTCCGTCTTTATCCAGCTCATATTCAAGAAGTTTACCCACATCAGCAAGAATAGCTCCGGATATCAGGACATCCATATTCACCGGCAGGTCAGATCCAAAGAATTCATTCATCTTTTCACCGCTTGCTTTTGCAACATGCACCACACATCTCTTGTGAGCCATAAAGCTTACTTTCAGACCGGGTCCGCACAAAAGAGTAAAGGGAATTCTATCAAGATCATCCACTTCCAGAACACTTCTTTCCAGGGCAATCTCCCATGTTTTTGCTGTCTTTTCCCTGAGCGATTCATCGGCTATCCATTGCAGCTCAGGCCACAGCTTCTTTACTTTGTCATTCATCTTATGAATATTTACTTTGTTAACCTGGCAATTATTGCATCGGTCATCATTGTCGTTGAAGCAGCTCCATTCTGTATTGCTTCAGGTCTTCCCTGCATCTTCATCATATCATAAGTCCTTACCTTTCCCTCCTTTATAATATCAGCTATTGCCTTTCTTATATTTGCAGCTATCGGCTTCTCTCCAATATAATCGAGCATCATGCATGCCGACTCTATCATCGCTATCGGGTTAACAATAGAAACCTCATAGTCAGCATATTTAGGTGCAGAGCCATGGGTAGGCTCAAAAACGGCAATGCCGTCTTCCGAGAACTGTGCGCTGCATGCAAATCCCAGTCCGCCTATCAGTCCGGCAAAAGCATCAGACGCAATGTCACCAAACATATTTCCTGCAACAATAACACCATAATCCTCCGGATTCTTTGTCAGCCACATCATCTGGGCATCAATATTGGTGTTGTTCAGCTTAATTCCGGGGAAAGAATTCTTCTGGATCTCTTTGGCCAGCTTCCACATTAAACCGGAAGTTTCCCTTATCACGTTTGGCTTTTCACATACAGTAACAGATTTATAAGCGAATTTTGAAGCAAATTCAAAAGCAGCCATAAGTATTCTTGTTGTTGCCTTTCTTGTAAAAATACGTGTCGAAACAGATAACTCTTCAACAGGCACAGATCCGAAATTCCCGGCAAACTTAGGATGCGACATAAGTGCATTATAAACATTAGCCGGAGGATTTGTCCATTCTACGCCTGAGTACAGGCATTCGGTATTCTGCCTGAAAATTACTGCATCAATCAGCGGTTCATCAATTGTATTGCCTCTTCCTCTCCTTATGAAATTAAGCGGGTTGCCTTTATACGACTTGCAGGGACGCACACAGATATCGAGATTGAAATGCTGTCTTAAACCTACAATAGGGCTCGAATAGGAAAAACCCTTTCCCTGGAGAGCAGGGTCAAGTTCAGCTTTAGCCTCGTCATTCGGTTTGGATGTTATTGCCCCGAAAAGCGCAATCCGGTGTTTTGCTATGAGATCGAGGGTACGCTGCGGCAATGGATTACCTTCACTGCACCAGAATTCCCAACCGATATCGCCATAAACATAATCTGCATCAAAGCCTGCAGCATTGAGAACCCTGACAGCCTCATTGAGAACTACTACTCCTATGCCATCGCCTGGTAATGCAACAATTGTATGTTTTGCCATAACGGTTGTTTTTGAGAATTTCCGACTCCTGTATATGTAAAAATAAATAAAATCCTGCAGCTGTAAAAGCCCTTCACTATTTTAATCACACATCTGAAAAGATAACTAAAAGAAAACGTAAATTTGCCCTTCTTCACCTATCATCCGAATAATATGAATCTTTTAAGCAAACTTCAGCCTTCGCCACTCTGGAAATACTTCGATGAGATCTGCAAAATACCCCGCCTTTCTAAAAATGAGGGAAAGATCAGAGAGTATCTGCTCCGGTTTGCTGCTGAAAACAACCTGGAATCGGGAGAGGATGAAACAGGGAATATAGTTATCATCCGAAAGGCTTCAGATGGCATGGAGAAGAGGAAAACAATAGTCCTCCAGAGCCATATGGATATGGTTGGAGAAAAAAATTCTGATTATCCCCACGACTGGAGCAAAGACCCGATAGTGCCTGTTGTGGGTAATGAATGGGTTTCTGCCAGCGGAACAACTCTCGGAGCCGACGATGGAATTGGCATTGCCGCTCAGATGGCAATCCTCACTGATCCGGAACTCCGGTGCGGAACAATTGAATGTCTGTTCACTGTCGATGAAGAGACAGGCATGACCGGTGCTTTCGGACTGAAGCCTGATTTTTTCTCTGGCAGGACACTTCTTAATCTCGATTCGGAAGATGAAGGCATACTTTTCATAGGATGTGCCGGCGGGACGGAGACTGTCGGAACAATGAATTATACCAGGGAAAGCGTAAGCAACAATTCTTCAGCTCTTGAGATATCTGTCACTGGCTTGCGAGGGGGCCATTCAGGAGATGAGATCCATAAGGGCCTTGGCAATTCTGTAAAGATAATGGCCAGGCTTCTGTCTGAATCTGGCAGATCAACACGAACTATCAGTTTCTTCCTTTGATGGAGGGAACCTCAGGAATGCTATCCCGAGAGAGGCATTTGCCACAATAGTGGCAGAAAAGGGTCTCACGACTGATTTCTTTAAGCTGATATCAGAATTTGAGGCTGTTTTAAAAGATGAGTTCGGCAGCCTTGAAAATGAGCTCAGGATCTCTGCAAAAGAAGTTACTCTCCCGGCTGTTGTGATAGACCGGGAGACCGTTAACAGGTTGTTGAATGGCCTCAACTGTTGTCCGCACGGAGTAATATCATGGTCGAAAGACATGGCTGACCTTGTTGAGACCTCAACCAATCTGGCATCGGTAAAAACACTTGAGAACGGGTCAATTAAGATTGTCACAAGCCAGAGGAGCTCTGTGGAATCCGGAAGGCATTATGCTGCAAGCATTGTAGGTTCATGCCTGAAACTGGCCGGGGCTAAGGTTATACATTCTGACGGTTATCCGGGATGGAAACCGGATGTCACATCAGAGATCCTTAAGATCACTTCTGAATCGTACAGGAAGCTGTTCGGTAAAGAGCCGCTTGTTAAAGCCATTCATGCAGGTCTGGAATGCGGGCTTTTCTTTGAAAAATTCAAAGGCATTGACATGATCTCATTCGGACCAACTATAAAGGGTGCTCATACCCCCCAGGAAATGATCGAAATAAAAACGGTGCAGATGTTCTGGGATCTTCTGACAGATGTGATAAAAAATGCACCGTCAGAAGAAAGCAACCTTACTCATAAATAAAGAAATCCTCTTTGCCTGCCCCGCAAATCGGACAGATATAATCATCGGGGAGCATGCTGAAAGGTGTTCCCGGTACTATATCATCGAGGGGTTCACCCATTTCAGGGTCGTAGATATAGGAGCACTGGCTGCATTTATACTTTTCCATAGAAAAACTATTAATTTTTAATCTTTCTGACAACATCAATAACAGTGCCGTCAACCCACTTTATTGCAGCAACAATTTCATCACCGAACTGAGGTTTTTCAGGTTCGCCGCAGATCCTCCATGCCTCTTCCTTCAGTTCCTTTATTGTCCTGACCGGCAGCCCGCTTCCTTTTACACTCTCAATAAGATCGTGCCTGAGCGGATTAATTGCTATTCCTCTTTCTGTTATGATTACGTCAATAAGCTCTCCGGGGCCGCATAGTGTGGTAACCTCATCTACAATAACAGGGATCCTGTCGCGGAAAAGAGGAATGGGAAGTATTACATTCCTTGCATGGAGACAATTCTGCCATCCTCCGATTCCGTGCAGAAGGTATCCGTCGGAATGTGTGACTACATTGCCATTGTAGTTAAGGTCAACCTCTGTGGCACCAAGGATCATTATATCCATCATGCTTGTAAGGTTTCCCTTTGAATGGTAGTTGTAGGCATTAAAGACTGAGTATGGAATGTGATTCGGATTAGTTTCAACCGATCTGACGGCATCAAGATCGAAGGCCTGTGCATCGAGGATATAACCCATCTGACCATCTTCAAGCATACTGACCATATACTTGGTGCTTCCGCCAAAACCGAATTTTGATTTCCAGCCTTTGTTCTTAAGGATCTCGTGAACAAATACAGCTATTGCAAGAGATGTCCCGCCGGCACCGGCCTGCATTGTGACTCCGTCTTTGAGTATTCCCGATTTTTCAAGAAAAGCTGCAGTAAGCTCAGCGATAAGAAGCCTGTCGGGACTTTTAGTTACCTGGGTTGTACCCGAAACAATTTTCTCCGGGATTCCTATTTTATCAACCACAACAACATAATCGACATAATTACCCTCAATTTCCATAGGGTAGCACGGAACCTCAACGAGGTTATCAGTAACCACAATCACTTTTGAGGCATACATTGTATCAGCTTTGGCATATCCAAGGACACCACAGGATGAAGTGCCTCCTGTCCCCTTTGCATTGCCGAACGAATCGGCAGAAGGGGCTGCCATAACAGCTATATCTATCTTCACTTCTCCGTCCTGTATTGCCTGCACCCTTCCACCGTGCGATCTGAGCACCGCTGTTCCTTTCATCCTCCCCTCAGAGACATACCTGCCGAGCGGGCCATTCATACTGCCTTCGATCCTGTTTATTGTTCCGTCATCGAGATATTTGATTATCGGATCGTTGCATGGGAATGAGGCAGACGGGAACCATACAAGGTCTTTTACTCCCATCGCAGAAGCAAGGTCAAAGATCGTGTTGCTGATCAGATCACCGTCGCGAAGGTGGTGATGAGTTGATATAGTCATGCCATCCTTTAGGCCGCAAAGGCGCAGGGCCTCTGCAAGCGATCCCACAACTTTATTGCCATCACCCGGATAGTCGGAACAAGACGGCACGGGAGGAGAATATTTCCTTCCTTCCGGCTTATGTTTTCCAACACCCTTGAATGGAATGGCAGGCTGACCATTTATCTCGAGGGGGACACTCCTGCCGGCGGCGTTTATGACAGTTTTTGTAGCCATGTTTCTCTGTTTCGGGTTTCGGGTTTCGGGGTTTCGGGGTTTCGGGGTGCAGGGTGCAGGGTGCAGGTTAAGCTATATTTTCTTTTGCCAGTCGGGGGAGATGAGTCCTAGTTTTAAAGCCAGACTGATAGTTTTTTGTGCGCGCGTTACCACAGGCGGATCGATCATCTTTGAACCAAGAGCAACAACTCCGAGTCCCTGACGGGCAGCTTCTTCAAATGCCAGGACGATCTTTTTAGATTTCTCAATCTCGGCCGCATCCGGTGCAAAACCATTCTTAATAACAGCTATCTGACGCGGGTGAATACAGCCCATTCCTTCAAAACCAAGCGATTTTGAAGTTTTCACATTAAGGGCAAGAGCATCCATATCGCTTACATCGGAAAAGACCGAATCAATAGGCTGGATCCTTGCTGCCTTTGCTGCATTAACAATCCTGGTGCGGGCATATAACGATTCGGCACCATCAGCAGTCCGGGGTACACCCAGATCAGCAGTAAGATCTTCGAGCCCTACGGCCAGTGCAACAACATCCGGTGATGAAGTGGCTATATTAAAAGCATTCTCAACCCCAAGTGCGGTTTCAATAATCGGCATCAGCCAGACCCTGCTTCCAATCCCGTACTTTTTTCTTAAAATACTGATTTCATTTGCCACAGTCTCTGTCTCTGAAGCACTTTCACACTTGGGAATAAGGATCAGGTTGACATTATGAGGAATTAAATATGCGAGGTCATCAAGGCCTCTCTTTCCCTGGTTTATCCTCACCATCCTCTCAGCCCCGCGGAAGTCGAGCTGCCTGAGTGCATTCCGCACAAGTATCCTTGCCTCATCCTTTTTATCAGGAGCAACAGAGTCTTCCAGATCGAGAATTATACCGTCAGGCGAATGAAGAGCAGCATTAATCATCATGCTTGGCGTATTACCCGGAAGATAAAGTCGCGAAAACCTGAACCGCTGCTGTTCACCTGAGGAGAGATTTTCGCTGATCATCTCCGGAAGATCTTCAAAATCAGGATTCCAGACCTTGCGGACAACAGCTTCGAGTCGGGCGGAAAGCACGAAAGGAAGAGCTCCTGAATCGTTAATAAGAAGCTTTGCATTTTCAATTCCTGCTTTACTAAGCAGAGCGTGGCACTGGTCAGTTATTGATCTTCCGTACAGCGCCTTCACCCTTGAATTAAGGGTTATATCAATTCCCCCTGATTTTGTCAGTTCAAGAGTCATTTCGCAATCGGATCTGACCTTGGGACCAGAATTTCCTGCAATGGCAATTAATTGATTCATAATCTGGAAAGCTAAGCCTGCAATGGATTTTAACTTTTGTCTTTAGACTTCCTGCCTGCCGGCAGGCAGGTTATCTTTTGTCTTCTTAGTTATATGTTTTTATCTTCACAGATCTCAATAAGAACACCGGAAGTTGATTTTGGATGAAGGAAAGCAATATCGAGACCTTCTGCTCCTTTTCTGGAAGATTTGTCAATCAGCTGAACGCCACTCTCCTCGGCATGTCTTAGCTGATCTTCAATATTCTTCACTGCAAAGGCAATATGATGAATACCTTCTCCTTTCTTAGCTATAAATTTTCCAATCGGTCCTTCAGGATCGGTAGACTCAAGAAGCTCTATTTTTGTCTGGCCAACCATAAAAAATGCGGTTCTCACTTTCTGATCAGGGACTTCTTCGATACTGTAGCACTTAAGCCCGAATACCTTTTCATACAAATCAATTGCCTGTTTAAGATCTGCAACAGCTATTCCAATATGTTCAATATGAGATGGATTCATAATATTATAATAAATTTAGAACGGAAAATCTACCGGAGCTTTTTTCCCTGACTCTTTTGGTTCAGGCTTTTGAGCTGCAATATGAACAGGGTTGCCATCGACATAGATTGCCTTATAAGGAGTGGTGGGACATGCAAATTCGCAATGTCCGCAGCCGATGCAGATATCAGTATTGACCTTTGGAATTACAAGGTTTTTCTCGAAGGGAATCATATAAACAGCTTTTGTCGGGCAGCTTTCCGAACAGGCTCCGCAGGCTGTTTTTTC
Source organism: uncultured Bacteroidales bacterium (assembly GCA_963765005.1). GTDB lineage: Bacteria > Bacteroidota > Bacteroidia > Bacteroidales > VadinHA17 > LD21. The sequence continues at coordinate 385,639 of CAVXUP010000001.1, forward strand.
AGTCTTAACAATACAGTTGTCCTTTACAAAAACAGCTTTCCCCAGCTGGGTCAGTTTTTTAGCCTCGGGAAGAAGCGGCTGCAAGGCATTTGTAGGACAGACATCAGTGCACACAGTGCAGTTATAGGTGCAAAAGCTTTTATGGTAATCCATCACAGGCTGCATAAGGCCGGTGAGTCCGTACTCTTTGAATGCAGGTTGCAAAACATTATTCGGACATGCGCTTATGCAAAGCGAACATGCGGTACAGAGTTCATTGAACCGCTTAATTGATACTGCGCCCGGAGGAGATACAGGTGAAGTTTTATTTTCCTTTATGGTTGACTCCTTTTTGGGTTTTGGAGCTATCTTCTCCTGAGCCGAAGCTGCCTGCGACAATCCAAAGAGCAGGAGCAGCGAACCAGCTATGTTCTTCCTCTTGTTCTCATCAGTAATATGTTCTTTTTTCCCAAGACTCAATACGCCGTAACTGATGGCTTTATCCTGACATGTGTAGATGCAATCAAAACAATCAACGCACCTTGTAACATCAACTTTGCTGTGCAAAAAATCGATGCACGACGATTTACACCTTATTGCACACCGGCCGCACCTTGTACATTTTGAGTGGTCGATCTTAATCCTTAAAACTGAAATTTTTGATAAAAGGCCAAGCAGCGTACCAACAGGACAGATCAGGTTGCAGTAAAGACGTCCTTTGGTGAGCGACAAGCCCCCGACAAGCAGGAAAAATGCAACAGGGATTGCATAGATAATCAAACTGTAATTTTTAACAGGAACATTGTTAAGAACATAGATATCTAGCTTTCCAAGGTTATTTGAAATAAGATTATTTAAATGAAGTACCAGAGGCTTGCCGAAATAGGTCATGAACCTTCCGAAAATGCTAAACGGGTCGAGCAGGCTCAAGGCATAGATGCCAAACACAATCGTAACAGCAAGTGTAAGCGCCAGGATAAAATATCTGGTTATGGTATGCGGCCTTTTAAATCCGTATCTGCGGAATTTCTTTCTGATCCGTCCTCCTATCCTGCTGTTGAAATCCTGGCCTACGCCAAGAGGGCATAAAAATGAACAATACGACCGTCCGGTGAGGAGTGTAAGTATCAGAATAATTATGAAACCAGCCCCTGCAGCAGTTCTAAGGTCATAGAATTTGAAGACTGAGGGTACAAACTGGAGAAAAAGGAGGTAATTGTAATACTCAACAGGGATCAATTGCCTGAAATCAACAAAAGCCAGTATAAACCAGATTAAGACAAGAGCTGAAAAAACTATTCTGATCCTCCTTAGTACAGCCGATCCCATTGGGAATTACATTTTAATTTTCTTAATATTCAGGGCTTCAAGATTTTTATTTCCTATCCCCATTTTGTGAGCTATGCCGATATAGTCGATCTTTTCAACAGGCACCCCGAGATACTTTGCAGCGGCAGCATCTCCAGCAACTCCGTCGGGCGTGATAATAAGTGCTTTCATTGCCACAATATCTTCTATCGATACCCCCTGTGGGCCATTCTTGACCATGACATTGTAACAGTCAATAATATTCAGGACAGGCTTTTTTTCATACAATGCAAAATCAGCAATACACTGGTGCAAATCGTTTGAATGCCAGTACCCCCTGTCCCAGACAAGTCCCATGTTATTCTTTAAACAGGCTGTCATCCTTGTGGAGCTATGGTCTTTCAGCACCGGCACGTTGATAAAGACATCTGTTTCAAGAAATATCTCATGCACCTTTGCACTTTTTAGTTTTATCCCTTCAGGGATTTCGATGTTCTGGTAATAGCTTTCTGAGTTTCCCGGAACAACCTTCGCCCCGGCTGATTTTGCAGCTTTTTCAATCCCTGAATTCTTGTAGCAGGAAACCCAGTTGTCGCAGGTATGGTCAAAAACATAAACCTCCTTCGCCCCTGCCCTGAAGCAATGTTCCACAATCCGTTTAACAAGCAGGGGATTTGTATTTGCCGCCAGTTCAGGTATTACGTCCCAGCCGATATTCGGTTTTATCAGCACTTTCTGACCTTTGGTGATAAAGGTTCCCATTCCTCCAAGTTCCTGAATTCCCAGGTCGAACATTGCATCGGGAGCTCCGCCCATTACAGCAACCAGATCATATTTAGGGACCAGCGGAGCAGCTGCCCAGAGCTTATCATACCCTCCAAGGCTGAGAGCTGCTCCTGCAGCCATGCCTGCTCCAACCGATGATCTGAGAAAATCTCTTCTTTTCATATATCAATAGTTCAGGTAAGCCAGCGTTTTTAACATATAGTCCGAAAAATACGATTTTTTTTTGGTATACCATGAAGAGAGTAAATAGTATATTAGCAACTTCGAATACCGGGTCTGAGTTTTTGAAGATATTTTCTAACAAAAAATCATTCTGGTTGTTCTTTAATTAACTGCGTAATATACTCACCTCTATGAAAGTTTTATGCTATGACTGTTTCTCCGGTATCAGCGGAGATATGAACCTTGGAGCAATGATTGACCTGGGAGTTGAAAAGAGCTTCCTTATAAATGAACTTAATAAACTTAATCTGCCCGGATGGGAACTGACAGAGCAAAAAGACCAGCGACACGGGATAAGCGGAACAAAGGTTACAGTAAGGCAGACACGTCATGAGCATGCTCACAGGCATCTGGCTGATATTGAAAAGATAATAAACGATTCTGCCCTCGATACGAAAACCAAAGAGTTAAGCTTGAAGATATTTATGAAGATAGCAGTAGCAGAAGCTGCTGTTCACGGAATATCAATAGATCATGTTCATTTTCATGAGGTCGGAGCGGTTGATTCAATAATAGATGTTGTGGGGGCTGCGATCTGCTTCAATTCCCTCAATGTCGATGCCGTACATGTTTCCCCTGTGGAGCTTGGCAGCGGGTTTGTAATTTGCGACCATGGCAAACTGCCGGTACCGGCGCCTGCAACAGCAGAGATAATAAAAGGATTGCCGGTAAAAAAAGGAGGCGTCGGTTTCGAGGCTACTACCCCTACCGGAGCCGCAATAATTGCCGCTCTCGGTACGGACTTTAATCCCGGGTTCCTGGTGAAGATTGAAAAGACAGCATATGGTGTAGGACATAAAGACAATCCGGATGTCCCAAACCTTTTAAGGGTCTTCCTGGGTGAGACAGTTGCAGAAGCCGGCTCAGGACATGATGCTATCCAGCTGGAGTGCAACATAGATGACATGAACCCGGAGTTTTATGAGCATGTGGCGGAACAACTTTTCAAGGCGGGCGCTTCAGATGTGTTTCTGACAAATATAATAATGAAGAAAAACAGACCGGGTATTGTTCTGAACATTATCTGCGAATCAGAGCTGGAGGAAAAACTAAAGCATATTGTTTTCACTGAAACCACAACCCTTGGTATCAGAGTATTCCCATTCAGAAAGGAAACACTTGTCAGAAAATATGAGACAGTAAGCACTGTTTATGGTGATATCAGGGCAAAAGTTTCATATTATAAGGACGAAGAAGTCTCCCGTAAGCCTGAATATGACGATTGCAAAAGAATAGCAGTGGAAAAGGGGGTACCATTGAAGAAAGTGTATAATGAGCTGATGATTGCAATGGGCACCAACCTCCGCTAAAGCTTCGGTTGGCAATCAACCACCCCGTCCCGACTTTCGTCGGGAACCCCTCCTTCAAAAGGAGGGAGACTTTGGCCTATTCATGATTCTAAACATGATAATGGGCTACCTGGAAACAAATATATATACAAAAGCATGACCGAAAATAAATTAAAAAAGCTGGATAAAATCCTGAATGAACTGGGTTCAATTGTGATTGCCTTCTCAGGCGGTGTTGACAGTTCATTTCTTCTGCACAGGGCGCATATGCTGAAGAAATCTTCAGTAATCGCCGTAACTATCCGGACACCATACATCCCTCAGAGGGAAATTGACGAAGCTGTTGAGTTTACAAAATCATTCGGGATCAGACACAAGATCCTGGAACTTGGTTTTCCTGAAGCAATAAAGAATAATCCTATTGAAAGATGCTATCTGTGCAAGAAAACACTTTTTTCTGAGATCTTGTCATTTGCTTCTGCCGGAGGTATTAAAAGTATTATTGACGGAACAAATGCAGATGATGCCGGAGAATTCAGACCAGGGATGAAAGCGCTTAAAGAGATGGAAGTCAGAAGCCCGCTGCTGGAGGCAGGCCTTACAAAAAATGATATAAGGCAATTCTCCCATGATGCAGGGCTTAAAACATGGGATATGCCTGCAATGGCCTGCCTGCTTACCAGAATCCCTTATAACACTGATGTAAATGATGGTATGCTCAGAATGATTGAGTCTGCCGAGAATTTATTTTTTGAATCGGGATATCCAGGAACAAGGGTAAGAATGCATGGTGACCTGGCAAGGATTGAAGCTCTTCCCGGCTTCATGGAAAGAATAATCCAGAATCCGCACAGGGATAATATCATCTCCGGTTTGAAAAAAATAGGCTTCAGATATATATCTTTGGACCTTGAAGGTTACAGAACCGGAAGTTCCAATCCTGAAAAAATGGAAGTATGAATGCAAAAGATCTTGAGAAACTGCTTACTGAGGTAAAAACAGGACAAACAACTGTTGATGATGCCCTTGAGGCGCTGAGGAATTTTCCATATTCCGATCTTGGTTTTGCCAGGATAGACCACCACAGGGAGATCCGTACCGGTTATCCGGAGATAATTTATTGTGCGGGAAAGACAGTTGAGCAGGTAAAGGAGATCTTCAGGGTTATGTCGGCCATGGAAAACAACGTAATCGGAACCAGGGCAAACAAGGAGATGTTTGAAGCTGTAAAAACTGCCGTTCCGGAAGCAGTATATTTTGAGATTGCAAGGATCATCTCCTTTCAAAAAAAGAAACCAGAGCCGCCCGAAAGCCGCATAGCAGTAATAACCGCCGGCACATCGGATATGCCTGTTGCAGAAGAGGCAGCCGTAACAGCAGAACTTCTCGGCAATAATGTATTCCGCCTTTATGATGCAGGAGTTGCAGGAATACACAGGCTTGTTGATAAACTGCCCGACATCAGGAGCTGTAAGGTGGTAATTGTGATTGCAGGAATGGAAGGAGCGCTTGCCAGTGTTGTAGGCGGACTTGTTGACAAACCTGTTATTGCAGTACCGACAAGCGTAGGATATGGAGCCAGTTTTGGTGGAATTTCAGCACTCCTGGCAATGCTGACAAGCTGTTCAACAGGCGTTACCGTAGTCAATATCGACAACGGTTTCGGAGCGGGTTTTTCAGCCAGCATGATTAACAGGATGGCGTGAAAGATATTAAAAATGAGTAATAAGATACTTGTTTCAACTGCCTATCTTCCTCCAATAGAATACTTTGCTCTTATTTCAAAACCGGGTGAGACTTTAATCGAGCTCGAGGAGAATTATCATAAACAGACCTATCGCAACAGATGTTATATTCTCTCATCGCACGGTTCTCAGATGCTTTCGGTTCCGGTCTGTTCCGGCAGCCTTCATAAGACAGCATTAAAAGAAATCAGGATTGATTACTCAAAAAGATGGCAGCAGGTACATCTCAGGGCAATGATTGCAGCTTACGGCACCTCTCCCTTCTTCGAATTTTACAATGATGAAATATTCAGGATAATATCTGCCGGTCACAAATATCTGATCGATCTGAACACGGCCCTGACAATTCATTTACTTGAGGCTCTGGAGCTTGATACAAAAGTCGCGTTCACAACTTATTTTGAACCGCTTTCTGAAAATCCTGATGATTACAGATACAGCTTAGATCCAAAGAAACAATCAATTGTTCCTCAACGCCGCTACAGCCAGGTATTTAACACCGGCGGTGAGTTCGTGGCCGGACTAAGCATTGTTGACCTGCTTTTTAATATGGGACCTGAGAGTATCGGCTACCTCGGTTAACCAGTCTGTGCAGTCTGGAATCAGTAACCGAATTTATAACCCAAAGTCAGGCTGAAAACATTCTTTGTAGTGCTCAGATTAGCATCAGCGGCATCAGAAATATTTTCAAGAGGATACAGGAAGTATGTTTGTGAGGACCTGAAATTGGTATATCCAAAATCAACAGAAATATTTTTCTCCCTGAAGCCTATGCCTCCGGATATTGAACTATAGTCAAGGTCCTGATTATCTTCACCCTTTTCATAAGCGGAGCCATAATAACCATAGCCAGACCTCAGATAGACTTTATTAAGTCTGAGTTCGCCTCCGACGCGGAAATTACTTGCTGCTTTCAGGCTCGAACTGATTGCATTATTCTTTTCAGTATAATTGTATCCATCTCCAGTCTGTGAGAATCTGGCTGAACCATAATCAACATACTCATAGTCAAAGCTTATGAGTGCTATTTTTTTCACCTGAACTGCAAGGCCTGAAAGAAACCTTAACGGAGTCGCAAGGGCATACTCATATCTGAAAGGGTCATTATAGTACTCATAGTTGTCGCCCCCTGTAAAGTTTGAGCTCATATTCTCATAAAAGTATTCCTTTATTGTATACCATACAGGTGAATGAAATGCTGCCCCCACTCTGAGGAATTCAGTAGGTTTATAAATTGCGCCGAATTTAAAGCCGAAACCGGTTCCGGTGTTCTCAAAATGGTCGGTATATGTAAAGCTTTTAAAACCCGATGCCATCACTTTATCGGTAGACTCCAGATGTTCATAATGATTCACATATCTCAACTGGCTTATTCCGAATGTAGCTCCGAAGTAGAGCTTGTTGGAGTAGTTCCCTCCGAAGGAGATTGCATGTTCGCCTGTATAGCCGTCATAGTAGACAAGACGTCTTACTTTCTGACCATATACAGATGGATAGTTATCACCATAATTTGAATATACTGTACCATAGGAATCTCCACCGGAATTTGAAATTGTATCTATAACCCATGAGTCATAAGCTATACCTTCAGCCCCGCCAAGATCCTTATAAAATGTTCCCTCGCTGATATCTGTCCAGTAATCAGCCATTGAACTGGTTGGGCTTACCCCCTGGATAATGAAGCTCTGATCGAGGTTGCTTGTTTTGTTAAATGAATATCCGAAATTGAATGTTATCAGTCCTGTTGAATTGTTTCCTGAATAGACACTGCTCACCAGCCCTGCCTGTCCAAGATTAAAATTATCAAGATAGTCAGTGGAAACAGAACCGTTATAGGTTGAAGTGGACTTTATATAGTCGAGCTGCGGAGTTATTGACATCTCCGATGAGCGAAACACTCCTATGCCGGCCGGGTTCTGGCTAAAGGTGGAGAGGTCGGCACCAAGAGCTGTAAATGCGCCGCCCATGGCTCTAAACCTTGCTGTTCCACCATAGAAAACCTGTGAATACCTCAGGGCATCATCGAGGTTCTGCGATCTGACGATGGTGACTGAAGAAAGGATTATTGATATTATTACAAATAGCCGTTTCATAATACTTGATTTTTTGTATGAGCCTACCTGCACTCCTGATTTTTAGAATGAACTGCTGAAAGAAAATCTGATCTTATTAACTATCTTCTGCCTGAAGAAGAACCTGATGAGCCGCCTGATGAGCCACCTGATGATCCACCCGATGATCCACCCGATGAGCTGCCTGATGATCCGCCGCTATATCCGGAGGATGAGCCTGATGAGTATGAACTCCTCGATGAGCTGCCGCCGCTGTATGAAGAGGAAGATGAAGAGCTGCTTTCCGAACTTCTCCTCGAAGGTACTGAGTACCCGCCCGAGCTGCCCTGCGATACTGATCTGGTGCTGCCGGAAGGTACGGAATACTCTGGTGAACTGACGGTTCTTCTCTGGGTTCCGATCATCGAATTTCCACTGGAACCTGCTCCCTGATACTGGTTTGAAGGTTGGGTTCTCACAGAGCCGGTATTTCCATACGATCTGATTGTATTACCGGTCGATTCGGTTCTGCCAGCACCTGCAGCCGGAGTTTCAGACACTCTTGAATTATTGTATGAAGGCCTTGTACTGAGCCTCGGATTGCTATAGCTGGGGGTATAAGACCTGTTTACATCATTATATTCAGGCCGTGCATTTGCTGATCTGCTCTGTGCAGAGGAAGCGCTTCCGTCCCCTTTTGATGCCGGGTCGGTCATGCCTGTCTTATCAGCAACCTGCCTCGATATATTATTATTAAGGGTTGATCTTCTGCTTTCGCCTGCAACAGACTGTACGCCTGTGCTTCCGGCTGCAGTGCTTCCGGCTGCAGTTCTTCTTCCCGTTGTACTTCCGCCGGAAGCGCTATAGGCATCCCTGCGGGCACCGGCTGTAGGCGATACCTTATCGTTGTAGCCTGAGGAGGAGGTACTTGGCTTTTCCCTTCTTCCGTATGCAACCGCAGAACTACCTTCGCCATAAATCGGATAACCTCCGTAGTAGGGTGGATAATAACCGCCGCCGTAGTAGGGCGGATAATAGCCGCCATAATAACCGCCGCCGTAGTAAGGATATCCCCAGTAGTAATCATAATATCCGTATCCATAGTAAGGATAATATGGATAGTAAGGATATCTGCCGCCCCAACCCATGCTGATTCCAAAGTAGGGATAGCCGAAACTCATGCCGAACCCCATAGAGGGATAGCCTCCTCCGTAATAGTATGGATCTCTCCAGTAGGGGTCAAAATAGTTCCCGTAAAACATATTGAGCCTGCCTGAATATGACATCCCGTCGATATAGTCGTAGCCTCCTGTGGAGGAGTTGCTATTATAAACCATAGCCTCTTCATAATCCACAGCTTCAGAATAATCATTTGAAACGAGAGTATCTGCAGCATAAATATTGTCGTAATATCCCTCCAGATTACTGTCGTTTGCAGCAATAGGAGCATTGGCAGAAGGCTTGACAGCTACAGACTCCTGGTCAGATGGCGAGTAATACAGGTCATCGTACTCTCCCCCGCCTGTATAAAGCTTTGAGGTGCAGGAGCTGAGTGCCAGAAGAAGTAGGACCAGTGTTTTAGATATTGCTTTCATTTTATTCGCCTTTTGGTTATTTGACAATGTGCAAATATTATACCAAAGAAACAAAAAACCCGAAATACTTTGCAATAATGATCAAATTAAATAGAATAAAAAAACAGGAGCCCCCTGTGGAACTCCTGTCTGACTTAGTTTTTATCTCCTTCCTGAAGGTGTATTTCCAGCTGCTGAGCGCTCTCTGGTTGCAGTCCTGGACCCTTCTCCGCCGGAAGAATTCTTCTGCTGAGATGCTGCAGGCGCACTGCTTCTTGCAGGGGCACTTACCGATCTCTGCCTTTCATTTGCCGATCCCATCGCTACCGGAGTGCTGCGCTCCTGGCGTGCAGGTGCTTCGGCTCTCCTTACTGCCTGGTTGGTAACAGGTGCTGAATTTTTAACTGCCTCCCTGCTATATGCTCTTGCTTCAGTATTGATGTTTCTTGCAGCCGGTGAGTTTTTCATCGAATTCACATTGCCTGCCCGGTTTTCAATACTCCTTGCAGTGCTGTTATTTGGAGCAGCCTCTCTCCTGCTGCTACCCTGGGTGCTGTTTATGCTGTTGGTTCTATTGGTGCTGTTGACGCTGGCTCTATTGGTGCTGTTGACGCTGGCTCTATTGGTGCTGTTGGTGCTGTTGGCGCTGCTGGTGCTGGCTCTATTGGTAATATTGGTTCTGTTAGTGCTGTTGATGTTATAGCCTTTACTGCCTTTACTGCCTCTATAGCCGTTATTGCCATTATCGCCATTATCGCTTCTGTCGCTGTAATAACTATTATAATTGTTGTAAGTGTTATAGTTATTGTAGCTATAGTGAACCGGCTGGCTGTGATACCAGTTGTCGTGTCTGTTCCATCCGTAATAGTTATGACGCCAGTTGTTTCTGAATGATATGTTAACATAGGCCGGTGCATACCAGCCGCTGTAGTAGAAGGGGTCATAACCTGCGTAGTACCATGGATCGTACCAGCCGTTGTAGTATGATACTCTCGGTTGATAGACAGGATAGTTGTAGACAGGGAAGTTAAATCCGAATCCTATACCAAGCCCGGCTCCGCCGTATATAGACATCCCCCAGGTAAATGGCTGCCAGCTGTACCAGTATGTGTCGGTAAACACAGGGGAATAGTAGCTGAAAGTGGAATATGACCTGTGGAACCTGTTGATCCTCGAGGAGTAGTGAAAATCATAATCCTCATGATAATTGTTAATCACCACTGTTTCATTCCCCCTGTTGAAATTCCTCATTTCAATCGCCGCGGTAATAACCCCGGTTGATGAAATCAGGAGGAGTGCAAGTATTCCGATGTAGTATTTTGCTTTCATGATTAACCTCCCTTTCTTTTTTTAATAATAACTGAAGTTTTTATTTATTTTTACAGCTTCTATTTTTTAACTATTAAAACAAATACCATACCAAACAAATGGCGAAGTTTTTAACGAACAGGGAAGAGAATTATTCACAGTGGTATAACGATCTGGTAATCAAGGCCGATCTTGCTGAAAATTCGGCTGTAAGAGGTTGCATGGTGATCAAACCTTACGGTTATGCAATATGGGAAAAGATCCAGGCTGAACTTGACAGGATGTTTAAAGCCACAGGGCACGTTAATGCATATTTTCCACTTTTCATTCCAAAATCATTCTTCAGCAAGGAGGCAGCACATGTTGAGGGATTTGCCAAAGAGTGTGCAGTTGTAACTCATTACCGTCTTAAAAACGACGAGAACGGAAAAGGAATTGTTGTCGATCCTACGGCAAAACTTGAGGAGGAACTCATAGTTCGTCCCACCTCCGAAACAATAATCTGGAATTCATACAAGAACTGGATACAGTCATACAGGGACCTTCCCATACTGATCAATCAGTGGGCGAATGTTGTCAGATGGGAGATGCGTACGAGGCTGTTCCTCCGTACCACCGAATTCCTCTGGCAGGAAGGGCATACAGCCCATGCAACAAGGGAGGAGGCTATTGCAGAGACAGAGCAAATGATAAATGTTTATGCAAGCTTCGCTGAAAACTCAATGGCTGTTCCTGTAATTAAAGGATATAAAAGCGAAAATGAAAGGTTTGCCGGAGCTCTCGATACTTATGCCATTGAAGCGCTGATGCAGGATGGAAAAGCTCTTCAGGCAGGCACAAGCCATTTCCTCGGACAGAATTTCGCGAAAGCCTTTGATGTTCAGTTCACCGACCGGAACGGAAAACTCGATTATGTCTGGGCAACTTCATGGGGCGCATCAACAAGGCTCATGGGTGCCCTGATAATGGCCCATTCCGACAATAACGGCCTCATTCTTCCCCCGAAGCTGGCACCTATACAGGTTGTGATAATCCCTATTTACAAAAATGACGAACAGCTCGCAGCCATGTCTGAAAAAGCATTGAAGATAAAGGCTGATCTTGAAGCTAAGGGGATCTCAGTGAAGTACGACAGCAGGGATAACAATAAACCAGGATGGAAATTTGCCGATTACGAACTGAAGGGCGTTCCGGTACGGCTTGCCCTCGGCCCCCGCGACCTTGAGAACGGTACCATAGAGATAGCCCGGCGTGATAATCTCACAAAGGAGACAATCGCTTCTGATACTATAGTACCTCATATTATCAACCTCCTCGATGAAATTCAGGCCAATATTTACAACAGGGCCCTGAAATTCCGGAATGAGAATACTTTTTATATCGACACCTGGGAGGACTTTCAGATGAAACTTGACAACCCGGGCGGGTTTTTAATGGCACACTGGGATGGAACCGTTGAGACAGAAGAAAAGATAAAGGAGCTTACAAAAGCCACTATCAGATGCATTCCTTTCGATAGTCCCGAAGAAGACGGGACCTGCGTTTTTTCAGGAAAACCGTCAAAAAGGAGGGTCCTGTTTGCCAGATCATATTAATAATTATTAATTTAGGACTCTTATTTTCATTTTAAAACGACTCCTGTCATGACCGAGCAGAATGATAAGAAACTTCAGATAGTATCGACTCTTAAAGATAAGTCGCTTCTAAAGCAAAAGGTTTATGATAACACCTTTGAATCATTCTGCACTGTAAAAGACATTCTGAAGGGGATTTCAAAGGATATTAACTCGAGCCTTGGAAGCATCGATTCCAGGATAAGGCTGGAATATACCGACAGAAGTAATTTCGATGCACAGATAAAGGTTGCCGGTGATATTATTCTGTTCAGCATGCATTCGAATATTTTCCAGTTCGACAGGGAGCATCCTGCATGGAAAACTGCCTATATCCAAAAAAACAAGTACAATGCCTATTCAGGAATAATAAATATCTATAATTTCCTTGCCGACTCTTTCAGATATTCAAGGCTCGATGACCTTGGGTACCTGATTGCCAGGATCTTCATAAACCATGAAAAGCAGTATTTTGTTGAAGGGAAGAGGCAGATGGGAATGCTTTTTACAAATTTCGGATCTGAGGAAATAGGAAGGGATGCCCTGCAACTGATAATTTCCACTGCAATTCAGTACTCAATGGAGTTCGATCTTCTTGTTCCTCCCTACGATACCGTTAAAATTGCCACTGTCGGTCAGGCTGAAGCAAAAATTCAGCACTCCCGCGTAATTACAGGCAAGAGGCTTGGGTTCCAGTTTAATTCTGATGATGTTTTGATTGGCAACTCTCATGAAACCTGATGTGTTATCATCTGCCAAAATACAATATTTGGTACAGGCTTACAATAATCACAGTCCTTCTGCTGATATTTAGGTCTGCATGTCCCCAGGACCCTCCGGACAGCATACCTGTAAAAAAGATCTCCCCTCAGGCATTAGTACATCTGAATAACGGACTTTCAGTTCATTTGCATGGAATTGCACATGATACAAAGAGTCCGCTTGCACCAACATCGGCAAACTATTCGGTCATCAATCCCTATTATCTTGATTCCTTAAAGTTAAAAACTTCAAAAAACCTGATAACGAGGAAGATTTACGATTTAGTAATTGTCCGTACACCGGCTAACAATCCTAAAAAAGTCAGTGCCGAAAGCGATGCCATGTATTACGAATATGAAGGCAGAAAAATCAGGAACATCACTGTAAAAAGGCTTGATGTATTCGGAGGCAACGTCAGGGATCCCGATTCGGAATCAGAAAAGAAAGTCGACAGGTTACTGAACAAGACCCATATAAACACACTTGAGGCGATAGTCAGGAAAAACCTTCTTTTTAAGCCGGGCGACCTTATTTCGCCTCTGATTTTGAGCGATAATGAGAGGATCCTCAGGGAACTCAGCTTTATTGACGATGCCAGGATCTATATTGTTCCCGTATCCGATGAGGAATCCGATATCCTTGTTATTACAAAAGATGTCTATTCGCTTGGGGCATCATACGATTACAGAGGACTGAAGAAAGGATCACTCTCCGTTTTTGAGAAAAACATATTCGGGATTGGTCATGAACTGGGATTTGAAGTGCCCTTCAACACCAGTATCAGCGATGCCCCGGGATTTGGAGTTCATTATAATATAAATAATATCCGTAAGTCATTTATCAATCTCGAGACCTTCTACCTTGATGATCTTATCAGGGAATCATATGGATTCCGTCTGAGCCGCGACCTTTTAAGTTCAACAACAAAGTATGCGGGAGGTATTTCAATTATTCATATGCAGACGACAGAGGATCTCGGATCACTCCCGGTACCGGCTCTCCTGAGATACAATTTCCACGACTTCTGGCTGTCCAGATCTTTTCTTATCGACCCGAAGTCAGTGTCGAGGATAATCCTTGGAGCAAGGTATACACATAATAACATACTCAACAGGCCGTCGATCAACCCCGATTCATATCATGAGCTTCAGGATTACAAGATCTACATTGCTTCAGCTGCTTTCTCAGTTCAGAAATACTACAAGGCAAGTCTGATCTACGGATATGGGAGAACAGAGGATATCCCTCACGGAGGCTTATACAAACTTACAATAGGAAGAGAATTTAACGAGTTCAAGCAAAGAACTTACTTCTCTACGGAAGCTTCGCTTGGAAAATCGGCCGGGAAGATCGGATATATTTACGGTTCCGTCGGACTCTCATCATATCTTAATGGAGGAAAAACAGAACAGGGCATGCTGAAATTCAGCCTGAATCACTTTTCAAGCCTTTTTCCAATAATGAGGAGTATGGTCAGAACCTTTGTGGATTTTGACTATACGAAGGGTTTCAACAGGTATACCGACGAATTCCTTTATTTTCCCAGGGATAATGGGTTTTCCGGATTTCGGAATGACTCAATAACAGGGATCGACAGGTTCAATATCGGCATTGAATCAGTAGTATTCAGTCCTGCCAACTTCTTTGGATTTAAGTTTGCCTATTATGGATTTGCCGATTTTTCATTTCTTGCGGGAGCACAAAAAAATCCTCACAGCTACAGCGGACTGGCTTCAATAGGCTTAGGTGTAAGGATAAGAAATGACAACCTCCTTTTCAATACTTTACAAATCAGGCTGGTATATTATCCCGATCCTCCTTCTTTTTCGAAGGTCAGCAATGTAATTGTATCCGGTGAGCAGATGCTTAAACCTGCAGATTTTAATCCCGGACCTCCATCAATAAATCTTTACAGGTGATGAAGAAAAGGGTGCAGGCAGAGATCCGTTTGCAGGACAGGTTCAACAGTTACATAGCTGAACACAATCTTGCGCAACCAGGTGACAGGCTTTTGCTTGCAGTAAGCGGCGGCATCGATTCGATGGTAATGACACAGCTCTTTTTGCAGTCGGGGATACAGGCAGGGATCGCCCACTGCAACTTTTCATTAAGGGGCATCGAGTCGGATAAGGACGAGGAATTGGTTTGCCTTTTTGCCTCGGCTAATAATATGCAATTCCATTCTGTCAGGTTCAGCACCAAAGCATATGCCTCTGAAAACAGGATATCGGTGCAGATGGCAGCCAGAGAGCTAAGATACAAGTGGTTTGAAGAGATAAGGGCAGAGTATGGATATCGGAAGATCGCCATTGCCCATAACCTTAATGACAACATTGAAACAATGCTCATCAATCTCACAAGGGGCACCGGGATTACAGGCCTTGCAGGAATAAGGCCTTCAGCAGGGAGCATAATACGTCCGTTAATGTTTGCAACAAGGGAGGAGATTGAATTGTATGCAAGGCAAAATGAAGTAAAATACAGGGAAGACAAATCAAATGCCGACACAAAATATACAAGGAATAAGATCAGGCACCTTGTAATACCCGTGCTTAAAGAGATAAATCCTTCGCTGGAAAATACACTCAGAGAAACTGCTGAAAGGTTTTCGGGAATTGATGAGGTACTGAACAGCTATCTAAGCTCAATATCAGAGACTGTAATGTCGGTAAGGGGCGATTCAACATATTTCAATCTCAGGCTGCTTAAGGATTACCTGGCACAAAAGGCTGTTATTTTTGAACTCTTCAGCCCTTATGGAGTAACAAATGCTATGCTTAATGATCTTATTGCTGTGATATCAGGCAAAACCGGCGGAATGATTCTGACAGGCAGCCACAGGATAATCAGGAACCGCGATGAGCTTATTGTGACCAAACCTGAACCCGGCGCGAAGAAGCATTACCAGGTGAATGATACCGGAGGACTGCTTGATGTGCCTTTTATCGTTTCAGCAGAGATTTTTCAGCCAGATGCTGAGTTTGTGATTCCCGGCGATCCTTCTACAGCATGTATTGATGCTGAAAAGCTTAAGTTTCCCCTCATAATACGAAACTGGAGAGACGGTGATTACTTCCACCCTTTCGGGATGAAGCAGAAAAAGAAACTCAGCGACTATTTCATCGACAAAAAATTCTCAGTTCCTGATAAGGAGAATATACTACTTCTTGAATCGGACGGAAAAATTGTATGGATAATCGGAGAAAGGCTCGATGAGAGGTTCAGGGTCACTGAGGAAACGAGGAAAGTGCTGATACTAAAGGCTCAGGGCTCAGGGCTCAGGGCTCAGGGCTAGGAACTCAGAGCTCTTACTTCGGTCTTTGGTCTTCGTCGTCAGCTGTGTTTTTCTTTGCAATTTATGTACAGTTATATTTAGAATTCTAACACAATTATAATAAGTATAAAGCAGAGAATCATTTGCGGCCGGGGTGGTTGATTATTCTTTCATTGCTAGTTTTTTTCTTATTAAAAAATATAACTAAATAAAGGCACACATCAACCACCCCGGCCGGGAAAAAACCTTGTAAAAGTCAGATAATCAACCTCCCGGCCACCCCTCCTTCAAAAGGAGGGGAAACTTTTACTTATCTTCTATCCTTAAATTATTATGCTTAGCTAGACGTCTATGCCTTCAAAGGGAGAAAATGCAGAGTTATGACTGCCAACTTCCTACTTCGGACTTCGGTCTTCCGTCTTCCGACTACCATGTATCCCCCTGTCGATCAGCATCAGATCTGCCATAGCGATAGCGGCGGCGGCTTCGACTATCACAGGAATTCTCAAGGCGATACAGGTATCATGCCGTCCCTTTACATTCAGTGTTGTCATTTTTCCCTCCCTGAAGTCGAGTGTTGTCTGACTGACTCCTGTTGAAGAGGTGGGTTTGACGACGATTCTGAAGATTATTTCATTTCCGTTTGTGATCCCTCCGTTGATGCCTCCCGCGTTATTGCTTGCAGTTTTTCCATTTAATCCGACAAAGGAATCATTATGCTCCGATCCCTTCATCGAAGCTGCTGCAAATCCGGCACCGAATTCAATGCCTTTGATTGCAGGTATTGAAAAGACAATATGGCTCAGCGCCGACTCGAAGGAATAAAAGAATGGTTCTCCGATAGCAAGAGGCGGATTGGCAACCCGGCACTCAATAATCCCTCCTATCGTATCATTAAGAGCTATCGCATCGTTAAGCGCTTTTTCAATATCAGACGAGCCCCCTGCCGATATGAGCCTGGCAGATATATCAGATCCTGAAGCAATTTTCCTGGCAATAACCCCTGCCGCAACAAGTCCCCAGGTTATCCTGCCTGAGAAATGGCCGCTTCCTCTCATGTCGGAGAATCCCGAGTATTTGACCTTCGAGACAAAATCAGCATGTCCGGGACGCGGAACATTTTTGAACTCATCATAATCGGAAGAGATCTTGTCGCTGTTACGTGTAATAAGGGTGACAGGTGCTCCGGTTGTAACACCGTTAAAGATGCCGCTCAGGATCTCAGGCACATCGGGCTCCTGCCTCTTTGTGGTACCGCGGCTTCCGCTCTGGCGTCGCTTAAGGTCGGCAATGAAATCATCAGGAGCGACTTCAATACCTGCAGGGCATCCGTCTATTGTTACTCCTATTGCTGTACCGTGCGATTCGCCGAACAGGCTCACCCTGAATACTACTCCAAAGGAATTCATAATGTTATTTTTTTATCTCTGAACCTTTTATAGAAATCAATAACCTCATCAGCACCGGTTCGTTCAGTAATAGCCTTACCGATCCCTCCTGTAAAAATAAAATAAATCTGCTTTCCGCTTTTCTTCTTATCATGCATTATAAGTTCAGCAATTTTATCATCCCCGATTTTGTGGCTGACACCCAGTCCGAATTTTGAAATAATATTCAGTATTCTTTCTTTTTCTTCAGCTGTTATATAACCCTTTTCATACGAAAAATAAGTTGCAACTTCCATACCGGCAGCCACGGCATAACCATGCTTCACCCCAAGCTGCAGCTCTATTGCATGGCCGTAGGTATGACCGAAATTAAGTATTCTGCGAAGCCCTGTTTCAAGCTCATCTTCCTCTACTACTGAAGCCTTGAACCGGACCGAACGCGCAACGAGCAGTGAAAGCAGCTCACTGTCGCGCTCCATTACCTTGCCATAGTTGCCTTCAATAAGGGAAAAAAGCTCCCTGTCGCCTATAATTGCCGTCTTTATAAGCTCGGCAAGACCGGAAAGATATTCCTGTTCGGGAAGCGTAAACAGCAGCTCTGTATCGCAAAGCACAAACTCCGGTTGCCGGATTACACCAATGATGTTTTTTGTTACTCCGAGATTTACTCCGTTCTTGCCTCCGGTGCTGGCATCAACCTGCGACAATAAGGTAGTTGATACAAAACCGCATCTTATTCCCCGCATATATACCGAAGCAAGGAAGCCTGCCAGGTCGCAAACAACCCCTCCGCCTATCGCCAGCACGAATCCTGACCGGTCGATACCGGCCTGAAGAAGTGAATCAGCAAGCTGTTCAACGACCTCAAGTTTTTTACTCTCCTCTCCCGGTTTAACTTTAAAAACCGGATACTCCGGAAATTTATTTCCGTAGATCCTGAAAACATTCTCATCGGTAATTATTGCTACGTTCTCAGAAGGGATCATTCCGGATACCCTCTCCCACGATTCACCGACAATTATCTCTGACCGGGCTGAATGAGAATTAAGTACTATTTTTTCCAAATGAATAAACTATTGATTGTTAAAGGTAAAAAAATCATCAGAAAACTGCATAGCAGCTGAAAATGGAGAAAAAATCATTTTTCACTCAGCTCCAGCCATCTCATCTCCTTGTCATCCAGCATTTTCATTATCTCGCCATGCCTGATCGATTTCCGGTACAGTTCATCCGGAAGATGACTGCCATCGCTCATCTCGCCCTCTATCTCCCTTTTTTCCGATTCCAGCTGCTCAATTGCAGCGGCAAGCTCTTCAAGTTCCCGCTTTTCTCTGAAAGTAAGTCCCGGCTTTTTATCCTTTCTGATTTCAGTCCCGGCGGCTGAGGGTGATTTAACGGGTTTCTGCATCGATGCATTCCTCTCCGCTTCAAGCTGCATTTCCCTCAGCCTGCTGTAGTTGCCGGTAAAATCCTTTATAATGCCGTCCCCCTTATATTCAAAAATGTGATCAACAACCTTGTCCATGAAATACCTGTCGTGCGACACAACTATGACACAACCGCTGAAACCTGCCAGATACTCTTCAAGAACATTGAGTGTAAGGATGTCGAGATCGTTTGTCGGCTCGTCGAGAATCAGAAAATTTGGATTCTTCATCAGCACGGTAAGCAGGTACAGTCTCCTCTTTTCCCCTCCCGACAATTTTCTGATAAGCGTATATTGCTTCTCGGGCGGAAAGAGAAAATAATTCATAAACTGCGACACCGACAATACTGATCCATCGCCCACTCTCACCTGCTCGGCTATGTTTTTTGCCGCATCTATAACAGTCATGTCGTCATCAAACTCTATTCCCTGCTGCCTGTAATATCCGAAAACAATTGTCTCTCCCCGTTCTATTATCCCGCTGTCGGGCTCGACAAGTCCGGCAATCATATTTAGCAGCGTTGTCTTTCCTGTCCCGTTCCTTCCGACAAGGCCTGCTTTTTCATATCTGTTGAAACTGTATGAGAAATCCTTGATAAGTGCTTTGTTACCGTACGATTTATTTAAGTTCTTCAGCTCCAGAATCTTTTTTCCCATCCTGGAGATATTTACATTGATATTTACACTCTTTGTCTCATCGCGGTCAGTAGCTTTTTCCTTAAGATCGTAAAAGGAATCAATTCTTGAGCGCGATTTATGCCGCCTGGCCTTGGGCATCTTCCGCATCCATTCAAGTTCTGTTTTAAACAGGTTTCTGGCCTTGTCGACACTGACTCTCGCTGATGATTCCCTTTCCTCCTTTTTCTCAAGAAAATATTCATAGTTTCCGTCGTAACGGTATAATTCGTTATCCGACAGCTCAAGAATTACATTGCAGATCCTGTCGAGAAAATACCTGTCGTGTGTCACCATCAGCAAAGTTCTGTTCGACTTCATCAGATACTCTTCGAGCCACTCTATCATGTCGAGGTCGAGATGGTTCGTCGGTTCATCGAGTATCAGCAGATCGGAATCATCAACAAGCACCTTGGCCAGAGCCACTCTCTTTTTCTGCCCGCCCGAAAGTGTACCGATAATGGCATCAAGCTCTGTCAGTTTGAGTTTAAAAAGAATTTGTTTCACAGCTACCTCATAATCCCATGCCTTATGGTCATCCATAAGCTGGATCAGATGCTGCAGCTTATCAGGTGTTCCGGAGAGGAGTGCTCTTTCATAATCCCTTATCAGGCCGGCGAGCTCACTTTCATTCGAAAATAATTCGTCGAGAACAGTATTCGACTCGTTTAGTTCGGGCGACTGCCTGAGGTACGATATTCTCAATCCGCGCTTGATGCTCAGCGAACCATCATCAGGTTTCTCCCATCCTGCAAGAATATCGAGAATTGATGATTTTCCGGCACCATTTACAGCTATAAGGGCAACCTTATCGTCCTTGTTAATATTCAGAGTAAGGTTTTCAAACAGTATTCTGTCACCAATCCTCCTTGTAATATTGTCTGCCTGCAGGTAACTAATCATAGAATTGAATATTCAGCAAAGATAAAAAGTGTTACCTTAACACCACTATAAAACCTGATACCAATGACTGTCAAGGAGAGAATCAAGCTAACAATTGAGTATTTCATTATCAATCAGCCAGTTGCAGAGACAGAACTTGAGTATACTAATCCGTTCGACCTGATAGTTGCAGTCATACTTTCGGCCCAGTGCACCGACAAGAGAGTAAACATGATTACTCCGGAACTTCTTAAAAGGTTTCCTGATGCTTATACAATGGCTAAAGCAGAACCTGAAGAGATCTTTGAATATATAAAGTCGTGCTCGTACCCTAATAACAAAGCACGCCATCTTTCAGGGATGGCCAGGATGCTTGCCAGTGAGTTCAGGGGAGAGGTGCCATCCGACCCGCTTCTTCTGCAGCAGCTTCCTGGTGTTGGCAGGAAGACGGCAAATGTAGTTGCGTCTGTAGTTTTCAGGAAGCCTGTGATGGCTGTCGACACTCACGTTTTCAGAGTATCGAACAGGATCGGGCTTGTTAAGAATGCCAGCACTCCCCTCAGTGTAGAGCTTCAGCTATCGGCTAATATCCCGCTGGAACTAATGCATAACGCGCATCACTGGCTCATACTTCATGGAAGGTATATCTGCAAGTCGCGCAAGCCACTCTGCGACAAGTGCGGCCTGAAGGAGTTTTGCAAGTATTACTCTGAAATGTCGAAGGAAAGAAATAGAGCAGCGAAGAAGCATTTTATCAAATCAGAATAGTGAAATGAATCAATATTTGTATTTTTGAGACAAAATCGTACAAGTGTGATCAATGGATTATAAAAAGAAATATTTTGAGCTGCTTGATGAAAACAGGAAGTTGACTCTTGCTATTGAGTTGTTGCATGAAAAGAATCAGCCTAAACCCGACATTGCAAGGGAAATGATTTTCAAAGTGTTTCATTCTGCATCTCATTTAATGGCAATAAGCAAACTCGACACAGGCAATTATGTCGATGTGAATGATTCCTTCCTTAATGCCCTTGGCTACACCAAAGAGGAGATAATAGGGCACACGTCTGATGATATACAGATCTTTGCGGGCTTTGAGGAAAGCAATAAATATATCAAGCTTATAAGCAAGCTGAAGAAAGTCAGAGACTTCGAGGTAACCCTTAAGTCAAAAAACGGGGTAGAAAAACCATATCTGTTCTCCGCTGAAACGGTACAGCTTTCCGATGAAGTATATCTTCTTACTATTTATAATGAAGTACCCTCCCCTGACGGCAGTAATTTTAACGACAGCCAGTCTACAATCCTTGCAGAGATCTTCGATACAGTAAGCAGCTATCTGACACTATACCGCATAAGTGAGGATAACAGGTTCTATATTCTCGACCTGAGCAAGAAAGTTGAAGATGTTGAATTAATAACAAAAGCAAGTGTCGTTGGCAAGTGCATTGACGATACTCCTCTCTCCGAAAGGGAGAAACTGAATGAACTTCTCCACTACCTGAGGATCACCGGCGATGCTCATAAGCTTGCCGCCTCTCCATCGGGAGATGATTCGGAAGGTTATTACATGGGATTCGTGCTTACAACAGGAAAAATTGTAATAACATGGGAACCGGGCGCTTCTCCTGAAACCAATGATAAGGGCCATGATTCCAGAGAGTTATCTTCCAGAGTAAAGCTTCAAAAGGAGCATGAGGAACAACTACGAAGGGAAAAAGTGTTTCTTGAACACTTAATTGATTCGGCACCGGAAGCTATTGCAATCACCGACAAAAATGGGATTATAACGCTAATAAACAAGGAGTTCACGAATCTGTTCGGGTTTACTCCTGAAGAGGCTGACGGTTGTTTTATCGACGACCTTGTGGTTCCTGAAGACTTTAAGGATGAGGCGATAACTCTTGAAAAGCTCGCTTCTGACAATCACAGGCAACTAAGAAACACCGTTAGAAAGGATAAATTCGGAAAAAGAATCAAGGTGACCCTCATTGCAACAACTGTTTTCGATGCTGATAAATTTGTTGCCTACATCGGCATTTACAGGGACATTTCCGTTGAAACAAAGAGCCAGCTATTCCAGGAGATCTTATTCAACATATCCACTGCAGCGCTAAAGCAGACTGAGGTTAAGGATATTTATCCGATAATTGTTCATGAAGTAAGCAAGATCTGGGATACAAACAACTTCTTCATCGGTCTGTATGATAAATCAACTGAAACCTTCTCCCTTCCCTACTTTGCTGATGAGAATGATAATTTCACTGTTATTCCTGCAAATAAAACCCTTTCAGGCTGGGTTGTGAAAAACAACAAATCGGTTCTCTTAAGAACTGAAGATCTTAAGAATCTTGATGACTCGGGTGAGGTGGAACTGCTGGGTACCTCCTGCAGGGTATGGATGGGTGTTCCCCTCAGGATTGAAAAGAAAGTAATTGGCGTTATGTGCCTTCAGGATTACAATGATGAGAACAAATTCAAGCAGGATGACCTGTACGTTCTTGAATTCATTGCGAATCAGATCACCATTGCAATGCAGAGAAGAAAGATGCTCGACGATCTGATTGTTGCAAGGCAGAAAGCTGAAATGGCCGCTCAGTCTAAACAACTCTTCATGTCGACAATGAGCCATGAGATAAGAACTCCGCTTAATGAAGTGATTGGCATAACAAACCTGCTGTTGCAGGGAAAGCCCAGGGAAGACCAGATGGACTACATCAAGACCCTCAAGTTCTCGGGCAACCACCTTCTCACTCTTGTTAATGATGTTCTTGATTACAATAAAATGGAATCAGGGAAAATAGTATTTGAACAGATCAGTTTCAATCTCTATGATTTTCTTGATGAAATCGTCCGTTCATATTCTCTGAGAGCCAAAGTTAAAAACCTCAGTTTTGAGCTCATAAAAGAATCCCGCCTTCCCAAAGAAGTGATTGGAGATCCTATCCGGCTTAATCAGATTCTGTCGAACCTCCTGTCAAATGCTCTGAAATTCACGACACAAGGAGGCATTACAGTTAATGTGAATGAGATAAAGAATATCCGCAACATGTCGACGCTGGAATTCTCCGTTACAGATACAGGGATAGGGATCCCTTCAGATAAGCATGCATCAATTTTCGACAGCTATACGCAGGCATCTACAGATACAACGCGTCATTTCGGAGGTACAGGTCTGGGCTTGTCGATCTGTCAGAAGCTCGTTGATCTGCAGGGAGGAAGGATCAGTGTTGTCAGTGAAATGGGAAAAGGCTCAACATTCATGTTTGAACTAACCTTTAAAATTCCTGAAACAGATAAGAATGCGCCTGCCGCATCCGCTTCAGACAGCTTTACAGGTCTTGAGGGTAAAAGGATCCTTGTTGCCGAAGACAACAAAATCAACTTCTATGTTGCGAATAAGTTCCTCACAGGCTGGGGAATGATTGTCACCCATGTCGATACCGGGCAGGCTGTTCTGGATTTCCTCGAAAAAGAGGATTTTGATCTGATTCTTATGGATCTTCATATGCCGGTGATGGACGGCATTGAAGCCACAAGGATAATCAGGGCATCAGGTGTTGAAAGGATTAAGACGATCCCGGTTGTGGCCCTTACAGCAGCAATAATGTCGGAAAGCCACGATAAGATAGACGGACTGATAATAAACGACTACGTACTCAAACCCTTCAAGCCTCATGAGCTCTTTGACAGGATAAAAAGGAATATCAGGTAGTTTACTTCAGACAGTTCTTGTTTATATACTCCGCAACCTTTTTGTTGCCCAGGCTCAGAGAATGCCTGAAATCAATGCACGCATCCTCTGTTTTCCCCGTGTTCAGAAGCGCAAGACCCTTATTAAGGTAAACATCGGCATTCCCGGGGTTCAGATCGAGCGACATTGCATAATCGTTGATTGCCCACTCCCACGTTCTGGATCTGAAGTAAGAGTCGCCCCTGTCGATATAGCATTGCGGATCCTCAGGATATAGTTTAAGATTCCTTGAGAAATACTCAAGAGCCTTGAGATTATCGCCCGAAGCAGCTTCGGTCTTTCCGGCCATCCTGATGGCACGGCTGTTATCAGGATAGATCCCGAGATATCGTTCAATATCCTTCAGCGACTTTTCATATTCTCCTGTCCTCGTGTAACACTCAGCTCTCTTCAAGAACAGTTCTGCATCAGCTACTCCGGCTGCAATCAACCTCGTGTAGGTATCTGATGCACCGGCAGGATTTGATGCCGCAGTCTGCGCCCTTGCCAGAAGCCTCAGGTACTTTTCGTTTCCCGGGTCCGCCCGGAGCAAACCCGAGACAGCTTTAACCGCTTCTGAAGTTTTTCCTGATGCGAGATCAGTTTCCGCTCCGCCATAAGTCACATCATCATTTCCAGGGTATTGCGACTTAAGACCCGCCAGAATTGTACGGGATTCATCAGTTTTCCCGACTGAATTATAATATTCAATTTCAGACAATGATCTCTCCAGAGCGGTATACCACTCCTTCTTCCAGAACTGCCTCCATTCAGGCTTGTTCTCGATTCTTCCGAAAGAGCCATCGAGCAGGATCTCCTTCTCGCTTTTCCTGAACTGCGATTTCAGGTTAAGTTCAAGATGGTAGAGCGAAGTAGCGGCATCACCTTTTATAGCATAAATCCTCGCGAGTCCGTATTCACCTGAAAAAGGCTCTGCTTTGTTTGCATCTGAAAAATCATTAATTGCAGCTGAGTTATCTCCCGATTTTATATAGGCTTCTGCCCGCTCAAGATAAAACCGGCTATCAGAAAACAAACCCATTGCCTTGCTGAGAAGGGCCGCCGACTGATCAGGTTTTCCATCACTTGTCAATGCCCTGGCTTTAAGGATATAATCAACAGCTTCCTGGGCAGAAAGAGCTCCCGAGAAGACTATTGAGCAGACCAGTAATAGTATTTTTTTCATCTTGATATCCTTGATAATCATTTGGTCTCTGTCGGTTTGACCTTTGCACCCTCAACAGTTATTACATGTACAAAACCCGAAAGGTGAAACTGTTCCAGTCCTGAAATGCGTCTTTCAAACACATCGCACTGGTAGAAATAGACTCCCGGAGACACAATATTACCCTTATAGGTGCCATCCCACTCAAGCCGGGGTTCTTCGGTCCTGAATATCTCGAGGCCGTTTCTGTTAAAGAGCCTGAAATCAACCTTTTCAACAAGTCCCGAAGTTCTGGCCACAAGTAAATCATTAATATTATCATTATTTGGAGTAAACACATTCGGGATTTCGTAGAAATTGCACGAATCGATACATACCATAACTGATCTGGCGCTTTCATTTCCTTTCGAATCGAATGTTGAAACCGCATAGCAGCCTGAAATTACATCTCCCGGAAAATGCTTGTATGAAAAGACATTCTTATCATTGATAGTTGTCAGAAGAGTCATGTTCTCCTCGGTTGTCAGCTTGTAGAATAGTTTATAACCCGCTATATCGTCAAGGCATCCTGGTTCCGGCAAGGTCCAGGTAATTTTATTATAAAGGCTGTCGCACTGACTGGTGACATCAGGAAGAGGAACGCATGGAGGTTCATTGTCGATTGGTGAAGTGCAGGCGGTCTCCGAAAAATTGACAAGTTTTTTGGGTAAGTCAGCCGGAAGGTACTCCCCTGTTGACCGGATAAGATAACAGTACTGTTTGCCGTTTTCAAGTCCGGGATCAGTATATGTTAACTGGTTCGTGGTCCCGATTGAATCGTATTTCGAAGTAGCTTCATTCAGCCTGAAGATATCGTAACGTGAGTTAATCCATGGTACATTCCTGCTAAAGCTGAGCTTTGCCTTCCTGTCGCCCGGGGCAGCTTCGAGATAGAGCGATGAGGCATATCCGGGTTCTCCGGCAAGGAACCTGTTTCCCGGAGCGTTATTCCATAATTCAATCTTGTAGCTGTAGCCCGAAACGGAAGTATTCAAAAGAGTATCGATGAATACCGTATCATTCAGATTGACTGTGGCAAGAGACTTAACCTGGATATAATTGGTACCTGCTATTCCGGAAGCCCTCGATATTATATACTCATATGGCCCGTTTGCAGGAATTGTATCGAGTTTGTCAGGTTTTCTCCATGAAACAAAAACTGATCCCCTTGTAATATCAGTATTCCTGATGCTGACATTTTTTATTACGGGGACACCCGAAACAAGGGTTGAAGTGATCTCATCTGATGCCTTGCTCTCAGTGCCGTTCGGATATACTGCAACAATTCTGTATGTATACTCCTTGCCGAACTGAAGTCCCTGTCCGTTATCCGAATCGGCAAATGAAGTTGTGCTGCTTCCTGCAATATACCCTACTTTGACAAATCCTGTTGAAGAAGGCAACCCGGAAGAACATGAATCGGGTTTGAAATTTGTGGCCCCTTCCCTTCTGTATATGCTGAAGCCTGCAATCTCCGGGGTACCGTAATTTGACCACGTTAATCTTATCAGCTTACCTTCGGGAAGTGCACTTAAGAGTTTTGGAGAAGGTCCGAGAACCTTGATGTTCATATTGTCGAGGTCAATAAGATTTACATCAGGGTTATTGTCATCCGATTTAAAGATCACATTGTAAGGTTGATTCCGTACAGCATCATGGCAGGTAATCCACCTGAAACGTGCAGAGGAGAACCCTGCTGAAGAGTCAATCTTGGTGAATGTTGCCTTACATGAGGTAAGCTGAAAAACACCTGATGTAGCCTGAAGGGTTATATTATCGTTATTGACATCCGTTGCAGTAAATATGAATTCCACTGTATCGCCGGCTTCAACGCAGTAGTTTCTGAGGGGTCCGTTTACAGGCGGCTTGTTCTTTGTCTGGTAGACATTTATCTGCATATCGCGTATAACCGCACCAATGGCCTTGCCATTCCTCCACTCCTTTATCTCCATGGCCACATTAAAGGCGCCTGTATCAGCCGGAGTATCCCAGATCAGATCGCCGGTGACAGGATTTACATATATAGAATCTGTGGCAGGAGGAAGTGTATAATTCTCAATGGGCTTTCCATTTTCCCGCGAACAAACTGTAAGCTTATATGAGAGACTATCTCCGTCGGGGTCGTAAGCGGCAGGATTATGGATAAAGACATATCCAAAGGCTGCCTTGTCGTAGGGAGGATTAAGAAGTACAGGAGTGCTGTTGCGTCCGATCGCCTGGTTTACTGTAAGAATCGTCGACATTGAGAAGACGACATTCACAGAGTTTGGAATATTCTTGACATTCGCATTCCTGTTTGGATCCTGCACTACAATCTTATAGGTCCCGGGACCCGGATAAGTATGCTGGATCTTATAGACATTTCTTCTGTAGAGATTGGGAAGCGTCAGCATTGAGACCCTGGCTGCAGTAGATTTAGTGTTATCACCCCATTCCACATCGAGAGTGGGCCTGTCGGCAAAACTCAGGGTGTAGGTGAATGTTGTAATTGTAATCTCAAATGTAAGATCCGAGAGCTGAACATATGTTATCTCCCCTGCACGGTTGTGTGTGGCGCCCGCTTCAGCCTGAATGAAAGCAGCCAGCAATAAAAAAAAGACTTTCAGGTTAATAAATCTCTTCACTCCCTTTGATTATTTGATTTTAAAAGTTTGTTCCCTAAGTTCTGAGGTCAGTTTCAGACCCTGTTCAAAATCACCGATTCTTATTATCACCATGTTAGCCTGATCACTGTAAAGGTCTGTCATTATAAGGTTCTTTACGGCGATTGTGGCCGGTTGCTTTACATCTGTGTATTCCAGGTTCACTCTGGCCTCATTATCCTGAACACTGATATCCTTCAGTTTTCCTTGAACCTCTTTGTCATTTATCTTTATTACTAGCTTATCGCCAAGATAATCCTCCATCAAAACCCTCAATTCATTTTCATTTCCGGTGTAGCCTCCCTTTTTCACCGTTCTGCCCTCATTAGTGCATTCGAGCAGAAAATCATCGTAATAGAGTTTAACAAACACTTCAAGAGCACGCTTCTCCTTAACAAAGTCGATACTTGTTAGAGTAACATGCACGGGATGAAACAAAGTCCAGACTGAAAACAAAATGAGTTTTATCATTTAACCACGCCGTCATGTCAGTATTTACTTCAAAAATCAGACCAAAAAAACTATTTTTCCTTGTCAGATACACGATCCATCAGATGGTCGACGGAGCCTACCTCAATAAAGGAGAACCCTGTCCTTCCCTTGAAATTGCCTGCAAGCACAACAAGGATCTCATCCGATTTCAGGTTGTAGTGTTTTGTCAGCATTTCCATGGCAAGATAGATAAATTCGTCTACTGATTTTTTTTGTTCCTGGTAGTTTGCATAAACCCCGTACGAAAGGGCAAGTTCTCTCATTGTCGATCGCAGGTAACACTGTGCCAGTATCAGTTTTATGCCGCGGTACGAAGCCATATCCCTTATTGTTCTCCCCCCGATAGTGTCGGCGATTATCCCTTTTGCTCCAACCCTGTATGCTGTTTTCACGGCAACTTTTGCAAGGTAACCCGAGATTTCGCTTGTCACGCCCACGTATGGGATATCAAGAAACTTCTCCTTGTTCTTCTCAGCCTCAAGCGCAACCCTTGTCATTGTTTTCACCGCCTCGAGCGGATATTTGCCGTTGGCGGTTTCGCCGCTGAGCATTACTGCATCGGTCTGCGAATAGATTGCATTTGCAATATCGCTAACCTCAGCCCTTGTGGGACGAGGATTGGTTATCATCGAATGAAGCATCTGGGTTGCAACAATAACAGGCTTGCGGCTGATAATACACCTGTTGATTATCATTTTCTGTATACCTGGGATCATTTCATACGGGATCTCAATTCCCAGGTCCCCGCGTGCCACCATAACTCCATATACGTGCTCAAGGATCTCATCAATATTGTCGACGCCTTCCTGGTTCTCGATCTTGGCAATTATTTTTATCTTACTGTTAAAAGAGTCAAGAACAGCCTGCACGTCAATCACATCCTGGGCAGACCTTACGAAAGAATGGGCAATAAAATCTATATTGTTCTTTGCCGCCCATTCAAGAAAGATCTTGTCTTTACCGCTCACAGAAGGAAGGTTCAACCTCGAACCGGGGATATTGACGCCTTTCCTTGATCCCAGAACACAGTTATTTTCGACCAGGCACTGAAGTGAATTGCCATTGCTCCTGATGGCTTTAAGTTCGATATCCCCGTCGTCGATAAGGATATCTGAGCCGACTGAAACATCTCTCACAAAAGCAGGATATGTGACATAAATCGTTTCTGCAGTGCTCTTCTTTGAAGGGTCGCCGATGATATTTACGGTTGCTCCTTTCTTCAGTTCAATCGGAGAATCACATACTGTTGTCCTGATCTCAGGTCCTTTTGTGTCGAGGAGAATAGCAATTCTGTCCGATACAGCCCTGATATTATTGATCATCCTCATTGCTCCTTCAGTTTCGAGATGAGCTGAATTGATTCTTACAACATCCATTCCGGCCTCAAAGAGCTCTTTTACAAACTCAGTTTCGCAATGTTTATCCGACAGGGTTGCTACTATTTTAGTCCTCTTTCTGTTCATTTATTTCTTTTTTCAATTATATTATCTCTTTCAATGCCTCCACTGCAAGCCTGTAGCTGTCGAGTCCGAATCCGGCAATCGATCCTTTGCAGTTGGCGGCAATAAGGCTGGTATGGCGAAAGGACTCACGGGCAGCAATATTGGTAATGTGAACTTCAACAACAGGCGTTTTCACCGCAGCTATTGCATCAGTTATCGCCACCGAAGTATGTGTATATCCTCCGGCATTCAGAATTATGCCGTCATACTTATTATCCGATTTCTGGATCTCATCAATTATCTCCCCTTCGATATTTGACTGGAAATATGAAAAAGAAATTTCAGGAAACCGCGACTTCAGCTTCAGAAGGTAATCATCGAAAGAGGAATATCCATACTTTTCAGGCTCTCTCTTGCCAAGCAGGTTAAGGTTCGGGCCGTTGATAATCTCAATTTTCATTACATTCTCTTTAAAGTGTAAAAATAGCTAAAAAATAATTAAAGACGCTACGATAAAAAGGTTAGCGTAGTTTGTCTTACTTTGTGAAGAAGTAATAAATACAAAATGAGCCTTACCTGGAAGCAGTCATTCAGAAATTTCGAGACCTACCTCAGGCTCGAGAAATCGCTGTCGGAAAACAGCGTAACTGCCTATCTGAATGATGTTAACAAGCTTGAAAAGTATTTTGCCGAGATCGGAATCGAAGTCACTCCTGCAAAGGTGAGCTATCCCGATCTCAGGGACTTTCTGGCCTGGTATGGCAAATCGGCAACGAATACAAGAACACAGGCGCGGGTTCTTTCGGGAATAAGGGCATTTTTCAGGTTTCTGCTTATTGAAGGAGAGATTGACGATAATCCGTCATCACTGATCGAATCACCAAAGACGGGCTTGAAACTGCCGGAAGTTTTATCTGTTGCAGAGATTGACAGGATAATGGAGGTGATTGACCTGAGCAGGCAGGAGGGCCACAGGAACAAGGCCATTATCGAAACACTTTACGGCTGCGGGCTTCGTGTTTCGGAACTGGTAAATCTAAGGATCACCGAAATGCACCTGGGCGAAGGGTATATTGCTGTAACTGGGAAAGGCGATAAGAAGAGGCTTGTGCCTATCGGATCGCGGGCAATAAAGGAGATAGAATTATACTGGCTCGACAGAAACAGGTTGCCGGCAATACACGATCAGAATATACTTTTCCTTAACAGGAGAGGAAGAAAACTGACAAGGGCAATGATCTTTACAATAATAAAGGAGCTGGCAGGCAAGGCCGGAATCACAAAAAACATCAGTCCTCATACCTTCCGGCACTCATTTGCAACTCACATGATCGAGGCAGGCGCTGACCTGCGTGCCGTGCAGGAGATGCTCGGGCACGAATCGATCCTTACAACTGAGATCTATACTCATATCGACAGGAGCTTTTTGAGGGATACGCTGATTATGTTTCATCCCAGAGCGTAGAAAAAGGTACAACGGCGCAGCGGCGCAACGGCGCAACGGCGCAGCGACAGCGGCACAGCTCGGCGAAGTTTGCAACTTCGCCGTAAATTAGTCATGATCTCAGACTATTGTTAAACAAAGCGAAGTTGCAAACTTCGCTTAGCACAGAATGGGAACTTCGGTCTTCGGACTTCCGTCTTCCGTCTTACTTTTGCCTTTTGCCTTTTACCTTTTGCCTTTTGACTTTTTTATTATAACTTTGCGGCTAATTTTGCAAAATCATACATTAATCTATTACAAACCAATAAAATTATGTCAAAAGTTAAGAGAGTCTACTCCTTTGGAAACAAAACCGCAGAAGGCAAAACTGATATGAAGAACCTTCTCGGAGGTAAGGGAGCCAACCTTGCTGAGATGTGCCTCCTCGGATTACCCGTTCCTGCCGGCTTTACAATCACAACAGAAGCCTGCAATGAGTATTACAAGAACGATTGCACTCTTCATCCCGATCTGATGCCTGAAGTATGGGCAGCCATGACAAAGACAGAACAGGCGATGAAAATGAAGTATGGCGATCCTGAGAACGCGCTTCTCGTTTCATGCCGTTCAGGCGCCCGCAGTTCGATGCCCGGAATGATGGACACCGTCCTCAATATCGGCCTGTGTTCCGCTACAATCCCCGGCTTCCTCAAGAAAACAAACAACCCTCGCTTTGTATGGGATTCATACCGTCGTCTTATTATGATGTATGCTGACGTTGTAATGGAGAAGGCTGAAGGGATTGACCTTGGCGAAGGAAAAGGCATCCGCAAGCAGCTTGACGAAAAACTTGACGAATTCAAGAAGAGCAAAGGATATAAATCAGATACTGAGATCTCAGCTGATGAACTGAAGTTCCTGTCAGAGGAGTTCAAGAAGACTGTTAAAAAAGTCCTCAAGAAGCCATTCCCCGATGATGCAAGAGAACAGCTCGAAGGCAGTATCAAGGCTGTGTTTAAAAGCTGGAACGGTAAGAAAGCCGTTTCGTACCGCAGGATCGAAGGAATTCCTGATGACTGGGGAACAGCTGTAAACGTTCAGGCAATGGTATTCGGCAACATGGGCGATACTTCTGCAACAGGTGTTGCTTTCACACGTAACCCTGCAACAGGCGAAAACCTTTTCTATGGTGAGTGGCTTGTAAATGCACAGGGTGAAGATGTGGTTGCAGGGATCCGTACCCCGAGCCCTCTTAACAACGATACAAAGAACGATCAGAACAAACATCTGAAGAGCATGCAGGAAGCTATGCCTTCAACATACAAGGAACTATGGGCTATCCGTAATATCCTTGAGAAGTCGTTCAAAGACATGCTCGACATCGAGTTTACAATTCAGGAAGGAACACTCTATATGCTTCAGTGCCGCGCAGGCAAGAGAACAGGAACAGCTGCTCTCAATATGGCTATGGATATGATCGCTGAGAAACTCATCGATGAGAAAAAGGCTGTTATGAGGGTTGACCCTGCACAGCTCGATGAGCTGCTCCACCCGATCTGCGACCCGAATGCTGAGAAAAAAGTTACTCCTATAGTAAAAGGTCTGCCCGCCGGACCAGGCGCAGCAGTTGGAAAAGTGGTATTCACAGCTGAAGATGCAGTAGCATGGTTCCGCAAGGGCATTAAGGTGATTCTTCTTCGCGAAGAGACTAACCCTGAGGACGTTGAAGGTATGCGCGCTGCAGAAGGTATTCTGACTGCCCGTGGCGGTATGACTTCACACGCTGCACTCGTTGCACGCGGCTGGGGAAAATGCTGCATCGTCGGCGCCGGAGGCCTTCATGTTGATACTGATAAGAAAATTGCCAAAGTTACAGGTAGCAACCTCGTTATTAAAGAAGGCGACGTTATTACACTTAACGGAACAAAAGGACATGTTTATATTGGCGCAATAACTCTCATGGATGCTTCTGAGAATCCACGTTTCAAGAAGTTCATGACTATTGTTGACAAGTACAGGACAATGGGTGTCCGCACAAATGCCGAGACTCCTGAGGATGCGCTTATTGCACGCAGCTATGGCGCTGAAGGCATCGGTCTCTTCCGTACAGAGCATATGTTCTACGGAAAAGGTTCAGAGAAACCATTATTCCTCCTCCGCAAGATGATCCTGAGCGCAAATGAGACAGAGCGCAGAAAAGCCCTTGACGAACTGTTCAAGTTTGTGAAGAAGGATATGAAAGCCACTCTCGAGGCAATGAACGGTCTTCCTGTTACATTCAGGCTTCTCGATCCTCCTCTCCATGAATTCGTGCCCCAGGGTGCTGAAAAACAGAAAGAGCTGGCTGATGCGCTTGGCATCAAAAAGAAAGACATCGAGAAACGCGGAGAAGCTCTTCACGAGTCAAACCCGATGATGGGCCACCGTGGTGTTCGTCTTGGTATCACATTCCCTGAGATCACCGAGATGCAGATCCGTGCTATCTTCGAATCCACTCTTGAACTGCTTAAGGAAGGAAAGAAACCTCATCCTGAAATTATGGTTCCTGTGACTTCTGAAGTTGCTGAGCTTGATTTTACAAAGAAAATCGTTGACAGGGTATATGCAGAGGTATGCAAGAAATTTGCCGTTAAGAAGATCGATTACAAATATGGAACAATGATCGAGATCCCGCGTGCATGTCTTCTCGCTGACCGTATGGCGAAGAGCTCAGAATTCTTCTCTTTTGGTACAAACGACCTGACCCAGATGACTTTTGGCTTCAGTCGTGATGATACCGGAGGATTCCTTCATGATTATCTCGATAATAAGATCCTTGCAGCAGACCCATTCCAGACTATTGACCAGGATGGCGTTGGACAGCTTATACAGATGGCAGTTGAGAAAGGCCGTGCTACACGTCCTGAACTAAAAGTCGGGATCTGCGGTGAACAGGGTGGAGATCCTGCATCTGTAGAATTCTGCTTCAGAACAGGCCTTACCTATGTAAGCTGCTCTCCGTTCAGAGTTCCTATTGCCCGTCTTGCTGCGGCTCAGGCTGCAATAAAGGCAGGTAAATAATTATAACCCTGAAATAAATGATAAGGGCATCGGCCGGCTGGCTGATGCCCTTGTTTAACTAAATGCCTGAGATAAATTAGCAAGGAAGCCCAAATCTAAACCCCAAAAAAGATGATCACCGAAACTGAGTTATCGAAATACGGCATTACTGGTCCAATAGAGATAATTTATAATCCGTCGTATAATCAGCTCTTTGCAGAAGAGACAAAACCCGGCTTAACAAGTTACGAGAAAGGCATAATTACAAGAACAGGTGCCGTTGCCGTCGATACCGGGGTTTTTACGGGACGCTCTCCAAAGGATAAATATGTTGTCATCGACGACAAAACCCGCGACACTGTATGGTGGAGATCTGAGAAATCGAAAGTTTCGGATAACAAACCTGTATCAGTTGAAATATGGGCTCATCTCAAAAATCTTGCTTCGGTACAACTATCGGGTAAAAGGGTTTTCGTTGTTGATTGTTTCTGCGGCGCCAACGAAAACTGCAGGTTAAAGGTCAGGTTTATTGTTGAAGTGGCCTGGCAGGCACACTTTGTGAAGAATATGTTCATAAGGCCGACACCTGAGGAACTCGAAAATTTCACGCCCGACTTTGTTGTACTCAATGCTTCAAAGACAAGCAATCCTGACTGGAAAGAACAAGGACTCAATTCAGAGAATTTCATAGTCTTCAATCTGACAGAAGGGATGTGTGTCATAGGTGGAACATGGTATGGCGGCGAGATGAAAAAAGGCATCTTCTCTGTAATGAACTACTACCTGCCTCTCAGACAGATAGCCTCGATGCACTGTTCTGCGAATGTAGGTAAGAACGGAGATACTGCCATATTCTTCGGACTCTCAGGAACAGGAAAAACAACACTTTCGACCGACCCTGAAAGGGCTCTTATCGGCGATGATGAGCACGGGTGGGATGATGACGGGATCTTTAACTTCGAGGGCGGGTGCTATGCCAAGTGCATTAAGCTGAGCCATAAGAATGAGCCCGACATTTTCAATGCCATACGGCGCGATGCCCTGCTCGAAAATCTTGTCATACTCTCCGACGGCAGTATCGATTTCAACGACAACTCAAAAACTGAAAATACAAGGGTCTCCTATCCCATTTATCATATCGACAATATTGTCAAGCCTGTTTCAAGGGCAGGACATGCAAAAAAGGTGATTTTTCTTACTGCAGATGCTTTTGGTGTTCTTCCGCCTGTAAGCCGTCTGACAGAGGAACAAACACAGTACTATTTCCTCAGCGGGTACACGGCAAAGATTGCAGGAACTGAAAGGGGCGTCGTTGAGCCTTTACCGCATTTCTCCGCCTGTTTTGGAGCTGTCTTCCTTATGCTTGATCCTATTATTTACGCAAAACAGCTTACTGCAAAAATAAAGATGCACAATGCAGAAGCATGGCTCGTAAATACAGGCTGGACAGGAGGCGCTTACGGAACCGGAACCAGGATTGATCTTCCTGTCACCAGGACAATAATAAATTCAATTCTCAACGGATCAATAAACAATTCGGAATTTAAAACTCTGCCGATATTTAACCTTTCCATTCCTCTGAAACTGAAAGGGGTTGATGATAATATTCTCGATCCTGCGAAGTCGTGGGAAACTACAA
Organism: uncultured Bacteroidales bacterium; assembly: GCA_963765005.1. GTDB lineage: Bacteria > Bacteroidota > Bacteroidia > Bacteroidales > VadinHA17 > LD21. The sequence continues at coordinate 421,535 of CAVXUP010000001.1, forward strand.
TAAAATGGCATATTGCAGCAACCGACCTTGCTTTGAAATTCATGAGCAACTTCAACAAATTTTCAGCAAGCAAGGAGACTGCCGCCCTGGCTGATTTTGGTCCCCATATCTGATTTCCGGAGGGCCATCAATAATACTAAACTGACAAAAGAAAATAAGCTTCAGAATGAATATCCTCTACCTGGCAGCAGCCTTTGTAATTGCATATCTTCTGGGATCGATCCCCACTGCAGTATGGATTGGAAAAGCTTTCCATAATACCGACGTGAGGGAGCACGGCAGCGGCAATGCCGGAGCCACAAATGTAATAAGGGTGCTGGGATGGAAAACAGGGATCCCTGTGCTTATTATTGATGTTGCAAAAGGCTGGCTTGCAGCCATGATGCCTGTAATACTTAAACTTGCTGAGCCTGAAAGCTCTACGATGGTAAACTATCAGATTATTGCCGGCGTTTTGTCGATTGTCGGTCATATTTTTCCTGTTTTTGCCGGCTTCAGGGGAGGAAAAGGTGTTGGTACAGTCTTTGGCGTTCTTCTTGCCCTTCATCCTCTTCTTACAGTCTCCTGTATCGGGGTCTTCCTCTTTATGCTTCTCTTAACGGGCATTGTTTCAATATCTTCAATGACAGCAGGACTGGCTTTTCCGTTATTCCTTTTCTTCCTGTACGATACGCCATCCACCGCATTCAGAATATTCTCCATTATCGTGGCAATAGCCTTAATTCTTACACACAGGAAAAACATCGGAAGACTGCTCAAAGGAGAAGAAAAGCGATTGTTTGACTTAAGGTTCTGGCGCAAAGGTTAGCGGCGCAAGGGCTCATAGCTCGTTGCTAAGCGAAGTTTGCAACTTCGCCGAGCTGCATAATATCTCCCATTCTTTCCTTAACGCCATTGCGCCGCTACGCCGCTGCGCCGTTGCGCCTTATTTAGAATTGCTCCAGCAACTCTATCCTCTTATCGATCGGCGGATGTGTTGCGAACAGCCCGGTTATTGAGAAGGTTGTCTTCTTATCTTTAACCTGGGGATTTTCGATAAACATCTGGGCTACATCCTTCCTTTTTACTGCTTCAATAGTCGGATCGGCCGAGATCTTCCGCAGGGCAGAAGCCAGCGCAAGAGGATGACGGGTGAGTTCAGCAGCACCTGCATCGGCCAGGAATTCACGTTTTCGGGAAAGAGCAAAACGGAACAGTGAGGCAATCAGCAATCCGATAAGAGCAAGAGCCAGGATAATAATTATGCCGGCACCCTCTTTCTTTCCCTTACCCCCTCTGCCATACAACATTGTCCGGAAAATCGTTTCAGCAATAAATGCAAATATGCCAACAAAGACCACAGAGATAATAAGAAGCCTCACATCCCTGTTCCTGATATGCGTAAGCTCATGAGCTATCACAGCTTCAAGCTCATCATCATCAAGCTTATTGATAATCCCCCTGGAAAGTGAAATTGAATATGATCCGTTGTTTATACCGCTGGCAAAGGCATTGAGCGAATCATCCTCGATGATCCTGATCTTCGGCAGAGCCATTCCCCGCGAGATGCAAAGGTTTTCAACGAGGTTATAAACCCGTTTGTTCTCATTCCTTTCAAGAGGCTTCGAGTCGGCAGCCTTGTTGATCATCGATGAATGAGCAAAGAAGGCTATAATGAACCAGATTGCAACAACTATAAGCACCCATGGGACGGTTTTCAGGAAGAGGTAGTTCACCTGGCTCAGAACAACCTGCTCTTTCTCAGTTACCGCCATACCAAAGAAAAATAGCCATGTAAGCCCGATAAAGACTACCGGGAACATGGCTAAAATAATCATCGAATTTGTATTATTCCGCCAGATCTGGCTTTGAAGACCAAAATACTTCATACAATCAGAACTGGATCTTAGGAGGTTGTTCTGCTGCTGCCCTCTGCTCTCCAAGCTCGAACATAGGCTCGCGTTTGAAGTTGAACATTGTGGCTATCAGGTTCGACGGGAAGAGTTCTGTTGCTACGTTAAGCTCTTTTGTTGCAGAGTTGAAGAATCTGCGCGCAGCAGCAATCTTATTCTCAACATCAGAAATCTCATTCTGAAGATCCATCACATTCTGGCTTGCCTTAAGATCCGGATATGCTTCTACCTGAACCCTTAAACCATCAAGGGCAGTCGACAACCTTGTCTCGGCAGCTATCTTGTCGTTGATTGAATTTGCCTTCATAGCGTTTGTCCTGGCCTCCGTTATCTCTGTAAGGACTCCCCTTTCGAAGCCCATATAACCCTTTACTGCATCTACAAGTTGCGGTATCAGGTCGTGCCTCTGCTTCAGCTGCACATCGATATCGGCGAAAGCCTGTTCCCTGTTGTTCCTAAGCCTTACAAGCCTGTTATAAAGCGAGATCACCATCAAAACGATGACAACGACAATTCCGATTACTATTAAAAATCCACCCATAGCATTGTTTTTTAATTATTGATTAACTTAAGCTCTTGTTAGCATTAAACCGAAAGATACATAAAATATAACACATTTTTCTTGTGAAGTCGTTCCAAATTCTTATTTTCGAGTAGAATATAAATCAAACAAATAATATGGAAAAGAGTTTAAAAGGCACCCAGACTGAGAAGAACCTGCTAAAGGCATTTGCCGGAGAATCGCAGGCAAAAAACAGGTATGAATTTGCAGCAAAAGTTGCAAAGGAAGAGGGTTATGAACAGATAGCCGGGATCTTCCTGGAGACTGCTCTGCAGGAGCAGCAGCATGCTAAAAGATTCTTCAAGTTCCTCGAAGGAGGTATGCTTGAGATAACAGCATCCTATCCTGCCGGAATAATCGACACAACAAAAGGCAACCTCCTTGCCGCTGCAGAAGGTGAGCACGAAGAGTGGAGCGATCTCTATCCTGAATTTGCAAGGATAGCAGAGGAAGAAGGATTTAAAACAGTGTCCACTGCATTCAAGGCAATTGCAGCAGCAGAAAAAGGTCATGAGGAGCGTTACAGAAAACTTCTTGAAAATGTGATGCAGGATAAGGTGTTCGAACGCGGCGAAAAGGTATTCTGGTATTGCAGGAAATGCGGATATATACACTTCGGCACAAAGCCTCTGAAGAATTGTCCTGCCTGCCTGCATCCCGAAAGCTATTTCGAATTGCTGTCGACCAACTATTAATAATGTCCGACGGTCAGAAGATGCTGGAGCTGATTGTAAGCCGGCAGAGCGACAGAAAATACAGCAGGCAGCCTGTTGAGAAGGAAAAGCTCGACAGGATAATCGAGGCAGGCAGAATGGCCCCGTCGGCTTGCAATGCGCAGCCCTGGAAGTTTATTGTTGTTGATGACAGTGCTCTATGTGAAAAACTGGCAGAAGCTGCCTCTGCGAAGCTGCTGGGGATGAACAGCTTTGTCAATCAGGCTCCTTTAATGATAGTTGTGGTGCGTGAACAACCTAACTTCACCTCAAAGATCGGCGGAACAATCAAAAACAAGGATTATTCCCTCATCGATATAGGCATTGCCTCGGAGAATATCTGTCTGCAGGCAGAAGCAGAAGGTCTGGGTTCGTGCATGCTTGGGTGGTTTGATGAACCGGTGGTTCAGAAGCTGCTCGGCATTCCGAAATCAAAAAGGGTGGAGCTCATAATCACTATAGGTTATTCGCTGAGCGAGAAGCGGGAGAAGAGAAGGAAGGAGGCAGAGGTGACAGTTTCTTATAATAAGTACTAATCTACTTCAGCCTCTCCAGCGCCGCTTTGATCCTCTTCACAGCCTCAACAAGCAGCTCATCAGCCGTAGCGTATGAGATCCTGATGCAGTCGGGCGCCCCGAAAGCATCTCCTCCCACAACCGCAACCTGTGCCTTGCCGAGCAGGTAAAGAGCAAGATCGTCGCAGTTTTTAACTGTCGTTTCTCCATCGCTCTTTCCGAAAAAATACGAAACGTCAGGCATCACATAGAATGCCCCCTCCGGCACCGGGACTTTCAGACCCTTGATCTCTTTCAGAAGGCCGCAAATCAGGTCGCGGCGTCTGTGAAATGCCTCCTTCATCTTTGCAGTAGAGTCGCCTTTCCCCTCGATGGCAGCCAGCGCGGCGCGCTGCGCAATTGTGCAGACTCCTGAAGTAAACTGACCCTGCAGCTTGTCGCAGGCCTTTGCTATCCATAAAGGGGCTCCGATATACCCTATCCTCCACCCTGTCATGGCAAATGCTTTCGATACACCGTTCACTGTAATCACCCTGTCGGCTATGTTGCTGAAGGCAGCCATGCTGACATGCTCGCCGTCGAAGATTATGTGTTCATAGATCTCATCCGAGATGACAAACAGACCTTCATGCTTCGCAACAATTGCGGCGATCTTTTCCATCTCACCGCGACTGTAAACCATGCCGGTAGGATTTGAAGGAGAGTTGAAGATCAGAAGTCTTGTCTTATCTGTTATTGCTGCCTCAAGCTGCTCAGGCCTGATCTTGAAATCATTCTCTATCGAAGCGCTCACTATCACAGGTTTGCCGCCGGCAAGTATCACCTGGTCATAGTAGCTTACCCAGTAAGGGGCAAGGATTATTACTTCCTCGCCCGGATTAACGATCGACAGGATGACATTTATTAGTGAATGCTTCCCTCCTGCTGATACTATTATCTGCTCGGGGGAATAGCTGATTCCGTTTTGCTCTCTGAATTTCTTTGATATTGCCTCTCTCAGGTCGCTGTATCCCGGAACGGGAGGATACTTTGAATAGTTATCATCTATTGCCTTCTTTGCTGCCTCTTTTATATGATCAGGCGTGTTGAAATCGGGTTCGCCCAGACTCAGGCTTATTATGTCGATCCCTTTGGCTTTCAATTCCCTGCTCTTCTGTGCCATTGCAAGTGTCTGCGATACAGAGAGCGACTTGATCCTGTCAGATAAATATTCCATATTCTTTATTTTGTGATTATTCCTTATATAAAATACTAAAACCAAATGTAGGAAGTTATTTTTAAATAAGAGACAGGTGTTTGGGGTTTCGGGTTTCGGGTTCGGAGTTTCGAGTTTAGATTAATTGTTGTATTTTTGATATCAGTCGAATTTGAAAAACCAATTCACAAATGGAAGTAGTATCTGACATTCTGATGATCACTATCCCGGCGCTGATCGTATTCTTTACAGCGTGGGTGCTTTTAAGGAACCTGATGCGTAACGACCAGGATAAGAGGAGGCAGGAGCTGATTCTTGCGAACAGCCGGACTGTCACTCCGATAAAGCTGCAGGCTTTTGAAAGAATTGTGCTCTTCCTCGAGAGGATCTCCCTCGAATCGCTTATAGTAAGGGTCAGTTCACCCGACATGTCGGCTTCACAGCTTCATACCGCTCTTCTGAATGCAATCAGAAATGAGTTTGAACACAACCTCTCACAACAGGTTTATATGAGTCCCCAGGCCTGGGAAGTTGTCAGGAACGCCCGTTCAGGCATAATAAAAATAATCAACACCGAAGCGGACAAAATGCCGCCGGCAGCAACAGGACTTGACCTCAGCCGCCAGCTGCTTCAGGCTGTCATGGAGCTCGATAAAGAGCCCACAAGGGTCGCTATAGACTATCTGAAAGGAGAGATTGGCAGAATGATCTAGTTGCAGGGTGCAGAGCTTGCAGGGTGCAGGGCACACGGCGCAGGGCCATGGCAGAAAACTGGAAAGCCTGCATTTCCCTGAGCTATGACGCTATGAGCCCTGAGCTTTTTCTTACAGTAATTCGACACTCCTCTTGACAAACGTGTTCAGCTCTTCCCCGCGTAGCATATTATTTGAAAGCAGGGCCAGATCGATTATCTGTTTCACAATTTTGTCACCGGCTCCATATGAACTGAGAATATCTTTCCTGGCATTTTCAACTTCAGTGAGTTCCTTCCTTAGTTTTGAAAGATCATCCTTCTCAACCTGGCTTACCTCATCCGCTTTCTTACTGCCATGTTCCTTCTCCATGAAAGCGATCTCTTCCTTCAGTCTCTTTCTCTCGTCATTCTTTTCAGCGAGCTGTGCGCCGGTCTCCTTCTTTACATCCTCCGAGATTTTGATCACCAGCTTATGGTTGGGATTAACTACAAGGTTATAGCTGTCGGGAAGCTCTCCATAGAAGCTCATCCCCCCTCCCATCTGCGACATATCCTTCATCCTTCTCATGAACTCCGACTGGGTAATTATCACAGGAGCCTCATTCTCGTCGAGTGTTTCAAAGACAACGTTAAAAACCTCTTTTGTCTTAACCTGTACCTGGAACACGCTTTTAAGATCCTCCTTCTCCTCATCATTCAGTTTCGACACGCGCGAATCGTCCTTCTGGATAAGCTTGTCGATGACATCCGAATCGACTCTTACAAAACGTGAATCCTTCAGCTTTGATTCAAGGTGGTTTACAAGGTGAAGATCGAGCTGGCCATCGAGCAGAAGCACATCATATCCTTTGTTTTTCGCCTTGTCGATATAAGTAAACTGATCTGTTTTATTCGTCGAATAGAGATAAATAAGCGAATTATGCTTGTCGGTCTGGTTCTCTTTTATGATCTTTTCGTACTCTTCAAAAGTAAAATACTTGTCATCGGTATTTTTAAGAAGAGCAAACTTCGAGACTTTCTCATAGAACTTCTCTTCAGTTATCATTCCATATACGATGAACAGCTTGAGGCTGTCCCATTTCTTCTCAAACTCCTCCCTGTTATTCTTGAAGATCTCAGCAAGCCTGTCGGCTACCTTCTTTGTAATATGACTCGAGATCTTTTTCACATTCGAATCGCTCTGCAGGTAACTGCGCGACACATTGAGAGGGATATCCGGTGAATCGAGCACCCCATGAAGCAGAGTCAGGAATTCAGGCACTATGCCTTCAACGGAGTCTGTTACAAACACCTGGTTGCTGTAAAGCTGGATCTTGTTCTTCTGGATCTCGATGTTATTCTTGATTTTTGGAAAGTAGAGGATCCCTGTGAGTTTGAAAGGATAATCAACGTTCAGGTGAATATGGAACAAGGGCTCTTCGCCTGCAGGATAAAGCTCCCTGTAAAAATTGTTGTAGTCTTCCTCTTTAAGATCAGCAGGTTTGAGGGTCCAGGCAGGTTTAGTGTTGTTGATTATCTTATCCTTGCCGGTTTCGACCTGTTTGCCATCCTTCCACTCCTTTTCCTCCCCGAATGCTATTTCAACAGGCAGGAACTTGCAATATTTCTTAAGAAGCTGCTCAATCCTGCTCTCCTCCAGGAACTCCTTTGAGTCCTTGTCGATATGGAGGATCACCTCTGTGCCCCTGTCGGATCTGTCGGCATCATCTAAAGTGAATTCCGGACTGCCGTCGCAGGTCCATTTAACTGCTGTAGCGCCATCCTGGTACGATTTGGTAAGCACCTCAACCTTATCCGACACCATGAACGACGAATAGAATCCGAGGCCAAAATGTCCTATTATTGAATTAGACTGGTCCTTGTATTTGTCAAGAAAATCATTTGCACTTGAGAATGCTATCTGGTTAAGGTACTTGTCGAGTTCCTCGCGGGTCATTCCTATCCCCTTGTCGGAGACTCTGATTGTCTTCTTCTTCTTGTCGACCGAAACCTTAATTGTTGTATCGCCGATTTCACCCTTATAATCGCCTGCGAGTGCCATTGTCTTCAGCTTCTGTGTGGCATCCACGGCATTTGAGATCAGCTCACGAAGGAAGATTTCGTGGTCGGAATAGAGGAATTTTTTAATTATCGGGAAAATGTTCTCAGTAGTAACGCCAATCTTTCCGGTTTGCATATCAGATAGTTTTATTGTTAAACATTATTGATCTGCCGTGGAGAGACAAAAGATGTGCCGTTTACTTCTTACTGACAAATAGTCACTTTGGCTTATGTTAAAAGGATCAATAGACTGACCTCATTTCTTCTTCGGCTTCTTGTTTCTGGCATCAACATTTTCTTCGAGGTACCAGAGACCCTTTTTAAAGACATAGGCATCATATTTCGCAGTGGGACCGTAGAACTGGTATTCTCCTATCTGCTGAGGGGTGAATGGCGCCAGGTGATCAAAAATAATTTTCTTGTCCGATTCGAATCTCAGCGACATTGTTCCGTCTGATGAGAATTCAAAGACTTCCCTTGATTTCACATCCTCTCCCGAAACAAACCACTTCTTGCCAAAGACTATGGTCCCCTTCTCGGTAAAGCTTAAGACATCTATTATTTTTCGTGTTACCACGGAGTTGCCATAATCAATTCCAAAAAGCATCCAGAAGGTGCCTTTTGACGTTTTTATCGGCAGGATATCGAAATAGAGGGTGCCATACCAGTTTTTGTCGGTATAGAGACCATCAGGCAGCGGAGGGTCTGCCTTATATGTTGCCCTCATCTTATAAACTTCGTTCTTTGTTCCCGATTCAGCTTTTTTGATGATGTAGCTGTAGTAGATCCCCGGAGAGTTGCGCAGAACCAGGTTCCAGGTAATGATCTTGATCTTCATATCAGGCGATACTATCTGCCCGAGGTAACGGAGGTTACTGAACTTGTGTGTAAGAACAGAATCTGACCTGACGTATTTATCAATAATAGTGACAATTGAGTCGTTGATGCCCGTCTTCACTTTATCGTCAGTACTTGTAAGAAGCCTGCTGTAAAGACCTGTAAGAAGCTTCGACGGGTCAGTAGCCGGAGTTTGTCCTGAGAGGGAAGTATTAAAAACCGATACTATTATAATAAGGTATATAAAGAAGGTTTTCATATTATTTGGTTTTTTTCATCACATCGTCGAGCAGTTCTTTCAGAAGACGGCAGGCCAGGGAGATCTCGTCGCTGTTGATTGTAAGAGGAGGAGCGATTCTGAAGGCCTTATTGCAGAAGAGGAAATAGTCAAGGATCAGGCCATGATCAGGAGCGGCTGAAATTATATGAGGAATGTATTTCGGATCGTTGAGTTCCACTGCAATCAGAAGTCCCTCGCCTCTAATCTCCGAGATAAGGCTGTGATCCAGTTCACGTTTAAACTGTTCATTCTTGGCAACGGCCTTTTCAGCAAGTTTTTCCCTTGTTATTACATTAAGAGCTGCCATGCCAGCTGCGCAGCAGACAGGGTGCCCGCCGAAGGTAGTTATATGACCAAGCTGGGGATTTGAAGTTAATGCTGCCATTATTTCAGCGGAGGAGATAAACGCGCCGAGGGGCATTCCGCCTCCGAGAGCTTTTGCAAGGAGAAGAATATCGGGAATGACACCAAACCCTTCAAAGGCGAACATTGTGCCTGTTCTTCCGAAGCCTGTCTGGATCTCATCAAAAACGAGCAAGGCGCCGGCAGCGCTGCATTTTGATCTGAGTTTGCCCAGGAAATCCCTTGTTGATGCTATTACGCCGGCTTCACCCTGAACGGGCTCGATTATAACGCAGGCAGTTTTATCATCAATAAGGTTGAGCGAAGCATCGTCATTGAGCTCTGCAAGGAAGGTATCGGGCAGAAGAGGCCTGAATGCATTCTTGTAAAGCTCACTGCCCTGGATGCTCAGCGCTCCATGCGTGCTGCCGTGGTAGGCGTTGCGGAACGAGATGATCCGGCTGCGGCCCGTAGATCTTTTTGCCAGTTTCAGGGCACCTTCAACAGCTTCGCTTCCGGAGTTCACAAAATAGACTGAGTTAAGTGCAGGCGGAAGGATTGACACAAGTCTTTCGGCATATCTGACCTGGGGTGTCTGGATAATCTCGCCATAGACCATAAGATGGGCATACGAATCTGCCTGGGCTTTGATGGCCTGCACGATTTCGGGGTGGGCGTGGCCGGTATTGCTGACGGAGACCCCGGAGATAAGGTCGAGATATTTTTTTCCGTCGGGGCCATACATAAAGACACCTTCAGCTTTTGAAATCTCAAGCAACATTGGAGAAGCAGAGGTTTGACCGAGATGGTTCAGGAAAAGTTGACGGTTCGTAAGCATCAGATGATGTAAGAAAATTATCTTGCCATCACATTAATATCATTCAGAAGTGAGTCTCTGAATGATTTCCCGACAGGTATATTCTTAAGAGTACCGCCCACATTCAGATCGAGGGAACTCTCGTTGATTGTTTGGATCATGCTTTTATTGATGATAAACGATCTGTGCACTCTTATGAAGACACCAGAGGGGAGCTGGTTCTCAATAGCCTTCATAGTGAAATGGATTGTAAACTTATCATCGTTTGTAACAAGTGTGACGTAGTTTTCGAGAGCCTCGACGTAGATAATCTCTTTAATTTTAAGTTTAACGAGCGAGGAACCCTTCTTTATGAAGATCTCTTCGTCGCCGGTGCTTTGAGTTTCTTTACGGGAGAAGTATCTTATTGTTTTGTCGATTGCCTTGCAGAAGCGGGCATATGAGATTGGTTTAAGGAGGTAATCGACAACATTGAAGTCGAAGGCTTTCACGGCATATTCTTCCGCGCCTGAGACAATAATAATATTAGGAGGATAGTCGAAGCTGCTGATGAAATCGAAGCCGTTCATCTCGGGCATTTCGATATCTATTATTATAAGGTCGATATCGTGACGTTTGGTTATAACATTCCTTGCTTCTACAGAATCGCTATAGCTTCCTATAAGATTAAGTGAAGTCGATTTAGCAACATACCCTTCGAGTATTTTGCAGGTCAAGGTATCATCGTCAATAATAATACAATTCATGCTCTATGATTTGACAGGAATTATTAGATCAAAAGTAATAAAAATTTGATTAGAATATCAAAGTGAGTCATCAAAATAAAAAAAGGGGTGTAAAGACACCCCTTTGGCAATCCCGTAGTTCGGAATTAAAGACCTTTGTTAAGAGCGGGAGCTGCTTTGAATTTAACAACTTTTTTAGCAGGGACGTTCAGTTTGGCACCTGTACGTGGGTTACGGACCACTCTTGCACTTCTTTTCTCAACCTTGAAGGTACCGAGGCTAGGAAGCTGGATTCTCTGACCTTTTTTCATAGCTTTTCCGAAAGCGCCAACGAATGCGTTAAGAGCTTTGCCGGCATCTTTAATAGAAAGACCTGCGTCAGTTGCAATTGCATTAACTAATTCCTTTTTTGTCATTTTTTAAGATTTTAGAGTTAGACTAACCTTAGTAATTGAATACAAATTTATTTTTTTAAAATTGATGTGCAAATTTATTTTCACGTTTTTCCACAAATAGTGGTCTTTTTAGGTTAAAAATATGGTATAAATGGACGAAAGTGTGAAAAAACGTTAATTATCGCAAAATGGCTACAGACCTGCATTTGGAGTTGATACGGCATAATATTTATTCACAATCTGTTGATAAAAACTATATAACACTGGTTATCAGCTGTTTACTAAATTTTTGCTAAAAAATTCCGCAAAAACAAAAAAATACTTCGAATCTTTGCGGCGGAGAAATGGCAGAGCGGTCGAATGCGGCGGTCTTGAAAACCGTTGAACTGTTACCACGGTTCCGGGGGTTCGAATCCCTCTTTCTCCGCATCAATCAGTACTCCCGTCGGTTTTCACCGACGGGATTTTTATTTTACAGCTGGCCGAGTCAGGCTTGCCTGGGAGAGGAAAGCTGTAAAATAAAAACACTTATGAGTGAAACGAATAAGTGAGTCCTGATTAATGCAAGGTTCTCCCCTACGGGATCACCGAAGGTAATCCCTCTTTCTCCGCTGATTGAAAAAGCAAAGTACAGCAAAACCCTGAAATAGCCTCTTTTTCAGGGTTTTTCATTTTAAACCCCAAGCAGAATAGAATCCAAACAGCCAAATGTCTTGACAGAGCAATAATCTAACTCTTTTTGTTCAATTTCTCCGAAACATTTCATAAATTTGGTTAGAAGGACAGTGAAGCAGATATTTCGCAGGAAACATTGAAATCACTTTTGAGATATGATTACATTTCGCTCAATTCTGAAAATGTATGAAGAAAAGAATGAAACGACACTCTTATCTTCATTAATTGAAATGGAAAAGACAGCATTAGATAGCTGGACAAATCAGTTAGGCGAGACTTACGGTTCATATAATGGGTACCCACACCAGAAAAATGTTGAAAATAATCTGAATAATTCTGTACCTGATATTTTAAAAAAACAATTTAGTCCTACTGAAATCTTTTTATTATTGGCCTCTGTCTTGCTGCATGATATCGGGAAAATATTTCCAGATAAAAATGATAAAACAGATCCTGAAAGTAAAAACCAGCATTCATTCTATTCTGCAGTATATATCCAGCAGCACTGGCCTTTCCTAAAAATACCATCAATACAATATAGCAGGTGGCTGGCCATTTTATCGTGTTCTCATTGCTGGGATAATCCGATACCTTCTCCGTGTAAATATAAAGATAAATGCACCCTAGTTTGCAAGTCAGAATCTTACAGCGAATTAGACGTCATTTACGAATCCACAGATGGCATAATTCGGCTGAAATGGCTGGCTGCATTACTACGTATGGCTGATGAAGTTGATAATATTCAAACCAGAGCCGTCGACGAAGAACTTTCAGAATCGGTTAAAAACCTGTCATGGCGCAGACTGATTAATTTAATAGTATTTGATAAGGAAGGAGAATGCATTAAACTGAGGATGCTTACACTTGAGAATCTTGTAGATCAAACCTCCTATCAATATATCCAGGAAGCAATCAGCAAGATAAATATCACCCTGAAGCTATGGCAGGCTCCTTTAGAGGAGATGAATTTAAAATATCAGGAAGCATTTATCGAAGTATCAATTCCGGTTCCAGTACTGATATCATGTAATAAAATAACTCTTAAAAATTTTGAGGAAAATAGCAAGCAAGAAATTAATTGTTCAATTGAGCCGGCATATAAAGATTTCATACCGTTGAAGCTCTCTAAAGCGATGATTAAGTTAGAAAACAGCATAATTGATAAGTACCTGAAGAGCTGGGAAAGCCTTGCGGAGGAGATAGGTGTAAGTAATCCTCTGTTCGTAAAGAAAATGACAGCTCGATTGAACAATATTACTCATTGCAAAAATTCCCGTTATTTAAATGAATATGCTGGTAATATTCAATCAATGATTATCTCTGATGGTGGTTGGAGACTTGATCAATATGATAATGAAATCATAACCAGTATAAATAAAAAAATTAAACCTGAAATAATTCGGACCAGAATAGATAAATTGGATGAATTCTTGTATCCTGATTCAAAAGATGTTAAGAAAGGATTTACAATCTACACTATGCAGGATGGAAGAAAACTTACACCAATAATTGCTATTGTTGGAAGCTCGGGAGAAGGAAAAACTACCCTATGCCTTCAGATTGCTTCTAATTTGGTTAAGGCTTCTACCGGATGGTGTTGTGTATATTATTCACTAGAAGAGGAACCATCAAGAATAATACAACAGTTAAAAGGACATGAGTTTTTAACCAATCAATATAAAGATAGAATCATAAATCTGGAAAATAATAAGTTTAGCTTAATTAATAAATTATCCAACAATTTAATTTTTCCGAAACTATCTCCAAAACCAGTAGATGTAAAGTCCTTAACACACGATAAATTATTCGAAGAAAGATATGATGAATTAAGAATGTCAATTTTGAGTCTAAAAAAAACCCGGGAGAAAATAAAACAATTTTATTTTATCGACAGTCTGACAGCTTTTTCTCATCAACCGCTTGCCAGAAATGAAATTAACCGGATTTTTTCCCTATTCAGAGACGAGGAAGTTCCATTGATTATTACCCTTGAAAGACAAGCGCACTGGGCACTCACTAATGAAGAAACTCATTATAATTATGCTAAATACCTTTCAGATGTTGTCATAAGAATTGAATCTGATTACAAAGATGATTACTTCAAACAAACAATCGAAGTTGCCAAGTCAAGATATACCCGCCGTATCCTGGGGAAGCATTTAATGAAATTGAAATCTAAAGATGACAAAGCAACCGGGGCATTTGACAAAAGGCATGGTGTAGTAATATATCCATCAATTCATTACCATTTATTTCAAAGCCGATCAGGAAGTCCAAAGGGAGAATTCTTAGAAACCAGGTTACCACATGATCTACCAATCTATTCCAGAAATAAAACAAAAGAAATAGAATCAGATTCATGTATTGTTATTTCAGGTCCACATGGGAGTCATAAACTAGCTTTAGGCATAAATATTTTACTAGGAATAAATTCATCTGAATCCAAGAAAAAACAAAAACTAATTATTTCTTTTTCAGAAGAAAAGGAAATAAACATAGGAAATGTTGCACTTTTTAAAGAATTAGAGAATTGGAGAGTAAAACTGAATGAGATAAAAAGTAATGAGATACCAGCAGGAACAAAAGTCTGGGAAATTAACTTTGGAACGGATAACGAAAGTTATGTTACTATACTAAATTTCAGATTAGGACAGATACTGCCTGAGGAATTCTTCTTTATAATTAATAAGTACCTTTCTGATAAAGTGGATAGAATTGAAGGAGTATTGATAACAACAACTGCCCAGATAAAAACCAGGTTTCCTTTCCTTAACAAAGAGCCTTTGTTCTTCCCTGTTCTGGTAGACATAATTAAAAGCAAAGGGATGTATTCCATATTTATAGATGCCCTGGATGCAACTAATGCTCCATTGGAAGCGTTACAAGCGGCAGCTGATGTTGCAATCTTTATAGAAGGAAATAAAAGCAATAAGAATGAGAATATTTTAACCGTCGAAAACATCAGGGGCAAGAATTATGACAGGGCTCCCAGAAAGTATTCGGTAAATGAAAAGACATTGATTTTAAACCAAATTAAAGGATCTCGCAGTTAATAGACCAATACCCGTTCTTTTTACACCATCCAGCCAGTCAAATTAGGTTATTCATAGTTTAATATCATGGAATTAAATCAATTTACACCAAAATGCACAGTGATTGCTATAATCTCTAGAACCGTAGACCATAAAGAGCAAATCTTACTGACAAAGCGAAATGTTGAGCCATACAAGGATAAGTGGTGTTTACCTGGTGGTCATATCAATAACAATGAAGCAGCCATATGTGCTATAATCAGAGAAGTGAAAGAAGAGACAGGACTAGATTTTAGGCCAAGATTTTGGGACTATTCAGATGAAATTATTCCAGGTGAAGGAATTCATGCCGTTACATTAATTTTTAAAGGTACTTCAAGTGGTGCACTTATTAATGAAAATAGCGAAGTGAGTGATGCCAGGTGGCTTTTATTAGATGATATCAGGAATTATGATCTTGCATTTCAACATGATGATATCCTTAAATATTATATTGAGAAGAATGATGTAAATGAAAATGTCGTTCTAACTGAGTTAAAATATCTCCGCGATGAGGTTCTGAAAAGATTTGAAACAAGAAACATGATGATTAATTTTGCCATAATTCTGACCGGAACAATATTGACTTTTGGACAAGTTGAAGTTTACATTTTATATCCCATAATTGGTACAATTTTAGCTGGACTATGGTCACATAGTGATATAAGGATCGATGAAATCGGAGATTACATTAAAACTAATATTGAACCAAAACTAAGCGATTTAGGCTGGGAAAACTATTTATATACAAAATATAAGACAGATGTAGAAAAAGGTAAACGACAGGAGAAATATGTAATTCTTGTTTTTTATTCAACCTACCTGATAATGATCTTCCTTACAGGTTTAATACTCATTCCCGAGATTATCGGTTCGATAAGTAAAAATGGAATTGGTAGCCTAGAAACAATTCTAAGCACAATAAAACTCGCTACTGGAATAGCTATTACTATCATAAGCTTGATTTTCACCAGAAAATATATTAAGACAAGAAGGAATAGATTTATTAGCAAATAGTGGAAAAGTCAGTGCTCATGACCATAATCGGCCGGAATAAATTGACCATAATATTGCTAAGCTAAGGGCTTGTTATTAAATTATTTAGGATAAGTGAAGCGAAACAGGTTAGATGTGGCCAAGGTGTCCGGTTTTTACACCATATTAAGTCTTTCCATGTTTGCCTGAAATATTGACATGCAGCGGCATAGCACTTCCCCTCCATGCTTCAATATTGTGGTTGTAGTAAGATCATGAGTTTTACTAAAAAAACTTGACTTTGGAATCATAATATTTGAACTTTGTATAATAATATGGTTACAATCAATAATGTGAATTGATATTCTTGAAATTCACATATACATTATGACAACTTTTCATAATCCGAGTAACATTTTAGTTTCTAATCTTTTTTATTAACTAAAATCTTTAATTATGAAAACAAAATCCTTGGTCGCAATGTTATTTTCTTCACTCATTTCGAGCGTAATTAGCTCCCAAGATAATACAACGCTTATTACTGATTCTAAGTCTTCACAGGAATACATTTATGTTGAGGACCTACTGATTGGAGAAGTGCATTATTTATTGAGCTGCAAAGAAACAGAAACTAACGGCAAAACTTTATACTATTTCGAACTAAAAAAGGATGATTCGAAAGAATCTTTTACAATGATTGAAATAAAACCAGGAGAAAATTCTAGATCTATTTTTCAAAATGCACTTACCTCAAATCTTAAGAAATTGGGTTACAAAGAAACAGATGAAGACAAAGAGAAGATAATCATTATTACAAAAGAGTTTTTAGCAAACGCATATATAGGCATTACTGTAAAATCTGATAGTGGCTATGAAGTTGGAGTTCTCAATGTGTATCCATGGGCTACACTTTATAAAGAGAATAAATCCAAAACTGAAACAACTACAATAAAAATTAATAAAGTAGAAATAAAATTCGAGTATGAGCAAATAACCGGTATAAAAGTTACCGGTACTGAATCAGACCAGAATAAAAAAAAATCAGGAGGCGATGAATCTTTTTTGGATCCGAAGAATAAAAAAATAGGTAGTGATGAATCTTCGATAGTTGTATTTCAGAACAGGATTCCTCTATCTTATTCTACAAGAAAGGATGTCTCAATGGATCGCCTCAAACAGGATTCTTCAAGGAGACGCCAAAGGCTGTATGAAACAAAAGCACAATCACATTCCTGGATCTATTTTGATGATGTATTAATGAATGATTATAGATTTATGAATCAAACTGAAGACTACAGTCCTAAGGATCAAATAGTAACTATAAAGCCAGGAGAAAAAGGTAGAGTAATCTTGAAAGAACCCATTACTAATATATTAAGTGCTAATATCTATACCGATTTAGTGGGTTTAAATAGTTTTAAACCAAATGGGCTTGTTCAAATTGAAGTCAGTCATCGTTTCTATTTATCGAGAAGGAGTTTCCAATTTGGAAACTCATATTCTTATTGTGGATTGTTTAATAGTGTAAGGCCAAAAATCACTTTTTCAAAAATAGAAAGCAATAATAAGGTTCTTGATCTTAAAGGTGATTCATTACCATTGTATGCCAATGCAATTGATATTTTTAAACATACATCCTGGTCATCTGGAGGTGAAGTTAATGTTGGGTATTTAGGTTTACCTTTTATCCATACAATGATCTATATTAATGCTGGTGCTTACGTACTTAATGTCCCCATGAGAATACCTAAATCTGATACTAGTCTAGCCTTTCATGATATAAAACCGGATGAAAACAGAAATTTTAATAAAGGCTTCCTTACTGTTTTCCCAGAGATATACTGGGTCATAAGTCCACATTCACGATTACAAATTGGATACAGTATAAGATGGAACTTGCTTTATAATTTTTCACATGACATTGTACTGGTTTCAGATTCTGAAGATTTTCCAAATAACATATTAAGTGGCTGTAATTCAAGAGTAACAACCTTTAAATTTTTAGCATCCCTAAGATTAAACAGTAAAGTTAATAGTGAAATATTTTTCAGAAGCTATTACAATTATCTGCCAAATGATAAATCTCAAAGTTATTTTCAAGCACAATTAGGTTATGAGTTCAATATTTTCGACAGGAAAATTGAACCCCCTCCTTTAAAACCATTTGAATCATTTTAAAAACCAAAACCAAATATTATCATTCTCCACATCACTCAGTACCGGAAATAGGTTATTTTAAAATTCATTATTTGTTATCTATTTGATAGAGCAGTGCCTTTTTCTGAGTATGCGATCAACAAGCTTAGGTGCGATTAGAATAAGCCATAATCCATAAAATATTATCCGCAATATCTGCGGTGAATAGCATCTGTATTCGCCGCAAACAGTATTCTAAAAACGTTCATCTCTATCCCCTCCGGCCTTTAGCTGGATTCTCAACATAACAAACTCAGCCGGCGTCAGCGGAGCAAATCCAACCAATACATTCACAATACCCATAATAATATCGTCCTGAGTCGTTGTCTCCTTGTCGCATTTCACAAAATAAGCCTCTCGTGGAGTATTACCCTGGAAAGCTCCATGTTTGAAAAGATCATGCAGAAAGACGCCAACATTCAGGCGGATTTGAGCCCAAAGAGATTCATCATTCGGTTCAAAGACCACCCACTCCAATCCCCGTGCCAGGCTTTCTTCAATGAAAAGGGCTGTCCTGCGTACTGAAAGATACTTCCATTCCGATGCAAGATTATCAGCGCCAGATAGGGTTCTCGAGCCCCAGATCACATAACCGGCACCGGGAAATGAACGCAGGCAGTTTATTCCCACCGGATTCATTGCTCCGTTTTCCGAATCGGTAATTATTACAGATAACCCTGATATACCTGAAATGTGAGCGTCTAGTTCCTGCAGGCGCTTTCCAGACTCCACGCACAGAGTCAGTCTTTGCAATTACCCCTGCTATTGCTCCGCATGGAACAAATTCTTCAATTGCATTTGCTTTCAACGGATTTGGTTGCTTAAGCCGGGGGAAGTAAATTGCCGCATTACTGCTTATTGTATCGGGATAACTCGCAAAACCTGATAAGGCTAATGCTGAGCTGGTCCAGTTTGCCGGAGGATCGATTATCATTACAGCTCTGCGTTTTGTGCAGTAACCTATTGCTTTATTAATAAGCGTTTTGCTGATATCAACCCCTGGTGAGTAAGGAGTAATGCAAAGCAGATTGAATAAATCTGCTTTCTCCAGGGCCCACAGGCCCTCTCTCCTATCCTCCTGACCAGGTTCTTCGCAGTATTGTTCAATTGTCAATTCTACTCCGTCCGATCCCCTGCACGCGTCAGAAATAGTATACTCCCCTGCATCCGGCCGGATAACGGGCATATTAAAAGCTGAATCGGTTTTAATGATCCTGATAAGTGCCGATCTCTTTTCAAGTAACATTGGAAGGTAATCAGGCGATCCTTCATCGCACGATGCATTTAGAAAAGCCTCTGTTGATCTTCCTGTTTCATTGACGATGAGGTTAAACATTTTCCGATCGGAAGGAGATCTTGTATTATGATCTATTGTAATGGTCAGTCTATCTCCCCATGCTCCAGGATTTACTGCAACGATTCTAAGCTTATTAGGAGATAAAGATGCCACCATTTCATATTTTGATGCTGTTGCTGCATTTATTAACCTTACAACGATAGCATGAGTACCACCATTTTGAAAGAAGTCCCTGATAGCAAAACTCATTGTACTTTCAGTCCAAAGTCCTCCAAACTCAATTTCAAAATCACCAAAGGAATGTATACTTACCGGTTCATTCACAGGTCCTTTTAAAGCCCGGCCAATAAAAGCTGTTATTGACGTAGAAACACCGTTTATTGTCCTGGCAATATCTGACACCTCCTGCACATAAACACCCGGATAAGTCATCTGAACCTTTTTTTCCCGTGATTGGGAAACATGATCCAGAGTCTGGTGACCTATAATTTTTTTCAGTATTGTCTTAATCCGGAAATGCCGCATATCAATACCTGATTATTTAATAAGCATATTCGAAATCAATAAGTTCCTGTAAAATTACGATTTAATAATTACCTGGCATATATTCCTGACGGAGTGTGACTGAGCATGGTTTGCAGAGAAAGATATAAGACAATCAGAAGTTTATATATTTGCTCTATGAAGAAAGGCAGATTGTACTGCTGGCAGGTTATATTAAAATTTAAAATTTTTTATCTTAATGATAGAGCAGTGCCTTTTTTCTGAGTATGCGATCAACAAGCTTAGGTGCGATTAGAATAAGCCATAATCCATACTTGCCTTCAAAAGTCATAACAACTTCACGTTTTCTGCCAGCAACTGATTTGATTATTATGCTGGCGCACTTCTCAGTTGACATTGCCCCTTTTTCATGGATTGAGTTTTTACCTGTTAGCATTCCGTCTGCCTTAATAAATCTACTGGAAACACCAGTACTTACAAATCCCGGAAAAATCAATGTTACACTGACGCCAGTCTTATATAGCTCATTTCGAAGGGATGAGAAAAACTCTGCCATTGCATGTTTGCTTGCGCCATATCCATCTGCTGTAGCTGATGGCACTTTGCCAAGAAGACTTGATATCCCAACTATCCGGCCCTTTGATTTCTTAATGTATGGAAGAGCATAATATGTACAATATACACTCCCGAAAAAGTTAACCTGAATAATTTTCTCATAGAGACTCAGATCATGAAATTCGTCAAATCTGGAAGCAATTGCAAAACCGGCATTATTGATCAGGGTATCAATCCTCCCATATTGCTTAACTGTGCGTTCAATTAGGTTTTGGCATTGAGATTTTTCAGCTACATCTGTGGGTACAATCATCACTTTACCCCCCAGTTGCCGGCAGTTTACTGAAACTTCTTCGAGGTTCTCAACATTACGGGCAGCCAGAGTAAGCCATGCACCTTGTTTAGCAAGATACAAGGCCAGTTGTCTGCCAATCCCTGAAGATGCTCCTGTAATAATAACAACATTTTCAAAAAACACCTGGTTATTCATCTGATTGTCTATTATAAGATATTTAACACTAAAATAGCTGTGAATTTGCGATGTACCTTTTGTAAATATTCCAACCGAATAAATATAAAATGATAGTTTATTGATAGAATTACTTTATTTCAGCTGTTCCCCAATAATAATAACTAATCGGCTTCCATCCCGGGATATACAGGGCTTCCATTTTTCTCATTTTAAACCCATTGGCCTCTATTATTACTGGTATATCCCTGTTCACATTACATCCTCCTCCCAAATGATTAAAAATGGGATTTATTATATTCTGTAATCTTAGAATAGCTTTATCAGGTGCTCTTCCATGTTCACAAAATAGCAGTTTCCCATTAGCTTTCAGAACCCTTCTTATTTCCTCAAGTGCTTTGTAAGTATCAGGAATTGAACAAAGGGTATATGTCATAACTACGGTATCAAAACTGTTACTATCTGCAGGAATATTTTCCGCCTTAGCTTTTATAAATTCAAACTCAAAAGGCAAAGTCCGGATATCGAAAATATTTCTATCCCAAATTTCTTGAGATGGGTCTATACCTGTTAAGTGCTTAATATTCGCTTTATCATAAAAAGGTAAATTTAACCCGGATCCAATCCCAATTTCCAATACGTTGCCACTTGCTAATGGAATCACTTCTTTGCGTTGATCCATGCTTCTACTTTGCTTACAACTCCAATCAAGTACTCTTGGAAGAATAAACTTGTCATATAGTCCCATATTATTAAAATTTAATATTTCTCTCCAAAGGAAAACCATTCAAAACCTGATCTTTTCATCTTCTGAAATTTTAGTCAATGATAAAATATTGCCGAACTAAAATATTACCCGGGTTATGAAAGATTTTCATAATGCATATGTGAATTTCAGGAGTAAAAATTCACAACAAAAGTCTGTTAGAGGTTGCTAGAACAAAATTATACTAATATAAAGTAAAAGGCAAGTTTATTTTAACCCACTACCAAGCCTCCCTTTTGAAAAATCTCATGGCGAGAATAAATGTGGGTAAATTTAAATACCTTGACGGAATGGAGTATATTAGAGGTTTAATGTTAAAGATAATGACAATCATAAATTCTTATTTTTGGTTTGTGAAGAAAAGTAACCACATATCAATATACCAGAATCTTCTTGCAGATTTTTTAAAAATCACCTTGTAATAAGAATAGCATGAGAACCTCAAAAGACATTCTTCTCTACACCTCATTTTTGATTGGTTTTGTTATTGCATTCGTCTATACATTTCTAAAAATCAGTCACATGCCATTGTATTGGCCCATATTAGCTATTGGCATAATTGCCACACTCATTTTTATGTTTTTTGCTATAATTGAGGTAGTTAACTCTGGTCGAATAAAAACTTCGGAGAAAATAATGTGGACAATCTGCCTGATCTTTCTTTCAAATCTGACCGGGTTTATCTACCTGCTCTGGGGTCGCAAACGGATTTTATCGGCCTGATTAGTTCTTAGATATTCGCTTTGCCTCAACCTTCAATGCCTGATTGACCATTCGGCTATAAGCTCGTCTGTTATCCGAAAATACTCTTTGACCTGTGCAATGTGCTCCGGATCATATTCTTGCCATTCTCCACCTCTATCAAGGAGGTCAGATAGTTCATCCGGAGCATCATACTTGTAGGCTGTCAATTCACCATTCTTATCAATAATTATTTCAAGATTCAGGTGGGTTGTAGACTACTGTTTCAAAGTCCGGCATACAATCAAAGGCCTGAACCGAGAAGATTGAATAATCCGTCTTTCCTGTCAGATGAAGCTGATTTAAACTTGTTGTTCTCATTGTCTTTGGTTTGATTACAATGTATAGTTGTTAGGGTGTAATTGTTCCTATTTTTAAATTATTTATAGTTATTAACGGAATATTATTGAATATCAACAACTTATCATCTCTTAAAATAATCATGTCTTTTCCTGAATAAAATCCTTCATACCTTTGTTTATGGGAGTTCTATCTCTGCCTAAACTTACTTAGCGATAACAGACTGAAACTAAACTCCAAAAACCATTTTCAGAATTTGGAATTACCATGCTACGTAGACAGGATAATCAAGCCAGTCGAGTTTAATTACTGAAATGCCAAAAGGGAGTTGATCCAGCAAAATATCGACTCCTCTCCTTTCGATTACGAAATACCAGCCGTCATCTTTTCTTTCAATCTGTGCTGATCTCGCAAGGAATGCTTCCCTTAAACCACCGGGCGATGTTCCCTTCAGTACTGACCAGTGCATAATAATCGCTGACAACAAATTATCACATTCTTTGTAAAGAGAATCTCCAGGATTTATTTCTGATGGGACCACCAAATCACTATCCCAGCCAACAAGAATTTTCGGAATAGTCAAATCTTGTTCTACTGAGTTTTTGTCGCCTGTAGCAAGATAATGAAGCATATAAATAGCAAGGGCAGCTTCATCCGCACTTTTAAACTTATTATTAGTCAATAGTCCTGCAAAAGAGAACAGTTTATCAAGAAACGGACATACCAATACCAATCCGGCATTCTTGACTATTAATGATTGACTTTTGTTGTTCATTTCGGTTACCGGGCTGCATTCTTTGACAGTAATCCAAGATACTCAGTAAGCTCATTGATCTTATCTGTGTTAAGGTAATCGACCCTAAGGTCAATGAAAGTTTTCCATGCTGCAGGATTGTCGGGAGCATTCCAGAACCTGATGCCTTTATTGAGGGAATGAACCGAGTCAATCACACTCTTCAGCCGGGCCAGATCGCTGGCAGGGACAGCCGATTTCCCATCCCACAAAGTGAATTTCCTCAGGTTTTCGCTATACAGAGGGACTCTCTTTAATTGCTCTTCAGTGTATTTCAGATTAAGAAGGCCGTCAAAAAAGATAAATCCGGGGTAGTTAACGAATAAGCCTGGTGCGGGTCTGTTACCGGAGATTACCACCCTGACAGCGTTTTTATTGACAGAAGGATCAAAAACATCTGGATACTGTTTCAGCTTTTCGACAAGCAGGGCAAGAGCGGGTTCTGCAGCAGTTTTCGGATCAATAAGTAACTGAAACACTCCGGGAAAATCGTGCCAGGCTTTACCACCGTTATATCTGAAAAGCTTAACAACAGGCTGAATGTAAAGGGCGTCAAGTGTCCGTTCTGGTTTAACATCGGCCCTGCTATGAGCCACGTATAATTCATTATCAATTGCCCAGATGTCGGCTTCGATCGATCCGAAGTGATTATAATATGCTATCCAGAAGGGTACAACATTTTCGTAGTCGTTATGTGAATGAGCATTCAGGGTGCTGGATTGTGCCACTGAAGGAAGGATTGAACAAGAGAACAGAAGAAGTATTACCCCGATTGTGGTTTTGTTGTCTGATTTTTTCATTGAAAATACCTTTGGTTAGTGTAAAGGTATTCATATTAGTTGGAAGATATTCGCTTCGCCATAATTGGCGAAATTGAGTTCAAATTAAGATTCACAAAAAATGAACTATCCAGGATTGACCGGATTTATCACGAGACCTAATTAAGGAATGCCAAGTATTGAAATGTGCAAAGGAGAAAAAGACAAAGGACTATCTTCACGTCCGTCGCATAAAAATATTTGAGTAGTAATAATCTCATTTACAAGATGTTCTTGAAGATATTTAAGCTTATATTGCCATTTTGGGTCAGAAATAATCTGGAGAATTTGTCTGACATTCTCAGAACGAAAGTGAATCATACTCTTGTGTTCATCTGAAGTAATATCAATAAGATTTTTCCTTATTAACAGGTCCTCATCACTGATATTTCTAAGTTTTTTTCAATAAACAGACTAGGAAGCAGATTCCAAGTTTTTGTCAGCCTGCACCCTGAAACAAGTGAAACTTCTATCCACAGGAATTTCATCTTCAATTTTCTTAAAAAATTTATCCAGGCTGAAGTCATATTTTATTTACTAACCCAAATTTAATAGCCTTGAAATCTTAATTGGATCAATTCGATAAGGAGATTCAATCCCTTCAAAAAAATGGTGGTCGCGTATGAGGTGAACCATCAGTCCTGAACCGCACATTTCCAGGTTAGATTCAAGATTTCGTATGCACCAATCCAATGATCCATAACGAACTCCCTTTCCATAGGTACATTGTCCACCGTGAATATCAGGAGCCCATGGACAGATCTGGAAACCGGGAAAAACTGTAACCGAAATTCTGAAAATACCAACGCTGGCTTTATGATGGGGCTGGTCCAGAGCAGTTTTTATTAATAACTCCAATTGATCTGCGATAGAACTAAAAGTTACTCCGATCTTATCAAGCGTTTTCTCATCACGAACAAGCAGATTATCAAGTTCCTCTGTTGCTCCAAGAAATCCTTTCTGAGATAATATACCCGGTCGCATCCGGCGCTCCAACTCTTCTGTGCTCAGAAATGAGTCATTCACGCTCATCGGAATTTTAATAAGTTAAACACTAAAGTAAATATAAGCGAACAAGTTGGCTACGAAAACTTAAGACAGTCTTTTCCTAACAAAAGATTTTTACTTGCGAGGCGGTTGTTCTACCTTAGGTCTTAAACGTGGTATAATTGGAACGGGTGGTTTGGAAGCCATCGGCACAATATGCACAGATTTCATTACTACCTTGCCGTCCAGAGAAATAAGCTGGAGTGGCATAATGTAAGCTGGCTGCAAATATAGCTGATTTTCCCCGCGATCATGTTCAAAATAGCCAATGCGGGTTTCTGTTACTTCAATACGACCTTTCCCGTTTAAAGAACCTTTCCAATTCCTGATTAAATCCTCCTCCGCAAACTTAGGGGACCTTAATTCTGAAGCCGGTATCTTTGTAAAAACTGTTTCAATTTCTCGCGCAATGCGATCATAACCTGTAATTTGCTTATTATGATCCATATAGACTATTACCTTTCCACCCGGACCATCAACAGGAATATTATTGACATTGTGTTGAAATACTACTGCGGCATCAATAACGTGATTCTCTCCTTTGTTTGTTTTCAGCTCAAGTGTCCCGGCATATAAACGCGTAACTTTTAACAGCTTATATTCAACTATTGTATCCAGGTTCTTATCCTTAATAAACTTCGATGCAATTTTTACCGCTTCTTCATCTGTGATATCCAGATTACCGCCTTTATCCACCTGCCAGCGGGTGCTGTCAGAATATCTTAATGCCCCTGAACGCTGATAAAGCGTAACTTCAAAAGGGCCTTCAATATATGTTAATTTATCTGCATCTTTTGAAAATCTTCCACTCCTTCTGTCCCCTTTCAAATCAAAAATTCTGGCCGTTTTCATCAATGTGAGTTCATTCACTTGCGGTGCCCGGAGACGATAAATATTAAGCTCAGATTTTGGAATTGCATTCAGCGGTTTTAAAAACTTAATTTCATCCATTGTCAATTTCTTTAAAAGTTAAATTGATGTTTTGTCAGCGTCTGTATTTCCATGCCATCCAGTTTGGAGATGTCACAGCCATATCCCGCCAGTTGATAGTTTCATTTTCACGACGGCTTTTAGCTCCATTTTCAGTGGAATCATAAGCCAAAGCAATTGCATCATCATTTGCCCAGAATGAATACGCGGCATCCAGCCAGGAGTTTGCAAGCTTATGGCCATTAGCAGCGTCTCCGCCAAAATCATTCCCGACATTTCGTGTCCACCAGCCATCGGTTCCATTCCCAATGAATCCAAATATCATATGCACTCCATGAGCTGGCGGAAACCAGACAGCAGATATATGGTTCTTATCAACATTCAGCACACATTGACAACAGTCAAGTACGAACCATTTGAGCATCTTAACTCCAAGCTTCCATTCATTTGACGATCCAAGACACTTGTCGTGAGCTTTTGAAAATGCAATGTGCATTATGTTACTCCAGTTCCCGCCATGGTCTGAGTAAAAACAAAAATGAACATTATCAAGCCAGTTTAGTGAATCGCCACCGAAATCAGGGTGACGAAAATCTTTTTCCCAGGCATTGTCGTTCCCCCAATTATAAACCTGAGTATGCCCTTTTGCCTTCATCTTATTGCAGAAACCATTGGCATGATCATCGCGATAAGAAAGGTTATTCTGCTGGCAGGCATCGTTATGAAAAGTGTTAACCCACTCTACACCGAATCTTACAATTAAACTCATTTATTTTCCTCCATTTGTTAAGTTTAGAACTGCATTCTTATCATCTCAAAGTTCAACAAACTTAAGTCCTCATCAAAAAATATGGCGGGAATTATCGAGAATTTTCGGAGAGATTTGAGAACTATTTCTGTCCATTTGGGATCCCAAGCTTCTGATAAATCTTAAGCTGTTCCCTGGGAGATATAAGAATTCTTCTAAGTTTGATATTTTGCTCAGCTAATAAGCTTAACGAAAGTTTTTCGACAGACTCCATACTCATCTGCCATTTGTTGCTTGGTTTTAACACCACCATTATGATTTTCCATAGTGATGAAATTTTACCACAAATCTAAATCAGATGTAGATCGCAAATCGCAATCTCAACCTTTAACACTTTAGAACAATCAAATTTATGAATTAATACAATCCATGTCAAATAAAAAACAAAATGGGCACGCCGCTCCTTTCAAATATTATCCGCAATATCTGCGGCGAATAACATCTGTATTCGCCGCATCGGGAAATGAACGCAGTCAGTGCGTATAATGCTTTTGCGGGTTGAGTAATTTAAGATACTCAGCCAGCTCATTTATCTTATCAGTGTTAAGGAAATCGACCCGAAGGTCAATGAAAGTTTTCCATGCTGCAGGATTGTCGGGGGCATTCCAGAACCTTATACTTTTATCCAGGGCATGAACCGAGTCAATCACACTCTTTAGCCTTGCCAGATCGCTGGCAGGGATATCCGATTTACCATCCCACAAAGTGAATTTCCTGAGGTTTTGCTAATCAGAGGGACTCTCTTTAATTGTTCTTCAGTGTATTTCAGGTTAAGCAGGCCGTCAAAATAGATAAATTCCGGGTAGTTAACAAATAAGCCTGGTGCGGGTCTGTTCCCTGAGACAACAACACTGACAGCGCTTTTATTGACTGAAGGATCAAAAACATCAGGATACTGTTTCAGCTTTTCTACAAGCAGGGCAAGAGTGGGTTCTGCAGCAGTTTTCGGATCAATAAGCAACTGAAACACTCCGGGAAAATCGTGCCAGGCTTTACCCCCGTTATACCTGAAAAGCTTAACAACAGTCTGAATGTAAAGGGCGTCAATAGTCCGTTCAGGTTTAACAGCGGCCCTGCTATGAGCCACGTATAATTCACCATCAATTGCCCAGATGTCGGCTTCGATTGATCCGAAGTGATTATAATATGCTATCCAGAAGGGTATAACATTTTCGTAATCGTTATGAGAATGGGCATTAAGGGTGCTGTATTGTGCCGCTGAAGGAAGGATTGAACAGGAGAACAGGAGAATAAATATTCCTATGCATTTAAGATTCGACATATAAGGTTCTGAATGAGAAACGAGAAACAAGTTCCAGGTTCTGCTTAAATTTTCTCATAGTAATACTGCTGATTTCAGAAGTAAATGGCATCAGGTGTTTTAATAAATCTTTATTTAAATCGTTACTTCCCGAAATGAAGTCTCCAAAGTACTGATTGTCCTCTGATCTTGAGATCTCTTCTATGAACTCCTTAGCAAAAAATGAGTATCCGATAATAACACCTAAAAGGAACATTACTGCCATGTAATCTTCCTCTGAAGAATCACCGTCAGTTTGTAAATTTCCGTGAGCCTTGATTATTCTATAGATATTTACATATCTGTTGATTGATCGTGGCGTTTTTCCGTATAATTCTGAGATATTCTGCATATACTCCAGCTCATAATCATTGAAGACCAGCTTTTCTTTTGCTTCAGTTATCGTAGTCTGGTTGGTTTCTGAATCATCTAATACCTGATTTGATTCATGCTCTGACGAAGAAACATCAGATTCAACATTATTGCCTGATTGCTCATTATTAAGTTCTGCTGAATCAGGAAAAACTGAAGCACTTTTTGCAGCGGCTGTGTCTTTTTTCATTTCTTTTCTCAGAAGATATTGGATCAATTTATTTCTCCCCGACTTGTTTATAGGTTTTATAGCAAAAGGAATCTGAAAAATCTTTTCAAGGTAGTCATACGAGGTCGCTGCTCCTGCTTCTAAAATCCCATCTGTCTCTGACTCTTCAGTTAATATATTCTCATTTAGATCATTCCGATTCTTTCGATCAGTTTTGTAACCGAATAGTGTTTTGTACTTTTCGGATAGTGCATTATTTAACCAGCGAGGATCAACACCAACTACTACTACAAACAGAGGGAATGCCAGTAAGAGATGAATTGCCTCCAATACTTTCACTACTACATCTTCATTGCACCGGTCAAGGTCATCAATATACAGAACAATCCTGTCGATCTGTACCTCGACTAACCGGAGGTTCTCGCGTTCCTGAACAGTTCTCTGTTTCCTGAACAAATCATTCAGTTTTGAAAAATCTTTCCGTATCCAGGATACTATTCCAAGTTGTTTTAAATATGCATCATCTGATGACTTGCCTGCCAGGAAGCTGGCGAGAAGCCGGCCACTTCCGATTTCTTTCAATTCGTTTAAAAGCATCTGTTTCCTTTCTTGTACCTTTGTCTGCTCTGACTCAATATCTGCCTTTACAGTAAGCAGATCGCTGATATCCTTATTCAGTTTTGTTATCTCAAGGTCTTCATTCAGGATTACTTTTTCCTTCTCTTTTTCTATAGTATTTTTCAGACTTTTCAAACGTTTATAAAACTGATTGATCTTTTTCAGATATGGAGAAAGTTTTACTATCAACGCGGTTAGCCACGTAGTAACAAATAAGGAAATTCCTGTTAAAGCCTTTAAATAATCCTTTATATTTTCTTTTAGCTGTCCAAGAGCTAACAAGCCAATTATGCCAAATAATATCGCCAAAATCCACACTAAAACCCATTTTCCCTTTACTGTTTGCCCTAAGTAATAAAAATGACTCAACTATTTGACCTCCTGCAGAATCCAGCTCGGAAAGCTTTTGATCAATCTGACTGATATTTTCAATAAGATTCTCTGTTTCAAACTGACTCTTAATATTCCTAAAATCTTCCTGGATAAATGGGTCAGAAAAAACTATCCTGATAAAATCTTTTGCATTCCATAGATTCAATTTCTCTTTTTTCTTTTTTATAGTTTCTTCAATATCCTCTATTTTTTCTTTTAAGATCTTTTCCTGAACATTGTTGGCATCTAACCTTTTATTTGTTTCATCAAGCTGATAACTGGTCAGTGTAAGGTTCTTATAAATGTTTTTTATAGCTTCTTCACCATACTTCTTCTTCTGAGCGTAATCATTCAGACTCTCAAATATCTGGGTTGTTAAACTTGCCCAGAGGTTAGTATCCGAATAGTGCCATGAATTGAATTTGACAGGCACTACATACTTAACAAAATCCTGGTTTTTGGATTGTGCAAACTTCTCGATCTCCTCTTCAAGTTTTTCCATGAAGAAGCTTTTACCGGATCCCCAGTTTCCAAAAAGCCCAATAGCCAGGGGTGGATCAACCTCTTTGAGTGCTATAACTGATGCAAAAGAAGTGATATCATTCTGGAAACCCAGCTGGTCATTTGTACTGCGATGATTGCCCTCTGTCAGAAAGAAGGGAAGATATGAATGTCTCCTGACCCCGGCACTTCCATTTTCTAAACCACCATGCTCGTTTTCAACAATATTTGAATCAGGTCTTTCATTTTCGCTTATTTTTGAACCAGGTCTTTTATCTTCATTATTTCTAAAACTATAAATAGCCTTTACTATACGATCTATAACTTCATTATAATCCTCCCTCCAGTAAATAACCTGGATATCCTGAATAGCTTTGGGAATTTCGATATCCCCAACAATAACCGGAATAAATAATTTGGGGTTTTTACTATCGTTAGCAAATGTCTGGGCAATACCCATTTCCATAATTACATTTGTAGAGTTTAAGCTATTATGGGTAAAAAGAATCAGGATCCCATCGGCATTGGATCGTCCAAGCGTAATAGCTTTCTTCCAATCCTCTCCGGCATTAAGCAGAGTGCGATCATACTGAACATCTATATCATACTTTCCTAAATCAGCTTTTAAACGCTCTACAAGTTCCTCGTCCTTGTGACTGTAAGAAATGAAAAGGTTGAAATCTGGGCTTTTTTCCATTTTGATAATTTTAACAATGAACTTCAGAAGGAAATATTTACTTACAAAAGGGTTACCTCAAAGTTTCAGTTCTCTACATGGAGGCTGGGTATTACAAAGGGAGTATATAACAACCCTAGCGGATTTCCCTCCTTAAGTAACTTTAATCGGGCATTACGAACTGACGCTCCTAATGATAATTTTTTAAAAAGAAATAAACGCAGGAACTCCTCTGCAAAACTGCATGCCAAAGATTCGAATATGGTGATTTCAGTACCTATTACCCCTGCCCCACCCGAACCAATGAAATCCTGAACAAGATTGATTGCATTATCAGGATCTAAAGCAGCTGTTCGACAGCCATTTATGAATACAAGTGGACGCGGATTATTCCATTTTATATTTTCCGCGCGTAAAATTGATCCATCAATGTATTCATCACTATTTCCTACCTGGAGAAACAAGGTCTCACTCTCACTTAAAATTCCATGACAGTAGAAATAGATGATATGAGGTTTTGTTTTCTTGAGGAGATCAATTATCCCAAGTCTATTTTCTGAATAATGCCAGCCAATGTTAGTTGAGAGTGACTGCAATTTCTTCATATGATCATTTACCTGGTCAAGGTTGGTAGCAACTCCTGTTACAATTTCCGTTTTCCCATTCACGACAATTCTGGTAGTAACATCAATTTGATCCTCTGCACCTCCAACTGAGACTGGAGTTCCCAAAAAATGGCGGAATCCCCAGAATCCGCTTGGGCATATATAGTCGAGTTTTTTGTAGTTTGGGCATGCACCTTTAAAACAAGGACTTTTTTCCAATGGCTCATCATTTTTCAGTGCTGAAATAAAAGTATTACATAACTTAGGTTGACTTGCCTGTGTGTCCAAGGGATAGTCGTAAAAGAGCGCAGATGGCAGTATCTGATTGGGAGACAAGTTCAAGGCAATCTGCACCATCCCTGGCTTGAGCATTAACCTGGCAAGCTGGTCAGATACCTCCCGACTGCCTGTAAGCTTATCTATAAGTGCATTATACAGAGTAAAACCTCGTCGGGCCAGGGCAAATACATCTACTGTCAGACGGTCTAAATCAAGTTTCTGATCTTTATACTTGTATTTCTGATTTGTATAAGGATCAGGATCACCCCACGAAGCTGTCCGCATAGCTTTCCTGGCGTTTTCAAGCGGTTTCTTCAACTCTGATTCCAATAAGACGGCACCCTGGTTAAATAGTGTATCTCCTTTCCCTCCAAAGATAACCGCGTGAGTATTGCCATCACTTGTATTCAACATCAGACTTAACTTGTGAGTCTTAAGTTGAGTAAGGTGGGCTGGCAATAATGTGTAGGATAGGTTATAATCAACGACAGAGCTGAGCGCATCCTGTACCGGATGAGGCTGGTCCATCACCAAAGCCTTAATAAGCCGTGACTGAACGAGAATCTGGTCATAATAAATATTACAGCGCAACCTGGCAACACCAGTTTTAGAAGGAGCCGTAACAGGAAAAAAAAGACGTCGTTTAATCAGTTCAGTTGGAATCAGGTCATTTACCAGTTCTGGCTGTTTTTTAACGACAGCCGAACCAGCAGGCAGAAGTCGGAGTTCCCCTATATCAGCACCCTTAGTTATTAAAATTTCATCGTCAAAGCCAAACAAAGCTACTTTAAGCAATGCCTCAGATGGGAGATATTCAACTGGAATTGGAATTGGGTTTTCTTCAATTGAAAATGAATCAGGATTGCTAATATCCAACCAGAAGTAATAGCTTCTGCCGCAAGCAAGTGTTGTTTCTTTTAGCGATCGACCAGCCTGCCCGCTATCAGAAAATCCAGTATTGACCACATTCGCCTGAATGGGGGGTAATGCCTCCGATATCTTCTCATCAAACATTTGCTCTGGGATAGATTCAGAAGGGCCTTCTTTCATTTTCCTGCCACTTCGTATTCTTGTTGTTACATCCTTGGTGGGATGTTTTAGGGGTAAGTCTTTAGATGGGACAAGCCATTTCTTAAAAAACTTCTCCCGATCTTCCTGCGACAGGTTCTGGAGCATTTCCTTTGCCTTCACAACCTGAGCAGAGGTTTTATTTGAAGATGGTCCCTGATACTTTTCAAAACTCCCGGAGCTTAAAGTTCTACCAAACTTACCAGGCATTCCGGGTATACCAGACATTCCTGAAGATCCACTTCGTCCAGACTTCAAAGTTCTTCTGATCCTGACAGGTTGCTTAGTTCGAGAAAGACTCGACCTCTCCTGCCCTTCAGCTTTTGATGGCAGGTCGGTAACAATTTCGGCTTTTAGACCCTTTATAAGACTCAAAATCAATCTCTGATCCTTTATTGGAAGGCGTTTTGCCAGTATTGTCAGAACCTCTATACGGGTATTAAAATCTTTAATTTTATATGCCAGTTCCGCCGCCTTATAAACAAGACGGGCTGGCATTATGGGAGCCAGAATTACAAGAAGGGACATGTTTACCTGACCAGTATCAATAGTAGCATTATTGGCCACGTCCAATGCTTCCTCAATCAGTGCCTCGTTTACATTTTTTAACCGCTCAGCCAGATTTTTTACTGTACGAGTCCTGAGTTCATTATCCGGATTGTTGATATCAAGAGTTACCTTAATAGCTCGAGGGACAAGATAATCCGGAATTAGCGGGGCCAGTTCAAGAAGAAATAAAGGATCAGTTTTCCCGGTATTTAAGATTAGATTATTGAGTCTCTCAATACTTGGTTTTGTCATTGGTACTTTAATTTTCCTGTTAAATAGTACAGTAAAAACTACCTGGATAAGAAACTATTAAAACTAATCCTTGGGTTTTTTATGAGGATCAGGTTCTCCTCCCATCGGCCTATAAGTTTCAGCAGTACCAGGGGGAATTACAAAACCTGCAGGAGGTGCCTTCCGACGTCCATCAAGAAACCAGTCGACATCAAAACTGTCAGATTTATAAACCATACCAAGTAATGTAAAAAAGTAGCCAAAGAAACCTAAGGCCAAACCAATCCCATAGGCACCGAAGAGGTCAGTTCCTGCCTTAAATAAAGTGAGCAGAGCACCTCCACCGATGATTCCTATCAGGGTTGTCAAATCGCTGAACTGAACATTTCCTGTTCGATAGCGATTAATGAAGTATACATACCATCCGACGATGATTCCAAAAGCTCCGGCTCCTAAAAGCTGGATGCCCGATGTTGAAATTTGTTCAGACATATTATCCTCCTTTGTTTAGTTAGACATAAAAACGATTCTTCAGGAAGTTAAACCAGAATAAATAGGTCAATAATGCAGCAGCCACTGATCCAAGATAAACCAGTACAGAAGACAGGTCACAAAGCATAAATATAAGTATGCTTATGATTGAATTTGCAAGGAAGAGAACAAGAATATTGCTGATTATGCGGTTTCCGCTACATACGATCAAGCCGGTTAACCAGCCGCACACCAAACCAATTCCCAGATTACCTAAAACCGTAGCCATTTTTATAAGCTTGAAATACTCCTAACTTCTTCTACGGACTCTATTAGTCAATTCTTATCTCAAGAGGATGCAGTTAATCAATATTGTTTTGTGTATATCAAAGAAATGGGTATCAACATTCAAAGTTACATTGTCTTAACATCAAAGTCAAGTTTAATTAAGATTCAACTAAACTGAAAAAATAAAGCCCGCAGAGCTTAAATCTGCAGGCTTTAATGATTAATTAATCGGGAATAGATATTCCGGTAATATTGTGCAGTTTTATTTTGCTAATTCTACTACTGCATATTTTGAAATCTTCCAGAACTGAGCAGGATCTGTTATCTCAAGGTATTCAAATTGTTTGTTGTTGTCGAGCTTAAACTGGTATGAATTAACCGGATGCTCTGTGATAAGCTTGGCACTTTTTGAATTTAATGAAAATGTTTTGGTTGCTGTAATGTCGATCTGCTGAAACGAGCTGTCAGAAAAATTTGAAGCTAAAGTTTTAGCCTTTCCAATCCCTATGAATCCACCTTCTCTTGTTATAAGTCCCTTTGCTCTAAGTTCCTTATATGTTCCGCTTGAATAAAACGCCTTATTCAGGTCGTAGATCTGGTTTTCGATCTTCTCATTCTTCCTTACAATCGTGTCCTGCATAACTGCCACCTGCGTATTGAGCTGTTCAACTTCAAATTTTCGGTTTAGCAGTGTAGTCTTCAATTCAGCAATTTCACTTTCATTCAGCTTCATCGAAGCCTCGAGGTCAGCAATTTTAGACTCCAGAACTTTCATTGTACCACCTGACTTCTTCAATTGAGCATTCAAATTGGCAATCTTCTGTTTGTTCTGCTCAATTAAGGTATTTATGTATTTAATATCCTCCAAAACTTGTTGACGCTTATCTGTGGATAATTCCGTATTTGCTGAATTAGATGTGATTATATTCTCTTTTTCCTTAATCAGCGCGATATTTTTCTCGATCTCATCGAAAGTCGTCATCCATTCACTGAGTGCAGAATCCCTTGCCGAGACATTCTCGGTAAAGACTATTTTCTGTGAATCCATCTGACTAAGCAGGTCTTTTTTCTCGCGGTTAAAACGTGAGAAAATAAATATACCGGCAATCACCAGGATTAAAACAGCGATTATCGAAGTTGTAATAACGCCCTTTTTTAATCCTTCCGCCCGAATCTCATTTTCTTTATCTCTCCGAAGCGCTTCGTTTTTCCTGGCTTCCGGACTATCATTTGCATACCTGGAATCATTGGTTTCATCAATTTTCATTTCATTTCCTCCTTAATTAAATTTAATTGAATAAAGGTAAACCCATATGTAAGCGGGGGTGTTACACAATCAGGTAAAAAAGTTACAAGATTCACATAGTAAATTTCCTTCATATTGTAACGTTTGAAAAAAAAGACAGTCTATATATAGATAATAGAATTGCAAGCCGGAAATAATTACATGGCGGGTGACAATATCCGGATATATACACGTTCACTTTATAGTAATAACTTAAGACCGACTACCTAAATGGGACCCCTGAGACTGTTCTCCAGAAAAAACAATCAAAACAAAGGCCAGGTTACAGAAGGCCATGATATAAGCCCAACGAGCCTTTCGGCGGGAAATCTGACCAATCTGCCTGCAATGGCCGAAAAAGGACTTGATACCGTTTATGCCTTCTTCCTGAACGACTACGAATCGAGAGGCTACAACGATGCCCTTACAAATCCTGATGAAAGCTACAAGTCGGATAATATCAAGCTGCTCAATCACGACCTGTTTATTCTCATCGAAAGGACCTCAAGTTATTATGAGGATCTGGCAAAGGAGATTGAATTTCATATCAGCACCAGGACCAGGGCTGGACTTATCGATCTGGTTGAAGAACTGAAGATAAGGATGCAAATCATCAATGATCATCGAAGTAAGCTTACTGAGATAAAAAAGAAGCCCTCACCGGCACCGGAGCAATCGAGCGTATCGGTCTTTCATACCAGAGAGGCTTTATGAGAGGCTTATCATCAATTTCACAGGCAAAAGTTTTAAACAACAGATAAGATATGAAGGATCTCTGGCTGAAAACCGGTTGTTTCATCACAGGTTACAACTACGGCATAGTAAAAAATTCAAGCGAACTAAGCGCTAAGGCTGTCAGGAAATATCTGTCGGCAATTCTGATTGTAAGCATTTTGTGGGGTTTTATCGGCTACAGTTTTGCTCACCGCTATCTCCACACGGGCATAGCCGGTTCAATAATTGCAGCACTTGTGATGATAGTAATAGTTATTCAGATTGAAAGGCAGATAATACTTTCGGTCGGAAGGAATAAGCTGGTTCCGCTCTTCAGGGTCCTCATCGGTATGGTAATGGCAGTTATCGGATCAGTTATAATCGACCAGATAATTTTCAGTGAGGATGTTGAAAAGGTCAGGATCGGCAATATCCAGACCGAGGTCAACAATATCCTTCCCGTAAAGACAAAGGAGCTTGATCTGCAGATAAAACAGATCGATTCGGCAATAACTATGAAGGAGGCGGAAAGGACTGCAATAATTGATGAGATATCAATAAGGCCTTTTATTAAAAGTACTTCCTCTGAAATCAGGCATTTTCAGTTGCAGCAAAACGGCAACAACGGCCAAATGAAAGATACAATAGTAAGCCGGAGAGATGTTGCCCTTAACGATATTGCCAATCCAAAGGCCGGATTGTTGCCAGGCATCGCCGATCAGATTAATCAGCTGAGAAAGCAAAAGGCAGAGAAGGAAAACAGCAAGATAAACATCAGGCAGGAGCTTGAAACCGAGCTTAGTTCGAAAACAGGGTTTCTTGATGAACTAAAGGTTCTCTTCTCAATCCTTTTATCGTCGTGGATAGCTATGGTTGTGTGGATGATGTTTTTCATTTTCCTGTTGTCTATCGAGGTATTTGTCCTGATTAATAAATTCGGCGACGAGAGGAACGATTACGACAGCATAATTCTCCATCAAAGGGATGTAAGGCTTAAAATGCTGGATAAGCTGGCAGAATGATCTATACCACAGTTAATATGGTAATTTTCTGATCAGTTTTTACCTTATATTTAAATTTAAAATTGCCGGATATGGAAAAGATAAATTCTGATAAAAGGATAAGTATGCCAACTCAGCAGAAACAGCTCAGGCTTTTACCCGGAATT
Source organism: uncultured Bacteroidales bacterium (assembly GCA_963765005.1). GTDB lineage: Bacteria > Bacteroidota > Bacteroidia > Bacteroidales > VadinHA17 > LD21. Next base: position 459,153 of record CAVXUP010000001.1, read on the forward strand.
ATAATCGTCATAATACAATGGCTGCTGAGATTCCTTATACCTGCCATATTCCCTGCTGACTCTGCATTGATGGCCGGCGTATTTGCCGGGATCCTGTGGATTGGCTCTTGCAGTATGGTGGATGTTCTTCAGCCGTGCTCTCCCACCCGACCGCTTTGGAGCGATCGTGCTGATTATAGCAGCTCTGGTTGCAACATCGTTCTTTCTTGATGTGTCAATTGCTACCGCGAATATGGGATTGATGTTTACAATCTTTTCTGTCCCAGTTATGTGCCTGGCCTTTGTAACCTGGGCCATTGCAAGCCGAAATCTCTCATTGTCTCTGAAACGGGTGACGATGATAATTACAATTGTGCTCGCATCGGGATTCTGGATATTGCTTCGGACAAATGGCATGGACGCTGAACTCCATCATGATTTCGCCTGGCGGTGGGCTGAGACTGATGAGGACAGACTCCTTTCAGCGACCAGTGATGAATTAATTCAACCTGCTCTCACCCCTGGCCCATCAGAGCTGGATCTTACCTGGCCCGGCTTTCGTGGAGCCGGCCGGGATGGCATAGTCCGTAACACGCATATCGCTACCGACTGGAAAAAATCTCCACCGGCGGAGCTCTGGCGCAGACCAATAGGCCCCGGATGTTCATCTTTTTCTGTCCGTGGCAATTTAGTCTATACCCAGGAGCAATTTGGGGAATATGAGTTGGTCGCATGCTATGACATCAACACGGGCAAACCGGTTTGGGAAACACCGTGACAAAACAAGGTTTTATGACTCGCATGCAGGAGCAGGTCCCAGGTCGACCCCAACACTGTCGGGGAACTTTGTTTATACACTCGGGGCAACAGGAATTGTAAATGCTCTCAATGCGGGAGACGGATCGATCGTATGGTCGCGCAATGCTGCTTCAGAGACCAGTACAGAAGTACTCCCCTGGGGCTTCACCGGCTCACCTCTGGTATTCGGTGATGTTGTGATAATTGCCTTGTCAGGCAAGCTTGCTGCTTATGACATTAAAGACGGTAAACCGCTATGGGATAGTCCTGACGGAGGCCACAGCTACAGCTCACCGCATCTTGTAACGATCGACAGTGTGCCACAGATCCTTATGATGAGCAAAGCAGGTCTGGCAAGCTTTAAGCCTGAAGATGGAAAGCAGTTCTGGTCTTATTCATGGCCGGTTGAAAGCCGGATCCTTCAACCTGCTGCTCTTGGCCCGGCAGATCTTATTCTGGCTGGAGAAGCAAAAAGTGCCCGCCGTGTAACAGTATCTCACGCCGGAAATGACTGGTCTGTGAAGGAACTGTGGACATCAGATGAGATGAAACTTAACTTTAATGATTTCATAATTCATAAAGGCTATGCCTATGGTTTTGACGGACCGAGAATTGCCTGTATCGATATCAAAGACGGAAAGATGAGATGGAGAGGAAATCCCTACCGTGGTTTCACTCTCATGCTGGCAGATCAGGACTTAATACTGGTACTAACGGAGAAGGGCGATCTGGTTATTGTTGAGGCAACGCCTGACCAGTTCAAAGAACTCTCAAGGATTCCTGCAATAAAGGGCAGGACCTGGAACCATCCTGTTCTGGCCGGCGATATACTCCTGGTTCGCAATGCTTCAGAAATGGCAGCTTTCAGACTGGCCCCTTAAACAAAATATGATCTGGCTTGTTAGTCTGAAAAAATTGATGCAAAAAGCCATTTTCACTACCCTGCTGTTTTTAGTCGTCACAAAAGCAAGTTTCAGTCAGAAAGCCGATAGCGTTAATTGCTACCTGCAACTCCAGGACCTGTGGGATCTGGATCTGAACAAGGGAACCATAATGGCAGACTTCTACCTCAATATGGAATACAAGCATAAAGCAAACAGGGAGATGCATTTGCTGAACGGGTCAATAATAAAGATCGACACGATCATCAGCAACGATACTATAAAGAAAATGTCGATAAGAATAAATGCAGAGCTCAGGACAAACTTCAAATACGACAAATTTCCGCTTGATAATCAAAAAATAGGAATTGAATTTGAGCCGTATCAGTACCTTGATAATCTTGTCCTTTACTCTGAGGAGGGACAGAATATCTGTGTTGATACAATCCACCTGAACGGGTGGAAAGTGAGTGATATCAGATTCACACCAAAGATTAACAGGTATAAAATATACGAAGACAAAAAGGTTACTGAGTATTCATATTCATCAATCTTTTTTGAAGTCCCTATTATCAGGGAGAATAAGATCTCATATTTTCTGAAAACATTTCTTCCGAGCATAGTATCGATACTGATTCTTTATGTTGGTTTTGTATTAAGCTCAAATCAGATCGACCTACGGCTAAACCTGGCAATCGGCAGTCTTATAGTGCTCATTTCCAACTTTGTAGTTACACAGAATTACCTTCCCGATTTGTCGCTGTTCACTGTTATTGAAAAACTGAATATAGGAAGCCTCATAATTGCGCTCATCACAATACTCTTCTTTGCCCTCAGTTACAAGTACAAAGACAAACTGACAAAGAAGGAATGGACTTACGCCAATGTAACTTACATAATAATTACCGCAATTATTTTTATTGTGATGCTCCTTATACTTCTCCTCTGAACCAGCAGATATAAAGGATCATAGCATATTCCCTATAAATATCGTTCTTACGGTCGGATCCTTACCCGGCAGGTCCTTAAAATTTCTTATATCTTTACAGCAATGTATTGAGTTTCTTCTGCATTAGTTATGCAGAAGTGGCTTTGAATATTTTAACAGTTGGTTTTTAATCCCACTCATGTCGCATCAGGAAGCATCAATTAAATCGATTCTTTTTGCCTTACTGGCAAACCTTGGAATAGCTCTTACCAAAACAGCTGCAGCAATAATTACCGGTTCAGGTGCTATGCTTGCCGAATCGATCCACTCCTATGCCGACTGCGGAAACCAGGGACTTCTTTTCCTTGGACTTAATGCAGCCAAAAGGAAACCAGACCCCAAACATCCGCTGGGATACGGAATGGAAATATATTTCTGGTCGTTTATTGTCGCTCTCATACTTTTCAGCATGGGGGGCTTATTCTCTATTTATGAGGGCATACATAAAATCAGTTCCCATGAAGGATTGAAAAGCCCGCTTATTGCTGTTGGTGTGCTTTCGGTCAGCATGGTCCTCGAGGCTGCGTCGCTCTATGGCTGTCTGACACAAATAAAGAAGTTAAGACATAATACACCTTTATGGACCTGGATTAAAAACAGCCGGAAAAGTGAGCTTATTGTGGTCCTGGGCGAGGATATTGCTGCCTTGCTGGGTTTGTTGTTTGCCCTTATTGCTGTTGTTCTCGCCATGATTACCGGAAATCCGCTGTTTGATGCGCTGGGCAGCATCGGAATCGGTGTTCTCTTAATCTGTGTCTCGATTCTGCTTGGCGTAAAAATAAAGAATCTGTTAATAGGTCAAAGTGCTGATGAAGAAACCTGTGCCCAGATAAATTCAATTCTGGAAGCCAGGCCTGAAATCGAAAAGGTGCTTAACCTGATAACTCTCCAGCTGGGTTCTCAGATAATGGTGGCTGTTAAGGCAAAAATGACGAATGTTGATTCTGTTGACAAGTTGATTGACAACATTAATGGCTGCGAAGCTGCACTGAAAAAAGGAAATCCTGCTATTCAATGGGTATTCTTTGAGCCGGATATCAGGAACTAGCCCACTTGAAACAAAATTAAGTTTCAAAATGCCCTGACCTGGTTCCTGGAGAATCCAAAATTCACACCTGCCATAGCAATTATGTTATTTACCTGCGTGAAATTCTTTCCAAATGTTGAGGTTATAAAGAAATTGTCTGATAACCTGTAACTGCCTATAACAGCCACTCTGTAGTCATCATATATGCTTTCTGTGGTGTTTAATCTCTGCAAATACTCAAGTGAAATACAAAATTTGTCAATATCATAGTTCATTCTGGCACCTAAATCAATCAGATCGGAACTAGTCTCATATCCATCAAGCATTACATTGCTTATGTATCTTGTAACTGCCGTCAGATACAAATCATCTCCTCTTGGTCTCCAGTTCATCAGATATCCAGGCAGCCCATCTGTTCAGTTCAAGATTTTTATATGAATTGTCAGGTGTGCTGCCTGCTAATGCAGCAGCGAGATCAATGCTGACCAGGGGACTCTCCGTCAGTTCAACATACTGCTTTCTAAGTTTCTCAATCTTTTTAAGATCCAGTTTTTCAATATTACTTAATTCCCTCTCAATGTGAACCTTTAGTGTATCAAGTAACACCATTTGCTCTTTCCCGTATGACTGGAAAAGCCTTGTTCTGATTCCTCCTGCAATATAGTTCACGCTCTCTTCCCTTACATCTGCAAGAGAAACAGAGCTTGTGTAAAGAACAGGAAACTTGTTCAGAACCATTTTTTTTGCGGTAAGGTTGGGATGCTTTGCCAGCCAAAAAGGGGTTATGTCAACAGCACCCCCGCTTCCCTGAATAAAACTGACCATACTAAGTCCAAATCCCTGAGGAGTGGTGGGCTTTTCAATTGACGAAGGAGTTTTGTCAATAAGAATCAAACCCGGAGAGGAAGGAGTCTCAAGGCTCTCAAAAGTTACATTTCCAGATTCATTCTGGGCAAACAGGCTAAAATGGGCAAAGCAAAAAAAAACAACTATCAGAGTCAAGATCTTAAGCAGGTACTTTCCCCTGAAGCTTGCGATACCGCTTTCAGGAGCCTCACCCGAATCCACTCTTGAGAATAAAACCTGATTATCCTGGTTCCTGAATGTTGTTGTAATTACGCAATTGTTAGTAAAAGCGTTCACATCCAGGACATTGGTCACAATGGCAACTTCATCGTCCAGCTCATTTATCATGCCGATTAAAGTTGATTCTGATAAATTTCCCTTAGCCACCAACTTTTCGCCTGACCTGACAGTATTGCCTCCAATCTGTCCATTACCGATTCTTACAGAAACATAGATAATATCATTATCACTGCGACCAACTACCTCTCGCGGAACGGGTTCAAGATCATACTCTATTGTTTCCATGTATTCCTGTTTTAGATTACCGGCGTTACTTTCTATTCCTGGCTGTCTTCATTTTTTTCATAATCACTCTCCCATTTATCCATCATCTTCCTGATATCAGGCGGGGGATCAGGCGGGAGGTAACCGGGAGCATCCCAGGAAAGGTCTTCATCAGCCGGGACCTTGTTCTCAGGTTCCCGGCTGACTCTGACCTGTTTGTTCCATATTGATATTATGTCGCGGGATTCATCAGCAGGAAGAAGAGCCAACTGCTCTTCAATTACTTCTGTTGTTAAATACCCGACGAAGACACTATTACGCAGCTCTTTTATGTTTTCTGATGGAACTGAGGCAATTATTACCTTAGGATTATAAGCTTGCTTTATCATACCCTTCAGGCTCTCAATCTCACTCACCAGAGAGTTAAACAAACTGGCAGATCCTCCCTTTGCAATAATTAATGCATCAACAAGTTGCTCATTCATTCTTCATTATGTTTGCCTGACCAGATCAGAAAAACAACAGGCTGCTTCAGATTCCCGATGTGTTACTTATAAGTAACCCAGGTAATCCCCAGGTTGTAACCGTAGCTGTCAACCTTCAGCTTGGCATAACGGCCGGCATTTGTCTTGATGGCAACAACTGTGCCTGCCTTCAGTTTGTTTGAACTGTTATTGCTTCCGTTTATCGGGGTTGTGGAATAGGGTTGCAACAAGAGTGTCTGACGGCTGACCGAGTCAAAGTCGACATTGCCCATATTGGCGATCATCGCACCGCTCTGCGGTACAAGGTATCTTGTAACAGTATTGACCTGCCTCCACCAGATATCAGCTCCGGCGGCCGGGCCCTGAACCCCGCTGTCAAAATCGAAGGTCCAGGTTCCCTTGAGTACAGTGGTTCCCCTTGATTGTATTGACAGTTCATTCCAACCCAGTTGTCCACGCGAATAATCGCATATTGCCTGAGAATTTGCCCTCATAAGGCAAGGGATCGGATTAGGTGCACAGTTCTCGCAGTTTCCATTCTTCACCTGGTAGCGGCCATGAAGGCTTGTGCAAGTACATCCGCTGGAACCATATTCATCGCCACAGCCGAAGACGTGACCGGTTTCGTGGGCAACAACAAGGTTGAAACGATCAATTCCCCATCCGTCAACGGCAAAATCCATCACAACGTGGTTACCCCAGTAATACCCGAACCAGACCTTAGGATATTTGGTCACAAAGATGGCATATGCCCATTGCGCATTATTTGCGGTCTTTATGCTGTTTATGTAATTATTCATTCCCGCAAGTGTCGGTGCATATCCCATAGCTCCCAGTGCAGCATTCCGCCAGGTGTCCTCCCAGCTGTTCTGATTATTGGCAGGAAAATTAGCAGCTGTTAGATTTATTTTAGGACGTTTGAAATCGTAAAACCACTGGATATTGGCACGCGGTTCAAAACCTGAAAGCATATTAAGTCCTTCTGTAGTCTCTGTAATTATTTTTGATTTTTCAGTATCCGTTATTTTGTATGCATTAACTGTACTGTCAACATAAACGATTCCAACAGCAATTCGTCCGACAAGAACCGGAATATTAAAATTTGGCGCTCCCAAAGGTCCCATTGCAAGCATGGGTGCGAATTCAGCATCACGCCTCCGGAGTTCTTCCATCACTTCACCGGGGGGGTCTGGCGGCAGCATGTCTTTAGCATCCCACGATTTATTGAGCATAGGACTCTCCATCGCCCTGGTCATCCTATCCGCCCCAATGTGGTTATTCCACGCATCCATGGCCAATGCCAGTTCATGACCGGCAAGCTTTATTGCTTCCTTTTTGACAGGCTCAGTTTCAACTGAGGCAATCCCTGCCCTGCGGGCCAGTGATTTAATTTTTGCAGAGGGTACTGAAGCAACCATTATACCGGGCATGAAAACATTTGTTACACGTCCGCCCATGTCTTCGATCGATTTTATCGTGCGTTCCACATCCTTCAGGGTTTTTCCTGAAAGCTGTATAAATACCTCCTGCATCCCACCTACCTGAATATTTTCTGACATAACAAATCCTCCTTTTTAAGTTTTTCAATTAAATAATCTTAATTAAAACCTCGAGATTTTGAGTCTAAACAGTTAGTGAAAAAAATGTCAAACAGAATATGCAAGAATAAATTAACCTCCTTTCTTAAGTTATCTGAGCATGATATGAATATCCTTATAGTGTCAAACTTTAAAGTGTCCTGTATCCACCCACTCATTTTTAAGTAATGACCACCAGTCAACTGCGAGGCCTTTCAATACATAATCATAAGGAAGCCAGCCATAGCCTTTTGCTCCCCACGATTTACCCCATGAGTTTCTAATTAAAAGGGCACCTGTAGTGGCAGCATTTTTCAATTTTAACTTATCGTCATATCCTGCTGCCACTACAGCATGACCGCCTACTATCTTTTCACCTTTCCCCGGAAATGGTATCTTTCCGTCAGCTCCGACATCATATATGGAGCTGTAAACTGTGAAACCAAACATTGAGGGAAGACCTCCGTCGATATTTGTTTTTATCCTTTTCAAAAGTTCATCTCTCAAAGTGCCCGGAGGATCAAGTCTGTAATATGTCATTGCCTGATAATTCTGTGCAAATGAGTAACAGAAAGCTGTGGGTTCCTTGTCAAAATCTGAAATAACATAAGGCCAGTACTCTTCTGGCGGAATGCCAAAAAGGACCATAGCGCCCATAGTGGAGCGCAAAAATGCGCCGTTATCGCCTGTTTCTTTCATCAGGTTACGTGTTGCCTTATAAAGGAAGAGACGCGATGCATCAATATACCTGTTGAAAGCCCGCTTTTCAAAGTACTCAACCAGGCCAACACCGGCATTGGCTGTACATGAACCGAGGGTGCCCTGGTCCTCGACTTCGGAAAACCACTCCTGTAGACTAACAGGGCTTTTACTTGTTGTTTCATGTGGCTTTTCTACTCCTACCTTTTTGAGCATTTTCTTTATCGACTCTTTTTGACCAAGGTTCTTCAACTTATCAGTAACCAGATCATTATCCACTTTATGATCCCTGAAATCGGGATAGTCGGGTAACCATCCCATGCCATAGTTATTTAAGAATTCACTCATTTTTACCTCCGTTTTTATTCATTTATTACTTTTATTCCAGCATTTTATATTATCAAAGTTGGCCAGCCTACGCTCTCGACTTCGCTATTGCTTCGTCGGGCAAAGCAAGGCTTCGGCTGGCAAAGCAGTTGGCAGGACAATTAATTATTGGCAAGAAGCATATCAACTAATTTATCCAGCTCTTTTCCGAACTTCTGGGCCGTTTCAGTTCCAAGCTCCTTAAGAGCATCCAGATTATGCTGTGAAGCATCATCCATATCAGGGTTAACTCCTAATCGGGAATTCTGTATTTATTCTCATGTATTGTTCTGAAGCTCCCAATGCTGAGAAGATTTGTTTCAGCTGGTAGTCGACCACCTCTGATACGCCTGACATCATTATATTTATCAGAGGCTGCACCCAGCTTATCAGGCCCCAGTCTTTTGCGCTGTTATAGTCATACGCTTTCTTCTCGAAACCGGTGCCAAGCGATAATATAACCATATCCTTAGCAACAATTTTAAGCTTGTTCTGTGCTTCGGCATAGGCACAAAGAGTTGGGTTATTCACACAAACCCCTCCGTCAATTAACGGGTAGGTTATGCTTGTCAGTGATTTTACCTTTGAGGTTTCAAAGTATGTAGGGGCAGAGGATGTTGCCCTGGCGACATCTTTCACTAAATAATCCCAGGCTTCATTAATCACTGCGTCATGCTGCGTAAAGAAATGCACCTGTCTTCTCTTTATGTCGTAAGAAGATATAAGACAGGGTTTCAGCAGCTGGCTGAGCCTGGTGTCTCCGAAATAATCTTCAAGTGCATCTTCCAGCTCATCAACCGGATATTTCTCATCGAGTGTTCCGCCTGCAGTTAAAATCTTGTGCTTTAATGGAATATTGAAGATCTCATCACCTCTTTCGAGATAAAGATCAACAACCTCACTTGCAGTGAATTTCGGCCGCAAAGGATTTGCAGGGTTTTTCAGATCGGGACACAAGTAAGCACAGGTAAGAATTCCACCGGTGCTTGTTCCCGCAATCAGATCGAAATAATCAGCAATCCGGGCATCTTTATTCCCCGATTTCTTTTTCAGTTTTTCCTCCAGCGCCACAATTATCTGGCCCGGAATAATTCCACGGATACCTCCCCCGTCTATTGACAGGATAAAAGTTAGTTTATGCGCTTTTTTAGCCACGATTAAAAGGGATAAAACCAGAATAGATTCTAACCAAGGTTGCAAAACCTGATAAACACCCGGAATCACGAAATTCCGTTGAAAGATACTTTACACCACAATTATGCGGCGCCTACATTTCCACTATAACACACAAATGTACAACGCAATGTTATGCAAGTCAAGTTTTTTTTCAGAACTTTGTATCTGCTTTTAGCTATGATCAGGAGAAAATCATCTAAAACCCAGTATCATGAAATCTGCAGAGATGGAACAGTTGAACGAAGGATACAGGAGAACTTTCCTTGGAAGCAAGAATCCTGTGAAGCTGCCGGTCCTGAACACAAGTCAGAGGAAGGATCTTGTGAAGTATGGAGGGAACAAGTATATTCTTGACTACATACATTACAGCGTGGTAATGTCGAAAATACGCAGGTTTGCCTACTTTTCAGCAGTGAATATAGACGGTAAAAAATGGGTTGACAACGATAGATCCGGCACATGGAAAAGAGATTCCCGCATAAAGGAACAATTTGGCAGAGAGCTCTATAATGCCGACAGGAGCGATTTTGATAAAGGTCATCTTGTGAAACGCGAAGATCCGGAATGGGGAGATAAAACTACTGCCCTCAATGCCGGAGAGAATACCTTCATTTATACCAATTGTGTTCCTCAGCACAGGAAACTGAACCAGAATATCTGGGAAGAGCTGGAGAACAATGTTTTACACAAGGGAGCTGTCAGCAATAAATTAAAAATTTCTGTTTTTACAGGACCTGTGCTTTCAGAAAATGACGGGATATTTATTACAAGGGTGAATAATGAGGAGGTCAAAATTCCAAACCTCTTCTGGAAGATAATTATCTGGGTTAAATCAGATGGCAAAACCTATGCTGTCGGTTTTGTACAGAGCCAGGAAAAATATCTTTTAGATGACGGGATAATAAAGAAGCAGCCAATACCTTCCAAAGCCGGAATCAGAGCTGCAGGAGATGATGATTTCTTTGAACATATTAAATTCAGGGATGGAAACACCTATCAGGTCAGGATTGATGATATAGAAAGCCTCACGGGGCTTAAATTCGACTGGCCTGCCGTGATAAAACCCTATATAAGCTCAGGTCCGTCGTTGATATCGGCAAAAAAGATTGTGCCAAATCAGGATAATTACAAATTCCGAAAAGGCAAAAATCAAAGAAAAACAAGTCTGGAACTGGATGGCTTACAGCTGAAATGATAATATTCAGTTGACCAGCTTTAAATATTGGTTGTTATATCATACGTAGCAGTTACTTTTTGCCCGGCTGTTCCATCTGGTTTAGTAATTGTATACTCCTCGGTAACATTTGTAAATACAAAAGTCACTGTTTCCAGAGTGGAGGAAAGATCATCACTTTCTGTCTGAACAACTGATGTAATTTTCACATTCTTTACCAATATGACATAGTAATCAAATTCAATTCTTCCATTGCTTTTGACCACACTTAGCTTAGCATCCCTTATCATGCTTCCATGCAGACATGACTTCATCAATACAGGGGATGTCTTATCAATCTTGTGGGTAATCGTTATGCCCGAAACCACAGGTCTGCCGCCGCCGCCACCACCACCTCCGGTCGTCGTTTGGGTGTTCATGAATGACCAGTTCCAACCCAGCACTTCAATTTCATCCCTGTGGCTCCGGTCTGTATATTCACCCGGGATGCCGTCGAGCCTTAAGAAAATTTTGTGAGCCATAGCTTTAAGATTTTGTTGAACACTGATTTAGAAATTTGATATCCAATGACTAAGTATACAAATTTACAGAATCAGAAACCGGTTGTCAAGTTTATTTTAAAGCGCAATCCACCTGCTTTGCCAGCTGACAAATGGCGTAGCGGTACAACGGCGCAAAGGCGCAACGGCATAAAGGCATAAAGGATACTTGATTCAATTTTTTGCTCACTTAGAGCCGGGAACAATAGCGTATCCGCGGGTTATAGAGTAAGCAGCAAAGAATCCGAAGGCACCATTGCTGATATTCCCTTTTACATTTGCAGGAGGACCGCTGAAAAGAGGATTTGAGCCAAATAGTTCCGACTGAGCCTCCTGTATAAAGCTTGCATAGTCCTTTCCTATAGAATTGATCTCTGCTGTTATCGTATCGCCCGAAGCCAGTCGCTCGTCAGGCGAATCCTGATCGAGAAAAGCAATTGAAGCTCCGGCAATATAATTTCCGTTAAAAAATTTGTCGTCAATTACAAACCATTCATTAAGCGTGTCGGTAATCAGTTTTTGATTGCGCGAAATCATGAACCTGTAATAATCCTGTGACGGAGGGTCCAGAACATAACACTGAACTTCCCAGATGCCCTTTTCACCCCAGTCGGGATGAAACAGAAGCCCTATTGAATCGACAGAGGATACATAATTCAGAGTTGAAGAGGCAGTGAATTCCGAGTACTCTCCTATAGGTTCAGTCAGCACAATTTCAAGCTTATATGTCTGTCCGACAATCCCGCGGAACGAAGCTATGGTAATATAATTGCCGGGAGAGCTCTCTTCCATTTCAAATCTGTTAACCCCTTCCAAAATAGTAACCTTTGCCCCGCTTACCATTACCGGCGGCTGATTATAAAAGTAATCGGATGTCCTTGAAAGAGTAACCCTGTGTTTTTTTCTTTCGGAGGTGACAGAGCCCTCCACAATAAGACGGGCATAACTATCATCAAGCTTAATATCGATCGGCTCGGTGCATGAAGTTGCCAGCATGTAGATCAAAATGATAATATTCAGAACTTTAATATATTGCATTTGTTCAGAATTTTATATTATATGTAAGAGCCGGAATTACCGAGAAGAGGTAGGTCTTTTCGGCATAGGTGACATTTGGATCGGCCGGGTCGGTACTGAAGTTGATCGACCAGGTATTATGCCTGTTATAGACATTATACACAGATAAGTTCCACTCACCATACCATTTTTTCCCTGGCTTTTCTTTTCCCCTCAGGGTGACTGACAGGTCGAGGCGGTGATAATCCTGCATCCTGTAGGCATTACGGTCGGAATAGATCGGGATTATTGCATTGCCATAAACAGCTCTTCCGGTCGGGAAAGTGACAGGGATCCCTGTTGCATAGATCCATGTGGCAGATGTAATAACCCTTTTTGATACATCAAAGTTAAGTATAATGTTAACAGCGTGCGGTTTATCATAAGGAGCATTGTATTTCCTTCCTGCATTAATTTCGGGGATTATCCTGAAAGATCTTGAATAGGTGTAACTCACCCAGCCATTGAGACGGCCTGAGTTTTTGCGTAACATAGCCTCCAGGCCATATGAGTAACCATCGCCTGTCCTTATCTCCCCTTCAAGATACTGGTTAAGCAGAAGCTGGGCATGGTCGCGGAAGTCGATCACCTGCCTGTAATCCTTATAATACAGCTCTGCTGAAACCTCAAACATATTCTTTGCAAAATTCCTGAAATAACCTCCGGAGATCTGATCGCATAACTGCGGTCTTACATTAGGAGAAGCAGGAAACCAGACATCAAGAGGAGTTCCTGCCGTTGAGTTCTGAGCAAGAGTCAGGAACTGGGTTGTATGCGAATAGCTTCCCTTTACCGACGATAAATCATTCAGCATCCAGGTAAAAGCTACTCTTGGTTCAAGACTTGAATAAGTGTTATAAATATCTCCGCTCTGAGTGATCACACTGTCAACAGGGTTAAAGTCAGAATCGTAGTTATAATAGGTTCCCGGACCAATATTCTGAAACAGAGCCAGCCTGAGGCCGTATTTAATATTGAACCTGTCGGAAATCCTGAACTCATCAGTTGCATAAATACTGTGCTCAAGCGCATGCTGGGCAGGAAGGATGAAATCGGTGAATGCGCTCCCTGATCCCTGCCCTGTTGCACTTCCTGGATAGAAGGTATGAGCTGTTGTTGTTCCTCCATACTTTAAGGTATGCCTTCCGGCCAGAAAATGGGTGAAATCGAACCTTGCAGAATAATCGAGCATCTTTGAGTCCCAACGGAAAGAAGTAGGCTCGCCTTCAGGAGTTCCCAGGCCATAACTGTATTTCGAATAGAGAAGGCTCATGTTAAAAAAGAGTTTTCGCGACAAGAGATGGTTCCATCGCAGAGAGGCTGTCTGGTTGCCAAAACCGAACATGGCGAACTGGCTCTTGAAGGTGTCGCGGCCTGAATAACCTGAGAAATACAGCCTGTTATTATCATTAATAACATGTGAGAATTTAAGATTCAGATCGTAGAAATAGAGTTGATTGTCTTTCACATCTTCATCCTTAGCAAAAGGAAGGAAGAGGTCGGCATAGGTCCGGCGGCCGGCGACAAGAAATGTTGTACGGTCCTTGATTATCGGCCCTTCGAACATTATTTTACTTGATACAGTGCCTATGCTGGCTGAAACTCCTAGTTTCCGGGCATTCCCATCTTTCATCCTTACATCGAGAAGACTTGAGAGCCTTCCCCCGTATGCAGCCGGAATATCGCCCTTATAGAGTGTTACATCCTTCACTGCATCATTATTAAAGACAGAGAAAAAGCCCATCAGATGGGAGGCATTATGAATAACGGCTTCGTCGAGTATAATCAGGTTCTGATCGGTGTTACCTCCACGGACGCTGAATCCTGTGGATCCTTCACTTGCCGACTGGACACCAGGGAGAAGCTGAAGGACCTTAATAAGGTCAACCTCTCCGAGCAGGGCAGGAACCCTTGATATTGCCTTCACATCAAGTTTTACCACACTCATTTCCGGAGCCCTCACATTTTCGTTGCTTCTCTTGTCTGAAACCACCACTTCACCCAGTTGCAGATCTGCAGATTCGAGTGCTATGTCAAGAGTAACAGGCAGGAGAGTTGATCCTGACCTGGTAACAGTTTTATGCCCGATGTAAGAGAATTGCAGGTTATAGCTTCCCGGAGGTATGCTCAGCGAATAGAAACCATAGGCATTAGTTGAGGTGCCCAGCTTCAGATTCTGATCGTATACAGTTACTCCCGTCAGATCCTCACCGTTCGCCATATCGCGTACATGCCCGCTGATGGTGATCCTTTTTACTGTTTCAGGATTAGTCTTATTCTGACCCGAAAGTAAAAAAGTTCCGAATAACAATAAGATCAGAACCGCTGTTCCTTTTTTCATTTTTCAGTTGCTCATTCTCTCTTTCAGAGCCAGTCTGTTCGATCTGCGACGCAATCTCAGTATTCTCCTTGAATAGATAATAAAGTACATCACAGGTATAAGAATCAAAGTTATGAATGTTGCAAAACTCAACCCGAATATGATTGTCCAGGATAATGGCCCGAAGAACATTACGTTATCGCCACCGAAGTGGAGCTGGGGATTTAGATCGGTCAGCAAGGTGCCAAAGTTAATATTCATCCCAATTGCCAATGGAACAAGACCCAGTATAGTAGCTGTGGCTGTAAGGACGACAGGTGTAATACGTGTCTTGCCCGCCTCAATTATAGCCTGCCGGGTTTTGAGGCCCTGCGCTTTCAGGACATCTGTGAATTCAACAAGCAATATTCCATTCCTCACAACTATACCTGCTAGAGCAACTATACCCATACCAGTCATGATTATAGAAATTGTCATTCCGAATATCATATAACCCAGAAGGACGCCGATAAGGCTGAAGACAACCTCTGATATTATTATCAACGCTTTGGACATTGAATTAAACTGAGTAATAAGTATAAACATAATAAGGAACAGAGACAGGATCATTGCCTTGGAGAGGAATACCATAGACTCAGCCTGGTCTTCCTGTTCACCCGTTATGCGGATATCAATTTCAGACGATTTTGTAAACTGAGGAATTATTTTGCGGAGCTGAGCATTGATCTCATTTGCATTATACCCTTCAATAACATTCGAAGAAATTGTGATAACACGTTTCAGGTTCAGCCGGTTTATCTGCCCGTAACTGTTTATATAATCGATATTTGCGACCACCGAAAGAGGAATCTGGCGTAGGAGGCCTGAGTTCATATCCCTGTAAGTGATTGTAAGATTAATGAGCTGTTCAATATCTTTGCGCTGATTATCCTCAAAACGAAGCATAATCGGGTACTGTTCCTCGCCTTCGCGAAACTTTGAAATCTCCTTTCCCAGCTGGCCTGTACGGATAGCATCGCCTACAACTGCAGCGCTGATGCCCTCAAAATTGGCACGCTCGCGGTCGAGCCTGATCATAAGTTCAGGCTTTGTTGTGGCAAAGTCGGATTTTAACTCTTCTATTCCTCCTATCTGTAAAGAATCGATATATCGTCTGAATCGTTCTGATGTCGATGCAAGCTGACCCAGATCCTCGCCTGAAATTTCAATGTTTATGGGTTTGCCTGTTGGCGGCCCCATTTCTGTTTTGTCAACAACTATTTCAGCACCCGGAATATCCTTAAGCACTTCCCGCATCTGGTTCATATATGCTCCTGGTACTCTTACCTCCTCGTTTAGCGTATTCAACAAAATTGACAGTTACTTTTGGCCAGGTTTGATGATTTGCTTGAATTATCAAAATTATTATCTGAAGCAAGGAAGGCCACATTTGTTACAACAGATTCCACAATCGGATTATCGTCGCCAAGAACCCTCATAATCCTGTTCTCAACAATCCTGGCAACTGAATCGGTTACATTTATATCGGTGCCGACAGGCATCTTCACATAAGTGTTTATTGCATTCGGTTCATTATCGGGGAAAAAGACAACCTTGGGTTTAACGATGTTATTCAGGATCATTGTAAACACAAACAGACCTATCATGCCCCATAACAGATATGCAGGTCTGCGTCCCTTTAATACCCAGACAAGAGTGTTCTCATATCGCCTCATCATTGCCGGAATAGCATGTGACTGAAATTTCCGGAGAACCTTAAAGCCAAATAAATTATGAAGAAGGAAGGAAAGAGCGATAAACAATATCAGATTTGCAATTCCGGGAGCATGCAGGATATAAAATGGCAGGGCAGCGACTGCAATGCCTGCAGTGATCTTGAATACTTTCGGAAGCGGAAGCAGGCCGGTCTTCATCATCGTGTTTCATAAAATCAACAGCAAAAACAGGGTTGAAAATATATGCAACAATAAGTGAAGCAAAAAGGGTTATTATAAGTGTAACAGGTATGAAGACCATGAAATTACCAACCACTCCAGGCCAGAATGCAAGCGGAAAGAATGGGGCAAGCGTGGTAAGAGTACCCGAGAGAATCGGCACAAAGACCTCCCCTGCTGCAACCTTGGCAGAATGGGAAATATCCATCCTTGTCTTCTTGTGGATCCTGTGAGTGTTTTCTATTACAACAATCGCATCGTCAACAACAATTCCGAGCGCAAATATGAAGGCGAACATTACAAGCATGTTCATTGTGAAGCCAATCCATGGAAGAAAGATAAATGCAATTGCCATTGACAAGGGAACTGAGAAGCCCACAAAGATCGCATTCACAAGCCCCATGAAAAACATCAGAACAATTGTAACAAGTATGAATCCAATGATTATTGTATTATTCAGCTCGTTAACAGTGTTACGCGTATAGCTTGACTGGTCTCCGGTTATTTCAACAACAAGATTTGACGGAAGCTTGCTCTTTTGCATATCCGCAATTATCTCCTTTATCTGATCTGACGCATCGAGAAGGTTCTGACCGCTTTTCTTGATGACATTTAGTGTGACAACATTCTTGCCATCATAACGGGCAAAATTCTGCGGTTCCTGGAAGCTGTCTTTTACAATAGCAATATCCTTAAGCTTAACAAGTGCCCCGCTTGACGTATTGATTACAATATTCTTTATCTCATCGATATTCTTGATCTCCCCGACAACGCTGATCGAACGGCTCATGCCCTGCAGATCTATATTACCACCCGAAACAGTCATATTATTGAGGCTTACAGCCTGTTCCACATCTCTGAATGTAAGGCTTGCAGCCTTCATCTTATACATGTCGATATTAATCTGGATTTCCCTGTTGAGAGCACCGCCGATCTCGACACGTGTAATCTCCTTAAGACTTTCAATTCTGATCCTGCATTGCATCGGCATATTTCTTCAGCCTGTCGAGCGGAATCTCGCCTGAGAGGTTTATATATTGAATCGGGATCTCGGAGAGATCGATCTCCATCACCGATGGTTCGATAAATGAGGGATCGTTAGGAAGATCTTTTTTAGTCTTGTCAACAGCATCGTTAACTTTTTGTTTTGCATCCTTTATCTCTATTCCTGTATTGAATTCAACAATAATTGCTGAAAAATCCTGTACAGAACGGGATGTTATCTTTTTTAACCCCGCTGATCGACTTAAGATTCTTCTCGAGAGGCCGGGTCACAAGATTCTCCATATCAGAAGGTGAGGTACCCGGATAAATTGAGTTAACATTCACCATCGGTATTACAATCTCGGGAATCTGTTCCTTTGGTATTGTGTAATAGTTTATTATTCCAAACACCGAAATAATAAATACCAGAACATAAATACTGAGCTTATTATCGATAGCCCAGCTGGTGGCAAAAAATTCCTTATACTTCTTTTCCATGAAAATTATTTATTCTCTGATCAAGTCAAATGATGAATGAAATTAAAACCTTATATACTGACCGTCGATCAGCTCCTGGAACCCGGTTGAAATTACTTTATCGCCGGCTGAAAGTCCCTCGAGAACTTCTGCCACACCGTTATAACTATTGCCTATAGCAACAGGCTGCTTTACAGCTGCATTGAAATTATCCTTCGGCCGCACAACATACACATAACTGCCAATCTGATCGGTTTGCAAAACATTCATCGGCACCTGAATTGCATTATCGGAATGATAATCGTTGATCTGAATTATGGCTATCATATTTGCTTTTAAATCGGGTGAACTGCCATCGATCTTAGCTTCAATCAGGAAGGTTCTGTTGACAGGATTAATATATTTGCTTACAAAAGAAACCTTTGCTTCGACTTGCTTATTTACATCAGGAAAAGTGACTATCAGTCTGTCACCTGTCTGCACCCGTGCGGAGTATGCTTCCGAAACTTCGGCCGTCACTTTAAGGTTCTTAAATTCAACCACCCTGTATGCAGCCAGACGCGGATCGGGCGAAACAACACCGCCAACTTTAATATTGCATTCCTCGATGGTACCGCTGATAGGCGATTTGATTTTAAACTTGTCAAGTTGTTGTTTCAATGAAGCCATCTGCAGTTCCAAAGACTCCTTATGTAGTCTTTGACTGAAGGTATTGAACCTCGCTCCCGATTTTCTGATCCCAGAGGCGTTTTTGCTTGTCATACATATCTGATGCAAATTTATACTGGGTTTCGAGGCCATCGAGCGTAGCCCTGTATTGCTCATCATCAATCTGGGCCAGGACCTGTCCCTTTACAACCCGCTGTCCGACATCGGCGAACCTGGCAGTAACCGTTCCGGGCACCTCTGCAAAAACTGACGCATTCTGGTCTCCGTCGAGTTTACCCTGTACCTTAATATAATGATCGAAACGGCTGGCTTTAATGTCGGTTAACCCGACAAATTTAAACTCCTCACTGTTTAACTGGTCAGTCGCGCCTGATTTGAGCTCACTTTCAAGGGTTCTGATCTTTTCTGAAACCTGCAGTCTGCTGGGTCTTAAGCTTATTCAGCTGTGCCTGCTTGTCAGTGCTGCAGGAATTCAAGATAAGAAGGACTGTTATACTGGCAATTGATGTAGTTATTGTTTTCATGTCGTATTAAAATTATTGATAGTCTGATTTTTTTAATTCACAGTTAATATCCGGTCAAGTTTTGCTTTGGCAGTCAATAAGTTAAGTATTGAGGTATAGTAGGCCTGTTCTGCTGACAGGAACTGACTCTGATTCTGAGCTAATTCAAAGCTTGTTGAGACACCTTCAGAATATTTAATCAGTGATTTCTCATAAACATTTTTGCTGAGTACCACAGTCTCACTGTTTGTCAGAAAGTTACCATATGCAGTCTGGTAAGTTGTCAGGGCTGTTTCAAATTCAAGAACCAATCCCAGTGCTGCATTCTCTGAATTGATACGGGCCTTTTCGAGATCAAACTTTGCCTGGCTCACCTTGGAAGTTCGTGTTCCGCTTGTAAATATCGGGACATTCAATCCAACTCCTACAAGATCTTTAACTGCGAAATTGAAGGAAGGCTGATTTGTCTGTTCATGACGGCGGTAAAACCCGCTTATGGTAGGATAATACTTCGATTGTTCCCTTCTGACAAACAGGGCTGAGGAACTTTCAAGATTTTTGATTATTTTATAATCTATACTCGATTCATAATTAAAGAAGGCGTGGCAAGGTACTGGATATTGCCTTCCATTATTGCTGCTGAAAGGCTATCGGTCAAAACAAGAGATTCTTCAAGATCCATCCCAAGCTGATACTTAAGAAGTTTCAATGTAACATCTCTTTGTGCCTCAGCAGCAGCAATGAGTCTTTTCAGATTCGACAGGCTGATCTTTATCTGGTCAACATCTGTATCCTCGTTAAAACCCTGCTGATTCATTTTAACAGCATCATTATATGTCTTGTCGACTGACTCAAGGCTTTCGTTAAGTACCCTCAGACTCTCGCCAAGAACCAGATAGAGATAATAAGTACCGGCAACAGTTTCACGTGTCACAGCTTCGGTTTTGGCCAGCGAATTAACCGAAATCTCCTTAAATACTTTGGTAGCCTGAAGACCAACAATGTATTCACCGCTGAAGATGAGCTGAGAAAGTGTAAGATCGAAAGTAGTATTGTCAGGAACACCAAGCGGAACAGGAGGTGCCGGTTTATAAGCATTTATAATATCTGTATTTGTTACATAGCCGTTGGGTAAGGCATTCGGATCGAAATAACTCCCAAAGCTTATTTCCGGAACAACAAACTGATGCTGATAGTTTGCGGAGAATCCTATCTGCGGGAGCCCCATTGCAATTGTCTCCCAGATCCGCTTGTCTGCGCTTAACAGGTCGAGTCTGGCATTTTTAACTGCCCTGTTATTTTTAAGCGCATAATCCTGAGCTTCAGTAATCGACATTTTATATGTCTCTTTAGTCTCCTGACCAGATACTTCAGCTAAAACACCTGAAACAACAAAAAACAGCAAACATTTTTTTATCAAATTCATACTTCAAATTATTTATTCATGTTGATTTCCAATTCTTTTATCTTTTTCTCCAGGACAATTATCCCTTCAGGTGTTGCAATGCCGCGGACATGGTAATTAAGGAGCTCATTAAAAAGCTTTGTTGAAGTGAACTCCTCAACAGTGAAAAGCTCGTTAAAATGTATGTTTTCTGTTCTTGAAAGGTACAGTTTGGCAATTACCTCCGCATCCATATCGGCGCGGTACAATCCTTCACTTTTTCCCTTATTCAGGTTCATAAGAATATACTCGTACATTCTCTCGCGCCGCACGTTTACTGTTTTCTGATAATGGTGAGGATAGTACTTCCTCAGGTCATGTTCAGTTGCCGGATTCTGAGCTCTCATCATCTTGTTCATGAACATTGAAATTTCAAGAAGCTCTTCGATGGCATTGAATCCTATCCTGAAGCATTTGCATATTTCCTCCTGCCTGGTTGCTATTTCAAAATCAATAAACTTGCCAACCAGGTCATCCTTATCGGTGACGAACTGGTAAAGTGTTTTTTTCGAAATCCCCAGTTCCTGAGCAACATCATCCATTGTTATACTTTTAATTCCGTACTTCATGTATAACTCCCGGACCTTTGAAAGGATATTTTTCAGATCATTATTCATGCTGCAAAAATACAAGCAAAAAACTTAGGAAACAATTTTTATGTAAATATGTTTCCATAGTTTTTAAAACTTTAACATTTTTGTAACAAATCTAATGGGGTGCGGGGTGCAGGGTGCAGGGTGCAGGGCGGGTGCAGGGTGCGGGGACGTTGCGGGTTCGGGTGCGGGTTGGATTAATGAGAAGCGGTGACTCGTTCCATGATTTCGAGGCACATGCGTCCGTTATGATAGGGGCATACCCAGAAGCCTCCTTTATCTCCTCTGCCGGCGACACCGGCATCATTAACAGATGTAAACCATCCTCCGTTTTTGGTATCAACGAGGTGTTTCTTAATATAGTTCCAGTTGTTTATTGAGTAATCGAGGTATTTTGGATTTCCTGTAAGTTCATAAGCATTGAGATATCCAACTACAGCCTCGGCCTGTGACCACCAGCTGCGGGACTTTTTCAGCTCTCCGGTAACATAATCCCTGTCATCAATAATGCTGCCGTCAGGCTGGATCCCTTCCACAACTGCTTCAGCCATCTTAACGCAGGTCTCTTTTGCCCTGGCAAGAAGAGCCGGATCGTTAAGCAGGCCGGCTGCTTCATAAATGAGCCACGAGGCTTCAATATCATGACCGTAAGAATCATTTGTGGAGGTGCTATTCCAGTTCCTGTCCATGAAACAAATGAGATGGTATCTCTTATTATCCACAATCTTATCAAGAAAGAGCTCCACCATGTTCCTTAAGCGTTCAGCCATTCTTTTATCGGGCCATACCCTGTAGAGGTTGGCATAGGCTTCCATCAGGTGAAGCGAGGTATTCATTGTCTTTTCATCAATGTCCGTCTTTTCGCCGATAAGCCTGTCGCGCGACCTCTGCCAGTCGCGGGTAAAGACTTCATAATATCCATTCGATTCCTTATCGAGCGCATACTTTTCGAAGCATTCGAATATTTCCTTTGCGGCTTTCAGGGCTTCCTTGTCGCCAGTTGCACGCGAATACTCAGAAAGGGCATAAATGAAAAACGATTGGGTATAGGTTTGTTTGCGGGTATCGGATGGCTCTCCGTCAGCTTTCAGATTCCGGTATGCTCCTCCGAATTCCTTATCGATGAAATGTGCCATGATGTAATTCTTTGCACGGGTTGCCAGACGCAGATACGATGTATCTCCGGTTACACGGTATGCGGACGAATAGGTCCATAATATGCGCGCATTAAGAATTCCGCCCTTTTCAGCTTCAGGGAAAACCTGGTCGGTTCCGCTTATGCGTCCATAGAAGCCTCCCTTTGAATTATCGACCATCTTTGATGACCAGTAAGAGAGGATATTATTTGTAAGATTATCTTTTACTTCGGCTTTAAGCTGTTTAAGGCGTTGCTCATCAAAGAAGGCGGTAGAGGCGGTAGAGCGGTATACATAGAGCGATAGAGGCTTTAGATGCTTAATCAGTTTCATGGGACAATGCAATTATGACACCTGATGAGATGAATACGCCAATAATTATAAAATGGATCTTCTTCATTGATGCGGAATGTTTGATGTAGCAACAAATGAATCTGTTGAAAAACGCGATGCATCGCGTTTCTACAAACTGCAATGCAAAATACAAACAAATAGCGGAAAATATACAGTTGCACAGGCTGTAAGAATAACGCGATGCATCGCATTTCTACCTGCTTACATTCCTCCGGTCGGGGATCAGGTTACGGGGATGGCGTGATTTTGGCCGGTTATGTGCTCCATGTTGCGGTTTGACCGGGACATTTGCTTCAAGAGCTGTTAACGGATAAGGATGGTCTTCAACTACTGTGATCGCTTTGGTGATCAGTTTTTCAATATCGCGGAGATAGGCCCTCTCTTCGGCATCACAGAATGATATTGCGGTTCCGTTTGCCCCTGCTCTTCCCGTCCGGCCTATCCTGTGCACATATGTTTCGGAGATATTGGGAATTTCATAGTTTATTACATATTCGAGGTCATCGACATCTATTCCCCGCGCTGCAATATCAGTGGCAACAAGGACCCTTGTTGTCTGGGCCTTGAAATTCGACAGAGCCCTCTGCCTGGCATTCTGTGCCTTGTCGCCATGAATAGCCTCAGCACTTATGTTCTTCTTCTTCAGTACCTTTACAACTTTGTCAGCTCCATATTTTGTCCGGGTAAAAACCAGTGCGGTTTTTATCTTTTCATCCTGAAGCAGATCGATAAGGAGATAGTTCTTATTGTTTTTGTCGATAAAATAGACAACCTGATTTACTATGTCGACAGTGGAGGCAGATGGTGTGACTTCAACCTTTACAGGTTTAAAGACAATTGTTCCTGCGAGTTTTACAATCTCAGGAGGCATTGTTGCGGAAAAGAACAGAGATTGCCTCTTCTGAGGGAGTGCTGCAATGATCCTCCTTACATCGTGAATGAAACCCATATCGAGCATCCTGTCGGCTTCGTCGAGAACAAAAATCTCAATATCCTTTAATGAAATAAAGCCCTGGTTCATCAGGTCGAGCAGCCTGCCCGGAGTTGCCACCAGTATATCCACTCCTGCACGAAGGGCATTTGTCTGGGGATTCTGATTTACTCCTCCAAATACGACAGTACAGGTCAGTCCTGTGTACCTTCCGTAGGCTTTGAAACTTTCTTCTATCTGGATTGCCAGTTCCCTGGTCGGGGTAACAATCAGGCTCCTTATTTTCTTTCTTTTATCGAATGTCCTGTTATTACTCAGAAGCTGAAGTATCGGAATTGCAAAAGCTGCTGTTTTTCCTGTGCCTGTCTGTGCACATCCTATCAGATCGGTGCCTTTGAGTATAATAGGTATAGCTTGTTGCTGTATTGGTGTTGGTATTGTGTAACCTTCTTCTTTAACTGATTTTAAAATTGGTTCAATGATGTTTAATTCTTCAAAATGCATGTATAAAAATATTAATATAAAAAGTCCGGATTCCTGATTCCGATCCGGATTGAATGGGCGCGAAGGTAGGCTTTATTTATGAATGTTCTGAGTTTATTTGCAACTAACTGATAATGATGGTGCAGGGTGCGGGGTGCAGGGTGCAAGGTGCAAGGTGCGGGGTGCGGGCCTCCTTCGCCAAGGCTACGGAGGCTAAAAGGTGCTAGGTAATGGTGAGTGGCTGGCAGACACCCAGGTAACAATCCTGTTCATGTACACCTCTTACCTGGATTGAATTTGCAGGCAGATGATTCCATCCTAAGTGATCAGCTGAAGTATAAATATGAAATAAACCATTGCTTATCATAGCACTTAAGTTATAGAAATCCGACTGAAAGGGTTCCCTGTACTGTTTTGAACTATATTCTTTTCCTGTAAGGATGGCAGCCCTGATCAGCCCCATTTCAGCAAGACTGACACTCGACGGAACGGGGTGGTCAAACCAGGAGGCATAAACCACTGGAAAGTCGTCAGCCCTTGACTCAATCCAGCTGTCATTCTCCCTGAAAGATTCAACATAAACGGAAAGCTCTATTACCATTTTTTCCCATTTTGCCTCGCATTCATGAAGCATTGAAACTGCAGTCAGCAAGGCAGCTGCATCAAAAAGGAAGCCTTGCGTTTGCAGGAAACCATTATAGTACGAATGCCCAAGAGTTTTGCCGTCCCAGAAAGTGGTGATGATGCTATCGACCAACGCCGAAGCTTTCTCTTCAAGCATCGGCTGATCGAGGAATCTGCCTGCCTGTATAAATGCTATCGCAAGAAGTCCGTTAATTCCGCAAAGTACCTTTCCATCAACCGAAGGCTGGCTTCTTTTTCTTCTCAGCTCAAGTAACTTTTCTTCAATAGCTTCCAGCCTGATATCATTTCTCTTCAGCAGGTGGTTTGATCCTTCAAAATTACCATCCCTTGTAACAGAATATGACTCCTGAAACCTTGCAAAATCTTCTTCAGAAAGCACCTCTGAAAGCTCCTTATAAGTCCAGACATATGTTGCTCCTTCTTCATGCTCAGTATCAGCATCATGCCCTGAAACATAGAATTCGTTTTGAAGAAAGCTTTCTTCGAGGCATTCTAGAATTCTATTTGCCATAGCTTTATACTCTTCAGTCCCGGTTACTTTGCAGGCAAGGGAATACGTCCATAATGCCATAGCCTGATCGTAAAGCATCTTCTCGAAATGGGGGATTGTCCATTCCCTGTCAACACAATAACGGAAAATTCCTCCCTGAAGATGATCATTAAGACCCCTTAAGCGCATCGCATCCAGAGTTTTAATACATACTTCTTTCAGATAAGGGTCATCTTCAATGCTCAATCTGTAAAGAAGATACACAAGTGTTGAGTGAGGAGGAAACTTCTGTCCTGAACCAAAACCTCCGTTTTCACGATCGTAATACTGTGAAAGGATGTGTACAATGGAATCATTATCTGCAACAGGTGATTGATTTTCTACTGGCTTAAATGAAGGTATATTATCACTGTTTTTACTAATGAAATCCCGCACCTTTTCAGCTATTGACAAAAACGAATAGTGAGTCCCGTCAGATGATGCAGGGGCATAGGTCATTGCAAATACAGGCTTAAGAGACGGTGTCATAAAAACATTAAGCGGCCAGCCTCCCCTTCCATTCTGACTATTAATAAAATCCATAAGGAACTGGTCGATGTCGGGACGTTGTTCACGGTCAACTTTAATACAGATATAATTTTCGTTCAGGTAACTGGCAGTAGCGGGATCTGAAAAAGCCTCATGAGCCATGACGTGGCACCAATGACAGGTGGCGTAGCCAACAGAAACAAAAAGAGGTTTATTTATCTTTACCGCATGCTTTACAAGATCATCACTCCACTCCTGCCACCAAACAGGATTTGAAATATGCTGAAGCAGATAAGGGGATGAAGATTTTTCAAGATTGTTCCGGCTGAATGCTGAGCCTTTTGCTTTTTCCGTTGCCATTAACCATTGTTTTTATACCTTTTAAAAACTTGTCTTGTCTTATGAGATTTTAAAACTAACAGAAGACAGTATCATAAAAACGACCGGGAGGTCAAATTGTTCAGCATATATTTATGATCCTCTTAGTATTGAAAAAACAGACTGAACTTTAATGTTATGATTTTGTTAGCTTTGAAAAAGAATAATGTTTACCTACCGATGATTAATAAACAATATGCACAATGAATAAGACAGGAAAAGACAATTCAACGATGTTCGATATGTTGACCGGGGTTATTCTGTTTGCCCTTTCCTTCGGCATTTTAAGTCTCACAAAATTCCATATAGCCTTCCTGATTATAACAACACTGGCATTTGCATCAGGGATATTAAGGGGAGGAAACGTGACCGGAAACAGAGTCCTTAAAGTCATCCTTTTAAATCTTTTATTTTTCTTCCTGCTTTTTGCAGCCATGAACGGAATGCTCAACCTGCTCCTGCTTTTTATCGCTGTACTCACTTCAACATACACAGGATTATATGCCAGGCAGAAATTCCGGGATTCAAAACTTGCTGTATCAGGCATTGTTGCGGTGTTAGCAATAGCAGTATTATTGACCGGAATATATTTTTCGCGGAGCCTTTTTGATGCCATGATGTGGAAAAACAGCAATAAGAAAGCTCCGGAATATACACTGGTATCAGTTGCAGGAGATACCATACAATCGGCTAAACTCACAAAAAAGGTTGTAGTACTCGATTTCTGGGCATCCTGGTGCGGGCCATGCAAAAGACAATTTCCGGAAGTAGAGGATGTTTACAGGAAATACAAGGAAGACGGGAATGTTGTTTTCATGTCGGTGAACTCATATCTCGGAAATGAAACCTATGAAAAAGCAATCAGGTTCATTGAGGAGAATTCAATAGAAGTACCTGCAGTCTTTGATGCAAAGGGCGAGGCTGCAAAAAATTTTGAAGTCTATTCAATTCCTTCAATTATCATTATTGACAAAAAAGGAGTAATCAGGTATATTCACAGAGGATATGATGAATCAGAACATTTTCAGGCAGAGTTCAGCAAGAAGTTAGATGAACTTATCGCTGAACAGTAATAAATACTTTCTGTGAAACAACTAACAAAGGTTTGATTTTAAAACAGGACACGAATGAAAAACTGGATTAAAACAATAGGATACATAACACTTTTAACTTCAATGATACTCTGGCTTGCAATTGCCATAGTCCCTTTTCTTGGTTATTCAAAGGGCCAGGTTGCCGGGATAATTACCGGACTGATAATTGCAGGCGAAATAACTTTCTATCTGGCCCTCGCACTGCTGGGGAAGACCATATACAACGCCATAAAACAGAAATTCATGTTCTGGAAACCCAAAGCAGTTGAACCAAAACCGGTCGAAGTGAAGGAAGAAGATGAAACAGTAAAGCGATCTGAGGAAATTTAACTAATTTTAATCCATCAACTATTTGATATAATAATCAAAAAAAGATGGCCAGAACTTCAGTAGCAGCTTTGCTCCTTTTTGCCGGGGTAATTTCAACCTGCGGCTATTCGCAGGACACAAAGAAAACAGCAATCGAAAGCTGGATAACCAGTTACGACCGGTCAGCGTTATTCCAGAAGCAAAGCGACAGCCTGTTTTTTTCAGGCGAAAGCCGGGGCAGAGGCTCAACAATTGTAATTGATGAGGAGCAGAAGTTCCAGTCGGTTGACGGCTTCGGTTTTGCACTCACAGGAGGAAGCGCTGAGCTTCTGATGAAGATGAGCGCTTCAGCCCGCGCAGGAGTTTTAAAGGAGGTATTTGCCGCCAGCGGGAAGAATATAGGAGTAAGTTATATCAGGTTGAGCATAGGGGCATCTGACCTTAACAGCTTCGTCTTTTCGTACAATGATCTGAAGGATGGGGAAACTGATTACGAACTTAAGAAGTTTTCCCTGTCACAGGACCTTAATGATGTTATACCTGTAATGAAGGAGATTCTCAGGATCAATCCTGATATCAAAATCATGGGCTCTCCATGGTCTGCTCCGGTCTGGATGAAAACAAATAACAACATCAGGGGAGGTGCTTTGAAAAAAGAGTGCTACGATGTTTACGCAAGATATTTTGTGAAGTATATAAAGGCCATGAAAGAGCAGGGCATAGTCATCGATGCCATAACAGTGCAGAACGAGCCGTTGAATACGAATAACACTCCCAGCATGAGATGGTTCTGGACTGAACAGGCTGAGTTTATTAAGGATCACCTTGGACCAGTTTTAAGAAAAGAGGGCTTGAGTACGAAGATCGTCCTTTTCGACCACAATTGCGACCGTATCGATTACCCGCTTGCGCTTCTCAATGACCCAATTGTGTCGGATTATGCTGACGGCAGCGGTTTTCATCATTATGGAGGTGACATTTCAGCAATGAGTATTCTTCATATTGCACGACCTGATAAGAACCTTTATTTTACAGAACAGATGGTTGTTGAACAGCCGGGTTCAAAGACGATAAATATAGCTGAACAGGTAAAACGTCTTCTTATAAGCACAACACGCAGCTGGAGCAGGAATGTGATACTCTGGAATCTTGCTGCTGACCCGAAAAATGATCCTCATACTGATAACGGAGGCTGCTCGATGTGTCAGGGTGCTCTTACCCTTGACGGTGATGCTGTTTCGAGGAATATTGCTTATTACACAGTAGCCCATGCTTCGAAATTTGTCAGACCGGGTTCAGTACGAATTGGCTCTACTTTTCCAGGCGACAAAACAGTAAATCTTACAGAAGATGAAGAACAAAAGGGGATAAGGCGGACAAATATAAGTGAAAACTCCACTGTGCTGCCAAATGTGGCATTCAGGACAAGCGACGGCAAAATCGTTATGATTGTTGCCAACGACACCTTTTCGACATCGGCTTTCAGGATTCAGTACCGGGGAAAGACTGCAGGATTAAGGCTGGGACCTGGTGCTGTCGGTACATATGTATGGAATGCTGACTGATAAATTTTTACCTGTATATTAATAAAAAGCAAAAAATGAATATCGAGGACTGTATTAAGTTTACAAGGGATTACCCGATTTGTTACCTTGCAACAATTGATGATAACCAGCCGAAGGTCGGGCTATCGGATTATGGTTCGCTGATGCTACAGGTTTCTATTTCCAGACAAGTTCTTTTAAGGAATTCCCAGGCCATCTCAGGAAAAACCCCTGGACTGAGATCTGTTTTTACAAACATGAAGGCATGATAGGGACTATGTTAAGGATCTCCGGAAAGGTTGAGTTTCTGGATGACTTAAAGCTGAAAGAACAAGCCCTCCTCGACAGACCGTTTCTTAAGAGTTTCGGTTTAACTGTCGATAATCCCGGGCTTATTCTTTTCAGGATAGCACATGGCAGGGCTCATTTCTGGACAATGGAGACGAATCTCAATATCAAAGAGATGATTAAGTTTTAAGAAGACGGAAGACCGAAGACCGGAGACGGAAGTCTGCCATCTGCCAACTGCAAACTTACCTATTTAATCTTTTTTGCTTCCATTTCTCTGGCCACCCTGGTAAAGGATCAGTTTTGTTACCTTTCCTGAATCATCTTTAAAAAATTCGATACTGGCTTCGACAACCTTCAGAAAGAATTTAGTTTCCGATTCAGCAAATACTTCGAACTTAGCCTGACCTGTAGCCTGGGTGAAAAGCCGACCGCCATCCTGAGTCACAGATAAGATGAACCCTGGCTGCAATTCATAGTCACCGACATATTGCTTCAGAATTGCTTCACTTACTTTAATTTCTGGCTTCGTTTCAGGAGCCTGAGCGGTTTTTTTCCAGCTGACAATTGTTCCCCTGTCATCTGTCACTGCCTCCGAAACCTTCCCTGCGGCATCCCTGTTAAAGGTTATTGTTGTAAGGGAATTCTCAAAAAAGAATTTATCCTTAGCGCTTGGCTTGATTGCATACCGGGTAGAACCCTGCCTCTGAGAATAAAGCTGGTTGCCCTCTTTTGTTATTGTTCTCTTCTGTCCATCCTGGTTTTCATATACTCCGATGTACTGATCGAGGGATGCAGGATCAACCTGGATTTCAGTAAGATTATAAGGTTTACCGATAGCAAGAGCTGCCATTTTAACAGATACCTGGTCAGGTGATTTTCCGTTGCTGTTTGAAAAGACAGCTACAAAGACATCTTCCCCGGGCAGGTATATTGCATTACAGAGATAACCATTGATAGCTCCTCCATGCTCAATAGTCGGGCTCCCCTGCACCTGCTTCAGCATCCATCCATATCCGTATGCTGTTCCTTTGCCATCGCTGAGTTTATATTCCGTAAAGGCTTTTTGCAGAGTCTCTTTCTTAACGAGCTTATATGAGTGAATTGCCTGGTTCCATTTGAAGAGGTCTTCAACAGTCGATTGAATTGACCCGGCAGCATAAGGAAGTGTCATACTCATGATTTCGGCATTTTTCACACCGTCTCCTTCTGGCTGATATCCGGATGCCCTGTTCTTAACAATTTTTGTATCACTGCCAAAGAGGGAACCTGTCATTCCAAGAGGTTTGAAGAAATTTTCCTCAATATAATCGGGATAGCTTTTTCCTGAAGCTTTCTCAATAATATATCCCAGCAAAAAATATCCTGAATTGTTGTAGTTCCATTTTGTTCCGGGAGCAAAGTCCATCGGCAGATTTCTGAAGATCTTAATAACCTCTTCGGGAGTTTTGTCGATTCTTATGTATCCGGCAAACTCAGAAACATTCGTGTAACTCTTAATCCCTGATGTATGTGTAAGCAGATGCTCTACAGTGATCTTGTACCCGTGTGTGGGATAGTCAGGAATGAACTTCGTGATATCATCCTGCAACGAAAGTTTGCCCTGCTCCATCAGCTGCAGGATCGCAATTGCAGTGAACTGCTTTGTGATGGAACCAATCCTGAATACCATTTCAGGTTTCATCGGGACATTCAATTCAAGGTTTGCCATTCCAAAGGCCTTTTTATAAATGATCTGGCCCTTCGAAGCAACAAGGGCTGCACAACCGGTACCATCAGGTTTGAACTGCTCAGTAAGAATCTTATCGAACTCTGCAGTGACAGGATTAGCCTGAGTTTTTTTCGATTGTGCACTGGTTGCAACTGAAAGTGTCAGAATGATGATGGCTAACGCGGCGTTTTTGCAGACCCTCGTTTTAAATAAATGTGTCATTTTTAAAAGTAATTTGGTTAGTAATGAATTATAGACGCAAAAAATGTTCAAGTGATGCATGTAAGAAGTCAGAAGACGGAAGACGGAAGACGGAAGTATTTCATTCTTCTTACTTCTTACTTCTATACTTCGTACTTCGTACTTCGGTCTCCGGTCTCCTGTCTCCGGTCTGTCAATAAACCTATCTCATCAACAACTTAATAATATTAATTTTCAGTCTGGTGTAAGGTGCATAGCGTACCGGGATATCGAAAAGATTCGATTTCTGAAGCACTGATCTCATATTTGAAAAGGTCTCAAAAGATTTCTTCCCATGATACCTTCCTATTCCGCTTGTGCCTACACCTCCGTAAGGAAGATAGGGAGATGCTATCTGCATTACTGTATCATTTACACCTGCAGTACCTGCCCTTGTTTTACTCATGAATTCGCGTATGAGCTTATTATTTCGTGAGAAAATATAAGTTGCAAGCGGTTTTGGATTCAGCTCAATTATCGGATAGATCTCTTCAAAATCGGAATATTCGATTACAGGCAAAATAGGGCCGAAGATCTCCTCCTTCATTATGAGGTCTCCGGGATTCACATCGCTGATTACTGTGGGTGCGACGTAACAGTTTTCAATATCAGTACTGGCCTCCAGCGACAATTTTACCTGCTGTCATAAGGCAAGCCAGCCTGTCGACTCCTGATGAACTTATAACTCTTGAAAAATGATTGCTTGATTTGGGATCCGCTCCATAAAAATCGATTGATCTCTTCAGAAATAAGACTGAGGAATTTATCTTTCACCTTTTTGTCTACCAGGACATAATCAGGACTTACACATGTTTGTCCGCAGTTAATAAATTTCCCCCAGGCTATCCGTTTAGCAGCATAATCGAGCCTGGCATCTGCCGTAACAACACATGGGTTCTTACCTCCCAGTTCAAGCGAAACAGGTGTCAGGTTCTGAGCTGCTTTCTGCATTACATATTTCCCGATACTACAGCTTCCTGTGAAGAAGATATAATCAAACTTCTGATTAAGAAGATATTCGCTTATCGAATGGTCGCCATTTATCATTGCAACAAGTTCATCAGGAAAATATCCCAGTATCTTCTCCATGACTGCTGCGATGTTCTGAGTACCTGCCTCGATACTTTTAATATTACACAATTACCTGCAGCCAATGCTCCGACGAGCGGCATAAAAGCAAGCTGGAAAGGGAAATTCCAGGGAGATAATACAAGAACCTGACCGTAGGGCTGGGGAGATATATAGCTGTCGTGAAAGAAAATGTACTATCGGGGTCCTCACCCTCTTTGACCGCGACCAGCCTTTTAGTTCCTGATTGTGATGATTCAAGTTCCTTAATAACAAATCTCGATTCGGTGGCAATCACTTCAAATTCAGGTTTATGAAAATCCTTCCAGAGTGCATCAACAATATCCTGTTCATGTTCAATGATAAGGCTTCTCAGTTTTTTCAGGATCTCAATTCTGTAAGAAACATCAAGTGTCTTACCTGAGGCAAAAAACTCTCGCTGCCTGTCAAGAATTAGACTGAATTTCTTCTTTTTCCATTCTTCTTCAAGAGTTATTAATTGTTTTGAAAGATCTGATTATTTCAGTAACCGTCTTTCGCAGGTATATTACTCATGCAATATTCAGCCATTGCAGTTATTGTAAGACTCGGATTTACTCCGATATTACCCTGTATTACAGAACCATCGGTTATATAGAAATCGGGATAACCATGTACCTGAAGATTCTTGTCGACAACTCCTGTATCAGCATTTTCCGACATGGGGCATCCACCAAGAATATGAGCAGTTGTCGGTCTGTCAAAAAATACCTCAAGCAGAATATTCTGAGGAACTCCTGCTACCTTTCGGGCATATCGCTCCATAACCTCCTGTCCTATCGGAATAAATGCAGGAACTCTTTTCTGTCCCCTGTTATCGATCTTCATCTTACCTCCGAAAATGTTGTTTTTCCATACCATTTTCATTGCATTATCAGCTGATTGCATTACAAGGAAGATGACCATGTTGGTTGACCATTTGAAGTTAAAAACTGTTTTCAGGAATAGCCATGGATGAGTAAGTCTTTTACAAGCAGCATCCACGATCCGCTTGAGTGAGTTTTCAGCTCCCCCGACAGAAAGACCGAAGAACCACTTCATTGCATTTGAGTTATCGGGGTATTTAACAATCTCAACATGAGTATGCGGATCCGGACTGAAAACTGATGTAATTGCCAGACCGTTATTCAGTTTTTGATCAAGCACCTGAAACAGCACAAAGAGTTTCGGCATTTGTTCTGAATTCATGTCCCAGTTTGTCAGAAAGAGAGGAAGAGTAGAATACTTGTGTTTCTGTTTAAGAAGCAAGTTCCAGTGTTCCCAGTGCACCTGCGGCAACAATAATCCCTTTGCTTTGAAAATCTTTTTTCTTCCCTTTAAGAAATTGATGTAACACTTTTTGTTTCAACATTATAAAGATTATCAACAAAAGAGATCTTTTCAACCTTTGTTTCCGGAAGTATCTCTGCTCCCATTTTTTCAGCAAACCATAAATAGTTTCTGTCGAGAGTGTTTTTTGCATTTTCCCTGCAGCCTACCATACAGCCGCCACATTCAATACACCTTTTGCGCAGCGGTCCCAGTCCGTTAAAATACGGATCTGATTCAGTCTTCCGATCCGGCAATATTAACTCCAACATATACAGATTCAAATGTATCATGTGCATTCATCTCCTTCGAGACCTCTTCAAGTAGCTGATCCTCAATATTCAGTTCGCTGATATTTTGTTCTTCCAAGCATAAAGGAAGCCCTGTCGTAAAAAGGGTCCAGAATCTTTTTCCAGTCACCAAAACGGTGCCAGTTACTGATTGGTAAAAAACTCATCAGGCGGAATGTACAGGGTATTTGCATAGACAAGGCTTCCGCCTCCTACACCTGTTCCGCTCAGAATACTTGCTGTAGAATAGAATGAGAGTTTCTGAAAGCCAAAAAACCTTAATGCCGGTACCCACAGATATTTTGGCAGGTTCCAGTTTGTTTTCGGAAAATCAGCAGGATTAAATCGTTTCCCCTGTTCAATTGTCAGAACTGAATAGCCTTTTTCAGCAAGGCGGAGGCTGGCCACACTTCCTCCGAAACCTGAACCAATTACTATATAATCGTATATCATCAGTATTCCCAGGATCTGTTATCTCTTGTAAATATAGAAAGTAAATGGGAAAAACTGCTAGAGAGGGGAAGAAAAGGCGTAATGGCGCAACGGCATAGTGGCGTAGCGGCGTAGCGGCATAGCGGCGTAAGGGTCGACATCTCACTGGGGACTGTTGAAAAAGTCCAAATCCATTAACCGCAAAGGTCGCAAAGCTTTAACGCAAAGATCGCAAAGGGCTTATTTACTTTACGTTAACTTTGTGTGCTTTGCGATCCCGATATATCGGGATTGCGTGCTTTGCGGTTAAAATCGACTTTTTCAACAGCCCCAAAGAATAAATTTTAGAAGCTGCTTGTGGAGGAAGCTGATCCGGATTGGCCTGGATTTGAAGGAAAGAATTTCTTATCGGAGCTAACCTGGGTAACAGCATTATTGTTAATCATTTCTTTTTCCAGTTCAAGCTTTCTGGCCTTTATCCTGTCCCTGATAACAGGTATCAGATGCATACCGGCAAGCTCGTATTTTGCCGGGTTTTCCGGAGTACTGAGCCATACGGAAGAACCTTCAATCAAACCCTCTTCAATTATTATGTTCTTATCATTTACTTCACCCAGAATAACAACCTGTTTCTTTCCCTCCCTGGTATAAACAAAAGGTATGCTGTCAGTACCTGCCTGTACGCTTTCTGCAGGAACATAAGTAACATTCTCGAATGTTTTGATAATGATCCTGTTGCCCGAACTCATAGATGGCCGGAGAAGCGGATCAGAGCTATCGAGCAGGACATTTACTTCAAAAACTTTCGAGTCGGAGTTTGGCAGCTGTTCACCTATATTTGCAAGTTCCGCCACAACACCTGTAAATGACTTTCCATTCAGAGCATCGACAGAGATCTGAACCTTCTGCCCCTTACGCACTTTGGTTATATCAATCTCACTGATATAGATCTTTGACAGAAGCGATGACATATCAGGAAGCGTGGCGATTACCGGATCAAATGGACTCATCATCGAACCGGCCTTACGCTTGACCCCTGTTCTATCCTTCTTATACATGACCATGCCATCCGAAGGAGCCTTTACTGTAAATCCGTCAAGTATCTCTGAAAGATCCTTAACTTTCATTTTCTGTCTTTCAAGAGATGCCCTCAGGGTTCTGGTTTCAGCAGATGCCTGGCTGAGTCTCAGGTTATAAAGCCGGCGTTTGTAGTCGAGAAACCTTATTGTCTTATCGAGTTCAAGCTGAGCCTGTCTTTGCATGGCAGGAGGCTCATATTTCGATTGTTCAAGGGCTATGGCAGCTTCTTCCATCACATATGCCTGGTTTATGATATCGTCACGGAGATTTGTAAGCACAACTGCCGTATCAAGAAGTTTCATTTCATATTCAGAACCCAGGGTCCCCAATATAACCGATTCATCCTTTAATGAATTGTTGAAGGATGTCCTGTCGAGAGTTGCTATATAATCTCCCTTTTTAACTATAGTTCCTTCCGGAACAATGTCTGTTATCTTTATCGGTGACATTCTGAAATTCATATTCTGTATCAGGTTCGGACCTCTTACATCAACTGACCTTTCCGCTACCAGCTCACCTGCGGCTGATATTGAAATCTCAAAACTCCCGCTTTTTACTTCAGTAAGATTGAATGCCTCAGGATCGCTTCCCGAAGTTAGCCTTACAAAAAAGACAAGCGAAATTGAAGTTATAATGACGATAGCCGCTGTAATTATTATTGTTCTTTTCATTTGATATTTATCTTCTGTTATATGTTACTGTTTAGAAACAATCCAGATAAGAAGTTGTTCATTTAATGGCGCAACGGCACAACGGCGCAACGGCATAAAGGCGTAAGGGAGCAGCAGAGTTTCTTCCACCTTCACCAGGAGCCCGGAATAATTTGTATACATTTTTTCTTTAACTTTACGATAACAGTCATGAACCAATACTACATTTTTATGAGAGCATGGTCAGTAATTCTATTCGTTTCATTCATTTTGCTCATTTCTGTACCGATACGCGGGAAAAGCAATAATGAATCTGAAAATGCCACTGCAAAGAAGATAATTGAGACAATTATCAAAACCACAGGTGCGTCAACCATTCCGAATACAGTAGATGTAATAAAGGAGGGAGATCCCGAAACAGTTGTAACCGGGATTGTTACAACTATGTTTGCAACGATGGACGTTCTCAGGAAGGCAGTTGAAATGAAGTGTAACCTTATAATTGTCCATGAACCTTTATATTACAACCACACTGATGCCACCACTCAATTTGAAAACGATCCTGTTTTTCTGGAAAAGAGAGACTTTATAAGGAAGAACAAGCTTGTGATATGGCGCTTCCACGATTATATTCATAGAATGAAGCCGGATGGAATTGTGGCCGGAATGACAGAAAAGCTGGGGTGGAAGGATTATGTTGTAAGCGGGAGTTCAAACAATTACATATTGCCTGAAACTGACCTGAAAGGACTGCTTAAAAACCTTAAACTGATATTCCCGAAGAATTCATTTTATGTAGTAGGTAATCCGGAAATGAAACTGACTCATGTTGTACTTGCTGCCGGGGCACCCGGGAGCCAGACACATATTCGTCTGCTTGAAGCGAATGACACTGAGGTAGTCCTTGCCGGAGAATCACCTCAGTGGGAAACCTATGAGTATATGCGCGATGCGGTTGCCCAGGGAAGGAAAAAAGCAATAGTGTTCCTGGGACATGTTTCATCTGAGGAGGCAGGCATGGACTATTGTGCTGAATGGATGAAAGGATTCATAAAGGACATTCCGGTAAGTTTTGTTGAGAGTGGCCCGGCTTACTGGTCGTTCTAAGGGGGAATTTGGGGTTCCGTGGAAAAATATAACTAAATTTGATCATATACAACTAAAACCTCACTGCTATGTTAAAATACCTGAATCTGGTTCTGTTCTCGGGAATGATAGTAATGAACTACCTGGCAAATGCTCTTCCGCTGAATAATAAAACAACAGGAGAACTATCTGACTCATTTCCTAACCTTTTTGTGCCGGCCGGTATTACTTTTTCGATATGGGGAGTGATCTACCTTCTGCTGATAATCTATTGTATAGTCCAGTTTACCGGTTCCAATCAGATCGCCATCACCAACATCAGCCTGCTGTTCGGGATCTCATGCATATTTAATGCATTATGGATAGTAGCCTGGCATTACGGAAGACTTCCGATGTCGTTAATAATAATGCTGGGGATGCTTATATCGCTGATCTACATAAATATGTTCATTAAAGACCTTCCCTCTGGTATCATCAAGGCTGCTTTCGGGGTATATCTGGGTTGGATCTGCATCGCGACAATTGCCAATCTGACTGCCCTGCTTGTTAATTATGGCTGGAATGGATCTGGCATAAGTGAAGCCACATGGACAATTATAATGATCGCCACAGGTGCGTTAATAATTACAGTGACAGTTTTCAGGCTCAATAATCCGTTTATCGGATTGTCTGTGATCTGGGCTTTTACCGGGATAATAATAAAGCGGAATGGTGACTTCAGGTCAATAGCTCTTACTGCAGGAGTAGCCATCCTTATTGTGGCTGTTGCTACAATTGTTGTATTTATCAGAAAACCAGCGGTATCTATGAACTAGATTATTTGTTTTTAACCACGAAGGAACACAAAGGATAACACAAAGTCGCACAAAGGATTTCTTTAACACTTACACCCTGCAACCTGCACCCTGCACCCTGAAACACTACGGTTTTACAGGTCTTACAGTCAGCGTGAAATCATACCGTTGAGGCATTACCTGGTATTGCGAAAATACCGACAGCGCTGTGCAACCCAAACCGCTGGTAGCATAATCGAGGTTGAAAGTAATGCCGTCGGCTGGTTGAAGCTGATAGGTATATAAAGCCTTTGTAAGGTTTTCAGTTGTGTATGGATGAGCACTGAAATTGAAAAGTTTTTCTCCCCTGAATTCGAGCCCGATCCCTTTAGCATCTGTCATTCTTACCCATCGGTTGTCGCATCTCAAACCATAATCCTGCGGTATCAGATATGGTTCATACATTTTTTCCACTGTCGTTTTATAGACTCCGGTTTTATATCCTGATTTCCTGTCGGGATAATTCTCCTGAGGTCCCCTTCCATACCACTGTGTATTGGAAAGGGATTTGTCAAGGATCCATTCGACTCCGACTCTCGGAAGCCAGGAAGGCATATCGCCGTTTGGAATAACACTGTGACTTATAACAATTTCACCGCTACTCTTAATGAGGTACCTGTAACTGTCGAAAAATGCTCCCCTCCCTGTGCCCAGTGTCATTATATTCTTCACATCAACAATCACATTCTGATCATCCTTTTTATAAATCTCAAAAGATTCATTTACCAGGCTCAGTTTATCAATCCCGGCAGAATACCATTCAGTAGCTGCCATCCTGCCGAACCCGTCAGTCCTGTGTTTACTATTTGACGATCTGAAGCCCCATTCATCTGTTTCGTTTGCCAGCGGCGCGCGCCAGATACAAAGAGATGGTCCGTTTTTCAGAAGCTCTTTCCCGCTGTAAGTCATTGATAAGAGCAGACCTGTTTTATTGTCGAACCGATAAGTAAAATCTTTCCCGGTAACTGTTCCTTTCTCCTTATCAAAGCTTAATTTAAAAGGTGACGCAACTGTTTCCGTGTATTTTTCAACAGGCCAGAACCAGGGTATTTCCAGCTGGTCCCATGCCAGCTCAAATCCTTTTTCAGCCCAGATTTCTTTCTCCTTCAGTTTGAAGCTCAACAATAACCTGTATTCAACACCCTCTTTAATATCAGGCTTCTTAAAAGGCACAACTACTGTTTTCTTGCTCTGAGGTTCCAGGCTTACGTCCAGAACCCCCTTGCCCAGTACTTCGCCATCACCATAAAGTGACCATTCAGTGACAAGTTCATTAAGATTGGTAAAATGAAACCTGTTTGTTATTTCGACCTCTCCTGTTTCTGCTGATTTCAGGCTTGAGGCAACAGGCTGGGCTGATTTTTTAATCTGCCACATCTCGGGTTGCGGGCGGCGGTCGGGCCATATCGATCCGTAAGTTCTTGCTCCGATACCATAACTGTAAAACTCACCCTTTTCTGTCACCTCTTCGAAATCGAGCCAGAGAGCTGCTTTCTTTTTCAGTTCCACTGATGGATTGGAAAGCTGATCAGAAGCTATATCCTCTGAAAAAATTCCCACCTGGTCGATTATTGCATCACACAGATATACCGAAGTCTCCTGTCCGTGGATCTCTGCGTTCCGTCCAATGTTTACAGGGAAAGGAGTATTACGGATACTCCCTGTAACGGCTACCGGATCACTAAGTTTTCCATCGATTGACACAGTTATATTCTGACCGTTATAATGCGCTGAAATATGATGCCATTGATTGTCCCAGTCAGCTGGCAGCGCAATCTTGACTTTTCGTTTCTGCCGGGTGGTGACATAGAATTCCAGTGAGTCTTTCCTCACCTGCCGCAATCCGAACTGCCAGCTTCCCTTGTTTATCAGGGTTCCTGCCGATGAGTTGAGCGCCCTTGGAAAAACGTTCATTGTAATTGTAAGCTTTTCACCGCTGACCTCAAGCGCTTTGTCCCTGTAGACCTCAACCCACTGGTCGTGACCGTTAAGGTCGATCCCTTTTCCCTTTATCCCCTGACCAAGTTTTGCACGTCCCATAATATGTACCGGGACATTATTTTGCGATTCATCTTTCAGGGAGCGCTCCTTTTCAGTAATTCCGGTACTTACAAAGTCCCAGATTGCGCCTCCCATACTCCTCGGATGCGAGTAGAATGCTTCCCAGTATTCATCGAGTCCTCCGCCGCCATTTCCTGTAACTGCCAGATATTCATCAAGGAATGACGGGCGGGAATCCACAGCAGACGGAACGAGCAGTACGTCTCTTAAGCAGATTATGAATCTGCGGGTAACGCGGACCAATGATATCCTCACATTTGTGGGCAAACGCATTACCGCCATACATCCAGTAGCGGGTTTTATCAAATTTCTTTCCTTCATCAATAACAGCGCAGATGTTATCTCCCTCGCCGCTTTCATTTCCGGCACTCCAGAAGAGAATTGAGGGATGATTCCTGTCGCGGAGAACCATTTTACGGGCTCTTTCGCGATACATAGGTTCCCATTCCTTCCTTCCGGATAAATATTCAGTTGCATGTGCCTCAT
Source organism: uncultured Bacteroidales bacterium (assembly GCA_963765005.1). Taxonomy (GTDB): domain Bacteria; phylum Bacteroidota; class Bacteroidia; order Bacteroidales; family VadinHA17; genus LD21. Next base: position 499,636 of record CAVXUP010000001.1, read on the forward strand.
CGCCGGTTTCGTCAACAACATATACTCCATACTCATCTGCAAGTTCAAGATACCTGGTGACCGGAGGGTAATGAGAGGTTCTTACAAGGTTTATATTGAACTGTTTGAATAAGGCCAGATCCTTTCTGATAGTAGCTTCATCCATGGTATGACCTGTAACAGGATGCTGCATATGGGTGTTAGTGCCGTTAAGTTTAAGAGGAACCCCGTTAAGATAAAAAACCTGGTTTCTGATCTCAGTCTCCTTAAAACCTATACGGCCGGATATCACCTCCTCAGTCCTTCCGGAAGAGTTTACCAGTTCAAACGAAAGTGAATACAGATTCGGATATTCAGATGACCATTTTGCAGGGTTCTTAATAAGATCTGACAGTTTAACAGTCAACCCGGACTCTGGTGATACAGCGAATTTCGCAGATTCAATTTTAGTAATAACCTTCTTTCCGGCGTCAAAAAGAGTAGCCCTTACTGTTAAATTATTAACAGGATCCGGGGAGTAATTCTTTACTTCAACTGAGATGTCGAGACGGGAATCAGTATATGATGCGTCGAGATCTGTTGTGGCCTGCCAGTCGAATATGTGTACAGGGGGGGTGGCAAATAACCAGACATCGTCGAAGATGCCGGCAAGCCGCCAGTAGTCCTGATCCTCAAGATAATAGCCGTCGGAGTATTTATATACATTAACAGCAATAGTATTGTTCCCTGTTTTTATGAAAGATGTGATGTTATACTCGGCAGGTTCCTGGGCCCCTTCATTATAACCCACTTCTTTTCCGTTCACCCATACAAATGATGCAGAAGCTGTTTTCTCCATCCTGAGAAAGACCTCTTTACCCTTCCATGAAGCAGGTATATTGAAATTCTTCCTGTATGATCCTGTAGGATTATACTCTTTGGGGTAAAAAGGAGGATTTGGCTTAAAAGGAGTTGACACATTCCTGAAAAGCGGGTCTCCATAACCCTGCATTTCCCAGTTTGAAGGCACATGAATGGTATCCCAGTTCTTATCATTGTAGTTCTTCTCAAAGAATTGCAGAGGAGTTCCTTCAGGAGTGCCGGAATAGTGGAATCTCCATGTCCCGTTAAGTGAAATGAAAGAAGCTGCTTTAGAACGGACGTTTCTCAGCGCCTCATCGACAGTCAGGTATGGGACCAATGGCACATGGCCTTCCACCTGATTCAATTCATAAACCTCTGTATTCTCAAGGAATTTACTGATATTTGAGAGGAAGGAATTATCCTGTGCTGCTGCTTTAGCAACAATAATGCACAACAAAACAGTGAACAATATCTTTTTCATTTCTGTTTTACAGTTTTTATAAAGGAAATATACATCATTTGAGTCAAATTATAGAATAAAAAACTTATTGACTGAAAAAATGGCTAATTTTAATCTCCCGGAATATAAACCTTTAATTTAATAAACCAGACATGAACAAATCCTCTCTTTTTATCAGGCTGTTTGCGATACTTGCAATTATGCTGGCAACTGCAGCATGCAAGAAAACTGAAGTCACCGACAAGATCAACATCAGTTACGAAAAGTATGTTATGCCAAACGGGCTACAGGTAATTCTTCATGCCGACCATTCCGATCCGGTTATATCATATGCCATTATGTATCATGTTGGTTCAAGCCGTGAGGTGCCTGGCAAAACCGGTTTCGCCCATCTTTTTGAACACCTGCTTTTCGGAGGGTCAGAAAATGTGCCTGCAGGAACTTTCGATAAAGTTATTGAAAGCGCCGGAGGATCAAATAACGGGGGAACTTCGAGGGATATAACAATGTATTATGAGTCCTTTCCTAAGAATGCCCTTGAAAAGATTTTATGGCTCGAGTCGGACCGGATGGGCTTTTTCATCAACTCTGTCACCCAGCGATCGCTTGCCATACAGCAGAATGTCGTCCAGAACGAAAAAAGACAGGGAGAAGACAATACGCCCTACGGGTTTACCGATTATGTTATAAGCAAGAATCTATACCCTGCAAATCACCCCTATAGCTGGGAAGTAATAGGTGAGATGGAGGATCTTAAGAATGCCTCCCTTGAAGATGTAAAAAGCTATTACGAACAATTCTACGGACCAAACAATGCCACTCTTGTTCTTGCCGGAGACTTCAATCCAGACTCTGTTAAGACCATGATCGACAAGTATTTCGGCGAGATAAAATCACATGGCGATGTCGCTGTCAGGCAGGCTATGATCCCAACCCTAGATAAGACTGTCAAGCTTTATCATGAAGATAATTTTGCGAACGTACCTGAGATAACAATGGTATGGCCGGTGCCTCCCGCATATCAGAAGGATGCCTATTCGCTCGATTTTCTTGCAAAAATTCTTGCTGACGGCAAAAAAGCCCCTCTTTATAAGGTACTGGTAAAAGAAAAGAATCTCACCTCTGCAACGACTGCGTATAACAATTCCGGAGAGCTGACGGGGGAATTCACAATTTCCATAAGGGCAAATGACGGAAAATCTCTTAAGGAGATAGAGGCTGCAGTAAATGAAGCCTTTAGCAGGTTTGAAACTGAGGGGATCACTGAAAAAGATATAGAGAGAGTAAAGGCTTCAAGCGAGAAAAATTTCTATGACGGAATATCAAGCGTTTTCGGCAAATCATTGCAGCTTGCAAGTTATAACACTTTCCTGAACGATCCGGGATATATTGAAAAAGACATTGAAAACATTAAGGCTGTAACTCTTGATGATGTAAAAATGGTTTATGAAAAATATATAAAGGGAAAACCGCACATTGTTACAAGCTTTATTCCAAAGGGAATGACTGAGCTGATGGCTGAAAATTCAGTGCCTGCAGGGGTTAAAGAGGAAAATATAAACGAAGCCAGCCAGGTAGAGATAGCTGAGACAGCTGAACAGAAATTCGAAAAGACGAGCTCAACCTTTGACAGAAGCGTGGAACCTCCTGCCGACAAAGAACCGGCTGTTAAGGCGCCTGAGATATGGAAAGCCACCTTATCTAATGGCATTAAGGTTTTTGGTATACAGAACAAAGAGATGCCTCTTGTAAATATCAGCCTGGTGATTGATGGAGGTATTATAAGGGATAAGATTACACTGCCTGGAGTGGCTTCAATGGTTGCCAGCGTTCTCCCGCAGGGAACAAAAAATAAAACTCCGGAAGAGCTTGAGGAGGAGATTGAGCTGCTAGGCTCAAACATTAATGTGTATCCGGGCAGAGAGGAAATATTGATGTCGGTAAGCACCCTTTCGAGGAATTTCGAAAAGAGTGTAGCTCTTATGAAAGAGATTTTACTTGAACCCCGATGGGATACTACAGAGTTCAGAATGGCGCTTACCAGGACAAAAAACAGCATTATTCAGGCTGAAGCCCAGCCAAGGAGTGTAGGAAGCATGCAATTCTTTAAACTGCTATATGGGACTGATCACATTTTCGGCTATTACTCAAGAGGTACAAGGGAGTCGATTGATAAAATAACTCTCGATGACCTCAGGACTTTTTACTCAGATAACTTCTCACCATCGGTTACTAAAATTAATATTGCCGGAAATGTTACTAAAGAACAGGCCCTTGCAGCACTTAAACCCCTCGAAACAGAATGGACAGTCAAAGAGGTGCCAGGCAGCAGTTATCCCGTTCCTGCCAATTTGGATAAATCCAGGATCTATTTTGTTGATATGCCCGGGTCGCGGCAATCGGTCATTTATGCCGGTTACCTGGCTCTGTCGAGAGAAAACCCCGACTATGTAAAAGCCGATTTCATTAATTACCGGCTGGGAGGAGCATTTACGAGCATCCTTAACCAGATACTCCGCGAGGAAAAGGGATTCACTTATGGAGCATCAAGCTATTTCCAGGAGATGAAAGTAACTGCCCCGTTCGTTGCATCAACAAGTGTAAGGTCAGATGCCACTTTTGAGACTTTAAGCATAATGAAGGAAGAAATGGAGAAATACCGGAACGGGATCTCTGAAGATGACCTTCAATTCATTAAGAACTGCATGATAAGGTCAAATGCCCTTAAGTTCGAGACAAATGAATCGCTTGCCGGAATGCTCTCAACGATGTCGAAATACAACCTGCCCGATGATTATATAGTGAGGGATGAAAACACAATGAAGAGCATTACTCTTGAGGAGCATAAGGCTATCGCAGGTAAGTATATAGTTCCTGACAGAATGTATTATGTGGTTGTAGGTGATGCAGCTACACAACTCAAGCCTCTGGCGAAACTGGGCTTCGGTGAGCCGGTGCTGATAAAACAATAGAAGAATCTGCGTTAATCTGCGAGAGTTGAAGAAAAAAAGAATATTTCTCGCAGATTTCGCAAATTATCGCAGATTAATACAGTTTAACGAAGCAACTATTTTGCAGCGATATCGTACACCATCAGCGAGGTGCCATGGCGGACATACAGTTTTTTATCCTTAATGACCAGGTGGGCCCAGTGAGGATTGGCACCAAAGGGTACAGGAAAGGAACTGATAATGTTAAAACCATCAGCTTTGGGTTCAACGAGATTCACAGTTCCCGTTTCGGCGTATACATATAACAATCCTTCATTTGCTATGATATTGGCCGGAGAAAGCTCTTTTATGGAGAAGAGTTCCTTTCCGGTCTTCCAATCGAGGCACCAGAACTTTTTGTTTCTGTCTCCTGTCCCATAAATACGGTCATTAAGAACTACGACACCTCCCATTTTTGGATCGCAGGTAGCATCCTTCCATACTTCGGAGACACTGTTTCCGTCAGCAGATAGTTTGAGCATTACACTGCCAAGGCCATAACCACTTGAGCAGAAGAGGTAACCGTCCTTGTAAACAGGAGTATTGGGATGAACATCCGGACGCATCACAAACGGATGCTTCCACAGAACTGCCCCGGTGGCAGCATCAAATCCAACGATTGAGAGTTGCAGAATATTGACAAGGACCTTTTTATTCTGGAGTTTCACGATCATAGGCGAGCAATAGGCCGAGCTCTCGCCTATCCCTTTACTTTTCCATACCTGCTTACCCGTATTAATGTCGAGTGCAACCATTGCCGCATCAGGCCCTCCTGGTGTACAATAAAGAAGGTTACCGTCCGACAGCAGATTTTCAGTAATTCCCCATTTTATATTCGGCGCTCCATATTGTTTCATCAGGTCAATTGTCCAGAGAGTTTTCCCATCTGATGTATTCATGCAAAAAAGCTGGCCATAGGCACTGACAAAATATAGCTTATCCTTAACAATAAGTGGTGTTGACCTCACTCCGTTATGACTCTCATCCCACTCTTTTCCATATTCTTTCTTCCACAGAAGTTTTCCTGAGAGATCGAATGAAAAGATACTTCCCATCCCGTTTGTCATGCCAGTGGTAAATAATGCCTTGGAAGTAACAGCTGCAGAGGTATGTCCATCTCCAAGTTCATCGAAGTGCCAGAGCAGTTTAGGGCCGCCATCGGGCCATTTTTTCAGCAGACCTGTTTCATTATAGATTCCATCGCGGTTGACCCCGCGCCATTGTACCACGTCCTGTGCACTGACTGACAGACACATGCCTGCAACAAGAATATTAATAAACAATTTTTTCATATTATTCAGTAGATTAAGTGATTACTAAGTTAAAATTCATAGTTACCCGAATTATGGCAAATATAACTTCAAAAAGCACTTTACCAAAAATCGTGCATCTTTTTTAACTTAAATAACTGCTTTTTAAATAATTTTAACTTTAATAAAAATTTAACACTCTGGTCTTCTTAAAAAGATGTAAATGCCATACCTTTAACAGGTAAACAGTAATAATTTAATATCAGGAAGATGAATTTCAAACGCCGTGAATTTTTCAGGTTAAGTGGTATTACAGTGGCAGGTTCACTTGTTGCGCCATCACTGCTTCACTCATGCAAGGGAGCACCTGTTTCGCAGAGCGCAGCCGGATATCTCGACCATTTTGAGGTTACACCGGATCTGCTTCAGAAAGTAATACGCACAGCCATGGAAAAGGGGGGAGATTATGCTGACCTCTATTTCGAACACACAACCCAAAACTATGCTTCGCTTGAGGACGGAAAAGTAAACAGTGCTTATTCCAACATCGGATTCGGAGTCGGAATCAGGGTGCTTAAGGGTGACCAGACCGGTTATGCATATTCTGAAAACGTATCTCCGGAAGCCATGCTTAAGGCTGCGAGAACAGCGGCAAATATTGCAGACAGCCAGGCCGGAAAGGCCGCTGTTGACATAACTGAATTTGTGCCACCCAGTTATTATGCTGTACAGAAATCATGGGAAAACACTTCAATTAAGGATAAAATGCCATTTATTCAGAGAATGAATGACAATATTTTTGCAGCCGACAAACGGGTAACTAAAGTGAATGCCGTTCTTGGAGATTCTTCATCATATATTCTCTTCTATAATTCTGAAGGTCTTATGACCTGGGATTATCGTCCGCTCGCTATGATATACGCAGTCTGCATAATGGAAGATAAAGGAAGAATCGAGAATTTCTTTGTAGGAAGATCTTACAGGATGGGTTCTGAACTTCTTACAAATGAATTGATGGATGAGCTGTCAAAAGAAGTGGTAGAAAAAACCTCAAAACTGTTTGATGCAGGAAAGCCAAAGAGCGGAGAGATGGAGGTGGTTGTGGCAGCCGGCGACTCGGGCATTCTCCTGCATGAAGCTATGGGACATTCTTTTGAAGCCGATTTCAACAGGAAGGATCTCTCGATTTTCTCTGACAAAATGGGCAAAAAGATCGCTGAGGATTTTGTTACAATTATTGATGACGGAACAATTCCCGGGAGACGAGGATCTCTTAATGTTGACGATGAAGGAAATGCTACTGAAAAGACAACTCTTGTCAGCAGCGGAACACTTACAAGTTATCTTCACGACAGGATAAGTGCAAAACATTATAACGTAAAGCCTACCGGTAATGGAAGAAGACAGGATTTCCGAAGTATTCCGATACCGAGAATGAGAAGTACCTATATGGAAAACGGACCACATAAAAGAGATGATATCATCGCAAGCGTTAAAAATGGGATCTATGTTGAAAGTTTCAGCAACGGGCAGGTCAACATCGGACAGGGCGACTTTACTTTCTTTGTTAAATTCGGTTATGTAATTGAAAACGGGAAACTTACAAAACCAATTAAGGATGTAAATCTTATTGGCAACGGACCACAGGCACTTGCAGATATATCGATGGTTGCTGATGATCTTGATATTACAAACGGAATATGGACTTGCGGCAAGGATGGGCAGGGAGCTCCGGTTTCTATGGGTATACCTACTGTTAAAATTAAAAAGCTTACTGTCGGCTAATTAAATGATCAATAAATCTGAAAAAAAGATGTTATGAATACAAGTGAAAAATATACCCTGGCAAATCTGATTGTTGAACATGCCATAAAGGGAGGCGCTGAACAGGTATCAGTAGTTATCCGGGATAACCGCAGCACAACATAGAGATCAGGGATCAGAAAATCGACAGTCTGAAGGAATCGAACCAGAGCAGCCTGGGGATATCCCTCTTTGTAGACAAAAAATTCTCCTCACATTCCACTAACAGGATGAAGGAGGATGAACTTAAAAAGTTCGTAGACGAGGCTATTAATGCAACACGTTATCTTGCTGAAGATGAATTCCGTGCTCTGCCCGATCCCGGACTATACTTCAAGGGTGAGGGAACCGATCTGAATACATTTGACTCAAAGCTCGATGCAGTTGATACTAAAGCAAAAATAGATCTGGCGAACCAGGCTCTTAATGAAGCATATAAAAAAGATGACCGGATTATCTCAGTAAGCTCCTACTACTCTGATAATATTTCAAATATGGTGATGGTTACGAGCAATGGTTTTAAGGGAGATTCATCAGACAGCGGAGTTTCACTGAGCGTATCTGTTTCTGTCAAGAGCGATACCGGACGTCCCTCGGATTACTGGTATGAGAATTCCCTATTCTTCGATAAGCTCAAAACATCCGATATAGGAACAAAAGCTCTTGAAAGGACCATCTGAAAAATAGGTCCCAAAAAGATAGCATCAGGGAAATATCAGGTTATTATTGAGAACAGGGTGGCAGGAAATATCTGCAATCCGGTCTTTCAGCACTTCAGGGTTCAAGCCTTTACCAGAAACAGTCATTTCTTATCGGAAAGGAGAATAAAGCAATGGCTTCTCCTGTTCTGACAGTGACTGATGATCCGTTTATCCCTTCAGGACCAGGGTCGAGACTCTTCGACGAAGAAGGACTGGCTGCCACAGTAAGACCGGTGATTGATAAGAGGTGTTCTGAAAAGTTACTATATCGACGATTACTATGGCAAGAAGCTTGGGATGAAACCAACCTCAGGAAGTTCATCAAATGTGATTTTCAGTACAGGAACCAGAGGAGTGGATGAAATGGTAAAATCGATGAAGAAGGGTGTTCTGATCACAGGTTTTATCGGTGGTAACTGCAATGGATCGACCGGAGATTTCTCATATGGCATTGAAGGATTTCTTATAAGTGACGGGAAAATTGTTCACCCTGTAAATGAGATGAATATTACAGGCAACATGACGAGTTTCTGGTTCAACCTCGAGGAAATGGGTAATGACATGCTGCTAACCAATCGCTCAGGATACCTTCGATTATGCTGAAGAATGTGGAACTGAGTGGATTGTAAACAGGTTGCAAGTTGCAGGGTGCAGGGTACAGGGTACAAGGCGCCATTACGCCATTACGCCGTTACGCCGTTGAGCCACTACGCCGTTGCGCCGTTGCGCCTTTCTACTTCCCTGTCATATTCAGCGTTGCTACATAGTAGCCCGGGTCAACTTTGATATCGGCATTCTCAGTATCGAGTTTGATCGTAGTGAACCTGCTTGTCGGGGTAATATATTTTTCTTTTCCAGCCACATAGATCTTAAGAGGCATATTAAATCCTGCAACACAATTGTTCCACCTGAAAGTAAGGTCTTTTCCCTTAACTAATATTCAAAAACGGGGATCCTTACATCTCTCAGGTACTGATCAAAGAAAGGTTTCAGCTTCATACCGGTTTTGTCAATCATGTAGTTTTCAATCTGTGATCCCTTTACAACCTGGTGATAAAAATCCTTATTCAATCCCCTCAGGATTGATCTCCATTTCTCATCATCATTTACTATCTGACGAAGTGTATGAAGCATGCTGCCTCCCTTGTAGTACATATCGCCGGAACCTTCATAATTCACATTATAGATTCCTGTTATCGGTCTGTCGTTCCTTATGTTTCTTCTTGTTCCCAGAGACATATTCACTACCTGCCTCCTTTCCATAATAATACTCAACATACAGGTTCTCGGAATAATTGATAAAGCTCTCATGTACCCACATATCGGCAACATCTTCGTATGTTATACTGTTTGCAAACCATTCATGACCCGATTCATGAATTATTATAAAATCGAATTTCAAGTCCCCAGCCCGTGCCGCTGAGATCGGTTCCCCGGTATCCGTTCTTATAACCATTTCCATAAGTTACAGAGCTCTGATGTTCCATCCCCAGGTAAGGTGCCTCAACAAGTTTATAACCATCTTCATAAAAAGGATATGGACCAAACCAGTGTTCAAAAGCAGCAAGCATCATCGGTGCCTGTCTGAACTGAACCTTTGCTTTCTCAAGATTTTCTTTCAGAACATAATAATCGCAGTCGAGTGGACCCTTTTCACCCTTATATACTTCTGAGAAATGAGCATAATCGGCTATGTTTATATTGACTCCGTAATTATTAATCGGATTTGCAACAAACCAGTTATATGTTTTTGTTTTGTTCTTCTGTTTGACAACACTTCTTAGCCTGCCGTTCGAAACATCCATAAGGTTTTCAGGAACATTCACGCTTATCAGCATGCTATCGGGCTCATCGTACATATGATCTTTACATGGCCACCACAGGCTTGCATCCGTCGCCCTGGCACGATGAAGCTATAAAAGGCAATCCGTTATTGTCTTTCTTCCAGGTTATCCCGCCAGACCATGGAGGCCGGACAGAGACCTTAGGTTTTCCGCCATAAGTAAGAACTACAGAATAAATCTTCCCTACTTCCTGCTTTTCAATGAGTTCAATCCAGTAAACATTTCCTTCCCTGGTAAATTTTAATGGCTTTCCACTCTGCTCTGCTCCCGAAATACTGCATCGGCTCCTGAAGGTCAATCTGCATTAGTGTTGCAGGTTTAACTACCCTGTAAGTAACTGTATTCTTTCCATATATAGTGCTGTCTGATGGATTGACAACTATATCGAGATGGTAATATGTCAAATCCCACCACGACCTCTCCGGTGTAATTGATCCGCGAAGGGTATCCTGACGTGTGAATACAGGCTTCTGGGCTGAAGATAAGGCTGGAAAAAGAAGAGTCAGTGTGAATATTAGGACAAGATTAAGGGTTGATGATCTTTTCATAATGATGATTGATTAAGATAAAAGACAAAAGTATAAAGGAAAAAGGAAAAAGGAAAAAGTATGTTACTTTTACAATCAGAAAGCTAAAAACCCAACAAAATGAGCCATATATTCCTTTATTTCCTTTTTCTGCTGATTCCAATGTCGCCCCAACAGGATGTGCCTTATATGGATAGCAGAGTTCAGAAGGATCCTGTTATTTCGATACCGGCAACAGGCAACAGCTGGGTTGTGAATGATGTGAATCTGAATGATAAGGTAATTTCAAGGAATGGCATAGAAAACTGGTCGGAAAAATCGATGATTATACGGACTTACTTCAGGACTGAGGCAACAGGTAAAATTGAAATTGCATTCAGGGGCAGAGTCGCATCAGGACAGTCGTCGGTTACAATGACACTGGGAGGAAAGAGTCAGACAATCAAGATCAGCAACACCGGATTTGATACTGTCAAAGCAGGAAGTTTCATTATTGACAAGCCCGGATATCAATACGTAGAATTGAAGGGAATTGCGAAAGACGCAGGTACATTCGCCGAAATATCTGAATTCCTTATAAGCGGACCAGCTGCATCCGGAAAGGTATATTTTATAAAGGAAGATTTTTATTTTGGACGCCGGGGACCATCGGTCCATCTCAGGTATGAGCTTCCAGGTGACAATCCCGGACTTGAGTGGTTTTATAATGAAATAACAATTCCTTCCGGAAGCGACGTTATCGGATCGTATTTCATGGCAAACGGTTTTGCCGATGGGTACTTCGGGATCCAGGTTAATTCACCGACAGAAAGGAGAATCCTCTTCTCGGTATGGAGTCCGTATAAAACAGATAACCCCGGGGAGATCCCTGAAGAATACAGGATAATCCTGCTTAAAAAAGGGAAGGATGTAATTACTAAAGAGTTTGGTAATGAAGGTTCAGGAGGACAAAGTTACAGGGTATTTCAATGGAAAGCAGGAAATACCTACCGATTCCTTTTAAATGGCCATCCTTCGGTAAACAATTCAACTGACTACACTGCGTATTTTTTCGCACCGGAGACCGGGAAATGGGAACTTATTGCCAGCTTCAGGCGACCAAAGACAAATAACTACCTGAAAAGCCTCTATTCATTTCTTGAGAATTTTATGACCGAAACAGGCCCGCTTGAAAGGAAGGGATACTATTCAAATCAGTGGGTACGCGACAGAGAGGGCAAATGGCATGAACTGTCGGATATTAAGTTTACAGCTGATGCCACAGCCCGAAAAGAATCGAGACTCGACTACTCAGGAGGTGTCGAGAACGGAATGTTCTTTCTCAGGAACTGCGGTTTTTTCAGTGATATGACCAGAATGGACCAGTCATTCTCAAGACAAAAAACTGGCAAACAACCTGACATTGATCTTTCGGGACTGGAATAATTCCTTAGATTGAATGAAAAGACCTTGTTTTATATTACGCTGCTCTGCAGCTTTTAAAGGGTTTGTAGCCCTGATATTCTACAAATCTTTCGCAGCTCTGCTGCTTAGCCTTCCTTTGCTTATACTTTTTCCCAGGCAGAGCGAGGCACAGACGGTTCCATTCTCTTCAAACCTGCCTGTTGTAGTTATCACCACTAAACCAGGGGAATCAATAAAAAACGAGCCGAAGATCACTGCCGACATGAAGATAATTTATAACGCGACCGGGACCAGAAACTATATTACCGATCAGGCGAGTGTATATTCAGGAAAGGTAGGGATAGAGATCAGAGGCAGGTATTCCGCCTCGCTGCCCCAGAAGCCATATGGTTTTGAGACCAGGGATGTTTCGGGAAATAACATTAATGTTTCACTTCTTGGAATGCCTGCCGAAAACGACTGGGTGTTGTTAGCCAACTATAATGATAAAACGTTTCTCAGAAACGTACTTGCCTTTGAGCTGTTCAGGGAAATGGGCAACTATTCTGTCAGGACAAGATTCTGTGAAGTGCTGCTCAATAATGAATACCAGGGAATTTACCTTCTGGGTGAGAAAATAAAACAGGATAGCGGAAGGGTTAATATATCAAGGCTTAAACCGGAAGACAGCCAGGGAGATGATGTATCGGGCGGATACATTATAAAGACCGATTACTATACGGCAGACGACAGCTGGCTGAGTAACTACTCTCCCCTTAACAAGCCCGGTGCAAAGGTTTACTTTGTTTACCACGACCCTGATGCACTTGAACTAACACCGCCGCAAAAAACCTATATCCAGGAGTATATCAACTCCCTTGAAAGAGTCCTGTATGATCCTGCATTCAGAGCTCCTGTATTCGGATATAAATCATACATCGATATTAATTCTTTTGCTGATTATTTCATCATCGGGGAACTGTCAAGAAATGTGGATGCATATAAGAAAAGCAGGTTTTTCAATAAGGATAAGGACAGCGAGGGGGGATTACTATATTCGGGTCCGGTATGGGACATGGACTGGGCATTCAGGAATCTTAAGGAAAACTGCATCCATATGAATAAGACTGATGGCTCAGGCTGGGCTTACAGGATCAACGAATGCAGCGCCTCTCCCACTCCACCGTCGTGGGAGGTAAGAATGCTTCAGGATAAGGAGTTCGCAAACCTGGTTCATACACGCTACAATGAGCTGAGAAAGACAATTCTAAGCAAGGAGCATATCGAACATCTTATTGATTCTGTGGCACTTCTGCTGAACGAAGCCCAGGTTCGTCATTTCGAAAAGTGGAAGATCCTGGGTATAAATGCAGGAACTCCTGAGTGGGGGATACAGCCATTGACCTATGAGGGAGAAATAATAAAGCTGAAAAGCTGGCTCGATACCCGCTTGTCGTGGCTCGATGCAAACATGGTAGGAGCTCCGCTTTCTGCAGAAAATGGGGATGGATCGGCCCTGAAATGCAGGGTTTTTCCTAACCCGGTATCCGATCATCTGTTCGTAGAGTCAGATGAAGAAATGAGATCCCTGAAACTGTTCAGTTTTGCAGGATTTCTGGCTGTAGAGCGATCTGTCCTTTCCGGGTACAAGGTAGAATTAAACACTTCCGGCCTGAAAAGAGGATCATATATACTGACAGTTGAATTCCGGAATGGCAGCAAAGTATCCTGCAGGGTAGTGAAGGAATAATAGACCCGGAAACAAGACCAGAATAATTAACTTTAATTATGAAAATGCACCCGGCATTATTAATTGTATTTGTCTAAATTTATAAAAACTTACAAATAATTATGAAAAAGACTATAATCTTAAAATTCAGCTTCCTGATAGCATTTATGGTCATGGCAGGCCTGGCAGAAGCACAGATAACAGGAAGGACAATCGAATCTTTCAACGATGGCTGGAAGTTCATCAAGTATTTCAATGCTTCTGATGAGTCAGCAGTTGCCGATAAAGAACCGGCAAATCTTCAATTGCCCTCGGTTGATGATAAAGGATGGCGCTCACTTGATCTTCCCCATGACTGGGCAATTGAAGGACCTTTCAACGACAGTCTGGAAAATAATACAGGACTTCTGCCATGGAAAGGGATAGGCTGGTACAGAAAGCACTTCACAGTAAGCGATGCTGATAAAGGCAGGCGCATTTATGTCGGTTTCGATGGAGCAATGGCAAATGCAAAAGTATGGCTCAACGGGAAATATGTTGGGGAATGGCCTTACGGTTACACTTCATTTCAGATGGATCTCACACCATACCTGATTCCCGGAAAGGAAAACCTGCTCGCTGTTCGTCTCGACACTAAAAACTGGGACTCAAGATGGTATCCCGGCGCTGGAATTTACAGGAATGTGTGGCTTATTAAAACATCGCAGGTACATATTGCCTACAATGGTCTCTTCTGTACAACACCTGAAATAAAAAAAGAAAGGGGAATTGTAAGCGTACAGGCCGAGGTTGAAAACCACATAAGCGAACCGCTGCCTGTTACAGTGAAAGCCTTAATCTACAAGCTTAATGAGAAATTTGAGAAATCCCCCTCTCCTGTTGCTGAGTCAGCGGTTGTTACAGCAACAATGCAGGGAATGAAAGACCATAGCTTCAGACTTGATATCCCTGTGAAGGATCCTGTTCTCTGGGGCGTCTTTAAACCTGAACTTTATTGTATTGTCGTTACTGTGATGAACGGGAACAATGTGACTGACACTTATGAGACTAATTTCGGCTTCAGAACAATCGAATTCACTCCGCGGAATGGAATGCTTGTTAACGGAGAAAGGGTTGAGATACAAGGTGTCTGCAACCATCACGATCTTGGCGCTCTTGGTGCAGCTTTCAACACCCGTGCTGCGGAGAGGCAGCTTGAGTTGTTAAGGGAGATGGGATGCAATGCAATAAGGACCAGTCATAATCCTCCTGCACCGGAGCTTGTTGATCTTTGTGATAAGATGGGATTTCTTATCCAGGTTGAGGCATTTGATAACTGGAGAATAGGAAAGAAGAGAAAGGACTATAATCTTCTTTTCAACGGCTGGCACGATGAAGATGTGAGAGCCATGGTGCGCCGCGACCGTAATCATCCTTCGGTGTTCATGTGGAGTATAGGCAATGAGGTGCCGGACCAGAGAAATCCTTACCTCTCAGCTGCTTTGAATGCAATAGTTAAATCGGAAGATAATACTCGTCCCGTTACAGCAGGATGCAATGACGCAAATGCAGGCACAAATGGTTTCCAGAAGACCCTTGATGTATTCGGCATCAACTATCACCTGAATGACTACAAGAGGTTTTTTGAGCATAAGGACAATGAATTCAGAGCAATACATTCAAGCGAATCTGCCTCAACCGTCAGCTCAAGGGGTGAATACTTTTTCCCCATTGTACAGGGAAACCTTAACAACAACCTTCCCGGAAAAGGAATTTTTCAGGTTACCTCTTATGATGTTGCTTACCCTTCGTGGGCATCAACTGCAGATCAGCAGTTTGAAATCAACGACAGATACCCGGCGGTGCTTGGAGAGTTTGTATGGACAGGTTTTGACTACATCGGGGAACCAACTCCATATTCAGGTGATCTTACGGGTCAGGGACCAACATCCAGAAGATTCGAGGAGACAAAGAAGATGCTTGATGACAATGGAGTGAAAGAGATCCCTTCGAGAAGCAGCTATTTTGGGATACTTGATCTTGCAGGATTCAAAAAAGACCGTTTTTACCTCTACCAGTCAAGATGGAGATCAGACTTTCCTATGGCACATATACTTCCTCACTGGAACTGGCCAGAAAGAAAAGGACTGGTAACTCCGGTGCATGTCTATACTTCAGGAGATGAAGCTGAATTGTTCCTGAACGGTAAGTCGCTTGGCAGAAAAAAGAAGGGTGAATTCGAATACCGTCTCAAATGGGACGATGTTGTATATCAGCCGGGTGAACTGAAGGTAATTGCCTACAAGGGCGGGGCAAAATGGGCTGAAGATGTTATGCGAACTGCCGACAAAGCATCAATGCTTTCTATATCTGCTGATAAGCCTTTAATAAGCTCCGATGGAACAGATCTGGCATACATTACTATCAGGGTTGAGGATAAGAATAAGCTTCCCGTTCCGCGTAGCAGCAATCTCATAAACTTCAGCATTGAGGGTCCGGGCAAGATAGTTGCTGTTGACAATGGCGATGCCACAAGTCACGATCCATTCCAGGCAAACTACAGAAAAGCTTATAACGGTATGGCTCTTGTTATTGTCAAAGCTGAAAAGGGGGCAACAGCTCCTTTTACGGTAAAAGCTGAATCAAAAGGGCTTAAAGGAGCCAGTATTCTGATTAACACAAAAAAATAATTTTGACTTTGGCTTTTTCAGGATGTAACTTTGTTTAGCGGCCGGTTTCAGGAACCGGCAGCAACAGTGCGTGTGGGATGGAAAAATGTAAAGATCCAGGTCCAGGCATCCTTCGGCAGCTACCAGTGGAGCTATGAATTACCTTTTGAATCATATCATGTGGGGTTGGGAGTCCAGTTTGCCATCGGGGAAAGATATAAAGAAAGCCAGAAATGACGAAGAGGCATCGGGGGATGCCTCTTCTCAGTTAAATTGAAACCTAAAACTAATATGGCCGGGCGGCCTCGTGAAAACTAATTGATAAGCTTCGGGAAGTAGGAAGCTATAAGCATTGTATTATCAAGCTCACCACCTTGTCCTGAAGTGATGACTTTCTGGTGAAAATACTCTGACCTGTTAAGTGCGGCATCGGTGGTCTGAAAACCGCCATTCTCGTATGATTTATCAAGTCTTTCCACCCCGAAATAATTTGCGTTGCAGACATACTGTACCGAAAGTTTGTCGGACAGCACAATAAATGTCTTACATCCACGCTCCTTTTTGATGGCAACTTTTACTTCCAAAGGAGAGCTCTCATAGCTTATAACATAAGCCTTGAATTTTTCTCCATTTATCACAACCGGATCATCGGCAACTTCAATTTTATAGTCACCCATACTGGTATTAGTTTTACCTTCAGCAACCAGTTCCCTGGCAAACGATGCAACACTAATAACTGTTAATAGTACTGCGGCAAAAAACATTCTTTTCATGACTGATAATTTTAATTGGTTTTTTAATAATTCTTTTCTTTTAACTTTTTTCTGTCCAAGATTTTTTAATTCCGAAGACCTCTTTTCAATTAATCTTCTCACCAAAATTACCCTATATGATTATACCGAAAAAGGGTAAACTAACGGATGGCAACCTTCATCGAACGAATGGTATGTTTTAACTGATCGCCTGTAAAACATTGGTTCCGGATTTATGGATTCTGCTGGTATACCGATGTCCAGTAACGCCTCCAGCTCATAAAAAAAGGCATCCGAAGATGCCTCTGTAAAATTGAATGGAATGCAAAACCCTTAGATCAGATAGCTTCCGCTGCTCCTTCTGCTGTTTTTAAGAGCATAGGAAAATAGGCAGCTATAAGCTGGGTATTTTCAACCTCACCCTGTTTACCCGGAGATATCACTTTCTGATGGAAATACTCACTTCTGTTAAGTGACGCATCCATTGTTTTGTACCCGTCTTTTTCAAGTGATTTATCGAGTTTCTCGACCCCGAAAAAACTATCGTTGCATACATACTGTATAGAAAGTTTTTCGGAGAGCACAATATAATTCTTGCACTTCTTACCAGGCTTGATAATGACTTTTACCTCCATCGGGGAGTTCTGATAGCTGATCACAAACGCCTTGAACTGCTCACCGTTTATTGTAACCGGTTCATCGGCCGTTTCAATCTTGTAGTCACCTAATGCCGTGTTTGTTTTGCCACTGGCAACAAAATCTCTTGAAAACGATGCAGAACTGAAAGCTACTACCATCAATGCTGCAAAAAATACTCTTTTCATGGCTCTAAAATTTAATTTTAATTAACATCAACTCATTAAGCTTTATAATTCCGTTTGTTTTGCCTCAATTTAATGAAGCCGCTTTTTGTACTATCCACAACGAAATTATGCTATGTGCCAATGCAAAAAAAGAGTAACTCAACCGTTAGCAGGTATGATTGCACAAACAGCAGGATTTAAGACATTATCTGGATTCAGTCAGTCGTGAGGTCTTGCGGTCTTGCGGTCGTGCGGTCAAAAAAAATGCCCATAATTAATGCCGTTACGCCGCTGCACCGTTACGCCGTTACGCCGCTATACCGTTACAGGCTCCAGCCTTTGCGATACTCGCAGTGCAGAAACTGATCAGCGTCGGGCATATTCGGGAAGCTTAATTTCTCAGGATCGAACTGCAGTATCAGACCACTTAACTTCTCCTTTACTGCTTTTCGCAGAGCAACATTTCCCAGAAGCACAGTTTCAGTCAGAGGTCCGGCCCAGTCAAAGTCCGATCCTCCCGGAGAGCCTC
The DNA here is from genome assembly GCA_963765005.1 of uncultured Bacteroidales bacterium. Classification (GTDB taxonomy): domain Bacteria; phylum Bacteroidota; class Bacteroidia; order Bacteroidales; family VadinHA17; genus LD21. Next base: position 517,877 of record CAVXUP010000001.1, read on the forward strand.
CTTTACAGGCCAGTATCCATTCTTCCTCATGTCCAGGAGAGGAAGGAATGGAAGGCGCAGGCGGTGAATAAGATTTCCTTAATGTTAATGGAAGTATCTTGTCATCGAGTATTTTGCCTTTGTCGCCGATATACAGCGTACCTCCAGTACCCATCTGCATCCCTTCTGCCAGATCAGGCAGATTGAACGGACGCAGTCCGCCATCGTACCATGTAAGCGTAACTGCCGGCATTTCACCCCGTGCAGGGAACTGGTAGCGTACCATCGATGCAAGCGGATATGTCTCTTCGTTTACCAGTGTAGACACTGCTTCAACTGAGGTTGGATACTTGAGCTTAAGCGCTCTGAAAATAGGATCGAGTGAGTGGCATCCTATATCGCCAAGGGCACCTGTTCCGAAGTCCCACCAGCCTCTCCACTTAAAGGGATGATAAGCTGGATGATATGGCCGCATCGGTGAAGGACCGATAAAAAGATCCCAGTCGAGAACCTCAGGTGTTGGAGGCGTTTCAGCAGGGCGGGTTACTCCCTGAGGCCAGTAGGTCCTGAACATACCGTTATTTGGCCTGTCGGTCCATACATGAACTTCCCTCACAGGTCCAATGACTCCATCCCATATCATTTCGCGTAATCTCCTGGGGCCGTCGCCTGCCTGTCCCTGGTTTCCCATTTGTGTTGCCACCTTAAACTCCTTTGCTGCTCTTGCAAGAGTCCTTGCCTCATAAACAGTATGAGTGAGAGGTTTTTGTGTAAAGGTGTGCTTACCTCGCCGCATGGCCTCCATGCTAATCACCGCATGTGTATGATCGGAAGTGGCTATTATTACTGCATCAATATCTCTCTGTTTATCGAGCATAACCCTGTAGTCCTTGTACTGTTTTGCACCAGGGTATGTATCAAAAACCTTTTTAACCGCATCTCCCCAATCAACATCACAAAGAGCAACAATATTCTCTGTTTTCGCAACATTTGCAAGGTTTCCCCTGCCCATGCCTCCTATACCTATACCGGCAATATTAAGTTTATCGCTCGGAACTATATGACCCAGACCTGAAACAGTATTCCGCGGAATAATTGTCAGACCCGCCATTGCGACTGCAGATGTTGAGATAAAACCTCTGCGGCTGATTCTGATTTCTTTTTTATTATTCATATGGAGAAGGTTAGTGTGTCTATCAAATTTAACGAAATATTAAGTAATATCAAAATGGCACCCTGAATGAGAGTAACTGCCAAAAGCTTTTTCTTAACTTTGGAATAAATTCAGGAAGTTAAAGTGTGAAAAGGATACCGGTAAAAACAATAACAGGAATTTTAATGAGCCTGGCTATACTCGTGCTTACAGCCACTGGGTATTTGTCGTTCCGGAATATCTCTGCTATAGTCGCTTCGATGAAAGTGGATCTGACGCCTGGCATGAGGCTTATGAATATCCGGGACCTGTCAATGGATCTTCAGAATGCTGAAAACAGTATCCGGATCTATTCAATCACCGGCAACAGGAATGACCTGAACCCTTACTATAAAACTATCAGAAGCATTGACGCAAGGATAGCAAGTGTGAGAACGGAATGCATGAATGATCCCGATCTTCTTGAACAGACCGATTCAATTGCCGCACTTATCGAAGAAAATATTAAATTATGGAATGAACTGCTGCTCCTTCACAACAATGAAAAAGTCGGTGAAGAATTAAGGCAGATAGCAGATCAGATCGAAACGGCTGCAGTTATAGAACCAGAAAAGGAAATAGTACCGGAAAAGGAAGTTGAACAGGTAAAACCGCCAGAGGAAGAAACCAGGAAAAAGGGATTCTTCCGAAGACTCTTCAGCAAAAAGGAGCCTCCTCCTGATACTACGGCAGTTGTGATTCCTGTGCCAACTCCACTGGTGACTCCTGTTGTTACGCCTGAGGAGCCTCCGGAACCTCCCAAAGCAACAATTACCACTGAAAAAAAGGAAGAAATAAAAAGAACTATCGGCAGGATAGAAAAAGATGACAGGGAAGTAAGAGAAAAACTTGCAGAACAGGAAACACGGATTGCTATTACAGGTAACAGGCTGAGGGAAAAGATCTATGACCTGATATCGAGGATGGAGAGCGGGGTCAGACTGATGAGTGACGCCAAGAGTGAGGAGGCTGACAGGCTTGCACAACAGACGTACAAGTGGCTTCTGGCTTTTATGATTACCGGGACAATACTTGCCCTGTCAGTAATTATTTTAATTATTTCATATGTAAGAAAAGCCGATATCTACAATTCGGCGATAATCAGATCGCGCGACGAAGCAGAGGAACTGGCCAGAACAAAGGAGCTGTTCATGGCCAATATGAGTCATGAAATAAGGACTCCGGTAACTGCAATTTCGGGATTCACAGAACAACTCCTGCATGAAGCTGATGATGAAAAAGCAATAAAAACTCTTGGCATAATAAAAACATCTGCTGATCACCTCAGCAGGATAATAAATGACATTCTTGATTTCTCCAAACTGCAGAACAATAAGCTTATCCTCGAAAACGTCCATTTTAATATTAAAAAGTTAATGGATGAAGTCTACTCCCTTTTCGAGAGAGAGGCTATGCAGAATAGCACAAGCCTTAGTTATTCGCTTAGTCCTTCGACACCTGCGATACTTCTCGGTGATCCGTACAGATTAAAGCAGATAATGATTAATCTTCTGAGTAATTCAATAAAATTCACTGCGAAAGGTAAGGTTCATTTTTCTGTTGACAGTCTTTCAAAGGGAAAGGGGGAGATCGAGTTAATAATGGTTTTTACCGATACGGGCATTGGCATCGAGGAGAGCAAAATGAATATGATCTTTGAAGATTTCACACAGGCTGAAATGAGCACCACCCGTAAATATGGCGGAACAGGATTAGGGCTTTCGATCGTAAGAAAGCTTGTGGAACTGAAGAAGGGAACTATTGATGTAAAGAGTAAAAAAGGTCATGGCACACAAATAACCTGCAGAATACCATCTCTGACAGGTGACGAAAAACTTGTTAAGGATGATAATGCAAGTATGCCTGAAATACCTGATGCTATCAGGAGCATGAGAGTTCTCATTGTTGACGACGAGGAATACAACAGGCTTCTTTTCAAGATGATACTCGACAGATGGGGTCTGAAATACGACGAAGCAATCAATGGCATTGAAGCCGTGGAGAAGGTTAAAACAGGCATATACGATGTAATTTTCATGGATGCGAGAATGCCTCAGATGGATGGACTGGAGGCTACCGCCATAATACGTAATGAACTTAAAATCAAAATACCTGTCATTTGTATCTCAGCAGCTTCCTTAAATTCCGGATGGGAAAAATACCGTGAAGCCGGGATGAATGATTTTCTTCTTAAACCTTTTAAAGAAGAGGAACTTCTTCGATCTTTCCTCTCCCTCACGGAACTTAATTCAGTCTCAATAAAAAAGGATAACGAAGAGGAGGGTAAATTGACTTTTCAAAACCTTTATCACCTGGCGGGCGGCAACGAGGATTTTGTAAGGCAGATGATGGTAACATTTCTTGAGACGACCCAAAGGGGATTAGCCGAGATGAGCCTGGCTTATAAATCGGAACAGCCTGACCAGGTAGCTGAACTGGCACATAAACTGCTGCCGCCTTGCCGGCATATAGGCGCAAAAAAAATGTGTTCGCTTCTGAAGCAAACAGAAGATATTATCCGGAGAAGCAATAGCACCTCAGGAACCGGGCCCCTTATTAACGACGCGACAATAGAATTCAATGCCATCAGCAATGAGATTAAATCATATATCGATAAAAGCAAAATGATCAATGAGTGACAAACCATTAAAAATATATGTAGTCGAAGACAGTGAGTGGTACAACAAGCTCCTTGTATATACTCTGTCTTTAAATCCCGACTATGAGGTGAAGAGTTTTTTCAATGGAAAGGATTTCCTTGCGAGCCTCCATGAATCGCCGGATATTGTGACACTCGATTACAGGTTGCCGGATATGACAGGACTCGAACTTCTTGAAAGAATAAGACAGGAAAACAATGAAGTTCAGGTTATACTTATCTCAGAACAGGAAGATATCGATATGGTTGTAAGGCTCCTTAAACTCGGCGCCGCCGATTATATAACAAAATCGGATGATGTAAAAGAGCGTTTGCTGAATACGGTAAGGAATATCAGCAACGGAATCGGCCTGAGAAGGGAGGTTTCAACCCTTCGGCGTGAGATCCAGAAAAGATACAGTTTCAGGAATACGATTCAGGGTGAGAGTCCGGAAATCAAAGGGATCTATGAATTGATTGACAAGGCTCTGGGAACGAATATAACAGTGAGCATATCAGGTGAGACAGGTACAGGAAAAGAACTTGTGGCAAAAGCCATTCATTATAATTCAAAACGGCGGGAAAAATCATTCGTTGCAGTAAATGTGGCTGCAATACCTTCCGAACTTATAGAATCGGAGCTCTTCGGACATGAAAAAGGGGCGTTTACAGGAGCCGCCGCGCGCAGGATCGGCAAATTCGAAGAAGCTGACGGAGGCACACTTTTCCTGGATGAGATCGGCGAGATGGATATTAATATGCAGGTTAAGCTTCTTCGGGCGCTTCAGGAGAAGGAGATTGTACGCATCGGCAGCAATAAACCTGTAAAAACTGATTGCCGGATAATAGTTGCAACCAACAGGATACTCAGAGAGGAGGTTAAAAATGGCAGGTTCCGCGAGGATCTTTACTACAGGTTACTGGGATTACCAATAGAACTGCCTCCATTGCGGAAGAGGGGTAACGATATTCTGATCCTCGCTCACCACTTTATAGAAAATTTCTGCCGTGAGAACGACCTTCCAATAAAAAAGCTTTCAGAAAAAGCCCAGAAAAAGCTTCTTTCGTATTCATTCCCTGGAAACGTAAGGGAGCTGAAATCTGTCATTGAGCTTGCTGTCACTCTGTCGGGTGAAGGAGTTATGGAGCCTTCCGATTTTCTTCTGGATTTGGACGAACCTGCTTCACTTTCTGTAAACAGCCAGATGACAATGAGAGAGTACGAGATAAGGATAATTAAAGCGGCTATCAAAAAGTTCAGTGGCGATATCAGACAGGCTGCTGAAAGCCTCGACATTGGAGTCTCTACTATTTACAGGATTCTTAAGGAGGAAAGAGGATAACGCTGGGTGCGGGGTGCGGGGTGCGGGGTGCAGGTGTGCGGGTTGCGGGGTGCAAGATGCATTTCTTCGGTCTTCCGTCTTCGGTCTTCCGTCTTCCGTCTTCGGTCTTCGGTCTTTCTCAAAATGAGAATATCTTTCTCAAAATGATCTATCCATAATACTCCAAGCTTTTCCCAATCTTCTTGTTTTCAATTACATAACATCCATTTACCTTGATGGCACATCCTTTGTCTGATAGATGCGGAGATAAATTTGTATATAACTAAATTAAATAAAAACAAAACTTAAGGAGGAACGAAAATGAAAAATGATGAGAACACGTACAAACCTTTAGCGAATGAACCGGGCAGCCCCCTTAACAATGACAAAAACCGGCTCGCCATTGAAAAGAACGCCTTGAAAAAAGGCAGAGAAAAGGGAATGCTCATGACAGGGATTATAAGCCTTTTTATTGTTGTGACTGCAGGGATAATTTTCTATTCGCTTTACAGCCGTGAGAAGCAGGAACAGCTTGCCATGATGGAAGATCAGAAATATGCTTTCACCGAGATGCTTAATTCACGCGACTCAGCAATCAATGAATGGGTGCTTACTTTCGACCAGATAGAGAAAGACCTTAAAACAATAAAGGAGAAGGAGAAACTGATTGCCATGAGTTCATCGGATGTTGAGTTTTCCACTGACAAAAAGAAGCAGATACTGGAAGACATCAAGTATATCAATGCGCTTCTTGAACAGAATAAGAAAAAGATAGCATCTCTAAGTGATCAGCTGAAAAAATCAGGTTCAACAATTAAAGGCCTACAGACAAAGATCGCAGAACTTGAAGTTAGCATCGCTCAGAGCGAATCAGAAATAAGCGGATTGAAGACAGCCCTGGCTGAAAGAGATTTTAAAATTGAACAGCTCAATACCTCTATGACCGACCTGCAACTGGCTATGGCACAAAAAGCTGACACAATCGCCTTGCAGATTAATGAGATGAACAAAGCCTATATCGCATCCGGCACTTATAAAGACCTGAAAGCTAAAGGCCTTGTTGTAAAAGAGGGAGGATTCCTCGGACTTGGAAGGAAAGAATCACTAATCGAGAACTTCCCTGAAGGCACATTTGCGCAGATCGACAGGACTGAAACAAAAACGATCCAGGTGAATTCCAAGAAGGTAAAATTTGTAACAGAGCATCCGATCGGTTCCTATGAGTTCGTACATGATGGCACCAAGAGTGATCAGATAGCTTACATCGAGATCAAGAATCCTGAAGAATTCTGGAAGATATCAAAATATGCTGTTGTTGAGGTTTCGAAATAGGAAACAGAAATAATAGCAAAAAGAAATAGTCTGGCAATACGGGTAGTATTCGCTTGCCCCGCATGAGGTTCTCTCTGCGGGGCATTTTCTTTGTGCCTGCCTGAGGAAAGAGGTTTGCAAATGCAGTAAATACTATTTCACCTCTATGGGAAGCTCAAGTCTGCTGCCCCATTCTTCCCATGAGCCGTCATAAATAACCGGGTTAAACCCTGCAATAGCGGCTGCCACATAGTCAACGCAGGCTGAATTCCCGGTATTGCAGTAAAATAAGGGTCTGGCGCCATTTGGTAAATCCAGTTCCGTAAAGGTCTTGCTTATCTTTTCACCCGAGGCGAAGTGGTATGTTTTGCCGTCGTAGAGTTCAGATGAAGGAAGGTTTTTCGCACCAGGGATGTGTCCGGAGCGCGAGGTACCTGACAATCCTTCGAAATATGCCTTTGCACGTGCATCAATTAACTGGTATTCACTGTTATTGAGGTTCTTTAATACCCAGTTGCCGTTTACCAGGTTATCACCATGCTTAAGTGTCAGTTTTCCCCTGGAAGTTTTCACCGGTTCAAAAGAAACCATCCTTTCCGATGATTTCCATTCCTCAAAGCCGCCATCGAGAATTGATACTCTGCCCTTCAACCCAAAATACTCGAGTGTGACGAATGTCCTGCAAACCGGAACGAGATTCCCGAAGATCCCGCATAAAACAATATGGGAGTTATCGCTGACCCCCAGTTTTTCGAGCAATGCCTCAACATCCTTAATTTTAGCAGGCACGGTAGACTCATTTTCATCTGAAACTGCCAGCCAACCCGGCCATAGAAATCTGGCTCCCGGGATATGTCCGTTACTATAGTCCCTGATAACGGAAGACACATGAAGGATTACCAGATCCGGATCTGACATATTTTTATCAAGCCACTCTGCGCTAACAACAACAGGTATTTTCCTGTCAGCTGGTGCAGCGAATAAACAGCCGCACGATAACAGGAGAATCACGAGCAACGATCGGGAACATATTGATCTGATCCAAAGTTTTGCTTTACATATTATGATTTCTTTCATAACACTTAAATTTCACGGTAATACTTTTCAGCGTAATTTAGCTCCTGCCATTGCATACCATGTAACCACGAGGTAACAAATGAGCGGGATAATCATTGCCATGGCCATACTTCCCGTCTGGTCGGCTATGACTCCCATAACAGGAGTAAAAACTGCACCTCCAATAATAGACATTACCATCAGAGAACCTCCAAGTTTTGTATTTTCTCCAAGCCCCTTTATACCGAGAGCAAATATTGTGGGAAACATCAGTGACATAAAAAAACTTGTAATGAATATAGACCAGACTCCAATCCATCCGGGAACAACAACTGCCAGAAAGACCAGTATAACATTGGCTGTTCCGTAAATTCCCATAAGTTTTGAAGGCTTTATGTAATTCATGAGCCATGTGGCAGAAAACCTTCCAACAGCGAATGCGACCAGGGTACCTGTCAGCAGCGCGCCAGCCAGTTTTTCATGTTCCCCGGTGTAGTCCTGGATATACTGTATAAAAAAGCTCCAGGTTCCCACCTGTGCGCCAACATAACAGAACTGCGCAATAACACCTTTATAAAAATGCGGGTATTTCAGAAGGTGACTTACTTTTCCGCTACTGCTTTTAGCCAGAATATCGTCAGGGTGAGGATCCGGAAACTTGGTAAACATTATCAGTACCCCCCACAGGAAAATTATACATCCAAGGACAACATATGGAACGATAACACGCAACGTTTCGCTGTGAAGGTAGGCATCGTAGGTCCCGGCTGATTTCATTACTTCAATCTTTTCCGGACTATGTTCAATTCCCGAAAGGATGAAAATTGTTCCGATACCAACTCCTGAAATCGCTCCAAGCGGATTGAATGCCTGTGAAAAATTCAAACGTCTTTCGGAGGAATCAGGGTCACCAAGAGTGGCGATAAACGGGTTGGCTCCGGTTTCGAGAAATGATGCTCCTGAAGCGATTACAAAAAGGGCAAAGAGGAACATGCCGAACTTCCCGATAATTGCTGCCGGCCAGAAGAGCAGTGCTCCGAGGCTGAAGAGCATTAATCCGGTCACCAGCCCGGCCTTATATCCGTACCTTCTCATTAACAATCCTGCAGGAATTGCCAGCACGAAATATCCCATGTAGAAGGCAGATTGTATCAATCCGGCCTGAAGGCGGTTTAGTTCGAAAGATTTCATGAACTGCCTTATAAGAATATCATTCATATTGCTTGGAATACCCCAGAAGAGGAAGAGAGCAGTAACAAGGATGAATGGAACAAGGTATTCCCGTTTAAACAGGGAGCCGGAAGATTTTGCATTGCTAGTCATAAGCCACGGTTAATTTTTCGATTGATAGAAAATTTTTATTCATTGGAATAAAGATATCAATAATACTGAATATTTTGAAAAATATCAAGAAAGCAGGGTGCAGGGTGCAAGGTGCAGGGTGCGGGGTGCAAGGTGCGGGGTGCGGTTAGCCGAAGCCTTGGCGAAGGAGAGGGTTTCGGATTTCTCCACTTCTCCCCCTCTCCCTTTCTCTTCTTCGGATTCGGAGCTTCGGTCTTCGGTCTTAATACATCAAGCCACCTTCATATAAATAAGGTATGTTATTACCGATATTGATGCAGAAAGCACCATACCCCAGATCAGATCCACAATAGTAACCATTATAGGCCAGTCCTTAAGAGTTGCCAGGTTTGTGAGGTCATAGGTGGCATATGTAAGGAGGCCGAAAAATGCTCCAAAGTGGATGGCATATTTCCATGACTGCTTCTCAACGGCCGGAGAGATGACAAAAGTTATAAGCCCTGCGATGAACAGCAGATAGAATATAATTGCAGCTGTCCAGTTTATATCAGGCCGCATGAGAAACCCGATTTGTTCCTTATAGAAATTTTTTGCAACAAGCACCAGCCAGATCATGTCGATTATGAAGAAGACCGGAAGAGCTATCATGTAAAGTTTTATGAACATGGTTTTTAAGTTTGGTGACAGGTTTATCTAAGTTAGAATTTATGCCTTAATTCTGGTCATTGCCGTTAAAATACTTAAAACTACTTTTTGATCACTCTAAGTGATTTGCGTTGGTTTCCAGAACTGATCGTAACCAAATAAACTCCTGATGGTTCAACTATAGTGAGTTCAATGACTTGTTGGCCCGAGTAATCAAGATTTCTGATCACGTTGCCTGTGGCATCAGCGATTACTACCTTAATATCATTCAATACTTCTCCAAGGTCAATAGTGACCTTTCCATTGGTTGGATTCGGATAAACGCTCATATTCCCAGATCTATTCTCTGATATGTTCACCGTTGTTACATTGTAGCAGAGTGATGTATTGGCACACCCATCCTGTGTTACCCTTACAGCATAACTACCGTTTGTTATTGCAGTAAATGACTTACCTGTTTCACCTGCTATCTCATTATTGCTGCTGCAATCCCACCATTGATATGCAGCTGAAGATGCATTTGCTGTCAGGTTATTTGACACCTGACTTACAGCAATATCAACATCTTTGACAGTAAGGTTTATTGTGATTGTGCTATCGCATCCTGCTTTATTTGGTATTACAGCACTCTTAACTCCGGAAGTGGTATAAATCTGGCCATCCGGAGCAATATAATTGAAGCAGGCGGAAACTGTTATCGTTGAACTTGTGTGGCTACAGTTTTTCAGCTTCTGCAGAAAAACATCACTGCTCCCGGCTGACGTGAGGTTAAATTCAGATGTTCCCGGGTTAAAGTCGGTGGTTCCTTCAAAATATCCTGATAAATAAATATTAAGGTATTTGTCAAGAGCTATATAACTGCCATAATCATTGCCGGCACCCCCAATTTTTTTCGCCCATACCAAGTTGCCACCTGCATCGAGCTTGGAAATAAAAACATCATACAGACCAGATGAAATAAGGTTGTATGTTTCTGGTCCTGGATCAAAGTCGGCTATACCCTGAAAATAACCTGTACAATATATGTTGCCCAGCGAATCCTGGATACCTACAAAGGATTCATCATAAGCTGTTCCTCCCATTTTTTTAGCCCAGAGTGTAAGTCCTGAAGAGTTTGTTTTTAAAATATAGACATCAGAACTACCATCTGAAGTAAGGGAGAAGCCGGCGCCAAAGTTTACTGTACCCTGAAAAGACCCTGTTGTAATTATGTTGCCATCTTTGTCGAGAGAACTGGTCATGCCAAAATCATTTCCTGTTCCTCCAAAACTTTTAACCCAGACCATATTTCCTGAAGTGTCTAATTTTTCGATATATGCATCATATTGCCCTGCGGATGTAATATTGTTCTCGGAAGAAGACGGATCAAAGTCGGAGGTTCCCATATAATGTCCTGTTATATAGACATTAAGAGAATTATCATAAAGTACCATGCTCGCAACATCGTGGCTTGTACCTCCAATTTTCTTAGCCCATTTAAATTTGCCTGATGAATCGAGCTTTGTTATATAGCAGTCATAAAATCCTGCAGAATTCAAAGTAAATGACCCTGGTCCCGGATCAAAATCGGCTGTTCCCAGAAAATACCCGGTATTATAAATATTGCCAAACGGATCTGTAGCGGTTGTCCAGGAATAGTCGGTGCTGCTTCCTCCCATTCTCCTGGCCCATTTGAAATTACCGGCAGATCCAAGCTTAAGGATGAAGATATCATCCCCGCCTGCCGATACAAGGTCGTATGTACCCGGACCCGGATCAAAGTCAACAGTCCCCTTGAAATAGCCTGTTACATAAATATTATCTGATGCATCAAGTGTAATTCCAATACCATTGTCTTCGAGAGTGCCCCCGACTCTTTCTGCCCAGACAAGATTACCTGATGAGTTGTACTTTGATATAAAAACGTCGGAATTGCCTGATGACACCAGGTTATTAACTCCGCTGCCAGGATCAAAATCGGCAGTGCCGGCAAAATATCCTGTATAGTATGTATTCCCATTTTTGTCAGAAACCATACCCAGCCCACGGTCAAAACCAGTTCCTCCCATTTTAACAGCCCAGTCAAAAACTGCTTCCTGCGGAAATGCAGACGAAAGATTCATTATCCAAAAAAGGAATATCCACGATAATTTTTTCATAATTCTAAAGATTAATTTTAAAATAATTAATACTTGAATCCGAGATGAAAAATTACATAACAAGGTTATTCCAATCGTACAGGAGAAAGGGTATTTATCAACAAGGGCAACAATCTTATTGACCAAAGGACAGATTGTTTAGATAGAATTGTAATACAAAATAACCGAACGGCTGAAAAATGCCTTCGGCCCGTCAGCAATTTTAAATCCTGCCTCTTGAATTTTAAGGAGCATTTTTTTAAATTCCTTACCTGTGACATGAATCCCAGGCTCGACGATAAGTATTTTACCTCCGGGCGTAAGAATATTTTTAAGCTCTGAAAATAATCTTTCCTGGTCCGGCACCTCATGTATCATCCAGAATGCCAGTACAAAATCGACCTTTCCGCTGACTCCGATACTGCCGGGGCTGCATTCAACAAGCTCTATCCTCGGCTCTAGCTCTGTCCCTATTATTTTATTCCTCAGCTTTGCGAGCATCGCCGGTTGAATATCAGCTGCGAAAAGCTTACCGGACGCACCGATCATCTTTGCAATTTCAAGCGAAAAGTAGCCGGGTCCGCAACCAAGGTCCAGAACAGTCATACCTTCCCTAATAAATGGATGAAGAGTTTTGTGAGGATCCTGAACCAGCCTTCTGAAGAAATTATCAAGACTTCCGGAAAAATACGCAGGACATACATAGGGTTTTGTCATTTGCATTCTGGTTTAAATAATTCAGTGGGAATTAAAAATCTTCAGTTTTGTCAGATTGAAGTCCCTCTTTGAATCTCTCAAAATCCAGAATATCACGACACTCAGGATTGCTGCAAAGAAACACCAGACAGAAGTGAGAAATTGAGTAAAGAAAATTGCAGTAACCAGACAGGACAAAAACATGAGGATTCCCATAAGATGTGTCCTTTTAATACTTGAGATAAAGAGAGGTGTTATAGTAACAATAAGGTAAACTATAAATGCCGGTATTGACAAAGAATGAGGAAAACCAGTATCGTACTGAATATGATAACCCATTATACGAGGTGTTACGTCAAAAACGATCAGACAGGAAGTGTAATATAACGACAATGCAATTCCCATGACCAGCAATATCCGCAGGAACTTCTTTTTGCCCGGGTTCTCCTCCATCAGCAGAACCGACAGAGGTATCATTGATGGCCAGATCACCTGAGCCATCACCATGAAAATATAAGTACTGATTTTTTGCATACTCAAATAGTCAGGCAATGGTAAAGTTAACCATAAACAGCCTTCGGCAAACTGCTGGATCCCGAAAAACAGCGGGATACTGGCAAATACAATTTGTAAAGGATTATGCACCTTCCTTATTGTAAATATGCCGATTGAAGAGATGATCACTCCTCCGGCAAAACTTGCTTCCGCTGAAAAACACATTATATTTTCCTTTCTCTTAGATAGTTGTTTATTATCAAGTTAAAACCGAATCTCTTTTCGGTGACAATAACTCTATAATATTAACCCTTTTTATCGGATAAAGTAATTATTTATTCAGCAAGACATTAACAAAAACAAAGGCGCCAATTGCGGCGCCCTTGAACCAACCTGATAACTAACCTTAAAAACCTGAAATTCTAACCAATATGTAACATCATTCTTATCTATTTCGGAGTATTTGCATTTGGTTTCTGAGGCCCTGCCTCGAGAAGCTTTTTCTGATCCTCTGTAAGAAGTTCAAGAATTTTCTTCCTTTGCTCCTCTTTCATAACCTGCATCTTTGACTGCATGTCAACACGGAACTTCTCAATTTCAGCCATCTGCTTATACCTGAGATCAATAATTTCTTTCTTTTGTTTGTCTGTAATGCCTGGGAGATTTTCCAATCTGCCCAAACCTGGCATCCCAGCATTAAAACCGCCTCTTCCCTGTGGTCCGAACCCCGTGCCAGGCATACCAGGGCCTATTGGTCCCATATCTCGCATTTTACCGTGCATCGGGCCGGGCATGTAACCTCTTCTTCCCTGCGGCAGATAACCCATTCCTGCCTCAAACCTTCCGCCATTCCTCGTTCCTCTGAATGTGAGAGAATCTGAATGTCTCAGTGAATCATTCATATGACTGAAGCGATAAACTCTTCCATTTCCCTGCATGCGGGAGTAATTTCCGGCTCCAATGCCACGGCCCTGAGCGCCGAGGTTAATGCTGCATATCATCAGAATTGCCAGCACTGTTCCTGCAATTTGTCCTGTCCTTTTCATTTTCGTAATTTTATTTGTTAATGACTAATCTCACTTCTTAATCCTTCAAAATATTTATCGGGATTGATTCATTTAATTATCAGACAACGCAAGAAGATAAATCATTCTGTGAAATATCTGCATTAACAATAGATTAACAAAGCATCTCAGCGGTTTCGTAATGAATGGTAAGTATTTCTGATTTTTCGGGAAGTTGATTTTAACTACTTTCAGAACCTGCTGGTCACCCGAACCTCTACACCGTAGAAATCGAGAACCTCGTAGCAAACACCGGCACTGCAAGCTGGTCCTCCACGGCGCCTACCTGTGAAGAGCTGGATATTGTTCATGCTGTTAATCTGGAATTTTGCATTTACCCCGGGCCAGAATTTAAAACCACTTTCAGTGATAAACGGATCGTCACTGATCTCTCCTGTCAGGTTTAGAATTAACTTAGATCCATAAGCATATCCCAGCGATAACAGATGGTTCAGAACACGTACGCCCGATCGTTCAAAGGTCTGAAACTCATATTCACTTCTGATTGAAGAGCCCTTAAGAATTTTCCACTCAAGATAGGCTCCGGCAGATATCCGGTTATCCTCATCCTTCAGAGGGTCGCGTGCAAAGTCAGCAAACAACTTGATATCCAGCATATTTCCAGGTGAAAAGTCATATCCTGCAAAATATTCCCTAAAAACGAAGATCTGGTTAAAGTCGTTAACAGCAATTGTATTATTCAAGGTCAGAGTTGAAAGATCGGGGAATGAATAGAACACTTCAATCTGGTAGCCGGTTTCATTAAGAGGTTGAAGCACATGAGTGCTACGGTTAAGCACTCTGTAGCTATGCTCTTTCACCAATGCGGGAGGTTCATTAATCCCGGCTCCGATAAGAATGTTTTTATAGTTCTTGAATTCAGCACTTATTCCGAGGTTATTCATGGAAACATTAATACTACCATATATCGCAAATGATGACTGATCAGAAAAATCAGAAAAACTGTAATCTGATACATTTTTAGCAAGCTCGGCATAGTACGAAAGAAAGGGAAACAAAATACCTGATGATGTTACCATGCCATATAGAGTTTTGCCACCCGGATTTGCGAGATTCATAATGGCAGCACCAAATGTCTGTTTCTTAACTGTATATTCAGCAGCCAGGGCTGTAATCTGATCAGTTCTTCTTAAGCTGTCTTCCTGTGAAGGGGGATAGAGATTATTGAGAGGCTTTCCAAATAATGCTTTTGCTGAAAATCCATTGTGCATGAATTTGGCACTTCCACCGAATATATCACGATGAAAATAGCTCCGAGACCGGTAACTGTTATCTTCAAGTATAGCTCCAGGGATCTCAAAGGAACGCAACAGGATTCCCCGGCCAATTGTCTCGTATAAGTTTCCGATCCGTATTTCAAGAGGATCAGAAGTATACTGAAGGAAATACTGAGTTGGTTTAATATAGTTCCTCTCTGAATAAGGAGTATAAAACTGCTCAAGAGTAAGGCCTGCTTTTAATCTTTTATAATTATAGTTTATAACAGCCCTGTCGTACAATGCAGAGAAATTTGTTGTATCTCCCGGAAGCTTTCCATATTGATATTCAATCAGGTTGGTTCCATTTAACTGGGCCTTTAGAATAGCAGTAATAGAAAGAAACAGAGAACCCAAAAGCAATATCCTGCTAATGCTTCTCACTCCTTTCCTGCATTAAGATGCTTCTCAATCTCAGAAATAATTAACTTTTCATCCCCTTCTGTAAAACCTTCATGTATCCAAACTACTTTCCCTGAACTATTAACCAAAATTAGTGTAGGAAAAGCAGTTAGACTGAGCCCATTCATAACATCAGAATTAATGTCTGTAAGAACAGGATATTTAATCTGCAGAGAACTAACCATGGGAGCAACTTTTGAAATGCTTCGGGGGCCGTCGCAGCTTATCCCGATAATTTGAAGCCCTCTGTCACTGAATGAACTATAGATCTTGTTCAGCTCAGGAATTGCCTTGTTGCATGGTTTGCACCAGGTAGCCCAGAAATCGATTATTGTGAGCTTTTCACCTTTCAGCTCAGAGAATGAACGTATTTCATTGTTCACATTCTTCAGTCGGAAATTACTTATTGTCTGGCCATTCGCAAAGACAAATGCTGAAAGAAATAGTATACTGAGGAAACTGCTTTTCATTTTGAGAGAAGCATTTCAACTTTTTGTTTTACTGCAGCGATATCAAGTGATGCACTCTGCGAACCGCTGAATGCGATACTGCCGTTCTTATCAATTACCAGAAGCCTGTCGTAGGTGGTTTTATATAAAGCTGCCACAGGTGAAGCGTTCAACAGCAAGGGGAAGGTCACACCTGTAATAGTTTTGAATGATTGTACCGATGCCTGATTACCGTCCCACTGGTCAAGCCCAAGAATCTGGTAATCACTTCGCGAAGCAAATGGAGTGACAAGATTACTCTGGACAGAAGGAGCTGCTGCTTTGCATGAGGGACAAGTGTTCCCAAAAAAGAAGAGGACAACAACCTTGTTATTAAATTCAGATAACATTACCTGCGTTCCGTTCAATGAATTAAGTGAGAAATCAGGAGCATCTCCGTCAGTCAGAGGCATCATATCATCATTTGATTTGTCGCAGGAGCTTACAAAAAGAGAAATTAGAAAGACGAATAGTAAATTCCTGAATTTTATTATCCGATTCTCATTGATGAATTCGATGATTATTTTCATAATTTTAGTGGTTGAATATGAAGTTAAAACAAATCATTGTTGAATTTGTTCTGTCTAGTAATACAATTACAGATTATTATGACCAATAAGATATTGATACTTTTTGCTCACCCGCGTTTTGAAGGATCAAAGAATAATTCGATTCTTGTTAAGAGCATACCTGATAATCCTTCAATCACTTTTCATGATCTGTACGAGAAGTATCCCGATTTTAACATTGATGTTGAGTTTGAAAAGAGACTGCTCTCAGAGCATCAGATAATAATCTGGCAGCATCCTTTTTACTGGTACAGCTCACCACCTCTGCTCAAACAATGGATAGACCTGGTACTTGAATTCGGATGGGCTTATGGCCCGGGAGGAAATGCCCTCCAGGGAAAGATAATATTCAACGCCATAACTGCAGGCGGGCAACGTTCGGCCTACAGCAGGGAGGGGCATAACAGGTTTACACTGTCTGAACTCCTTGCTCCTTTTAACCAGACAGCTGTTCTCTGCAAGATGAACTATCTGCCCCCTTTTGCAGTTCATGGCACGCACAGGATACTTCCTGATGAGAAATTAAAATTATCAGACCAATACAGAATTTTACTCGAAAAATTAATTTCAGGTGATTTTTCAGCTGGGGAAATTTCGAAATTTCCTTACATGAATGACTGGGTCGAAAAGTTAAATAAAAACCCTGTGCAATTATGAATTTCCTTTTACAGGCACTTATTTACCTGGCAGCGGCAGTTCTATGTGTACCCCTTGCCAAGAGACTTGGCATGGGATCGGTGCTGGGATATCTGATGGCGGGAATGCTTATCGGGCCTTTTGTACTTGGACTCGTAGGAAAAGAGGGAGAGGATATAATGCATTTTGCAGAATTCGGAGTCGTTATGATGCTCTTTCTCATCGGACTCGAAGTTGAGCCCTCGCAATTCTGGAAAATGAGAAAATCAATAACGGGAATGGGATCTATCCAGCTTATACTTACGTCGGTCCTGATTTACTTTCTGATGCTTATCATGGGCCTTACCTGGAAGGTTTCAGTTGCAGTTTCCCTTGCATTCGCAATGTCATCAACAGCAATAGTTTTGCAGACAATAAAAGAGAAGGGGCTTTCGCAGACAGCTGCCGGTCAATCTTCATTCTCTGTACTTCTCTTCCAGGATTTAATGGTAATCCCGGTACTTGCATTACTCCCCTTGCTTGTTACAAAAGGAATGTCCGAGAGCCGTCACATCGAATCATCATTTATCGGGAATCTGCCCGGGTGGCTTCAGGGGATCTCATTTGCAGGTGCTGTTTCAGCAATATACCTGGGAGGAAGATATCTCTTTGTTCCCATGTTACGTATTGTAGCAAGAACAGGCTTGAGGGAGCTATTCACAGCCTCCTCACTCCTGCTCGTGATAGCAGTATCGTATCTAATGCAGGCGATAGGCATGAGTGCTGCACTGGGTGCTTTCCTTGCAGGTGTTGTACTTGCAAACAGCGAGTACAGGCATGAACTGGAAAGCGATCTCGAACCTTTCAAGGGCCTTCTTCTCGGCCTGTTCTTCATAGGCGTTGGTGCCTCAATTAATTTCAGTCTCATCGGATCAAAACCACTTCTCATTTCAGGATTGGTTGCGGGCGTAATGATAATAAAATTCACTGTCCTGCTTATAACAGGAAAGATCTTCAAGGTTGATCGTGATCAGAATCTTCTCTTCGCCTTTTCACTCTCGCAGATCGGCGAGTTTGCTTTTGTTCTGCTCAGCTTCTCCAACCAGCTCACTCTTCTCAACCGCGAGTGGATGGATATTTTCATGGCTGTAACTGCGATAACAATGACAATCACACCTCTGATGCTGCTTATTAATGAAAGGATTATTGATCCCAGATTTGGGGTAAAAGAGATGGCCTCGGGCCGTGCTACAGATGAAATTGATGAAAAGCACCCGGTTATAATTGCCGGTTTCGGACACTTCGGTAGTACGATTGGCCGCTTCCTAAGGGCAAATGGGGTTGAAGCCACTATTCTCGATCATGATTCCGACAGGGTATCACTTCTCAGGAAAATGGGCTTCAAAGTTTATTACGGTGATGCAACCCGGCTTGATCTGTTGCGATCTGCAGGCGCTGACGATGCCAGGATTCTGATAGCTTCAATAGAACCGCCCAATACTAACCAGGAACTGATCAGGATTGCCCAGAAAAATTTTCCTCATCTGCAAATCCTGGCAAGAGCAAAAAACCACTTTGACGCATATGAACTGATTGACATGGGCATTAAAGATATCTACAGGGAAAGCCTTCATACTTCCTTAACCCTTGCTGTTGATGTTCTTGCATCACTGGGTCAACGAAAATACACTGCAATGAGAAATGGTCAGAAGTTCCTTAAATACGATGAAGATACTCTCAGGATAATGGCAGAGCATCGGCACGATATGAAGCAGTATGTAATAAAAGCCAGAGAAACATTCAAACTCCAGGAGGAGCTACTTTCGAAAGATCTCCATATCGATTCAGGAATTAGCGACCATTCATGGGATTCGGATACTATCAGAGAAACTTTGCAGAAGATGAAATAGTCTTTCGCGTCTTACGTCGTGCGTCGTACGGGTTGATTTTCAGTCAGAAAACTATTAACTTTGCAAGGGAAAAAAGGACAAAATGGAAAAGAGTAGTTCGGGAGATGGAAAGTCCGGAACAGGATGGATGGAAATTATAAGGAGGTACAACAGGCCTGATCCTCTTAAGAGCTGGTGGCAGATAGTAAACTCTGTTGGTCCATATATAATTCTCTGGTTTTTAATGATAAAATCGCTTGAGATCTCATACTGGCTTACATTGCTCCTGGCAGTTTTTGCGGCAGGATTTCTTGTAAGGATCTTCATTATTTTTCACGACTGCGGACATGGTTCCTTCTTTAAGTCAGGGCAAATGAATAGAGTCGTTGGTATAATAACCGGTCTAATGGTATTCACACCTTATCACAAATGGCATAAGGACCATAAGATCCACCATCAGACGGTAGGAAATCTTGACAAAAGGGGAACCGGCGATGTTACAACTCTCACTGTGGAAGAATACAAAGCACTTTCGCGATGGAAGCGTTTTTCATATCGTTTTTACAGAAACCCGTTGTTTCTCTTTGGTCTTGCGCCCATTCTTCTTTTTACTTTGCAGAACAGATTCACAAAAACAGACATGCAATTAAGAGAGAGGTTATATGTTCATCTCACCACACTGGCGGTTTTGTGTGCTATAGCAATAATTATGCTGTTCATAGGGTGGAAAGCCTTTATTCTTATTCAGCTTCCGGTGCTCTATATAGCCTCAGTTCACGGAGTTTGGCTTTTTTATGTCCAGCACCAGTACCGTCATGTTTTATGGACAAAATCTGAAAACTGGGATTACAAAAATATTGCCCTGAATGGCAGCTCACTGTTTAAATTACCTGCTATCCTAAACTGGTTTACAGGAAATATAGGCTATCATCATATTCATCACCTCAGTCCTCTTATTCCCAACTACAACCTGAAAAAGTGTCACAGGGAAAATCCCATATTCCAGGAAGTAAAGCCAATAACCTTCTTTTCCGCTTTTGAGTCATTATGGTTAAGGCTATGGGATGAGAAAAGGCAGATGCTGATAACATTCAGAGAGATGTAATGTGGTGCTGGGTTCTGGGTTCTGGATCTGGGATCTGGATTCTGGTCCGCCAGCAGGCGGAGGGTGCAAGGTTGATGCCTAAATCCCCCCTCACTTACACCATTACGCCATTACGCCATTACGCCGTTATTTAGTTACGCCCTTATCCAGCTATCAATAGTTTTTCAGACACCTGACTGAATATCCAACGTTTCTATAAGCAGGTGCCCTGTCAATGCGCTCTGCATTATAATATAGCGTTCTGTCGCGGGCATTGCCTGAAGCATCGGTCGAACTCCACCACATCGCATTATAACCAAGTTGTGTTGACACACCTGTTTCCATACGTCTGCCTGCGGGCAATGCGGTGAAACCACTTGAATTAGTTGCCCCTGTATTTGGGGTAACCCAGTGCGATGTCCCGTATTCTTTCATCAATCCGCCTGCAGAGCTGCTCTCAGTTGTGCTCAGCACAGCAGATGCATCCAGAGTCAGTACCATGGTGTGCCATTCAGCATCACTTGGCAGATGCCACCCTGTGGGGCAGACACCCGGTATATTGCTCGGACTTGTGTTGCTTTGTGCTGCATCCTTCATGGCAGCAGGCCATGTATAGAGTACACCGTAAGTATCCTTGTTCAAAATATTATCATCGTAGTAACAACAGGCCTTATCCGTTGCTGTAAGAGCATCCCAAGCAGTATTTGTATTTACAAAAGGGATTGACGTTCCATCACTATATACCGTCGATTTCAGATTCTCAGCCATCCAGATCCTTGAGCCGATCATTACGACTTTATACTGGTTTTTTTCAAAGTCAGTACATTTTGCAAAGGTGAAAGTGACTGTCTTGGTGTTTGCAGGAACATCAGTAAAAACAGTATAATAATACTTGGATTTTCCAGTATATCTCAGCCGGTCACCTGTGTTATATTGCATAATAATCTCTGCAGATGTTCCTTTTGATTCATCCTGCGCTTTCATCTCCCTAACATTTTCGTTCTGAGGGTAAGTATCAATAAATACAACCTGAGATCTCCCGCTCTCTCCAGCGCTGACAAACCTGGCAAAAGAGGGAGAGGAAGTAGATGATGGAGATTCAATCTGAAGTATGTACATGCCCTTCTGAGCCGTTCGCAATTCATAAACATGCCTGCCCTCAGCCAGGAACCTGTTGTTGCCTGCCACTCTTTTTCCTTCGAGATTATAAAGTGAAAGCTTTACCTCTCCGGGCAATGATGTAAAAAATTCTAATCTTGCTTTCTCAACCATAGGGTTTGGATAAATAACTGGTCGTTCAGATAGATTGGCTGTGTTTTCGCTTATACCTACTGATGAACTAAGATGCAGCACATCACCCTTGGAAAGGTTTACGACTGTGCCTTGTGTAAGATTCTCAACCTTAACACTTTCGATTTCAGTAGTATCACCTGAAGCAGCGAAGGAGATAAAATAGTTCTGAGCACTTAAACCGGTAACTGCAAGAACTAGAGTAAAAAACAAAACAATCCTCTTCATTTTAAATTTAAGTTGAGTTAATATGCCAATACCTTGAATTTAATGCAAAGTATCAATGATTTTCAACTTTAAGAAGAGGTGTTAAAAACGTTTTTGCATTTGTTAGTAAAATGGAAGACAGACTAATGGTGCCATTCTCCCATTCTCCCATTCTCCCAATCTCCCAATCCCCCCCTCTCATCCTTCGTAGTCCGCTTCGGCGGACGAAGTCCGTAGCCTGGGCGAAGGAGAATCTACCCCTCAAAAAAAAAGGCCCCTTTCGGAGCCTCCTTGTTGTAAAATAAAACTCAACAGTTACTTTTTATTGTAAACCAGTGTCGTTACAACTTCAGCGCCATCCTGACCAGGACGGGTTGATTTAACTGACAAGGTACTTGCATCTGTAAGTGAATAAGTTTCGGTTGAGTTGATAGTTCTTGTCTCACCATTCATATCAAAAGTCCTCGATGATTTAATTGTCAGAGCTTTACCGTCGGCTGACCAGGTACAAACTGATTTGCTGTCGCCTCTTGGGTTTGCGTTTATACACTCTTTTCCATCAAGAGTGTATTTCATTACTGTTGTAGTGGGAGTTCCGTCCTGACCTGTTCTGGTCCTGGTAACAGTAAGAAGGTTAGCTTCCTGGGTTGCAGTAAAATCCCCGCCGCCGCCTCTCATACCGCCGCCGCCGCCACCTTGAGGCAAGGTGCTTTTCTCAGCATTGAATGTCCAGCTACCTGCGAAATTAGCTTTTCCTGCCTGTGCATTTGTCATTGCGGGTACCATCAGGCACAATACAACGATCAATGATAAAACTTTGCTTACATTTTTCATATGCATAATGATTTAAGTGAGTTGATTTGTGATTAGACAACTAAGCTAAACCAAATATTCCGGGGAAGAGTGGAAAAAAATGTTAAAAAAGCTAAAAATGTCATCCCGTCCTGCGGTCTTGCGGTCTTGCGGTCCTGCGGTCTTGCGGTCTTGCGGCTATGTGATTAGAATGTATTCATTAATATTCTCAACCGGAATCCAGTCATCGGTGTTCATAAAATCTGTTTTGTCGAATGAGAAAGGCGTAATCTCCTGAATATCGCTCACGCCAATCAGAACCAGGTATTTCTTTCCCGCTATCTTTTCAAAATGATTATCGGGAAGCTGCAACCTGTCCTGGTTCCTGATTATTGTCTCGAATGACTCCTCAACTGTAAGTTTACCGGAGTTCAGAACGGATGAAACAGTTCCTTTGGCTTTTATTTTTCCTTCTCCGTTATTGTTAATAAAATACAGAGTGTCGCCTTTGCCTACTCTACCGTAAGGGAGCTTCCTGCCCTCCGCGCCTCTTATGATCATCGATTTATTACCTGCAATCAGATTTTTAAGTTCTCCCGATTTTGAATTGAGATAAACAATGTGGTCCATGGTCTACTAGTTTCAGGTTATATGGTTAAAGACGCCAATAAAATACAAATGTTACATCTTTTTCTACAAATATTTAGTTAACAGAATGTTAATGTAGAGTTAAACCGGGGTGCGGGGTGCGGGGTGCGGGGTGCGGGGTGCAAGGGGCAGGGTGAAAAATAGAAGCATTAAACAAGAACGATGAATTACTTTATTTTTTTCATATCTTAAGAGAATAAATCCAGCTATATGGAAAGAAGAAGCTTTATTAAAAAAAGCTCGCTGGCAGCAGGGGCTTATTATATTTCAAAACCATCAGCAGTTGAATACCTCAGCAGTTCTGAAGAGGATACGTGGTTTAATCGCCCAATGAGGTGGGCGCAGCTAACCCTTGTTGAGAATGATCCGGGAAGATTCGACCCTGATTTCTGGCTCAGTTATTTTAAACGTATCCATGCTGATGGGACAACTTTAAGTGCCGGTGGTATTGTGGCTTACTATCCTACAAATATTCCACTTCACCATAGAAGCGACTGGCTGGGTAACACTGATCCATTTGGATACCTTGTTGAAGGAAGCCGCAGAATGAATATGTCGGTAATTGCCCGCACAGATCCCCATGCGGTAAGGCAGGAGGTACTTGATGCACATCCCGACTGGATAGCGGTAACAGTCAAAGGCGAGAAACGCAGGCATTGGGCAAATAAAGATCTTTGGGTTACCTGTGCCCTCGGTCCTTACAATTTTGAGTTTATGACTGAGGTGCATAAGGAGATTATGAATTTTTATAAGCCCGACGGAATTTTCTCAAATCGCTGGTCTGGTCACGGGATTTGCTATTGTGAACACTGCAAAAAAAACTTTTACGCTTTTTCAGGACTGAATCTGCCGGAAACCAGTGACAGGTTTGACCGAAGCTATCAGAAATATATGGAGTGGAGCACCGGCAGGCTTAAGGAACTATGGATCCTCTGGGATGGTGTAATCAGGAATAAAAACAGTACATCACGTTTTATTCCGAATGGATTTCCAGATAAAGTCATAACCGGGCAGTTATCAGATATTGTTTTCACCGACCACCAGGCAAGAAGCGGAGTAACAATGCCATGGTCAAATGGAAAAGGGGCAAAAGAGCTTCGGGCATCAATAGGTATGAAACCCCTGGGAGGAATATTCAGTGTTGGTGTTGAGGAACAGTACAGGTGGAAGGATTCCGTACAGACTGAAGCTGAAATAAGAATATGGGTGGCAGAAGGAACAGCCAATGGTATGCGTCCCTGGTTTACAAAATTTTCAGGAGTTCTTTATGATAAACGCTGGTTGAAGGTGGTTGAGAACATATACAACGTTTATTGGCGGAACGAAAGTTATTTAAGAAACATCAGACCACTTGCACGTATTGGGATGATATTTTCAGAATCGTCAAATAACTATGGCGGTGAGAAATGGCAGCAGAGAAACGGAGATCATTCACTTGGGATGTACCATGCACTTATTGAAGCACGGCTTCCGTTTGAAATGGTAAACGACCGTCTGCTTGATAAGGAACATCTGAAGCAGTTCAAACTACTAATACTTCCGAATATTGCAACCCTTTCAGATAACCAGTGCAACCAGCTCCGCAGGTTCGCTGAGGATGGAGGAAGCATTCTGGCAACCTTCGAGTCCTCACTTTATGATGAAACAGGAACGAGAAGAGCTGATTTCGGTCTTGCAGACCTTTTCGGAATATCATACGATAACGGAGTAGAAGGTCCATTGCAGAATAGTTATATGCGCCTCAGAAAAGACAAGGTCACCAATGAGTACCATCCGGTTTTATACGGACTGGAAGATGCATACAGAATAATAAACTCAATATACAGGATCAGAGTTCTGCCAAAGACCTCATTTCCTGATCCGGTTACTCTGATTCCTTCCTATCCTGACCTGCCAATGGAAGATGTGTATCCGCGCATTCCTGAGACAGATATCCCTGAACTTTTTCTTCGCGAAGCAGGCACATGCAGAATTGCATATTTTCCAGGTGATATCGACAGGTCGTTCTGGCAAATAATGAGTGCTGATCATTCAAAACTTATCGGGAATACAATAAGGTGGGCGCTAAAGGAGGATCCTGTGGTGGATGTAAAGGGACCCGGTATTATAGATGTAGCTGTATGGGAACAGGAGAATTCGATGACAGTGCATCTGGTAAATCTGACAAATCCGATGATGATAAAGGGCCCGTTCCGCGAATTGATACCAGTTGACCAGAAAGTCACAATAAGAATTCCTGATAATCACGAGATAAATGGGGTGAATCTGCTTATAAAAGGAATAAAGGCCGATTACATTGCCGGCTCCGGATATATTAAACTGGATATTAAAGGAATACTTGATCACGAAATAGTTGGTATAGACTTAAAAAGTAAAAGCTTAACATAATGGAAACAAACAGAAGAAAACTCATCACTACTGCGATTGCAGGAGGCGAACAGGAATAGAGTCTTCATGGATTCAGATGGCTAATAGCAAACAAGGGGTTACAGATAGTACAGCCCGATTAGTTCTATTTCGGCGGAATGATACGGTCAATGAAATTGGAGTTTGGAGTGTATAGGGCGCTATAGAAAAAATTGACTCAGATTGTATTATTACCTAACTTTGATTAGTTCTTTCTCATAACTAAAAAATTACTGCAATGAAAACTCTTTTATCTTTCCTTGTATTTCAGGTATTTCTGGTACTTTGCCTCAATGCACAACCAGTATCAGATTATAGTTATAAACTCGACAATGGGATAACCGTCCGGACTGAAAGATGCTGGAACCAGGTATGGGTTCAGCAGGCTTATGCCAACCTCAATGCTGCAGACAAAACAGCATTGGCAGTAGATATCAGAACACTTGGCGATCTGATATCAGGTTCATCATTCAAACTAATAAGCGGAGGAAAGGAAGTCAAAGTGCAGGGTGCTGCTCCCGGCACCTACGACCTCAGGCTGACTTTCAAACTCTCAGGCAAGCCGGGAACATTGAGCTTTGTTGTTGGAAACGTAGTTATTAAGCCTAAGACAAAAACAACAGTTTCTGTAACACTTTATGATTATCAGATAATGATTTCTGAGACAACAGCCGCTATAAATGGTCTTGCTGCCTATGAATCTATTATTAACAGGTGTAAGACAAATACTGTTCAGGATACATATTTCGGGTTGCCCACTTTCTACAAAAAGGGGGCACATGATAAAGCAGTAACACCCGATGAGGCAACAAGTAATGTTAAAGGAAAAATCAAGCCCGACACTTATGATGTTCTGTTATCGATAGGCATTTCAGGACAGACTCATAAAGTATGGCTTGATAATTTCACCTTTAAGCCCGACACAAAATATGTAATAACAACTAATCTTAATGCAGGAGGGATAACATATGCAGGCCCGTCGGATGTTAAGGCCATGCATCTTTATCCGGCAGGCACGGCAGCAAAACAAACCGGCACTCCAGGCCCTCAGAAAAATATTGAAACTATAGTTTACGACAAGGCAAAGGTATTAAACTGCTGCTCTCCGGGCTCATATGATGTTCTGCTCAGCTATGGCAACAAGTTTGAGTGGAAGAAGAATATTGTCGTATCTACAGGGATAAAAACTGAAGTGAAATAAAAGGCACAACGGCGCAACGGCGTAATGGCGTAATGGCATAACGACGTAAAAGCATAAGGCATAGATTATCAGGGTTTTACTGCAATAAATCAGAACAAGTCACCGCTGAGCCCTTGCGCCGTTGTGCCGTTATGCCCTTATTTATATCTAAGCGCCTCCGCAGGATTCTGTCGGGCTGCCCTCAGCGCCTGGGTGATAATCGAAAGCCATCCTATTGCAAGGGCTATTATAGTAGCAATTAAGTAAATCAATGGATTAACACTTATTTTTTCAGCAAATCCCACAAGCCACGCCCTTATTCCAAACCACGCCAAAGGGGATGCCACAAGAGCAGAAATAAGTATAAGTACAATAACTTCCCTCGAAAGGAGATACAACACGGTATTTTGTGTGGCTCCGAAAGTTTTCCTTATCCCTACCTCCCTGGTTCTCACGGTTGTCATGTATGTTATTAAGCCTATCAGCCCAAGACATGCAATGAAGATCGCAAGCACAGAAAACAATATGAAGATCCTGCCTGCCTTGATTTCGGTCTCATAAAGCCGGTTAAACTCGTCATCAAAGAAAGTGTACTGGAATGGCTGCCTGGTTGAAATACTGCTCCATATTTTTTCGACAGATCTTACCGTACCTTCAATATCCTTACCGTTGAGTCTTATGCAGAGATAGCCCTCAAAATTCCCAGGCATAATTGTAAAACATACGGGTGTAATTTTCTTGTGAAGCGATTCAATATTGAAATCCTTCATTACCCCAATGATCTTCAAGCGCCTAACCTCACCAGGTCCTCTGGGCTCAAGAATATATTTCCCAACGGGTTCTTTGAGACCTAATACTTTAACAGCGGTTTCGTTTATAAGTATTGCAGTCGAATCTGTCCCATATTCCTTAGAGAAAAACCTTCCATCTGCCAGTTTTATGCCAAGCACTTCTGCAAATCCGAAGCTTACGTTTGACTGGTTTATCAGATAAGTGGCCTTTGTAGGATCATCATCCAGCATGAATGCATTGTTGTTGAAAATTGTTCCCGGGAACAGCTGTTGAATTTGCCACCTTTTCTATTCCCGGCAGAGCTAATACCTGTTCCTTAAACGATTCCAGCTGTCTGTCGAGAGCATCGGGCCTTCTTATAACCATCAGGTTTTCCTTGTCCACTCCCATATCAGCCGAAGTCATGAAATTCAGCTGGTTATAGACTGCGAATGCACCGATAATGATGACTATTGAAACAGAAAACTGAAATACAACAAGAATGCCGCGCAGAGTTTTGGACATCGAACCCGGATTTAGTGTTCCTTTGAGCACTTCCACAGGATTGAAAGAAGCCAGCACAAAAGCCGGATAGGCCCCGGCAAGAATTCCAGTAAAAAGTATCAAGCCAATGAGCCCGGAGAATCCCATGATCCCTGATATCAGGCTCAAAGATATTTCTTTGCCAATCAGGCTGTTAAAAGAGGGAACCAGGATAATAACAAGTAAGGAAGCAAGAATAGCCGCAATTGAAGCTACCACCAGTGACTCACCGATAAACTGGAATACCAGTCCTTTCTTATCCGATCCGGATACCTTTCGAATGCCAACCTCTTTTGCCCTCGCAGCTGATTTTGCAGTTGCCAGATTTACATAGTTTATTATAGCAATTATAAGGATGAGCAGAGCTATTACCGCAAAAACATACACATTTGTCAGCGATCCGGAAGGTTCCAGAGAATACTGTGAAGCACCTTTGAGGTGTATATCCTTAAGAGGCTCGAGCTCATATCTGAAACTGGTTTCCCGACTTCTGAAAATCCTCAAGGGTTATACCAATAGCCTCCTTTAGCTGAGGGCCGACATATTTAAGCAGAATCTCAGGGAATTTTGCTTCCATGCTTTCTTTCGAAACTCCATCCTTAAGCACAATATATGTATAGTAATTATGGCTTATCCAGAAGGTGGAGAATGAATTTTGCAATGAATTAAGAGAACCAAGCATATCGAACTGAATATGTGAATTCCCTGGAATATTCTGAATAACACCTGTTACCGTATAAAGGTTTGTATCCGCTTCAAGACTAATTCTTTTTCCCAGAGGATCTTCGCTGCCAAAATATTTCCGTGCATATTCTTCGGTAAGTACCATCGACCTCGGATCGACCAGCGCAGTTTTAGGATTTCCGCTTAAAAGCCTGAAGCTGAATACACTGAAAAAGGATGAATCGGCAAATAACACTCCGTCTTCATTGAACCTTGTGTCACCGTATTTTACAAGCCAGGCACCAGATCTGTTTACCCTTACGGAGTGCTCAATTTCCGGGTAATCAGTTAATAACGCCTGCGACATAGGTGCAGCGGTTATTGCCTGATCGAGGGTCCCTCCTGCCATCATTCCTGTTATCTTAATACGGTAAATGTTTTCATAATTTTCATTGAACCTGTCAAAGCTCAGCTCATGTAAAACATAGAGTGAGATAAGTATGAAACTTGTAAGTCCGATGGTCAGGCCTGTAACATTAAGGATCATGTATCCGCTGTGCTTGCGCATATTCCGGATTGCGTTGATAAAGAAACTTCTGAGCATAAGAAAGGTTTTTTTGATTACGTTTTGGTTTATAAAGGACAATAAAAACAATTAACTGTTGCACCTGAGAAAGAAAAAACTGAAATTATATTGCTGATTTTTATAAATTGCGGAAGCATTTTATAATTAAATGAAATTGTTATGATCCGACTGGGAATTCAAAGCGCAATACTTGGTGACCTTTCATTTGAAAAGGTGGTGACATTTGCATCTGAAAATGGCTTTGCCTGTGTTGAGATGATGTGCTGGCCTGAAGGAAAAGCGAACCGTAAATTTGCCGGCGTGACACATATTGATGTGGCTTCGCTTAGCGACGCAGAAGCCGGAAGGATCAGGACCATTCTTAAAGAAAAGAATGTTTACATCTCAGGATTGGGATACTATCCCAACCCTCTCGACCCTGACAGGGAGAGATCAGACTTCTATGTTGCTCATATACTTAAAGTAATTGATGCAGCTGTGAAACTGGAGATAAGTGTAATTAATACATTTATCGGAGCTGACCCTGCAAAACATGATGACGACAACTTCGAAAAATTCCTCGAGGTCTGGCCCCCTATTGTAAGATATGCCGAAGAAAGAAACATCAGGATAGGTATTGAGAACTGTCCTATGTACTTTACCAGGGATGAATGGCCGTCGGGTTGCAATCTGGCACATTCCCCGGCATTATGGCGCAGGATCTTTGAAGCCATTCCGTCGCGGAATCTTGGACTGAATTATGACCCCTCCCACCTCGTGTGGCAGATGATTGATTATGTTAAACCCATATATGAGTTCAGGGACAGGATCTTTCATGTCCACATTAAAGATGCCAGGATCCTCTGGGAAAAAATCAATGAAGCAGGGATTCTGACTACCCCTCTGCAACTACATACACCAAAACTTCCGGGGCTGGGAGATATCAACTGGGGAAAATTCTTCTCTGCGTTATACGAAGTCGGCTTTGAGGGCTCTGCCTGTATTGAGGTGGAGGATAAAGCCTTTGAGGGCTCGCTTGAAAAGCGGGAAACGGCAATCCTTCTCAGCAGGAACTACCTAAGGCAGTATCTTGTCCGCTGATGAGTATATTTCATTCTGAAACCAGGATATAACAACACTCACACTTATAAAAGAAATAATAATGAAAAAGTCAGTATTCGCATTATCAATGATCCTCCTCTTTGCTCCTCTTTACGGCCAGCAAAAGAAAGTATCCCTTTTTAACGGTAAAGATCTAACCGGGTGGAAAATCTACGGAACTGAAAAATGGTATGTGGAAGATGGACTTCTTGTGTGCGAAAGCGGAGCAGATAAGAAGTATGGTTACCTTGCCACTGAGAAGTTTTACAAGGATTTTGACATCACAGTTGAGTTTCTGCAGGAAAGCAACGGCAACAGCGGGCTCTTTTTCCGCTCAACTATTGAGGGAACAAAGATAGCCGGCTGGCAGTGCGAGGTTGCGCCAAAAGGAAACGATACCGGCGGAATATACGAATCGTATGGCCGCGGATGGCTGAAGCAGATTGATGCGGACAAAGAAAACATCCTCCTTCCCGGACAATGGAACAAGCTCAGACTGAGGGTAGCCGGCGACAGGGTTCAGTCGTGGCTTAACGAACAGCCAATGGTTGACTTTACCGACGAAAAGATCGGAAAAGCCAATGGCTCAATTGCCCTTCAGATCCACGACGGAGGCGGAATCAAGGTAAAATGGCGTAACCTGATAATTGAAGAATTATAGAGTATAAAACTCGTAGGTTATTGTCCATTTGAACTCTTTTCCCGGAGCCGCAGCTATTTTTATATAGGGTTCAGGACATACTGTTGTAGCACAGCACCAGAAGTTGAGTTTCTGTATTGGCTGGTCGCATGTTATCCTTACACCTGTACCTGCGATACTGTTCTCGATCCTTATATCATAGTCTTCCGGTTTCGGTCCATATCCTTCAAGACCTCCGCAAAAAACAGTCTCATCAGCCTTAAGGTTCCTGAGGAAAATAATCTCATTTGCTTTAAGTTCTGCCAGTACACCAATGCCCTGTCCTTCACCCGTAATATTCCATGGTAACCTGACCACATAGCCTGGTCCTACAGGCTGATTGTCCATAACAAAGAAGTTATGATCGTAGCAACTGGTTTCGATTGGCTTTGAACCTGTGTTTTTTAAAGTATGCGACAGTATCATCACAGGCTTGTCCTTAACAAGAGTTATGCTCTTTTCGTATTTGTAGGAGTAGCTTTTATCATTAAGCTCATGAGTGAAACGGATCTGGTCAGATTTTGACTTCACAGTCCATTTTCCATTGTTCTGAACATCGTATAAACGTGCAAATGCATAAGGTTTGTCATCAGGTTTGGTGAGTATTCCCACTCCGATCTTAAGAAAGCTTTCCCCTGGTTTTGCTTCAGCATAATCGGGAGAGACGAATTCCTCAACAGGACCCATAATGACATCATGGATCTCGGGGCTATATTTGGAAAACCACTGACCGAAGAACTCATGACCTTTATACTTAAGACTGGGCATATTGCCCGACCAGTCAAAGCGTGTACTCCTGTAATAACCTTCCTTTTCATCGGGAAGATAGATAGTGGCTTTCATCAAACCATTGCTGATTTCTGTTTGTGGGAATTTCATAAGCGGCATAGCTGTAATTATTAGTCCTGATAATAAATAGGTAATTTTTTTCATAGTTCTCAAGGCGTTATTATTGTGCCATCGCTGGTTCGCACCTGCCAGTTCGATTTGGTCGATATAGGATATTTTGCAGCTTCCTTTTCGTTGATATCAACTCCAAGACCAGGAACCTCATTTACCGACATATAACCCTTGTTCATTGTAGGGCAGCCGGAAAAGACTGACTGGAGCTTTTCAGAAAATGTTACAGATTCCTGTATACCAAAATTCCAGACAGCAAGGTCCATATGACAATTGGCTGCATGCCCGACGGGAGATACATCACCCGGACCATGCCAGGCAGTCCGGACGTTGAACCATTCTCCGAGGCGGGCTATTTTCATTGCAGGGGTTATACCTCCTATCTGGGAAACATGAACCCGGATGAAATCGAACCATTGGTTAACCATTGGCATTTTGAACTCATTTATGTTGTTGAACAGCTCACCCATGGCGATGGGAACCGAAGTTGACATTCTCAGCTGCTTAAACCATTCCATATTTTCGGGAGAAAAGGGATCCTCAATAAAGAACGGGTTAAACTCCTCGAGTCGCTTAATAAGGTTAATTGCATCTATCGGCTGAACCCGCTCATGGATATCATGCAGCAGTTCTATGTCGTCACCGCAGACCCTGCGCACCTCTGCAAACATCTTAGGGACAGAGTTAAGGTAGGCTCGCTGGTCCATGAACTGGTCGGTCGGACCTCCAAAACCAGCCTCCCTGAAATCTGGCTTAGAGCCAAGCGTTCCAACTCCTCCATAACCACCAAGCTGTATTCTTATATGTCTGAATCCTTGTTCCTTAAATCGCTGCACTGAGGCAACAACTTCATCGATAGTCTTGCCGCTTGCATGGGTATAACATGGAACAGCAAATCTGGCCTTACCTCCAAGCAGCTGATAAACAGGCATATTGGCACGTTTGCCTTTTATATCCCACAAGGCCTGATCGAGTCCGCTGAGAGCATTATTAAGAACCGGCCCATTTCTCCAGTAAGAACTGACATAGATCCCATGCCACAGATCTTCAATAGTATCAACATCCCTTCCTACACAGAACTCATTAAGATAAGTATTTACCGCCGGAAGTACAACCTCAGCCCTCTGTGTATAAGTTGCACATCCAAGCCCGTAAAGACCCGGTTCGGAAGTCTCAACCTTAACAACAATGAGGTTCGATCCGGCCGGAGCCGTGGCTATCGCCTTAACACTTTTTATCTTTACAGCAGGCATTCCAACTGCATAAGACGGACGTGCATATACTTCAGCCCTGGCCTCCGGGGATCCGATCAGACCAAGCATACCTGCTGCCGATCCTGCACTTAAGAGCTTAATCGCCTCTCTTCTGCTGGTCCCTTTAACAGTATCCTGTTTCTTCATTTTTGAATTATATTTCCTTAAAAATACGATAAATAGTTAAATTATGGAATAACAAAGCAGCTGAAGATTTCAAATATCCCGGAATATTTAAATCTGTATCATTTCAATTTATTAAATTTGGGTATACCACGATTTATTCAATATATATCTTATAAACATAAAATCGCATTATGAAACCAATGAACAGAAGAGATTTCCTCGGGAAGAGCGCACTGGGGATTGGATCAGCTTTTTTTGCCTCTCAAATGCCAGTTGATTTTGAAGCGGCAGCTGAAATGAAAAAAGTTAAAATGCCGTTAGGCTTCCAGGTATGGACTATAAAAGACAAGCTTGTAAAAGACTTCCCGGGAACGCTTAAATCGATGGCAGACATGGGATACAAGTCTGTGGAAATGTGCTCTCCTCCGGGGTATGCCATGGCAGGTTTTTCACCACTCGTCAGCATGAAGGCCTCAGAGATGAAAAAGATCGTAAATGATGCCGGCCTGACACTCGAAAGTACTCACTATGTAATGAATGAATTGAAGAATAATCTTGAAGAGCGGATTGCCTTTGCTTCAGAGACAGGGCAGAAGCAGATGATCCTTTCAAGTTTCGGACTCCCGGCAAAAGCTACAATGAGCGACTGGATGAAGGCTGCCGATGAACTGAATAAGATTGGAGAAAAGACAAAGAAAGCAGGTATCCAGACTGGATTTCATAATCATCACGGAGAGTTTGAAAAGATCGATGGAACGATTATTTATGATGCACTCATGAAACAGTTCGATCCTGATCTTGTGAAGATGCAGTTCCAGGTTGCAGTAATAAGCATTGGTTATAAAGCTGCAGACTATTTTAAAAAATACCCGGGACGATTTATCTCAGCCCATCTAGCCGACTGGTCAGAAACCGATAAGAAATCAGTTGCACTGGGCAAGGGAGTTGTTGACTGGAAGGAGTTTTTTGCAGCTGTAAAGAAGGGCGGTGTTAAGAATATTTTTGTTGAAATGGACCCTTCGACCTTTGGTGACAGCGCAGCATTTATTAATAGCCTCTGATAATGTGGTAAGTGAAAATCATTGAAAAAGTAATTCTAGACAACTTAATAAAATGGCAAAACCGAAAAAAATTAACAGGCGTGAATTTCTTGGCACCGCAGCTGCTGCTTCTGTTGCCATGACAATCGTGCCAAGGGAAGTGCTTGGGGGAAACGGATTCGTTGCTCCCAGCGACAAAATAACATTGGGTTATATCGGATGCGGTACCCAGGGTATGAGGGAGATGGTTTCTCTTATTGCAAATCCTTCAATTCAGATAGTGGCTGTATGCGATCCGAATAAATTCACCACCGACTATGTCGACTGGTCTCTGAACGGGGTAAGGAATGATATAAGAAGAGGGCTTGGCGACAATACATGGGGGGAAGCAATAAAAGGGATCCCGGGAGGCAGGGACATCGGTCAGGAATTCGTCCAGAAGTATTATGGAAAGAACAAACCTTCCGGAACTTATAAGGGCTGCAATTCCTATGAAGATTTCAGGGAGCTTCTGGAAAAGGAGAAGGACATAAATACAATTAAGATCATGACGCCAGATCATCTCCATGCTGCTGTAGCTATAGCATCGATGAAAAAGGGGAAACATGTTGTTACTCATAAGCCTATTGCCAACAGGATGGCAGAATTTAAGCTCACTGTTGAGACTGCCCGCAAGACTGGTCAGAAAACTCATCTTCTTGCATGGAGTCAGCGGCCCGACAACCTGAAGATCAAAAAAATGATAGCTGACGGAATGATCGGAACCCTCAAAGAGATACATAACTGGTCAAACAGGCCTATGTGGCCTCAGTGGCAGTCAAATCCAACTGAAAGTGTACCTGTACCGAAGGATTTCAACTGGCAGCTCTGGCTGGGGCCGGTTCCTGACAGGCCATATCATCCTATCTACACACATGCTGTTTTCCGCGGATGGTACGATTTCGGAGCCGGAAGCATTGCCGACATGGGGCATTACAGCCTGTTCCCGCTCTTCCTCGACCTGGGTATAGAAACCCCGGCAAAAAGCGCAGAAGCGTACGCGACAACTACCTGTGCAATAAAGGATAATGTTTCCATCGGAGTTAGAAATGATGTAGCGTTTCCGCTTTCATGCGTTGTAAGGTTCAAATTTGCTGCACAGAAGACACTTCCTGCATTCGATTTATTCTGGTACGACGGAGGGATGAGACCAGCGGTCCCTGATGAAATTGCAGAAGCTGGAAAAGGTTTTGAAAGAGAAGGAATGATGTTCGTAGGCGACAAGGGGAGAATTGTTGCCGGATTCAGGGGTGAAAGCCCTGTGCTTTACAAATGGCAGCCTGAGAAGTTTATGATTGTCCAGGAAAAGGAAGCAGCCGGCCAGGTACTTGATACCAATACTGCCTGGATTGAAGCCTTCAAAAACAATTCCGAATCGCCGGGAAGCTTCCTCTATTCAGGGCCTGTTACTGAAACTATACTACTTGGAGCAGTAGCACTGCGGGCAGGACGCAAGGTTGAATATGACAGCGCAAGCATGAAAATCACCAATATCCCTGATGCAAATAAATTCCTTGTAAGAGAATACCGGCCAGGGTGGGAACTTTGATGGAAATGCAGGCATCTTGAAATATGACAAAACTTATTGAAAATTGATTTATTTTTCTTTAATATTGCAAATCAATGTTTGAAACCAATTATAACCATTACAAATAAATTTAAATGAGTATGTTAAAACGTTTCTTCTATTTAGTTACAGTTGCTGCCTTACTCTCTTCATGCGGCAATACAGGCAAAAAAGAGGCTTCATCCACAACTGAAGGAACAGAGGCAACTGCAAAGGTTGAATTTGCAGCTCTGATCGATAATCCTGATAATTATGTTGGAAAAAGCATTGTTGTTGAGGGAAAGGTAGTTCATGTATGCACCCACAGCGGCAAGAAGCTTTTTATTGTAGGCGACAATCCTGATGTAAGATTATTCATCCAGGCAGGTGAAACCATGCCAAAATTCCCGATGGAACTTCTTGGAAGCACAGTAGTTGTTGAAGGTACTCTTACAAAACCAGCTGCTGCTGCAATTGCAACTTCTGAAATGCCTGCCGGTGAGGGTATGAAGGCTGGCGAAGTCAATACAATGGCCAAAGATACCTGCGAAACAGCTAAGGCTCTTGCAGTACAGACCTCACTCGCTGATGTTGTGATGGAATACAAAAGCCATTCGGTAAAATAATTTGTCATTTATGCCATAACTAAAAGGTCAGTGAACAACTGACCTTTTTTTAATACCAAAAACATGAATCTCTCGAAGCTCAACAGGATAACTCACCGTGATATTGGTTATCTGATTGCCGGCCTTACAATTATTTATGCGTTGTCGGGCATCGCACTTAATCACAAGCACGACTGGAATCCTAATTATCTGTTTGAAAACCGTCCTTTCAAGACTGATATAAATATATCAAGAGATTCTTTTAATGATGCTGTTGCCAAGGATATTCTGAAAAAGATAGGCCTGGCATCTGAATTCAAGGCATCATACTTTCCTTCAGGCAATAAGGCAACCATCTTCATTAATGGTGGATTTGTACAGATCAATGCTGCAACAGGCGAGGGTGTTGTTGAAAGGATAAGCAAACGCCCACTCTTTTACCAGATGAACTTCCTCCATTACAATCCGGGAGTATGGTGGAAATACTTCAGTGATATTTACTGTGTCGCTCTTATATTGGTGACCATCACAGGGCTGTTTCTTGTAAAGGGAAGAAACGGTATAACAAAAAGGGGAGCGATCCTGACAATAATCGGAATCATTCTCCCCCTGATCTTTCTGTTTATATATTAGAAGGGCAACGGGCAGCGGCTTAGCGGCGCAGCGTCAAAGCCACCTTTAGACCGTTGTGCCGTTCTGCCCTTGTGCCGTTGTGCCGTTGTGCCATTACTCCCTTACACCTTTTTCAGCGCTTCAAGCACCCTTTCCGGTGTAAGAGGCATCCTGTAAAGCCGGGCTCCTGTTGCATCGAAAATTGCATTGGCAATAACTGCTCCAACTGCAACTATTGCAGGTTCTCCACCACCCTGAGGGGCCTGATCCTTACGGTCGAGAATAACTGTTTCCATTTTACCGGGGAGCCATGAGAATCGTGGTATCTGGTACGTATCGAAACCACGGTCGCGAATGTTACCTCCCTCAAAAACGAGTTCCTCGGCAAATGTGTAACCAAGTGCCATCGTCAGGCAGCCTTCCATTTGTATAGTTGCACCCTGCAGATTGACACACAGTCCCATATCCTGAGCACAGGCAATCCTGAGCACCTCCACTTTTCCAGTACTCTTGTCTACCTTTACCTCTGCCATATGTGCTACCCATGTTCCTGCATCTGTTCCGACAGCAATGCCGATACCTCTTCCGCTGGGACCTTTTGCAGGTTTATAGCCAAATTTTTCTGCGACAGCTTTAAGGCATGCAATCATTTTTTCATCCTTCAGGTTCTTAAGACGGAATTCCAGAGGATCAATGCCGGCTGCAGCTGCCATAATATCAATCTGAACCTCCCTTGCAAAAGTATTTGTATTGTTGTTAGGAGCTCTCCATGGACCAGTGGCAAAGGGATGAACAGGAGGTGCGTTCTTGTTCCGCGAATAATCAGTTGTTTTTGCATTAGGAACATCATAAATAGTTTCCGCATCCCCTTGTACCGGCGTAATAGACATGGTAATCCCAGATTTTTATCAATCCATCCTTATCAATTCCTGATTTTATTTTAACAACTGCTGCAGAATGAAAATTATCATAAAAAAACTCTTCATCACGTGTCCAGATAACCATTACAGGCTTTCCTGACAATTTTGCAAGCTTCGCTGCTTCAATCCCCTGCTGATATGCGCTTTTACCTCCAAATCCGCCACCTACAAAAGGAACTATTACCCTTACTTTTTCAAGAGGAAGACCCAGTTCACGGGCTAGGGCATCCTGCAGAGGATAATGGTGTCTGTGTAGCTGCCCATACAGTCAGTTTACCATCCTTAACTTCGGCCAGGGCAGTATGTGTTTCAATAGGTGCATGAGCCAGATAAGGATCATGAAATTCCGATTCAAAAATCTTCTCTGAGAGTTTCTGTCCTTCTTCAAGATCGCCTTTTGTTCTTACAACATTCGCCCTTGAATCGGCTTTAAGCATCCATTCAAATATTGTTTTATCATTAACAGGCATTTCATTGAAGGTATACTCAGCCTTAATTTTTGCAAGTGCCTCATCGGCTTTTTCAATATTCTCATGGAGGACTGCTATTAAATCGCCATCGCGAATCACTTTAACTCCCTCAATTTTTTCTGCAGCAGAATAGTCAACAGATTTAAGTTTAGCACCATGCGACGGAGGACGCAGGATTCTGGCATAAACCATTCCCGGAATTCTTAAATCGCCGGTATATTTTGCAGCTCCTGTAACTTTTCAGCAGCATCGCTGTGCTTGTATGATTTCCCTACATAGGTGAATTTTGTATAATCCTCAACTGATGGTTTTACATCAAGAAACT
Organism: uncultured Bacteroidales bacterium; assembly: GCA_963765005.1. Lineage (GTDB taxonomy): Bacteria > Bacteroidota > Bacteroidia > Bacteroidales > VadinHA17 > LD21. The sequence continues at coordinate 556,699 of CAVXUP010000001.1, forward strand.
TTTCAATTCTCTTTCCTTTTGCAAGCTGCGTAACAGACTCTTTTTCTCGGATCCTTTGTATCACTTATTATTCCGTCCTTTACTTCAAGCTGAGCAACAGGAACACCAAGCTGAGCGGATGCAAGATCCAGAAGGACGCCCCTGGCCTCTGCAGCAGCAGCCCTCATACTCGGTCCAAAACTTCTGGTTGTCAGTGATCCCCAGGTACCTCCATCCCAGGGACAGAGATCTGTATCACCCATTACCATTTTCACTTTCTCAAGCGGAACATTAAGTTCATCAGCCATCATCTGCGGAAGTGAAGTAATTATACCCTGTCCCATTTCAATCTTACCGGTAAAACAGGTAACTGTGCCATCTTCTGCTATCTGCAGAAAAGCATTATAATCCTTTGGGAAGACTCCTGCGTCTGGTCGTGGCAAGCCCATAGAGGTCAACCGCGCCCCATGGACGAAAGAAGACAATGATCCCTCCACCCAGAAGCTTGAAGAAATCTCTTCTTGGCATCCCTGTTTTGTTAGTGTCCTGAGAGGAACCTGAGTTTTCTGCATTTATCTTTTTTCATTATTTCTTCCCTCCTTTCATTTCTTTGGCAGCTGTGTGTAACAGCCTCAATTATTCTGACATGAGCACCGCAACGGCATAGATTATCTTCCATTCCCTCCTTAATCTCATCGGTTGTCGGGGAAGGATTTTTTATTAATAAACCGGTCGCATTCATTATCATACCCGGGGTGCAGAAACCACATTGCAGAGCATCATGTCAACAAATGCTTTCTGCACAGGATGAAGCTTGCCGTTTTTAGCACAGACCTTCAATTGTAACAACATTCTTACCTGCAATCTCGCCAACTGATACCTGGCACGATCTGACAGGTTCATTATCGATAAGCACCGTACATGAACCGCAGAATCCCATTCCGCAGCCGATATTTTGTTCCGGTAAGTCCCAAATGATTCCGCAACACCCATAAAAGAGTTTCAGTGGGATCAACAAGTATTGCAGTCTTTTTCCCGTTTAGCTGAAAACTAATTTTCTCTTCCATAATTAGTTTATTTTATTAATTTCGTTCAAGTAATCATCGTAAGTATCAAAATCCCTGAAGATTCTTCTGTTACCTGTCTCGACCTCAAAAATGTCAGCCGGGAATTTCATCGCAAGTTCACGCAGACCTATCTTAGAGTTAAGCGTTCCGATCTGATCAATGTACTTTTTATCGAGGAGCAGGGGATGTCCCCGCTTTCCATCACAAACAGGAATAACGATTCCCTTTCCGGAAGATCTGTAAGCCTCAATTACCATATTTGTCACCTGAGGATCAATAAATGGCTGGTCGCCCTGAAATACAATTACAGCTTTTAAGTGCTCAGGCAGACAGGATAATCCGCACCTGACCGACGACAGCATTCCTTCGTTGTAATTTTCATTATGGCATATTATTACAGGAAGTGAGCCAATCACTTTCATAATCTCGTCACTGTGAGCTCCAAGCACCACTATTGTATTATCAACATTTGATTGTAAAACATTTGTAATTGCCATCTCAATCATTTTCCGTCCTCCAAAGTCAAGAAGCATCTTGGGGGAGCCCATTCTCTCTGACTCTCCTGCTGCAAGAATTATAGCCCAGATCTCGTTCATAATTGTTGCAGGTTGCGGGGTGCAAGTTGCGGGGTGCGCCTTACAAGTATCAGCTGAGCGGCAATGCTTACAGCTATTTCCTCAACCGTCTGCGACTTTATGTCGATGCCAACAGGTGCATATATCTGCGCCCACTCTTCTTCTGTAGCCCACCCATTCGAAATAAAGTCGTTTCGCATTGCAGCAATCTTTTTCCTGCTGCCTATCATTCCAATGTAAGCCAGATCTGTTCCTATACACGACCTGAGGGCCATGGCATCATCTTTATGGCCACGGGTTACTATAACCACAAAGGTATCCCGGGTTTTCTCAATCTCTGCAATTCCCTTTCCTATATCATCAACAAGTATCTTCTTTGCATCAGGTACATTTTCAGTATTGGCAAATTCGGGTCTGTCGTCAATTATAGTTACCCCAAAACCGAGCATTGCTCCAAGATGAGCCAGAGCCCTTCCTATATGGCCAGCTCCGGCAATAACAAGTTCAGGCAGCGGGAAAACAGGTTCAAGGAAAAACAGTGATGAAGGTTCTTCTCCGGGAATTTCAAGTTCGAGTTCCCGGTAACAATTAGTGTCACCTGATGAAATGAGCTCTTCAACTACCGGTCCGATCTTCTCCATAAAGGCATCTGGAATTACCGGTTTTGAAAGCATGCTCATCCAATACCTGTTTATCAGCACTCTTTCGTTAGAAAAACGGGTTACCATAGTTATAATAACACCGGGCGTTTTGTTTTCAAGCGAGCTCTTCAGTTCTGTAAACACATTTATATAATTCTGAAGATTGGCATCCACCAGGACAGTTATCTCACCTCCGCATATTGCCTCCTCCTTATTCGAAATGTCATTTGCAAGGTTAATTGTGAGTAATGATGAATTATGTGTTTTAATGGACCCGAGGGCTGCATCCTTTGTTTTTCCCTCTACTATGCCGCCTCCTACGGTTCCCGACAAAAGGCCTTTTTTGCAGAAAAGTGCTGAGCTGCCCGGCTTCTGGGGAGTTGAACCATGAGTACGGACAACAGTGGCAAGTACAAGAGGGGAATTGATTGCCTGGTGTTTGAGTATGTCAAGGTATATGTTTGCCATTGCCCCCGGTATCAATATTTTGGTTTGTAGAAACGCCATGCATGACGTTTTTTGTAGAAACGCCATGCATGGCGTTTTTACAACGATTATAACAAATATATCAAAATTGGTTAATTATTCATAATTTTATGATTAATGCAATTGCGATTGTACAAACGCCATGCATGGCGTTTTTACAACATGAACGAAAAAACCTCACATAACATGAAACATACTACATTGAAATTCACATCATTCCTGATTATATCAGTCACGATTCTGACAACCTGCAAGGGACCTGTAGCCGAGAAAGCCATTAAAACAACGGCCAGCAGCTGGATTGAGGAAATGACAATCACCAGTCTTCAGCAGCTATACAGGGAAGGTACTTATAAGATCGCTGACGTAGTGAAGATCTACCTTGACAGGATAAATGAGCTCGACAAAAATGGTCCTGCACTGAATTCAGTAATTTGCATAAATCCCGATGCCATGGCCATTGCTGAGCAGCTTGACAAGGAGCTGGCAGAAGGTAAGAGCAGGGGTCCGCTCCATGGAGTGCCGGTTATTCTAAAGGATAATATCGATACTCACGACTCGATGCCAACTACAGCTGGGGCAACAGTATTAAGAAATTCATTTCCTGACACTGACAGTTTCGTGGCAAAAAAGCTGCGTGAGGCAGGTGCAGTTATTATTGCAAAATCTAACCTGAGTGAATGGGCCAATTTCAGGTCTGAAACTTCATCAAGCGGATGGAGCGGAATCGGCGGACAAACAAAGAATCCATATGTTCTCGACCGCAATCCCTGCGGATCAAGTTCAGGGTCAGGAGTGGCTGTTGCAGCCAACCTGTGCATGTTCGCCATTGGCACTGAAACAAACGGATCAATAGTTTGTCCGTCGAACAACAATGGAATTGTGGGGATAAAGCCGACAGTAGGTCTTATCAGCCGGAGCGGCATCATTCCAATATCCTGGACCCAGGATACACCCGGCCCAATGAGCCGGACAGTAGCTGATGCCGCTGCTGCACTTGGAGCAATGACAGGAACTGATCCATCTGATTCAAAGACACAGGAAAGTGAAGGGAAATTTCATACAGACTATACCATATTTCTTAAGACAGACGGGATAAAGGGAAAACGGATCGGCCTCCTTAAAAAGTCAATGGGATTCTCAGAAAAGGTAGACATACTGATGAATAATTCTGTTGAGTGGATGAAGGCTAACGGAGCTGAAGTTATTGAGATTGAGTTCCCAAAAGGCGAAAATTATGGAGATGCATCATTCGAGGTGATGCTTTATGAATTCAAGGACGGCCTCAACAAATACTTTGCGTCGCTGGGTGAAGATGCGCCTGTTAAAAGTGTTCGTGAACTAATTGAATTCAACAAAACAGATTCTGTTGAGCTGAAGTATTTCGACCAGAAGATTCTGGAAATGGCTGACAGGAAAGGAGATCTCGAATCGGCAGACTATAAGAAAGCTCTTGCAACAATGCTTAAAGCCACAAGGGAAGATGGTATTGACAAGATTATGAACGAGAATAAGCTCGATGCTATTATAGCCCCTACTGGCTCCCCTGCATGGAAAACCGATAAGCTGCTTGGCGATCATTATGTAGGCGGAAGTTCATCACCGGCTGCAATATCGGGATATCCGGCAATAACTGTTCCAATGGGTTTTATTGAAAACCTTCCTGTAGGAATTACTTTCTTCGGAAGGGGATGGAGTGAGCCTGTCCTGCTCGAAATAGCATATAGCTATGAACAGGGAACCAATCATAGAAAAAGACCCGGATATATTGTATCAGACTAAAAAACAATAAATTAAAAGAGACCTGTCCTGAAAATGTTTCAGGCAGGTTTTATTTATTCTCTTCTTTTTTCTCAGCGCTCATCTTGTCTGAATCGTCCTCAACCCTGGAGGCTTTTTTGAATTCCTTCATGCCCTGACCGATCCCTTTCATTAGCTCAGGAATTTTACGTCCGCCAAAAAGAAGCACCACGACAACCAGAATAAGAATAATCTCTGTAGCACCAAAATTTCCCATCTTCTTTTATTTTAAATAAAGGCTAAAGTTAACTATACTATCAAAGAATACCAAATGAAAAAGATTGATCTCAGTTAATAATAGTTAAAAGGAGTTTGGAGTTTGGAGTTTGGAGTTTGGAGTGTTGGGAGTTGGGAGTTGGGAGTTATTAAAAGTAATATGTTTTTAGTGCATTTAAAGCCTTTAAAGCATTTAAAGCCTCTAAAGCCTTAGATTTGCAGGATTCCCCATGCCAGCAATATCAAAGCGCCAACCACCAGCCAGCTTAGAAGGAAACCAACAAGATCCTCACGGTAACGGCTGAAGAAATTCTTCCAGCGTTCTCTGCTGCCCCAGCCCGGAAGGTCGAGAAGAATCAGATCATCGCCAGTAAGCGCTGCCAGTGGTTTTTTGCCATCCGCTCCTTTTTGCGGGGCATCTGATTTTCTTCGCATATTGTCGAAAAATGCATCGATTTTCGCTTTCTCCTCTGCCCGTGTGAGTATGCTTACAAGCCAGAAAACAAAAAAACCTGATAACATTGCTATTCCAAAAGGTGCAGGCTTCCACTTATATACAAGCATAAGAACTCCGGAAGAGATAAAATTGGCAGTATAGTAAACCGATACCGAAACTATCAGAGCGGCGGCTGCACCATATCTGTTGGCTCTCTTCCAGATAATTCCTCCCAGAAAGATAATGCCCATAAATGCAGCAAGTGTCTCGGTAAAAAGGAAGGCATGCAGATACGTTTTTAATACTAAGGGCAAACAGAACTGCAAGTGCGGAGAGGCCCAGCCCTGAATATCTGCCCCATCCACAGAAGCTTTTTATCAGCAGCATTTTTATTAATATACTTTTTGTAAAAATTATTTGTAAAGAGAGCTCCTGTGTTTACCATGAAATTGGAACATGCCGACATATTGGCTGCAACAATTGCAGCAAGCATGAGGCCTACAAGTCCCGGGACCAGCAGTACACTGCAGGCGTAGCCGAATGCCATTTCAGGATCTGCTAAAGTGGCACCGTTTTTTATGACGAGAGCGGCAACAACAAGTCCTGTGAGGGCCCAGCCGATTGTGACAAGCCGCTTAACCATCGAACCGAAGGTCTGACCAATTCGTCCGGCTCTTTCAGTATTTCCTGTTGCACACATTGAGATCATATGAGGCTGGGCAGTTATGCCGACAATTCCGTTAACTGCAAGCATGGCAATAGTAAAGCCATCAATGCCGCTCGCGCTGTTAAAGAGGTCGAAGAAGTGATCAGGAAGAACAGCTCTCATGGCTGAAAACCCGCCAATCTCAACCAGACCCAGGGGAATAAGCATTATTGAAAGTACTATGATAAGGAAAGCCTGTATGAAATCGGTATATGCTGCAGCTATCAGTCCGCCGGCAAAACTATAGACAATGAATGCTATTGTCATTACCATAACAACCATATCGGGCGATATCAGATTACCCGAGGCAACTGAGATCACCTTTGCCGCCCCCTGCATCATAACCCCCATATTGAAAACAAAGAATGAGACTGCAAAAAGAGAATAAACAAGACCCATATTACTCCCGTACCGGTCTTCTATGATCTCCCCTACTGTTGTTCTCTCACTTCTCCTGTAGAATGGGGCAATAAGCCAGTAGAATGGTGTAATGAGCATGTTTTTCCACTGGTACCAGATAGTGGCAAAACCATTGCTGAATGTAGCTCCTGTCTGCGCTACAGGCATTTCAGCATGTGTGCCGACGCCAAATGCCTGACCAATCATTATATACCATTTGAATTTCCGCTCGCCCCTGAAATAGGCATCACTTGTCTTTGTCTTCCGCGCCATCCACAAACCGAAGGCGGTTATTGAGATGAAGTAGCCGAATAATACTATGTAGTCGATTGGATTCATAAAGGTTTCGGGTTTCGGGTTTCGGGTTTCGGGTTTTTGGGGTGCGAGGTGCGGGTTGCGGGGTGCGGGGCAAGAAGTACAGGGCACAGGGCTCAGGGTAGTTATTGATTTAACATTTTCAAATTATCAAATTTTCAAATTATCAAATTATCAAATTTTCAAATTATCAAATTAGGAGGCCATTAAGATATGTTTTACTTACTGTCAATTTGTTTCCATCACGATTCAGCAATATCAGATCTGCCCTTTTTCCGGGAAACAGGCTGCCTCTGTCGGTAAGGCCATAAACTCCGGCAACATTTGAAGAAGCCATCTTAACTGCAACTGCAAGTGAGCAGCCGGTATAGGCCATCATGTTCTCAACTCCTGTTTTCAGAGGGAAAGATGCACCCGCAAGACAATTTAGTTCTTCGTTTAAAAGCATGCCATCTTTTGTAAGTGTTACATCACTCCCAAGGAAGTTGTATTTCCCCGGTTTCATTCCTGAGAGATAAACGACGTCAGATGTAAGTATGATATTCTCCACTCCCTTTACCTTGCAAAAAACCATGATCTCTTCAGGCAAAAGGTGATGGCCGTCAGCAATAATTGTCGGGATAAGCTTATCGCTGGCAAGTTGAGGCCATATCGGATTATTATGACGGTGGATGAGGTTTGCACACCCGTTACCAAGATGAGTGGATAAGCTGGCGCCTGCCTCAACAGCAAGGCGGATCTCCATTGCAGTGGCATTTGTATGTCCGATGGAAGTTATTATGCCCGCATCAGTACACTTTCTGATAAACTCCAAAGCCCCCTCAAGCTCTGGTGCAATTGTCACCTGGATTATCTTTCCACCTGATGCATCCTGGTATTTCAGAAATTCATTCCAGTCGGGTTGCCTTGTGTGTTCTGCCGGATGACAACCTCTGTAGCCCTCCAATGCGGAAATGTATGGACCTTCGAGATGAAAGCCGGGAACCGACAAGCGGAGTAATTCATCTTCAAGAAGAGCTTTCCGGAGGATGCCAAAGTTTCTTATCAGCTCAAGGTGGCCGGAAGTAATAAGTGTTGGAAGAAATGTTGTAACTCCTTCCCCTAAGAGTGCCTTTGCGGCCATGGCAACACCTGAGGAGGTAAGTTCACCTCCTGAAAAATCAACTCCTGCATAGCCGTTCACCTGGTTGTCGATAAGACCAGGTGCAATTATGGTATCTGCCAGTTCATCAGGGATAGAGTCAAGATCTTCAATATCTGAAATGAATCCTCCCCTGATATCGATCCTGACAGGTCTTTCTGTTTCAAAACTTATGCCTTCAATTGAAAAGCCAGCAGAAGTATGGTTTAAGATATTCAAGGATTTAAAGGTATTATGTCTGAAGCGGAGTTCTTATCGAGAAAGAGATTAAAATCGTGATGTGTCTTAAGGATTGTTGCAGGAATGACCTCAGTTACCTCGTTAATAAGAGTATTCCTGACAGCTACGGATTTCACCTTATGCGGCACGCACGATATGATGGTTCTGCACTGCAGTATTTGCCAGGGGGTCATCGATACTGCCTTTTCCGGAACATCATCAAGCGATCTGAACCATCCTTCATTGACCTGTTGCATTCTGCACTGTTCATCGAGTGTTACTATTATGTACGATTCGCGGGTGTTGAAATCAGCAGGCGGATCGTTGAATGCAATATGGCCATTGACACCAATGCCAATCAGGCCAAGATCAATTTGTCTTTCGCTGATCCTGCCCGTAAGATCTGCAATCTTCTCCACTATATTCCCTTCCACATCAACACTATGGAATCTTTTTAAAGGGACCAGGTTTATAAATCTTTCAAGAAGATATTTTCTGAAACTTGCAGGATGTGTCACAGGTAAGCCAATATATTCATCGAGGTGAAAAACCTCAACATTCGGCCAATCGATCTTTTCCCTGGTGAGCGACTGCAGGGTTTCAAACTGGGAGCTGCCTGTCGAAACAACAAGCCTGGCTTCACCGTACTTAAAAATTGCTTCATTAAGCCTGCCGGCAGCAAGCTTTGCAGCATTTGCTCCCAGTTCCGCGGCATCGTTGCATATATTGATCAGCATGTTTCACAAGTTAAGTGCAACAATAAAATTATTACAATTAATCAAATAAGAGTTATGCGCGGCATTGATTTTTACATTTTCTTAACATTTGATTTTGAGGCATCCAGATAACTTATATCAACTTTTATTTACCTTGCGGCATAATAAAAAGACATGACCGGACATCGCATTTCAATACTCTCAATAATATTATTGCTGTTCAGCCTGTTGACCTACAGTCAGCAAAAAGGGATTAACCGTGACAAGTATCGTATAAATATAAGTAAAACCGGCGACAACATTGTTCTGGACGGGGTACTTGACGAAAACGCGTGGCTGTCATCAGACAAAACATGTCCGTTTCAGAGAGTCCTTCCGACTGATACGGGTTACGCTGCGGCTCAGACAGAAGTGAGACTGACATATAATGAAACTACTCTGTATGTGGCAATAACCTGTCTTGATCCAACGCAAGGCAAACGTCCGGTAGAGTCGATGCGAAGAGATTTCAACTTTGGGAAGAATGATAATTTTCTTCTCTTTATCGACACTTTCAATGACCAGACTAACGGATTCTCATTTGGTATAACACCTGCAGGAGCGCAGTGGGATGGTCTTCAGGCCGATGGAGGAACAGTCAATACGAACTGGGATATAAAATGGAGGTCAGCAGTTAAAAATTATGATGACCGCTGGATAGCTGAGTTTGCGATTCCCTTCCGCAGCATGCGTTATCGCGGAGGGGCTGCTGAATGGGGGATAAATTTCAGCAGGCAGGATCTCAAGACAAATGAAAAATCGAGCTGGGCCCCTATGCCAAGACAGTTTGCAACAGCATCCCTGGCATTCACCGGGTCGCTTGTGTGGGACAAACCTCTTGCCGAATCAGGAACAATGTTTTCGCTCATTCCCTATTTGTCAGCAAAGGCAACACAGAACAAACAGGAAAGCGACGATATAAGCTTTACACCATCAGCTGGAGTAGATGCAAAGGTGATACTTTCAACTTCGATGAATCTTGACCTGACCGTGAACCCCGACTACTCGCAGGTGGAGGTTGACAGACAGCAGACAAACCTTGACCGCTTTGAGCTATTCTTTCCCGAAAAAAGGCAATTCTATCTTGAGAACAGTGACCTTTTTGCAAATCTCGGAAGTGACGGCGTCAGACCATTTTTCTCAAGGCGCATCGGTCTAGACGCGCCAGTTCTTGCTGGCGCAAGGCTCAGCGGAAAGATCGGGAATAACTGGAGGATAGGAGTTATGGATATTCAGACAGGAGATGAAGGTGAAATTCCGTCCAACAACTTTGCTGTTGCCACATTACAGAGAAAGGTATTTCAGCGTTCGAATATCTCTGCATTTGTTGTGAACAAAAAGGCAATGACAACTGACAGCGATACAGCTTTCACTGGTAATAGTTTCAACACTGTAGCGGGTCTGGAATTTAACCTTGCAAGTTCTGATAACCGATGGACTGGAAAGGCTTTCTACCATCAGTCGTTCTACCCTGGAGCATCAGCTGATGCTTCTGCAGCTGCAGCTAATATTACACACTCTACCCAGTTCTATACAGCCACATTGAAACAGGCATGGGTCGGGGCTGATTATACTGCAGAAGTAGGTTATATAAGAAGGAAAGGATACTATGAAGTGAATCCTACATTTCTCTACAAATTCTTCCCATCCTCAGGAATAATAACAAATCACGGCCCCTCAGTAAAGGCTGATATGATCTTTGATCCCTCATTTTCGCTTACAGACAGGGAGACTCAGATTGGCTATCAGTTTGAGTTCAGGAACAAGAGCCTTCTTGTTGCCGACGGAAAGGAGACCTACATAAAGCTTCAGGCTCCGTTTGATCCTACAAACAGCGGAGGAGTACCTTTACCTGCCGGTTCAGAGTATGACTGGGCGGATGCCGGGATACAATATACTTCAGACATCAGACGCCCTCTCAATATGATGGTGGGAAGCAGGTACGGAGGCTATTATAACGGGACGCGGTGGTCAGTAGCCGGAGAACTTAACTACAGGTATCAGCCTTATGGAAGCCTTGCTCTTGTTACAACCTATAATAAAATTGATCTTCCGCTTCCGTACAACAGCGCTGAATTTCTGCTTATCGGACCAAGGCTCGATTTTACATTTACAGATGCATTATTCTTCACAAGTTTTGTTCAGTATAACACTCAGATCGACAATATTAATCTGAATTTCAGGTTCCAGTGGCGTTTTGCTCCTGTATCCGACCTGTATATTGTTTATACCGAGAATTCGATCCCCGGAGATCACACAGTAAAGAACAGGGGACTTGTATTTAAAATTTCATACTGGTTCAACTGATAAATAATATATCGCTATTGTTTTCGTTAAACAAAAGAAGAGCTTAATCTGGAACCCAATTAAAACAGTTATGATTTCAGATACCACGGGAAACAGGAGTTACTCTGAGGACAGATACAAGGTCTGGTTCTTTGGTGGCGCAGAAACCGGGGATAATAAATTCAATATTTTCACAGGATCGTACATAAGGCTTATGAAGGAGATCCTTCGGGAGGATTTTGAATTTATCAGAGGGATTTATTACAAAATGCCGCTTGTAAATGTCCTGTTTGCATTGAATAATGCACAGAGACCAGCAAGAACCGGGAAGTACAGGAGAATAGTCAGGGCTGCTTTTAATCAAATAGTCGAATCGGGTCTGGCTCCCGATACAAGGCTCATTATTACCTCATCAAGTTCCGGAAGCATAGTTGCGGCTCAGACAGCCTGCTATCTTGCTGAAAAGAACAGGAACAATGTCTACTTCAGCAAACCGTTTCATCTTGTGCTTGGGGCCAGCATGGTATCGCCTGAATCGGAACTGTTCAAAAAACTTCTTCATTACCAGAAGATGGGAACAATAGGCAGAATACTACTCGACGAGGTACAGGATGAGGGTGATAATTCGTATGGCATCGGCGGGGTAAACCGGGCAGAAGCTTTCTTAAATGCTTTTGGGATTATGGTGCCTGCCCTTTCGCGTAAATACAAGGGGCCGTCATTTCTGAATACAGATCCTGAAAAAGGGCATATTCACCGAAGGAGATCATTAACTGTTCAGAAAGCTATCGATTATATTGATATTATAATGATCAGGCACAGGCTGGCAGGGGATGAATATATGCAAAGGGCACTGGAAGTGATCGAGAAGGAGAAGAAAAGAATGACCTCCGGTAAGTTACTTACTTAATCACAAAATCAAGCAGAGGCTTATTGTCAAGGTAGGCAACAAGATTATCATTCCTGTTAAGTTTACCGACACCCGAAGGAGTGCCTGTGAAGATGAGGTCGCCGGTCTTCAGGGTAAAGAACTGTGATACATATTCTATTATCTGATCCACATTAAAGATCATATCGGAAGTATTGCTCTGCTGAACTATCCGGCCGTTAATCTCAAGCCTGAAATCAAGATTCTGCATATCGGCGAAACTATTAACAGGGACAAAGGTACCCAGTGGCGCAGCTCCGTCGAAACACTTCGACAGCTCCCACGGCATACCGGCAGCTGCCTGCCTGCTCTGGATATCACGTGCTGTGATATCAATTCCCGCAGTTACCTCATCATAATACCTGTGTGCAAACCGGGATGATATTCCTTTTCCCAGCTTGCTGATCCTGACTACCACCTCCACTTCATAGTGAATATTATCAGAAAATCCGGGGAGAAAGAATGGTTTGTTATTTTTAAGGATTGCAGAATCGGGTTTCAGGAAAACGACAGGAGCTTCAGGTATAGCCCAACCCATTTCTGCAGCATGCTTCCTGTAATTCAGACCGATGCAGATGATCTTCATTTTAAAACAGTAGTTTGCCGAACGATCTTAGTTTTATCTCGGTAAGGATCTTTTTTGTATAAAGAGGAAAGTCGCCTTTCATCATCCAGTCGTAATATGAAGGTTCCTTGCTGAAAACAGCTTCAACTGCAATGCCTTTATGCTTTCCGAAGTTGAAGATCTCGACTCCGTTCTCATCGAGGATTATCCTGCCCGCAAAATCAACATTTGTATTGAAGGAGCTGAATTCGGCGAGTTTCTCAACATCATTCTCAAGGTCTTCGTACCTGTCGAGCTGTGATTTGAGTACTTCGTAGGTAGCAGCTGTATCTGCTTTTGAACCATGCGCCCCTTCGAGATTCTTTTTACAGTAAAAAAGATATGCGGCTGTGAGAGTGCGCTGTTCTTTCTTATGAAATATCACCTGTACATCAACATACTTCCGTTTCCTGAAATTAAAGTCAATGTTTTCTCTCAGGAACTCTTCGGCCAGTACAGGCAAATCAAATTTTACAGCATTATAACCAGCGAGGTCACAACCTTCAAGAAAGGAGGCCAGATTCTTTCCTATCTCACGAAATGTTGGTGAGTTAACAACATCTGCATCACTTATACCATGAATTGCTGTTGTTTTTGGAGGTATAGGCATACAGGGATTCACCCGGGTGGACATCCACTCCTCTTTCCCGTTCGGACTAATCTTCAAAACCGATAATTCTACGATCCTGTCGGTTGAAACATTTACGCCTGTTGTTTCAAGGTCGAGAAATGCTATCGGACGTTTAAGTTTAAGGTTCAATTCTCAGGCATTTATCATCATTGGCATAAGAAGCATCAGCAGGTCCTCTGACTCATTCTCAGAGAGTGCCGGGAGAAACAGTCCTGCTCTTGTCGGGTCAGCAAGTTCGATCATTACATCCTGTGATCCGATGTTGGCAAGGATCTCGAGAAGGAAAACAGATTTAAATCCGATTTCTATCTCATCGCCTTCGTACTGACATTTGATCCTTTCGTAAGCAGAGATTGAGAAATCGATATCCTGGGCTGAAACCATTACCTGGTTCCCTTTCAGCTGAAGCTTTACAAGATTGCTGGCCTGGTTCGAAAAAACAGAAACTCTTTTCAGCGTATTGTAAAACTCAACCCTGTCGATTGTGATCTTGCGTGGGTTGTGTTTTAGGAATTACCGAATTGTAGTTGGGATAGTTGCCCTCCACAAGGCGGCAAACCACCTTATAGTCGCTGAGTATAAAGAATGCATTCTTATCGTCGAACTCAACAGTAACAGGACCGGCTTCGCGCGGGAGTATGTTTTTGAGGAGTGAAGCAGGCTTTTTTGGAAGAATAAATGATGCATTGTCATCAGCATGCGCATCGGTTCTCTGATACCTAACCAGCTTGTGGGCATCGGAAGCAACAAATGTTATTTTCTCGGTGCTTGCTTCAACAAAAATACCGCCCATCACAGGACGAAGTTCATCATCAGCCGTTGCAAAAAGGGTCTTGTTAATCCCTGTAAGCATCACATCGGCATTTATGACAAATGAAAATTTCTTGTCTTTTTTTATTGAGGGTAAAGCAGGAAAATCGATGCCGTTCTGACCAACCACATTGAACTTGCCATTCTCTGAACTAATAACAACAGCAAGAGTATCGGGATTGATATCGAAAGAGAGAGGCTGAACGGAGAATTCCTTGAGCGTGTCGAGCAGAATCCTTGCAGGAAGCGCTATTGTTCCGTCACCGTCAGCATTCTCGAGTTTCATCCTTGTTATCAGCGTCGATTCAAGGTCTGATGCAGTGATCTCGAGATCATTCCCTGAAAGATTGAAGAGAAAATTATCGAGGATGGGAAGGGTGTTTTTTGAACTGATTACCCTGCTTATTGCCTGCAGATGACCTAAAAGTTCCGAGCTGGATACTACAAATTTCATATTTGTATTGTTTTTAGTTTGTTAAAATATTTCCAGTATATTATATTTTCATCAGAATGAATCGATTAAGACCGCATATGCATCCAATTCTGAATTACCAATATTACAAAAAAAAACTTTCACCTCAAACAAAAAAATTAACGGGGCAAGAAATAGGTTTTCTTCTTCAGAAGCGGATCAATATCAAAATAACGGATAACAAAGAAATTATCATCTCCTTTGATTTTTCCCACAAGCCTGTCTGTGTCTGTTGATGATCCTCCTTCACCTTTCAGAGTTCTTTCCCATAATTCAAGGACCCTCAGCTGTCCATTCATGCCTGTAACACTTATCTGGTACAAAGGCTCCCTGGCTCCTGATTTCATCGCCACCTCTTCTTCAGGGTCAGTGCTCCATTCATCAAAAGGAATAAAAGTAAAATATGAGATGTATCTCAACACCCGCGATGAGTCGGATCCTGCATCAGTAAGTTGAAAACGCCCTTGTTTATTAACAATTCTAAAAGAGGAAGCTGTATCAGCAAAATTATGAAGCTCAACAGAAGTTATCTCCGAAGGAAGCATATTGAATACGACGAAGGGCTTCCAGAATAACTCGTTCACAGTAAAAACCGATCCGATATTTCCTTCAAATCCTGGCAAATAAACAATAAATGGCTTTGACCCGGATTTTACTTTCATTATGTTTCCATACCTGTTTGAAGCTGTTTTATAGACTAATAACTTCTTCAGCAGCTTCTTCTTCTCATAGACTCTTACGGATACCGGCTCAATACTATTTGCAGATATTTCTTTATCGAAAAGTTCTTCTGAAACCGGTGATTTGATGCGGACCTCAGTGAGGATAGAGGTCAGGAATGAGATTCCGCCTTTACGTGCCTCTGCACCTGAATTTACCAGCCACTTCGAACCTGTCTTTTCAAGCCTTAGTGTCTTATCGCCTTCAGAGAGCTCTATCATTGTTATCTCTTTCACAGGTTCGCTTGCAAATGAGCTGTTTCTTTTGCCAAAGGGCGACTGCCCTTTTATCAGGAAGAACAACAGAACCGACAAAGCAGCTGCAAACAGGAGTCCGGGCAAAACTAACCTTCTCATTGTTCAGGCAGTATATTTTCTCCTTCTAAAAAAAGTATACAGAAATCCTCCCATAGCAACAATCAGAATTGGAGCCAGAAGGTTAAGGAGTTGCCATGAGGCTCTCGAGCTTTTTATTTTTGCATTATCGAGCAGGCGAAGCTTAAGCTCCCTTGATCTGAGGTCCATCAACCCGTTATCGTCGACGAGCCAGTTGAGGGAATTAACAATGAAGTCCCTGTTGCCATAAACCTCACGTGTATATTTGTCCTGACCAAGCTGAAGTGGTATTGCTTGCAGGTCCGTTTCGCTTCACCTCATTTCTGATTATATCCGCATCCGCAACAACTATCATCCTTGTTCTGGATACTTTCGTCCCTGAACCTGAAATTCCCGGGCTTAATAACCCTGTTCCTGAAAGCTGAAGGGAATACACCATCAAGCAGGACAGCAACAGGCAAAGAGGAGTTATTATACTCTTTTTCGTCGGGAATGGCTTCAGCCTCCTTCAGCGATATTAAAAGCGGAGGGGCAACCTTTTTGGTGAAATCTGAAGTTCTCAACAGTACCTTTTTCTTAATTCTCCCATCGAGACCTACAGTGTCGATATAGGAAATAAACGCACCCCTAACCCTGTTTATATTCCTTGTAATTGAGTGATCTTCCGAAGGGATAAGCATCGGATCATAAACCCATGGTAAGCGATATAAACTGCTGGTTGCCGCTGCTTGCCGACTTCAACCGGATTACATTGCATTCGAGGTCCTTTACTATATATGAATTCACCCTTGCCCCATATCTGAAGAGAAGGTCCTCGATATTTAACGGCCTGTAAATCCCGAAGGTCTGCCCGAAAGCCAGACTATCCATATTTACTTCTACCTCATCAATAAACCACATTACTTTCCCGCCGTTCATAATATACTGATCGAGGACAAGCTTATCCTCTTCGTTGAATTCCTTTTCGGGACCGGCTATGATTACAGCAGCATATTTATCAAGTATTCCATGAATCCCGCCGATGGAGCCCCTGTCGATTGTAAAAAACTTTGCGAGGTGCATTTCAATATCGGCAGTCTCTATTTCAGGGATCTCATCGTGTCCTTCCAGGAAGGCAAGCCTGTAAACCGTATCGGAGGTCAGGGTTGAAATCGACTCAATAATCTCATATTCAAGTCCTTCAACCGAATGAAGAATATTCTGCTCGGTCGATAATGTGAGGTTGTTTTTAAGAAAGTTGACCGGGACTTCAATTCCATTATAATTTAATAGCATCCCGGGAAAGATCCTTTTCACGCTTGAGCCGCCTTCGGCATCGCTGGCTCTTAAGTCGACAGGAATAAGGCCCTTGCCTGTCAGTGTAGCATATTGTTTTTCACGATCGTTTGAACCGGCAGCAGCTGAAGGGTTAATAAACTCATAGTCGATTTTTCTTCCTGAGGCAAGCCTGAATTCTTCAAGGAGTTCACTTACAGATCTTTTTAGCCGTTTCAGAGGTATTGGGATATCTCCTTCGAGGAAAACCTGAATATAAATATCATCGCCAAGCGAGGAGAGCACCTCTTTTGTTGGTTTTGACAGAGTATACCTCTTGTCTTCAGAGAGGTCGATCCTGAATCTGATAAGCGAAGCTGCTGAGGCAGCCACAATTATAAAAGAAACTGCATATATAAACTGCATCCAGCTTCTTATCCTTATATTCCTGTTTTTAGATGCTCCTGTCATATCTCAGCTTTTTTTCTTCCATTTACGTGAGAGAAGGACAAGCCTTGTAGCTTCATTGAATATTGCGGCAGCTGCGATGAAATAGGAGATATCACGCATATCAATAACTCCCCTGCTTATTGATTTGTAGTGTTCATTTATTCCAAGCCTGATCACAAGTTCGTCGAGACTTTTCAAGCCGGGCAGGTATGCAAATGAGTCAAAGCCCATAAAGAGGATGAAACAGATAAGCACGGCGAGAATAAAAGCAATCACCTGGTTATCGGTGAGAGAAGAGGCAAATATGCCTGCTGAAGCATATACTGAGGCCAGGAAAAAAAGACCTGTAAAAGCGCCAAGTGCAGCGCCTTTATCGAGGTTCCCCTGAGGTGCGCCAAGCAGCCAGACTGAAGCATAGTAGACTATTGCAGGAAAAAGAGCCAGTAAAACAAGGGTTACTGCAGCAAAAAACTTTCCCCATATAATACCCCTCTCTGTTATCGGTCTTGAGTATATAAGCTCTATGGTTCCAAGCCGCTTCTCCTCAGCAATCATCCGCATAGTGAGAGCAGGCACCAGGAAAAGGAATACCCACGGGGAGAGAAAGAAAAGGGTGCCCAGCCCGGCATATCCACTGTCGAGAATGTTCCATTGTCCCGGGAAAACCCACATGAAAAGCGAGTTTATAAGGAGAAATACAACTATTACAATATATCCTGTAAAGCTGCTGAAAAAACCGTTTATCTCCTTTCTGTAAATTGCAAACATACCTTTGCTTTATCGTGTATCAGTTAATTTCATTTATTGTCTCAGTGGCTATCGGGAGAATGGTCTCCGTCAAAAATCTCCTGTGTATTATTTACAGGCAAAGTATTATCATCAGGCAACAAAACTGCATCTTTTATGTCGGCTACAAATATACCTGTATAATAGAAATCAATGATCTGGAGATATTTAAATCCCCGGGCAGCCATTGCCATTGCGCCCTCCTGACAAAGTCCCACACCGTGTCCATAGCCTCTGCCCTTCAAAATTACTGATTCCCCTGAATCGGCAACAGAAAAAAATGTCGATCTGAGATTAAGATCAGTTCTCATAGTTCTTAAAGGTAGAGAAAAAGATCCGGCCCTGAAATCGGTCTGCCGCGATAACTGAACAAAACTATAGGCAACCTGGTCTTCTGAATTTCCCTTGTAACCGTTCTTCCTAAGGTATCCGAGCCACTCATTCCGGTTAAAAGGTTTCTCCCATCTTGCATTTCTTGAAGAGACACAGTATGGGTCCCTGACACTTTTCAGGTAAGGCTGTTCACTGAGCCAGACATCTTCTGATGATGAAGTCTCACCACCACAATTTGAATGAAATGCCGAAATAATCAGAGTGCTGTCGCTGGAAAGAATGACCTGGCCTTTTGTTTCAAGAGTTGCCCTGTTGATCACAGAGTCTGATGTAATTCCTGCAAATACCTGACAATGAGTAAGGTCGCAGAGATTATAGCGGTCAGGCATATGTTTGAATAAGTACTTGTACATGTAGGTACGGGCAATCACAGCCTGTGTTTTGAAATATTCAATATTCTTTCCGCTTCCTCCTTCCGCTCTGACTACACCGGCTATATACTTTTCGACATCACAAATGTTTACGAGTACCAGGGTTCCCAGATCAGGGAAACATTTCAGGTCGCCTGAATAATACTGTCTTACTGATTTCCCTCCATTTAACCTGAGAGAGAAGAGGTCATTACCTGTCATTCCCGAAATCAACACTGAGTCGCAGATAAAAGCTTCCGATCCATCAGCTTTTACCGCAAGCTTATTATCGTAACGGGTCAGTATTACGGGCTTGCCCCTTTCGACTGTTGCTTTCTCTCCATTGAAAAAATCAACTTCATACCTTCCTTCCGACACTGAAAAAACAGCCGATTCCGGAAATTTGTCGGAGAAGAGCCTGATGCTGACCTGGGCAGAAAGATCTGCAAAAGATGATGTTAGAAGCAAAACGAAGGATATTTTCAACCTTACCATAAAAATCGTGAAATTAAAGTACCTGTTCGTTATGCTGAGATTCAGCGGACATATTCACCCCGTTATTGAGGGCAGCCACCATTTCAGAAGCTATCCTTTCAGATGCCCCTGCCGGACCGAGTCTCTTTTTCAGATCATTATAAGCGTCAATGAGACTGTCTCTTTTGTCCCCGCCGCGAAGAATCGCCTTTAGTTCCCTCGTAAGCTTTCTGTCGGAGAGGTCGTACTGAATAAGCTCTTTTACAACTTCTCTGCCCATAATCAGGTTTACAAGAGAGATATACTTAACCCTTATGACAATCCAGGCTATTATCATCGAAAAGAAATCACCTTTGAAACATACGACCTGCGGGGTTCCAAGCAAAGCGGCCTCGAGTGTTGCTGTACCTGAAGCAACGAGGGCTGCCTCAGAAATATGAAGTATTTCGTAAGTCTTTTCCTTTATCAGTTTTACGGGTCTCTCCCCTATTATTTTGTTATAGAGTTCGTCGGGAATATTCTTTACACCGGCCAGGACGAACTGATATTCAGGAAAATCCCCGGCAATACTTATCATCCCGGGAAGTATATGTTCAATCTCATGCTTTCTGCTCCCGGCCAGCAATCCGATAACAGGTCTGCCGTCGATTCCGATCTTATTCCTTATCTCTTCCGGCTTGCCCATTGCTGAAATCCTTCTCTCTGTCTCATCGACAAGCGGATTCCCATAATATTTTACCCCGATACCATGCTTCCCGTAAAACTCAACCTCAAAGGGAAAGATGATGAACATCCTGTCGACAAACTTTCTGATCTTCTTTACCCTCTTTTCATTCCATGCCCATAGTTTCGGCGATATATACCAGAAAGTCGTGAACCCCTTAGTTTTTGCAAATTCAGCAATTCTGAGATTGAAGCCCGGATAATCGATGAAGATCACAACATCCGGGTTAAATTCCGTGATATGCTGTTTGCAAAGGGAGAGATTCTTTTTTATGGCACC
The DNA here is from genome assembly GCA_963765005.1 of uncultured Bacteroidales bacterium. GTDB lineage: Bacteria > Bacteroidota > Bacteroidia > Bacteroidales > VadinHA17 > LD21. Next base: position 576,930 of record CAVXUP010000001.1, read on the forward strand.
GAGATTCTTCAGAACAGACACAAAGCCCATAAAAGCCGTTCGTTTATAATGGACCAGCAACCTTGCGCCGGCTGCTTCCATTAAATCACCGCCCCAGCAGACAATTTCAGCTCTGCTATCTGCACCAATTAATCCCTCAATAAGATTTGAACCGTGCAGGTCGCCCGACTGTTCGCCGGCAATCAGGAAATACTTCATCCCAGGAACTTTATTCCAAACACCAGAACTGCCCAGACAATAGTCATGGCCAATACTCCCCTGGAAGCATTCAGCATGTCAAACCTGTTGAATAACAGGAATAAGGCAAGATTTGTAAACACACACAAGGAGACTATATGTGTAACGATGTTCGCCGCGTAGAGTTTGGCATAATATTCTGAAAGCGATGGATGGCCAGGGGAAAACAGATAAATGATCAATCCTATAAAAACAGGTAAAAGGAGACCTGATGCTATCCCTGTAAGAATTTTATCATATTTTTCTATAAACTTCATTAGCTGAATCTCTCGTTTAGTTTTTCAATATACCAGTGCGCTGTCATATCAACAGTAACGGGAACAATTGAAACAAAATTGTTTGCAATAGCCCATTCATCTGTGTCGATAGCATCTGGTTCGTGGTTCTTGAAGATGCCTGTAAGCCAGTAATAAGTTTTTCCCATGGGGTCTTTCCTCTTCTCAAATTCCTCCTTCCAGTTACCCCTGGCCTGCCGGCAAACCCTGATACCTTTGATCTCTTCCTTTTTCGAATCAGGGATATTTACATTCAAGCATACTCCCGGGGGAAGGGATTCAGAAGCCATCTTCTTCATTATAATGCGGATATATTTTTTACATGCTGAAAAATCGGCATTGGGAGAAAAATTATCAAGTGAGAATCCTACAGAGTTGATGCCATACAGACAGCCTTCAATGGCTGCACCCATTGTACCGGAATACAGAATGCTTACTGAGGCATTCGAGCCATGGTTTATACCGGATACAACCCAGTCGGGTTCTCTCTCGAGCAATTGATTGATTGACAGCTTAACACAATCTGTCGGTGTGCCGTTGCTTGTATATATCCTGTGCCTGTCAGTCTCTTCAAGAAGCTTTACACGCAGAGGAGTCTTGACTGTGAGAGCCTGCGACATTCCAGACATACTTTCGACAGTTGATACAAGTACTACCTTGCCGAACTCCTCCATCACCTCAAGAAGTGTTTTAAGTCCGCCGGCATATAATCCATCGTCATTTGTCAGAAGAATCAGTCTGTCATCTTTTTCTAAAACCATCGTTGTAATATTTGAATCACAAATATAGACAAATTAGAAATGATATGATCCTGATTTATCAACCCGTGACCTCACTAGTAAACGAAAATTCCTTACTTTTGCATTCCAACAGATAAAATTAAGCTTAGGGAAAAATGAAGATTTCGTATAACTGGATAAAAGATTACCTTAAGATAGATATTGAGCCTTCAAGGGTCGCAAAGATCCTTACAGGCATAGGACTTGAGATTGAAGGAACTGATGAATGGGTATCGGTTAAAGGAGGCCTCGATGGTGTGGTTATCGGAGAGGTGCTTACCTGCAAAAAACACCCTGATGCCGACAAGCTTTCAGTTACCACTGTAGACATCGGCTCTGGAGAGCCTCTTCATATAGTGTGCGGAGCACCAAATGTAGCAGCAGGCCAGAAAGTTGCTGTGGCTACAGTCGGCACTATGGTTTTCAAGGGAAATGAAAGTATTGAAATAAAGAAATCAAAAATCCGCGGCGAGCTTTCTGAAGGCATGATATGTGCTGAGGATGAGCTTGGTCTTGGAACCGGGCATGAAGGCATAATGGTACTCGACAAGGATTCGGTGCCGGGAACAAAGGCAGCTGATCATTTCAGGATAACGAAGGATTTTATTTTTGAGATAGGACTTACTCCGAACAGGATTGACAGCGGCTCTCATTTCGGAGTGGCCCGCGACCTGGCTGCATACCTTAATCTCAATGAAGGATTTGCCGGCAAGGCAGAACTGCCCTCTGTGCAGGAATTCAGAAGCGACAACAATGATAACAGGTTTGAGATAATAGTTGAGAATACAACTGACTGCCCAAGATATACCGGACTCACAATCAGCGGAATAACAGTAGGTGAATCTCCCGACTGGATGAAAGAGAAACTCAGGGCTATCGGCCTTAATCCAATCAACAATGTCGTTGATGTAACCAATTTTGTGCAGCACGAAGCTGGACAGCCCCTGCATGCTTTTGATGCAGATAAGATTGACGGGAAGAAAGTAATTGTCAGAAACCTTCCAGACAAAAGCAGATTTGTAACTCTCGATGAGACAGAAAGAACCCTTTCAAAAAAGGATCTGATGATTTGCAATGAGAAGGAAGGGATGTGCATTGCAGGTGTTTTCGGAGGAAGCAAATCGGGGGTCACCGGATCAACAAAAAATATTTTCCTCGAGAGTGCCTATTTTAATCCTGTTTCAATACGTAAAAGTTCAAAGAGGCATGGACTTAAGACAGATGCTTCATTCAGGTTCGAGCGGGGAGCCGATCCTAATATCACTCCATGGGCACTGAAGAGAGCTGCAATGCTTATTAAAGAGCTGGCCGGAGGCTTGATAACATCCGAAATAATTGATGTATATCCTGAAAAGATCAGGAATGCCGAAGTTGAGGTAAATTTTAATAATATTAACAGGCTTATTGGCAAAAAGATAGAACCTGCCACTGTCAGAAGGATACTCGGACTGCTCGATATTGTTGTTATTTCAGAAGATGGTGATAATATCAGGCTTGAGATCCCTGCCTACCGTGTCGATGTAAAAAGAGAGGCAGATGTAATTGAAGAGATCCTGAGGATCTATGGATATAACAATGTAGAGGTTAGCAGCCACGTCAACTCAACACTTTCCTACCCTGAAAAACCTGACAGAGAGAAGATTGTAAATATGATTTCTGACCTGCTATCAGGAAACGGATTTTCAGAGATAATGTGCAATTCGCTGAATCCGGCTGCCTGGTATGAGGAAAACAGTGATTTCGACAAAGAACAACTGGTGATTCTTGCCAATCCCCTGAGTTCAGACCTGAATGCAATGCGTCAGTCACTGCTGTTTGGAGGACTGAGTTCCATTTCGTGGAATTTAAACAGGCAGAATCCTGATCTTAAATTATATGAATTCGGGAACTGCTACTCATACAGGAAATCTTCAGGATCACAACCCGGAACCTCAGATTATACCCAGAGAGCATCGCTTGATATTTTCATTACAGGTAATGCAGGAAAACAGGGATGGAACAGTAAAACGAACCCTACCGATTTCTTCAATATTAAATCGTATGTCGAACTGGTGCTTTCAAGGCTTGGAATAAAAGCAGGCAGTCTTGCAACGGGAGAGAGTGAAAAGAAATACTTCGCAGAATCGCTTACATATCCGGTTAATAACAGGATCCTTGCAGAAGCCGGCCGCGTTTCAAAGAGATATCTGAAACAATTCGATATTGACCAGGATGTCTATTACGGGCACATAGACTGGGATCTGTTGCTCAAGGTTATCAGGACTCATAAAATATCCTTCAGTGAACTGCCTAAGTATCCGGCAGTGAAGCGCGATCTGGCTCTCCTTATCGACAGGAGTGTGAAATTTTCACAAATCAGGGAGATAGCCTGCCAGAACAGAAAGAAATATCTTACAGGAGATAAATCTTTTCGATGTGTATGAGAGTGACTCACTTGGGGCAAACAAAAAATCATATGCTGTTAGCTTCATTTTGCGCGATGAGCTCAAAACCCTTACAGACAAATATATAGACAAAGTCATGAACAACCTTATCAAGGCTTTCGAAAGAGAACTAAATGCCCAGATAAGGTAATGGGCAAATAGTTCCTGATTTATGATGAAGCTTTTCAACATCTTAAAGAATTATTTTTCGCTTGTAAAATTCAGCCACACTGTTTTTGCAATGCCTTTTGCCCTCATCGGGTTTTCCCTGGCTGTTGCACAGGAAAACAGTGAAATAAATATAAAGTTGCTCCTGCTTGTAATACTTTGCATGATATTCGCCAGGAATGCCGCAATGGGTTTCAACAGGCTTGCTGACAGAAGGTTTGATGCCCTTAATGTCAGAACCAGAAACAGAGAAATTCCTTCAGGAATTATCGGGTCAAAAGCCGCTTCAATATTCGTAACAGCAAATGTTGTGCTGTTTATAGTGACGGCCGGGTTTATCAACAAACTCACGCTAATTCTTTCACCTGTTGCCCTCGCCGTAATACTTGGCTACAGCCTTACAAAGCGATTCACTTCGCTTTGCCATTTTGTGTTTAGGATTGGGACTTAGCCTGGCACCGATCGGGGCTTACATTTCGGTAACAGGTGTTTTTGCCCTGCTTCCGCTTATCTATTCATTAATAGTTCTGACCTGGGTGAGCGGCTTTGATATAATCTATGCGCTTCAGGATGATGAGTTTGATAAAAATAACAGCCTCTATTCTTTGCCATCAAAAACAGGACGAAAAAGAGCACTTTTTATATCGGTCCTGGTACATATTTTGACTTTTATCCTTGTAATTGCTGCCGGGTTGACAGGTAACGGAACCTGGCTTTTCTGGACAGGAGCTGCAATTTTTACAATATTTCTTGTAACGCAACACAGGCTTGTAAAGCACGATGACCTGAGCAGGGTGACACTTGCTTTCGGAACAGTTAACGGAGTTGCAGCAGTTATCTTCGCCATATTTGTTATTGGCGACCTTGTAATCAGAAGTCAATAAATTGACTATATTTCGAAATTGTTACAAGGATTTTTATAATTAAATTTTCTTCAACAGGTCTTATGGGGAATCTTATTATTAAAGAAGTAGTTACCAAGAAAGAGCTACATGATTTCATTTATCTACCTGAAAAGGTTCACAAACATGATAAAAACTGGCTTCCTCCCATCTATATGGATGAAAGGGAGCTTTACAATAAGGAAAAGAACAAATCGTACCAGTATGCTGATGCTCTTTTGCTGCTTGCTTACCGCGACAACAAACCTGCTGGGCAGAATTATGGGGATAATCAACAAAAGATATAACGCCATAAACAATGAACAACACGGTCGTTTCTGTTTTATGGAATGTTATAATGACAAGGAGGTCTTTCATGCCCTTATTAAAAGTGTAGAAGATTGGGCAAGGGAAAACGGAATGGTCAAACTGGTAGGGCCGCTTGGATTCTCAGATAAGGATCCGCAGGGATTCCAGACTGAAGGTTTTGAATACCCCCTTTTCATGACAAGTGCCAACAATTCGGCATATATGCCGGAGCTGATTGTTGCCGAAGGCTATGAAAAGAAGATTGACCTTGTGAACTACCTGGCTAAAATGCCCGAGCAGCTTCCGGTCATTTATGAAAAGGTCCTTTCGCGGGTTGTTGCAAGCGGTGAATACAAACTTATTGAATTCAATACTAAAAAGGAACTCAGGCCATATATAATTGGTGTTCTTGAGCTGATGAATGAGACTTTCGAAGAGATCTATGGTTTTGTCCCGCTCAACGATAAGGAAAAAATCGACTTTGCTGAACGATACCTTCCGATCCTTGATCCAAAATTCATTAAAGTGGTAGAGGCAGGAGGCCGGCTTATCGGATTTGCGATCGGGATGCCGGATGTCAGTCCGGGAATAAAAGCTGCCAACGGCAGGTTGCTTCCATTCGGGATTTTCAGAATACTTTGGGAATCGAGGAGATCGAAAAAGCTGCTGATGATGCTGGGCGGGGTAAAAAAGGAGTACAGGGGAAAAGGGATAGACGTAATAATGGGAGTAAAAATACTGCAATCGGCAATAAAGCAGAAAATGAATGTTCTCGACAGTCATATTGTTCTTGAAACCAATTCAAAAATGAGGGCAGAGTATGAACGTGTCGGCGGGCAGGTCGTGAAGAAATATCGTATTTACCAGAAGGATTTATAATTAACGGCGCAAGGGCGCAAAGGCACAGCGGCGCAATGGCATTTTACAATAAAGCTATAATGTCATTGAATAAGTGACCGTTGAGCCGTTGAGCCAATGAGCCGTTGCGCCATTCTTAGAACCTGAATATCATCGACAGGCCCAGCATTTCCTTAAACTGAACACGGGCTGTCTTTTTTGGCAAACCATCAGGACCCATCACGGGCTTGTTGTCATCATCGAGCACAACTGTTTTTGTATCATCGTCATATATCAGATGAGTATTAAGACGGATATCAGTAAACCAATTCAGGTTAAACACTCCTGTCAGCTCCCAGTCCACATCGATGTTCAGTGGGTTGTTAATATAATTTGTAAAGAGCTGCAAACGGTTTACGAGTGTTATATTCTTGATTGGCTTATACTCGTTTGTGACCATAAGGCTGGCCCCTGGTTCATTTCTCGATCGTTTGTTTTCCGGAATGCCATACTTGGTCTGGTCGATATGGGCGGTATCCGTAACAAGTGTACTCTTAAAGGAGAATGGTGAGAAATTGATTGAAGTCACTTTCGAAGGTTTGTAATCGAGTCCTAAGCCCATTGTAAGAATAGAAGGATTTAAAAATTTTGATACCATTGGAGGAGGATCTGCAGAATAATTATAACCAGGCGCTAACTGGGTCTTGAACAACATTATTGCACTGAAATCGAACTTGCCGAATGCTTTATGGTTAACCTTAAAGTTTGTTTCGATGAGATCGACATTTTTTCTCAACGGATTGTCACCCGATTTAAGGAATCCCAGTTTAATCCTGGCATAATTAACAGATGTTATTTTAAGCTCCGGATTGGTATATGTTGCATACCCGATTATATCTGTCAGAAATGAAATGCTCTTTTCCCCCCCCTTTACCCAGTTGTAAAGAGCTGTCTGATTAAGCATAAAAGAAGCTTCGGAACGATACTTCCAGTACCTGGGTTTAATCATTATCTTCTGTAATTCGGAAAGATTTGATTTGTCAATTGATTCTACATTTATTTTTGCATAAACATTTGAAAGATGCCGCGAGGGTCTCCTGAAATTGACTCCGTTTTCAAGATACAGACCAAATGTGTCGCGTGCAGGATTGTCTATCCATATGGTTACCGAGTCGGAATACTCATTCCGCAACCAGTATCGGGTTGCCTTATCTGATCGTGAGTTTAGCCAGACAGGCGTCACTGCGTTTCCTGCCCCTGTGAAATAGACTAATGATGAGTCCCTGTTTTCTATAAAATTTAGAAGGGCATTTACGGCTACTTTAAGAGAGTCGGCTTCGTATGGATATTTAAGGAATCTGAATGGAAAATCAGAGTAATCAGATGTGACCTCATTTAGAGTATCCAGTACAACCAGGACAGTGGTATCTTTAAGTAAGGACAATTCGGCCGGTTTTAGATCAGCAACCCCGCTGACATCCAGGGAATCGGAAATAGCATCAGGAAGAGCCTCTCTGAATTGTTCCGTCTTCACAGGTATTCGGAACCTGAGCGGCTCCCATATATAGTATTTATCCCATGATATCTTTAAAGAATCATATGGATAAGATCTCAGATAATGCTCTGCTGAATCGTACGGAGGATATGAGGCTTCAGATACAAGCTGAAGAAGCGCTCTTCTGAGGGGATCATTTTCATTTTTCCAATAATTCTGCCCCGATCGTTGCTTCAGAAACCTGATGGCACCTTCGGTCGACAGAACTATAGAAGGGGCATCCCTGTTCTCAGTGAAGGTGAATCCTGCTTTCTTAAGTGAGTCCAGCACATAGCCAACTGAACGCAACCTGACAGTATCACGCTGCGAAAACAATGGGATACAGATATTTAGAAGAACTACATATAAGATAATACGAATAAATAACGAACGCATTTTTATCAGTATTTTCAGACTTTTTCCAGCGGTTGAATATATCATAAATAACTCTTATTTTTACACCTGCAACTTTGATATTTTATTGTCATATTATATGATAACGGCAAAATCGCAGGCAGATATATACAGAAATATCAAAAACAGGGATTTCTATACTGCAGGTTTCTGAGAATCTGCGTGGGTTACATCCCCCTAACTCCCTTCAAAGGGGGAATTGAGCTATCGGGTTTACATCCCCCTAGCCCCCTTCAAAGGGGGAATTGACGTGGGTACCTGCCGGGGAATAGGGGTTCACATCCCCCTAGCCCCCTTCAAAGGGGGAATTAAACAGATAGTTTCAGAAATTTCAGAAAACTTAACCAATACTAATAAACAGATGGAATTACCATATACAGAACCGTATAAGATCAAGTCGGTTGAAAACATATACAGGAGCACAAGGAATGAGAGGGAAAAATGGATCAGAGATGCATCGTTTAACCTCTTCGGACTAAGATCGGAGCAGGTCTTTGTCGATCTTCTCACCGATTCAGGAACAGGAGCAATGAGCGATAAACAGTGGGCCTCATTAATGATTGGGGATGAGAGCTATGCCGGAGCCTCATCGTACTATAAACTAAAAGAGGCAATAAAAGACCTTACCGGTTTTGACTTCTTCCTGCCTGCGCACCAGGGTAGAGCGGCTGAGAATGTCCTGTTTTCAGTTCTTGTTAAAGCGGGTGATCTTGTTCCCGGAAATTCGCATTTTGATACTACAAAAGGGCATATAGAGTTCAGGAAGGCCAGAGCTGTGGATTGTACAGTTGATATTGCTTCCGATCCAAAAGCCTGGCATCCGTTCAAGGGAAATGTTGACCTTGATAAACTCGAAAATGTTCTTAAGAACAATCCGGCTGAAAAGATCTCCTGCATAATAGTGACAATTACAAACAATACCTCAGGCGGTCAGCCTGTGAGCATGTCGAATATCAGGGAAGTCGGACGCCTTTCACAAAAGTACGGAGTGAAGTTTATTCTCGATTCTGCAAGGTTTGCTGAAAATGCTTACTTCATAAGGGAACGTGAAGAGGGTTATGCAGGTAAAAATATCAGGGAAATAGTAAGGGAAATGTTCTCTTATGCCGATGGCATGACAATGAGTTCAAAAAAGGATGCTATTGTCAATATGGGTGGATTTATAGGATTCAGGGATGAAGAACTCTTCAAAAAGGCCTCAACATTCAGCATAATTTACGAAGGGTTCATAACATATGGCGGAATGTCGGGCAGGGACATGAATGCCCTGGCACAGGGACTATATGAAGGCACTGAATATCAATATCTCGAATCACGCGTCAGGCAGGTATCTTTTCTTGCTGAAAAAATGAAGGAATATGGAGTGCCATTACTGGAACCAACCGGAGGTCATGCAGTTTTCATTGATGCTCTGGGGTTCCTCCCGCATATAGCAAGAGAAGAGTTTCCCGCCCAGACACTTGCAATAGAACTGTACCTCGAAGGAGGAGTAAGAAGTGCGGAGATTGGTGCCCTCATGGCAGACAGGGATCCTGTTACCCGTGAGAACAGGTTTCCGCAACTTGAAATGGTGCGGCTTGCAATTCCCCGGCGGGTATATTCAAATAACCATATGGACTATGTTGCAGCTGTGGCAGGTAATGTTTACAAAAGACGGAAAGAGATCCGGAGCGGTGTAAAAATTGTCAGTGAAGCTCCGATAATGAGACATTTTACAGTTAGCCTTGAAAGGATTTGAATTGAGTAATTGTGAAATGAGGTCAGAATGATTAACTTTCAGTTTTGAAGAAGTTGGCAGGGTGCAGGGTGCGGCGGTGCAAGGTGCAGGGTAAAAAAATAAAGCATATATTAAAAGTAGTATGATAAAATCGATGACAGGCTATGGGAAGGCCATAGCTGAAACACCACAGAGAAAGATAACAATTGAGATAAAATCGCTGAACTCAAAACAACTTGACCTTAGTACTAAACTGCCATGGCGTTATAAGGAAAAGGAACCGGAGATTAGAAACCTGATAAGCCAGAAACTCGACAGGGGAAAGATTGACTTTTCAATATTTTTCGACATGCTTGATGATGAATCAGTTACTGTAATAAACAAAGCAGCTGTCAGGAACTACTATAATCAGTTTCAGGAGATCGCAACAGAACTCAAAATTGATCTCGACGATCAGATCTTCTCTGCCATAATGAAGCTTCCCGATACAATGAAGACTGAAAAGCCGGAATTGCCTGAGGGCGAATGGGAACTTGTAAAGGCACAGATATCCGAATCCGTTTCAATGCTTGATCTTTACAGAACTGAGGAGGGCAATTCAATAATGCTCGACATGAAAAAGTGCATTGGAAAGATCCTGGGCTTTCTCGAAGTTACCTCGACTTTCGAAGAGGGAAGAATAATAAGGATCAGGGAAAAGCTCTCTGCATTGCTCGATGAGCATGTAGGTTCCGAAAATGTCGACAAGAACAGGTTTGAGCAGGAACTTATCTTTTACATTGAGAAATATGACATTAATGAAGAAAAGGTACGCCTGAAGACACATTGTGATTATTTTATTGAAACAATGAATTCTCCTTCACCGAATGGTAAGTTGCTTAATTTCATAACACAGGAGATCGGCCGTGAGATAAATACAATCGGTTCGAAGGCAAACGATGCTTCAATTCAGAAGCAAGTGGTTATGATGAAGGATGAACTGGAGAAAATAAAAGAGCAGACGCTGAATGTGTTGTAAGGCGCAACGGCACAATGGCACAACGGCGCAAAGGCGCAGCGGCGTAATGGCGTAATGGCGTCATTTTCTTGCCGTTGAGCCGTTGTGCCGCTGAGCCGCTGAGCCAAAAATTATTTAAATATGGATGGTAAATTAGTAATAATCTCCGCTCCCTCCGGTGCGGGAAAGACAACGATAGTCAGGCATCTGCTTGAGAGCAGACTGAATCTGGAGTTTTCAGTTTCAGCAACTACAAGAGCCCTGAGAGGGAGTGAAAAGGATGGCGTTGACTATTTCTTCATGAGCGTTGATGAATTCAGGAGGAGAGTTGAAAACAATGAATTTGTTGAATGGGAGGAGGTTTACAAGGACCTGATGTACGGAACGCTTAAAAGCGAAATCGACAGGATCTGGAAGAAAGGCAATCATCTGCTTTTCGACGTTGATGTAAAGGGAGGGATCAGTCTGAAAAAGATCTTCGGCACCAGATCGATAGCCCTGTTCATTATGCCACCTTCGGTCGAGGAGCTTAAAACCAGGCTTATCAAAAGAGCAACCGACTCCATCGATACTATAAAAATAAGAGTAGAGAAGGCAAGAGAGGAGATGAAACTTGCAAATCAGTTCGATACTGTAATCGTGAACCATGAGCTCGACAGGGCAAAAAAAGAGACTTATGAAACTGTAAGTTCTTTTCTTGCGAATAAATAGCAACTCATCAATGGTAAAAATCGGCTTATATTTCGGATCGTTTAACCCGGTTCACATCGGACATATTGCAATTGCCGGCTATATGACCGAATTTGCAGGGATCGATCAGGTATGGTTTGTTGTAAGCCCGCATAATCCCCTGAAGAAGAAGGAGACGTTGCTGGCCGACTACCAGAGGCTGCATATGACAAACCTTGCTATTGGCGACAATATCAGGTTCAAAGCTTCTGACATCGAATTCAAACTCCCCCTTCCCTCCTACACTATCGATACGCTGGCCCGGCTGGAGGAAAAGTTTCCAGACTATAAGTTCAGCCTTATTATGGGGGAAGACAACCTCTATACTCTGCATAAGTGGAAAAATGCTGAAGAACTTATCCGCAGACATACAATCTATGTTTATCCACGACCCTATTGCAAAAAACCTTCCTCCGCTGAACTGGAATTGCTTCTATCGGCAGCTAAAATAAATATTGTAAAAGCTCCATTGATGGATATCTCGGGAACATTCATAAGGGATGGCATCAGGAAAGGGAAGAATATGTCGTATTTTCTTCCGGCACCGGTCTGGAAGTATATTGAAGAGATGCATTTTTACGAAAAGTGAAATCTGCAACAGCCGCTATCGGCGGGATGTATAACTTATACAGGTCGCTCCTACAGAGCTCTCTTAATTTAACGTATCTTGGTCTTCTACAAACAGTTCGTGCCTATGGCACTCCTTATAGCTTAACGTTCTATGGATCAGTGATAGACATCATTAAATTGAGCCGCGTAGCGGTGGATCGTTATTCCTACTCGGTCCGCCTCCCAATAGTTATCTGGATGGCACATACGTGCCATTCAGGTTGGTTTAAGTGCAATGGATCAGTGATAGACATCGTTAAATTGAGCCGCGTAGCGGCGAACTGCTTGTAGACTTGTGATATATAGACATCTTTTGAGCCGCCTAGCGGCGGACTGTTAGTCTTATTCTATTCTCCTGGTTGTTATACCTGTTTGATTATTTCCTCACCTCTGACAAGTGCCTTTTCATTCATCGGTATCAGGTTATGATACCTGGCAGGCAGAGATTTTTTGAGTCCTTTTATTACATTTTCAAGGGTAACAACCGGCCTTACTTTCAAGGAAACCGCCAAGAACTATCATATTGAATGTTTTTGGGCTGTTCATGCGTGCGGCTTCCTCCGTTGCATTCACCAGGTATATAGCGATGTCTTTTCTTTCAGGATGCCTGGTGATGCCATTACCGTCATAAATAAGAACACCTCCGGGCTTGACAGAATTCTCAAACTTGTCAAGCGACTGCTGATTAAGAATTATGGCAGTGTCGAAACTTCTTACAATCGGTGAGCTTATCCTCTCGGTGCTGAGTATTACTATGACATTTGCTGTGCCGCCCCGCATCTCAGGTCCATACGATGGCATCCAGCTTACCTCCATATCCTGCATGACTCCTGAATATGCCAATATTTTGCCCATCGACAGAACACCCTGTCCGCCAAATCCTGCAATAATTATCTCTTCAGTCATTTCTCTCTGATTTCTTTAATTATATATGACTATTACACCTCAGGTACCTTGATATCTCCGAGAGGATAAAACGGGAACATATTTTCCTCCATCCACTTATTCGACTGGACAGGGGTCATTTTCCATCCTGAAGGACAGTTTGAGATTATCTCGATAAAACATGTTCCTTTATCAAGCTTCTGATATTCAACTGCTTTTCTGATTGCCTTTTTCGTTTTCCTGACATTTGCCGGAGTATGAACGCTCTGTCGTGTAACATAACAGGTACCTGGCAGTATGGCAACAAGGTCCGACATTTTTATCGGATTACCCATTGTTTTTACATCGCGGCCGAAAGGGGAAGTAGATGATTTCATTCCGGGGATAGTTGTCGGAGCCATCTGCCCTCCCGTCATTCCGTAAATACCATTATTGACAAATATTATAAGGATATTCTCGCCCCTGTTGCAGGCATGTATAGTCTCGGCAGTACCGATTGCAGCAAGGTCGCCATCGCCCTGATATGTGAAAACAAATCTGTCGGGAAGAAGTCTTTTAATTGCTGTTGCTACAGCCGGAGCCCGTCCGTGAGCTGCCTGCTGAATATCAACATCAAGATAATTATACAAAAGCACAGAACATCCGACAGGGGAAACACCAATTGTTTTCGATTGCAAACCCTCCTCATCTATTACCTCTGCAAGTATCCTGTGAGCGGTCCCATGACCGCAACCAGGGCAGTACGACAACAGGTTTTCCGTAAGCACATCAGTCTTCTCATAAGCCAGGTTCTCAGGCTTTATTATCTCTTTTATTCCGGTAGCAAAAACCATATCTCAACCTCCTATTAATTTTGATTTAAGATTGTCAACCACTTCGTCGGGAGCTGTTACAATACCTCCCATTCTTCCGAAGTGTTTCACAGGTACTTTTCCATTAACGGCGAGAAGAACATCCTCAATCATCTGGCCTGCGCTCATCTCAACCGAGAGCATCCCTTTAACCTGCCCTGCCAGTTCATTTAACCGTTTCGAAGGGAAAGGGAATAGTGTTATCGGCCTTAACAAACCCACCCTGATTCCTTGTTCCCTTAACAGCTGGACAGCCTTCTGACAAACCCTTGCACTTGTGCCATAAGCCACAAGAAGGTATTCAGCGTCATCGCACTGGAACTCTTCATACCTGACTTCATTCTCCCTTATGAGATTGTATTTAGCCTGAAGCTTATGATTAAACTGCTCCTGTCCATCGGGGTCGAGGTCAAGAGATGTGATTATATTCCTTGCCCGGTCTGCGCTTTTTCCGGTTGTTGCCCAAGCGGGAAAAACAGTTGATCTATCTTTCTGAGGTCCCAGGTAAACCTTCTCCATCATCTGACCTATTGCCCCGTCGGAAAGCATCATCACAGGATTCCTGTATTTAAAAGCGAGGTCAAACCCAAGCTCCACAAAATCAGCCATTTCCTGAACAGACGAGGGAGCAAGCACAATCATATGATAATCGCCGTGACCACCCCCCTTGACCGCCTGAAAATAGTCTGACTGAGCAGGCTGGATTGTTCCCAAACCCGGCCCTCCCCTTGAGACATTTACAATCAGGCAGGGAAGCTCAGCACCTGCAATATAAGTGATACCCTCCTGTTTCAGGCTGATTCCGGGTGAAGATGAGGATGTCATAACTTTCTTTCCGCATCCTGCCCCTCCGTAAACCATATTGATGGCAGCAACCTCACTTTCGACCTGCATAACTACCATGCCTGTAGTCTCAAAGGGGTTTGCCTCCATAAGGTATTCAAGAATTTCACTCTGAGGCGTTATCGGATATCCAAAATAACCATCTACTCCGGCCCTGATTGCAGCTTCGGCGATTGCCTCATTGCCCTTCATCAGTCGCAATTCCTTTTTCATTGGCTGACTATATTTTTGTTTTGTAAACTGTGATTACCCCGTCAGGACAAACCATTGCGCAACTGGCACAACCTATGCAGAGGTCGGGGTTAGCAGGATAAGCATAATTATATCCCTTTCCATTTACCTCCTTTGCCATTGATATAGTACCTGTAGGACACGAAACCATGCAGATTTCACAGCCTTTGCACTTTTCAATGTTAACAACAATACTGCCCCTTATCTTTGCCATATAATTTTACTTATTAATTCTTAATTTAAAGGATGATTTTCACTGAATCGTTGTAATCTGAACTCAACATCCGGGAACTGGCTTCTCGGAACCTGTGAAACGCAGGCCCTTAGCCCTTCGAGC
Source organism: uncultured Bacteroidales bacterium (assembly GCA_963765005.1). Classification (GTDB taxonomy): domain Bacteria; phylum Bacteroidota; class Bacteroidia; order Bacteroidales; family VadinHA17; genus LD21. Next base: position 591,986 of record CAVXUP010000001.1, read on the forward strand.
CGTGTGCTGCCCGCAATCTCAAGGGATATTGCGCTTATCCCGTAATTGAGAAGTTCAGTAAGCAACTCCCTTCCGGTAAAGCCAGGATATGATATTGTGAAATAAAAACCATCTGCAAGAGGTCTATCAAGGTCGGTATCATAAACAATGCTGAATCCGTTCGACCTGAAAATCTGCTTTAAGATCTTCGCCTTCTCGCCATACTCCTTCACATCATCACGATACCTGTATGTGTCATCATTTACAGCCTTAAAGAGAGCGGCAAGTCCGTACTGAGCTGAATGAGTGACTCCTGACGAAAGACCATAAAGAGCACCATATACCAATGAATGTCCGAACCTTGCTGATGAGTAATATCTCAGCAGATCTGGATATTCTCTCTCAAAAAGGTGATCTGACACAACCATCATTCCGATTCTCTGACCTGCATAACTGAACATCTTTGAACTCGAAATAAGTATAATATAGTCATCAGCGTAATTGGCTATTGTAGGCTGGAAAGGAGGCTCGCCCGGTCTTGAAAAATCAACCCTGAAATCCATGCCAAAGTAAGCAAGATCCTCGATAACTATCACATCATATTTTCGCGCAAGATCTCCGATAATCGCCAACTCTTCCTCATTAAGGCAGATCCAGGCAGGATTATTGGGATTTGAATAAAGGATTGAAGATATCTTGCCGGAGATCAGGTATGATTCGAGTTTATCCCTGAGTTTTTTCCCCCTGTAATCGTAAATATCAAAGGAGTGATAGGAATGACCAAGCATCTTTACCTGCTGTTTCTGTACAGGAAAGCCCGGATCGAGAAAGAGAGTACCCTCCTTTGTTCTGTCATTACGGTTCGCCACAAGAAAACTAACCATCGCTCCCATCATTGATCCTACTGTGGGTATACATCCCTGAGGACTAACATCTGTATCGAGGAAAAGTTTTACAAAGCGCGCAGTTTCACTTTTAAGAGCTGCTAGTCCTTCAATATTGGGATATACGGAAGCCACACCATTTTTAAGAGCTTCAATTTCGGCATCTGTTCCAAGTGAAGGCGCCGGCAGGCCCGGGACACCCATCTCCATCCTCACAAATTTAACTCCTGTATCACCCTCGATAAGGTTAACAAGCTTTACAATTTCCCTGATACTTGCCTTCCCAAGGTCAGGCAGTCCGCTTTCACTGATTCTCCTCTTTACAATGCCGCTGTCGACAGGTGTGTTTTTCATTTTTCAGAGAGTGGTGTCCGATTTTTAAACTTCCAAAAGTAATAAAATTAACAGCTTTAAGTATATGTTATTTATCAGTATGACCTGCAGCTGCAAAGGCTAATATAATTCCCAGTGCTATTCCAAGCAAAGCTGCAAAAAGTATCTGATAATCAGGAGGAAGAAGGAAGGTTAGTGTGTGAGCCGGGATCCAGAATAATGGTATTGTTCTTTTCAGGATAAAACCCCAGTGCATCTTCCAGTCGATTGCCGATAAAATATTCTGCACGGAGGGCCAGGCTAAAAAAGCCGGAAATGGTTCCCTTCCCGTTCTGAATATGTGCATCGGTAACCCTGTGGGCTGTCATCAGTACAGGTGAAAAAAACATGTTAAGAAACAGGCTGATACTGAAAGCAACAATAATCCTCTGAACGGAGAGAGGGCCGTTGAGGTATGCAGAAGGATCATCCATACCGATATAAGCGAGAACCGGCGGTACCCCGGCAGAGAAGATCATAAATGCAAGTCTTGATAAAGATCCCCAGTATTCCCCAGACCAGGGCCCGGGGGAATATTCCGAATCCCCTTGAAAAATAATTCCCGCTTCTGATCCTTAACCCGGCAAGTTCTCCGGCTGTAGCCAGAACTGCAAACTTCACAAAGGCAGCAAGGAATCCATGCTCTGAATTGAACTTCAGATAGAAGTCGTAAAGAGCTGAGAAGAGAAAGAATGGGAGAAATAATGAAATAAGAAACAAAATAAAAAAAAGGTCTTTTCTCTTCATCTCATTTTGATGTAGGTTCATGCATATCAGTCTTTTCAATCCGTACCCTGGCATCTACTGCCACAACAATTTCAGAAGTACCCATCAGCGGATTCAGGTCAAGCTCAACTATCTCCGGAGCTGCTTCGGCAAGTGCCGACAATCTGCAAATGATATCAACAAAAGCCGGTTCATTTACTCCGCTCTGGCCTCTGGTTCCTTTAATTATTTCATAGGCTTTAAGGGAATGAACCATCAGTTCTGCTTCAGCTTTTACAACTGGAACAAGTGAGGAAGAGACATCTTTCAACACCTCAATAAATATTCCGCCAAGTCCTGCCAGCAGCAAATGTCCGAAGGTCCCTTCTGCCTTTATCCCTGCAAAGAGCTCTGTTCCTTTCATCATCTTCTGAATAAGTACTGCTGTGGATCCGGGAATTTCAATCATTCGTGTGAAATTATCAGATACAGCTTTATCAGACATGAGATTAAGAACAACGCCGCCTACATCTGACTTATGCACCGGACCAACAACTTTCATCACAACAGGAAAACCTAATTCAGAAGCTGCTGTAACTGCATTCATGAGAGGAATTTACAACCCGCTCTCCAGCAACAGGTATCCCTGCAGCTGAAAGAAGTTTTCCCACAATGCCCGGAGAAAGGTATCCGTTTGGTGAACCGTTAATAATCCTGCGGATTTCAACTGTATCAATAACAGGTCTCACAGAGCTGTCATCCCGCGTTTTTATGACGGAAGAAACTTTGCAAAGGGCATTTGCAAACATCACCTCATCGGGGAAATTAATATTGCCTTTTGCCAGGAATTCCTTAATCTCATCACTTACATTTATTATTGAAGGAAGTATCGGATAGATGGGCTTCGTGCATGTCCTCATTTTCTCATCGAGAAGGTCATAAACATCGTATACAGGAAACAGGCCGGGGCTTCCAAAGATCACAGCCATTGCGTCGATATTGTCAAAATCGTTCTCACACGCGTCAATTATAGCTCCCAGCTGCTCAGCATTACCTGTTGCGAGGAAGTCGATCGGGTTGGCAACAGACGATCCGGCGAAAAGCTTTTGCTTAAGGTCTTCAGCTTTGGTCCCGGAAATATGGGGAACTTCAAGTCCGCCTTTTGAGAGAGCATCAGTAAGCATTACAGCAGGTCCGCCTGCATGCGTAATTACTGCAATCCTTTTTCCCATCAAAGGAGGACGTGTGAATACCGATGCAACTGAAATGAGCTCCGCCCTGCTGCTGCACCTGACAATTCCGGCTTTCCTGAAGAGCGAATCCACAGCGGTATCGGGGCTTGCCATTGCCCCTGTATGTGATGACGCTGCCCTGCTTCCTGCTTCGGAGGTGCCGGATTTAATTGCAGCTATACGGCATCCTTTATCCCTTAGGGATGAAGCATGTTTGAGAAGTTTTGCAGGATTAGCTATAGACTCAATATAGAGCAATTTAATCAATGATGATTTAACAGGATCGAAAGAGATATCAAGATACTCAAGCACATCCTCAACTCCTGTCTGGGCACTGTTGCCGACAGACCAGAGACTTGAGAATGTCAGACCGTTTGGAATTGCGGCCTCCATAATAAAAACGGCAGTCGCTCCTGATCCTGAAATAAAATCAATTCCTTTCGGGTTGAGCTTTGGAATCGGAGTTGTAAATACACCATTGTAATTACAATTAAGGAATCCGATGCAGTTTGGCCCGATAAGACAAGCTCCATAGTTGTTAAGGATAGCAGTTATCTTATGCTCAAGCTCAAGCCCTTCCTTGTTCTCTTCACTGAATCCGGCTGACAGAATAATAAAGGCACGTGTCTTTTTTTCGCGGCACAGGATCTCAACTGCATGCAGACACATCTTTGCAGGGATGGCCAGAATAGCAAGATCCGTTTCAGGAATTTTTGAAATATCATTAAATGACTTCACGCCCTGGACAAGATCCTGCTTGGGGTTAACTACATATAATTTCCCCGGGAATTTTCCTTCAAGAAGGTTTTTAAGTACTTTACCTCCCGGTTTTAAAATATCGTCGCTGCCTCCGACAACGACAATGCTTCCGGGATTAATAAGTTTATCATTTATCATATTAATAAAACCTCTTCAGAAACCCGACATTAAGGGCAACAGCAAATAGGTATTTTTCTGATATATAGCATATTGGAATCATAGCATCAGCCGTTATTATGAAGGCAAGATAATAAAAAAAAACAGCACAAATCACAACAATCGTCATGTTATTCCTGACAGGCAATTAACATTGAAATCAAAGTGCGTGAGAAAAAAACTACATTTGTGTAATATCTTTTATCAAATAATATAAGTTCGTATCATATGAAAAATTCTTACCTCAACGTGCTTTTTACAGTATGTCTTTTCACTGGTGTATCGATTGCATCGCATGCGCAATACTCTGACATAGATACTGATGGTCCGGGTTATGGTGAAAACTGTACAACAATCATGGTAGGGAAACTTGCCTCAACGGACGGATCAGTAATGACCTCCCATACCTGTGACGGGAATTACAGGACCTGGCTCAACATAGTGCCCCGCCAGATCTTCGAAAAAGGGACAATGCATCCTGTTTACTGGGGGATGCTGCATACCGAAGAAGCATGGGATATGAGCAAGGTTACAAAAAAGGGAGAGATCCCTGAAGCAGAGGAGACATTTGCCTTTCTTAACACAGCTTATCCCTGTCTCAATGAAAAACAGCTTGCTATAGGAGAAACAACAATATATGGCAGGGATTCACTTATAAATGAGGAAGGTTTGTTCCTCATTGAAGATCTGCAGAGGATAGCTTTACAACGATGTAAAACAGCAAGAGAGGCTATTGCACTTATTGGAAAACTTGCAGAAGAGTATGGCTATGCCGACCTTGCAGAATGTATAACAATAGCTGACCCGAAAGAAGTATGGCAGCTTGAAATTGCAGGCTCAGGCAAGGGTAAAGGGAAGGCATCAGCTTTGTGGTGCGCCCAGAGGATTCCTGATGATCATGTTGGGGTCGCAGCAAATATTCCAAGGATCTCGGACATAGATTTTAAAAATCCCAATTTGTTTATGTACAGTACTGATCTTAAGAATGTTGCTCTTAAGCTCGGTTACTGGGATGGCAAGGAGCCCTTCAAATTCTGGAAAGTCATAAACGGAAAGAAACCTTTTGCAATAAGGGAATATTATATTCTCAGCACACTTGCCCCCTCGCTTAAACTTTCCTTTGATGCAGAGGAGCTTCCATTTTCAGTTAAACCGGAGAAAAAATTATCTCCCCGGGATGTAATGAAATATTTCAGGGAGACCTATGAGGGTACCGAATGGGATATGACAAAAAACCTTCTTGTAACTGTTAAGGAAAAAGATAAGGATGGAAAAGAAATAGAGAAAAAGATAAAGAGCCCTGTGGTCAGCAACTGGATGAACAATGATCTCCGCAATCTGCTGAATGAACTAAAACCCGGAGTTGTTGAGCGCCAGAGAACAATTGCAATATCGGGTTGTTCTTACTCTCATGTGATCCAGTGCCGCAGCTGGCTGCCCGATGAAGTGGGTGCAGTTGCCTGGTTCTCATTTGACAATCCCGGACAGAGCCCGAGAATACCAATATTCTCAGGAGTGCTTAACCTCCCCTCCTCTTTTGAAATATGCGGACAGAGCCGTTACAGAACCGATGCTGCCATATGGTCGTTCCGCGAAGCCAACAGACTTGCCTCTGTGAACTGGTCGAAAGGAAGATTGCTTATTGAACCGGCTGTAAAAGAGTTCGAGGATAAAGCTTTCGAAGAACTGGCAGGTGTTGAGAAAAAAGTTGTCGAGCTTGTTAAGGAGGGCAAAAATGAAGAGGCAAAAAAATATGTAACAGCCTATACAAACAGTTTTGCATATTCAGCTATGCAGCGCTGGGATGAGATGAAGGTAGCATTATGGGGAATGCTGGGGAGAGGATTTTAAGAGGTGTACAGGATAAGGCATATGACATACGGGGTGCACTGAATCAAAACAGGCCGCCGCTACGCGGCTCATGTTGGCATAGAACGGTCTGATGTCTACAAACAGATCGCCGCTACGCGGTTCATAATGCAGCGTTAAAGTCCGCTGTGATGCGAACAAATCAACTCAACAAGGTTCAGAATTTCGAATGAAAGAGTGCTGAACTGAAAAAAATGTAACTATACGGCTCAAAATGAGTGCCGTAGGCACGAACTGTTTGTAGGATAGACAAATTCTTCACCCCTTAATTTGAGCTCCGTAGGAGCGACCTGCTTGTGAACCACACAAAAACCGGTATATCAAATTTGAAATTGTGCATCGTTATTGTGATATTTGAACTCAAACAACCTATGAATGGCTTTCACTGCAAAAGACATACTCTATAAGGATGAATTCTCCCGTGAGGAGATAATCAGCCTGCTCAAATCAACCGGTGATGACAGGACGCTTCTTTTCAGAAAATCGGCCGAAGTAAAAGAGAAATACATTGGAAAGAAAGTTTGGTTTCGTGGACTGATCGAATTCTCGAATGTCTGCGGAAAAGATTGTCTGTACTGCGGGATAAGAAAGGGAAATAAAAATCTTCAACGTTATTCTCTTTCCGATGATGAAATCCTTGCTGCCGCAAAGTTTGCCTACGAAAACAATTACGGATCTATTGCCCTTCAGTCGGGGGAACTTGAAAGCAGGTACGTTACAGATAGGATCGAAAGTCTTCTGCATGGAATAAAAGAGCTTTCGAAGAGGTGAACTGGGAGTAACACTCTCTGTCGGTGAACATGACCGGGAAGTCTATAAAAGATGGTTTGAAGCAGGAGCACACCGGTATCTTCTAAGGGTGGAATCGACCAACCGGGAATTATACAGCAAGATCCACCCGAATGATTCGAAACACGATTTTGACAGGCGGATCGAATGCCTGAGAGCACTTAAAGACCTTGGTTATCAGACCGGAACCGGAGTAATGATCGGATTGCCATTCCAGACTACAGACGATCTGGCGGGAGACCTGCTTTTCATGAAAGAGTTCGACATTGACATGTGCGGAATGGGGCCTTATATTGAACATGCTGATACTCCTCTTGCTGAGCACTCCGCCAGTCTCCTCCCTCTCAAGGAACGGTTCGATCTCACTCTGAAAATGATAGCGATAATAAGGATAATGATGAAGGACATTAATATTGTTGCTGCCACAGCTTTGCAGGCTATTGATCCGATCGGAAGTGAAAAAGCTGTTAAGATCGGCGCCAATATCCTTATGCCAAATATTACTCCCGGAAAGTACCGCGACAGCTATAAACTATATGATAATAAGCCTTGTACTGACGACTCTGCTGAAGATTGCCAGAGCTGCCTCGAAGCACGTGTCACCCTTGCCGATGCAGAGGTGATTTATGGAGAATGGGGCGACTCAAAACATTATCTTGAAAGAAAAAACAGAGATCAGGAAAAAGTCATATAATAATTTATGTATTTTAGCCATCAAACCAATCTAAACATATAATGGAAAAAACTCAGACAGATGCAAGAGTGAAATTTTACAGTGGAAAAGAGATCCCTCTTGAAATGCACAAAGTCAGAATTGTACAATCATTAAATCTCGTGCCAATTGATCGGCGTCTGCAGGCGATAAGTGAAGCAGGTTATAATTCCTTCCTTCTGGGTACTAAGGATATTTTCCTTGATATGCTGACAGACAGCGGAACAAATGCTATGAGCGATGCCCAGCTCTCCAAAATGTTCATTGCAGATGATGCATACGCCGGTTCTCAAAGCTATGTGAGGTTTGAAAAAAGCGTTGCAGATGTATTCGGAAAGACTCTTATTTTACCGGTTCACCAGGGCCGGGCAGCGGAGAATATCATCTCCCAGATATTTGTAAAGGAAGGGTCTGTGGTGCCAATGAATTATCACTTCACAACGACCCTTGCTCACATTCAGTTAAATGGTGGAAAAGTCGTCGAGCTTTATACACCCGAAGCAATGAAAATCAAAAGTACCCATCCCTTTAAAGGAAATATTGATATTGCTCGTCTGGAAGAACTTATAGTGAAGGAAGGTCCTGAAAATGTTCCGTTTATAAGAATGGAGGCTTCTACCAATCTTATAGGAGGCCAGCCATTTTCAATGAGTAACCTGAAGGATGTCAGGAGAATAGCTGATAAATATAAAATTCTTATCGTACTCGATGCAAGTCTCATCGGAGAAAATGCCTACTTCATAAAGAAAAGGGAAGCAGAGTATAAGGGGAGTACCATTGGAGACATTCTGAAGGAGATGTGCAGTTACCCCGATATTGTCTACTTCTCGGGACGTAAGGTAAGCTCTTCCCGTGGCGGGGCTATCTGTACAAATAACAAGGATCTCTATAACAAGATGAAGGATCTTGTTCCTCTTTATGAAGGTTTCCTTACCTACGGAGGAATTTCGATAAGGGAAATTGAAGCAATGGCTGTCGGCCTGTATGAAACTCAGGAAGAGGATGTAGTAGGCCAGTCGCCTTCGTTTATTAACTATGCCGTAGAGGAACTTGACAAACTCGATGTTCCGGTCATAATGCCCGGCGGTGCGCTTGGCTGCCATGTTGAAGCTCAAAAATTTCTTCCCCAGGTCCCGCAGAGCCAGTATCCTGCCGGTGCCCTTGTAGCTGCATTTTACATTATCTCGGGTTGCCGCGGAATGGAAAGGGGAACAATAAGCAGTATCAGGGATGAGAATGGGAATGATATCCTGGCTGATCTCGAACTCATGAGACTTGCCTTCCCGCGCCGCGTATTTACCCTGTCGCAGGTTGAATATTTAATCGACAGGCTGAACTGGTTGTATCAGAACAGGGATCTTGTCGGAGGTTTAAGGTTTGTTGAAGAACCTCCTGTACTTCGATTCTTCACCGGCCGTTTAGAACCTGTAAGCAACTGGCCTGAAAAACTTGCAGCAAAATTTAAAGCTGACTTTGGATCCAGCCTTTAGGTCTAAGTATTTACGAATATTTAACATGCAGGAGGGGGCTTTAGGGTCCCCTTCATTTGTTTTTTGAACTGAATTTTTATTACTATTGCTTAATAATATATACTTTAATACACCTTCTATGAAAAGGAACTTACTCCTCCTGGCTGGTCTCATTTTATTCTTAAGCATTGATGCCCAGAATCTGCCTTCACCAAAACAACACTTCGGGTTTTCAATAGGTGATAATTACAAACTTGCAACTTATACCCAGACAGAGGATTATTTCAAAAAGATCGCCGCTGCATCAAACCGGGTTCAGCTTGTGAATCTGGGAATGACTGAAGAAGGACGCTCTCAGTATATGCTTGTGATTTCTTCACCGGATAATATCAAGAACCTGAACCGCTACAAGGAAATATCGCAGAAACTTGCTCATGCGGAAGACATTTCTGAAGATCAGGCCCGGGCCTTGTCGCTGGAGGGAAAAGCTGTAGTCTGGATTGATGGCGGGCTGCATGCAACGGAAACGGTGGGAACCCATCAGCTTATTGAGACTGCATGGCAGCTTGTAAGCAGAAATGATCCTGAAACATTACAAATCCTTGATGGGGTGATAATTCTGCTGGTACACGCAAATCCCGATGGACAGGAACTTGTATCGAACTGGTACATGAGTAAAACTGACACTCTGAAAAGATCATTCTCCCAGCTCCCTAAGCTCTATCAGAAGTATGCAGGTCACGATAACAACAGGGATTTCTATATGCAGAATATGAAGGAGACCCGAAATATGAGCAAACAGCTTTATATCGAATGGCTGCCGCAAATTGTATACAATCATCACCAGGCCGGTCCTGCGGGTTCTGTAGTAGCAGGACCTCCATATCGCGATCCCTTCAACTATTTATTTAATCCTTTGGTTATAACCGGTATAGATGCTGTGGGTGCGGCTATGATCAACAGGTTAAATGCAGAGGGAAAACCAGGTTATACCCAGCGCGGTGGCTCAGTTTTTTCAACCTGGTACAACGGAGGTCTCAGAACTACAACTTATTTTCATAACATGATAGGCCTGCTTACAGAAATAATAGGTAATCCAACGCCATCATCGGTTCCTTTAGTGCCTAACCGTCTGTTGCCTAACGGGAATACTCCATATCCGGTTATGCCTCAGAAGTGGTATTTCAGAAAATCAATAGACTATTCATTATCATTAAACTATGCGGTTCTTGATTATGCTGCAAGAAACCGCGAACACCTGCTCTACAATATTTATTGCATGGGTAAAAGTTCAATTGAAAAAGGCAGCGGCGATAACTGGACAATTTCTCCTAAGAAGATAGCTTCAATAAATGAGGCCTTTAACACAGATCAAAAAAACACAAGACAAACCGATTCTTCAAGAGATGTGCCCCGGGCGACTCAGGGTACCATACCACTCAAATACTACGATGCTGTTTTTACAGACCCGATACAGCGTGATCCCCGCGGCTATATCATAACAGCTGATCAGCCTGATTTTCCAACTGCACTGAAGCTTATCAATGCAATGATCAGGTCAGGGATCAGGTTTTCAAAAGCGACAGCCGGTTTCAGTGTGGAAGGCATTAATTACCCGGCAGGTTCCTATATCGTAAAAACAAACCAGGCATTTCGTCCCCACATACTTGATATGTTTGAGCCACAGGATCATCCGAATGATTTTTTATATCCGGGAGGACCTCCTGTTGCCCCCTATGACATGGCCGGATGGACCCCCGCATATACAATGGGTATCAGATTCAAAAGAATCCTGAATGCATTCGACGGCCCGTTTCAGACAATTCCTTATGGCGAGATCCAGACACCATCCGGAGATTTTAACCTGTCGACCACAGCTGCAGGTTACATCCTCGATTCGAGATGTGACAATTCATTTATTGCAGTAAATGATCTTATTAATTCAGGAATTGATGTTTACAGGTTAACAAAACAATCAAACAAGGAACAGGGCCCGGGCCAGGGCTCTTTCTTCATCCCGGCAGGCCGGGAGGCAAATGACATTCTGCGGAAGGCCTCTGCCGATCTGAGCCTAAGTGTTACTACTATAAGCAAAAGACCAGTTAATCTCTCAGGAAAACTCTCTCCGCTGCGAATAGCGCTCTGGGATACATATGGCGGGTCAATGCCGTCGGGCTGGTTAAGATGGAATCTGGAACAGCACCATTTTGGTTTTAAAACAATCTATGCCAAAGAAATAGACGCCGGTAATCTGAGAAAAAAATATGATGTGATTATTTTTGTGAGCGGAGCTATTCCTGCCGTATCATCATCGGAACGATCAGTTTCGAGGGATACTGCAGGGTTAAGAAATATTCCTGCCGAATACAGGCATCAGTTGGGAAGAATCACAGCAGACACCTCTGTTGCCGAGCTTAGGAAATTTCTGGAAACAGGAGGTTCAGTTATTACAATCGGGAGAAGCACCAATCTTGCATACCATTTGAAACTGGGAGTAAGCGATGCGTTGGTTGAAGTCAAAAATGGCAAACAGGTCGCATTAGCTGCTGAAAAGTTTTACATACCCGGCAGTGTTTTAAGAGTAAAAATTGATTCTACCCTGTCTTCCGCCTGGGGAATGGATTCCAACGCTGATGTTATATTTGATTCAAGTCCTGTTTTCAGGATAACACCAAATACATTCAATCGACTGAATATAAAGCCAATAGCCTGGTTCGATTCGCCACAACCATTGCGCAGCGGCTGGGCCTGGGGACAGGAGTATTTGCAGGACGGAGTTGCAGCCTTCGAAGCAGCTGTTGGTTCAGGCAAGTTATATGCCTTTGGTCCGGAGATAACCTTCCGGGCTCAGACATACAGCACATTCAAACTAATATTTAATCAACTTTATTCGGGTTACTAGAACAGCATAGTCCTCACATGAACCTGTTTTAAGGCTTTAAGATCTTTTTCGAGTAAGATCCGTTGTTTCTCATCGCCTTTAAGTTCAAGGATTATCAGTCCGGCCGGTTCGCCGAAGAAAACTTCGTTCAGGCCAAGTCGCGTCCTTATGCTGCATCCATAAGCTGTCAGCAGTTTTTGTACTGCCATAATAATATCGTGGTTTCTTTCGACAAGGATCCCCATTATCTCCATATTGCTGTTAAGAATCTCAGGAGGCGCTGATTTCCGCCCGGAGGTGAATGTCATTTCCCTTAGCACTACTCCGCCAAGAGCATCAAGCTCATTCACAAGCATCTCTGTTTCTGAAGGGTCACCGTTCAGATGCAGGATGATATAGGCTTCCCTGCTGCAAACAGATTCAGTTACTTCATGGAATCCAAGTCTGGTTGTTATGACAGTTGCATGCCTCGACAGGATCTCCTGTGTGAGGCCGGCTTCCTTGATCCTGTCAATGATTTTAACACCTAATACTTTGATCATATTAATGTTCTATTAGAATATTGTTTTTTACCACGGAGTAACACCGAAGCTCTTCAAAGGAGATTATACTGAGTTTTTCTCCCATTCTCCCTACTCCCCCTTCTAAAGGCGGAATCTCTGATCTAGAAATACAGGTCCCTCTCTCCCTGCTTAATCCTTTCAATCTTCTCCCTCGTACTTGCTGCCACTCCATCCTCAAGTTTGGCAAGGTTCTTTTCTATTGCCATCCATCCTTTTTCTATGGTCTCCCCCTTTGCATAGTCGCAGATATATTCAGCCAGGGTGAGAATTGCATTCGGGGTGCAGAATCTTTTTATGAAACCGGGCACCGAGAACTCCATGAAATGCTCTCCTGTGCGCCCCATTCTGTAGCATGAAGTGCAGAATGAAGGCAGGTAATCGGTTTCAAGAAGTTCATCTATCACCTCGGCAAGAGACCTGTTATCATTAATCTTAAACTGCTCGCGATTAAGATTCTGCTCCTCGTTTTGTGTATCGGAATATGAACCCAACTCAAGCTTGGTCCCTCCATCGATCTGCGATACACCATATTGCAGCACCTCTCTTCGGACATCCGGAGTTTCACGGGCTGTAAGTATCAGTCCTGTATAAGGAACTGCCAGTCTCAGTATTGCAACAAGTTTCTTGAAATCACTGTCGCTTGTCTCATATTTCTTATCGAGATTCAGGCTTACGGCATCTTTTATCCTTGGAAAGGATATTGTATGAGGGCCTACATTATAGCATGCTTCAAGGTGATTAGTATGCCGGACAAGTCCGAGCACTTCAAAGCGCCAGTCGTACAGACCAAAGAGCGCACCAATACCAACATCATCAATTCCAGCCTCCTGAGCTCTGTCGAGTGAGGTCAGCCGCCAGTCGTAATCTTTCTTTTTCCCTCCGAGATGATACCAGCCATATGCCTCCCTGTGATAGGTTTCCTGGAAAACCTGGTATGTACCGATACCCGATTCACCAACTTTCCGGAACCCTTCAATGTCGAGAGGAGCAGCATTTATATTAACGCGCCTTATCTCACCATGGCCTTTTTTTACGCCATAAACAAGCCTCACAGTATGAGCGATATACTCAGGTGAATAGTCGCTGTGCTCTCCATAGACAAGGATAAGTCTTTTTTGACCGTTATCCTCGAGGGCCTCAACCTCACTGATTATCTCCTGATCATCAAGAGTCTTCCTTATTGCATCTGAATTGGAAGCTCTGAATCCGCAGTATTTGCAATTGTTTGTGCACCTGTTCCCAACGTAGAGGGGAGCAAAAAGAACAATGCGGTTTCCATAAACTCTCTGTTTCAGTTCCCTTGCCCCTTCCTTAATCTCATCAGCCAGATCGGTTCCGACGGCATTCACAAGAACGGCAGTCTCCTCAAGAGTCAGTCTGTTTTTATCAAGCGATTTCGAAATTACATCCCTTACCCTTTGCTTATCGGGTTTCGTATTTGTGATGAGATCCCAGATCTCAGCAGGATCGATAAATGGCATCATTCGCTGATCGGGGATACTCAGTTTCTCAGGAGAAAACTTCATTTAATTGTATATTTTTTTGAACTCAAATTGCTGATAAAAGAGCCTGATAGTTATGTAATTCTTCATTATTTCAGTACCAGTTTATTTAATTCTCCTATGCTCATATTTATGCGAAGTCTCTCCTCCTTTTGAAGGAGGAGTACCCCGAAGCGAAAGCGTAGGGGGGAGGTGGTTGATTGGTTATCTAATTAACACTCCCTGTATGCAAAGTTAAGAATATATGTACCAACTCTGAATGATTCTTATCAGTAAATAAGGTCCATAATCTCAGCTTTTGCGGAGTTGATCCTCGATGTGTGATTCTTGTCGGTATGATCAACTGCTCCATGAATCTTTTTATGGAATGACAGTGTTACCTTTCTGTTATCCTGATTTTCCTCCCCGAAAACATTCAGCAACAGCACAGGCTTGTCATCGGAGTGTCTTTCAATTATTGCCATCCCTTTTAGTGTATCTGAGCCTGAATCGACAGATACTGCATAGATCCCCGGAGATGGCAGGATCTTGCACTCTTCCGTAACCGGCACTTTTACAAGGTGTGGAAGCGAATCAGGAACAGCTTCAGGATATTTAAGCGTTATTCCTTTTACAATATAATAGTGATCGAGATAGGCATTTGCTCTTTGGATGTAACCTTCGCTTATAGCCTGCCGAATCTTTGTCGAGCTTACTGTTTCGTGCTGAACCTCCTGCTCAGGTATCTCCTCCGCTTCAAACCCATATTTCTCTCTCCAGCTCCACAACTGTTTATAATCGCCTTCCTTGTTAAACCCGAAATGATGGTTGAATCCTACTACAATCACCTTTGCATTAAGTTTTCCGCAAAGCAGATCGCGAACAAACTCTTCACTTGTTATTCGAGAGAACTCTAAAGTAAATCTGATCAGTATTATATTACCGAGACCTGCTTTCTCGAGAAGTTCAAACTTCTCTTCCTGTGAATTGATAAGTTTAAGATCTTTACCGGCAGTTTCGGGATAGAGTACTTTGCGCGGATGCGGGTCAAAAGTTATAAGCACTGATTCTCCATTGTGCTTTTCTTCAAGCATCCTTAACCTCCGGAGAATTGTCTTATGCCCTATATGGACACCATCGAACGAACCGGTTGTTACTACCGGGTTTCTGATTCCTGCAGCCTCTTCAAAACTTCTGAAAATTTTCATCAGACAATTTAATCCTGGGCTTTATTCTCCTTTACAAAATAGGCTACCTTCTCGATTGAAGTGATCATATCATACTCTTCAAGATAGACTTCTGAAGGCACATTGAGAGGAATAGTAGTGAAATTAAGTATTCCCTTAATCCCATAAAGCACAGCCTCTTCAGTTATCTCCCGCGCGAAATCGGGTGGCACGGTCAGTATGGCAATCCGGATATTAAGTTCTTTTATCAACTTTTCAAAATCGCTGTAAGGATAGCATTTTACACCGGAGATGACCTTATTCACTTTCTGGGGATCGTTATCGAATGAAGCGATAAGATTGAGTTTTGAACGTTTACCCTTGAAATAGCCGGCGACAGCACGTCCAAGATTGCCAATCCCTACAACCGCAACATTTACGCTTTCTTCAGAATCAATTATGCTTCCGATGGTATCGATAAGAATCCTCACATCGTACCCTTTGCGAAGGACGCTCGAATAACCGATAAGCATAAGATCGCGTCGGACCTGTACGGCAGTTATATGCAGACGGGCAGCAAGCTCATGCGAAAAAATAAAGCTTCTTTTCTCACTAAGGCATTCCAGAAGGGTTCTCCTGTATTCACTGAGCCTTTCTACTGTTTTTCCTGGTAATTTAGTCATTGGTCAGGTAATGTTTATCTGTTTCTTTGGTAATCTTATTGTGAACTGAGTTCCTACATCAGGAGTGCTTTCAACATTTATTGTACCATGATATAGTTCAATAACCTTTTTTACGATTGAGAGCCCCAACCCGCTTCCTGTAATATTCCTTGTCTTTTCATTCTTGATCCTGACAAATTCCGTAAAGAGATTCTCGGTGTCAGTCTTGTTAATCCCGATACCTGTATCGGAGAAAATAAGAATGGCCTCATTTTCGGAGCAATCGATGGTTATTTCAGCTTTTCCACCACTCTTGTTATACTTTACTGCATTGGATATCAGGTTATTAAAGACTATCTCCATATCGTCGGGATCAGCCATTATTATTACTTCCGTCCTTACATCAAGATTTATTGAGACATCCATCTGGATGGCATAAGGCTGAACGGTAATTATCGCATCGGAAGCGACATCGGCCAGGTTGACTTCCTGGATCTTTTCCTCTTTCCTTTCGAGCCTGATCTTTGTAAAATCCAGCAGGTCCATTATTAAGCTTCTCATCCCCTGTATCCTCTGGAGCGACCTTTCAATGGGAGTTGCATAGTCTTCTATCCTGTCGCCGGCCTGTTTTTCCTGCATCATCCTAAGATAACCTTCAAGAGCATTGAGAGGGGCTTTAAGTTCATGAGACAGCACGGAGAGAAACTGGTAGCGGATCTTTTTTCCCTCCTGCTTCATCTTATGAGTTATCCTCTTAAGATACAGCTGCTTGGAAATATTTTCAATACTCGATTTAAGCTCCTGGGGAGTAAATGGTTTGGGTATAAAATCGATTGCACCGTCGCGTGTGGCCCTGATGGCGACATCGAGAGAAGCATATGAAGTTATCATAGCAACAACTATGTCATAGTTCCTTTTCCTGATATACTCCAGCACTTCAATACCCTGAATACCGGGCAGTTTATTGTCGAGAAGGAGAATGTCGGGCATATCGCTTTCAAGTATTGTTATGCCATCCTCGCCTGTGCCAGCTTCCGTTACTTCAAAAGTATAATCTTCATCCATAAAAGGATAGGTGACATGAAAGTTATTGAGAATCCTTGAAACGCCTGACCGGATTCCAGGTTCATCATCAATAACAAGCACCTTCAGGATTGCCATATTACAGTTTTAGAAGTTTCATTATTTCCTGATCAAGTTCTTCGGGTCTGATTCCCTTTTCGAGATACCTGTCGGCTCTTATCCAGGATTTTTCCTGGTCAGAGGCAATGCTGAACGACAGTCCTGTTTCGCGCGATACGGCAGTTGCCAGTATTACCGGAACGTCGGGATGTTTTCTCTTCATTTTATAACAAAGGATGAATCCGCTGTCGTCGCTTTCCATCATCAGGTCGAATATGGCAAGATTAGGTTTGAATTTTGCAATTACCGATTCTGCCTCTGCCTGACTCTCCACAGCCATAGTATTGTATCCTGCTTTCTTAAGATTGAATACCGTCTGAAAAAGATAATCAGGATCATCATCTGCAACGAGTATCGTAATATCGCTTTTCTTCATTAATACAAATTTCTAAAAATTCTTTAAATCAAACAGTTAAAATGATAAATATTAGCTATTGTTAATTCAATAACATCAAAAAGAAGTTTGGAGTTTGGAGTTTGGAGTTTGGAGTTTGGAGTTTGGAGTTTTCTTATACTCCCACTTTCTCCATCCTTCGTCCTCCGAAGCCTTGGCGACAGAGGATCGCCCACTCTCCCACTCTCCCATTCTCCCTTTCATTCCTTACGTCTGGGCAGTATAATCCTGAAACTTGTGCCTGTCGGTCCTTTGGCAGGGTCTGTATTCGACTCGGCAGAAATCTGACCTTTGTGCATTTTTACAATTCCGTATGCTGTTGCAAGTCCCAGACCTGTTCCATGACCTATGCCCTTTGTAGTAAAGAAGGGTTCAAAGATCTTGGCTCTGTCCTCCTCCTTAATTCCTGTTCCTGTATCACTTATTGTAATAATAACATCACTGAGGGTATCTTCGAGTTTAATATTAATGTCACCGCCGTCGGGCATGGCATCAATTGCATTCTTTATCAGATTTGTGAGCACCTGCATCATCTGCTCCATGTCGAGCATGGCTTCCGGGTTTGTTGTAAGATCCGAGATCCCTATTTTCACAGAGGGCAGAATAATAAGGCTTTCAAGACTACTGTTCACGAGCTCCTTTATGTTTACAGCCTGATGGTTAACCTGGTTTTTCCTGGCGAAGTTAAGCAGTCCGGCAACAATCTTCTTGCATCTGCCTGCCTGCTCCACGATCAGATTAAGATCCTCCCTGACAGGGTCTCCGGCACCAGCCTCCTCGAGCAATATATTGCTGTACATAATTACAACTCCCAGAGGATTATTGAGTTCATGTGCAATACCTGCCGACAGCTGTCCCATGTGAGCGAGTTTCTCTGACTGCTTCAGTGCCTGCTTCATTGATGAGAGCTTCTCATTTGAAAGAGCAAGGTCCTTGACAGATTTATGAAGTTTCTCGATAGTATAGGGAAGGCACATTTCAACCTCAGCGAGCCCTTTTTTAATTGCAATTGCATGCTCAACACAACTCTCATAGCCGCATGCTCCGCAGTCAAGCTGATCTTTTTTAATCACTTTTCCCATTTTACCAAGAATATCCTTAACATCCTCTTCGGTAAGCTCTTCAATCCTGTGATCTTCCGGTTTATGAATAAATGAGAGGTCAAGACCTGAAAACTCGTCGAACGAACTTTGCCAATCCTCAGAATCAATTATGTCGAGTTTACTGCTGGCATAGGTGCTTACCAGTGAACGCCTGTTGTACTGTTTTCCGTTCTTCGATAGTCCGGGCCCCATTATACAACCCTCACAGCAAAGCAGTTCCATGTGCTGATTCCTGATGAGTCCGGCCTCAAATTCCTTAAGGGCCCCCTGAAAATCAATTCGTCCTTCAGCAGCAATTATGTTACCGGTGATTGCATTATCGCTTATCCTGGCTGTCTGCAGTAATCCTCTGGCAACAGGGAAGATGGCACCCCTGCCCCCGACCGGAGGATCAAAATCAACAGGCTCAGTGTTTAAGGCTGAAATTCCTTTCTCTGCCAGCATTTCTCTAAGTTCCGTAAATGTAATCGCTTCGTCAACTTCATTGCTTTCAGCCTTCTTCGCAACACACGGACCTATGAATACTATACTTGTATTTTCACCATATTTTTGCCTCATCACCCTGCCCATAGCCACCATAGGAGAGACTATCGGAGCAAGATTGCCGACTAATGACGGATGGTAGAATTTCACATAGTTGACTATCGAGGGGCAATCGGAAGAGATATAATACCCTGAATTCTCATTCACCAGTTTCTTATACCTGTCGGCAACAAGATCGGCACCGAATGAGACCTCTGCCACATGACTGAAGCCAAGTGACTTAATCATCCCAACTAGGATCCGGTGATCTGGAATATCATAAAACTCGGCAGGAAAACTGGGAGCAATTATGGCTGCTGTTTTAACAGAACTGTCAAGAAGTTTTTTGACTCTGTCGGTGGTATTGAGAAAGACTTTTGCTCCCTGGCTGCAAACCTTAGTGCAGTTCCCGCAGGCGATACACCTTTCATCGATAACTTCTGCCTGCCCTCCGACAATACGTATTGCTTTGGCAGGGCATTCCCTTACACAGGTATAACATGTACGGCAAAGCTCTTTTATTGTATAAACAAGCATATCATTATACTAATTCATTCACAACAGCACGTTTCTCTTCTCAAAATGAGTATGGAATATTTTCTTATCTGAAATATCAGGGTCTTCCTTAAGATATTTTTCATACAGATTTATCAGGGCAGGCGATTTGCAGGGAAGATTAATTGCCTCTGTATCATCTGCCTGGTAGACCAGTTTCGATCTGCTCTTTATTTCATCCTTTGAAATATTAAAGGGCATCCCCGCACCATTGGCACAACCGCCAGGGCAAGTCATCACTTCAACCAGGTCATATTTTTTTCCAGATGCCAGCGCAGCCCTCAGTTTCTCAAGTCCGGTAAGTCCATCAACCACAGCCACAGACAGATCGTAATCGCCGGCCAGGAATGTAATTTCCCTGAAGTTACCTCCGGATCTTAGCTTCTTAAAAGAGATTTTATCTGCATCCTTCCTTACTTTCTGATAATGATATGAACGGACGACTGCTTCAGCAAATCCTCCTGAAACTTCTGAGAGGACAGCAGCTGAGCTTCTTCCGGCCAGTGGTTCATCGGCCGGCTCCTCCTCAACATTTGAAGTATCAATACCATACAGCCTGATAAGCCTTGCCAGCTCTCTTACGGTGAGGACTGCATCAACATCGCTGATCCCTTTTCTCATCATCCCGTCGCGTCGTGCCTCAAACTTCATTGCCATGCAGGGTGTTGCAGATACCGAGAAGATCTCCTCCGGCCTCACATCAAGCTGGCCTGCAACAGCAGTTTTTGCAAGTACTCCGGTAATCTGCTGCGGCGACTTAACTGTAGATATTGATGGAATCAGTGCAGGAAAGAACTGCTCTGCATACTTAACCCATGAGGGACAGGCGGAAATATAGAGAGGAGTTTCAGAACCTGCTTCTATTCTTGAAATCAGCTGTTCTGTGATCTCTGTTATACACACGTCAGTGCCGGTACCAGTTGTGAATACCTTATCGAAACCAATTCTGCGAAGTATTGCATTGAGTACCCTGTTGAAGTCCTTATTATATCTCATACCAAGCTCTTCGGCTATTCCGGCAGTAACCATCGGAGAATACTGGATCACCTTTACTATATCGGGCTTGTTGAGGTATTCCTGTACTTCGGTAATACTATGCTTTTCGTGCAAGGCACCAGTCGGACATACCATAACACACTGTCCGCAATGGACACAGCTCGAAAAATTGAAATCGCGGTCCATAGCCGGACCAACATGCGTCATCCTTCCCTTGTTTATAAAATCAAGGGAAGTTGATGTAATAACCTCTTCGCAAACACGCACGCATCTGCCGCACAGAATGCACTTGGAAAGCTCTCTGACGATAGCCGGGCTCGACTGGTCGAGCCGAAGCTTAATTCTTTTTCCACGGATCCGCCTTTCCCTGATATTCAGTTCTTCCGAAAGCCGTTGCAGTTCACAATTAAGGTTTTTTTCACAGTAGAGGCAATCGTCGGGATGATTTGAGAGCAGAAGTTCCACGATAGTCTTCCTTGCCATGATTACCCGCGGAGTATGGGTCCTGATCTTCATCCACTCCTCTACAGGCTGAGAGCAGGCAGTTACCAGCCGGTCGCGCCCTTCAACCTCTACAACGCACATCCTGCAGGCTCCTGTCGGTGAAAAATCCTTCATTCTGCAAAGGGTAGGAATTTTTATACCGTTGCGGTTTAGCGCTGAGAGGATTGTTTCCCCCTTTTCGGCCTTAATCTTTTTATTGTTAACAGTAATTGTAAAAAGCATCTTGCTATTTAACATTTATTGCACTGAATTTACAGATATCAAAGCATATGCCGCAGCCAATACATTTATCTTCAACGATAAAGAATGGCTGCAGTCTGGTTCCATAGATGGCATTTACAGGACATTTCGAGGCGCAGGCAGTGCAGCCGGTGCACTTCTCCACGTCAATCGAAAACGACCTTAGTCCCCTGCATATATTTGCCCGGCATTTCCTGTCGAAGATATGTTCTTCAAACTCATCCCTGAAGTTCTTAAGGGCGCTGATGAACGGGTTCGGGGCAGTTTGTCCCAATCCGCAGAGGGATGTATCCTTCATCACCGAGGCAATTGTTTCGAGTTGCATCACTCCCTTAAACCTTTCCAGTGTTGTACCCGACTCTTCATTCAGAGGCTTACGGATTACGCTTTCAAGAATCTCAAGCATTCTTCCTGTCCCTTCGCGGCAGGGTATACACTTGCCGCAGCTCTCATTCCTTATGAACTCCATATAGTAGCGAACAAGATCAACCATGCAGGTATTTTCGTCGATTATTACAAAACCGCCGGCTCCCATACCGATTCCCTTCTCCCTAAGCTCCTCGTAATCAATCCCAATATCAAGATGTTCGCTGGTAAGAAAGGAGCCCGATGCTCCGCCAAGCTGAATAGCCTTGAATTCTTTTCCTTCCTTTATTCCGTCAGCTATATCTTCAAGTATAGTTCTGACGGTAGTTCCCATCTCAACTTCAATAACGCCCGACATCCTGCCTTTGCCAGCTATGGCAAATACCTTTGTTCCCTTGCTGTTTTCCGTCCCCAGCGACCGAAACCATTCCGGGCCGTTCTGCATAATAAGAGGGACATTCATAAGAGTCTCAACATTATTTATGACAGTAGGCTTACCGAATAATCCGGAAGTTGTCGGATACGGAGGCTTCAGCTGCGGCATCCCTCTTTTCCCTTCCAGAGTATTAATCAGAGCAGTCTCTTCTCCGCAGACAAAGGCTCCCGGTTCTTTCTTGATAACAATATCCAGGTTATACCCGCTGTTGAAAATATTATGCCCCAGCAACCCGAATTCTCTTGCCCTGTCAATAGCCTGTTGCAGCTTATTCATTGCATGGTCAGAGCCCGACCGCATAAATACAATACCGTTCGATGCTCCGATTGCGTATGAAGCTATTGCTATGCCTTCGACAAGCCTGTGGGGATCACTTTCAAGTATTGTCCTGTCGGTGAATGCCCCGGGGTCGCTCTCCTTGGCATTACAGATCAGATACCTGGAATTTGAGCTTGTATTGAGAGCATGCTTCCACTTCAGACCTGTCAGATAGCCACCGCCGCTCCGGCCTCTGAGCCCGCTTTTCTCAACTATGTCGCAAACCTCCTCAAAGGTGTAATGCCGTATTGCCTTTACAAAAGCCCGGTAACCACCCCTTGCTATATACTCTTCAATGCTCTCCGGGTCATAGCAACCACAGTTGCCAAGTACTATCCGCTTCTGATTGGCAAAGAATGGGAGCTCATCAAGAAAAGGAATTCCTGACCATAGTTCGAAACCCTTTGTCCCGGCCTGCCCTGCCAGATCATCTTCATTAATGTCATTATGAAATACCCCGTTCAGAAGAGGTTCCACCTTCTCCTCTGTAATATTCCGAAAGTATAGTTTATTTTTTCCAGGAAGGTGAACACAAACGAGGGGCTCAAAATTTGCAGGAGCGGTACAGCCTACTCTTATAAGGTCGCATGCAATACTGTTCTCTTCAATATAAGTCCAGGCTGCTTTCATCGTCTTTTCTGATCCGGCAATTATGCTGCTTGTTCCTGATGAGACATAAATAGCCGGAATTGATGGCTTCTCCCTCCTCAGCTGCTGAAGCAGTTTTTCTGTTTCCGGAGGCAGAGCATCAGATTCATAGAGCAGAACCTTATTGACCAGAAGTGATGTCAGATCTTCCATACAAGGATACTAAACCAATTAGTCGTTTTCAATTATATATTTCAGTTTTTTAATCAGGTCAGGCAGCTGTTCTGGCTTGATATGCGTCTTATAATCGCCGTTTACACAAATTAAAGGTCCATTATGACAGCCTCCCATGCACGATACTATCTCATAGCTGAAGTTTCCGTCGCGTGTAGTCTGCCCGGGCTGTACTCCGGTCTCCTCCTTAATCCTGTTAATAAGAGACTGAGATCCGTTTAGGAAGCACGATGTCCCGTGACAAACACTTATCTGAATTTTTCCAGCCGGGATAAACCTGAATCTGTCATAAAATGTTGCCAGGCCGTAGATCTTTGTTGTGCTAAGACCAAGGAACTGACCTACACGAACGATAGCTTCTTCAGAGAGGTATCCGAGATCCTCCTGTATCTCCTGCAGCAGTGGAATAAGATCTTCTCTTTTCCCCTGTTTATATCTCTTCAGGATTATGTCATAATCTATTCCCATTATGATGCCAAAAAGTTAAGTGACAAATACAAAGATAAATATTTTTATTGTTATTAAATAAACATTGTTATTTTATTAACAATAAAATATCTCGCCGTATTTTCTATCTTTTTCCTGCATATACTATTGACAATATGCCATTTAGTTATTAAAATCCAGGTCAGCCTGGTATCATTGATAATCTTTTAATAAGACAGCAATGGAAGTCCGCTCTTAAAAGTTGCCTGTTTCATATCTTTTCAAACAGCTCTGTGCTTAAAAAAAATGATTACATTTGATGTTGGTGTTTATTTTTGAACAGTAGTTAAATGGCCCAGAGAATTGAAATGCAGATATGTCTTGGAAGCTCCTGCTTTTCCAGAGGCAATAAAGATGTGGTATTGTTCATCAGGGAGTATCTAAGAAAAAATCATCTCGATGACAAAGTGATTTTTAAGGGAGCCAGATGCATGGACCGGTGCAGCAACGGACCGAACCTTACAATAAACGGAGTTACCACCGAGGGTGTAACGCTGTCGAAGATAGAGGCTATCCTGGAGAAGGAACTCAGCAGAATAAGTTAAGACAATTAAAATCATGGGAACCGGAAAACCTGTTCTTTATATTGACGATGACAAGTGCAGGAACTCATACTCCTGTGTACGGGTCTGTCCTGTCAATGCAATAGAAGTTAAACCCCAAAAAGCTCATCCCTTCATTCTGCCTGACAGGTGTATCGGATGCGGGTTGTGTTATGTTTCGTGTTCACCAAAAGCTATTGCCTTCCGCGATTCCAGGGAACAGGTTAAACAGCTTCTCACTTCAAGCAGGAAAACAGCAGCGCTTGTAGAACCAAGCATTGCCTCTGAGTTCGATGATATAACCGACTACAGGAAGTTTGTTGCAATGATAAGGCTTCTCGGATTCGATTATGTGCATGAGGTGTCATTTGGAGTTGATCTCATTGCAGCTGAGTATGCAAATCTTTTCACGAAGGCTGAAGGGAAATACATGATAACCGCCAATTGTCCTTCGATAGTTAAACTTGTGGAAAAGTTCCATCCTGAACTCATTCCGAATCTTGCGCCACTCGTTTCGCCGATGATAGCTACTGCAATGGTAGTAAAGGAGTTATACGGAAAGGATGTGGCCACTGTTCAGATAGGTCCTTGTCTGGATGCAAAGGATGAAGCCCTGCTGTATGAAGACGGATCGCTTGTCGACGGGGTTCTTACATTTGTGGAGCTCAGGCAGCTCTTTGAAGAGTTCAAGATCCAGGAAAGGCTTGTTAAAATGTCAGACTTCGATCCGCCGCATGGCAACTGGGGAGCCCTCTACCCTCTTCCAGCCGGAATAATCCAGGCCGGCGGCATTAAGCGCGATATGGTATCGAGCAGTGTTATAACAGCATCGGGCAAGGAAGAAATTCTTGAAGCCATAAATGATTTTGACAAATATATCGACACAATTCAACATCATTTCAACCTCTTCTTTTGTCACGGATGTCTTCTTGGTCCGGCCATGGAGCACCATAATGAAAGATTCAGGAGAAGATCGCTTGTAAGGCATTATGCAGAGAAACGCGTGGGATTGCTCGACAAGGAAAAGTGGAAGAGAGATATGCAGAGGTGGTCGAAACTCGACTTCTCACGTACTTTCAGAATCGATGACCAGAGGATCGAGGAGCCGCCTGAAGAAGCAGTTCTTGAGGTGCTGAAAATAATAGGAAAAGACAGTTCTGATGAGGAGATTAATTGCGGAGCATGCGGTTATCTGTCTTGCCGCGACTTTGCCGTAACTGTCGCCAAAGGACTTGCAATTCCTGAAATGTGTCATACCTTCAATATCCGCAACAAGCAGGAATATATAGAGACTCTGAGGCAGACAAACAGAAAGCTGGCCGAGACAAAAAAAGCCCTCAAGGAATCTGAAGAGCTTGCCAGAAGGGAAAAAGAAATAGCTCAGAGCGCCTCCGACATGATGAACAACATGCTCGAAAAACTTCCGACAGGAGTTGTAATTGTTGATAACAACCTTAAGATACTTCACTCTAACAACAGCTTTATCAATATCATTGGAGAAGATGCCAGGGCCATTGCTGAGATAATACCCGGACTGGCAGGGGCAGATATAAAAACACTCATTCCATTCAATGTTTACAATATGTTCACTTTTGTCATAAAGGAAGATGAACCTGTTGTGAGCAAGGACGTGCATTTTGAGGACAAGATGCTGAATATTTCGATCTTCCCTATAAAAAAGAATAAAATGTGCGGTGCAATAATACGCGATCTTTACTCTCCTGAAGTGCAGGGAGAGGAGGTAATCAACAGAGTGTCTGAAGTGATAGATAAAAACCTCGAAATGGTTCAGAAGATCGGGTTTCTCCTTGGTGAAGGAGCATCCGAGACGGAACAGATGCTGAACTCAATAATCGAATCGTACAAGACTAAAAAAAGCATACTGAAAACCAACCTGAAATAAGCGCTCGTGAACAAGAATTTTTTCATAGAGGTAAACAGCCAGCAACGAAATCACGAGGGAGAAAGGATCTGCGGCGATGTCTTCCTCTACAGGTATATAAAGGAAGAGGACAGGGTAATTGCTGTTTTGTCCGATGGTATGGGGAGCGGAGTGAAAGCCAATATACTTGCAACTCTCACGGCCACCATGGCACTCAATTTCACACGCGAGCATAAGGAGGTTGACCGCATTGCAGAGATTATAATGAATACACTGCCTGTGTGCAGTGAGAGGAAAATCAGTTACTCTACATTCACTATTGTTGATATTGAAACAAGCGGCAGGGCAACAATTCTCGAATATGATAACCCTTCAACAATTTACCTGAGAGGCAATACAATAGTTGAGCCTGATTGGAAAAAGGTTGTCCTCGACAAGGGTCATAACGCAGGGAAAGTACTTAAGACCTGCACGCTGATGCCAGAGAAGGAAGACCGCATAATCTTCTGCTCCGATGGAGTGGCACAGAGCGGAATGGGAACAGAAGCTTACCCTTTCGGCTGGGAAAGGGCTAATGCAGCCAACTATGCCGCTTCCCTGGTTTCGAGTGAGGCTTCAATCTCGGCCGATATGCTTTCGGGGAAAATCGTTACAATGGCTCATAAGAACGATGCTTACAGGGCCCGCGACGATATCAGCTGTGCAACAATCTACTTCCGCGAACCCCGTAAACTGCTCATCTGTACCGGTCCTCCCTATGAAAAGGATAAGGACAGGGAACTCGCTGCCAAGGTCAGCGGGTATATAGGGAAAGTTATATTGTGCGGAGGAACCACTGCTGATATTGTGGCCAGGGAACTTGGCAGGACAATAATCGATGAACTGATTTTCGAGGATCCGGAACTTCCTCCTGAAAGCTTTCTTGAGGGTATTGATCTCGTAACCGAAGGGATACTTACACTACAGAAAGTAAATGAGATACTGAAGACTTTCAACAACAGTGTTAAACTTCAGAAAGGTCCTGCCGACAAGATAGTGAGGCTGATAATGGAAAGTGATGAGATCCACTTCGTTATCGGAACAAGAATAAACATTGCCCACCAGGATCCCAACCTGCCGGTTGACCTTGAAATCAGGAGAACCGTTGTGAAACGTATCGCAAGACTGCTTGAAGAGAAATGGCTTAAGAAGGTTACCTTCGAATACATTTAGGGATCGTAGTGATTCATGGGTAGGGTTCAAAATTTTGAACCCCTACCCCGACGGATGATGACAATTCATTGGGGGAACCGGATTTGATTAATTCAATTATCCCATGAACATGATTTGGCATTATAATGTATTCGTGTAAAACCGCATTCGGAAAATGTTCCGGAATATTTAACCAACAATCATCTGAAATTTTACCGGCATTATTTAAAATCATTTTGCCGTCAATGATTTCCCCGAACAAACATTTTCTGTCCTGTACACAAATCGTTAAGAAATACAATCCCTTCTGTGAATAATCATATCCTTTCAGGCGAATGCTCTGACGGTGCCTGGTTATCATTTATACCTGCTGTTTATGGAATAGTTCTCCTTAAATTATGATGGATGTCACCCAGCCATATTCTGCTGTTTCCCTGATAAAGCTGGTCTTTTGTCACCTGATATGCCAATCCGGGGAATTCAAAAGTAGTATCATACTCTCCGGGATTTATCGGTTTCTTGATTGTATAGATAATTGTGAACTGTTTGGAATCACCTGATTTCAATTCAGATAACCACTCAGTTTTCCAGCTGTTCCATGGTACCGGAGCCTGATTTTGAATAGTATTGGCGAATATTTCATTATGAGCCAGATCGTAAATATATAGCCCGTTTGTAAAGTAGTGAAAGAGGTTTGGTCCGGTTTTATCAGGATCAATTATCATAAGGTCTTCCTGATCGTGATTTTTAATCGTAAACCTGAAGCTTAGCTGTGTTCCGTTTATCTGAATTGAGCTGGAGGAAATTGCAAGTCCGGAATGTAAAAGTCCGTGCTGGTTCAAAGCAGCAATCATTTTGGGATCATTTCTTTCATCAGGTTCAGCCGGATGCCAGTTCTCAATTTTAAGTGCATAGTTTCCGTACATCGACGGTGACATGATGAATGGACTATTCGGAATAGAACTTGAATAACCAGGCACAAAGCCACCCTGGTAAATAGTTTCTCCACTTTCCAGAAAGAGAAAAGAATTCTGCATTATATCTTCGAACTCCGAATGCACATCCTTAAAATATATGATATGGGTTGAAGTATCATAAAGTTGGATATCGTGAAAAGTATACTTGTATTCACTTCCAATCCTTAAGAAAACCTCGTTATCGTTTCTTTCGCAGGATGCAAACATCACCAGAAGAAAGATACTTCCGGTAACTTTGAGAATCATTGATTTCATGGTATTCATTACTACTCAGTGTTAGAAAAGTGTTGGCTATTGTGAATCTATTAACAGCAAGTTACATGCCGAAAGACTGCCTGATTGGTTATAATCTTTGGCCGTTGCTTTTGATCTTATAGTAGATAATCACCTCAACCCTTCTGTTTTTCTTTCGTCCTGAATCGGTTGCATTGCTCGATCTGGGCAACTGGTCACCATACCCTTTTACAGCAGATACATAAACCGAAAGGTTGTTTTCGGAGAGGACCTTTTCAATAGCTATGGCCCTGCGGTATGACAAATCAAGATTATAGTCCTTTGGTCCCATAGAGTCGGTATGTCCATGAATCCTTATTGAATCCACATCTTCTTTCACAAGATTTCTGAAGAGAGAATCGAGTTTTGTCTTTCCGATCGAATTAATTTTATCCGAATCGAATTCAAAATAGACATTCCCCAGCCGAAGCGTGTCGATTGACTCACTGATAAATACTTCAGCAGAATCAGGATCTTCCTCTCCGAACATATTGAACTTCTTCTGAGGATGCCTTTCCTTCTGATTATATAATTGCTGACGGATCTTTTCGAAGTTTCTGCAAGGCTCCTGCGGGTTTTTCGGGCTTAACTCCACATCGTCGATATGGTATTCATAATCTGTGAAATTCTTTGGTGTTGCATAGTAAACACGCCTCTGGTCCGAATCGCTCTGAAAATTACCAAGGATCATGTATTTCTCATCACCAGTGGCTTTATACTCAACTGTTATTTTGTACCACTCCAGTCTTTTGTTATAGGGAACCTTTGCATATAGCCCTGTAAGATCAATAGTGGGTTTAATCCTCAAAAGAAGATCGTTATTATTATAGATCGGTGTGTTTACAAAAAGAACTCCAAACGAACTCATGAAAACATTATCAGGCTTAAGCCTCACTGAAAGGGTATATGTTACGCCTTTTTTCAAAGGGCATAGCAGACGTGTCTGCATGTATTTTCTTATCCCTTCTATCGATGAATTGAAGATTGTCAGCCGTGCAAAATAGTTATCCTTTTCAGCCCCGTACATCATCAGGTGAGGAGACGTTGTTTTCCATGCCGAAGGGGAGCATGGGGCTTTTAACTCGGTACAGACATTTAAATCCTGAAACGATCCGTTTGCTATCAGGTTTTGTGGATAGGCCTGTAAGCTTATAAAATGAAAGAAGAAAACAATTAGCAGTTTCCGGAAATGCATAGCTGTGTAAAAAGAAAAGAAATCTATTTTAATTTTTCAGCAAGCAGAGCCTCAATCTCCTTGAACTCTTCAGGTGTGAAACCTATACTCTGGAAAATAATTTTCCCGTCTTTGCCGACAATAACATTCCTGGGAATGGACTGGGTTGCAAAGAGACTGAAGATCTTGCGTTCCGGATCAGGGGCAAAAGGCATAGTAAAACCCTTTGTCTTCACGAAATTACTCACCTCTGTCTCATTGTGTTCCCGGCCAAGTATTATCAGCTCAAAATCGCTCCTGTTTTTATATTTGTCCCAGATATTCTTCTGCAATACAGGCAGCTCAAGCATGCATGGACCGCACCAGGTAGCAAAAAAGTTGATCATGACTATCTTGCCCTGAAGCTTGCTCATATCTACCACCTTGCCATCAACCGATTTACAGCTAAATTGAGGTGCTTTGTCACCAACCCTGGTCAGAGTGGATGGATCATCCTGAGCAGACGAATTATAAAGGGTAAAAATCACGGAGATAAGCAGGAGAAGTACTTTTTTCATACTAACAAATTAAGTTGATTTTCAAACTATTTTTAAATATTCAAGTGTCTTCCGGAATAGATGCGGCTGAATGTCGGGGTGAGTCGGGACTGCAGGGATTGTGTCAAGAAGAACTATTTCTGCTATTTCTGAATCATCCGGGATCGGCCCAAGTTCCTGCACTTCGGCAAAATAAAGCCTGCCCCACCCCGTTTCTCCATCCTTTTTCACAGAGTATGTTGCAACACATTCAAGAGTAAAGCTTAAAGCCCCGGTCTCTTCCATCAGTTCGCGGCTCGCAGCTTCGAAAGAACTTTCTCCCTCTTCTATATGGCCTCCGGCAATTTCGTAGGTCTGTCGCCTTTGATGCCTCACAAATATCCACTTGTCCATATACCTCGAAGAGATTACGGAATATGTCAGAACTGTGTCTGGCTCATACAAAGAATCGAAAAAGGCTACTTCAGTCATTGCTTATCTGTGATATCAGATACGAATGTAAGAATAATAGTGATAATAATTAATTGAGTATTTTTACAGAGATAAACATTCTCAATGGTCCTGATTATTATTCTGATCGCAACCGAAATTCTGGCCACTGAAGTCCTCAGACAGAATTTCTACAGCAAGGCACGTACCACTTACTATATCACGACCCTCATACATGTGATATTTAGTCTATGGCTATGGATGCTATTCTTCAGGATCAGGATCTTTGACAGTTTTTACGACGACCCGGGGCATATCTGGATGCAGATGGCCCTGTACGGATCATTGGCTGCCATTACTTTTCCGCGGGTGATCCTCATAATCTTTCACTTCTCCGGAAAGCTTATCAGGTTCAGAACTGGAGGACATATAAAGTGGCTGACCAATACCGGCCTTGTGGCAATGGTAATTATCTTTCTGATTATTGCACTGAGCACTCTCAGAGGAAGGTTCAATTTCAGGACTGAAAATATCACAATTGCCGTAAAGGATCTTCATAAGGATCTTGATGGTCTTAGAATAGTCCAGTTATCAGATATGCATCTGGCCACTTTTAATCACCACAAGGCAAAGCTGCAGATGGTTATTGACAGGGTTAACAGCTACAAACCTGACCTTATCCTGAATACGGGAGATTTTGTCACTTTCGGATGGAGGGAATTTGACGGCAATGATACCATTCTGATAAAGGGGCAGAGTAAGTATGGCAATTACGCAGTTCTTGGAAATCACGATTTCGGGATATATCACCCCGATTTCACGGAAGCTGACAAGAAAAACAATGTGCTTATAATAAAGAACCTGATAAAAAAGTCAGGATATCAGCTCCTTAATGATGAATTTTCAAAGATAAAAATAGGGAACGCAACTGTTGGCATTATAGGTGTCCATACTATTGGAAGTCATCCTAATGTAACAACAGGTGACATTCAGAAAACAATCCTGGGTCTTGATTCCACGGACTTTGATATCCTTTTAAGTCACAATCCAAACCACTGGGCAGAAGCTGTTCAGGGAAAAACGGATATCGATCTTACCTTCTCAGGTCATACTCATGGAATGCAAATGGGTATAATCACAAAAAAGTTCCGATGGAGCCCTGCAAAACATTTCTACCCGCACTGGAATGGATTGTTTACTGAAGGAGAACAGCACCATTATGTTAACCGCGGTCTGGGAGTACTTGCTATACCATTCAGGATCTGGATGCCGCCGGAGATCACTGTAATCACCCTTGTAAAGAAATGATCCGTAAGTAGTAAGTAGTAAGAAGTAAGAAGTAAGAAAGCCATTACGCCTTACGCCGTTACACCTTCGCCAAGGCTTCGGGTACGCAGTGCGCCGTTAAAAAGGAAACGGGCAGCCTTCTGACGAGCTACCCGTTTATATTACCGCATCCTTTTCCTTTACTAACCTTCTAACCTTAATAAGACTATGGTATTAATTACGCTAAGCGAATATTTTACCAATTTTCAGGATGGGTAATGTGGATCTTTAATTCCTTGATTAATATAACGATTGAGTAATAGTGTTTGTTCAATAATCAGACAAGCATTATTCAGCAAATATTCCAAAAATCTGCTCATTTAAGAAAATTTTAACGATTCAGCTAATCTAACCTGGCTATGCCTGGTTCAAATTCTGATTGTCTTCATGTAAAATGTGTGATGTAAACAGAATCCAATATTTATTAAATTGCACACTCTCATTCCAACTATCATACATTATGAAAAACCAATTCAGCCGGGCTGTTGTTTTGATGTTATCAGTTCTCACAGCCTGTTCAGGAGAACAGAGCGGATGGATAAGGATAAACCAGCTTGGTTATCGTAACAGCGACATCAAGGTTGCTGTTCTGGTTAGCAAGGAAAATTTAAACCTCAGTTCGTTTAAGGTTGTCAATTCAGCCAGCGGTAAGGTGGAAATGAATGTAACAGGCCTTGAAAAGGCAGAACCACTTGAACCCTTTATCAGCTGCTACAGACTTTCGTTCACTGATCTGACCAAAAGCGGAACATACAGAATAGTAGCAGGAGATATAGAATCTCCCGAATTCCGGATCGGAGAAGACGTATATGACGGAACAGCCGATTTCCTTCTCAATTACATGAGGCAGCAGAGGTGCGGTTATAACCCATTCCTCAGAGATTCGTGCCATATGCACGATGGTTACGTGGTCTACGGTCCGTCGGATGATTCTGCCCATATTGATGCAACCGGGGGATGGCACGATGCTGCTGACTACCTTCAGTATGTTGCAACTTCAGCTAATGCCACCTACCAGATGCTCTTCGCTTTTTCTGAAAATCCTTCTTCATTCTCGGATAAATATCTTGCCAGCGGAGATCCGGGAACTGACGGAACACCTGATGTTCTTAACGAGATCAGGTGGGGACTGGACTGGCTGGTCAAAATGAATCCCGAGCCGGGGGTAATGTATAATCAGATCGCTGATGACCGCGATCATGTTGGATTCAGGTATCCCAATAAAGACTCTGCAAATTATGGAAAAGGACTGGAACGGCCAGTCTACTTCTGTACCGGAGAACCGCAGGGAGCAGTAAAATATAAGAACCGTGCAACAGGGGTTGCCTCAACTGCCGGGAAATTTGCTTCAGCATTCGCAAAAGCTTCACAACTATACAGGACTTCAGATCCGGAATTCTCAAAGATGGTCATGGAAAAAGCAAAGGCGGCTTTTGCTCAGGGTCTTGCAAAGCCCGGCGTTTGCCAGACTGCTCCGGGATCTGCTCCATATTTCTATGAAGAGGATAACTGGGTTGACGATATGGAACTTGCCGCAATAGAACTCTTTAATGCTTCAGGAGATAATAAATACTACGATTATGCCCTTGAATTCGGGAGAAAAGAGCTGGTAACTCCCTGGATAGGTGCCGATACTGCCCGACATTACCAGTGGTACCCTTTTGTGAACATGGGACATCCGGCTATTGCCCGCCGGCAAAAAGCCATAAACGAATCTGAGTTTTCCGCGTATATGAAAAAAGGACTGGAACTGACAATGGATAAGGCTGTAAAGAACCCGTTTCTTGTGGGAGTTCCCTTCATCTGGTGTTCGAACAACCTGGTCGCCGCACTGCTTACCCAGGCACGGCTATACTCTGAAATAACCGGAGACAATACATTCGCCGAAATGGAGGCAGCTCACCGCGACTGGCTATTTGGCTGTAATCCCTGGGGAACAAGCATGGTTGTGGGACTGCCTGAAAAAGGCGACTACCCCGTTAACTCTCACTCCTCCTACGTCGTTAAGGGAGAACAGGTACCGGGAGGACTTGTCGATGGACCTGTCTATTCTTCAATCTTCAACTCACTTAAGTTCATCTACCTCTCCGAAGAGGATGAATATGAAGCATTCCAGACAAAACTGGCTGTTTACCACGACGACTTTGCAGATTACTCAACAAACGAATGCACAATGGATGGCACAGCCTGCCTCATTTATTATCTGTCAGAATTACAGTCACACATAATTGGAAAATGATTAATAACAACAAGATTTACAATATAGAGGGTATAGAGTTCAAAGTGGTTTATTCAAGGCGAAGAACACTTGGGATATCTGTTCTTCCTGACACCTCGGTAATAGTGAGGGTGCCTTACCTTACTACGGGCAGAACTATTGAAAGGATTGTAAGGGAGAAGATGGCCTGGATAATTAAACACAGGGACAATTACAGGAAAAATCATGGGATTAAGAAGGGCAGGCTGTATTCTGACGGTGAGATGCATCTGTACAGGGGCAAGGAGTATCTGCTAAGGCTTGTAGGAGGGGCACGTCATGACGTGCCCCTGCGATATGTCAGACTATCAGGCAGTACAATTGAGGCTGGAGTCATAACAGGAGCTGATGAGGCATTCGTAAAGAGACTGTTGTATACCTGGTACAAGAATGAAGCTGTAAAGATTCTGCCAATTATGTTCAACCAGGTACTTGAGAATCTTAAATATCAGCAGTTTAAACCTTCAGGACTTGTAATCAGAACGATGAAGAGGCGATGGGGAAGCTGCTCCAGCAAGGGATTAATAACTCTCAGCACGGAACTAATCAAATTGCCCGACAGGTATATAGAATATGTCATTATACATGAGCTCTGCCACCTGCGTCATCACAACCATGGGTCTGGTTATTACAGGCTTTTGGCTGAAATATGCCCGGATTATGCAATTCTCCGGAAAGAATTAAGACGATATCTGATGTAGGGGCAGGAAATTTCCTGCCCCTACACATTACGCAATGTTTGTATAGACAGCCTGAACGTCGTCATCATCCTCTATCTTATCGATCAGTTTTTCAATATCAGCCAGTTCCTCCTCTGAGACTTCGACCTGGTTAAGGGCTATTCTTTTGAGAGATGCTTTCTTAACTTCAAGTCCCAGCTTCTCAATGGCCTGGGCCAGCGATCCGAAATTAGTATAGTCGCCGTACACGAATAGCGAATCATCACTCTGCTCGATCTCCTCAAGGCCTGATTCTATCAAATCGAGTTCAACTTCATCAACGCTCTTATCCTCAGGCAATTCAAGTTCAAAAGCTGCCTTTCGCGAAAACATGAACTCAAGAGAGCCGGTAGGGACTATTCCTCCGCCATATTTATTAAAATACGACTTTATGTTTGCTACTGTCCGCGTATTATTGTCGGTTGCACATTCAACGAATACAAGCACTCCATGAGGTCCTTTGCCTTCGTATGATATTTCTGTGAAGTTCTCAGAATCTTTCCCCGCTGCTCTTTTTATTGCTGCATCAATATTGTCTTTAGGCATGTTCTGTGCCTTGGCGTTAAGAATTGCGGTCCTCAGTTTTGCATTGAGATCTGGATCGGCTCCTCCCTCTTTTGCTGCAATAGTAATATTCTTTGCAAGTTTAGGAAACAGTTTCGACATCTTGTCCCACCGTTTCTCTTTTGACGCTCTTCTATATTCAAATGCTCTTCCCATAATCTCTTTTCAATTCAGTTTTATTAGCGGCGCTTTCCAGCCTGCAAAAATAATATGCTATTTTAACATGACTGACATAATTGAGAATATTTTTCAAAAGTCATACTCTTCTCCTTTTGAAGGAATGACAATATTCTGAAAGCCCTCAGTGGCGAGTGAGGATGAATACTTTTTCTGGGTTTCGTACTCACCATGAACAAGAAAGAGGTTCTTCAACAAACTTTTATCCTGGCAACCGATAAAGTCTATCATCTCTTTATAATCGGCATGTCCGCTAAAAGAATCTATCTTCCTGATATCAGCCCTGACCTCATGCACAACACCATGGATAGACACCTCTTTGTCACCGCGAAGTATCCTTGCACCAAGTGTTGAGGGAGCGCAATAACCAACAGCCAAAACAGTGTTTCTCGGATCTGATAAATTGTTGGCCAGGTGATGTTTAACCCTTCCTGCTTCCATCATGCCCGATGCTGATATGATTATGCAGGGTTTTTTATGATCATTGAGTTTTTTTGAATCTTCAACACGAGTAATATAGAAGAGGTTGCTGAACCCGAATGGATCAGGATCTTTTTCCATTATTTTGAGAAAATTCTCATTATAGCATTCAGGATGAGCCCTGAATACAGAGGTGGCGTTCACCGCAAGAGGGCTGTCGACAAAAATATCAATCTTCGGCAGCTTCCCTGCATTGAAAAAATTATTAAGGGTATACACAACCTCCTGGGTACGTCCCACACTGAAAGCCGGAATTATTAGTTTTCCACCCTTTGTCACACAGGTATTTATTACCACCCCGAGGATCTCTTCTTCTGTGGCCTTATCGCTGCTATGAAGCCTGTCGCCGTAAGTTGATTCTGTAAGCAAGATGTCGGCCTGAGGAAATGCCTCGGGAAGTGCCAGGATCCTGTTGAAGGGTCTGCCGATATCGCCGGTATATGCGATCCTCTTCAGTCCGTCCTTCTCCCTGATCTCGATATTGGCAACTCCGCTGCCAAGCATATGACCTGTATTTGTGAACCTTACCCTAATATTTTCATCTATCCTGAAATGCATCTGGTTAGGGACACCAATGAAAAGCTTCATGCATTCGGCTGCGTCGGCCTGTGAATAGAGTGGAGTGACCAGAGGCAGACCTTTTTTTGCTCTCCGTTTGTTGAAGGTATAAGTATCATGCTCCTGGATAAACGCTGAATCGGCAAGCATTATGGCACAGAGGTCCCTGGTGGCACTTGAACTTATCACCGACCCCCTGAATCCAAGCTTGTACATATAAGGAATAAGTCCGGCATGATCGATATG
Source organism: uncultured Bacteroidales bacterium (assembly GCA_963765005.1). GTDB lineage: Bacteria > Bacteroidota > Bacteroidia > Bacteroidales > VadinHA17 > LD21. The sequence goes on from CAVXUP010000001.1 coordinate 628,920, forward strand.
GGCATGAGTGAGTATAATATGATCAACCATGGCAGGATCGAACATCAGATCCCTGTTCATGCTGTCAGTCTCAAGCCCTTTGCCCTGGAACATACCACAATCAAGAAGAAGTCTTTTTCCTGAGTCTGTCGTTATAAGATGTTTGCTACCAGTTACTTCACGGGCAGCACCGATGAATTTTATTCGCATATCTTAAGATTTAAGGTATAAATATAGTGAAAAAGACCGAAGTCCGAAGTCCGAAGTCCGAAGATGAAAACCAAAGACTGCAGGACCGCCGGACCGCAAGACTGCACGACATCTTTTTCATATCCTGAAGCCAATCATTGTAACATCGTCAACCTGATCATTTGTTCCCATCCATCTTTCAAATTCCAGCTGAACAATTTTGCGTTGTTCTTCAAGCGGAAGGAAATAGATATCCTTGAGGAGTTTCTTAAGGTTTGTAATCTTGAATTTAGACCCGTGCGGTCCTCCGAACTGATCAGCAAGTCCGTCAGAAAACACATAGACTGTATCACCTTTATTTACTTCAATTTCCCAGTTGGTGAATTTATCTTTCTCACAATAATGGATGCCAATCGGCATCCTGTCGCCCTTATACTCCCTGAATTCTCCTTGCTGGAAAATGAAAAGAGGATTATAGGCTCCTGCATACTGAAGAATCCGGGTATCTTTATTAAGGATACAGAAAGCCATATCCATACCGTCAGCAGTCTCTCCCTCCTTGCCAGTCTGATGCAGTGCTGTTTTTATCTTGTCGCGCAGAAGGTTCAATACCGTGTTTGAATGAAGATTTTCTCCGTTCGATACGATTTCGTTAAGAGTCGTTATGCCAAGGGTGCTCATGAATGCTCCGGGAACACCATGTCCTGTGCAGTCGGCAACTGTGATATAGATGTGTTGTTCGTCTTCCCCGATCCAGTAGAAGTCGCCGCTTACTATATCCCTGGGCCTGTAAAAGATGAAGTACTCACTGAAGATATTCCTGAAGTGATCTTCTGCCGGCAGCATGGCTACCTGGATTCTGCTTGCATAATGAATGCTTGAAGTTATCTGATCTTTCTGAGCTTCAATTTCTGCGGTACGTTCTTTAACCTTGAACTCCAGTATTTTCTTTTCCTTCTGCAATAGTTTTTCGCGGAATAAGAAAAAGATCAGAATAAATATCAGCGCTGAAAGCCCTATCAGGAAATAAAAGAGAGATGTCTGGGTAAATGGGGCGGTTATTGTAAGAGGGATTGTTTCTGCTTCACTTATATTACCCCATAGATCCTTTGCCCTGACCCTGACTGTGTAATGCCCCGGTTCAGTTATGACGAGAGTATAGGTTGTATTCATCGACCATTCTGACCATCCCGCTTTTTTACCATCAATAATGTACTGATAATAAGTTGTATTCTGCTTAACAAATCCCGGAGCGATCACCTCAAACGTAATTGAATTATCCTTGCTTGTAACAATTATGTCGGAGAGGCTGAAACTCGTTGTGTCGCTGTAAATATTTCTTACCATGACATCTATGTCGCTGCTGACAGTCATGTCACTGTTCCTGTCAATAGAATACAGCTTGTTCCCTCCATCAATTACCCAGATAAAATCCTCGCAAATGTCAATTGAAATTATATTATCAAAAACTTTCAGAATTGAAGTCTCTTTTGCTGTGAGACTTTTATCGGGTTTCAGGTAAGAATAACTTTCCCCGCGCCGCAGCCACGATTGGGCAAGCAAATTGGTGCTATACTTCAGCTCTTCGGTTTTGGCTATCTGCAAACCCTGTAAAGGCAGGAAGGTGTTTCGTGCTTCGTCAAAGAAGAAAATGCCCGATTCAAGAAAGAGTTTAACTGTATCATTAACATGGTCAATCCAGTAAATCTGAGGATATTCATTTCCTGCAGTATACGGGGTAATACTTTTTCTGCTCCCGTCATCATTTGTCTCAATACGGTAACACTTATTACCGGTGCCTAACCATAATGTATTGCTGTCACTCTTTATTATTGAATATACCGGGTCTCTGAAACTATTATCAGGGAATTCGGCAATATATTTTCCGCCCTTGAATTTTACAGCAAAAAAGCCGTCAGTTGATCCGATATAATACTTTCCATCCGGCCCGATTGAGGAAATAAAATTAATATAGCTGTCTCTTACAATGGATTCAGCTTTTTTATCGTAGATCCTGAAAAGTCCTCTTGTAGTTGCAGCCAGTATTCCATTTTCTGCAGCCACAAGCTGACGGCACTTTTCATTGATGCCACCGATCTGTTCAAAAAGGTATTCCACTGAATTGAGTTTGCTGACTCTTTTCCATGAGAAAGTTGAGACTGTCCGGCTTACTCCTGCCGAGCTGTCTTTCACTGCAGCACGTGCAACAACTGGTTCCGGTACTTCTGCCTGCTTTCCTCCGAACAGTCTTGACATGGCTTTTTTGCGGGTTGGCTGATTAATAACAGGTTGCAGAGGTCTTTCAATCACCGGAGCGGCAACTGTGAATGAGGTATCCTGTACAAGGATATCAAAATCAGAGAATCTCTCTTCCCTCTTAAAATAAAAAACTCCTTCGCTCGAGGCTGTGTAGAGTTCATTGCCGTACCATAGTGAAGTGGTCAGCTTACCTTTCAGACCGGGTATTGTCGTGTAGTTTTCAACGGGAAGGTTCAGGTCGGCCCTCGTGAAACCGGCCTGATGTGACAACCATAATCCACCTGAATGATCGTACCCCAGGGCATAAATCTCATCATCTGGCAAATCAGTCTGGGAGTTTATTGTAGCCTTTATCCTCCTTGCTTTCTTATCGATCACTACAGCTCCTCCTCCCAGTGTTGAAAAGGCATAAAGAGAATCGCCTATGGCAATTCCTTCAGACAGGGAATTATCCTTAAGGTATCCATTATCATTGACCTTATAATCGTAAAACCTTAGACCGTCGAATAATGAAAGGTTGCCATTGCTTAAACCCAGGAGAACCAGTTTTCTGCTGTATGGGAGGGAAAAAAGAATATCAACATTTTCAAGAAGATAACCACTTGGGATTTTAACTAACGAATCTGATTCTATAAGGTGCAAACCTGTTTTGTAAACATTTAAAAAGACCTGTGCCGGAGTGACAATCAATCCCGTAAATAAGGAACCCGGCCCGGATACCAGCCGAAGCTCCAGTTTATCTGTTGCTATGTTGTGCCTGCTGACTGACTCTTCACCATAAAACCAGATATCCGAATCGTAAAATTCTATTCTTGATATCATGCCGATACCGGGTAAATTACCTGAAATTGAAGTATAACTGTACTGGCCCAGGTCGTTTTTTTCGATATAGCCATAGTCGTTATCCCCGCCAAGGTAGATCCTTCCGGTGCCTGGAATATACTTCATTGAAGATGGGATGATGGGAATCCTTTCAGACTTCCACTTTGAGCCATCAAAGGTCAGAACTCCCTTCCTGTTGGCAAAGAACATGATGTTGTTCTCATCCTGGCAGATTGCCCAGTTCGGGTTTTCCTGAGGATTTTCCAGCTCACGGCCTGGTGTGAAATGGGTCAATAAAGGTGTTCCCTTCTGAGCCTGAAGTGTAATAAGATTTAAAAGCAGAACGGATACTGACAATAATTTTCTCATCACAGCAACTTAGGAATCCAATTGACCTCCAATCAGAAAGATAAAAATAGGAGAAAATCTTAAAATATCCTACTTTTTCAGTATTTCGAGCATCTCTTTCAGATTCAGGTGCAATGCAGGGGCAGTTTCCGGCCCCATAGAGTTCTCTTCTCCATATGGAGCCTTATCCCTTCCGTATGTAAAGGGTGCCTCTTCATCCCATTGGCTTTTGGGCACAATATATCCAATCTCATCGTTAGCCAGACCGAGAATAAACTTGTATTCTCCGGGCATCATATCCCGTATGGATGGGACTTCTACCGGTGACAGAGAGAAATCATTTCCTTCAGGAGCCTCGACACCTCCATTTACTATTTCAGGATAAACTTCACCAGGAAGAGTTGCAAACGATAAAGGGCCAATTGTGAATACAGCAAGCTCAGTCGACACATAACGAAATCCTTCCCCGCCACGATCAAGGACCTTAAGCAGTTTCGCCAGTTTAAATAACCTGTTGTCGAGAGGCAATCTGACTACTCTTGTTACAATGGAAATTGCTGCAGTGTCAATTAACTCAGAAGGTTTTTTTACTGATGTCAGTACCAGGATTGCCAGTTGCTGGCCCTGAGCCTTCGCCTTATCAAAGCTTGGTTCCTTATATTCAGTGCCTGTAAAAGGGTCAGCGATAGCTACCCCCGGCGAGGTTGTCATCAAACCGCCGACAGCAGCAGTTGAATAGACTGCTATGCCTCCGGTTCCAGGCATCACAAGTGAATCGTTTCTGAAAATACCCTTTTCCATGCTTTCACGAAAATAGTGAGGAAAGTCGGATGTTATCATCAGGTTTTTCCCCCACAGGGTTTCCGGATGGTTTCCCCAGGTTACCATTGTGCCGAGAGTAGTATTGTTTTCCGTATCGACAGCCCTTATGACTCTGATACCGCTATCGAATACTTCGGGTGTTCTTGAATCCCTGAGGAATCCTGCTGCCCCTGTCATATCTTCTGAAATCTCAAGACGCGAAGGCCGTAAATTGCCAGCTGCCTCCTCGACAGATAATACTATCTGCTTTTTTACAAATTCAAGATACTCACTGTTGACTCCGCTCTTAACAGGTTTGCTGCCCCATAAGCCAAGAAGATCGGGCCCCTCATGCGAATGTGTTGATGTAACTATAAGGTATGTTATTTTTGCATCGGGAGAGATCATACTCCTCACATCATTTACTGCATTATTCATGAATCCGATAACGTCGAGCGATACGATAGCAATACGGGTTGTGCCGTCATCAACAATCATAGTCCTGGCCCACAAATCATCGTGAACCCCATTTGCAGCCCTTTTATTATCAAACCCGGCTATCCAGACAGGATCAAATTTCCCGTTGCCGTTTCCATCGGTATAGGTATCACCCTCCCCGGGTTCCCAGGCAGCATTGCCATTTTTATCCACCCAGCTATCGGGAACCTCGGGTGTTATTTTTACTGCCGAGAATCCCGCTCTGAGAGCACCGGGAGTCTGATTCAGAATACTGATGTCTCGTTCATGCAGATTACCATTTGCATTACTTCTGTCAGAACATGATGTCTGGAGCACCAAGGAAGCTGTTAAAAACATAAACGTCAATGATGCAAAGGAATACTCAAATAACTGTTTTTTCATTTTATAAATAGGCTAAGTAACATTACACCTGCCAGACCTGTGATACCTATAGAAGTCTCCATAACAACCCAGGTTTTCATTGTATCTTTTATGCTTAAACTGAAATACTCCTTGAAAAGCCAGAAACCTCCATCATTTACATGACCGAACATCAGACTTCCCGAGCCTATTGCCAATACCATCAGCTCCGGTTGAACACCTCCGCTGGTAACAAGCGGAAGAACAATACCGGCTGTAGTAATGCCTGCAACAGTTGCAGAACCGACACAAAACCTCAGAATTGTTGCGATAAGCCATCCAAGAAACAGCGGGGAAAGGGACGAGCCGCTGAGAAGGCCACCAATGTAGTTGCTGACGCCTCCATCAACCAGTACCTGTTTCAGGGCTCCGGCACCTGCAATAAGCAGCATTATCATAGTTATGCTGGTTACTGAATGAGCCAGTGAATCCATTATCTCTTTTATCTTTCGTCCCCTGGCTAATCCAAGAGTGTAAATTGCAAACAAAACCGACAGCAGCATAGCCATGACAGGGTTACCTACCCATCCGAGGACTTTTCTTAAAATATTATCGTCAGGAAGCAGAAAACCTGCAATCGTTGAGATACTTATCAGAATAACAGGCAGAAGGGCTGAGAAGAAGCTTATCCAGAACCCAGGCATTTCATCATCAGTCAATGCTTTTGTGTTTACAAATTCCTTAAGCGGTTTAGCGTTTACCTTACTAAGAATCTTCGAAAGAAACGGACCAGAGATGACAATTGCCGGAATAGCCACGATAACACCATAAATCAAGGTCTTTCCCATATCTGCATTGAACATCCCGACAATAGCCGTTGGGGCAGGATGTGGCGGGAGATAACCATGGGTGACAGACAGTGCGGCAAGCATTGGAAGTCCGACATAAAGTAACGGAAGACCTGTCGATGCAGCTACTGTAAATACAAGGGGAATCATAATAAAAAACCCAACGTCGTAAAACAATGAAACGCCTACAATAAAACCTGTAAGCATGAGAGCCAGCTGAATATGTTTTAAACCGAAAGCTTTTATAAGCCTTGATGTTATTTTCTGTGCTGCACCGCTTTCAGAAACCAGTTTCCCGAGCATCGAGCCGAAACCAAGTATTAACACCAGAAAACCCAAAGTATTACCGATGCCATTCTCAATGGAGATGATAGTCTTGTCGAGGGGCATTCCTTCTGCAAGACCCACGCAAAGAGACACAATAACAAATGATAAGAAAGAGTTGAACTTCAATACCAGGATCAGGAAAAGGAGAAGACAGATCCCGAGGATGACGATTAGGAGGGGCATAGGAGTTACTTATTTAACGTTTAAGAATACGAGTTACCTTGTTCTTTTTTTGTTTCGGGTTTCGGGTTTCGGGGTTTCGGGTTTCGGGTTTCGGGTTAATTTACATCATCAGGCATTCATTCTGCTTTCAGCGGGAACTTAACCGGCAGGTTATCGCGGTTTGAGCGGTAGATTGCTGTGAACAATTCTACTGTTCTGCGGCCGGCAGCACCATCAACAAGCGGTTCTTTCCCATTGGCAAGAGCTTTAAGGAAGTCTTCAATCTGGTACTGGAAGTACTTAACAGTAGGATCGCAGTTATTGAATGTTTCCGTATCCTGCCTTATCCACTCCTTAAGCATTTCCTCCTCACCCGGTATTGTCCACAAATCATTGACAGGAGGTTCAGCAACACCTGTCCGGCCTGCGATAAACATTGCCCCTCCATCGGTCTGCACACCTGCTGATGCTCCGTTATCTCCATGCACATGAACCTTTCCATAGATTCCGGGTTTCTGAGAATTACTCACCAGGATATTACCAATGCCTCCGCTTTTGAATTTAACGATTGCAAGGGCAGTATCCTCAACTTCTATGTATGGATGATTCATATTTCTCCAGATTCCATAGACCTCTTCAACCTCGCCCATAAACCAGAGCATTATATCAAGCTGATGCGGCGACTGATTGACAAGAACCCCTCCGCCCTCAGTTTTCCACGATCCCCTCCATTCATCTGAGTCGTAATAAGCTTTATCGCGCCAACCCAGCATTGTAACTGTGGCAAGTGACGGTTTACCAAGTTTTCCCTGGTCGATAGCATCCTTAACCCTCCTGACAGGCTCATACCATCTTCGCTGGCTTATCACTCCAAGCCTGACATTATTCAGGCGGCAGGCATCAATAATCGCATCACAGTCTTCAAGGCTTGCGGCCAGTGGTTTTTCAACCAGGACGTTTGCCCCGGCTTTTGCTGCCTCAACAGCAGGAAAGCAATGATACGGATGGGCTGAACAAACAATTACAAGGTCAGTATTGCACGACTTAACCATCTCAGCAATATCAGAATAAGCGGTTGTAGCGTAAGTCGAAGCAAAATCTCTTGCTTTCTCACTGCTATTGCTCCATGCACCTGTGAGTCTTGCCCCGGGTATCGCCTGGATGGCTTTTGCATGCAGATGGGCAACCCTGCTGCATCCGGCAAGTGAAATATTGAGAATCCTGTCGTTCATTTGGGTTTATTACTTAATAACCTCTTCTCCAACTGATATAACCTTAATTTCAGCGGCACCTAAAACATAATCGGCTATCTTGGGACCAAAGGCGTTAAAATAATCTGCTGCAAAATGAAAATCAACTGCAGCCTGATCCTTATACTCCTCTACAAAGATGAATTTTGAATTATCATAAGGATCCCTGTATAACTGGTAGAAGGTGCAACCCTCTTCGGCATTTGATTTCTCAATGATGTCTTTTGCAGCTTCAATGAAAAGATCGGCCTTTTCAGGTTTGATCGATATCTTTGCCACGATCATCATTTTAGGCGACGGTATTGGAACGCCGGCAACAGGTATTAAAGAATCCTGAGGCTTGTCAACTTTTTTCTGGTTACCGCAGCTGCTGAACAGAATAGCTATTCCCAGCACCAAAACTGATAGTTTTTCTTTCATGGTTTAAATTTTTATTAATAAAACGACCTATTAAAGGATGAATATATTAATAAAAATTTAACTACGATTCACGCGGGAAGAATCTTTCATTGAATAATAAGCGTGCCAGCCGCTCTCAGGCTACTCGCTGAATCCTTTAACAGAGTAATGTATCGCGCTTAATGATTTTATTGCCCTGTCGGAAAAGAAATCAGAAGCAGGAAAAATCCTGTACAAACCTCCATCATCATCAGGTGAAGCACTGACCATAAGAAACTCCTGCTGATCATTCCGGTTGAACAGCTCAGAATATGAAACAGCGCACCTGTAACCATCTATCCCAGACAAGCACAGCATCCCTGTTTTCAGGCTTTCAATGGTAACAGGATAATATTCCCTGAGAATCTCCTTCAATAACACACCAGTGAACGGGGAGGTACTGTGAATACCCTTTCCCCTACCGTAAAACACTGTTCCAAAGGTGACCATGTTCTTTTCTTCGATGGTGGATATTACAGCTTGCTTTTTAGCTTCATCATATAAACTAATTTCAGGAGAGTACATTGGCGACATGCCCTGGCTGACAGTAAATGTCTTCTTTATTGATTTTACTGTAATCCTGACAGGGCCTGATATATTTCTTGAAGTAAGAAGATCATTTCCGGCAACAATTTTCGAGGATCCGGGAAGAGGCCACAGTTCCTTTGTTTTAGACGGGACTATGCGTGAAACCCTGCTTGCGACAAGGATCCTGTGAAGATTATTCGGGTAATAGATCTCGCCCCAGCTGAAGACAACCTTTTCACCCGATTCACTCTCAATTTCCACATAAAGGTCGATGATTGGCCTGAATTCCTCACTATTTGCTTTTTTCAGGATCCTTTTTTCGAGAATATCAAAAAGCGAGTAACCATCGTACCTGTATGCGCCTACAAACCTGTCACCGCCTGAACTGTCGGGCAGATCCTCCTTTACAATAACAGAGTGCAGTGGCAATGAGGAAAAGTCGACATTTCCCGGGTTTGCAATTTCACCATCGATTATAAGCTCCCTCACGGGAAGATCATAGGTTTCGGTATTATCGTAGAAATTATTTGTCATTTCTGCAGTATCAGGCACCGATGAAGAGGTTTTGTTTTCAGCAGGCTTTTCCTGTCTGTTAATGCTGTTACATGCAATCAAACTTACGAAAACAGCGAGAAAGATTAGTGAGTGTTTCATTAAATTTGTAATTAACTGACAATTAATATTTAAGTAATGGCGCAACGGCGTAACGGTGCAATGGCGCAATATGCAATATATTTCATATCGTGAACAAAAGTATTGTTTTCAGGTAAATCCAACATGACTTTTATCAATATCCGGGGTTTTCAGGTAAAGAAAAGATATGCCACAAAAATTGCAGTTGTGAATCCTGCCAGATCAGCAAGTAAACTGCAGCCGATCGCATGTCTTGTATTCTTTATTCCGACAGAACCAAAATAGACTGCAACGATGTAAAATGTGGTATCGGTTGTTCCCTGCATGGTGCAGGCAAGTCTTCCAATGAATGAATCAGGACCATGGGTGGTCATTGCATCGATCATCAGTCCCCGGGCACCGCTGCCGGAGAGAGGTTTCATAAATGCTACAGGCAGTGCTCCTGTAAACTGTGTATCTACACCCATCCATGCGAATAGCGCTGCGACACCTGCTATTATGAAATCCATGGCCCCTGAAGCCCTGAATATCCCGATCGCAACCAGAATAGCTACCAGAAACGGAATTATTTTGATCGCTATGTTAAACCCCTCCTTAGCCCCTTCGATGAAGGCATCATAGACATTCACCTTTTTGATCAGGGCGAGGATTATAAACAGAGTTATTATCGACATCAGGAAAAAATTGGCTGCGAATGTTGATGTTTCAGATATCTGCTCTTTTGGAAGAGAACTGAAGTAAAGTATTATACCTGCAACAATTGCCGTAAGTCCGCCCAGATAAGCAATTACAACCTTATCAAGTAAATTGATCTTCTGAATAAGCGCAACACTAATCATCCCCGTCATAAGTGCAGCAAATGTTGAGATGAGTATCGGAATGAAAATATCAGCAGGATTGGCTGCGCCCAGCTGGGTTCTGTAGACAATGATACTGACAGGAATAATTGTCAGTCCGGCGGCATTAAGAACCATAAACATTATCTGCGCATTTGAAGCAGTATCCTTACTCGGATTTGAATCCTGCATCTCTTTCATCGCCTTTAGCCCTACCGGAGTTGCAGCATTGTCAAGTCCAAGCATGTTTGCAGAAACATTCAGCATAACAGACCCATACGCAGGATGGCCTTTGGGCAATTCAGGAAACAGTCTTTCAAAAAGAGGGCCAATGGCTTTTCCAAGCATTGCAACAACTCCGCCTTTTTCTCCGACTTTCAGCAGCCCCATCCAGAGAGTCAGTGCTCCGGTCAGTCCCAGGGAGATTTCAAAACCTGTTTTTGCATTTGAGAATACAGAATTGACAAGCTCATTAAATATCTGAGTATTTCCTGAAAATATCAGTTGAAAAAGGGCAACAACGAATCCGATAAGAAAGAATGCGATCCAGATATAGTTTAAAACCATGGCAATCGTTTATGCGGCTAAGATAATTATAAGGAAAGACAAAAGTCAAAAGTCAAAAGTCAAAAGTCAAAAGATAAAAGTCGGAAAAATATTAAAGCTTAAGGAAATCAAGAATATCCTTTTTCCTGCCCTTCAAAACAAAACGCATTCCTTTTTCAAGAACCAGTTCTTTCGTGAAATTCTTTGTCTCGATGGCAATCCATTTTTCCAGGGAAGGTGTTGAAAGTTTCTTATCCAGCTGCTTAAGAGCTAATATATCAACATCCTGCGATTCTTTAAGATCAAGCTGGGCAATGTGGGATCCGATGTATTCATCAGGAACACTAACCTCAGCAATCTTAATATCCTCTGAGATGCTATAAATGCTCCACACCCCTGTCATTATGAGTTTCTCTGCAAAGACAGTTGCGGTTTCATATTCAGGATTTATTGTATTTAAAACTCCTAATGCGTTTAACACAGTTTTATGTACCAAAGAGCTTTCGCGTCCATAAATTCTTTGAACACCAAGCTTTCTCAGCAAGGCGGTTGTCATTACCGAAGAACCAAAATCGTGACCGATGCATACCGCAACCATGTCGCAATCTTTCAAAGGCAGGGTCTTTAAAGCATGAATATCTGTAATATCCATACTCACTGTGTTTTTAATAGTGTCCTTAAAAAACTCCACTTTCGCCAGATCCTTATCCACACCAATTACATCGTGCCCTAAAGCAGTCAGTTTTTTTGCAAGGGATGCACCAAAATTTCCCAAACCAATAATAATAAAGTTCATTTTACAATTATTTCAGGTTATTACAATATTTTCTTTCGGGTAACGGTATGCTGATGATTGAGTTCTTTTAATAAAAGCAAAAAGCAAGGTCAGTATACCCATCCGGCCCATAAACATCAGAAGAATAAGAAGAATTTTTGATAAGTCCGTAAGTCCTGTCGTAATTCCCAGCGACAATCCGACAGTTCCAAAAGCAGAGACACATTCAAAGAGTATTTTAAGAGCTCCCAGCTGCGGTTCAATCAGGTACATAATAAGGGAAGAACTCCCTAAAATCACAATAGACAAAATTATAATGGCAAATGCCCTGTCAACTGAACGTTCATGAAACTCTCTTTTATGGAATTCTATATGATTCTTGAGACGTGCAATCCTTAGAGCATTTAATGCTGCAATTGCAAAAGTGCTTGTTTTTATACCGCCCCCGGTTGATACAGGAGAGGCACCTACCCACATTAAAAAAATTATCAAAGCAATAGTTGCAACTGATAACTGACTCATATTTACGGAATTAAATCCAGCAGTACGGGGTGTAACACTTCCGAAAAAAGAATTGGCTATTTTGCCTGCCAGATCCAAGCCCTTTAGCGAATAATCAGCTTCGAATATGAAAAAGAATACTGCCCCGACTATGAGAAGAAAGAGTGTTGTATAAATAACCAGCCGCGAATTGACACTGATCATCATTGGAATAAAGTCTTTCTTGCGGCGGAATCTGATAAATGAAATCCAGCTTGTAATCTGATACTTAAGATATGTATAGAAGTTTAAAAGTATTGGAAATCCGATCCCGCCAAGGATAATAAGGAAACCCATTGCATAAAGAATGGGGTAAGTATCACGGACCCTATAGTCATTAAAGTTATCCGTTAAAGTCGAAAAACCTGCATTGCAAAAGGCAGAGACGGAATGAAATACAGAAAACTTAATATTCTCGCCAACATTTGTAAAATACACTTTATCAAGATTAAAATACACAAAAGCCGCACCCAGACCTTCGATCAAAAACGTTATCAGAATTACTTTGGCAAGGGTTTTCCGTATTTGTGACACATTATCTTCACTAAAAATATCACTAATCACGAACCTCTCAGAGAAAGATGATGTTCCTTTTTTAAAAAAGAATCCAAAGAAGGTTGTAAAGGTCATTATTCCTATTCCACCAATCTGAATAAGTATAAGGATTATACTTTTCCCAAGGTCTGTATATCGGGTGGCTGTATCAACAACAGTCAATCCTGTTACGCAAATGGCGCTTGTCGATGTAAAAAGTGCGTCAACAAATGAGATCGGTGAAGTCGTGGCATTTGGAAGGTCCAGAAGAACTGCCCCTGTAATAATTAAAAACGCAAAGCTAAACATAAAAAGCTGGGCAGGATTCAGTATCAGCGCCAGATTTCGTATGTCAAACATTGAAAACTCGAAAATAAACAATGCCAGTAAAATGAGTGAGTAGAAATAGTGATTATTAAAGAGGTAAATATTCCTGTCGAGGTTTAAAGTGAAAAGAATGAATAATATCAGAGTAAAGGACGAGAAGAGTAAAAAGTCGAATGAAAAATTTCTAAACCCAATACAGATAACCGATCGTAATAAATAAATAAATGCGATAAAAGTGAATAGTCTGTGATAGTAAATTGTTTCTGAGGGAGTTGATTCTGCCGTAGGGTCAAAACCAATAAAAAGGATGGTCTTGATCAGCATAAAGAAAAGCACTGATAAAAGCAGGTAATCAAGGGCAGGCCGAATCGTTTTGTCAACTAATCTCGATCGGTTTCTTGAACCAAAAAAAGGTCTGTTGGAATACATAAATCTCTCTTAGGCAAAAAGCTGTCAAAAATAAGGCTATTATCGGTATTAAGCAATAATTCGGAGTAAATATTAAGAGGGAAGACCGAAGACGGAAGACGGAAGACCGAAGACGGAAGACCGAAGATCTTTTATTATATTTACGTGAATACTTAAGAATATGAGATCTGATCCTGAAGAAATCCACACGGAGCATCCTGAAATATTGCCTGCAACCAATGAAGAACGCATCTGGGCAGCCGGACTTCTTTCAGTTTCAGAACCATGGACAACGCTTGGCATATCTGAAGAGCTTTGCCTCAAGAATTGTCAGGATCCTGAATTCATTGTTTATGTTACCCATGTTAATGGCATTCCCGCAGGGTTCTTCATTCTTGATCCCAGGGGTATGGCTGGTTCGCCATATATTAAATCGATTGCGGTATCTTCTGAATACCGTAACCGCAAACTGGGCTCAATTCTTCTAAATTTCGCTGAGAATATTGCCCGAAAAACTTCACGACATATGTTCCTGTGCGTTTCATCATTCAATATCAATGCCCGCAGGTTTTATGAGAGGCTTGGATATGAGGCTGTCGGAGAACTAAAAGATTACCTTATCAGGGGAGAATCTGAAATCATAATGCATAAAAATCTATGATCCAGTCCTATAAGAGATCATGGCCGCTAGTTGCAATGCTATGCGCCACGGCCACAGCAGGATATATCTGCAGAGTAAATGTTTCAACAGCCGGCCCTCTTCTGATGGAAGAATTCGGATTGTCACAGATTGAAATGGGAAGGATCTTCAGTGCATTTCTGATCGGCTATGCCCTGATGCAGGTTCCTGCGGGTGCTCTGGCTGATCGTTTCGGTGCCAGAAGGGTGCTTTCAGTTGCTGCCTGGCTTTGGGCAGGTATAACTATAATACAAACACTCGCGGGGGTTGGACCTATTGGTTCGACAGCTGCAAGTGCCCTTATTATATTCATGATTTTCAGGCTTCTTCTCGGGATATCGGCATCGCCTACTTACCCTGCCTCTGCACAGGGTGTCTCAAGGTGGATAATGCCGGCATACCAGGGACGGGCTAACGGCATTGTGATAGCTTCAATCGGACTTGGGTCAGCGATAGCTCCGCCGCTTGTCTCTAATATCATGGTCCACTGGGGATGGAGGCCTGCGCTTATTGTTTCGGCAATCCCTGCACTTATAATTGCGATCCTCTGGCTGAAAACCAGGGAACCGGAGGAAGTAATAAAAGCCCCGGAAGAAATATTGCCAGAGAAAAAACCTGAAATGATTGAAGGTGGAAAAATCCGTTCAATGAGCTTCTACCTTCTTACCCTATCCTATACGCTTCAGGGTTACGTGGGCTATATTTTTGTCGCATGGTTTTACATTTACCTTGTACAGGAGCGTCATTTTAGCCTCCTTACGGGAGCCTGGATGAGCAGCCTTCCCTGGATTCTCTCAATAATTTCAATTCCTGCCGGAGGGTGGATCTCCGATCGTCTGGCTGCAGGCAAATTAGGCCAGATATGGGGAAGAAGGATGGTTCCGCTTACCGGGATGGCTTCGTCAGCGGTTCTGATTTCAATAGGAGCTCATACTCAGAATGCTGTAATGGCAGCTGTTTGCCTGGCTATGGCAACTGCATTCATACTTTGTGTCGAAGGGCCATTCTGGGCTATGATGTTGAGGATATCAGGAGGGAAAAGCGGTACTGCAGGAGGGATAATGAACATGGGCAGTAACCTTGGAGGACTAATCTCTCCTGCACTTACTCCGGTAATTGCAAGTTATATCGGATGGGAAAATGCCCTTCATGTGGCTGCCCTTCTTTCAATGATCGGTGCCCTGCTCTGGCTAGGCATAAGGAAATAAATTTGAAGTTTATCCAAAATTCAATAGTTTTGTAAAAACAGCACCTACTATGGCACGATTCACAAGAATAGATGTAATCCTCAAGATGAAGGAAGCAGGTATTATTCCCGTATTCTATCACAAAGATCCTGAAGTTTGCAGAAATGTTATAAAAGCCTGCTCCGACGGAGGAATAAAGGTTTTTGAATTCACTAACCGTGGCGATTATGCTCATGAACTGTTCAGCGATCTGAACAAGTGGGCGGAAAAAGAGGTGCCCGGCCTTGTTATGGGGGCTGGATCGGTTGTTGATCCGGGAACTGCATCATTGTATATCCAGCTGGGAGCTAACTTTATCGTCTCTCCCATATTGAATCCTGAAATGGCAAAAGTATGCAACAGGAGAAAAATTCTATGGTCTCCGGGGTGCGCTACTCTTTCCGAGATCAATTATGCGGAGGAACTTGGGGCTGAGATTGTCAAGATATTCCCGGGATCTTCTGTAGGCGGACCCGACTTCGTTAAAGCAATAAAAGGGCCCTGCCCGTGGACAAGCATAATGCCAACCGGAGGTGTCGAACCGACAGTTGAGAACCTGAGGGAATGGTTCGAAGCCGGCGTCACCTGTGTCGGTATTGGATCAAACCTGATTACAAAAGAATTCATTCAGAAAAAGGACTGGAAAGGGCTTACAGCCAGGATCTCCGGAGCCGTTAAAGTGGCTCGTATGTTCCAGATTGCCTAAATCGTCTAGTCTTTTACAAAGCGCAGAACATCTCTCTTAATACCGTCTGCGATCTCAATAAAGTAGATCCCTTTTGGCAGATTGCTGATATTGATGCTCTTAAGTGTACCTGACAAGGTCTCTGACCGGAATCTCCTTCCGTTTATATCGGAAACAGTCACCATAATCTCATTAGCAGGAATATCTATATTGAGGAAATCATGTGCAGGATTCGGATAAATAGTAATTCTTCCCTGGCTGACGTCTTCAATGCCGGTTGTTATCGACTGGATTACATTTATGAACCGGTTATAACCGAGAGATGGCGACCATACGGTAAGCTTTCCAGATCGTATTTCACCTGTATAATTTCCTGATGTTGTTATTGTCACTACACTGTTGCCGCCTGAATAAAAAGAAGGACTGGCTGATAACCAAGGACTATCGGATGCAACTCCCCATTCAACATTTGAAGTGATATTGAATGTAGTTTGATAATTATCATCAGCCGGGACATTTATTGTTGTAGCTGAGGCTTCCAAAATCAGTACGGCTGCTGCCTGGGTTACTGTTACTGTTTTTGTTGCGCTGTTAGCACCGGTAATTGTTACTATTGCAGTCTGTTCAGTATCAAATGGATTTGCATCAGCAGTTAAAACTACTGTCCAGTTTCCTGAGGCTGATCCTATATTTGAATGCAGCCAGCTCTGATTGGACGACACTGCCCATCCAATATTTGCTGTGATCGAGAATGATGCCGTGCTGTTCGCAGCACTTCCTATATTCAATGCAGAAGGCGAAACAGTAAATACTACCGGAACAACTTCCTGTGTAACATTTATAGTTCCGGAAAGGTTTGCGTTAGTTGCTGTCAGAACTGTTATGATTTCGGTACGTGGTAATTCAGTATTGCTAAACAATGAAGTTATCGTAACCATCTCCACACCTGTACCGGATGTTTTATCTATCGAAACAGTGCCGTAAGCACTGCTTACAGTCCAGCTGGCATTTGTAGTGATATAGAACGATGCTGTACTGCCTGCCTCCCCGGTAAGCGTCAATGCCGTGGGAGTAAGAGCGAAATAGGGTCCTTCTCCTTGTGTTAATGTTATAGTCTGGATGATAGGAGTTGAAGAGTTTCCCAACCTGAGGTATATATAGCCAGTTCTCACTGAGTGACTGAAGTTTGGTTCTGCTGTTACAGTAACAGTCAAGTTGCCGTCACCTTGGTTAGCACTAAGATTAAACCAGAGATCCGACCATGAAGCTTCCCAGTGAGAATTGGAGCTTATACCAAATGTCGCAGTTGAAGAGGGAGCATTAAGGGCTGCATCAATTGTAAGAGCATTTGACGAAACATTTATGAATGGTTGGCCTGCCTGCGTAACTGTTACTGTTTTGTCGGGAACACCGGGTGCTGAAACAGTAACTGTTGCAGTTCTTGATGAAGAATTAGCATTCTGTTCAAAATTAAGTGTCACTGTGCCATTTCCTGAACCGCTGCCTGTAACGACAGTCAGCCAGCTCTGGTTGCTTACGACACTCCATGATATGGTAGAAGTAACACCGAAAGTTGTGCTTCCGGCGTCAGATCCGGGATTAAGTGAGACAGGAGATAAAGACAACGAGGGTACTGCTGCTGACTGGGTAACTTCAAGCGTCTTCGAAGGTACTCCTGACCCGCTGAATGTAATTGTTGCAGTTCTGGGACTTGTTGAAAAGTTTGCTGATGCAATTACTGATATAAGCTTAGATAATGGCCAGCCATTTGGTGAAACAGTGCACCAAGCCTGGTTGCTTGATGCTGTCCATGGAATATTCGAGAGAATATTTACAAAAGCGGAGCTGTTCTGATCAGCGTTCAATGTCACTGATTCCGTTTCTACCTCTAGTTTAGGGGAGGAGCCAGATTGTGTAACTGTTAAGGTTTTTACAATGCCTTGTCCAGATACTGTTATAACTGAATTTCTCGGGTCTGTTGTCGGGTTCTCCTCCGCGGTAAGTGTAACATAAGCATTTGAAGATCCAGTGGTCTTGTCTAAGGAAAACAAGGAGCCGGTCCATGTAATTGTCCATGTGGTATTTGTAGAAATGTCGAAATATGCCTTGCTGCCTGCTGCCGCATCAATTGTCAATGTTGTCGCCGATAAGTTCAGGTAGGGCGGAGTAAACCTGGATACCCCGTTCATGTCGCATCCAAACCACACAACTCCTGCAGGTGCAAGTGCTATTGTGTTTACCCAGTCGTATGTCAGTCCGTCAGCTGAAGTATAGCTTGTCCAGGCAGCTCCGTCCAAAGTTGTCACCCCGGCAGTGGTTCCAAACCAGATCCTTCCGCCTGCTTCGATCTCTATTGCCCTCACATCGTTTCCTGCCAGTCCGTTTGAGGTTGTATATGAGGTCCATGCGGATCCATTATAAACAGAGACTCCAAGGTCTGTGCCAAACAACTTGTTCCCTGAGCCATCAATTGCAACTGCATTGACTGAAAATCCTATCGGACCGTTCACACCCTGATAGTAGTTTGTAAATGTTGTTCCATTGAACTTTGAAACACCTCCGTAGCATCCGAACCATATATTAGTCCCTTCTACAGCAATGGACTGAACCAGGTTATTAGCGAGACCTTCAGTAGTTTTATAGTTAGTCCACGCAGATCCTGTGAACTTAGAGACACCACCGGTTGTTCCAAACCACATGTTTCCTGAGCCATCGATGGCTATTGCATGTACTTCATTATTAACAAGTCCGTCCGCCGTTGTGTATTTTGTCCAGGTGGAACCTGAAAGCTTTGAAACGCCGCCATCGGTCCCAAACCATTTGTTTCCCGCTCCGTCGACAGTGACACAAAAAACAAGGTTACCTGCAAGTCCGTTCGAAGTATTTGTCGTAGTGTATTTAGTCCATATTGAACCATCAAATCTGGAGACACCGTAATAACATGCGAACCATTTATTTCCCGAACCATCAATGGCTATATCATAAACCGTGTTGTGCGACAGCCCATTGGATGTATTAGCGTTATTATAGGTTACCCATTGCTGAGCATGAAGATCAACATATGAAAAACCGGAAAATAACACAATCAGGCAGAGGAAATATAACTTTTTCATGTGGACAGTTATTAATATTATTTGGCGATTTACCCAAATTATAAAACAGACAAATTTATTTTGCTGAAGGTTGCATTATGATGAGGGATAACCAGTGTAAATCATTTAGCTAAAATAAATACTCCTTCCGGAGCAGTCCGCAACAAGATTTACACAATTTGCAATAGTAATTAACAGCCTTTCGGAGCGGAACCTGTTTTAAGATACTTTCAACAGTATTTTGAGATGATTTCCCGGATCCTTTTCCAGCATTTCAAATCCTTTTTGCGCATCATCAAGATCCATGATGCCTGAAATCATGCCTGAGGGGTTTAGCAGTCCTTTACCCAGGGCATCAATTGCCCTGGCGAACTCTCCATGGCTGACCCGTGAAGCGATAATTCTCGCTTCCTTCCATATGAGTTCTTTCATGAGTATCTCCGAGGGGTGGTCAGAGAGGCCGAGAACACAAACAGTTCCGCCACCCTTTATAGCATTAATACAGCTTCTTACAGGGTTATGTCTTCCTGCGACCGAAACTTCATGGCCAACAGCTTCAAAGGCTATGTCGACTCCCTTGCCTCCTGTAATTTGTTTTACTGCCTCAACGATGTCTGTGGTTCTGGTGTTGATTGTTTTTATTCCCGGAACAGACGAAGATGCCATTGCCAGTCTTTCATCGAGGATATCTGCCATAATAATAATACCACTTGTTATTGTCCTGGCTGCATGAAGGATAGACTGGCCGACTTTGCCCGATCCCATTATAAGAATATTATCGCTTTTACCCAATCCAGCCCTTGATGATGCATGAAATCCGATAGAAAGCACTTCTATAAGTGCCGCATGCTCATCAGAGACATTCTCAGGCACTTTATATATCATTGTTGAAGGCACGGATATATATTCGGCAAATCCTCCATCCAGATCGATCCCTGCCAGTTTAAGTGAAGTGCATGCCGGATAGTGGCCTTCCAGGCAGGCTATGCATTTCCCGCACCATATAATTGGATCCACGGTCACTTTATTGCCCGCAGAGAGGTCTTTCACATTCTTTCCCACCTCCTCTATGATCCCTGCAAATTCATGCCCCGGAATCAAAGGCAATTTTGTACGCGGATGGAATTCACCTCTGAAAATATGCTGGTCCGATCCGCAGATGCTGGCATATTTAATTTTCACCAGAACATTATTATCTGACAATAAAGGCTTCGAAACCTCTTCCGTTGCTATTTTTCCGTATTCTCTTATAACTGCTGCTCTCATAAAATTGTAGTTTGTTCAAGGTACAAGTTGCAGGGTGCTGGGTGCCGGGTACATTGACTCGTCCAGTACTCCCTCTGGCCCCCTTCAAAGGGGGAATGCTCTTAAAATTCCCCCTTTGAAGGGGGCCAGGGGGATGTTGCCTCACCATCTCTTTATCATTCTCCCGGTGCTCTGAATAATTCAATATTCGATATCACCGGGCTTGCTTTTGCCTTCGAAATTGTAATCTTTATTTTTGAGGTTTTAACTAGCGGAAATTTCCTGATAACCTTATATCCGATTGTTGTGCCTTCAACTACGGTTTTCCACCCTCCGTTTAAATATGCAGCAACACTGAACTCCTGAACCCTCTGTCCCAGCTTTATATATTCCTGAAGAAGAACTCTGTTAACCTCAGTTTCAGTGCCCAGGTCAATTATAAGATCCGCTGTTGTCTGGTTTTCATTCGCAGCCCAGTAAGTTTCGGGCTTCCCGTCGTTGACCTTTGCTGCTCCATATACTTTGCCCCGTGTTGATGTTGCTGATACTTTCTTTCCCTTTCCAAGCTCATTCTGAAACTCCTTTTCTCTTAACTCTTTAAAAGCCATGAGCGACTTTACATCATTCTCATGAAGGAGGCCCCTCCGGTCAGGCGGCACATTAAGAAGAAGGTTGCTGTTCCTCCCCACTGATGAGTAATATAGTTCCAGAAGATTTTCGGGAGTTCTCACCCCTGCATCCTGGGTCTGATGGTAGAACCATCCCTTCCTTATTGATACATCGACCTCAGCCGGAACCCAGTAGTTGCCATCGGAATGTCCTTCTCCCAGTATCTTTGCGAAGTCGCCGCCCGGGTACATGTCATCCTTTTTCAATAGCGACCAGTTGGTAAGGCTTCCCATTCCGCTTTCATTGCCGACCCAGCGGATATCGGGTCCGGCATCGCTGAACATAACGGCAGAGGGTTGAAGTTCTCTTACTATTGTATGGGTATTCTTCCAGTCGTAATATGTTTTATTGTCAATCTTCCTGGTTTCCCTGGCACCGCCATAAAATCCGTCACCTCCATTTGCGCCATCGAACCACACCTCAAAAACATTTCCATACAAGGTAAGCAGTTCCCTGAGCTGATTCCTGTAGTAAACAAGATATTCCGGTGTTCCGTAAACTGCACTGTTCCTGTCCCATGGAGACAGGTAGACCCCTAATTTGAGCCCATATTCATCGCAGGCACTCCTCAACTCCCTTACAACATCACCCTTTCCATCCTTCCATACTGAGTTTTTCACAGAATGCTCAGTGTATTTTGACGGCCAGAGGCAGAAACCGTCGTGATGCTTGGCAGTAATAATTATGCCCTTCATTCCGGCTTCCTTTGCAACCCTTGCCCATTGCCTGCAGTCGAGCTGTGAAGGATTGAAGACCGATTCTGACTCATCGCCATAACCCCACTCCTTGTCTGTGAAAGTATTAACAGTAAAATGGACGAACATATAATATTCCATTTCATGCCAGGCAAGTTGCCTTTCAGAAGGTAAAGGTCCAAAAGGATCAGGTGGTTTCACCTGGGAAAATGCGCTGAAACAGAGACCTGAAAGGAGAAGGGTAAGAAAGCTTTTCATTATTTTGTAATTTCTTTAATTCTGATGTTTCTGAATTTGAGTTCGGAACCGTGGCCAAGGAAACCGATATACCCTTTTGAATTCTTAAGTCCCGGATGGTCTTTCTTATCGAGGGTGCCATTGTCTCTGGGCCCTGCAATATCGCCATTTACTATCTCAGTTCCGTTAAGGGTAATTGTGATCTTTGATCCAACAATTTTTACTTCCTCGTAGTTCCACTCACCTATTGGTTTAAGGAATTCTCTGCGGGCAGGTATTACCCCGTAAACAGAGCCATGATACTGGTATTGCTCGAGGTTCGCATATACAGGTGCTGTATTGTCGAGGATCTGAAGTTCCATTCCAACGTAGGCAGCATCTCCGGTGAGAGGCGTTCTGATCCCAAGACCATTATTTGCGCCAGGTGTAAGCATGAATTCAAACCTGAAAATAAAATCAGCATACTCTTTCTCTGTATACAGATTACCTCCCGAACCATCACCAGGTTTGACAACAACATTTCCCTCCTCAACCACGTATGATGTTTTGTTGCCAGTCCAGTTGTCGAGGTTACGGCCATTGAACAGCGCAACCCATCCTTCAGACCTCTCCTCTGCAGTAAGATTGTAATCCTTATCACTAATTTCCCTGACATAGATATCCCTGAATGCAAGGTCGGTGCCATGTGCCTGGAGCTCGATTGCGCCTTTAGGGAAGATGGGAATTTTTCTGTTCCAGTAATTTTCCAGAGTAACATCATCTACAACCAGCTCGCCGTTTAGCCAGACTGACACCTTCTCACCTATCATTAAGATCCTGAAAGTATTCCATTCTCCAACAGGATTATCAGCAACCTTCAGCGGCTTCGACGGATTCTTCTCATTATTATATAATCCTCCTGAACCCACCTGTGCTCCTACTTCAGTCCGGGATGTATCCCATATCTGAACCTGCGGTGTTCCCCTGAGGTAGATCCCGCTATCACCTGCTTTTGAGATTTTCCAGTCGACAAGCATCTCAAAATCGCCATATTGTTTTACTGAACAGAGGTTGGCGCCTTTTCCTGTAAACATTATGCACCCATCTTTCACACTCCAGTTTGCGGAAATCATCATATCAGCTTCAGCCTGTCTCCTTTCCAGTTCGGTCCGCGACATCCGCGCCCGTTTAATCGGGTCATCTACGAGGCCTTGCCAGCCAGAAAGATCCTTTCCATTGAACATCGAAACAAATCCGGGATCGGATGACATACCAGACAGATACTTATTAATCATTTCCTTGTCATACTCACTCTCCATTCCTGTAATTTTAGATACGGCTTTTGTAAGAATATCCCTTACAATTGTACCATATAACCCTGCTCCTCCGCTTACCGAAGGGAGGGCTATGAGCATAGAAGCTTTGGCTGCAGCAGATGATGTGCCCGGATCATCGAGGTAGTTTGCCACGAAAAAGAGTGACTGGTATGTATTAAGCTTTCCGGTTTCGTTAATGACCATATTCTTCCTTTCAGGCGTAAGTGCATATGGCATTATTTTCCTGTAAAGCAGCAGTTTCCGGTCATCTGTCAATCCTGATGATCGGACTTGCCTCACATAACCATCAAAAGCCTGTCCTTCAAAAGTCTTATTTCCTGAGGCACAGATCTCGAATAATGCAGATGAAGCTGTATAATCTGTCCACCGGGCAAGCGACCTGAAACAAATATCGCGCAAGTCAGGATCGCCTTTTTCAAACTCAGCAAGCACAACATTAAGGGCTTTACTGCCTGCTGTTTGTGAGAGTACCGGGATCAGTTTAGTCTTAAGCTTTTTAAAGCCGGCTTCATCGTTTTTCAAAAGATTAGAGGATACATGGCTGATTATCAGGTCTGATCTCTTCTCAGGATCTTCAATCTGTTTTGCAGCAGCTGCGATAGCTGACCTTACAGCCTCTATATCACTTTCATCTGTTGTTGTATTAAGCAAGCCTATCAATGCCTGAATATCAAGAGGTGTTGAAAGATTTGCAATAGAGCGCATAGCTACCTTTCTGACAGATTCATCGGGTGAACCTGTCAACGCAAAAATTTCCTTAAAATATTCAGGATTGCCATTCCATGCAACCAGTTCCGCAGCACTCTTTGTTGCTGACGGGTTTACTTCTTTTAACAGTGGAAGAAGAAGCTTAATCTCCTCTGAACCTGCAACAGTCATAATTGCCGACCTGGCAGCAGTCTGATCGGCTTCGCCCGGGAAAGATCTCAGATAAGCTATCAGTTGGGGCATTGCCTTTTTTCCATTGATCTTTACAAGAGCTTCCGCAGCTTCTTTTCTGATAGCCTGATCGGGATCGGAAAGAGCTGATGTAACCAGAGGCAAGGCTATTGCGTCACCTCTTCTTCCGAGTGTTGTTATGATAGCTGGTTTTGCTTCGGGAATTGCCTTGGGATAATAACTTATCCAGTTTTGTATCACTTCGCTGCCGGGAATTGAAAGTGAAATCGAAAGGGCTGCACTCCTGTATCTGGCTATCGGATGAGCTGCAGCTTTTTTAAGCATCGGCATGGCATCAATGCTATGAAAACCTGTGTATATGTCAAGGGCTTCAATCTTATTCTGGATTGTTATAATATCATCACATTTCGACATTACGAGTTTTGTAATCTTATCCATGCCTGAAATATCGCCTTTTTTGCCGATTACCCGTGCATAGTTCAGAAAAGCCTTTGTGGCACCCGAATGCTCAAATCTGTACTGCTGATCTTTTGAAGCTTTCGCCAGGACATTGTATGCAAGAGGGCTTCCGCTCATCGCAAGGGCATTGTAAGCTGAGGCTTTGGCATTAAGATCGGTACCAGATGCCCAAACGATATACTCATTGACAGCCAGCTGAGAATTCATTGAAGCAAGTGCATTCATAACAGCTGCAGGGCACTTCAGATCCTTGCTTTTAAGTGATTCAGCCATTATTGACTCGGCAGTTTTTCCTCCGACTGCTGTAATTACACCAATTGCTGGACCGCAAAGATCGCTGCTGTTAAGAAAGGGTTTCATTGCCTGAGCTGATTCATCTTTTCCAATAAGCTGCAGCTGCTTCATGAAGAAATCAGCAACGCCGTTGTCAGAACTGCCGGTGGCATATGTAATGCAGTTTTTTTCCCACAAAGCCCTTTCCTTCTCTCTGTCGCCCTTGGAGAGAAACCGGGAAAGGGACTCTATTGCAAACCTGGCGCGTGTATCGTCGACAGTTCCGGCAGGGACTATCTGATCGCATATCGACCTTATGCCGGCATTTCCGAACGACAGCATATCTTCCATCAGCCTGTTGTTCAATGCTAAATCACTGGCAGGGAATCTGGCTAAAAGGTCAGCAACCTTTGTCTCTGTTGTTCTGTTATCCTGTGCCACTGATGCAAGGGAAAAGATTAACAGAGCTATACTTGTAATAAAAAGTGATCGTATTTTCATATTTTCATATTTTCAAATTTTCAAATTTCTTTTCTCCGTTAAATTTTCCATGGATCGCGCATCGGAGGATTCATTAACCTGTTGGCAGCCTCATCATCGATGAACTGCTGTTTCGCAGGATCGTATTTCAGGTTTCTTCCGAGGCGAAGGGCGATTATGCCCATATTTACAACAGAACATGACCTGTGCCCGTTAGATTCGTTGAGAGCAAATTTCTTGCGTGTGAGGACCGATTCAGTAAAGGTTCCTATCTGTGGCGCAGGATCAGGAAGTGATTCGATAAATCTCTGAAGATCGGGAATTGTTGATCTGAAACCCTTGTATACCTTCCCCTTAGGGCCCTCGATATAGGCGGCATCCTTGTCGTGATTTTCACCGTCGAGGATTATCTGGCATCCATCGGCATAGGTATAGGTTATTCTCCTCCATGAACCTACTGCATCGTAGTGCTGTTGAGGGGCGTCTATTTCGACTGAGACAGGACCTGTATCATCCTTGCTCAGAAGATATTGCACAGGATCGAGATAATGCTGCCCCATGTCGCCGAGTCCGCCGCCATCATAGTCCCAGTAACCCCTGAACTTCGAATGGACACGCTCAGGATTATAAGGTTTAAAAGGTGCAGGACCCAGCCAGAAATCGTAATCAAGTTCGGCAGGGACTGAAACAGGTTTTAGGTTATGAAGTCCGCTCCAGTAAAATTTCCAGTCATAGCCTGTAATTCCGCTGACAGTAACCTTAAGCGGCCATCCGAGAACTCCGCTGTCAACAAGTTTCTTAAGCGGTTTTACAGTTGTTCCCAGACCATAAAACTGATCTTTAAACCTGAACCATGTATTTAGCCTGAACATTACCCCGTTTTGCTTAACGGCTTCTACTACCTTAATCCCCTCCCCTATGGTTCTGGTCATTGGTTTTTCGCACCAGATATCTTTCCCGGCTTCGGCAGCTGTTTTTGCCATAATGCCATGCCAGTGGGGAGGTGTTGCAATATGGACTATGTCAATATCCTTCCTGTCGATAAGTTCCCGAAAATCACGGTAGCCTGTAATATTACCCCCGGCGGCAGCAACGGCCTGATCAAGGTGTGTTTTGTCAACATCGCACACTGCCAGGAGTTTAGTCCCCTCATATTCAAAATGTCCCCTTCCCATACCTCCTACTCCGATTATTCCCTTTGTAAGCTGGTCGCTGGGGGCAGTATATCCCCTGCCTCCGAGAACCCGCCTGGGGATCACGGTAAATGCCGCAGCAGCAATCGATGTTTTCCTCAGGAAATCGCGTCTGCCCAGATTGTTCTTTTTCATATCATTATCATTTAAATACGACTGTGATTTTTTCTTTATTGCTCACCGCGCCTTTACCTGATCATTAAAATATCCGAACGATCGGCGCACAGAATACAATACCACTGCAATTTGCAAGTTTTGCAGTCAATATACAAGAAGAATGAGTTCTATTTTACAGGAACCTGCAACCGGTACTTCTTTCCTGATGTATACACAAGGAAACCCTGTGCCCTGCTTTGCCAGCCGTATCCGCCGGCTGGGTGCCTTCCTCCTGCGCTAAAGCTCCGGAGGACACGTGTGCCAAAAAAGGAACCCCCTTCAGATTGATCTGACTCTGTTGCACAGAGCTTCATTACTGAAGGGGGATGAATTACCCTGGAATAATGGGGATTGGGGAATGGGATTCCAGGATAAACTGATAAATTCTAAACCTAAATTCTAACAAACCGCCAGAAGAACAGATTCCTTTTTGTGAATATCCGTAATTCTGTTACTAAGATATCCCTTAAAATACATAATTTATCAGTCTGATTCATTGATTGTATGAATCCATGCCTGTACTGTATGAAGAGATGATATAAAATGACAAAGGCCTGGATTCTATCTTTTCTTCATTCTTTCTGCGAGAACAGATATCCGGTCGCGCGAGATATCGCATTTAAACTCCGAACCATTTTTGTTAAGAATACACTGAGACTGCCTTGTATTAATTTTTTTAAGAAAGTTCAGGTTTATTATCGAGGATCTGCTGATCCTGAAAAAAGTATCATGAGGAAGCTGTTCTTCAACTTTGCCAAGCAGAAGGGTGATAACTTCCCTGCTTGAACCTGAGAGATGAAATACAGAATAGTTTCCATCTGCTTCAACAAAAGCTATATCAGCCGGATCGATGAAGACTATTCCTGAACTATTACGAAACTGGAGTTTCCTGTAGCAATTCAGCAATAATTCGCTTTGCTGATTAAAACCAGATAACCTTTCGTCGACACATCTCAGCAAGGTAGCTGCAAGCCTCTTTGGATCAACAGGTTTCAAAAGGTAATCAAATGCTGCATACTCAAATGCCTTAACAGCAAACTCGTCATAAGCGGTTGTAAAAACCACATAAGGATTTACTGACTTCAGGTTCCGGATATCATCGAGAATATCGAAACCATTTTTTCCCGGCATCTTTATATCGAGAAAAACTACATCGGGATTAACGCCAATAATAAGGTCCACAGCCAGAGCCGGATCAGAAGTTGATCCGGCAACAACAGCCTTTCCATTTGAAATAATCAGACTATTCAGTAAGAGCAGAGACTCTTCTTCATCCTCGACCACCACTGCCTTAAGCATCCCTGTATTCATATTATCACTTTTTATATGTCAGAAATAAGAAACCATCAGCTTTTTCTGTCAAATGTAAAGCTATACCGGTCAGGAATAAAGACCCTCACTTCAGTACCTGAAGGCACTTCATTTTCAAACAGATCCCTGACTTCCAGGATTGCCTTCGCCTGGTTTTTTGAATTCATTATATCAAAAAGTCCGCTAACTAACCTTATTCCATTGCCTGAGCTTTTCGTTAAACTCCCGGAGGCTTCAGTTCTGCCAACTCCGTCATCAGTAATCAGGATTTCGAGGTTATTATCAATATTGCTCAGTGTAACAACTACTTTCCCTCCGGATTTCCTGTTACCGAATCCGTGTTTTATTGCGTTTTCCACAAATATTTGTATGGTCATTTTAGGGATTTCTCTCTGCAGATCAAGGTTTTTGTCAATGTTAATCTGAAAGTTGAATCTCTCCTTAAACCTGAGTCTCTGAAGTTCACAATACCGTTTTACAAAATCAAGTTCGTCCGCAAGAGGCCTTACAATAATTGATCCATCACCAAGTACTGTTCTGAGCAATCCCGAAAGTTTTGACATGAAATCATAAGCAACTTCTTTCTCTCCTTTCATGATAAGTGATCCTACTGAAGAGATCACATTGAATGTAAAGTGAGGGTCGAACTGAGCTAAAACCGAATTCATCTGGAGTGTTGCAAGTTCAGATCTTAACCTGGCTTCTTCTGCCTTTTTCCTCTGGCGTCGTGCAAGGTATAACGACGTAAAGGCAATAGTCAGAGAAATGCTGAAAATAACATAAAGGATCTTGAAAAATACTGTCTGCCAGACAGTTGGCATAACCTTTAAATTCATCACCAGCGGTTCCGGGGTCTCAATGCCATCAGCATTAAAGGCTTTCAGCTCAAACCGATAACTGCCTGGAGGAAGCTTCTCATAAATAACATTCCGTTTTGATGCCGGGATAGACCACTCATTATCTCTGCCAGCAAGTCTGTATTGCATCAGAACTTTCTCAGGATTAGTTGTTGATATTCCGGTAAAAGTTATCTGGATCTTGCTCTGGAGGGGATTTAATTTAATAACTTCCGGGATCCCGTAAAAGAGATTCGTCTTTTCAACAGGCAACCATTCAAGACTATCGTTCTGAAAAAACAAACCTGTGATATGAATCTTTGGAGGAATCTGATTTACTTTGAGCCTTGAGGGATCGAACCTGACTACTTTGTTGGAAGTAAGTATCCAGAACTTTCCTGACCTGTCCTGAACTATGCCATTGTCAATACAATCGCTTCCCTCGAAACCATCACTTTTATCATAAATCCTGAAATACTCCTTCTGGCCTCCGTAAAACCTTTCAAGATCAATAATACAGATATCAGTTCCTCTACCGACAATTATATGTGTTTCGTCCATCAGACGGATACTGTTTGCAGCCTTGTTTATAGATTCAGGAAGACCATGAATAAACCTGTCAGACGATTTTGCCCTGAAATACAATCCCTCATCAGAGGTAACCCAGATGCCTCCGAACTTGTCCTTTTCAATAGTAAAAGTAAATACGTCCGGCAATATCTCCTCTCTTAACCGGATTGGATCTTTACCGTCAAACTCTATTAACCCAAGGTGACCCGAAAGCAGGTACCTGCCATTATCGAGCCTTGTCACTCCCTCAATGACTCCCAGGTCTGTATCATTAAACCTGTTGAAGAAGCTGACACTATCTCCTCTTAGCAGGTAAAGTCCCTCACCAGTACCAACAAGGACAGATCCATTAACCGGATCTTCATATATATAACAGACCTGCGACGTAGAAGGGATGCTTTTCAGCCTCGAGAATTTTATGCCATCCCATGTTATTACACCAAGGTTAGTTGAAAACCATAATATCCCGTCTGACATGAGCCTGCTGCCTTTATAAAATGCTGGCTGTAATTGAAAAAGTGATTTATGATCAGTTCTCTGAATAAACTTTTCACCGTCATATTCGGTAAGTGACCCGTAAATAGACCCGAACCAGATATGTCCGTTTCTGTCTGCTGCAATTGCCCAGAGATTCTGTTCCCCTATATCCTGATATGAGAATCCGAAAAAGGAGGTGCTCAGTAAACGGAACATATTATTTTCTGATTTCAGCCATAAATTGGCCTCATTGTCAATATAATATCCCGAAGTATTAACTATTAAATCAAGATGTGCCAATGATCTTCCATCAAAATAATCAAGATTCCGTCCGTCCAGCTGTCCGATAACCATTGCCTCGGCATTACCGCTATCAGGAATAGATCTGCTTCTGCCAAAGGTTGTCCTGTTAAGTGCTAAGTATCCTACATCGGAGTATGCAAAGATGTCATTTTTGTTATGCACTAAACCTTTGATATTACTTGCCTTAAGTTTCGTTAATTGTTCGTTCTTCCAGATATGAACAATACCATAGGTATCGAGTATGATTAGTTCGTCAGTTTCATTGTTGTATTCAATATCTTTTATCTGCAGCTGGTCAAGTGCAGGGAAACTTCTGGAGAATTCGGAATAGGTGCTGTCGCTGAAGGTCAGAATTCGCCCCGTCCCCCGCCCGGAAAGATTTGCATATAATAACAGTTTATCTTTATATGCAAGTGCTTTGATAAAGAATAAGGATCTGTACTCCTGAGGAGGTTGGTAATACCGGAATCCGCTGCCAGTATATTTTGAAATACCCTCACTTGTCACTGCCCAAATTGTTCCTTTTGAATCCTCGGTCACCCTGTTTACATAGTTGGCAGGCAGACCATCTCTTCTGAAATAGTTATGGAACTCCACTCCATCGTACCTCGACAGTCCGTTTTTTGTTATTATCCAGAGGAACCCGCGCTTGTCCTGGCTGATATCAAATATCTGGCTCTGCGGCAATCCGTCAACAACGCCATATTCACGGAAAGGATAACCCTGTGCGTTCAGAGAGCGAGGAATGAGTGAAAACAGAAAACTGATCTGGATAAGCCACAACAATTTAATGCATCCTGAGCGACAGATATATACTGAATTAGACAATAAATCTGTATTTAGTGATCAGTAAGTTTTGGTAGCTTTAAAGATAGTAAAAACCATAGAACGAAGATACTGCCCGATTGGCAAGAGGAAAGCCGGGAGCGAAAGGGTCAAATTCAGGTGAGAGAGTTCCTGTTCATGAACTCCTGGAAGCTTGTTTTGTACTGTTCACTTACAGGAATATATACCTTGTCAAAGACAATCCGGTTACGTTCAACTATTTTAATTTTCTGACTATTTACTATGAAGGAACGGTGAACCCGCATAAACCTGTCAGAAGGCAGCTGCTCTTCCAGAGTCTTGAGACTTAAAAGAGTCATGACTGGTTTATTGTTTTCAAGATGAATCCTTACATATTCATGCATACTTTCAATATAAACAATTTCCGACAGTTCTATTCTCAAAACCTTATAGTCGGCCTTCACAAAAAGGTAATCCTTGCCTGGCACAGCCTCTGCTGCCGGGGCACTACTGAGTTCAGCAAGTGACCTGACCTTGTTGGCTGCCTTAAGAAAATCGGCGTAACCAAAAGGCTTGAGCAGATAATCAACAGCATCGACCTTAAACCCCTCAACTGCGTATTCACTATAGGCAGTGGTAAAAACAATGAACGGCTTCTCTTTAAGTGATTTAACAAAATCCATTCCCGACAGGTCAGGCATATTTATATCTACAAAAAGCAGGTCTATCTTTGAAACCGAGAGATGTTCAAGGGCTGCAAGAGCACTATTGCAAAGTCCTGCAAGCTCCAGAAAAGGTGTTTTTTGGATATAGGAACCTATCTGCTTCAATGCAAGAGGTTCATCATCAATAGCTAGACACTTTATATTCATGGCGCAAAACAAGTATTATCAGCATACCCGGTCATCTGATCAAAATTATACTATTTCACAGATCCTGCTTGCATTAAAAAATTATTTCTCCCTAAATCATTTTTTACAATGATACGGAAGAAATAATTCCCTAATTAACCTAACCTGAAAACTAACCTATACCCTGACAAATAATTAATAATAAATTATATACCGAGCTTTGAATTACTTTTATCAGTTTCTCTGATAATAAATATCATATGCTATCCAATCGACTATATAAGCTGCGAAATAAACCTCATGAAGCGATTCGAAAAGTGTCTTAATATCCTCAACTGATTCACCTATAAGTGCAGACAGCATTATTGTTGTACCATCGTCGAAAGTTATCTGTATATCCCGTTTCCGGCAAATTGATGCCTCCTGGTCCTCTTCCCTGTCGATTATCTCAACTACGGCTTCGGACTGTAATACATCATTTACATAAATCGCAGGTTCCTTTATTCCTGATTTCCTGACTATCTTAAAATCGCCTATTGTGAGGGTATATGTATGCTCACGGTTAAAAGCAGAACCGGTGTTCTTCGTTGTTTCCCTTTTCTCCTCATAGAGGACCTTATCATTGTCCTTTATTGCAAAGGTATACACAGCAGGATCTCCCGACAGATATTTGTATTCAGCTGTGTAACCATCAGTGAAAACGTATTGCGAAGCATAGTCTTTTCCAAGCTCGGGGCTGACAATGGATTTGATATTTAATTTACCAGCCTTGGAACCGTCGATACTGATCTCAGATGCAAGGAGATAATCATAATCGTGATAGCTGTTGTAATTATTATGATAATCTGAAACTGAAATTGAGAAATTATTTGTGAGTTCTGAATCAGAAGTGAGGATTTGCCTGAGCGACCACGGCCGTTCAACTTTCTTCAAAGGCATATTTACTATCATCAGATTATCATCTGCTGTTTTGCTGAAATACCTTATCAGAGGAATACCCCACTTATCGGTTGTGGAAACGGGAGTGTAATCATAAACTCCTTTAATCTTGTCGAGAGTGATCAAAGTTTTATAAACAGGATCAGCAGTTTCAGCTGATTTCTGTCCGCCATCATTAAGTGTCAGCAAACTGTATGCTTTTGATGCAGCGATATCACTCATCGCATTATTAAGTACGGCTGTACCATTATCCACTGCCTGTTTCAAAGACATGTCCGACTGGTCATTTTTATTGCAGCTCAATGTTGTCAGGGCAAGTGCGACTGAAACAACTAAAATCATTCCTTTACTTCTCATGGCTTATTTTTTTTGTTACTACTACTTTCATTTTTTATAAAAACAAAAATATATACTTGCCAACCTCTATTAAAATATTTTCAATGAGTAGCCTTGTTATTTCACCCAAATGGCTGTTTTACTCTTACGGAAAAAAATGACAAATGAATAAAGCTGTTTTTATCTAAACCGGTATAACAAGTTTAGCCCTGAATCGGGTTTCCGATTTGTCAATATCAAGCTTGAAATTGTCACCATAGATCATCACCAGACGCTTCCTGATGTTTGTAAGACCGAAACCTCCAGGTCTGCTCAGCGAATCAATATTTCCATATTGGGGAATTGTATTTTCCGAGGTGAACTCGAGCGAACCTGATTTCTGTACCAGCCTGAAAGAAATTGAAGATGGTTCCCTGTAACTGACTCCATGCTTGAAGGCATTCTCGATGAATGTAATGAAGAGTAATGGAGGCAGACTGACATTATCTATTTTTTTTGGGATTTCAAGAGAAACATCTATTGACTTATCAACACGTAACAGCATAAGCTCGAGATAACTATTCAGAAAATCAATTTCCCGCTGTAGTGTAGTAGTTCCCTTTCCTGACTCATACAAGAGGTAACGCATCATCCCTGAAAGTTTCAGTACAGCATTCTGAGCCATTGGCTGATCGACTTCAATGAGTGAGTGGATATTATTAAGTGTATTCATAAGGAAATGCGGATTCACCTGGTTTTGAAGAAATTCAAGTTTCGTTTCCACATGTTCTTTTTCAATCTCTTTCCTTATTTGTTCCTCGGTAAACCAACGGTTTGTAACTGCAATAGCAGTGTTAAAACCTGCAATAAGGAAAGATATTATAAAGGTGTTAACCAAGACAAAAACAGACGAAGCTTTTGCGGGAACTCTCTGGTTTCCTGTTGGATTATGACCGGGCCCCGGATTGAACAGCTCAGGACTTACAGGAACATTTTCAGAAGACGGGGAAGGATTTCCCAGTCTCATCTCCTCTCTTCCGAACTGCGGATCTTTCATAATCCTCTGTTCCAGAACCTTTGGATCGTTTTTATGTAAAACCGGATTCAGATACTGGAATGAGACAGAAACGACGACTACCACAACTACCAGGCTCAGAACATATGTCAGAGACCGGCCATGGAACAGGAATCTTTTCATCAGCCAGAAATTGTTCACAAGGAAGACGATAAAAAATGGAAGAACTCTCAGCCAGTCAAATATTATTCTGACAAACCCGCCTTCCCTGTTATAATCGTTTGTAATTAGCGGGATTACGAGGAATATAAGCCAGAGAAGAATATAGATTAGCGATTCGGGTATTTTTCGGGAAGTGATTTTCATTGTGCAGGATCTATGGTTTAGTTAATCTCTTCACTCCCGGCAAAGGTAATGCTTATTTT
The DNA here is from genome assembly GCA_963765005.1 of uncultured Bacteroidales bacterium. GTDB lineage: Bacteria > Bacteroidota > Bacteroidia > Bacteroidales > VadinHA17 > LD21. The sequence continues at coordinate 663,422 of CAVXUP010000001.1, forward strand.
AACTGATTCAGACCCGCGGCAGCAGAAGCATCGTTCGGAGACAGTATAAGGGCCTGATTGAAGTAGCCCCTGGCCTGATCTGTCTTTCCCAGGTAAAGTTTTGTCCAGGCAAGCATTATCACAGAACCATAGTCCATTGGGTATAGGTTTACAATCTTCTCAAAATTTACTGCTGCATTTTCGTATTCCTTTCTGTTGTAGAGCAATACCCCTAACCAGTAGAGAGCTGTCGTGTTCAGATTATCGATCTTAAGAATTGCCTCATACTGTTCCTTTACCTTTCCCCAGTTTTCGAGCGCATTATGGTCCTTAATAAGTCCAAATCTGGCCTCAATACAATTGGGTTTCAGCTTTATTGCCTTTTCATAGTAAGTTATTGACTCGGTATATTGTTTTGACAAAAAAAGCAGCCAGCCAAGACGGGCATTCATCGCATAGTTGTCAGCCTGGTATACAGCCTTTATTTCAGACACGGCAATTCCGTAATTGTTGCCAAGCTCTGCCTTATAACTTCCTGCGAAAGCTTCCTGGATCTTTGCGTCAGACTGCCCGTTCAAAGTAAGGGCTGCCATCAGTGAAATTAAAACTGCTGATAATTGTTTTGCATTTTTCATAGTGATAGTGATATTGATTTAGTATTGACGTTCAGCAGATATCATTTCAACAGATCTAATCCCTCAACCGCCGATGATCCATTTGGGGTATTAAGAAGAGCCTTCTGAAACAGGACCTTTGCCTCACGCATATTATTAAGCCTGAAGTAAGTCCATGCAAGCATAGTAAGCCCATCATAGTCAAAAGGATACAGATTCACTACTTTATCAAAATATTTTCTGGCCGACTCAAAATCACCTTTTCCGTAGTAAATCAGGCCCAGCCTGTGAAGCGCAGAAGTGTTGTTTGGAACAATCTCAAGGATTTTCTCATACTGGGCAACTACCTCTGTCCAGTTACCGATAGCTGCCAGAGGAAGTACAAGTCCGAACCTCGGCTCAACAGCATAGGGCATAAGCGACACAGCCTTATTATAATATGCCCTGGATTCTGTAAAATTTCCTGCACTGTAGTTCAGCCAGCCAAGTCTGATATTGATCTCATAAGATTTTTCTTCATATACAGATTTCAGGGATGCAATAGCAGCAAGGTATTCTCCGGTTGCTTCCTGAATATAGCTTTTCTGGAATGCATCCTTCTTCTTTACAAAATCCTGTGCAACAGACTGAGTAATTATCACTCCTGATAATGACAAAACAAGAATAAACCTTTTTAAAAATTCCATGATATACCTCCTGTTAAATTGTTACTAAAGTACTCAATAATATTTGAATCGTTCGAATTCAAGCCATCCTCCGGGATCCATTTGCTCGACATCCAGCTCCTGCCTGCGCCGGCATATAATGAAATTCCCGATTTGACAAACGGGACGATAAGCCGGGCTGTAACCTTCCTTCTGATAACATCAGAACCGTTATATACATATAATCCATTACCTTCAAGCCAGTTATTCATATAACCATCGGATCCGCTCAATTCAAGCCAGACCTTATCAGCGACAGAAAAGCCGGCAATTATACCTGATATAACTGGAAGCGGGTCAGAACTCTCCCCAAGAGGATATATAGCAGATACACTTCCTCCGAGGTACAGCCTGGAATTTCCCAGTGGATATAATGTTAAAGAAACACTACCCTGGGCCTGCATAAGGCCGTTAAGCTCTGAAAAACCAGCTTCAGCTCCGAAGCTGCAGAAGCCTCCCGATCTGCTTATTCTGAGACTTGTCACATAGCTGAAATCATTAATTGTGCTAGTACCAATCTGCGCATTCATCCCATTGCCATAACTATATGGATATGAATAACTTGTTAAAAGAACATGAAAAGCAGGAGAAAAATTCCATCCTCCCGGTGAAAAAAAGTTGAATGCTCCGTAATATTGGTTTTGCATCAGTTTTTGCTCAGGTAAATCAGCAGCATTCGTCCCGTTAAAATAATGCAGGTAGCTATCCTTTATAAGGTTGGTATAGGCGTGGTAATAAGCAAAATTTTTGCCCAGGATATGACTGGCATAAAGGGAATTATTCAGAAAGTACCTGCTGACACTCTGACTTCCGGGCTCAGGATTAGTGAATATGTCGTTTGGTGAAGCCAGAAGGTTGTCAGTATTTGAGTTACTGTAAAATGATTCTGCAAATAAGGTATTCCGCCTGAACTTACTTTCCTTTAAAATCCGTTGTTTGGTTTCAGGAAAGGCTCCGGACAGAATAGACCATGCCTGGTATTGCCTGTTTGACAGGAAGGCCGAATAAAAGAGATATTCAAGGGTAAACTGATCATTGAAACTAAACTCCTGTGCTTTTTTAAAATGAATTGCTGCCATTGCATAATTTTGCTTTTCGTAGTATGCAATACCTATTCTCAATCTCATGTAATAATAATCATGTCCATTGTTTAAAGCTTCCTTTCCACTGGCAATCAGCTCTGTCCAGTTCTTATCCATATAGTAACTGTATGTGATGCTGTCAGCATACCTGAAGGATTTCTGATCCTGTCCGGGCAAGCTTGAAGATACAAATGCCAATAAAATTATACTGACTACTTTTTGCATATTGTCGCGCTTATATTAAGACCATTTTTATTGATATAAAAACCAGAAAGTCCATTTTCGTCAATGTCAATAACAAATGCTGTTTTCCTGATTATCTGACCTGCGAAGAGATTGACAGATGAAGAAGTCAATTTTATCTTTGTTGTAAAAATCTCATTATCTATATAATCGTAATGAATTTTATACTCCGCCCTGAGGAATTTATAAAAAGGAGCTATAAAATCCTGGATGAATAAAAAGGCTTTATTGAAGGTAAGATTTTGAGGATAAATGTCCGTAAACTCAATGTCTCTGTAAAATCCAAACTGGATCCTGAAAGCTGCAAGGAAAAAATAATACAGCAAGGTATCTTTCGGACCTTCATAGTGATGAAAAAGAAACTGTACACCATCATTTGAAAAATATGCGATTGAACCTGAAGGATTGTTCTTTATGTAAAGCTGATTGAACTCATTGGTGTTTATCTCCCATTCTTCCCTTTGAACAGTTCCGTTTACATCTGTATCAAAACAGAGTGTCTTGCCAGGAATAAACTCAAAAGCTCTGAATAAGACTTCATTCTTTTCAATATTTGATACTTTATCTCCGGTTCCTGGAGTTGAATTGTTTTTAAATCTGAACCCTGACCCGGAGTGCTCTATAAAATAACTCAGAGGATGGTCAAGGGTCTGCGAGCCGATAAAAGGAGAACCCTGCACCTGAAAATGCAAATGAGGAAACGGAGATCTTCCTGAATTTCCGCATTTGCCGATTATATCTCCCTGTCTTACTTTATCTCCTGGTTTGACTGTTATAGAGTCCTTTTTCAGATGGCTCACGGAGGAGAAAAGAAAGTTGCTATGCCTTACTATTACTGAATTGCCCCAGTTCTCTTTAATGTTTACTTTCCCAATGATATTGTCTTCAACATGGCTGACTACATTTTCGATGTACCCGTCTGCAACAGCCAGAACCGGTTTGTTATAACAGTAATACTCTTCCGGGATATTCCCTTCACCGGAGTATTGTTTCCCGCTGATATCAAGAATATTGAAATCAAGAGCATGCTTCCATTCACCCATATGTGTCTGAACTCCGTCATATCCCTGACTGACCGTCCATATTCCGTAAAATGGAAGTCGCATTGGTAATAGATCAGGCCTGAACCTGTCAACATAGTTCTGAAATGAATAAAGGTTTTTCTCAGGCGAATTTTGCTGAATTGCCACTTCAGTGAGTTTATTTGAGGGTTTCAGTCTGAACTTCAGAACATACAGGAACAATAAAACCATAATATTGAATGGCAGGGAATACATTGGAAGTGACATCTTTGCAAATAGCGAGGAAAAACTCAGGGTAAGAATAGCAACAATCGGGATTATCAGTATTGACCATAAATATGACCTGACTGACGGCACTATAAAAAAGCCCCCGATGGCTATCGATGTAAGAATGTAATTGAAGCCGATATAACTATAATTCAGATCAGAAATATCAGCACCAACAAAATCGTAAAAAATGTATGCTGTAAAAAAACCGAGAAGAGACAGGGTGAATGATATCCTGGAGCAATACAGCAAACCTGCTGAAATGATAACCCCTGAAAGAACATTGTACTGGAAGAGTATTGCCCCCAGGGAGATAAAATAGATCTTTAGCGGCTTTACAACATCAAGGCTGTTCCACCACTCATACATTTTGACAACCGGATGACCTCCAAGTGTATAAAGATCATTAAGGATAAAGATACCTCTTTCACTTATGCCAAGAAACTCCATATTCTTTGTGGCCAGTGTCAGTATCCATGCACCGGCGAGAAATGGCATACTCAAAAAGGGCAATCCATACTTTCCGATAACACCCTGCATGCTTACTGCAAAGAAAAGGGTCAGAACAGCAGAGAGTAATATGATAACATATAATATTAAACCCGGCGAAAAAGAGATACCGAGGCAAAGGCCGACAAGAAGGCTGTTAAAACCATAAACACCCTTTACAATCGGCCGGTTATCGAGACCAATCGCCCGTGCGGCAATGTTTGTAATCACAACCGAGACCAGCCCGGCAATTCCAGCGTAGATATCCGCAAATGAGACAAGAAGAAGCAATAAGGAAAAGAACTTGCTGTCGGAAAAAAAGATCTGAGAATAACTGTTCAGAACACTTTTAAGAAAATTTTTAAGGCTCTCGCTCATTGCAGGTTAAGTCTTTTTATCTGGTTTTATTTCAGATAATCCGGAACGATTTCAGGACCGGTTATCGATTCAAGATTTTCTGATTCTCTTATGATATGTGTTTTACCATGTGTATCAATTAAGACTATTTTTGGTCTGAAAGTGATAAATTGCATCCACTGGGTCATATTATAGGCACCGACCCTTTTTACAACAAAGTTATCACCTTTACGGAGAAGCGGGAAAGCCATAGCCTCTCTGAGAACATCAATATTCATGCATAAAGGACCATAGATTGTAGTCTCCTCCAAATGATCAGATGTTACTCTGGCAGGGTGAATCTCATGCTCATACCAGAAAGATGTAAACAGTATATTTACACCCACATCTACAATTGTAGAACGCCTCCCGTCAGAAAGCCTTTTATTCGCCACAACAGTTCCCAACAGGGATCCTGCATCATCAATAAGGGCTCTTCCTGTCTCAAGAACAAGCAGAGGCAATTTTGAAGGATCTATTTCTGAATTTATCAGTGCTGAGGTTATCGCTTCCGCATATTCATCAAAACCAGGAACTATATCTCTGCCCTGGTAATATGCACCACGGAGTGTATTCCGCGAGGCAAATCCGCCGCCAATATCTATATATTTCAATGCTTTGTTATGCTTCTTATCCATACGGGCTGCAAGATCAGCTAGCTTTGTCATAGCAGTCCTGTAAGCATCTACAGACAACATATAGGTTCCAATATGAGTATGTAAACCAACCAGTTCAAGGTTCGTATCCATTGCAATCCTGTTGAGGGCATCCCAGGCCTCGCCGTTCTCGTAGTTGAAACCAAACCTGTCCCACATCGGGTACACTCCTGTATCCATATTGACCCTTATAGCTACCTTTGGCTTCTTGCTGCTTTTCTGAGCAAGAGAAATGATTGAGTAGAGTTCATCGAAATGGTCTATATGTATGAATGAATCATTTTCCACAGCCCTTAAAATTTCTGATTCTGATTTGGAAGGGCCGTTGAATATTATCTGAGACCCCGGTACTTTATTGCCAAGTGCTTTTTCGTATTCATACCCCGAAACGACCTCGGCCCATGAACCCTCCTGATGAAAGATCCTGCAAACAGCGTCAAGGTAGTTTGTCTTATATGACCAGGCCAGCTGAACTTTCGGATACCTGGTCTCGAAGGCTCTCTTCTCTTCAGCATATGTTTCCCTTATTGTTTTCTCGGAAATAACGAAAAGCGGTGATCCATACTCTTTCACCAGGTCAGAAACAGACACATTATCGATATGGGTTATAGGCTCATTATGCACGTTCATCCCGAATTTTGAAGGGATCCCTGCCCGGATCTTCTTTATATAAGGCCTTTCAAATTGCTTCTTCATTGTTCTTGATTTTTAAAGTTCTCCAAACATTGATAATTTTTCAAATTCACCTATATCGGTTATCAAGTCAAAGGAGTACCGAACAAACAATATTCCTTTCTTATAATCAGTATATGGCTTAACATCCATTCCCAGAGCCAGTTTAACAAGTGCTTCGGGAAGGTTTTGCCCAGCGCCTACAGCCAGGTACACCCATGCAGGGATCCTTGGATTAATTTCTATCAGATAAAAATCTCCGTTCTCCGCTTTAATGAGCTCAAGCTCCATTCCTCCCCTCCAGCGGGTTGAACTAATAATATGGTTTGTCAGATCAAGCATTTTGGGGTCATCAAGAGTGATGCCTGCCCAGGCTTTACCCTTGTCTGTGATGTAAAGTTTCCTCATCGGCACCGCACCAATTGTGTTACCCTTTCCATCTCCGAGAGCAATGACATTAACTTCTGTTCCCCTGATAAACTCCTGGATTATGATAGGTAATCCCCATTTAGCAGACACTTTGTTAAAATACATTGCGGCCTGATCAAAATTTCCGGCTATATAGGCATCATAGAATTTACCCTTTATAACTACAGGATATTCATAATCCTCCAGAGCTTCCTTTAGTTCCCGAAGGTTGGCAACGGCCTTGCCTTCAGGAACATTAACTCCGTATTTTCTTCCAAAAGCAGGTAAATTGGATTTGTGTCTCTCCTCGAACTGGGCTAATTCAGGTAAGAAAGTATGAATTCCGGAACTCTTCAAGGACTGCTTTCGATTTCATGAATGCAAGCAATTCTGAATCAAAGTTCGGGAACAGCAGATCAATTTTCTCAATCCTGCTGATATCAATCACTCTTTTCAACAGCATATCAGTACCTTCCGAAGGGTAAGGAATACGATATGTTTTATCAACCAGATCATGCATGTAAATCCCCGGCTCAAGACTTTCATAAGCCAGGCCGATAATTCTTACATCAAAGACCTCAGACTCCTTCAGGGCCCTTATTACTGGTACACCCGGACCTGGATTATCCGTATTATTGAGACCGGTAACAGCTATTGTAAGTTTTCTCCTATTCTTCATCTTCAAGGAGTTTAAACTGCTTAAGCATGCCAAGAAAATCGAAGAAGTATTTTTCAAAATCGTCCTGGTCTACTTCATAATTTTCTACAATTGTTGATGCAATTTCGTGATTAGACTTTTTATCTCTCATCAGGTTAACAATTTCGAGTCCGACCTCATTAAGTGAGTACGACTCGCCACCAGTAGGATCGAACAGAAAGCCCGACTCGCTGATTGCTATATTTCTTTTCAATTTCATATAATTGTGTATTTATCCAGAAGACATAAAAGCATCCGGAATGGTTGCATGGAAAAGTCAATATTTTTTACACAGAATACTGATTAGTAAACATTTATGCAAAAATATAAATACTTATCTCATATGAAATAAACATCTCTGAAATGACACATTTCATAAATGAAACCGGTAATTTTATCTCTGAATGAGACAGGCCTGAAGGCCAAAACAGAGCCAATTTTTTACATAAAAACAGCTTGAATTTTTATTTCTTCATGCTTAAAAAAGAGACTCCGAGAAGATAAACCAGGCAAACAATAAGTATTGACATACCGATTGCAACATTGCTGAGGTCGCTAACCCATCCTATGAGTAAAGGAATAACAGCTCCTCCCGAAATGGCCATCACCATCAGACCTGAGATTTCATTGCTTCGTGCCGGGAATTTTTCTACTGTAAGAGAAAAAACAAGAGGAAAGATATTTGCGACAGCCAGTCCAAACATAAATACCAGTCCCCAGGCAAGTAATGGCGATGATACGAGAAGCAGGGCAATCAGGCATATAATACCAAGCACTGAAGTCCACATAAAGAATCTACCTGAGGATATCTTTGTAAGTATAATTGCACCTGCAAAAGTTCCAAGCATGCGGCCGAAAAAATAAACACTTCTGCCCGATTCTGCAGCAGTGGGATCCATGCCAAATCTCTTTATCAGAAACTGGCCTGAGTTGGAATTGAAACCAACATCGATACCTACCACAAGAAATATAGCCAGCACCATCATAAAGACGAAGCCGGTACCCAAGAGTTTAAATGATGAGCCGAAAGTGGCTTTGGTTTCGGGAATGGCATTTTCATCAATCTTCAGTGAACCAAGCCAAAGAGCTGAAAGGATGGAAACTACTCCGAAAACGAGGAACAGGAGCTTCCAGTCGCCAAAGCGTGCAGCGAGAAGGGCTGCAAGCGGAGCTCCGATCATTGATCCGATTGCCTTTATAAACTGTGAGAAACTGAGAAAACTCGAAGCTCTGTTGGCTGGTACAACGTCGACAAGAAGCGGATTTGCAGAAACCTGAACAATAGTGTTTCCAATACCGAGAAGAGCGAATCCCGCGAGTACCATTTCAAAAGTATAGAAGAAATACGGGACCAGCAATCCAAGAGCTGTGACGCCGATCCCTATGTTAAGCATGAACCGTTTTCCAAGCCTTGACTGCAAAACACCAACAGGCACAGAGAGAAGCAGAAACCACAGAAAAGCTGCAGATGGGATAAGCTGAGCCAGGGTGGCACTGAGGTTCATGTCCTTGCTTACCCGGTCAACACCAATTCCAACAAGGTCGACGAAACTCATGACAAAAAATGCCATAAGAACAGGAAGTATTTTTGTGATGTTTACTTTTTGTGTATTCATTGGAAGAAAGTTTAGAGATTAGTTTTATCTGATATTGTTTGGTTATGCAGTCTTTATTTCATCATTTTAGTTGCCGTTGCACCGTTGTGCCGTTATGCCGTTGCGCCGTTTCTTATCACATCAGCGGTAGAGCGTGCTGCACAGACTTCCAGAAGTCATCATCGAGGAGATATGCACTGCCGAGAAGTGCGGCATCCTCTTTCAGCTGAGAGACAAGCACTTCGCAAGAGCAGTTTTCTTCTCTCAGTTTGTCAATAAGGGCTTTCCCGAAGAGCTTATAAGAATATGAAATATTGCCGCCGATGACAAGAATTTCAGCATTGAACCGCGAAAGCCAGGGAGCAAGAAAAATTCCAAGATTCTCGCCAAACTCTGTAAAAAGTGCCATTACTTTCGTGTCAGTATTTGCAAGGTCAGCCAGTTCTTTAACCCCTTTTGCATCAATCCCTGTCAGCTTCTTATAGCTCCTGAGAAACCATCTTGTTGATATAGACTCCTCAACAATCTCTCCTTTATAAGGCAGGTGGTATACACAACCAAGTTTTGGCACTTCAGGGCCGTCGACGATTGGAATTTTGTTACTTATAAATGCTGATCCAAATCCAGTCCCCAGTGTAATTGAAAGAGAACGTTTTGCTTTCATCGCACTACCGGCCCATGCCTCGCCAACCGCAAATGACGATGCATCATTCATATATCTGATAAGGAATCCTTCAGGAAGGCTTAGTTTCTTGGTAATAGCATCTGTGATATTCAGGCCATACAGGTTCTCATATTTTGTAAGTCCTTTTATATAGCAGATCCCGTTTACATAATCAAAAGGGCCTGGCATTGCAAAGCCGATCCCCTTGATTTTTTCAGCCTCGATAGAAGACATAGCTACTGAAAGAGCATCACCCCAGCAGTTGATGATTTCATCCGCAGGGGCTCCGGCATCGACTTTCATTTCTGTAAGTGTATCCTTTAATATTGTGCCTGAAGCGAGATCAACAGCGGCACAGGTGATATGGCTTCCTCCAATGTCAGTTCCTATTGCAATGTTCTTATTCATAATGGAATATTATATGATCCTGAAAACAATCCTGTAAAAAAGTGATTTAAAAATATCTATTAACGATATCATTCCAAAATAATATCGTACAATATGCAAGAATTAAGTAATAATTAAGGTATAATTAATTATAAGCCGGTGCGAATTTCCAAAAGCAGCAGATTAATATGATTATTCTCATTGAAAGCGTCAGTTTCTTTTCGTAATTTCGAATGACTGTATGACGCGTTTAAGATTTTATGCTCAATAAGGATTTTTATCACTAAAATATACATCAATGCAAAAAGTAACCAAAGAGGATGCGCTTTACTATCATAGAAGAGGGCGTCATGGTAAAGTTGAAGTAATACCAACTAAACCTTATTGCAACCAGTTTGACCTGAGTCTTGCATACACTCCCGGAGTGGCATATCCTTGTCTCGAAATTGAGAAAAACCCGGAAGACGCATATCTGTACACTGCAAAGGGCAATCTTGTTGCTGTAATTTCAAATGGCACAGCCGTTCTCGGGCTTGGCGATATCGGCACACTTGCCGGCAAACCTGTTATGGAGGGGAAAGGGTTGCTTTTCAAAGTTTTTGCAGACATTGATGTTTTTGATATAGAAGTTGATGAGAAGGATCCTCAGAAGGTAATTGAGTTTTGCAGGCAGATAGCCCCTACCTTTGGAGGCATAAACCTTGAGGATATTAAAGCTCCTGAGTGTTTTGAGATTGAGGAGAAGCTGAAAGAGCTTCTCGACATTCCTGTTTTTCATGATGATCAGCACGGTACTGCCATCATTTCGTCGGCAGGACTTCTGAATGCACTTGAAATATCCGGAAAAAAAATAGAAGACATTAAAATTGTTGTTAACGGGGCTGGTGCGAGTGCAATTTCCTGCACAAAACTCTATACTGCGCTTGGTGTCAAAAAAGAGAATGTAATAATGGTTGACAGCAAGGGGGTAGTCAGTGTGAGAAGAACTGATCTGAATAAGTACAAGCAGCAATTTGCAACCTCGCGTCATGAAAACACTCTTGCTGAGGCTGTCAGCGGTGCAGATATGTTTCTGGGTCTCTCTGTTGCAAATGTTATGTCGAAAGAGATGCTTGCATCAATGGCTCCTGATCCTATTGTTTTTGCAATGGCCAATCCAAATCCGGAGATCTCCTTCGAAGATGCCATGTCTACAAGAAATGATCTCATTTTTGCAACAGGCCGGTCGGATTACCCAAACCAGATAAATAATGTACTTGGATTTCCTTTTATCTTCAGAGGCGCTCTTGATGTAAGGGCTTCAACAATAAATGAGGAGATGAAACTTGCTGCGGCGAAAGCCCTTGCTGCTCTTACAAAAGAGGAAGTCCCCTATGCAGTATTGAGAGCTTATGGTCTCGATTCATTAAGCTTCGGGAGGGATTACATCATTCCAAAACCTGTTGATCCACGGCTGATTTCAACAATTGCTCCGGCTGTTGCAAAAGCTGCTATGGACAGCGGTGTGGCAAAATTTCCGATCAAGGACTGGGATGCTTACAGGCATAGCCTCGACAACAGGCTGAGCGACCATATCAAAAAGGTTGGCGGATGCAATGAATTGTGATAAGGCGTAAAGGCGTAAAGGCGCAACGGCGCAGCGGCATAATGGCGTGATGGCAAAGATCAGTTGGCAGTTGGCAGTTCGAAGTTGGCAGCTGGCAGTTAGTCAATGCCTGACACAAAGAAGAAGTTAACAGATTGGTTTCAGGTTTTTACGTTCTGCTATCTGCCGGCATACTTTTTTATCATACATTGAAATTATTGTTTCCGAAATCTCATGGATTGTAAAGGAACGCCGGTTTATAGTTGCATCAAAGAGGTAATCGATATTCACAGGTTTCTTTTCGAGAAAGGTCTGAATTAGTGTGAATCTTTTCTCATCTGTTTCAATCACATATTTCTCTGCTGTTTCCATATCCATTTGCTTCTTCTTCATTACATTTTCAACTCGCCAGTAGAAGGGAGCTGTCAGCCTTACATGCAGTGCATCAGTGATATCGTGAGCTATTGAAACCCCTCCCCTTCCGACAAGTATTACAAATCCCTCCCTGCAGATCGAAAGAACAACATCCCTTATCGCCTTTTTGACTCTCAGGTCGCTGACAAAACCGCCAGAAAAAGCCATTATCATCTCTGAAATACTTGACAGCTCTATACCTTTGTAGAAGTTCTCAACACGCTGCGAATCGGTGTTAAGCTCTTTTGCAATGTCATATATAATATCCTTGTCGACCCATCTCCATTTTGTTGTCCCAAACTTTTGGTTAAGCTCCCCTGCAAGCAATTCTGCAACTTGCCTGGCATCGCAGCCGGTAAGACGTGAAATCGTTATCACAGGTCCGTCATCGCTTCGGGGTTTGCCGAGAATAGAATCCCTGTACCTTCCGTCGAAATAGTCAAAAAACTTTTCCATGGCGCTTACTCCTTATGAAACTTTTGCTGATAATAACAGATAACAATGTTTGTTAGTACAAACAGATGAACTACATATCCCGTTTACCTGACGGATGAGACATAATTGCTCAGGATGCAATTCCTCAGGAATATTGCCGATATAATTTACGAAAAAATAATGAAACAGCGAAATTTAATTTATCCCTTTTTATTTGCGGGCTGACAATAAGAAAGATTAGCCTGATTCTTCAGAAAATACATTCTTTTGGTCCGATTTTTGATGGTTAGCATATGATAATTTTTTTGATGAAAACACCAGCAAAAAGCATATTAGTTGCTCTGTTCATAATCCTTCTGGTAACTGCCGGATGCAGGAAGAACTACAGCCTGAGCGAAAACCAGATTATTCTTTTTCAGTTCGATTATCTCAATTATGCCTGGGGCTACCAGCATCATGGATTCCTTATTGACAGTGAAGGCAATATCCTGAAATATGAAAACCCCGAAGGATGGAATTTCCCCGACAGCGACCTTAATCTGACAAGTGCCAAAGCTGCAGAAAATATTTCAAAATGTTTCCCTGCAGGAAAACCGATTGATAAGGATGAACTTCTCAAATATGCATCCTATATAAATAACATTGCACAGAGCCGGGTAACTGCAATAAAAAATGCAGGAGCAGATGGCGGCACTTCACAATATATCTGTTACCAGTTCAGTGAGAATTCAGGGACCTATAAAGGGCATGTGGTAAAAATGGAAGGTGATTTCACCTGTGAAAACCTGAATTACTATAGCAAAAAGGTAACATTATGGATGAAGAAGATCCAGGAACAGGAAACTTACTGATTCCCTGAAAGTAATAGTCTTCCTGATCCTGTTCCATTAAATAAATCGGCAAATCCTGTTTTTTATTACTTTATTTTATATCTTTACGATAATCAATACAATTCTCGCCAATAACTTAATAACACTACTATGATCGCAAACATTTTATCCAGGCCTGAGTTATTCTGGTTTATTCTTGGGCTTGTATTATTTCTGCTGGAACTGGTACTTCCGGGATTCTTTATCTTTTTCTTCGGGCTGGGGGCATGGGCAGTATCCCTTATCTGCCTTATCGGAAATCCGGGGGTAAACCTTCAGGTTGTAATTTTTGCAATAGTGTCGGTTATCACTCTTATCACGCTGAGAAGGTTGATTCAGAAGAAATTCTTTTACAGCAAGGGAAGAGAGTCGGAAGATGTAGAAGATGAGTTCACAGGAAAAGAGGGTATTGCAATAATTGATTTCAGTCCCGGCACCAAGGGTAACGTTGAATTCAAAGGAACTACATGGAAGGCTGAATCGAAATCTGAAATAAAGGAGGGAGAACATGTTATCATCACACAAAAGGAAAATTTCACTCTAATAGTTAAACCAAAAAAATCGTAAAAAATGGAAGGTTCAAGCACCACTTTTATTCTTGTAGGGTTAATCTTTCTGGGATTCATCCTTATAGCTTCAATGATAAAAATTGTTCCTCAGAGAACAGCAATTATCGTGGAGAGACTCGGAAAATACAGGGCAACCTTTACTGCAGGTTTCCAGATACTTATACCATTTATCGACAAGGTAAGATACAGGCATACTCTAAAGGAACAGGCTATTGACGTTCCTCCGCAAGTCTGTATTACACGCGATAATATAGCTGTAGAAGTAGATGGAATCCTCTATTTGCAGGTTCTGGATCCTCAAAAAGCCTCCTATGGAATCGATAATTACAGATTTGCCTCCATCCAGATTGCGCAGACTACAATGAGAAGCATTATTGGAAAACTTGAACTGGACAGGACATTTGAAGAACGTGAAACAATTAATGTATCAATAGTAGAAGCAGTAGATAAAGCGAGTGAACCATGGGGTGTTAAGGTAACCCGTTATGAAGTTAAGAACATTTCACCTCCCCAGAGCATCAAAGATGCTATGGAAAAACAGATGAGGGCTGAAAGGGAGAAAAGAGCAATAATCGCAGAATCAGAAGGAGCAAAACAGGCTAAAATAAATGTCGCTGAGGGTGATAAACAGGCTCTTATAAAAAATTCCGAGGGTGAAATGCAGAAAAGGATAAATGAAGCAGCCGGACGCGCTTCAGAAATAGAACAAATTGCAAAGGCAACAGCAAATGGCCTCAGGGCTATTTCAGGAGCAATATCGGAAGAGAACGGATTGAACGCTGTAAACCTCAGGATTGCTGAACAATATCTTATGGAGTTCGGAAAGCTTGCAAAGGTTAATAATACTTTGATAATCCCATCGAATCTCACCGACATCTCAGGTATTGTCGCTACTGCAACATCGGTATTCAACGAGGTGAAGGATAAGAAAAAGTAAGGCTGTAAAGGCTGTAAAGGCTGTATAGGCTGTATAGGCTGTATAGATTTAAAAAATGGCACGGATTTGGAATTCGTGCCTTTTTTTTTTAGCCTTTACAGCTTCTACAGCTTTTAATGCCTCTACAGCCTTTTTAAAGCCTTCCTACATCTCGTCATGCTCAGTGCGCATGATTATCTCATTCTGCAGATCTTCTCCCAGATCGTTGAAGTAGTCGCTATACCCGGCAACCCTCACAATTAGATCCCTGTATAGTTCCGGATGCTGTTGCGCATCCTTAAGCGTTTCAGCATTCACCACGTTGAACTGGATATGATGACCGTCGAGACTGAAGTAACTCCTTATCAAAGCTGTAAGGCAACTATAGCTATCCTCATCTTCAAAGAACTGAGGAGAGAATTTCTGGTTTAGAAGAGTGCCTCCGGTACGGAGATGATCGATCTTGGATGCTGACTTGATTACAGAAGTCGGCCCCTGTCTGTCAACACCCTGACTTGGCGATATACCCTCTGAGAGTGGCTTGAACGCCTTTCTTCCGTCACAGCTGGCGCCTATAACACTTCCAAAATAGACATGACAGGTTGTTGGCAGCATATTGATCCTGTGGACCCCACCCCTGGAATTTGGCCGGCCGTTGACCGAATCATAATATATCTCAAATACATCAACTGCCTGTTTGTCGGCATAGTCATCATCATTGCCATACTTCGGAGTACCGTAGATAAGGTCATGCTGCAGCTGCTCATGACCTGCGAAATCAGCTTCCAGCGCAGTTGCCATCCCGGCCCAGCTTACAGTCTTCTTGTCGTAGATGTTATACCTTATTGAGGTAAGCATATCTGTAATGCTCCCCAGACCTACTCCCTGTATATATGTTGTGTTGTAGCGCGAGCCACCGGCATTGTAGTCCTTACCTGAAGCAATGCAATCTTCAACAAGCAGCGACAGAAACGGAACCGGAAGCCAGGCAGCAAATGTCTTTTCAATAACATTATTTCCCCTGATCTTTATATCAGCGAAATATTTCACCTGCATCCTGAAAGCCTCAATAAGATCTTCGAAACTCTTATATTGATTATAATAACCTGTTTCGAGCCCTACCTGCTCCCCTGTCCTTTTGTCGAACCCATTATTAAGGGTAAGCTCCAGCACTTTAGGAAGGTTAAAATACCCTGCCAGCCAGTATGCCTCAGTGCCGAAGGCTCCTGTTTCAACACAACCTGATGCTCCACCGTTTCGTGCATCTTCAATGCTTTTTCCCTGACGCAACAGTTCCTGTATTATTGCCTCTGTATTGAAACAGGAAGGTTGACCGAAACCTGTCTTTATAATATCCAGGGCCTTATGAATGAACAAGTCGGGACTTTTCCTGCTGATCTGAACCATTGAACTGGGCTGCAGGATCCTCATCTCCTTAATTACATCAAGGAGAATGTAGGACATTTCATTTACTGCATCGGTTCCGTCAGTTTTTACACCACCGATGTTAATAAGACAGAAATCAGTATATGTGTTACTTTCGCTGGCAGTTACGCCCATCTTGGGAGGCGAAGGATGGTTGTTGAATTTAACCCAGAAGCACCCGAGAAGATCAAACAAGTGATCTGAAGAGAGAGTGCCGGCCTCAACCTCACTCCTGTATACCGGATAGAGATGCTGGTCAAGCCTCCCCGGATTGAATGAATCCCAGGGGTTAAGCTCTGTAATAACGACCAGATGGATAAACCAATAATGCTGGAGCATCTCGTGAACGGTGGAAGGGGCATTTGCAGGAACTCTCCTGCATATTGCTGCCATTTTCTCAAGTTCTTCTTTTCGTTTCGGATCATTTTCAGCCTGGGCTTTACTATCCAGCGCATCTGCATGCCGGCCGGCATACATCATTATGGCATCGCAGGCGATATCCATTGCTTCAAGTTCTTCCAGCTTTCCGAGAGCTTCATCGTCATTGAAAAAATCGAGAAGCGATCTGGCTTCGCTAATTTCCTTTTTAAGGTCGAGAAATCCTGTTTTGAACATCTTGTAGCCGAGTACAGTATGGCCTGGTGCCCGTTGTTCCTGGAACTCGGTAAAGAGTCCTGCCTTATAAGCCTTGTGCCACTCCGGTGTCATTAGTCCCATAATCCTGTCGCGGTTGCTCTTACCTTTCCAGAAAGGGATTATCTCCTCACTGTAGATCTTCTTTACCTCTTCGTCTACCCTGAAGAAAACCTTTTCCCTTGTATTAAGGATCTCTAGGTCCTTCATTGAATGCAGACTTAGCTCAGGGTAGGTTGGCGTCTCTTTTGGAGCTGGCCCCCGTTCTCCGACAATAAGCTCCCCCTCCCCTATATAAATCTTCTTATTCCTGAGAAGATACTCAAGGGCTTTTGCTCTCTTAACCGGAGCAGATAATTCCCGCGCTTCGTCGCTCTTGTAGAATTTTGTCATAAGCAGAGCTCTTTCTGCACTCAGCTTTTCAACAGCATTGAGGCTCTGCTCTCTTAATGTACTTACTCTTTCTGAAATAATCATAAGTATATGTATTAATCTTCTTAGTGGTGAGGTTACCCTCCGATCTTAACTTTAATTCCTGTTTCCTGAAAATATTCCTTTAATTTCTGCATTTTCTCCTTCGACGGTTTTTCGACATTTCCCATCCTGTAAGCAATGTTGAATTTTTTATATTTCGAAGAACCTATCCTGTGATAAGGAAGCAGGTTTATTTTTTTAACTGATGCTGAACCGGATACAGTCAAAAAATGTGTGAGCTTGTTGATATTCTCATCATCATCATTGTAGCCCGGAATAACAGGTACTCTGACAAAAATATCCTTTCCGCTTTCGAGAATAAGCCGGTAGTTCTCAAGGATCAGCTGGTTCGAAACACCAGTATATTCTATATGTCTGGCATTATCCAGATGCTTGATATCGAAAAGAAAAAGATCTGTGTATGGCATTATCTTCATGTAGTTTTGCGAAGATGAATACCCAGAGGTATCGACAGCTGTATGATAACCATTTGCCTTACAGGCTTTTAATGCGGCGAGCAAAAATTCAGATTGCATCATAGGTTCACCGCCGGAGAATGTTACTCCTCCACCTGACTGGCTCATAAAAACGCGCTCTTTTTCTGCAATTTCAAGAATATCAGATACTGTATAGTACTTTCCAACTTCCTGAGCTACACTGAACTCCTTATCCCCAACCTTATTCTTTTGATTAACTTTTTCAGGTGAAGGGGAGATCCCCTCCGGGTTATGACACCACAGGCAGCTGAGGGGACATCCTTTCATGAAAAATGTAACCCGTATACCCGGGCCATCGTGGATTGAATATCGTTTTATACTGAAAATCAGTCCTTTCATGATAAAAGATAAAAGAAAAAAGTAAAAAGATAAAAGTAAGAAGATAAAAGTAAGATCTGTTGGATTTGAAACCTTGAGCCTGGAACCTAGAACCCGGAACCGGTTTTGGTATTAAGCGGAATAAAACATAAGGCAGCTGTAAAGCCGTCTTCCGAGGCGCCTCATCATGAATTGATATTTCAGCTTTGCTATCATCATAGTGTAATGATGGGTGCAAGTTATAAATTATTCTGATACTATCAGCACCATAAAAGAAGTTCTCCGTTACACTGCAAGTCACTAACTGACCACCATATAAAAAAATTTAACATAAGGTTAACAAAACATTAACAGTAAGAGGTGCAACATTGGCAAGATTTATGCGTCTATCTATTGGAAACCAACAGAGAGATAATGAAATTAAGAATCACAATTATCGATACTGAAAGGCAGACATGAAAAGATAAGATTTTACGACAGTTTTTACTTCTCTACAAACGCCATTCGGCGATTTCTACGATCAGGTTTAGGTAAATCAAGGAAAGGCACCTCCCCGGTGCCTTCTTCTTTTTCTCTAATGCAGATAAAACAATTTTTTTGTACTTTGCAGTCAGAAAAACAAAAAACTGTTCACTATGAAAAAGACTATTCTTATGATTTTTCTTGCTTATGCCTCGTTATCAGCCTGTAAAGAGGAAGAAAAGAACGATAACCCTTTCCTTAATAAAAGCTATGACACACCCTTCGAAGTTCCTCCCTTCGAGCAGATAAAAGCGGCTCATTACATGCCGGCGTATCTTAAGGGCATGGAAGAACAGCAGGAAGGAGATCAAAGACTATTATCTCCAGCTCTGAGGAGCCTACCTTTGAAAATACTATCAAAGCACTTGAATACAGCGGCCAGCTGCTTTCCAGGGTTTCCAGGGTGTTCGGATCACTTAACTCAGCAAATACAAATGATACTCTTCAGAAGATAAACAGGGAGCTTTCACCGCTTCTTTCAAAACACCGCGACGACATAAACCTCAATGACAGCCTTTTCCAGAGGGTAAAATCGGTATATGAGAACCGCGACAAATTCACCCTCACTGATGAGGAGAAAAAAATCCTTGACGACACTTATAAGAAGTTTTGTACGTAGCGGGGCAGCTCTATCTCCTGAAGATAAAGACAAACTCCGTAAGATCAATGAAGAACTCTCAATGCTTTCAGTTCAGTTTGGAGAAAACCTGCTTGCTGAGACAAACGGTTTTAAACTCATTATTGATAATGAAAAGGATCTTTCGGGATTGCCGGAGAATATTATATCTCAGGCCGCAGCAATGGGAAAAAGTCTGAAAATGGATGGAAAATGGGTCTTTACGCTGCAGGTGCCAAGCATGACTCCCTTCCTTCAGTATTCTGACAGACGAGACCTTCGTGAAAAACTCTTCACCGGATACTTCATGAAAGGAGATAATGATAATGACCGCGATAACAAGGCAATAGTGGCAAAAATTGCAAAACTAAGAGTTGAGAGAGCTCATCTCCTGGGCTACAAAAGCTATGCTGAGTTTGCCCTTGAGCGCAATATGGCAAAAACACCCGAGAAGGTATTTGAATTTCTTGGCCAGGTATGGGCTGCAGCAACTCCTTTTGCCAAAGCTGAAGTTGCTGCCCAGCAGGAACTTATCGACAAGGAGGGTGGAAAATTCAAACTTGAACCCTGGGACTGGTGGTATTATACAGATAAGATCAAAAGGGAGAAGTATAATCTGAGTGATGAGATTACAAGACCGTACTTCATGATTGACAATGTAATGGAGGGTATGTTCTATGTCGCAAACAGGTTATATGGGCTTTCTTTCACAAAAAGGAGCGATATTCCGAAGTACCACCCCGATGTGAACACCTTCGAGGTCACAAGGGAAGGAAAACATGTGGGAATCCTTATGATTGACAATTATCCCCGTCCATCAAAGCGAGGCGGTGCATGGTGTGGTGCATACAGGGGCCAGAGCCGCGACATTAAAGGAAAAATGATAAGCCCTGTTGTAACAATGGTCACCAATTCAACTCCTCCGACAGCCGATAAACCATCCCTTCTGACAGCTGATGAGGCCTCCACGGTCTTCCATGAATTCGGTCATGCACTTCACCAGCTCCTTTCAAATTCAACATATCCGGGGGTTTCAGGAACTTCAGTGCCGCGCGATTTCGTTGAGCTTCCTTCGCAGATAATGGAGCATTGGGTGCTTGAACCTGAAGTACTGAAAGTTTATGCCAAACACTACCAGACCGGTGAGATAATACCCTCGGATATTGTAGAGAAACTTGACAAAGCCGGAAAATTCAATACAGGGTTCGTCACCGTTGAATACCTTGCGGCTGCACTTCTGGATATGGAATATCATGCAATTACCGAGCCTGTTGACATTGATGTAAGAGCCTTTGAGAAAACAGCTATGGATAAGTATGGTCTCATCCCTGAGATCAAGCCCAGGTACAGGTCAACATACTTCAATCATATCTGGGCCGGAGGATATTCTGCAGGCTACTACAGTTATATCTGGTGCGAAATACTTGACGCTGATGCTTTTCAGGCATTCAAGGAAACTGGTGACATTTTCAATAAAGAGGTGGCCGCAAAGTTTGAAAAGGAGATCCTTTCAAGAGGGGGAACAAAGGATCCGCTTGAAATGTATAAAGCATTCAGGGGCAAAGAACCCGGGATTGACGCACTTCTTGAAAACAGGGGCCTTAAATGAGATTAAAACTTCTTCTTTCCCTGCTTCTTTTATTTTCCCTATATGCACTCAGCACAGCACGGGAACCAATACCTCTTGCAAAAAAAGGGGTATTGGACCTCAGGAAGATTGCTGACCCGTATAGCTTTAAAGTAAATCTAAATGGAGAGTGGGAGTTCTACTGGAACAAAATGCTAAACCCTGAAGATTTCAGCGACAGCATTGTAAAACCTGAATACTATGGCAGAGTACCTGCCTACTGGACCGAGTACCGGGAGGACAAGATTCAAACAGAAAGATACGGGTATGCGACTTACAGACTAACAATTTTACTTCCTCCTGATTATCGTGAATCGCTTGGACTTGACCTTCCTGTTTTTGACTCATCATATGATATATATGTGGATGGTAAAAATCTTGGCGGGAACGGGATTCCGGGAAAAACAGCAGCGGAAACAAAACCTGAATACAGGAGAAACTTCTTCAGGATCAGCCCTGCTTCAGATACATTAACAATTGTTATAAATGTTGCAAATTTTGACCATCGCAGGGGAGGATTCTGGCTTCCTGCAAGGTTCGGCTCTTTCACGACGGTCCAGAGAAATCTGGCTGCAAGTTGGGCAGCATCATGGTCAGTAATCAGCATGCTGATGGGTTTTTCAGTTTTCTTTTTCTTCTTCCTTGTACTATCACCGAGAGAAAAGATAATGGGCTACTTCAGCCTGGCAACATTCGGTCTGGCTTTGCGGCCGCTTTTTACTTCTCACATTCTGATCCTTAACCTTACTGACCTAAGGTGGGAGTGGATCGTAAGGTTTGAATATCTCACTCTTTACATGGTCATAATCGGATGGTCATGGGTCGCTTTTACACTTTATCCTTCTCTGATTATAAGAATTTCCACATACTTAATTACCTTCTATTATATATTGGTATTTATCCTGACACTCTTTCTGCCTGTTAAAATATTTGCGTTCACAACCTATCTGACATATTCCTCAGTATTTTTTCTGGCATCATATCTTATCTTTCACAGCCTTCTGGGGGCTCTAAGGAAAAGAAAACTGGATATTTTTTACCTCTTCATGTTTCTTACTGTTTTTTTCGCTGCCTTCCACGACATAAGGGTATCTCTTGGAAGATCAACCTCGGACATAGGTTATATAACGACATACATGATTGTCGTATTCGTATTTTTTCAGGCAATTTTGCTGCTCTACAAGTGGATAAAAGCATTTTTTGAGAAGGAGAGACTCCAGAACGAATTGGAATTCATGAACAGGAATCTGGAAAATATTGTCAATGAACGGACTTTACAACTTAAAACAAGAACTCTGGAGATCGAAAATAAAAACACTAGGATCGCACTTCAGAATAAGCAACTGTCAGAGACAATCCAGCTTAAAAACAAGATATTCTCAGTAATTGCCCATGACCTGAGAGGTCCGATTGTAAATATTCTTTATATGCTTAACCTGCTTAAGGAAAAAGAATACAAAGAGAATTACGACACTTTTGCCAATTCAAGCATTCAGTATGCACAGAACGTGATCACATTACTTGAAAACATGCTGGTATGGGGCAGGGACCAGGAGGATAAAATTAAATTTGCGCCCGGGAACCGCGATCTTGCCGAGATAATACTAACCAACCTGAGCATTTTCAAGGAGACCGCCGACAAGAAGAATATTGTCATAAACTTCACTCAGGTTGGATCTTCTGTCGCCTTCATTGATAAAGACCTTCTCGACATTGTGATCCGTAACATTTTATCAAATGCTATTAAATATACGAACAGGGGAGGCAGAATCAGCATCCTGTTGAAAGACAAATTTCAGGGGGAAAAAGGTATTATGCTTAAAATTTGTGATAATGGAGTGGGTATTCCTGACAATAAACAGAAAGACCTGTTCAGTTCTGCTGAGATTGTCAGTACTCCCGGGACTGAAGATGAGAAAGGTACAGGCCTTGGATTAAAGCTTTGCTATGAACTTGTCAGATTGAACAATGGAACGATTTCAGTAAAAAGCAGGTCAGGTGAAGGCACCTGTTTCATAATATCCTTGCCAGTCTCATAATTTTAATCTCTTGTCAGACTTGCAAGGCCCTCCCTGTCAATAATTAATATGCTTTTACCCCTGGCACTGATATAGCCAGCCTCTTCCATATCGCCAAGCGCTCTTGCCACTGAAGGACGCGCAACTCCAAAGAATTCTGCAAGATCGCTCTGTGTCATTCCAATGTTAACTGAAGTACCATCCCGTCCGGCTTTTTGAAGGATGAAGAAAGCAAGTTTCCCTTTAATTGTTTTGAAATTTAAAAACTTAATCTTCTCCGAGAGGAACTGTGAGCGGTTGGAGATCATATCGAGGAAATTCACGAGAATAATCTCATTCCTCTTCAGCAGTCTCAGAAATTCTGATTTTTCAATAATAAGCAAGTCCCCATCTGAAACAGCAACAACATTAACCGGATACCTGTTTCTGTTACCAAAAATGAATGCCGATGCAAGGGATCCGGGTGCAGGAATATCTTCAATTTTTATTACCCTTCCGGCATAGTCAACCATTTCACCCTTTACAATACCTGAAGTTACAATCATCATTGAATTCACGGGTTCTCCGCTCTGTGCCACCAGACTGCCCGCTCTGAATCTCCTGAGGCGGTGGGGAACCTCTGTAAGTATTGTTTCAATCTCAGCATCACTGAGTCCTCTGAAAAGGGGGGCTTCTGCAAGGAGTGATTGATCCATTCTTTTTCCTGTAAAAATAACAAAATGATCGCAATATCAGATCCTGCACCTAAATCCAATAAACGCAGAGGCCGCGATCGCGATAAATCGGGATTGCGTGCTTTGCGGTTAAAATCGACTTTTTCAACAGCCCCTGATGAATTGATTTTCTATTATATTTAGGGCATTATTAAACTGTCAAAAATGAAAAGATTCCTGATTCTCTTTCCAATTCTTTTATTAACCATAAATCTTCGGGTTGCATCGCAGGATACATACGAAACAAAGCTCCTCAATACATTTCATACAATCACGAGTGAAGAGATGATGGGCTGGATTGAAAAACTATGTTCACCCGAATTTAATGGCAGGCTAACTGGTACTCCTGAGTATATTGCAAGCGCCGAATGGGTTGCAGGCAAACTAAAAGAGTGGAAGTTAAAACCGGCAGGCGACAACGGAAGCTGGTTTCAGTGGTTCGATGCTCCATATACTGTTGTGAACGACCCTGGAAGTCTGACTCTCAATATACCGCAACCTGATAAGAAGGTTATTAAAAAAAACTATAGCTATCCCGACGATTATTATCCCGGAATGAATTCAGGAAGCGGTGAGATAAGTGCTGAAGTTGTTTTTGTGGGCTATGGCGTTACTGCTCCTGAACTCGATTATGACGATTATAAGGGAATTGATGTAAAGGGGAAAATCGTTTTAATGAACAGGGATGTACCCTATTCAGATGCAAGAAAACCAGAGTACAGGAAATGGGTGGCTTACTGTTATCATCAGTACAAGCTGGAGAATGCAGTAAAACACGGAGCTGCAGGAATGCTGTACATTGACGGAGCCAGTGCCAATCCAAATATTTCATACGACCCTTCCATAATTGTTTGTGGCATAGGGCCGCAACCACTTGAGGATATTTTTGCCGGACTGAACACTTCAAACAGCGAAATACTTGCCAGGATCGTTAAAAGCTTCAAGCCTGCATCTTTCAATACCGGTAAGGTCATGACTATCAAAGCAAATACAACCAGGCATCCTGAGGGAAAAGCATGTAATGTGATAGGTTACATCGAAGGAAGTGATCCTGTGCTGAAGAATGAAGCTATTGTTATAGGAGGTCACCTCGATGCCGTCGGAAATGCCGGAAAAGTTGTGAATGGTGCTCTCGATAATGGAAGCGGGGTGGTTGATATCATGGGTGCTGCCAAAGCAATGGCCCAATCAGGAATATCGCTAAAAAGATCAGTAGTGTTTTTATTCATCGGAGGTGAGGAGACCGGTCTTCACGGCAGCAGGTTATATGCATCAAAACCATCTTTTCCAAAAGAGAAAACAGTTGTTTTCATAAATCTGGATATGGTTGGGAACGGAACCGGTATAGCAGTAAATGCTTCTGCACCTTATAAAAAACTTCTCACATATTTCGAAAATGCAAACTCAAAATACATTCACAGGCCTTTCCGCGGATCAGCACCTGAGCCTTCAGAGTATTACGGACGCCCGAGAAGTGATGCATTCAATTTCAGCTCTGTCGGGTATCAGACAATGTCTATAGGAACAACAGGTGGCTATAAAAAAGTATATTACCACCTTCCTGGCGACGATAGTGATGCTGTAACAATTGATATTATGGAAGATGTGGCCAAAATGCTGTATGTAGGGCTGACAGAAATGGCAAACGACATAATTCTCAAATGAAACATTTTACCTGATTGCAGGAAATGGTCGCGACCCTTCCCTACTTGTTCAGGGATTTTTCAAGAATATTTTCATGATTGTAACATATGTTACAATTTATCAGGTTTCAACCCTTCATCTTTGCATGAGAAAACAATTATACTGATAGTTATGAAAAGAGATATTCTGAAGATTGATGAAGAGTTATGCAATGGTTGCGGATTGTGTGTGCCAAACTGCCATGAAGGTGCTTTGCAGGTTATTGACGGGAAAATAAGGCTCGTAAGCGAACTGATGTGCGATGGGCTGGGCGCTTGTATCGGCCACTGTCCTGAAGGAGCTATTACTATTGAAACCAGGGAGGCGGAACCCTACAGCGAAATCCGTGTAATGGAACAGATGAAGGATAAGGGGAAAAATACAATAATAGCCCATCTTAAACATCTCAAAGACCATGGAGAGACCGGATTCGTGAAGGAAGGAGTCACCTATCTTAAAGAACACAGGGCTGAATTGAATTTCGACCTCGACGAGGTGATACATGAGGTTCATAACCATGGAAATATTGTTCATGCCGCCGCACCTGTTGCCGTAACTGCAGCATATGGCAATCAACATCAGCACGGTCATAACAGTGGCGGAGGATGCCCGGGTTCAAGGGCCATGGTAATTGAAAAACCTTCAGACAAAAATGATGATGATCCGGTTGGGCAGCAGCCATCAGAATTAAGACAATGGCCGGTCCAGATGCACCTTGTTAACCCAAATGCTGCATATTTCAAAGGCTCTGACCTTTTACTCGCGGCGGATTGTGTTGCTTTCTCAATGGGAGGATTTCACAGCAAACATCTTAAGGGCAAGTCACTGGCTATTGCCTGCCCCAAACTCGACCAGGGAATGGAATCTTATGTGCAAAAGCTGACAGCTATGATTGATATCTCCAAGGTTAATACAATAACTGTAATGATGATGGAGGTACCATGTTGCGGGGGACTTTTACAGATGACAAAGGCAGCACTCGCCAATGCCGCAAGGAAGGTGCCGGTTAAAAAGATGATTGTCGGGATAAATGGGGAGGTCTTGCAGGAGGAGTGGGTTAGTAGAGGGTTAAGGTGCAGAGCAACAAACTATTATAAAGAATAAATATATTAATTTATGCCATAAATCACATTATTTCCTTTTTTATCTAAATTTTCCTAAATTTGGCGAGATCGAGGAATAAGTCGGACATACTGATATACCAGGACACACATAGTTTTATGCTAATGATTAATAAAGATTCTTCACTGAATTCATCCGCCAAAAGCATATACCTCGGTATTGATATTGGCTCTGTTTCACTGAATAGTGTTATAGTCGATTCCGAAAATAACATCATTGAAGATCATTATGAGTATATCCATGGCAGGCCATTCAATGTTTTGAGAGACCGGCTTGCCTCAATCCTTGAAAAATATCCCCGGGAGAGCATTAAAGGCATAGCTGTTACCGGCACAGGAGGAAAGGTTGCCACAGTACTTATAGGCGGGGTCTTTGTAAACGAAATAATTGCCCAGGCTACCTCAACCGGAAGACTATATCCTGAAGCCAGAACTGTTATTGAAATCGGCGGGGAGGACTCCAAACTAATAATACTTGAGAAGGATCCCGAAAACGGGCACTCCCGGCTGGTTGATTTTGAAATGAACAGTATCTGTGCTGCAGGAACCGGCTCGTTTCTCGATCAGCAGGCCAGGAGAATCGGCGTCCCAATTGAAACGGAATTTGGAGAGATGTCACTTAAATCAGTCGACCCTCCAAGAATTGCCGGCCGATGCAGTGTATTCGCAAAAAGCGATATGATACATCACCAGCAGATTGCAACCCCGCTGCATGATATAGTTGCAGGTTTGTGCTTTGCCCTGGCCCGTAACTTCCGAAGTAATGTCGCAAGAAGTAAGGAAATAAAACGGCCCGTAGTGTTTTCAGGCGGGGTGGCTGCAAATATCGGAATGGTAAGAGCTTTCCGGGAGGTCCTGGAATTGAAGGAGCATGATCTGATCATTCCCCGGCACCATGCTTCAATGGGTGCAATAGGAGCTGTAATGTATGCTCTTTCGAATAACCTTGAAATGAATCATTTCTCCGGTCTCGGAAATCTGGAGAAGTATCTTGCAGCAGATTCTACAGAATTTGTCAGTTTGCCAAAATTGAAAGAATCAGCTGCAGAGTACAACAAGATTGTTCATAAGATCGATAAATCCGGCGAGAAGACAAAGGTATACCTCGGTCTTGATATAGGCTCATTAAGCACAAATGTAGTACTGATTGACGAACAGCACAGGGTGGTTTCACGCAGGTACCTGCCAACAGCCGGAAAACCTCTTGAAGCGATACAGAAAGGGTTGACTGAGATCTATGATGAAATCGGTGAATATGTTGAGGTTATCGGAGCAGGGACAACAGGCTCAGGCCGCTATCTGACAGGCGATTTCATTGGCGCCGATACTATCCAGAATGAAATAACTGCCCAGGCAACAGCTGCAATAGACTATGATCCGACTGTGGATACAATATTTGAGATTGGCGGTCAGGACTCTAAATATATAAGTATCGAAAATGGTGTGGTAGTCGACTTTGAGATGAATAAGGTTTGCGCTGCCGGCACAGGGTCTTTTCTCGAAGAACAGGCAGAAAAGCTTAACATAAATATTATCAATGAGTTCGGCTGCATGGCTCTTAACTCTGACTGTCCGGTGAAACTGGGTGACAGATGCACTGTATTTATGGAATCTGATCTTAATTCATTCATGCAGAAAGGGGCAAGAAATGAAAACCTTGTTGGAGGTCTGGCTTATTCAATTGTATCCAATTATCTTCAGAAAGTAGTGGTAGACAGAAAAATAGGCGATAAAATCTTCTTCCAGGGGGGAGTAACCAATAATAAAGCCGTAGTTGCCGCCTTTGAAGAAGTAGTTGGTAAAAAAATAATCATACCTCCGCATTTTGATGTTACCGGTGCCATAGGAGCGGCAATTCTGGCAAAACGATCAATGGTGAAAGGTAATAAGACAAGGTTCAAGGGCTTTGGCGTGAGGAATGCTACCTATAATGTGACCAGGTTTGTATGCCAGAGCTGTACCAATCATTGTGAGATCAGAAGGGTTAAAATTGATGGGGTAAAGAAGTCGCTCTATTATGGTGGCCGCTGCGAGAAGTATGAAACCGACGACAGAAAAAAAACAAAGAACAATATCCCGAATCTTTTTGAGAAGAGGCTGGAGATGCTCCGCGAAGGCTATTCAGATAAAGAGGTTGGCAAATCAACCACCATCGGAATACCAAGGGCGCTTATGGTCTATTACCAGCAGTTCCCATTCTGGCGTACCTTCTTTGAAGAACTTGGATTCACTGTTGTTGTCTCAAGGGAATCAGATAAAGCGCTTGTAACTGAATCGATTGAGACTATTACTGCTGAAACCTGCCTGCCTGTTGAACTTATGCACGGCCATGTCATTGACCTTGTAAAAAGAGGAGTTGATTATATTTTCATACCATTTATAGTAAATGGGAAAGAGCGTCCCGGGAATAAGACTTCCAACTGCAATTGTCCATGGATACAAACTTATCCATTTATGGTAAAAGCCGCGCTGAAGGGGAAAATTGATGAGTCAAAACTGCTTGTCCCAACTCTCCACTTCAGGTTCTTTGAGAGGGCTCTCATGAAGGAGATGATTGAATATTTTAGTAAGAAATTTGGAAAAACAAAAGCAGAAATTAGGAGTGCAGTATATAAGTCAGATCTGGCTCAGACTAATTTTGAAAAAAGGTTAGTTGACTATGGAAGGGAAGTAATGATAAATATCCCCTCAAACTGCCGGCCGGTGGTTCTTCTTGGAAGACCCTACAACAGTGCCGATCCCCACCTTAACCTGAGCCTGATTGAAAAGCTTATTAGTCAGAATGTGATGCCTATTCCGGTTGATATGCTGGATCTTTCTGCACATAACATTTTTGAAAACTACAGGAACATGTACTGGCCCAATGGCCAGAAGATGATTGCCGCGGCACAAATCGTAGCGAAAAGCGAAAAACTCCACGCTGTCTACCTGAGTAATTTTCGTTGCGGACCTGATTCCTTCATCTGGCATTACATAACTGAGGAGCTTAAGGGAAAACCCTTTCTGCATCTTGAAGTCGATGAACATTCAGCCGATGCAGGAATGGTAACACGGATCGAAGCATTTTTAGATAGTCTGGCCGGTTCAGAGAAGAATCAGAAAAAAGAACCGGAGATTTTCAGACCGCGAAAGAGTCCGGCTTCTCCGCAGAAAGAGAGGGTTCTTTATCTTCCGTATATGCATGACGGAGTTTATATGGTTGCTGCTGCTGCAAGAAGCTGCGGGATCCCTTCTGAAGTGCTTCCAAAACAAACGGGTGAAGACCTGGCAATTGGAAGAAAGTACACTTCGTCAAAAGAGTGCTTTCCAATGATATGCACAACAGGCAGCTTCATAAAAAAACTACAGGAACCAGGCGCAGATCCATCGAAAATAAGCTTCTTCATGCCTGACCACAACGGACCATGCAGGTTTGGACAGTATAACCAGTTGCACAGGATCCTTTTTGACCGGCTCGGATATAAGGATGCCGAGCTTATTACACCTTCGAACGATACCTCTTATCAGGATGTAGCCGGGGAGCACGGGCAGAAATTCAGGATAAATGCATGGAAAGGATTCGTCGTTTTTGATTACCTGCGGAAAATCTACAGGGAGACTCGTCCTTATGAAATTAATAAAGGAGATACTGACAGGCTTTACCAGGAGTCATTGTTAAAACTTGAGATCTGCATCGAAAAAGGGTCCAGGGGTCTTCATAAAGTACTGACAGGTATTGCTGAGGAATTTGTAAAAGTAAAGGTCAATAAAAGTAAAAGAAAACCTGTTGTTGGCATCATCGGGGAGATTTTCATGAGAGATAATGCAGGATGCAATGGAAATATTGCAAACAGACTTGAAGATCTTGGTGTTGAAGTTGTCATCGGACCATTCTCGGAATGGATCACTTACTCAACGCACCGGTTTGCACGCGACAGCCGCTGGAAAGGTGATAAAAAAGGCCTAATCAAATCGAAGATCCAGGGTCTTGGGCAGGAAATAATAGCTGCTTCACTTTTGCGAGGCATCCATAAATATACAGATCAGGAGAAGGAAGTGTCGCTCAAAGAGATCCTGAATCTATGCAATCCATATGTCGACCAGTTTTATGATGGCGACCCGCCAATTGCAATGGGAACTGCTGCAGCTCTTGCAAAAAGGGGTATATCAGGAATGGCAGCAATTCTCCCGTTTACCTGTATGCCCGGCACTGTTGTGGCTGCAGTAAGTGATTCTTACAGGAAAGACAATAATAATATCCCCTTCATCAATATTGCATACGACGGACAGGATTCAGTTTCGCTCGAAACCAGGCTGCAGGCCTTTGTTTTCCAGGTGAAGGAGTTTGCAATGGCTCACGAAAAGGCTGGGGCCTTAGTATAAAGCCCTTACACTCAACTATTCAGCACTTCATAAACTTTATTATAGAGAGCTGATATTTTAGTCGCCGGATCACCTTCGCCAAGGGTTTCAAGCGGCAAATAACCTCTGTAGCCGCAAGATCTGACAGTGTTTATTATCTTTTTATAATCAGTATCAACCTGGGTTTCATTAATAAAAACTTTCTCCTTCATCTGCCAGGTGATTGCATATTTTGCAGTCAGCTCAATATCCTTATAAGGGTCAGGTGAGTGATAGCTTCCTATGTCGAGCATAAGTCCCACCCATTCATGATTGATCATCGTCATCATCCTCTCGACATCCGTGGCAGTTTTAATGAAGTCATTATGATTCTGAAGAGCCAGCATTACACCATGCTCTCCGGCAAAATCAGCGCATTCCCTTATATCTTCAACAATCCATTTTGCTCTCTCCTCCCACTTGAAGCTCTCCTTTGAAAGTGTACCGGCAAAGATCCGTACGCCAGGTGCTCCAAGCTTTTCAGCAACAATAACCCAGTCTTTTACGAGTTTTTTCTCCAGTTTCCTCTTCTCCGGATCCGACCATGTGAAGTCATTCTTTACACCTGTACAACCAAGGTCAATTCCCAGACGAAACGCCTTTCTCTTTATCCTGTATATATAACTATCCGGAGGTGCTGCCGGATAGCCCGGAAAATAGTATCCGGTCAGGTCCACACCTTCGAAACCTGTCCTGGCACAGAAGTCAAGCATATCTTCAATTGACATTGTACCTGCCCTCAGCGGTTTGTCAAATGAATATGCGTTCAGAGCTATTTTAAGACTCCGGCTGTTATTGCTGCCTGTCTGATCATTACTGGACATTCCAGCATTAGCCATCAATGGCAAACTCATAGTACCAATTCCGGTAACAGCTAATGACCTTGCAAACATTCGGCGTGAAATACCTTCTGATTTCTTCATACTCCTATATCATTTTCAAATTATCAAATTATCAAATTTTCAAATTATCAAATTTTCAAACTTACTTTAAATCCCAGTGCATTTATTATGCTGTGAATCCTTTCGGATGGATTGTGAAGGTGTACCGAAAAAGATCCAAATTCTCTTCTCAAGGGATAGCTTCCTCTAAGTTTTTCAAAATCTGAAGGTGAGGACCGCAACTTTTCACTATCTCCGCTAACATCATAAGTATGCAGCACAGCTTGCCTGATGATCTCCTCATCAGATTTGCCCTTACAATTTATAACAAATTCAGCATCCTGAGGCACTGGTACATTTACAGGATACCATTTTGCCAGTGGCAAACCGAAATATCCGGAGAGAGCATTGACAACCATTGCAGTACCATTAGCCTTTCCATCCGTAGAATAACCGGCAATATGAGGAGTGGAGATTATAGTTTTTCGCATCAGACCGAGGTCAATGTCAGGTTCATGCTCCCAGACATCGAGGACAGTCCCGCCTACCCTTCCGGAATCAATAGCCCTCTTAAGAGCCTCTGAATCTACTACTTCTCCTCTTGATGAATTAAA
Organism: uncultured Bacteroidales bacterium; assembly: GCA_963765005.1. Taxonomy (GTDB): domain Bacteria; phylum Bacteroidota; class Bacteroidia; order Bacteroidales; family VadinHA17; genus LD21. Next base: position 695,607 of record CAVXUP010000001.1, read on the forward strand.
AAACCACGATCCTTTCTTAATCATTCCGAAATGTTTATCGTCAAACAGATGAAATGTTTTGTCCACACCCGACCGATTCAGGGGAACATGAACTGTAACTATATCTGATTCGCTTAACAAGCTGTTTAGATTGACAAAGTCCTCTGATCCTTCAATTCTTGCCCTGGGAGGATCGTTAAGTAAAACCCTCATCCCCAGGTTCCGCGCTAACTTTTCGACCTTCGAACCCACATTGCCAACTCCAATAATTCCTATGGTTTTGCCACTAAGGGGAAAGTTCCCCTTCAACGAAACATTGAACAAAACAGAGGCTATATACTGCTGAACAGAAGAGGAATTGCAGCCGGGGGAATTTGTCCATTTTATGCCTGCCTCTTCACACCATGCAGTATCGATATGGTCGAACCCTATTGTTGCCGTACCAATGAATCTGATATTTGTCCCGTCCAGCAATCCGGAGTTGCACTTTGTACGCGTACGGACAAGAAGAGCGTCGGCATTCCTGAGGGCTTCCCTGTCAATCAACTTCCCGGGTAGATACACAACCTCGGCATACTCTTCAAGAACACCTTTAAGAAATGGAATTTTATCGTCCGCTACAATTTTCATTTTCAATATCGATTTCACGTGAAAGGTAATAAAAAATCAGACTGGTATGACCACAGCAGAAATCACTATTATGAGCGGACATTGAAGTGACTACAATAAAAAAGTAAAATACAGGATGATACCCTTTATATGGTAATATCTGCTGATATCATTAGCTTAAATTGTCGTAACTTTGTTATATGAATAGTAGTGTTACTAATACATTCATAAAATGAAAAAAAGCCATGTTCTTTTTCTGATGATATTAATGCCGCTTACGGTGATCAAAGCCCAGAAGCCGATAGTTGTTGTTGATGACAGCCTTAAGGTTACGAAAACCATGATTCCGGGGTTTTCAGTAATTATACCTGAAACTGATTATGAAGTGGTCCTGAAAAACTGGATTAAGTTGCTTCAGTCAGGAACCAAATCCAAAGTCATAAATCAAAACGGAGAAATATCGATCTTCGGAGCCCGAACTAAGGATGTTAAGGATCAACCGGTAAATGTTTACAGCAAATTATTGAATCGCGACTCCGTAAACTACCTCACTGCTGCATTTGAAATTTCAAAGGATGTATATATCGAAAAGGAAGCAACACCGGAAGAGTATACAAGAGCAAAAAAATTTCTGAGGGAATTTGCAGTAAATGAGTACACTTCTGTTGTCAAAGAACAGCTTGATGCTGAGGATAAGAAACTAAAAGAACTTGAAAAAGAACTCTCATCACTGGAAAATGATTTGTCGCGGCTTCAGAAATCAATCGAATCAAACAAAGGCAATATTATAAGTGAGAAGGAGAACATAACCATTCAGAAGAGTGAACTTGGTTTTGTATCAGCAAATCTTGGGGAACAAAGCAGACTCTTAACTAGCATGGCAGACGGACCGGAAAAGAAAGAGAAGGAGGGTTTTGTAAAAGAACTTGAGAAAAGAAAGAAGAAGGCACAGAACTCAATTGACACATCAGAAAAAAGGATAAAAAAGGCCGAACTTGAAATTGAGAATGCAACAGCCCTGATTCCTGAAAATGAGCTGAATCAGGATAAAGCCCGGGAAAAGGTAACGTCTCAGGAAATAATCTACCAGAAATTCGTTGAAAAATATAAAAAAGTAAAAGCATACTAACTTTATTTTGCTACTATTGCCGACAGTTTTTAAGCTAGTATGACAAGATTTTTCTTTTACACCACGCTGCTGATATTATTCAGCTCTTTTGAAATATATGCCCAGCCTTCAGTAAAAGCCGTATTCACGGCAAATCCACCTCACATTGACGGATTTGTTAATGATACAGTATGGAGCAGGTCTGTAATGATAAATGAGTTTTTCCAGAGGGAGCCTGAATTAGGGAAACCAGTTACAGAGAAAACAGAATTCTTCATTCTCTACGATCAAAACAACATATATATCGGTATAAAATGCTACGATGATCCTGCGAAAATAACGGCTAAGGAGCTTGCCCGCGATGTCAGCCTTGGAGATGATGACAGGGTACAGGTAATCTTCGACACTTTTCTCGACGGGAGAAGCGGGTACTGGTACCAGATAGGACCAAGGGGAAGCATTGGTGATGCAACTGTAAACGAAAATGGAAAAGATTTCAATAAATCGTGGGATGGTTTGTGGGATGGCAAAGCCCGGATTACAGAAGATGGATGGGAAGGAGAAATGATAATACCCTTCAAGACTATGGGATTCAAAGAAGGCAGCGATACCTGGGGGATGAAAATAATAAGGAACATCAAGAGGAAATCTGAAACAGCTTACTGGCCGGTAACAACTCTTGATGCCGACAAATTTGCAGTTTCAGACGCCGGTCGGATAACAGGTCTTAAAAATATTACCCAGGGTATAGGGCTCGATATCATTCCTTACCTGACCAGCGGAGTAAGCAAAAAAAAGGATGTTGATCCAAAGGGGGTATTTGATGGAGGATTTGATGCTTTCTACCAGATAACACCATCACTCAAGGCAGCGGTAACAGTAAACACCGATTTTGCACAGACTGAAGTTGATGAGAAACAGATAAATCTTACAAGATTCAATCTCTTCTTTCCTGAAAAGCGGGATTTTTTCCTGGATGGAGCCAATTTTTTCACTTTTGGCATAAATGGTGACCGGGAAAATCCTCAGGGGACCCAGATGATCCCTTACTTTTCCAGAAGGATAGGTCTCGATACACAGGGGAATCCTGTTCAGATAAAATACGGTGGAAAGTTCACCGGAAAAATAGGTGACTGGAACATAGGTGCTCTTCATATAAAGGATGATAACGAATGGGATAATCCGGGATATACCGTGGCCAGGATTTCAAAAAACCTTGGAAAACAATCCTCAATTGGTGTAATAGGCACCAATGGAAACGCACTTGAAGCAGGCGATAATTCCCTGGCAGGCATCGACCTGAGGCTGGCCACCTCCAATGCCTTTAAAAATAAAAATCTGATATTCAATGTTTACGGAGTTAAATCCTTTTCAAAAGAACTTGTCGGGAATGAGCTGTCGTTAGGGGGAGAGATAAATTATCCTAACGATCTCCTTAACTTCCGGTTTGGTTATCTGCAGATCGGGGAAGACTTCACTCCAGGTCTCGGATTCGTACCTCGAAAGAATATCAGGAATACCTATGGCTCCCTTGGAATCGGTCCCAGACCAAAAAATTCGCCAGTGATGCAGGTAAAAACAGGGATCCGCTACTCTTTCATCTCAGACCTGAAAAACGGAGGTCTTGAGACTACTCAGGTCGACTTTAACATTGCTGAGGTAATATTTCTGAGTGGTGACCTTATTTCGCTCACCTCGCAGTACCTTTTTGAATCTCTGAAAACCGACTGGCATATTTTTGAGGATTTTATAATACCGGCAGGAGAATATGAATTCTGGCGGCACTCGCTCCAGCTAACGTCGGCAAAAAGAAGGACCTTCTGGGCTTCGACAAAAATAGGGGCAGGCAGCTTTTACTCCGGCAGGCGTACTGACTGGTTAATGCAGGCAGGATACAAAATCTTTGTCCCTGTTTTCATTGGGATGGAATCCGACAGGAGATGGGTTGAGCTGCCCGAAGGTAGTTTTGTGACACAGATCTACCGCCTCAACCTGAATTTCCTTTTCAGCCCCAACCTCACATGGTATAACTATGCTCAGTATGAGAACCAGTTTGAAACTATCGGCTGGCAATCGCGGTTACAGTGGATATTCAAACCAGGCAAGGAGATATTCCTTACATTCAACTCTCCCCTTATCGATCCGAATGAACGCTTCAGACCAGAGATCTATGAGGCAAGAGTAAAAGTAAAATATACGATCCGCTTTTAAATACTATTAGTTTTGAGAAACCAGCCACTCTTTTGCCTGACTGATTGTATTGCATGATTTTACATCCCGACCAGTCATTTTCATTATTCCGTTAAAAAGTATCTGCTTCAAGCCGGTAACACCTACAATAGTGCTGGCTTTCATATAAGGCTTATTTCCTTTTACAAATTCAAGAAAAAACTCCTTAATATTGTTATTGAAATGCATCTCTTCAATATTTGCCAGCCCGTACACAGATGAGAGAGGCTGACGGCGGATATAAGCTTTGCTCTCGTCCAGCACTGCCTTGATTTCTGCTTCAGCTTTCAGATCGGAAAAATCCATGTAGAAAATAGTTCTACCCTTGTGGTTAACTGTACTGGTTCGCATAATTTTAAAACCTCGGTTTTGTTAAATATTGTTACACATTACAAGAAACTAAAAAAAATGGTACAGGGTTGCATCAACACAAATAATTCTCACGCAAATCAATTTCGCGACAAGAAAATAAATAAAAATTAAACAGCATTAAGAAGCTTACTGGATTATTGTCATTTCATCAAGGAGATAACCTGCGCCGGCAAACTTGTCAATCAGGAATAGAGCGTAACGGATGTCGAGGCTGATATTCCTGCTTTGTTCAGGATTAAATGCCATATCACTTGCCACACCTTCCCATGCCCTGTCGAAATTTACTCCAATCAGATGGCCTTCCGCATTAATTACAGGGCTGCCTGAATTTCCTCCGGTTGTATGATTGTTTGCTATAAAGCATACAGGTACCTCACCGCCGCTTGCATAGCGTCCATAATCTTTTTTTGCATATAGTTCCTTCAACTTATCGGGTACATCGTAATCGTAGATTAAGGGATTGTTTTTTTCCATAATGCCGGCAAGTGTGCTTGAGGGCGTATAGTAAACTGCATCCTTTGCCTTGTAGCCCTTAATTTCTCCATATGCCACCCTGAGTGTGGAGTTGGCATCAGGATAGAACACTCTTTCCTTTTCGAATTCCATCTGACCAGCCATATAAATCCTGTTCAACTGCTGAATCTCACCGTTTATTCTGTTAAGCTCTCCCCTTACATTGGCAGAAAGAAAATCAACTGATCCTGTACCCATAAGATATAAAGGATCCTTTTTAAGCCTGCTTACTGATGATTTATTGAAACCAGTAACATACGCATTATATCTGGCTTCATCTGTAAAAGCTGATTTAGCATACAGTTTTTCTGCCACTGAATTGAAATCCCCGTTGCAGGAATTTTTGAAATTAATGTATTCAGGTACCTGCCACCTGGCTTCAATATTCTCCCCATACATAGTCATCACTGCAACAAAGAGTTTTTTATCTGTATCTTTATTATAATCCTTAAAAAACTCCTTTGAATACTCTAACAATCCGGCTTTTGCCGCATTTAAAGCCTCCTCATTTGCATTCGTCCCGTAAAGATCAGCAAGCCTCCTCATTCCTCTTGCAAGAGTTAGAGCTTCAGCACCCCCCATCACTTCATTTGTATAGCTGTTAACAAGGCTATAATCGCGCAAAGCAGTGTACAGCTCCTTGTATTTTGGAAGTATCTGCCCGTATTTTAATGATAATGAATTATCTGTGGCAGTCCATTTGCTAAACCTTGCTTCATACTCCTGTTTCTTTGCGATTGTATTCATCCTTTCAAGTCCCTGTATCTCTCCTATCCACTTTTTCCATGAATTTGCAATTCCCGATTTCTTTGCCGAATACTGTATCCTGATAAGAGGATCAGTAGCCATAGCAGCCTCCATTATCTCAATCTTTTTTGTCCTGATTGCGATCATCTTTGGATTGATGAAGTTTTTAACCATGTCAATATGGTAAGAGGGAACATACTCAGATGTGGAGCCCGGGTAACCGAAAACCATTGTAAAATCGCCTTCCTTTACTCCCTTGAGTGATATGGGAAAATGATAGGCAGGTTTATAGGGTACATTGTCAGCTGAATATGTTGCAGGCTTATTATCCTTGCTGGCATAGATCCTGAAGAGCGAGAAATCGCCTGTATGCCTTGGCCAGATCCAGTTGTCAGTTTCACCTCCGAACTTACCTATTGCTGAGGGTGGAGCTCCGACCAGACGCACGTCCTGGAATGTCTCATTCACAAACAGGAAATACTGATTCCCCATGTAGAAAGGCCTTACATAGGCAGTATATGCCGTACCGTCAACTGCCTTTTTCCGTATTTCATTTATGTTTGAGCTTATTATTTTATCACGATCAGCAGTATTCATATCTGAGGTAACTCCATTCAGTACTTTCACTGTTACATCCTCCATCCATTTGAGAAAGGTCACAGTGAGTCCGGGGTTTGGAAGCTCCTCCTTTCTTGACATGGCCCAGAATCCATTTGTGAGATAGTCGTGTTCGAGACTTGAGTGTTCCTGTATCTGACCATACCCGCAATGATGATTTGTGATAAGAAGCCCTTCGGCCGAGATCAACTCCCCTGTACATCCGCCTCCGAAACTGAGAACAGCGTCTTTCATACAGGCTTTGTTTACACTGTAGATATCAGCAGCAGTGAGCTTGAAACCCTTTTCCTGCATCAGTTTAATATTATACTTCTCAAGAAGGATAGGGATCCAGATACCTTCATCAGCTCTTGCAGCCGGGGCAAGAAGAATTGTAAGCAACAATGCGATAGTTAGAAGTCTGTTTTTCATTATAAGAGAATTTGAAAATTTGAATAATTTGAAAATTTGAAAATTTGAAAATATATAAAATAATTGTAAAAACGCGATGCATCGCGTTTCGACAATGTAAAAACGCGATGCATCGCGTTTCTACAAAATACCGTTGTGCCGCTGTGCCGCTGCGCCGTTGTGCCATTGTGCCGTTGCGCCGCTGTGCCGTTGTGCCATTCATTTTATAAACTCCTTAAGCTCCTTAAACAATCTCTGTACCGGCAGCCCCACCACATTGAAATAGGAACCTTCTATCCTGCTGCAGGCAACAACACCTATCCATTCCTGTATCCCGTAAGCACCTGCCTTGTCAAAAGGCTTAAAATTACTTATATAATATTTTAGTTCCTCTTCAGAAAGGATTTCAAATGTGACCCTTGTAGTTTCCGTGAAAGTCCTTTCCCTCTCAGATGAAAGAATTGTGACTCCCGTTATGACCTCATGAGTGTTTCCGGAGATCTCGCTCAGAATTGCAAATGCATCATCTTCATCAACAGGTTTACCAAGCACCTTGTTATTGCACCAAACAATAGTATCGGCTGTCAGCACAATTTCATAAGGGGAAAGATCTTTTCTGAAGCTTCCGGCCTTGGCGGAGGCAATATAAGAGGCAATCTCCTCACCCTTCAGATGTTCAGGATACGATTCATCGTAATCCTTCAGGACAACATCAAACTCTATACCCAGTTCGCGAAGAAGCTGTTGCCTCCTGGGAGAGCGCGAAGCAAGGATTAGTCTGTATTTGCCAAGAGCTGAAGAAAGATTCTTCATCTGAACAGATTCCAGGTGAGAATTATTTTGACCACAACCGAATATAGAATACCTGTCAGCATCACCACCTTCATAAGACTGCTCGCGTCGTGCATTTGCTTTCTGCTTTGGCTTGTAAACACCTTGTAAACGACTATCAGGAGCGGCAAAACGATAGCAACCGACAGGTAACTTACTGTTATTAAATCATTAATAAATAAATACCATGTAAGATAAAGCAGTGCAATTGTAATGACTATAAGACTTAAAGCAACAATTTTTGCTGAGAGAACACCGATAACAACCGGAACAGTATTGCGCCCATAAGCTATGTCTCCATCAAAATCCTCAATATCCTTTATTATCTCTCTGGTAAGTGTTGTCAGAAAAGCAAAAATGGCAAATCCTCCTGCCCAGTAAAAAATAATATTGTAATCGGGAATGTTAACAGCAAAAATTGAATAATGCATATAGAGCGCCGGCCAGTCGTATATAACCACCAAAAGAGGTACCATTGCGGTCATTAATGCTACAACCACGTTTCCGATAAGGAACTGTCTCTTATAGCTTGCCGAGTAAAAATAGAGCAAACCTGATACGACAAGGAATATGGTACCAAGCCAGAAATAACCTGCTCTCCAGGAAACATAGTATCCGCCTGCAACTCCGGCTGCATTCAGGATATTATGCCACATCATAGCCTTTTGCCTTGGGATCCTGGTTCCTACAATAGCCTTCCCCTTGTTGATCAGATCAGTTTTAATATCAAAATAATCGTTAATGACATAGCCTCCTGCTGTGATAAGAAGAGTTGAAAGCACGAGGACTGCAAAATTATACCATTGAAACTGAAGTCTCATCGGTACCTCCTGTGCAGGGTTATTCAGAAGTGTTACTCCAATCCTGCTGATAAGAGGTTCGATAACGGCATATCGGATGAGGATCATCGTAAGCATCACAATGATCAGATTCTTCCATCGTATTAGTTTAAGGAACTCCTTCATATTTTACCAGGTATAAGCATCAGATCCCAACCATTTGTTATGCAATCTCAGGACCTGCTCTATTACGTCCCTGACGCATCCTTCACCTCCCTTTCTGTCGGAAATATAAACAGCAAGCTGTTTTATCTCACTGTCGGCATCGGAAGGGCAAACGGGTATCCCGCACACTTTCATTACCTCATAATCGGGAATATCATCACCCATGTAAAGAACCTCTTCTTTTCCGATATTTTTCTTCCTGAGGAAATCATTGAAATGATCGATCTTAGAGCGGCTGTTAAGGTAGATATCATTTACGCCAAGCATTTTGAGTCTTTTCTGGTAGTCTTTTGAGCTGCTGCCCGATATTATTCCTATATGATAGCCTTTTTTTACAGCAAGCTGAATAGCATATCCGTCGCGCAGATTTACAGTCCTGTTTGGTACACCAAAAACATTAAGTCCGATGGTCTGGGTTGAAAGCACTCCATCGATATCAAAAATGAATGCCTTTACCCTGACAAGATCTTCCTTGAAATTCGCCATGTCTTAACTCTTTTTATAATACCCGGCAATAGATCGGGTTACTTCCCGATATACACTTTGAAATTCCGGAGAGAAAGATAATAAATCCAAATGTTTTTCAATAGTATTAAAATCATTTCGCAAGGCAGGACCCGTTTGTGATTTTTCAGGACCAAGGTCGATTGCCTTTTGAATAGTCTCGGCAAGCAAAGGCATCAGTACCTCGAAACTGAATCCAGCCTTTGCAGCAATTGCTTCTCCCACTGTAAGCATATGGTTGGTAAAGTTGCATGCGAATACTGCAGCAAGATGGAGTAATATCCTATGTTCACTGTCGAGCCTGAAGGATTTCCCGTCTAATGAAGCGACAATATTTTCAAGAAGGGATAATGATTCTTCAGATGGCGCCTCTAAAAAAAAAGGAAGACCATTGAAGCTCACCTTCCTCTCCTGCGAGAATGTCTGCAGGGGATAGAGTACGCCTGTGAGGGGAAGAGAGTCAGGAAAAACGTTTATACCGATACTGCCTGCTGTATGAACCACTATTGTCTTTTGGCTGCACCTGATGCCGTTTAGTACCTCAGGTAATTTGTTATCGGGTACTGACACAATTATCAGATCAGAGGATTCAGGAAAATGAGGAGTTGCAGACCATTTTGCATTGCATCTTCCGGCAAGAGTACGTGAACTTTTTTCTGTACCTGATACTATGATGTCTATTGTATGTCCTGCAGCATTAAGCTCCATGCATAATGCACTTGCGACTCTTCCTGCTCCTGCAAAAGAAATATTGTACTTAGCCATGGCAGTTTAAAAGGAAAAAGGAAAAAGGAAAAAGGAAAAATAACAGATCACTTTTTCCCGTACAGATCAACAGTAACCTCTGTGACCTGTATCATATATACCTTATAATAACTCTGATATGAAGAGTTGCTCTGCTGCATCAGATAGTTGCATTCCCAGTAAACCATTCCTGATACCAGGAGTATATCACCCGACTGATATTCACTCATTGAGGGGTACATCTCTCCCGGATTGCAGAACATATAAGTGCTGTAAGGATTATCAAGCGGGCTAAACTGGATACTGGATCCTGTTGCATTCCATGAAACCCTGGCCTGTGACTTTGTAAGTGTGTACAGAACATCCTTTCCGCAACCGCATTTAGGTTGTTTCTTGCAACCCTGATATGAAACCAGGGGTGCAAAAATTATAAGTACAACAAGTATCTTTCGTATTACTGATGCTCTCATTAGGATAGTATATTTTTACCTTGCCTTCAAAGCCAAAGGTAAGAAAAATTTTATGCCTGAGCCGTAGGACCTCCAAAATTTAAGGGCAACGCCGGACCAGAACCCTTGACTTCCTTAATGGGGCCATGTACTGATTCATATTTGGCAATGTTATCCTGAAGAGCTGCAACAAGTCTTTTTACATGTTCGGGAGTAAGAATTATCCTCGATTTGACCTGTGCCTTAGGAATACCCGGCATTATCCTTACAAAGTCAACTACGAACTCTGAAGATGAATGAGTAATTACTGCAAGGTTTGAATATACTCCCTGTGCAGTTTCCTCATTCAGCTCTATACTGATCTGGGCAGGGTTCTTCGGATCTGTCATAATCTTATTTATTAAAGATATGTCTATCTGTCAGTCTTCGATACAGCCTCCTGTTCAACACCAACAAGGTTTTCGTATTCCTCAAGCGATCCTACGATAATACCGTTGTATTGCCTCTGACCTGTACCAGCTGGAATAAGATGTCCGACGATAACGTTTTCCTTCAGTCCTTCAAGCCTGTCAACTTTTCCAAGGATTGCTGCTTCGTTGAGTACTTTAGTTGTCTCCTGGAATGATGCAGCAGAGAAGAAGCTGTTAGTCTGAAGAGCGGCGCGGGTAATACCCTGAAGTACCTGACTTGAAGTTGCGGGAATTGCATCACGGGCTTCAACAAGCTTAAGGTCGCGGCGTTTGAGAACTGAGTTATCATCTCTTAGCTTACGGGCCGAGATTATCATTCCGGGCTTAAGTGTCTGAGAATCACCCGACTCGATAATTACCTTCTTGCCGTAGATCCAGTCATTTTCATCCATAAACTCAAGCTTGTCGACAACCTGACGCTCAAGGAATTTGGTATCACCCGGATCTACTATCTCAACCTTGCGCATCATCTGACGCACAATTATCTCAAAGTGTTTGTCATTTATCTTCACACCCTGAAGACGATAGACTTCCTGGATTTCATTAACGATATACTCCTGAACCTTTGTGGGGCCTTTAATAGCAAGAATATCAGATGGTGTTATTGCTCCGTCAGACAGAGGAATACCAGCCTTCACATAGTCATTCTCCTGAACAAGTATCTGTTTCGACAGAGGAACAAGGTACCTTTTCATCTCCTCAGTCTTAGACTTTATCGAGATTTCCCTGTTACCTCTCTTTATTTTACCGAATGTCACTTCACCATCGATCTCGGAAACGATAGCAGGGTTCGAGGGGTTACGAGCTTCAAACAATTCTGTAACGCGCGGCAGACCACCGGTGATATCACCTGACTTGCCAACAGCCCTTGGAATTTTCGCAAGCACCTCTCCTGCTTCAACCATCTTATCGGTATCAACAACAAGGTGAGATCCGACAGGAAGGTTATACAACCTGAGCTCATCTCCTTTGGGGGATAGGATCTTTATTGCCGGGTTCTTTGTTTTATCCCTGCTCTCAATAATCACCTTTTCCTTAAATCCTGTCTGTTCATCAGACTCTTCGCGGAAAGTAATACCTTCGATAAGGAAATCGTAACCAATCTTACCGGCAAGTTCTGAAATGATAACGGCGTTGAAAGGATCCCATTCACAGATAAGCTTTCCTTTTTCCACTTCCTCTCCCGGCTTAATATAAAGTTTTGAGCCATAAGGAATTGTATGTGTAGTAAGCGCAATGCCAGTTTTCTTGTCGATTATTCTTAATTCTGCAAGACGTCCGATTACTATATCAATATCACCTTTCTCTATATCTTTTTTAGGAACTGTACGCAACTCTTCGATCTCGGCAATACCGCCATACCTGGCAACAAGCCTCGATTCGGTTGTTATGTTCGATGCAGTACCCCCGACGTGGAAGGTACGGAGAGTAAGCTGGGTTCCTGGTTCACCGATACTCTGAGCGGCAATGACACCAACAGCCTCACCCTTCTGAACCATTCTCCCGTTAGCCAGGTTACGGCCATAGCACTTCGCGCAAACACCTTTTTTCGATTCGCAGGTAAGAACCGATCTGATTTCAACCTGCTCAATGGGAGAATCCTCGATCATCATAGCAAGGTCTTCAGTCAGCTCCTGGCCCGATTCAACGATAAGTTCCCCGGTAAGCGGGTGGTACACATTATGAACTGTTGTGCGTCCCAGTATTCTGTCGTAGAGCGACTCAACAACCTCCTCATTCTTTTTGATTGCAGTGGCGATAAGACCTCTTAAAGTTCCACAGTCTTCCTCATTTATAATTACATCCTGTGAAACATCAACAAGACGACGGGTAAGGTAACCTGCATCGGCAGTCTTGAGGGCAGTATCGGCGAGACCTTTACGGGCGCCGTGAGTAGAAATGAAGTATTCAAGAACTGACAAGCCCTCCTTGAAATTCGAAAGAATCGGGTTTTCAATGATCTCTGAACCAGTTGAACCTGATTTCTGAGGCTTGGCCATAAGACCCCTCATGCCTGAAAGCTGGCGGATCTGCTCCTTCGAGCCCCTTGCTCCTGAATCGAGCATCATATAAACTGAGTTGAAGCCCTGCTTGTCGTTCGAAAGCTGCTTCATCAGAGTCTGGGTAAGACGAGCATTAACATGTGTCCAGATGTCAATAATCTGGTTATATCTTTCGTTGTTGGTAATGAACCCCATGCTGTAGTTGTTCAGAACCTCCTCTACCTGTTCGTATCCCTCATCAACAAATTTGACCTTCTCATCAGGGATGATTACATCATCAAGGTTAAATGAAAGACCGCCTTTGAAAGCAGAATGGAAACCGAGATTTTTGATAGCATCCAGGAAATCAGCAGTTTTTGCTGTACCTGCAAGCTTAAGAACCCTTCCGATGATATCCCTTAATGATTTCTTTGTAAGGATCTCATTTATATAGCCAACCTCTTCAGGAACATACTGGTTGAAGATAACCCTTCCGACAGTTGTTTCAACAAGATGATTTACAAATTCGCCATCTTTCCTGTCGTTGACTTTCACCTTAATATAGGCATGAAGGTCTACTTTACCCTCATTGAAAGCAATATTGACCTCCTCCGGAGAATAGAATATGAGACCTTCGCCTCTTACCTTTTCAGTATCAGTGCTCTTCTTGCCTTTTGTTATATAGTAAAGACCAAGGACCATATCCTGTGAAGGAACGGTTATCGGAGCGCCGTTGGCAGGGTTCAGAATATTGTGCGATGCCAGCATAAGCATCTGGGCTTCAAGAACTGCTCCATTTCCAAGCGGAAGATGAACAGCCATCTGGTCACCGTCGAAGTCGGCGTTGAAAGCGGTACAGACAAGAGGATGGAGCTGAATTGCTTTACCCTCAATAAGCTTTGGCTGAAAGGCCTGAATACCAAGCCTGTGAAGCGTAGGAGCACGGTTAAGGAGAACAGGATGGCCCTTAAGTACATTTTCAAGGATATCCCATACAACAGGATCTTTTCTGTCGACGATCTTCTTAGCCGATTTCACTGTCTTAACAATACCTCTCTCAATAAGTTTTCTTATAATGAAAGGCTTATATAATTCAGCTGCCATATCTTTTGGCAGACCGCATTCGTGCAATCCAAGTTCCGGTCCGACAACAATTACAGAACGTGCCGAATAGTCGACCCTTTTACCAAGCAGGTTCTGGCGGAACCTTCCCTGCTTTCCTTTTAGGCTGTCGCTGAGTGACTTGAGAGGACGGTTTGCGTCGGTCTTTACAGCATTGGCTTTTCTGGAGTTATCGAAGAGTGAATCAACAGCTTCCTGAAGCATCCTTTTTTCATTACGCAGGATCACTTCGGGAGCTTTAATTTCGATGAGTCTTTTGAGACGGTTGTTCCTGATTATAACCCTTCTGTACAGGTCATTCAGGTCGCTGGTGGCAAAACGGCCTCCATCGAGAGGAACAAGAGGTCTGAGTTCAGGCGGAATTACGGGAACAACCTTTATTATCATCCACTCGGGCTTGTTCACATGTTTTGAATCCCTGAAAGCCTCTACAACCTGAAGGCGCTTCAGCGCTTCATTTTTCCTCTGCTGTGAGGTTTCAGTATTAGCCCTGTGACGAAGCGAGTATGACATTTCGTCAAGATCAATCCGGCCCAGGAGCTTATTGAGAGCTTCTGCACCCATGTCAGCGACGAATTTATCGGGGTGGGTATCTTCAAGATACTGGTTTTCCTTTGGCAGTGACTCGGTTATCTCGAGATACTCTTCTTCCGTAAGGAAGTCGAGATACTTCACGCCATCGACAGCTTTAACTCCCGGATTAATTACAACGTATCTTTCGTAATATATTATCGAGTCAAGCTTTTTTGTAGGCAATCCGAGCAGGTAACCAATTTTATTTGGCAGTGAGCGGAAATACCAGATATGCGCAACCGGAACAACAAGTGAGATATGTCCCATTCTTTCGCGGCGTACCTTCTTTTCTGTAACCTCAACTCCGCAACGGTCGCAAACAATACCCTTATAACGGATCCTTTTGTATTTTCCGCAATGGCACTCGTAATCCTTCACCGGCCCGAAGATCCTTTCGCAGAATAAGCCATCGCGTTCCGGCTTATAAGTACGATAGTTTATTGTTTCGGGTTTGAGTACTTCTCCACTTGAGCGATCAAGTATCTCTTCAGGTGAAGCAAGTCCGATAGAAATTTTCGAGTAACTGGTCTTTGTTTTGTTGTCTCTTCTGAATGACATATGCTGAATATTTTTTTATTCTAAAAGTAAAAATTCAAAAACCTGCACAGTTCTTAATCGAGAACTATGCTAAGTCCGAGACCTCTCAGTTCATGCAGCAGAACGTTCAGCGATTCGGGAATACCCGGCAGAGGCATAGGTTCGCCTTTAACAATTGCTTCGTATGCCTTGGCACGGCCAACAACATCGTCCGATTTAATTGTAAGTATCTCCTGCAGTATATGTGCAGCACCAAATGCTTCAAGTGCCCATACTTCCATTTCACCAAAACGCTGGCCTCCGAACTGTGCCTTACCTCCCAGAGGTTGCTGGGTAATGAGTGAGTATGGCCCAATTGAACGTGCATGCATCTTATCGTCAACCATATGGCCGAGTTTTAGCATGTATATGACGCCCACGGTTGCAGGCTGGTCAAATCTTTCACCGGTTCCGCCGTCGTAAAGGTAGGTCTTTCCGAATTTGGGAAGAGCTGCCTTTTCAGTGTATTCAGTAATCTGAGTTAAGGTAGCACCATCAAAAATCGGTGTTGAAAATGTGAGGCCCAGTTTCAGCCCGGCCCATCCGAGAACAGTCTCATAGATCTGTCCGAGGTTCATCCTTGAAGGCACACCAAGCGGGTTAAGAACAATGTCGACAGGAGTACCATCCTCAAGGAACGGCATATCTTCTGCGCGCACAATACGAGCCACAATGCCTTTATTACCATGGCGTCCGGCCATCTTGTCGCCAACTTTGACCTTACGCTTTTTGGCAATATATACCTTTGCAAGCCGTACAATACCTGCAGGCAGTTCATCGCCGATTGTAATGTTATATTTCTTACGCTTGCTTATACCATCAATCTCCTTGTACTTGATAATATAGTTATGGAGCAGTTGTTTAATACTGTCATTCTTCTTCTTGTCAGTGGTCCACTTATTCGGGTTGACATTCAGGAAGTCGATCTCCTGCATCTGCTTCAGCGTGAATTTGCTGCCTTTCGGAATAACATCAACGTTAAGATAGTCCTTCACTCCCTGAGAAGTTTTGCCATTCACAAGGATAAAAAGCTTATCAACCAGGCGGGCTTTCAGTTCTTCGACACTTCTGTTGAATTCTGCCTCGATCTTGTCGAGCATAGGCTTTTCAACAGTTTTTGCTTTCCTGTCTTTAATAGCACGGGTAAAGAGTTTCTTGTCGATTACTACTCCATCGAGCGAAGGACCAGCTTTAAGAGAAGCATCTTTAACATCACCGGCTTTGTCGCCGAAAATAGCGCGAAGAAGTTTCTCCTCCGGCGAAGGATCAGACTCCCCTTTCGGAGTAATCTTTCCAATCAGTATGTCGCCTGGCTTTATGCGTGCCCCAATCCTGATCAGTCCGTTTTCATCAAGATTTTTAGTTGCTTCTTCACTTACATTGGGAATATCTGACGTAAGTTCTTCAAGGCCTCTCTTGGTATCGCGAACCTCAAGCTGGTATTCATCAATATGAACTGAGGTAAAGAAGTCTTCCTGAACAACTTTTTCCGAGATAACAATTGCATCCTCGAAGTTGTATCCTTTCCATGGCATGAAAGCAACTTTAAGGTTGCGGCCGAGTGCCAGTTCCCCGTTCTTTGTTCCGTAACCTTCAGTAAGAACCTGTCCTTTAGATACCTTTTCCCCTTTTTTGACTACGGGAATGATATTGATACAAGTGTTCTGGTTTGTCTTCTTGTATTTTGGAAGGTTATACCTTTTTATATCGTCGTCGAAACTTACAAATTTCTCCTCATCGCTGCGTGTATATCGCACCACGATCTCATCAGAATCGACATATTCAACAACTCCGTCACCTTCGGCAACATAGAGAATACGGCTGTCGCGTATCACCTGCGCCTCCAGCCCTGTGCCGATAATTGGTGCTTCGGGATTGATAAGCGGTACAGCCTGACGCATCATGTTTGAACCCATGAGTGCCCTGTTGGCATCGTCATGCTCCAGAAATGGAATAAGTGATGCAGCAATTGATGCTATCTGGTTAGGAGCGACGTCCATAAGGTCAACCTTGCCAACCTCTTCAAACGGATAATCAGCTTCATACCTGCATTTTGCCCTTGCATTTTCGAAATGTCCGTCCTTGGTAAGAGGAGCATTTGCCTGTGCAATCATTTTTTCTTCCTCTTCTTCAGCACTCAGCCATATTATACCCTCCTCGCTGAAATCGACCTTCGCATCATCAACCTTGAGATATGGTGTTTCGATGAAACCAAGTGAGTTGATTTTGGCATAAACACAGAGCGAAGAGATAAGACCGATATTAGGTCCTTCAGGAGTTTCAATCGGGCAGAGTCTGCCATAGTGAGTATAGTGGACGTCCCTTACCTCGAATCCTGCTCTCTCGCGCGAAAGACCGCCAGGTCCGAGAGCCGACAAACGACGCTTGTGTGTCATTTCGGCAAGCGGGTTAGTCTGGTCCATGAACTGGGAGAGCTGGTTTGTGCCGAAGAATGAGTTTATAACCGATGAAAGGGTTTTTGAGTTGATAAGGTCGACCGGAGTGAAGACCTCATTGTCCCTTACATTCATTCTCTCACGGATAGTACGTGCCATACGTGCAAGACCAACACCGAACTGCGAATAGAGCTGTTCACCGACAGTACGGACCCTTCTGTTGCTCAGGTGGTCGATATCGTCGATATCGGTTTTGGAATTGATAAGTTCGATAAGATATCCAATGATCTTGATAATGTCTTCCCTGGTAAGGATCTTGACACTCATTTCTGTTTCAAGGCCCAGTTTTTTGTTGATCCTGTAACGGCCAACCTCACCAAGGTCATATCTCTTATCGGAGAAGAAAAGTTTGTCAATCACATCCCTTGCAGTAGCCTCATCAGGCGGTTCAGCATTCCTGAGCTGGCGGTAAATATAGATTACAGCCTCTTTTTCAGAGTTGCAGGGATCTTTCTGCAGTGTATTATATATGATGGCGAAATCCGATAGTGTTGAATCGTCCTTGTGCAGCAGGATTGCCTTTGCGCCTGAATCAACTATCATGTCGACATGGTCGGCTTCGATAACCGTTTCCCTGTCGAGGATCACTTCATTTCTTTCAATTGAAACAACCTCACCGGTATCTTCATCAACGAAATCTTCGACCCAGGTCTTCAGTACTCTGGCAGCCAGTTTACGTCCGACAAGTTTCTTAACGCTTGTTTTCGACACCTTATGCTCTTCGGCAAGGTTAAAAATCTCAAGTATCTCCTTATCGCTCTCGAAACCGATTGCCCGGAGAAGAGTTGTAACAGGCAGTTTCTTCTTCCTGTCGATATAGGCATACATGACATTATTAATATCGGTAGCGAACTCGATCCATGAGCCTTTGAAAGGAATTATCCTGGCTGAATAGAGTTTTGTACCGTTAGCATGAATGCTCTGCCCGAAGAACACCCCGGGAGATCTGTGCAGCTGCGAAACAACTACCCTTTCGGCACCATTAATAACGAATGTAGCGCGTTCCGTCATATACGGAACTGTTCCAAGATATACATCCTGGATAACTGTATCAAAATCCTCGTGTTCGGGATCGGTACAGTAAAGTTTTAGTTTTGCTTTTAGAGGAACGCTGAAAGTAAGTCCGCGTTCGATACACTCCTCAATGGTATAGCGGGGAGGGTCAATATAATAATCAAGAAATTCAAGAACGAAATTGTTCCTAGTATCAGTTATGGGGAAATTTTCAGTAAAGACCTGAAAGAGGCCCTCTTTTTTCCTGTTCTCGGGAGTCGTTCCAAGCTGAAAAAACTCTCCGAAGGATTTTAACTGAATATCCAGAAAATCAGGGTATTCCAATTGATTTTTTCTGGAAGCGAAACTTATTCTTTCGGTATTTTTTGAGGACATTTAATAAAAGATTAAGTGAACTTATAATTTAAAGAACAAAAAGGCTTAGTCCCGAAAAATCGGGACCAAACCTATAACCCGGTAATCAGGTATAACTTATTTAAGTTCAACTTCAGCTCCTGCTTCTACTAATTGAGCTTTAATAGCTTCAGCTTCATCTTTGGAGACACCTTCCTTGATAGGGCCCGGAGCAGCATCAACTACTGCTTTAGCCTCTTTCAGTCCAAGACCGGTGATATCCTTAACAAGTTTAACAATCTGTAGTTTCTGTCCACCAGCTGATTTGAGGATAACATCAAAAGATGATTTCTCTTCAACAACAGGTGCTTCGCTTGCTGCAGGGCCAGCAACAGTTACTGCAGCAGCTGCAGGTTCAATGCCATACTCATCTTTAAGTATCTTAGCAAGTTCGTTTACTTCTTTTACAGATAAGTTAACCAGTTCTTCTGCAAATTTCTTAAGATCTGCCATTTTTATCGATTTTTAATTTGATTATATTTTTATTACTCTTCTCTTTTCGAAAGTGTTTCAAGAACACCGTGAATTTTATTTCCACCTGATTGCAGGGCTGAAATAACGTTTTTGGCTGGTGATTGAAGCATAAAGATTACATCACCGATCAGTTCATTTTTGGTTTTAACAGAAACAAGTGCATCGAGCATATTGTCTCCGACATAAACTGATTCCTGAACGTATGCGCCTTTAAGCACAGGTTTATCATGTTTCCTACGGAATTCCTTAATAAGTTTTGCAGGAACATTCCCGGATTGTGTGAACATGATGGACGTAGTACCTTTCAGAACCGGATAAAGTTCTTCAAAGTTTCCATTAGACTGCTCGAGTGCTCTTTTGAGGAGAGTGTTTTTAACAACGATGAGTTTAATATCGTTATTGAAGCACTTTCTTCTCAGGTCACTTGTATCAGCGGCATTAAGCTGAGCAGTATCAGTCAGATAAAAGTGGCTGTACTCTTTTAATTTCTCAGTAAGGCTGTCTATGATAGCATTTTTTTCTTCCCGTCTCATTTTTTCATTCTAGTTTTAAACTTAACTAACTTAATCATCAAGACCCTTAGGATCGATTTTAACGCCCGGGCTCATTGTGCTTGAAATGAATACGCTACGAATGTAGGTACCCTTAGCGGCAGCCGGTTTGAGTTTGTTTACAATTGAGATAAACTCCTTAGCGTTTTCGACGATTTTCTGGGGCTCGAATGAGACTTTTCCGATTGAGGCATGAATGATTCCGGTTTTGTCAACCTTGAAATCAATCTTACCCTGCTTCACCTCTTTAACAGCCTTCCCAATTTCCATAGTTACAGTACCACTCTTTGGGTTCGGCATCAGTCCGCGAGGACCGAGTATTCGACCTAACTGACCGACCTTTCCCATTACAGATGGCATAGTTATGATAACATCCATATCTGTCCAGCCTCCTTTGATCTTATCGACAAAATCGTCAAGACCAACGAAATCGGCTCCGGCTTCTTTGGCTTCAGCCTCCTTGTCGGGGGTACAGAGCACGAGTACACGTGTTTCTTTACCTGTTCCGTGAGGGAGGGAGACCACGCCGCGAACCATCTGGTTTGATTTCCTTGGATCGATACCTAACCTTACATCTAAATCGACAGAAGCATCAAACTTGGTTACGGTCATTTCCTTAACCAGAGCAGAAGCTTCCCTCAATGTATAAAGTTTGTCCTTATCGAGTTTTTCAAGAGCAAACTTTTGGTTTTTGGTAAGTTTAGTCATTTTTTCTCCTAATTAATTATTTTACCGGGAACTCTCCTCTAACGGTTATTCCCATACTTCTGGCTGTACCAGCTACCATTCGCATAGCGGACTCTACTTGAAAACAGTTTAAATCCTCCATCTTCTCCTCAGCAATTGTCTTGATCTGGTCCCAGGAAACTGAAGCTATCTTGGCTCTGTTAGGTTCCTGCGAACCCTTCTTAGCCTTAGCCAGTTCAAGGAGCTGAATAGCTACCGGTGGTGTTTTTGTTACGAAGTCAAATGATTTGTCAGCGTAAACAGTAATAACAACCGGGATCACTTTTCCAGCTTTGTCCTGAGTCCTCGCATTAAATTGCTTACAGAAATCCATTATATTAACACCTTTTGAACCCAGTGCGGGTCCTACAGGTGGTGATGGATTAGCGCCTCCGCCACGAATCTGTAACTTGATAAGCCCAGCAACTTCTTTTGCCATAATTTAAAATTTGCGTG
Organism: uncultured Bacteroidales bacterium; assembly: GCA_963765005.1. Classification (GTDB taxonomy): domain Bacteria; phylum Bacteroidota; class Bacteroidia; order Bacteroidales; family VadinHA17; genus LD21. The sequence goes on from CAVXUP010000001.1 coordinate 716,497, forward strand.
TTTATTGCGAGTGTATGATAGTTATTCAGGAAGCATTATGAATATTACAACTATCAATATCTTCTGTTAATTATCTTTTTCAACCTGCATAAAACTAAGCTCAAGCGGTGTCTTTCTTCCAAAGATCTTTACCATAACCTTAAGCTTTTTCTTTTCATCATTAACCTCTTCTATTATTCCGGTAAAACTGTTGAACGGTCCGTCAATAACCTTGACGGATTCACCGACAAAGAATGGTACATTCAACTCCTCATCGCTTGCATTCAGCTCGTCAACTTTGCCGAGTATTCTGTTTATTTCAGCTTTTCTGAGAGGAACAGGTTCCCCGTCGAGTGATCCAAGGAAGCCTATAACATTCGGAACGTTACGCAGGAGGTGAGGGATCTCCCCTACAAGAAGTGCTTCAATAAGCACATAGCCTGGAAAGAATGTCCTCTCTTTGCTTATTTTCTTGCCTGCCCTTATCTGGTATACCTTTTCGGTCGGGATAAGAACCTGTGAGACATAATCGCCGAGTTTGAGACGTGCTACTTCACTATCGATATATTCCTTAACCTTCTTTTCTTTCCCGCCGATAGCCCGAAGCACATACCACTTCTTAATATTCTCACTCATTGGAATCTCTCCTGTTTAGTATAACAAACTGTAAATAAATTCCATTATATTACTGAAGGCAGCGTCCATTCCGGCTACAATAAGAGCAAAGATCAGCGAAGCCACCATAACCAGTACAGCGCTGTTCTGAAGTTCTGACCATGTAGGCCAGGTAACCTTGTGTACAAGCTCTGTGTATGATTCCTGAAAGTATCCTTTTATATTCATATTACTAAATTTGTTGCACGGGAGGAGAGACTCGAACTCCCGACACCTGGTTTTGGAGACCAGTGCTCTACCAACTGAGCTACACCCGTGTATATGTAGGGACACAAAATTTTGTGTCCCTACAACATATATCCAAAACTATTCTACTATCTGAGTCACCTGGCCTGCACCTACTGTTCTGCCACCTTCACGGATAGCGAAACGCAGACCTACATTGACAGCAACAGGATAGATAAGGTCTATTGTGATAGTAACATTATCACCAGGCATTACCATTTCTGTTCCTTCGGGAAGTGTAATCTCACCGGTAATATCAAGTGTTCTGATATAGAACTGAGGACGGTATTTATTATGGAATGGAGTATGACGTCCGCCTTCTTCCTTCTTAAGAACATAAACCTCAGCTTTAAGCTTTGTATGAGGTGTTATTGAACCAGGCTTGGCAAGAACCATACCTCTTTTTATCTCTTTCTTATCAACACCACGGAGGAGAAGACCAACGTTATCACCTGCTTCACCCCTGTCGAGGATCTTACGGAACATTTCAACACCGGTACAAACAGATTTGCGTTTCTCAGCACCAAGTCCGATAAGTTCAAGTTCATCACCTGTATTAACAACTCCGGTTTCAATACGGCCAGTAGCAACAGTACCGCGACCGGTTATTGAGAACACGTCTTCAACTGGCATAAGGAAAGGCTTCTCGTTTTCACGGGGAGGAATCGGAATGAATGAGTCAACAGCATTCATCAGATCCATAACTTTCTCTTCCCATTTTGCTTCTCCGTGCATAGCGCCAAGTGCAGAACCGCGGATAACCGGAGCATTGTCTCCGTCAAATTTGTAAAAGTTAAGAAGATCGCGAACTTCCATTTCAACAAGTTCAAGAAGTTCTTCATCATCGACCATGTCAACTTTATTCATGAACACAAGCACCTGAGGAACGTTTACCTGGTGTGCAAGAAGGATATGTTCACGTGTCTGAGGCATTGGGCCGTCATCAGCAGCTACAACGAGGATGGCACCGTCCATCTGAGCGGCACCGGTAACCATATTCTTGATATAGTCAGCATGGCCAGGACAGTCAACGTGCGCATAGTGACGGCTCGCCGTCTGATACTCAACGTGAGCAGTGTTAATGGTAATACCCCTCTCCTTTTCTTCAGGAGCATTATCAATTGAGTCAAAATCTCTGATTGCAGAGAGACCCTTTTTGGCAAGGACCATAGTGATCGCTGCCGTCAGGGTGGTCTTACCATGGTCTACGTGACCAATTGTACCAATATTAACGTGCGGTTTCGACCTGTCAAATTTTTCTTTTGCCATAACTCCAAGCGTATTAAATTAAGTTTATTCTATTATCAATTATAAATTAAGTTTCATGTTGAGCCGGAGGGGGGAATTGAACCCCCGACCCCTTCCTTACCAAGGAAGTGCTCTACCCCTGAGCTACTCTGGCCTCAAAATTGAGCGGGAGACGGTACTCGAAACCGCGACCCTTAGCTTGGAAGGCTAATGCTCTACCAACTGAGCTACTCCCGCTTGTTATTGTCCAAAGTGTTTCGTATACTTTCTATCCAACTCACTAAGTATACGAACTATTTCTGTTTAAAGTGGGGAGAGCAGGATTCGAACCTACGAAGGCATTCGCCAGCAGATTTACAGTCTGCCCCAGTTGGCCGCTTTGGTATCTCCCCTAATAAACAGAGTCTTACTCGTAAGACACACATTTACAAATCTTTCAAGAGCCGATGAAGGGATTCGAACCCCCGACCTGCAGATTACAAATCAGCTGCTCTGACCAACTGAGCTACATCGGCAATTTAAAGAACGCACCGCCAGAGCATAATTCACCCTTAAAAAACGGTTTGCAAATGTATGGATTTAAATTTTATTTATCAAAATAATTATAGATAATTTTATAAATAGATTTTTCAGAGTCCTCTTTTCTTTTCCTTATGCCTGGTAATCTGCTTTTTAAGAGCATCAATTGCATCATCGGTTGCCTCTTCAAAACTCTTGCTCTGCTTCCTGGCAAATAAAGGTCCACCGGCCAGCTCAAGTTTAATTTCGCTGATTTTGTTCTCCCTGTCTTCATCCTTGTCGAGTCTGAGAAATACTTCAGCACTCACAATATCCTCACCAACCTGAACAAGCTTATCAAGTTTTTGATTAACAAAGTCGATTAGCTTTTTATCGGCATCAAACCGAACCGAATGAATTTGAATGTTCATAGTAGTACCTCCTGTTTATTTAATTATTTAAGCCCTGGGATGGGCCTGTTTATATACTTTTTTCAACTTTTCAAAGGTGTTGTGGGTGTATACCTGGGTAGCTGAAAGGCTCGCATGTCCAAGCAGCTCCTTAATTGAATTAAGATCTGCTCCGTGATTAAGCATATGCGTGGCAAATGAGTGTCTTAATATATGCGGACTCTTCTTATCGATTGTTGTTACCATTTCAAGATACCTGTGAACAATATTATAAACATATTTATCATATAACTTGTTGCCTTTTGGGGTAATAAAAAACCAATCGTTTGCCTCTGCTCCCCCATTTTCCTTTCTGGATTTCAGATATTCAGTCAGGCCCGGCACAAAAGAGCGTACCAGAGGTATAATTCGCTGTTTGTTTCTCTTTCCAGTAACCTTCACAGTGCCTTCATTAAGGTCAACATCATTTATCCTCAGACCAATAAGCTCAGATCTCCTCATACCGGTCAGATACAGCATTTCAATGATTGTGCGGTCCCTCAGCCCGCCGGATCCTTCTCCGAAGCTGTCATTATCAAGAAGATTTGAAAGAGCCAGCTCTTCTACAAATACAGGAAGGGTCTTTTTCCTTTTTGGCAAAACAACTTTCTCAAGCGGATCGTTTTTTAAATGACCTTCCTTCCTCAGGTACCTGTAAAAAACACGGAGACATGAAATCTTCCTGTGAATGCTGACAGTGGAATAGTCATTTTCAAGCATGCTTACAATCCATGCACGAATATCATGCGAAGTAACTGTAACCGGATCTTCGGGAAGCAACTGTGATGAAAGGAATAAATAAAACTGATCAAGATCATTCATATATGATCTGACAGTATGCGACGAATACCGCTTTTCGATTTGCAGGTACTGTAGGAATGATTCCTTATGGTTCATGAAGGAACCCCTTAATAGGTTATGTTAAAAGATGCCTGCGCAGAAGGGGATCTACTCCTCGTTCTCCTGCAGCTTCTGCACGTACATAGCCTTCTTGATCTCTTCTCTTCTTCGTACTGAAGGCTTGATAAACGCCTGACGTGAACGTAATTCACGGATCACACCAGTCTTCTCAAATTTCCTTTTGAACTTCTTTAAAGCCCGCTCAATGTTTTCGCCTTCTTTTAATGGTACAATAATCATAATAAGAATTTCAGTTTTAAAACGAGGCGCAAAGTTAGAAATAGAAAAATTCTTTTCAAAACTTTTATGGGAATAAATTATCCATGTCGTTATTTTTTATGATTTACATTGTTAAAATCGAAAATTTGCAGTTCATATTATCTTCACAATTTACTAAAAATCCTTCCATAAAGCAAATAAAACTGGGATTATCTGAAATTAAGATAAGGCCGCAATTTTGCTGCCTTTTCGGCGGTAAGAAGCTTATTGCCTGTAAGATCGTCAGGTCCTGTTAATCTGCCCTTCAACTCGCGATACTTCAGAATTGATACTACTTCATATCTTTCAAAGTATGGGTGCCTTATAAGCCTGCCAAAATCTGCAGTATTGACGTCAATTTTTCTGATTTTTAAAGTATCAACCCGCAAGCGTTTCTCTATAAGGATAAATGTATCTTCTGACAATCCATATACTTCCCTCAGCTGATTTACCGAGCAGAAGCCTCCCAGCAATTCCCTGTATTTAATTGCCCGGACAGAAAGAACAGGACCTATACCGGGAAGAGATTCGAGCAGGGATGAGTCTGCACTGTTCAGTTCAATAAGATCCCTCTTCACCTGAAAAGATCTGGCAGGAACCCTGGCTGCCGAATCCTTTTCATATGAGCTGGATTCTTTCTGCCGGCTAATTTTATAGGCGATGCTGCCATTTTTACTTACATAACCAGCGGTACCTTCGTTCGTATCGGCAGATATTCCGGCTTGCATAAGACCTGGTAAAACTGAAGCCGAAAAGTCCTCAACTTCAGTACTTGCTCGGGGTACCAGATACCTAAGAAGAATAGTCAGCACAATTAAAAGAAGAAGTATAAATGAAGATCTTCTTTCCCTTCTGGAAAAACCAAACCATTTCCTAAATGGTTCAATATCTGTTTTCATATGTATATTATGCAGCGACGCAGATGCAAGATATGAAAATGCAGCGAAATAACAGCTAAGTAAAATGGTTTTTAAGAAGAGAATCCGGAAACGATCAGAACGGATACCCTATACCTATCACAAGAGTAAAATCATTCCTGAAATTATAATTCCTGTTCATGAAAATCCACTTGGATCCGTCGGCTATAAGAGGATCTTTCAGTTTCATGCCAAGGTCAGTCCTGATAAGTACAAAGTTAAAATCAAAACGCAAACCTGCCCCGGTACCAATTGCCATGTCCTTATAGAACTTATTAAACTGAAATTTGGCACCGGGTCTTCCCGGGTCTTCCTTTACAGACCAGATATTTCCTGCATCCACGAAAACTGCTCCTTCGAGAACCCAGAAGAGCTTAAATCTGTACTCAGCATTAAGTTCAATCTTAATATCTGCAGTCTGATTCAGAAACACGGAATCGGGAGGCTGATATGAACCCGGACCAAGAGATCTTACCTGCCAGGCTCTTATCCCGTTGGCTCCTCCGCTGAAATATTGCTTTTCGAAAGGCATCGCTTTTGAGTTTCCATAAGGGATGCCTATACCTAAAAATCCCCGGTAGACAAGCGAACCCGCCTCATTGATGAAGTAGTTATATCTAAGGTCAATATCAGTCCTGATATATTGCGCAAATGGCTGTCCTAAAAAGTTATAGCTGCTGTCAACTTTTTCTGCACCTCCAATCTTCTTTGCAGCTGAGAGCAAGTTACCTGAAGCTTCAGCATTGAACCTCAGAAACCAGTAATCTCTTGACTTTTGAATAGACTGATTATTAAAAATAAATGAATAACTACCTCCAAGGATCAGTACATCCTTGTAGGCATAAGCCAGGTACGATGAAGATTCAATCTCAGCAGCATATGCCGAGTCGATTGAGCGCAGATTCACATAGTTTGCCTGAAGAGGATTTACAACATGCTGCTGATAATTGCCTGCATGCCAGTTATATCCAAAGGTAGCATTTGCCATTGTTCTGGTATAGGATGGTATGTCCTGGTAGTTATAGGCTGCGAGAATTGTTGTTGTCGGGTTGTACTTCTTCACAAATTTCTCCTTTTCAATAAAGGGAAGAAGGAATTGAGGAAGCTTAAGACTCGATTCAATACCATATTCCTGAGAACTTCGGATATTTCTGTTATCCTGTGCTATAGCCTCATAGGCTGCCTTGAGTTTCATATTGAATAGTTCTCCCCCGTGCAGAAGGTTTCGGTTCTGGTATATCAGGTTAACAGCGCCTCCCAGGTTACCGGCAGAGTTGGTCCCTTCAAGCTCCACCTTGTATGACTGCTTGCTCAAAAGAGTAAGCTGAATGTTACAGTCGAGAAGTTTTTGCAGGTCGTCAGGATCCTCATCCTGCCCTACCTCCCTGAAGTTAATATTTACCAGCCGGTAGAGGGCCATTGCGAGGAGATGCGACTGCGACTCCTCTGTGTCATTAACGTTATAGAATGCGTCCGGCTTAAGGTAAAGCGACTGCAGGATCACGTCATACTTTATTTCAGAATCCTTCCTTGGCGATACAAAATAGTACCCTTTATAGTTAACAGTATCCAGCGTTTGGAGATAGTCCTCTCCCCCTTCAAGAGCTTCTTTAGGCACAAAGTCGGGATATATATAAATGTCCCTTACCTTGTATATTGAATGAGAAACCTCCTTAATCCTGCTGAATGCATCAACCTCCTGATATTTTCGCACTTTGTAGAATATATCCACCTGCCTGTTTCCTATTGTGCTGTCGACCCGGAAATGAATATTCTCTCCAGAAAACCCGTAAAACCCACGATTCTTAATATATCGTTCAAACCGTTTAAGTTCCTGCTGAAGAATCTCCACATCATATGTTTTACCCCTTACAATAAGGCAATTGACTGAGTCGGAATAGAGAAGTTTCTGAAGATTGGTATCAGCAACTTCGTAGATAAGGTTATGAATTGTATATGCCGGCTGCAGTTTGACGTTGTAATAAACATCCGACTTCTGCTTTTCTGTCTTAATAGTATCCTCAACCACTCCGTCGAAATATCCCTTGGATGAAATAAATGATTTTATCTGATCCTTCGATTTTGTTGTTGAGTAAGGATCATAGATTACAGGTTCTTCGCCTATATCCCTTAGCCACTTGTGCGGCCATTTCTCCTTGTTTAGATCGGAAAGGTTATACAGACCAAGGTGAAATCTTGATCCGAATATTCTTTTATTTGGCTGCTGCTTTATGTAAGGGGCCAGATCATTTTTGTCAATATCTTCCCTGTTGACAAGGATATGATTGTTATTCAGGAGGGTTTCCCCTTCCGGAACGTATTTTGTCGGATTACATGAATAGAGAAAGATAAACAGAGATACGAACGGAATGTAATATCGCAATGAAGAACTGTTTTTATTTGAGCCCGATTTTTTCAACTTTGCAAGAAAGAGTAGTATACAAATATATCAATAATAATTGGCGTAAATTAGCCCAATCAATTAGCTGAGCAAAATTAACACTTAATTATCTTCTGCATGATAAGTAAAAACAGATCAAAATTCATCTTGTCATTAAGAAATAAAAAGGTAAGGGATCTGGAAAAATTATACCTTATAGAGGGTGACAAAATTGTCCGCGAATTCCTGTCCGCCGGCAAGCCTGTCAGATATCTCTATGCCAGTGAAGATTTTCTGAAATCCATATCTCCGGTTCAGCTCAGGAATGTAAGTGAAACCGGGGTAGTGAATGAAAATGAACTGAGGCAGATAAGTTCTCTCACAACGCCTCATAATGCCCTGGCCGTTATACCTTTTTCTGATAGACACTTTGACTCTGACAAGATACTGAGCACAACATGTGCCGCACTCGATACGGTACAGGACCCTGGCAATCTTGGTACGATAATAAGGGCCGCAGCCTGGTTCGGGATCAAGAACATTGTTTGCTCAAAGGACTGTGCAGATGTCTACAACCCAAAAACAGTTCAGGCCAGCATGGGGGCAATAATGCATGTAAATGTCTGGTACTGCGATCTGAAAGATCTCTTAATTATCGCAAACAGGAATAAAATACCTGTATATGGAGCAGTTCTTGACGGTGATTCCATCTACGATAAAAAGACTGAAGACTGTGGCATTATATTGCTGGGAAATGAATCAAAGGGTATCTCAGACGAACTTATGACTTTCATTACCGACAAAATAAAGATTCCGGGAATTGGAAGTGTTCAGCCTGGAATTGAATCACTTAACGTAGGAATGGCAGCAGCTGTCATTTTTTCAGAGTTTTTAAGAAAATCAGGAAGATTGCCTGCTCACTAAACCTGTTTCTTATCCGAAATTCTCCGGGCAATTGCATCAGCCGCATTCATCCCATCCACGGCCGAAGACACTATTCCTCCGGCGTAACCGGAACCTTCGCCGCATGGATACAAGCCCGCAATACGTATATGCTGCAGCGTATCCGGATCGCGCGGAATCCTTACCGGTGAAGATGTACGGGATTCAACTCCAAGTACAACAGCATCATTTGTCAGATATCCCTTCATCAGGTGCCCGAATAACCTGAAACCATCCCTCAGTCGCCTTCCAATGGATTTCGGAAGCCAGCTATGGAGAGGTGAAGAGGATACTCCCGGGAAATAAGACACTTTTGGCAGAGAAGCTGAAGTTACTCCATCTACAAAATCGGCCAGTCTCTGAGCCGGAGCGCTTTGTGTATGACCACCGTTTTTCCATGCCTCCCGCTCCAGTTCCTTCTGAAATTCAATTCCTGCCAGCTCTCCGGAACTACTGTATTTTAAAAGATCTTCAGGTCTTATCTCCACAACAATACCTGAATTGGCATAGGGAGAATTTCTGCCTGAGGGCGACATCCCGTTAACAACAACCTCTTCCTGAGCAGTGGCAGATGGCACAATAAATCCGCCAGGACACATACAAAAGGAATAGACCCCTCTCCCATCTACCTGTTTTGCAAGACTATACGAAGCAGCCGGAAGGAATTCACCCCGCTTATTGCCGTGATACTGTATGGTATCAATCAGTTCCTGCGGATGTTCCACCCTCACTCCCATCGCAAATGACTTCATAACAAGGTCGACACCTCTCAAGCGGCATATATCATAAATATCCCTTGCAGAGTGGCCGGTAGCAATAATTACGTACGGGGAGAGAAACCTGTCTCCATCTGAGGTCAATACTCCTTCCACGGAATCTTTGTTGATTAAAAGGTCAGTTACCTTTTTCCCGAGAAGAACCTCTCCTCCTGCATCAACAATTGATTTCCTTATGTTTGAAATTATTCCCGGCAGCTTATCTGTCCCGAGATGAGGATGGGCCTCAAACATAATATTGTTATTTGCTCCGTGAAAACAGAGCAGTTCAAGGATCCTGGTATTATCACCTCTTTTCTTCGATCTTGTATAGAGCTTCCCATCAGAATAAGTGCCTGCCCCTCCCTCACCAAAACAGTAGTTGCTGTCAGGATCTACCATATGTTCGCGGCTGATCCTTGCTATATCCTTTTTGCGTGAAGACACATCATTCCCCCTCTCGATAATTACAGGACGAATTCCCAGCTCAATAAGCCTCAGAGCCGCAAACAGACCTGCTGGTCCGGCACCGACAATTATGACTTCACTCCCCTTTCTTACATCCTGAGGCATAAACGGAGCAATAAGTCCTGTATCTTTATCATCTCCTGAGAAGATCTCCACAGAGAGGTTTACCCTGATATTTTTCTTCCGGGCATCGACTGAACGCTTAATTATCCTTAAGGAGGTTATTTCAGACTGATTGATACCCGCAAGAGATGCAGAGATCTTCCTTACGGCAGCAAGGTCGGCAGCTGCTTCGGGAGTTAGGTTGATCTGTACCTGTCGTACCATTGTTATTCAAAATGAAAGGCGAGTACCCAGATCTGGGATCTCATTCTGTCTATAGCATTTACATACTGAGGGAACTGGGGGTGAGGATCATTGACCAGTATATTACCAATGCCTGTCGACATCTTCAATTCAACAGACAGTTTAAAATAGGCCAGGTAAAAGTCAAGTCCTGTTCCAAACTCATAGTAAAGATCGGGTTTTTCGAGCCTTAGATAGACAGGCTTTTCGTCATCGTACTCTTTTTTTGCTGCCAGATCGTAACGGAAATTCAGACCTCCGATAACATAAGGCCTGACGTTATTAAGCCTTTCTCCCTTGTATTTAAGCAGAAGGGGAAATTCAAGGAACGATGATTCAAGCTTCTGCTCATCATTATAAATTTCAAGAGTTTCATAGTTATAATACCTTATCACCCGCTGACCAAATGAAACCCCTGGAAGAAACCGGATATCAAGATATTTGGCGAGATTGAAGTTGGTAACAATCTGAATATTGATCCCGGGATTGAGAATAGTCACCTCGGGATATAATTTAGTAGCCTCAAGAGAGCTCTGAGATGGAGTAATATTAAAATCCATCGCATTGAAGCCAAGGCTGAAACCAAAATGGACAGGTTTCTCATCATACCACGATTCGTTCTTGGGTTTCGGTTTCTGCCCGCTTGCATTGAGACATATCAGCAGAAACAGAATATATAAACAGATATGCGACTTTCTTTCTGTCAAACTTTTTTTATTAAAAAACGACACAAGATAATAAACTGATTTATATAACTGATTATTGTATTCACTTTTTTATTCCTGTATAGATACTTGCGATACCGCCCGTCAGAGTAATCTGCCTGGCCGTCTCAAAACCGGCGGATCTGAGCAAAGAAAGGAAGGCCTCATTATCCGGAAATCGCATAACTGACTCAGGCAGATATCTATAAGCAGCACTGTCTTTTGAGAATACTCTTCCGAAAAATGGCAATATATTCAGGAAATAGAATTTGTAGATACTCCTGAACGGAAAACTGCCTGGTTTGGAAAATTCGAGTACCATCACAAATCCGTTTTCTTTTAAGACCCTTCTCATTTCAGAAAGCCCTTTAAGAGGATCCGAAAAATTCCTGACACCAAATGCCACCATAACTACATCAAAGCTTTCAGCTGCAAATGGCATGTTTTCACTGTCTCCTTCAAGAAGAGTGACAGATCCGCTTAAACCCATTTTCTCAATTTTCTCCCTGCCGATCTCCAGCATCTTTTTCGAGATATCGATGCCTGTAACTGAAACAGGGTTAAGCTTTAACGAGGCAATGGCAAGATCGCCAGTGCCTGTTGCAACATCAAGAATTCTGGGATTTTTACAGTGCTGCGAAATTACTTTAATGGCTTTTCTTCTCCATAATTTATCAATTCCCAGAGATAAAAAATGATTAAGAAAATCATAACGCCACGCAATCGAGTCGAACATCGATTCCACTTCAGCTCTTTTATCGGCTGGAGGATTGTTTGTCTGTTTTTCCATCAGGATCAAAAAGGCAAAGTTAAAATTATTTCGAAGGTATCTCATGAATAGAATAGTTCAGTTTGAACGAGAAGAATTATTTTTACTTTTACATCAAACCAAATATAGTTTACAATGAATAAGATAATAATGGTAACCGGCGCAACTTCCGGTTTCGGCAAGGCGATAGCAACCCGATTTGCAAAAGAGGGATATAATATAATTATTACAGGCAGGAGGAAAGAAAGACTTGACGAACTCAGAAAAGAACTCCTTAAATCGGACGGCATTGAAGTGCTGGCACTCAATTTTGACGTGAGGAGCCTCACCGGGGTTCAGGCTGCAATTTCTGACCTTCCTGAAGACTGGAAAGCTATCGACATCCTTGTAAATAATGCCGGTCTGGCAGTTGGCATGGCCCATATTGACAGTGGTGTTGTCGATGACTGGGACAGGATGATCGACACCAATGTCAAGGGTCTTCTTTACGTCACAAGGACAGTATCGCCGCTGATGGTGGCACGAAATACCGGCCATATTTTCAATATCGGATCAATCGCAGGAATCGATGCCTATGAGAACGGCAATGTTTATTGTGCAACTAAATCAGCTGTGGCGGCTCTCTCGAAATCGATGCGCATCGACCTTTTAAAAAATAACATCAGAGTCACAAATATTGCCCCGGGAATGGCTGATACTGAATTTTCGGTTGTCAGATTCAAAGGCGACAAAGAAAAAGCCGATGCAGTTTATAAAGGGATTGATGCCATAACCGCTGACGATATAGCGGATGTGATTTATTATTGTGCGTCGCTGCCGGCACATGTCTGCATCAACGACCTGGAGATAACACCCACGCAGCAGGCTTCGGTGCATTATAATTACAGGAAGGGTGTAAGAATTGAGGGGAGATTGGGAGAGGGGGAGATTGGGAGAGGGGGAGATTGGGAGAGGGGGAGATTTGGGGAATGGGTGAATGGGTTATAACTAAATTCAGGGAAAGTCAGAGTCACATCTTTTTCGTAATTTTACTTGTGTACTAAAAGCACTATTATGAAAAAGACAATTTCCTATTCAGTTCTCCTGTTTCTCCTGTTGGCCATTCTGCCATTAAATTCATGGGGAATAAATACAAAGGACACACGCCTTCTCGCACAGCCTGCTGTCAGTTCCAGCCATATTGCTTTCATCTATGCAGAGGATTTATGGATTGCAAATTCTGACGGTTCGCAGCCGCGCAGACTTACTGTTGATGAAGGAATTGAATCAGATCCCTTCTTCTCGCCCGATGGAAGATCCATTGCATTCAGCGCACAGTACGATGGAAATACTGATGTGTATATCGTATCAGCTGATGGAGGCGTACCTGTAAGATTAACATGGCACCCGGGGAATGACCTTGTAAGAGGATTTACTCCTGACGGATCAGGAATTCTTTTTGCCTCGCAGCGGAAAGTCTTCACAGGAAGGTATCTTCAGTTTTTCATTGTCCCGGTAAAAGGAGGATATCCTGTTCAGCTCGATATTCCAAACGGATGGACTGCCTCTTACTCACCAGATGGAAAGAAAATGGCATACACGCCGCTCTCTCCTGCGCATACGCAATGGAAGAACTACAGGGGGGGAATGATATCAAGGATTCTCCTGTACTCATTTGCTGACAATTCGGTTGTTAAAATCCCTCAGCCAAAGGAAGGCTGCAACGACACTGATCCTATGTGGATTGGCAACAAGATCTACTTTAACAGCGACAGAAATGGGGAGTTCAATTTATTCTTCTACGACATCCTTTCAACAGAAGTCAAACAGTTAACTGCTTTTACAGACTTCCCTGTTGTGAAATCCTCCAGCGGGAACGGGAAGATTATTTTTGAGCAGGGAGGTTATCTGCACACCTATAATCCGGAGTCATCGGCTGCAAATAAACTGACTATTGGTATCGCAGCTGATCTGCAGGAACTCAGACCAAGGTTTGTCCAGGGCAGCTCCTATATCAGAAGGGTTGACATCTCGCCTACAGGAGCAAGGGTAGCCCTCGATTTCCGGGGTGATATTATTACAGTCCCTGCTGAAAAGGGGGATCCCAGGAATATTACCTTATCAACCGGGGTACATGAAAGCTCGCCTTCATGGTCACCTGACGGAAAGTCAATTGCATACTTCTCTGATGCTTCCGGTGAGTACGAACTGCACATAAAACCACAGGATGGAAAAGGAGATCCAAAAAAGATAAAACTTACGGGTTCCGGTTTCTACGCTTTTCCAGTCTGGTCGCCGGATAATAAACAGATTTGCTATACTGATAATGCAAGAAATCTTTACCTGGCTGATGTTGCAACCGGAGGAATAAGGAAAATAGATTCCGATGAAATATACGCACCAGGTGCCTTCAGGCGCATTGCAAATGACTGGTCTTCAGATTCAAAATGGCTATTATACACAAAAGTTCTTGAAACAAATTTCAGAGTAGTCTATCTCTATTCGGCAGATCAGCAAAAATCTTTCGCTATTACAGATGGGCTGAGCGATGCTTCTGAGCCTGTTTTTGATCCGAACGGAGAATACATTTATTTCTTTTCCTCTACTGACGCCGGACCTGTCGTCAACTGGTTCGATCTATCCAACCAGGACATGAGAATGACAAACTCAATCTATCTTGTTACCCTCAGAAAAGATATAATATCACCTTTTGCCAGGGAGAGCGATGAGGAAAATGCAGTTAAAAAAGAGGAAACAGCACCTGTAAAGACAGAAGAAATAGCAAAAAAAGACAAAAAGACAAGTCCTGAGGCGCCGGTAAAAACAAATGAGTTGAAAATAGAGCTTGACGGAATACAGGATAGAATAATAAACCTGCCTGTGAAAGCAGGTAATTATTCAAACCTGAGAACAGGTGCAAGCGGTGAAGTTTTTTATATCATCAGGCCTGCAGTACCGGCCGGGTCAGCGACGCTTCATAAATATGACCTGAAGGAACGTAAAGACACTGAAGTGATGGAAGCTGATGGTTTTGTTATCTCGGCAGACAGAAAGAAGATGTTTTACAATAAAGGCCAGGTATTCGGTATCACTGCCACCGGGAAAAAACCTGAACCCGGAAAAGGAATTATCAACACTGAAAGTATCTCGGTAAAAATTGAACCGCTTGCTGAGTGGCCGCAAATCTTTGATGAAGCATGGAGGGTTAACAGGGATTATTTCTACGATCCGGGTATGCACGGTGCTGACTGGAAAGCGATGAAATCAAAATACTCTCAGTTCCTGCCTGATCTTTCCTGCAGAAGCGATCTCAACAGGGTCATTCAGTGGATGTGCAGTGAACTTGGAGTTGGACACCACAGGGTTGGCGGCGGAGAAAGGCTGAATACTCCAACATCGGTCAAGGGGGGTCTTCTTGGGGCTGACTATCTGATAGTTGATAACCGTTACCAGTTAAAAAAGATCTATGGTGGATTAAACTGGAACCCTGACCTGAGATCACCTCTTACTGAACCCGGAATAAATGCCAGACCCGGAGAATATATCCTTGCTGTCAATGGAAATGATATTACGGCAGATAAAAACATCTATAGCTTTTTTGAAAATACTGAAGGTAAAATAGTCGAAATCACTTTAGGTCCAAATCCTGATTATACCGGATCGAGAGTAGCAAAAGTAGTTCCTGTCGGCAGTGAATCGGGACTCAGGAACCGCGATTGGGTAGAAGGGAACCTCAAAAAGGTGACAGAAGCCACAAAAGGCCAGGTTGCGTATGTCTACGTTCCGAATACCTCGACTGCCGGACATGAATATTTCAAAAGATATTTTTTCCCGCAGGCTAACAGGAAAGCAATTATTATTGATGAAAGATTTAATGGAGGCGGATCACTTGCCGATTACTATATCGACATTCTTCAAAGGCCGCTTCAGTCGTACTGGAATATGAGGTATGGCAATGATCTTAAATCACCAAGTGCGTCTATTCAGGGTCCAAAAGTGATGATAATTGATGAAACAGCTGGTTCGGGTGGCGACATGCTTCCATGGATGTTCAGGAAATTCAAGGTCGGGACTCTTGTCGGAAAAAGAACCTGGGGCGGACTAGTTGGTACTTTAGGTTATCCTGAATTGCTGGATGGCGGATCCGTTACTGCTCCTAATGTTGCCATATGGACAAAGGAAGGATTTATAGTTGAAAACGCAGGTATTGCGCCTGATATAGAGGTAGAACAATTGCCGTCAGAAGTTATTAATGGAAAGGATCCTCAACTTGATAAGGCAATCGAGGTAGCTCTCCAGGAACTGGCCAAGAACCCTCCTGAAGAACCTGTCAGGCCGCCTTATCCGGTAAGAGTAAGAAAATGAGATAATGTCCTGCAGTCTTGCGGTCTTGCGGTCTTGCGGTCTTGCTTTAAAAAAACAGCCAGGACTGCACGACTGCACGACCGCAAGACTGCACGACAATTTTACTGATTCATGAAGCCCTGATCCTTCAGGACTTGTAAAAGTGTTTTCGAGAAGTGGATATTATCTGCCTTTTTGTACCTGACATCAGTAAACACCTGGGCCAGGGTTTCCTTGTTATTCTCCTTCACAAACTTTACTGAATCGCTCCTCTCTTCTTTTTCCCTGTAGTACGAAACAATATCTTCATCAGAATAATCATGATATGTTTCGTTATGGACAACTGCTTCAAGCGGCAACCTTTCAACCTGCTCAGGGATCTCCGACGGCCATCCGAGTGTGACAGTAGTAAGCGGCACCACACCCGAAGGAAGCTGCAATACCTCAATTATCTTATGTGCCATATAGGTTGTTGTGCCAAGATAGCAAATACCCATCCCCTCTGATTCTGCAGCAATGCAAACAGTCTGGGCAACAAGAAGGGCATCAATTGCAGCAGTCATAAAAGAAAGGAAGTTGTCATAACCGGGTTCAGCATTTCGGAGCCTGCACCATTTATTGAACCTGTTGAAGTCGGCGCAGAAAGTAAGGACAACAGGTGCCTCTGTAACCATCTTCTGATTGAAGTGCAGTGGAGCAAGCTTTTGTTTCATGGCTTCATCCCGCGAAACTATAATGCTGTAAACCTGCATATTGCCTGTAGTAGAAGCTCTGCATCCCTTTTTGAGAAGAGAATCAAGAAGGATGTCATCAACAGGTTTTGCCAGGTACTTTCTGATTGTACGTCTAGCCAGTAAAAATTCTGATTTTCCTTCCATACAAATAAATTGTTGAATATATGTCAAAGTAAATAAATTCCCCTGAAAGCATAAGGTTGAGTGAAAAGTAAATTCATATCTTAGCCATACTCAAAAAACTTAATCTGTAAATCCTTATAATCATGAAAAAAGGCCTTATTTCAATTCTGCTTCTATGTTTCATTTTTTCAACCAGCCTGCTTACAGCTCAGAAGAAAAAGGAAGCGTCGGGTGAACCAGAGAAAAAAGAAAGCGTTCCCAACTCATCAACTTTCAGCGGACTATCATTCAGAAGCATAGGCCCTGCATGGGCTTCCGGAAGAATCTCCGATTTCGCTGTCAATCCGAAAAATCATTCAGAGATCTATGCAGGAGTATCAGCCGGTAATATCTGGAAAACAACAAATAACGGAACCACATGGACACCGATCTTTGATAAATATGGTGCTTATGCCATAGGCTGCCTTAAAATGGATCCTGAGAACCCTAATGTTATTTGGGCAGGTACCGGTGAAAATACACATCAGCGTCAGCTTGGGTATGGCGATGGCGTATATAAATCGGAGGATGGAGGAGACAGCTGGAAAAACATGGGACTGAAGGAATCGAGGCAGATTGGCATGATAGCAATCGATCCGCGGAACACGGATGTTGTATATGTTGCCGCAGAGGGTTCGATCTGGGGTCCGGGCGGAGAACGCGGCCTTTACAAGACTGCAGATGGCGGAAAAACATGGACTAAGTCGCTTGATATCAGCGAGAATACAGGTATTAATAATATTGTTCTTGATCCCAGGAACCCCGATATTCTTTATGCCACCTCTGAACAGAGAAGACGTCATGTGTACACCAAAATTGGCGGCGGACCTGAATCGGCCGTTTACAAATCAAAAGATGCCGGTAAGACATGGAATAAAATAATGACAGGATTGCCTTCAGGGCATATCGGAGGAATGGGACTGGCGATATCTCCTGTTAATCCCGATGTACTTTACATTATTATGGAAGCCGCAGGAGAAACAGGTGGTTTCTACAGATCAGTAAACAGGGGTGCATCGTGGGAGAAAATGAGTTCCCACAGGGAAAGTGGCCAGTATTATAATGAGATCGTTTGCGATCCTGCAGATGTAGATAAGGTTTATAGTGTTGAGACCGTATCGCAGGTGACAACTGATGGCGGAAAGACGTGGAATGCAATTGGAAACAATAACCGGCATGTCGATGACCATGCTATCTGGATTGATCCTGATAATACAAAACACATCTATATCGGAGGGGATGGAGGAATTTATGAATCGTTCGACGAAGGCAAAAACTATGTCTTCAAATCAAACCTCCCTGTTACACAGTTCTACAGGGTAGCTGTTGACAATGCCTTCCCTTTCTATAATGTATATGGGGGAACCCAGGATAACAACTCAATGGGAGGTCCTTCGCGGAATATTAACAGGGACGGAGTGGTTAATTCCGACTGGAAAGTTACAGTTGGCGGTGATGGCTTCTGGGTTGCAATCGATCCTCTTGATGAGAATATTGTATACACTGAATCTCAGTATGGCAACGCTTCGCTCTGGGATAAAAAAAGCGAGGAAGCAGTAAGTATCAGACCTGTCCCTCGTAAAGGAGAAAACACCTATCGCTGGTACTGGGATACTCCTATAGTCATAAGTCCTCATCAGAGAGAAAGAATCTATATGGCAGCCAATAAAGTGTTCAGAAGCGATAACAGGGGGCGCAGCTGGGAAGTTATTTCAGAGGATCTTACAAGGAATGAAGACCGGAACCAGTTCAAGGTAATGGGAAAATACTGGAGTGTCGATGCCATTGCAAAAGATGTTTCGACTTCACAATGGGGTTTGATTGTAGCATTTGCAGAATCAAAAATAAAGAAAGATCTTCTTTATGCAGGCACCGACGATGGGGTTATTGCAGTGACTGAAGACGGGGGTAAGAACTGGACCCGCATAACCACCTTCCCTGGTGTTCCTGAATATACCTACGTGAGCGATATCCTTCCCGACAAGTTCAATGAGAATGTCGTCTATGCCACATTCAATAATATGCTTAACGATGATTTCAAGCCATATATCCTGAAAAGTGCCGATAAAGGCAAAACATGGACTCCGATAAGCGGGAAGCTTCCGGTAAATGGAACTATACATACAATAGAACAGGATTTTGTAAATCCGGGTCTTTTATTTGCTGGTTCCGAGTTTGGATTCTACTACTCACTTGACAGCGGCAATGAGTGGATAGAATTCAAATCAGGTCTCCCAACGATAGCTGTCCGCGATATAGCTATCCAGGAACGCGAAAGTGACCTCGTCATAGCAACTTTCGGAAGAGGCTTCTATATACTTGATGACTATTCTCCGATTCAGAACTTCAAAAAAGATATCCTTGAAAAAGAAGGCTATATTTTCCCTGTCAGGGAAGCAAAAATGTATGTTCAGTCAAGCGGTCTTACAAACCAGGGCTCAACATATTTCAAATCACCCAATCCTGATTTCGGGGCTACATTCACCTATTATATTAAGGAAGTCCCAAAAACCGCAAAGGCAGTCAGACAGGAGAAGGAAAAAGCTCTTTTTGAAAAGGGAGAACCTATACCACAGCCTTCAAGAGCTGTTCTTGATGCGGAAGAAAAGGAGATTAAGCCTTACCTGATTTTCACAATAACAGATGAAAGCAACAACATTGTTAAGAAGCTGTTCAAGTCAGCCTCAAAGGGAATAAACCGGATTACATGGAACTTTGCCTATGAGAGTGTTTCTCCTGTGACTGCTGCTAAATTTGAACCAGTAAGCTCAGGCGCCGGTGGCCGCAGAGGCGGTGGCGGCATACAGGCTATGCCCGGAACTTACAAAGTCGCAATTTCATTATTTGCAAAAGGTGAAACAAAAGAGCTTGCTGCGGCGGTGCCCTTTGTATGCAAGCCGCTCGGACTTGCCACATTTACTGCTACAGACCTGAAAGCAAAATATGCCTGGATAAAGGAGGCGTCGGATCTTTCAAGAAGCATGTATGGAACACTCAGCTATGCCGGTGAGCTTGTAAATAAAGTAAATGCCTGTATGCAGGCAATCCATCAGGCTCCGGGAGCACCATCAGACCTGATGAAAGAAGCGGCAAGGATTAATAGTGAGCTTGATGATATCATGAATATTTTCAACGGGCCTCAGGCTAAAGCCAGCCAGGAGGAGCTGCCTCCGATGATGATGCCTCTGTCGGACAGGCTTGGTGAAATGACATCGGCCACTTATGGCACAAGCGGCGACATATCCATAATTGCTAAAGACCAGCTTGAAATTCTCAGGACTGAATTTCCACCGGTACTTGAAAGAGTTAAAAAAGCCGGAGCTGATTTACAACTGCTCGACAAGAAGCTCGATGCTATAAAAGCGCCATGGACACCGGGACGGATACCTTCATTGTAGAGGCATCAGGACCTCGCCAATGATATTGCATTTTAAAATAATGTTTACTATTATTGTTTAAGAATTCTCAAAAAACTTTCATGATATGAGCAGACCAGTAACTCTATTTACAGGACAATGGGCAGACCTGCCCTTTGAAACCGTTTGCCGGAAGGCCAGTGAATTTGGCTATGACGGTTTGGAACTTGCGTGTTGGGGCGACCATTTTGAAGTGGACAAGGCTGACGATACTTATTGCACAATTAAAAGGGAGATCCTCGACAAGTATGATCTCAGGGTTTTTTCAGTGTCGACTCATCTTGTCGGGCAGGCAGTGGCCGACCGCATTGATATCAGGCATAAAAGCATTCTTCCCGATTATGTATGGGGCGATGGCGACCCTGAGGGTGTTCGTCAGAGAGCAGCACAGGAGGTTATCAGAACGGGTGAAGCTGCCAAACGACTTGGTGTTTCCGTTGTTAACGGTTTCACAGGCAGTCCGATATGGCACCTGAACTATTCATTCCCCCCTGTTACACCTTCAATGATAGAAGAGGGATTTTCTGAGTTCGCTGACCGCTGGAAACCTATCCTCGACAGCTACCAGAAAATGGGAATTAAATATGCCCTTGAAGTACATCCTACTGAAATTGCTTTTGATATCGCAACTGCAAGAATGGCGCTTAAGGCTCTGAATAATCATCCAAGCTTCGGATTTAACTACGATCCCTCCCACTTTGGATACCAGGGTGTTGATTATATAGAGTTTATCTACCTCTTTGCAGAAAAGATCTTCCATGTTCACATGAAGGATGTGGGATGGTCACCATATCCGGTTGAGGCTGGTGTTTTCGGAGGCCACACCGATTTCGGTTCAAGGAACCGTTACTGGAATTTCAGAAGCCTTGGACACGGGAATATTGATTTTGAGGAGATTATAAGGGCTCTGAACAGGATAGGTTACAAAGGGCCTCTGTCAGTTGAATGGGAAGACAGCGGAATGGATCGTGAATTCGGGGCAAAAGAGGCCTGCGAATTTGTTCGCAAAGTTGATTTTCCATCGTCCGACCTTGCTTTCGACGCGGCATTTGAAAAGAAATGATCAATCCATAATAATTCCTATATTCAAATAATTAACCTAAAAACCTGAAAATGGATACAATCAAAAAAACCCAGTTATTCAATGCGAGCTGTGTTGCATTGGTAGTTACAGCGCTTGCCTTTGCCACAAGAGGCTCATTCGTGGAAGCATGGGCTGCTGAATTCAGCCTTACACACACACAGGTAGGCTGGATAGTAGGAACAGCCTTCTGGGGCTTCACCCTGGCTATGGTCTTTGGCGGACCACTTGTTGATATAATTGGTATAGGAAGGATCATCTCTATTGCATTCGTCTGCCATGTTGCGGGTATTATACTTACGATTTTAGCAACCGGTTTCTGGTCGCTTTTCATCTCCACCCTCCTTATTGGTATCGCAAACGGAAGTGTGGAAGCTGCATGCAATCCACTTATTACAAGCATGTACACCGAAGAAAAAACACGCAGACTAAACCGTTTCCATGCATGGTTTCCAACAGGGATCGTGATTGGTGGGCTCGCAGTATACTTTTTTAAAATGGGCGGGCTTACCGACTGGCGTTATGCGATGGCAATAATGCTGCTGCCAACATTTGTCTATGGATATATGTTTATGAACAAAAAATTCCCCCAGACAGAACGAGTCGTTTCAGGTTTCTCATATAAGGATATGCTCAAGGCTTGCGTAAGTCCTCTTTTCCTGTTCATGGCATTCTGCATGATACTCACAGCAGGTACTGAACTTGGAACCAACCAGTGGATTGCAGCTCTGCTTGCAAATGTATCAGACAACCCTATTCTCCTGCTTGTATGGATCTCGGGTATTATGGCCCTTGCCCGCCAGTTTGGAGGGACCCTTATACATAACCTTAAATCTACAGTAGTTCTTCTTACCTCTGCCATACTTGCATTCGCCGGTTGTCTGCTAATGGGTTATACCAGCGGTGCTCTTGTTTTCGCCTCGGCAGGTATCTTTGCGCTGGGGGTAGCATTTTTCTGGCCATCAATGCTGGGGTTTGTTTCGGAGAATATACCTCAGAGCGGTGCTTTAGGTCTTGCCATCATGGGAGGCATCGGCTTCCTTGGAGGAGCAATAGCACAGCCGGTTTTAGGAGCAATCTTTGATGCTCAGACTTTGGCCGAAACAAAGAATTTTGCAGAATTAGCTCAGGCTCAGCTTGCAGGTGGTGCAAATACGTTGAGGTTCGTGGCAGTGGTACCTGCTGTTCTCATAGTATTCTTCTCTTTCCTGCACATCTGGAAGAGAAAACATGTTTAAGAAAGACAAAAGATAAAAGTATAAAGACAAAAGTTGAAAGTATGAAGAAGATAAAACTGGGAATGATAGGCGGGGGAATCGGGGCATTCATTGGGGATGCTCACCGTCGTGCATCAAGGATATGCAATGATTATGAGCTTGTTGGCGGAGTGTTCGATGTTGACTATGCAAAAAGCGTGGAATTTGCCAAGAACGAGGGAATTGATCTGAGCCGATGCTATAAGAGCGTTGATGAGCTGATAAGTGCTGAAAAAACGATGCCAGCAGATCAAAGGATGGAAGCTGTTGCAATCGTTACTCCAAATGCACTGCATTATCCATTTGCAAAAAGCCTTCTGAACGCAGGTTTTCATCTTGTTTGCGAGAAGCCAATGACGATGACTGTTGAAGAAGCTTTAGAGCTGGAAGAACTTGTTGCAAAGACAAAACTGACCTTCGCACTCACGCACACATATACAGGCTATCCTATGATCCGCCAGATGAGGGACATGGTAGCCAGCGGTGTTCTCGGGACAATTCAGCGAATTGATGCCCAGTATTACCAGGGATGGATTAATTCAATAATCCATGGTACGGAGAGCAGGATTACAGGCGTTTGGAGGCTTGACCCTAAGCATGCCGGAGCCAGCAGCTGCATGGGCGACATTGGGGTTCATGCATTCAACCTTATTGAATACACCACGGGTCTTGAAATAAAGGAGGTTCTCTCGGATCTTAATCCTGTTAAAGATGACGTGAAACTTGATCTTGATGGGACCGTTTTGATTCGTTTCAGCAAAAACCTGAAAGGAGTTATACGCTCCAGCCAGGTATGCGGCGGAGAAGAGAATAACCTTACAATCGCTGTTTACGGATCAAAAGCCAGCCTGAAGTGGGGTCAGGAGAATCCCAATTACCTTTATATGCTAAGCGATACTGAGCCGACAAAAATTTTCAAACCTGCACATGGGTATAATATGGCATTTGCCGAATCGAGCCATACAATGCCGTCGGGTCATCCTGAGGGAATCTATGAAGCTCTTGCAAATATTTATAAGGGAGCTGCGAAATCGATCAGGGGAGAGAAATTCACTCCGGGCGAGTTCCCAACAGTACATGATGGCGTCAGGGGAATGAAATTCATTCACGCAGTTGTTGACTCCAATAAAGGAGGAAATATATGGAAGAAAGTTTAGGCTCAGTGGATAAGAATTTGAAAATTTGAAAATTTGAAAATTTGAAGATTCTTTGTCACTATCAAATAGCAATCCGCCAGCTGGCAGACAAAAAGAATATATTTAACTTTGTCCCTTAGTTGGCGGATTAAATTTTGCCCTTTGCAATTTGCATTTTGCAATTTGCATTTTGATTTGCAGTTAATCTTGTTTTCTGTCCATATCGAGCCAGATTACTTTCTGCTCCGGAGTATGGGGTTTTCCGATAATGTCCTTATAGAGTTCAGGGCGCCGTGCGTTTATGTATCTTGATCCACCTGATTGAGACAGCTTTTCAGGAGTAAAAACTGCTGATACAAAATCATCTCCCAGGGTACGGCACTCCGCAATTATATCACCGAAGGGATCTATTATCATCGAACATCCGTTTTTAAGCTGGTCATCATCCATACCGATCGGATTTGAGAAGACAACGTAGATCCCGTTATCATAAGCTCTCGATGGCAGCCATTTCATAAGCCATTGCCGGCCTTTCATACCATCAAATTCAATCCTCAGGGTTGTAGGATCTTTTTCGCGGTTGAACCAAAGTTCCGGATCAACGAATCCGGCACCGGGCCGGGTCGAGGGTGTGCACATTGTAACATGCGGCATAAACAATATCTCAGCTCCCAAAAGCACTGTTGCTCTTACGTTCTCGATGATATTGTTGTCGTAACAGATCAGAATTCCGCACTTCCAGCCATACAGGTCAAAAACTGTATAAGAATCTCCCGGGGTAAGGCAGCGATTGATAAAAGGGTGTAGCTTACGGTGTTTTGCTACCAGGCCATTCTTATCAACACAAACGTAAGTTTTGTATATTATGTTATTCTCATCCTTTTCGAATAGTCCGGCCAGAACAACAATACCGCTTTTTTCTGCAATCTCTGTCAACCGCCTGGTACTGTACCCATCAGGAATATATTCAGCAAGATCAAGCATCTCCTCTTTCGAAAGATATCGTGCAAATGAATATCCTGTAACTGAACATTCATGGAATGCAATTACTCCTGAACCATCTGCAGCAGCTGCCTCCGCAAGAGTTTCAATTCTCGAAAGATTGTACTCCTTATCACCGCTCCTGTTCTCAAACTGGGCAGTGGATATTTTGATTTTTTCCATTTTAACAGCCCCTTTTATGGCTGAACGGAGAAAGTATCTATTTCTTCTTCTTAAGAGCGAAAAAGGCTCCAAGTGCTGCAACTACAACAACACCAGCGACAACAGGTATCACAGGAAATCCGCCTTTTTCAGCTCCGGCTGCATTCTCATCCTCTACAGGATAATAAAACTGAGGCTTGGCATCGGTATCCATGTTTACTGTATCTTTCTTTGGCTGCGGCTGCTCCTGGGCTGTTAAAACATTCATTCCGGCAGCAAGGAGGAGAGCTGTCATTGAGAAAATTAAAACTGATCTTTTCATATTATACAAATAATTATTAATTAATACTCTTTACAAATTCATCGTACTTTCTGGCAACATCGGGATCTGAATCCCTGTATGTATCTGCCAGTAAAGTAATTGCAGGCTTATAACGCGGATGGATTCTAAGACAATTCATCAGAATTTCACGCGCTTCAGTCAAATCCGTTTCAGCCACAATCCCCGACAATTCAACATAAGCTTCAAAGTACTTCCTGTTAGCCTTAATAAGTCTCCTGTAATAACCTGCAGCCTCATCCTTCCGGTCATTCGCTTTGGCAATATTACCGAGGTACATAAGTATGGGATCAAAATCAGGGTTTATATTCAACCCCATTTTAAGAACCGAGTCGGCCCTTTGATATTGTCCGTCCTTATATAAAGCGGTAGCAAAATTATAAAAAATCATTTCATCACTATCATCTTCTTTCAATACCTTTTCAAAATGAACAATTGCATCCCTGTATCTCCCGTCTTTTAACGCCCTGTACCCGAACAGGTCCTCCCTGGATTTCCTCTCCACAACAGCACAAATTGGAACATCGTCAGCATAAATGATCTGTATCGAATTTTCCGGAGGCCAAATTTTATTATTAAGCTGATATGGAGAGATATACCTGTTCACAGATATGGAATAATCCCAATCGTGCATGCTCCGCTCCTCCCATCTGAAATATGAGCTTTCGATCCCGGGAGCCTTCCTGAACTGCCAGGCTACCGGATATGTAGCTTTTACCTTCACCACTCCTGTAATGTTTTTTTCCCTCAGATACCCGGTAAGCCATTCGGCGGCACTTGTCTGACTGACATAATAATAGTCGAGTTCATAGCGGGCAAAAGCCCCGCTGGTTCCACCAACAATCTGGTTATAATAAAGATATGAGTACTGATGATTCTTAAGCATGAATTTCAGAGGATGGATCGAGAGAAGAATGAGCGCCACTGTAACAGCAAGAATAATAAGTCTGTTTTTCAAACGCTCAAACAGCCGGTTTATTCCGGCAGCTGCCAGAAATACTATCGCCGGATAGAGGAAGAGGAATTGTCTCCATGAACTATAGAGATTGGACTTTTCGATAATGACGAATGCGACAGGAAAGAGAACCGTAAAAGCCAACAGGATATAAAGCAATCCCTTTTCACGCTGGATAATACTCCTGAATGAAAAAACAAAAAGAATGATACCTGCTGTTACAATAAGTGGAATTGTAATAAGCATCGATTTTGGCAGGTAATACCATGGCATAAAATCGGACCACTCCACCCTTCCTTCAAATAACTGCCTGAATGTATCGGGGAAATGTGCCATAACCTGGTAAGAAGACAGGACATTCTTTATTGGAGCCTGCAAGGCAAAAGGCCAGAGCAGAATACTCAACATCAATGAAGCGGCACTGATGCCGGTAATCCATGCAACTTCAGTAAATACGTCTCTCAGGACAACTGTCCTGTCTCTAAGGAGAATTATGAGAAAGTGCAGAAACGAGAAAAGGAACAGGTAACAAATGACTATCAATCCGCCTGCCCTTATGCTGATTGTAAATGCCATGCTCAGTGTAAGCATAACAACAACCATAATTGATACTTTCCTTTCAGAAAAAAGAAACCTGATCATGAAGAAGGTACTGGCAATATAACCAAGCGCGAAAGGAATGTCTTTCAGGTTGTTCTGGGAATGTCCCAGGAAGGTTGGTGAAAGAGCAAAAAGAATAATAACAATAATACCCTGCCGAAAGCCTGAAAGCCAAACCGCAAAAAGAGCTGTTAATAAAATAACAGCCCATCCGGCAAAAGCACTCATAATATTCCGGAAGCCATAAACATCGTCAACACCAAACCATCTTGTGAGAATAGTGACAATGTTGTCGTACGACTGTCCGTAATACTTAAGGTTGGTAACGGGAGTATTCAGTGCTGATGTGTCGGCTCCATTTGTTGCAAAGTAGTTGTACACCGCAACCGAATGGTCATAATGCAGCACCTCATCGCATGATATGCCTGCATCCCTGCTTGTCACAAGCATGACAATTAGCAGGATTATCAAAAGAAGTGCAAACAGATATTTATATCTTTTTCCCGTCATACCTTCACCGGGCCATCATCATAAAATTTTCTGACGATATAAATCGGACGGTTCTGTGCTTCCTTATAACTCCTGTAAACATATTCTCCCATAATACCCAGAAAGATCAGTTGTATGGAGCCCAGAAAATAAATGCTGAGGAGAGTTGAAGACCATCCTACGACTGCAAATCCATACAATTTGGCAATTAAGACATATATGCCGGCACCCATGAATACAAGGGCTCCTATTATCCCGAGTATCAGGCAGAACCTTATCGGAAACCTCGAAAATGAAAAAATCGCATCTGCAGCCAGGACAAGTAATTTCCTCATGCTCATTTTCGGGTCTCCTTTAAACCTTTCATCTCTTACAAATTCAACATAACCCTGTTTAAATCCGATAAAAGTTCTGAGGCCGGGCAGGTATCTGACCTTCTCCTTCATCATAAGCAGAGCATCAAGTGCCTCCCGCTTCATCATGGAGTAGTTGCCAGAATTCTCCATATCCTTAATCTCGCCTACATATTTAAAAAGGAGGTGAAAGAGGAATGCAGACAAATTCCTTCCCTTATTCCCCTTCCTTCCCGATTTTTTCCCGCTGACGATATCAAAATCTTCATCGGTAATCTTTCTGTACATTGCGTGAAGCAACTCGGGAGGATCCTGAAGGTCTCCGTCCATCATGGCAACAATATCGCCTTTTGAATGCTCGAGTCCTGCAGTAAAGGCCGCCTGGTGCCCGAAGTTTTTTGACAGCGCAATCACCTTAATCCGCCTGTTGCTATTCTTCAGGGTCAGAAGCAGTTCAAGGCTTCTGTCGGTGCTTCCGTCATCAACAATTATGATCTCATAATCGGAAATGAATGATTCAAGCGATGAAACAGTTCTTTTCAGAAGCTCATCGATAAGGCTTTCTTCGTTATATATCGGTATTACGAGTGAAACCATTGATAGTTTTATTGAAGCCGTGCAAGAGCAAATTCTGCCTCATCTTTCAGCTCCGGATCTGTCACCAGCTTCTTTATAGCGTCAGCTGAATAAACTGATCCCATCCAGCTGAGCTCGCGAAGCAGCAGTCTCTTTCCATCGACAGTTGTTTCAGGAGCTGAGACCAAAGCAACAAATTTTTTCTCCAGTTCAAGCATCGCAGCATCGTCGCCTTTAAGGCCGCGCATATGCTCCTGCAAAAGAGAAAGGCATTTGGTACTCTTTGAAATATCATAAACGGCTATTCCTGCCAGAGCACCATCGAGAGTCATCTCCTTGTAGTCGGGCCTTAGAACGACGCCTGCAGAAGTCGGAAAATCGAACGGCACAGCCTGGGTAACCTCTCCGGTAACAGCCCATTCAGCGCCTCGCTGAAGTGTAACAATAAAACCAACGCACTGCATGGCCGGCCCACCTCCGTCATCAGCATGGCCTAAAGCAGTGTGAAAGATCCTTCCCTTCCCAAAAGTAATTGTCATGAGCATCGGCTCATCTCTCATAGTTCCTCCTCCGGCGGCTGTATCAGCAAAAGCAGTTGCAAGTACCTGCATGTTCTTTGCAGGTCCGCGGAGTTCGCTGTAGAGTTCATCGTTTCCATGCATCCATCTTGCCGGCAGACCTTTGGTAATCGGATGGTCCTGCACCCTTACCCTGACAAGAAATTCACGTCTTTTTCCGTGCGATCCACCCCTGCCTGCAGCAGTATCAACAATCATCTGATCTCTTTTGTAATAGACATAAGGACCATCCTTTTCA
Organism: uncultured Bacteroidales bacterium; assembly: GCA_963765005.1. GTDB lineage: Bacteria > Bacteroidota > Bacteroidia > Bacteroidales > VadinHA17 > LD21. Next base: position 745,389 of record CAVXUP010000001.1, read on the forward strand.
GTACGGTTTCCCCATCCTCCAAGTCCGATCATCTCGTTATATTCTTTCCATTCGGGGAATGAGTTATCGGCAGCATGGTAAACAACCACTCCGCCTCCTTTGCTTACATAATCAACAAAAGCTGTTTTGACATTATCAGACCAGGAATCCCCGTTATAATCAAGCACAATAAGCTTGTATTTGGAGAAATCCGGATTGAAGGTACTCATGTCGCCTCCTTTTTCAGGAGTTTTAATAATCTCAGCGCTGAACATTCCGGATTCATCAAGGATCTGCTTAAGAACAGGTGAGCTCTGCTCCCATTTGTGGTTGTTCTGTCCGGTTATAATAAGTGTTTTATAGACCTTCTCCTCTTTGCATGCAGTAAATACTGTTAAAAGAACTGCAGCGGCTAATGTGAAAATATATCTTTTTTTCATAATCTGTACTGATTAAACGGTTGGTAAGGTCCATGGCTGGCGGTATGGACGGCTAAGCAATCTGCTTGCTCTTGCATTTCCGATGATCTCCTCCTTCTCAGGATCCCATTTTATAACCTGTCCTGTAGTCATCGCAATTTCACCGAGCAATCCGACTGAGATAGCCCTGTAGGCTACATCTACCGGGGCAATAGTCTCCTTGCCAGAACGCACGCAATCGATAAAATTCTGGTAATGGTCGTCACTCTTGTACAGATGAGTCTCATTTTCTCCTATCACTTCCTCAAGGATCTTAGGGTCGGAAGCTGAAATCCTGTTGCCTCTGTCAACATGAACCCAGCCCAGGTCGCCGTACCAGGTTGTTCCCATTCCATGAGGCATCCTTGATGCATTTGCCACCCGCATCTCAATGCCGCTGGCATATTTGCACATGAAATCATATTCAACGGGAGCATTGTATATTCCTTCAGCAGGATAAATACCTTCTCCTGATATCTCTACCGGCCCTGTGTGTTCAAGTCCTGCACCCCAGTTTGCTATATCAATATGATGGCCTGCCCAGTCTGTAAGCTGCCCGCCCGAATAGTCAAGGATCCATCGCCAATCCCAGTGAGACACGCCTCTGTAGGGAACTTTAAGTGCAGGTCCCAGCCACAGATCCCAGTTCAGTCCGGGAGGTACTTCTTTAATGGGCGGTGTTCCTATTCCTCTGCCGCCGTCGGGAAGCCCTACTTCAATTCTTTTAATCTTGCCTGCCCTGCCATTAATAGCCAGCTCAGCCCCTCTGTGAAAATTAGCCTGTGAGCGCTGCCAGCTTCCGGTCTGCCAGGTGATATTGTTGTTTTTAACAGCCTTGACTATCGTCTTGCCATCCTCAATTGTCCGGCAGATAGGCTTTTCACCATACACATTGATCTTTTTATTCGCTACCTCGGAATAGATTATTCCATGCCAGTGGTCAGGAAGAGCAATAAGCATGGCATCAACAGTCTCTTTCGCCAGCAGCTCGCGGTAGTCGCCATAGGTTCTGCAGGCATTGTCTCCCTGCGCCTTGTCTATGTCCTCTTTAGCTTTGGCCAGACGATTGGCATCTACATCGCATAGGGCAACAAACTGGACTTCCTTCTTAAGTCTCAGAAAATCGCGGCAGTCGCTCATACCCTGAGATCCTGTGCCAATTATTCCAAAAACAATCCGATCGCTTGGAGGCAGTTTCCCTCCCATGCCAAGTGCTGTTGAGGGAATTATTGAAGGCAAAACAATAGCCCCTGCAACTGCTGTTGCTGATCGTCTTACAAATTCTCTTCGCGATGATTTGTGTGACATTTTGCTGGTTTTTTGGTTAGATATTTATATTGCTACCGCTGTTCCCGGAATGGGGACAGGAAATTCCATATCAACAGGACCAAACTCTAATTTTGCAGGTCCCAGATCCATATCAGACTTAAGGATCTCATCCCATGTAATAAGGCGGCCCGTATATGCAGCTGTCCTTCCCATAATTGCCGTAAGGGTTGATAAAGCTGTCTGTTCGGCCTCATTGACATAATTGCCTGTACGGATGGCATGAACAAGGTGCATATGTTCCTGAACGTAAGGAGGGATCTTTACCGTATTCATCTGATTGCCGTTCTCATCCTTCGGGTATTCAAATTTCCATTTGATATTGCCGTTGAGATCCCATATTGTGTTGGCGCAATTGGTGTAGCCTTCAGTACCCATTACAAGTTCACCAGTTGAATTTGCACAGCTGTCGATTTGCCTGCACATGCTGTGTGAGCTCACTCCATTGCCATAGTCAAAATCAACACTGAAAAAGTCGTATTGATCACCTGTGACTCTTCTGTGACGGCCACCATAACCTATGGCCTTCTCGGGATGTTTACCCATGAACCAGTTGATTACATCTATGTTATGAACATGGGTGTCGAGAATATGGTCGCCGCATAACCAGCAGAAGTTATTCCAGTTACGGATCATATACTCCATATCGTTCCAACCCTCCTCCCTTTCACGGAACCAGACATGGTCCTGATTCCAGAATGCCTTTCCGGAGGTTATTTTACCGATTGCTCCGGCGGCCACCTGCCTGTATGTCTCAATATAATCCTGCTGATGCCTTCTTTGTGTGCCGGTAACCACACACAATCCAATTGCCTCTGCTTTTTTTGCTGTAGTTATTACAGATCGTATGCCTACAGGGTCTACAGCCACCGGCTTCTCCAGAAAAGAATGCTTGTTTGTTTTCACTGCCTCAAGAAAATGTTCAGGCCTGAATTGTGGCGGTGTGGCAAGGATTACCACATCAAGGTCAGGAAGAGCCATAAGTTTCCTGTACCCGTCAAACCCGACGAAGCAGTTTTCAGCCGGAATGGGTAAATTGAATGAAGCAAACCGCTCCCTGCAGGCATCAATCTTATCCTGAAAGACATCAGCAAGCGCAACTATCTCAAGATCGGGTCCTGCACTGATAAAGTTGATCGCAGCACCTGTGCCTCTTGCCCCTGTTCCGACAAGACCTGCCCTCAGCTTTTTGCCTTTCGGAGCACCATTGAGTATGGGAGGAAGACCTGAAACTTCTGTTGAAGGTTTTCTCCCGCAACCTGATAATAAAGCACCTGCACCCGCAAGCCCGATACCGGCAAGTGTGGTTTTTCCAATAAATTTTCTTCTGTCGATACTATGCATATTCTGAAATATATTACTTGGTCTTTTCTGATGATACTAAAGTTCCTTCACAGACAACCCTGAAGCCGACATCTATGCAATCGGAATACCACCAGATGCTTTTGGGCATCTGAGGGTCGGTTACAAGCCATGCTTTTGTCTTTGTAAAATCACGGGCTGCGCTACGTAAATCACTGGCATCACTTTTAAAGGAGCCTCCTCTTATAACATGTTCCGGGCCGCGTGCCGGCCCGCGCGGATTAATTGCTGCTACTGTGTCGGCCTTATAGGTGTCGGCGGAATAGTAATCGAGACAAAACTCAGCGACGTTGCCTGACATATTTTTTAATCCGAAGGGATTCTCTTTTACTGCCTGAGGCTCATTTGTCCTTGAATTACTGTTTACCTTATAAACTGCATATGTATTTATCACTGCTGTATCGGGACCGAATACCTTTTTCAGCAAACCTGAAGATGTGAATTTTTTAGGATTACCTTCAAAGAAGTAAGGAGTTTCTGTTCCACCCCTGCATGCATATTCCCATTCAGCCTCAGTTGGCAGCCTGTACTTCTTCCCTGTTACTTTCGACAACCACTGACAGTAGACGTTTGCCGCATGCCACGACATTGTAATTGCCGGTCTGTCTCCCTTGCCCCAACCCTGATCCGGAGCCCCCCAGGGAGGGGTTGCGCCGCTTATGGCATCAGCATTCTTCCTTGTAACAACCTGACCTTCAGTTCGGCCTTGTGATCCTGTAGCCCTGAAGAAGGCAAGGTATTCAGCCCATGTAACCTCCGTTTTCCCAATCCAGAAATCCGACACCTCTGCTTTCCTGACAGGCCCTTCATCATCCTTCCGCAGAGGTTCGCTATCGGGACTTCCCATACTGAAAGAGCCTCCTTTTACTGCCACCATTTCGAATGAGACATTTGTCCCCGGCACCATCTCTTTGAAACTCTCGAAGCTTTCAACCTTTGCCGGCTCTGTAAAAAGAGTCTGATCGGCTGTCAGAGTAACTCCGAATGCTGAATCGTGGGCATGCAGTGCATTTTTATCATAATGGCCGACATTGAGATGGCAGTTAATACAGGAAAGAGGTTCGGCTGAGGTTGTATAGAAGAGATGCGCATTGCTCCCATTTACCGAAAGGGTTACCGGGAAAAGATTCTTATGACACTTAAGGCACGACTCCTCATAAACGAACTTTTTTGCATTATCGAGGAGCTTTTTAGCCTCCCAGTTTATCTCTGCGCTATCTTTGAAAAAGTATCCGTAAGCATCTTTGAATCCATGCTTTGCCTTTGCTAGAAGATATCCCTGCCCTTCCGGAGGGAGGTGGCACTCAGCACAATGCACTGTTACACCTGACGAATTATTGAAATGCGTCGACAGCCTCCAGCTTTGGTCAGCATGAGGATGAATATGGCACGACATGCAATAATTGTCTGTGGATGTATATTTTACAACAGCTTTACCTGACCTTAGAACTAAATAGCCTGCTGCAAGCACTATTATAATAAAAACGACCTTAGTCTTTCGTGACAAGGTTCGTATTTCTCTTAAAAACCGAAATTTCATATTTCCCGGAAAGAATCAATTAAAACTTTTTAAAGTTAATTGTTTGCACGACTTACCGGTAATAAAAAACTACTTTTTTAAGTTAAAAACCTTTAAAAAACTCCTTACACTACTCTGCCAACAGTCAGGGAGCTGGCGCGGTCCTCCAACCAGTGATCAGAACCTTTTTGTATATGCGTGGCAGTAAGGTGTCTTTCCGTTATTGAAATAGTAATCCTGGTGATAATTTTCTGCAGGATAGAATTCAGAAGCTTTTGTAACAGCTGTGGCTATTTTCAAACCCTTGCTTTTAAGAATATTAAGATTCGTTTCTGCAATCTTTTTCTGATCCTCATTCAGATAGAAGATCTCCGAACGGTACTGATCTCCTATGTCAGGCCCCTGCCTGTCGACCTGAGTAGGATCATGTATTTCGAGAAACAATTTCAGAAGCTTCTCATATGTTATCTTGCCAGGGTCATAAACTATTTTAACGGCTTCAGCATGACCGGTGTTGCCTGTGCAAACCTCCTTGTAGGTTGGATTTTTGACTGTCCCGCCTGTATAACCTGATGTTACTGAAATGACGCCGGGAGACTTCTGTAAGAAATATTCAACTCCCCAGAAACATCCTCCTGCAAAAACAGCTGTTCCGTATCTTCCGGTTTCGAGCGGAGCAGGCACAAAATCGAGCGATACTGAATTTACGCAATGACGGGTATTTTTTGAAGTAAGCCTTTCTCCTGTAAAAACATGGCCGAGATGAGCGCCACAGCTGGCACAGACTATTTCTGTTCTCATCCCGTCAGCATCAGGAAACTTATTTACAGCTCCTTTTATTTCATCATCAAAACTTGGCCATCCGCAATCGGAATCAAACTTGTCAGATGAAGAATACAGGGCAGCACCGCATTTTTTGCAGATATACGTACCCTTTTCCTTAAATTTGTTATACTTTCCCGTTCCCGGGTATTCGGTCCCTTTATTGTTAATTACGTTCGCCTCCGCTTTTGTGAGATCATAGTAATTAAGCTTTTCCTGAGAAAATGAATTTTCGCTCATAATGGCTGAATATGCTGTAATAATTAATATTAAAATAAACCTTTTCATAGCATCTGATATTTATTACAATCAACAATTTCGCTTTAAAAATGTTCCATTGATGAACTAAAAACTGTAAACTATCGTTATAATTTTGATACTGAGAAAGACAAAAGATTTTATCTTCTGCATAACTAATGCAGGAAAAGTCAATCAGTTATTGTATTTTTTATTATTTTTGGCACAAAGTTTGAAATTGAACATAAAGTTATATTTTTGTGAATTATTAATATCTTTTCCTTTATGAGAAAGTTTGCTGTTTTACTTTTGGTTGTTTTCGTAACGGCTTTAGTTATAAGTTCATGCAACAAGAAGGAGTGTCCGGCATACTCAAAAACTAAAACCGAACGGTCAGGTCGCAGCGTTTGATTTGTTTCCCCATCCGGGTTTCTCTTTATAATAAGTTAGCAAAATAATGAAAAATAGGCTGCTTATTTCAGCGGTTATTTCACTGTTTGGTATTATTTCTATTTATGCCCAGGGCGACCTGAATGAGCAGAAGAAAGTCTTTTACCGGAATGAAAGGACTTTTGCATTAATGCTAAACACCGATGGATGGGGATTTGGTTACCGCGAAGGAAAGAGAGTTGATTTCCTTAATAAGAAATTCTTTGAAATCGACTGGGCAGTACTGAAACATCCCAAGGAGTATAAATTGCAAAACCCATATGTACAATCATCAGGATCATTTGTATTCGGCAAGCTGAACTGGGCCACCTATTTTCAGGGGGGAATAGGTCGTCAGAAAGAACTTTATAAAAAGGCGGATCTGGGAGGAATAGCTATCAGGTTCATTTATTCGGGAGGTATGGCATTATCGGTTTATAAACCAATCTATTACAAGGTCATATATCCGATCTCAATGACCGAAGTTGATATAAGGGATGAAAAATTCAGTGTTTCAATTGCAGATCCCCAGGATATATACAGCAAGGCGGCATTTACCAAAGGTTTGGATGAGACAAAGATTCTTCCCGGTTTGTATGTCAAGGGAGGTTTCAATTTTGAATACAGCAAGGAAGATAAGGTGATACATGCCATTGAAATAGGTGCACAGGTAATGGCTTACCCGAAAGAAATTCCAATAATGGCCAATACCGATAATAAGGCAGTTTTTCTGTCACTGTTTGTCAGCTACAGATTTGGAATGGTTATCGATCCTCTGGATCCTGAATCAGGGAGATTTTCAAACCTGTTCAGGAAGAAGAAACAGAACTGATAATTTTTTAACAGTCTTTTTCTATTACGGGGAAAATATTATTTTTGTGAATCAATTTTTTAATTAAACAATAAATAAGTATATGTCAAAAATTAAAGTAGGTATCAATGGTTTTGGCAGGATCGGCCGTCTGGCCTTCAGAGCTGCCCTGAAAAGGAATGATTTGGAGATTGTCGGTATCAACGACCTTCTCGATGTCGATTACATAGCTTATATGCTTCAGTATGACACTGTTCACGGTAAATTCGACGGAAAAGTTGAAGTTAAGGACGGGAAACTTTTTGTAAACGGTCAGAATATCCGCGTTACTCAGGAGAAAGAACCTGCTTCTTTAAAGTGGAATGAGGTTGGTGCTGAGTATGTTCTCGAATGCACAGGTCTTTTCCTTACTAAAGAAACTGTTCAGGGACACATCACAGCAGGCGCAAAGCGCGTTGTAATGTCAGCTCCTTCGAAAGATGATACTCCTATGTTTGTTATGGGTGTTAACCACACAAAATATACTGCCGACATGGTGGCTGTATCAAATGCTTCATGTACAACCAACTGTCTTGCGCCTGTTACAAAGGTTCTCCACGACAATTTCGGAATTGTTGAAGGCCTCATGACAACTGTTCATGCAACCACAGCAACCCAGAAAACAGTAGACGGCCCTTCAAAGAAAGACTGGAGAGGCGGACGCGCTGCAGCCGGAAACATTATTCCTTCATCAACAGGTGCTGCAAAAGCTGTTACCAAAGTTATACCTGAACTGAAAGGCAAACTTACAGGTATGGCATTCAGGGTTCCTACACTCAATGTATCAGTAGTTGACCTTACCTGCCGTCTTGAAAAACCTGCAAGTTATGATGCTATCAAGAAGGCCATGAAAGATGCTTCAGAAGGAGCTCTCAAAGGCGTTCTGGGATATACGGAAGATGCTGTTGTTTCAAGCGATTTTATCGGAGATTCACGCACATCTATCTTCGATGCCGGAGCAGGTATTTCACTTAACGACAATTTTGTGAAGATAGTTGCATGGTACGACAACGAGTGGGGCTATTCATGCAAGCTTCTTGACCTGATCGCACATATGAATACAGTGAAATAGATTATTCTTGTATAAACGCAATGCATTGCGTTTGTACAAAATATAAGAAAGGCCGGGTCGCAACCCGGCCTTTTTATTCGTATCTGAGGGCTTCTATAGGATCGATATTCGCTGCCTTGACAGCAGGAGCATAGCCTGAAACGACACCAACAATAAAACATACAACTACGCCTGTAAAGACCCACAGCCAGGGTATTACAAAACTCGACCGCAGCATTGAGGATACAGCATTCCCGATCAGAATTCCAAGAATGATCCCAAAGATCCCGCCAAGCTGACCGATCATTATAGATTCAAAAAGAAACTGGTATTTTATTGTTGCAGTCTTTGCACCTATTGCTTTCCTTACTCCAATTTCACGGGTACGTTCTGTTACTGACACCAGCATTATATTCATCAGTCCTACAGCGGCACCGAAGAGGGTAACAATCCCGATAAGGGTGGCAGCAAGAGTTACGTATCTCAGGTTTTCGAGAAGCATGTTCACAATATTGTCACTTTTTGAGATATTGAAATCCGACTCGTCACGCGGATCGAGGTTGCGCACATTCCTGAAAAGTGCCTCAGCTTCACCTGTCATCATATCGAGATTGACGGAATTGAAAGGCATCACAGTAATACCGAATGACATGTTGGGGCGTGAAAAATACTGACGCGCTGTTGTAATTGGCATAAAACACACCCTGTCGGGATTGTTCATACCGGCTCCCTTACTCTTAAGAACGCCAATAACCTTTAATTTCATGCCCGCTACAGTTATCACTTTGTCTAGGGGGTCAATTCCTGTTTTAAAAAGATCTTTGACAATGTCGGAACCTATTATTACATAGTGCCGTGTAAGCTGGATCTCCTCAGCACTGAAGTTCCTTCCGGTCTCTATTTCATATCCTGCCACTGTAAGATGGTTCTCATCAACCCCGAGAAGCGATACATTCGGATTGGTCTCCTCTGTGCCATATTTCACGGTTGCCAGACCTGATGCATTGAATGATAATGAAGTCCAGGCCGCTTCTGTAAATCTCTCTTTAAACTCCTCCGCTTCCCTGTATGAGATGCGCGAGAAATTTTTTGCTCTGGTACGGCTGTTGCCTATCTGGATGTTCATACCCCTCGATGTGATCGTGAATGAGTTTGCCCCCATCATCGTAAACTGGTTTGTAAGAGAAGATTTTATAGCATCAATGGCAGTAAGGATTCCAACAAGAGCCATAATCCCAAATGCAATAATGCTGATTGTAAGAATCGCCCTCACCCTGTTCGACCTGATAGCCCTGAACGATATTTTCAGGTTTTCCTTGAAAATGGCTATTTTCTTTATGGTATTCTTCATATATCCCTGATTTCTACTATAAGGGAATAAAAGTACTCTTTTTTCCTCTTTTGGAGACAGCGGATTCAAAAATATCAATAATTTAGTTGTACAACTAAATATTTCGTTGTATATTTGATATTGATTTGATAATTCAGATATCATCAACACGAACTAATGATCATATTATGAGAGAACTGACTAGGGCTGAAGAAGAGGTGATGCAGGTATTGTGGAAGCTTAAAAAGGGCTTTGTGAAAGATATTCTTGAACATTTCGATGAACCCAAACCGGCTTATAATACTGTAAGTACAATAGTACGCATCCTTCAGGACAAGGGATTTGTTTCACATAAGGCTTATGGCAGAACGCACGAGTATTTTCCCCTTGTATCGAAAAGCGACTACTCCAAGAGTCATCTGAACACTTTTGTGAATGACTATTTCTCAAACTCATTTGAAAAGATGGTTAGCTTTTTTGCAAAAGAAAAGAGAATATCTGTGCGCGAGATGGAAGAGATAATGAAGATTATGGAAGAAGAGGTAAGGAGACAAAAACCAGGAAAATGAACATTGTCGTTATATATATGGTAAAGGCTGCCATATACCTTGTTGCATTCTATCTTGTATATGCAACATTGCTCAGCAGAGACACACTGTATGGCCGCAACAGGGGTTTTATCCTTGTCTCGCTGGCAGCCTCACTGATTCTCCCGAATTTCACACTTCAGACTTTAAGACCACATGACATACAATTTTTCGGCAAACTCCTCTCAGAAGTATTTGTCACGGCCAAAAGGAGCGAAATAAATTCTGCTGCAAGTCTTGTGAAGCAGGTGGATATACTTCAGGTCATTTATACTCTATATCTGATAGGGACAATAACGTTTATAATAAAATTATTCCTCAATCTGACAAACCTCTTTATCCTTATTTTCAGACACAGAAAAAACGACAGCCGGATAATACGATTCCAGGGTTTTACAACAGCTGGTTTCTCAGCTATGGGTTATGTATTTATTAATTCAAGGCTTAGTCCTGAGGAGGCCGGGTCTATTGTAAGGCATGAACAGAACCATCTCAAACGGAATCACTTTTTAGACATTCTCTTTATAGAATTAATAAAATCGGTGCAGTGGTTCAATCCTGCAATTTATTTTTTTGACAGTTCCCTCAGGGCAGTCCATGAGTTCCAGGCCGACCAGGAATGTATCAGTTCAGGTGTTCCTGTTTTAAGTTATCAGAGCCTCCTTCTCAGCCAGGTATTTAAATCAGGCACCATCAACCTTACAAACAGTTTTTCGAATCCTTCCCTGATCAAGAGAAGGATGATAATGATGACAAAAAAAAGAACATCAGCCCTTTCAGGTATCAAGCTGGTTACTGTTATACCTGTTATTGCGATTGTGTTCTTTGCCATATCAGCCTATAAGGAAATTCCAGAGAATCCTTTTTCAGTTGAACTACAAACGGCGAATCAACTGATAGCTGAATCGCCTGCCGAACCAGTTGTTCAGAAACCTGAACCTGCCGCTGCCCCTAAGGTTACCAGTGCTGGAATCAAATCATCACCAGCGGGTTCAGCCACTATTACATCATCAGAAACTATCGCTCCTCCGCCACCTCCGGCCCCGACCCCTTCTGAAACAAAGAATGAGGAATACTTCGAAGAACCTGAGCCTCTGCCTCTGACAGTAACCGAAACAGAGCCGGATCCTTTTATTGTTGTTGAGGAAATGCCAAGATACCCTGGAGGAGATGCTGAACTTCTGAAATATATCCGATCAAAGACTGTTTACCCTGATGCTGCCAGGGAGGAAAATATACAGGGAAGGGTAATAATCAGATTTTGTGTTACAGAAACGGGAGGTGTAAACCGGGCAACTATCCTGAAAAGTGTATCTCCTGATCTGGATGCTGAGGCATTGAGGGTCGTAGCTGCACTTCCTGAATTTATTCCTGGCCGGCAGGGAAACAGGCCAGTGCCTGTATGGTTCAGCGTACCTATAACATTCACATTGTTATAATTTCTTTATTTATAGATGTGCAGGGAAGGGCCGCAGCACTTAGCTGCATTTATTTTATCTGCATATTAATTTGGTTAAATTTGCAGTTCATTAATTTTTCAGATGAACCTGCAAAATCGAATAGAATCATTCTCGGAACTCGGAAAAGTTCTCCGCGATGCCCTGGAAGGAAATGACTCAGGGTATTCAGGCCGGCTTTCTGAACTTATACAACGCCAGCATGAAAAGAATGAATGGTTCACTCCTGAAAACACAAGGATGGCAGTTGCATCGATTGCCAATGAACTGACCTATGACAATCTGATTAAATGGTGTTCAGCTTATCCTGCCCTGGCAGATGAGAGGAAACCAATAAATGTCGGAGTTGTAATGGCAGGCAATATTCCTCTTGTCGGGTTTCATGATTTTCTCGCCGTTCTTATTTCAGGCAACAATATAATTGCCAGAACAAGCTCAAAGGATCCGGACCTTGCCGGATTCATTGCTGAAATACTTACAGAGATTAACAAAGATTTTAAAAACAGAATATCAATCACAGGCAAAGAATTATCGGGGTTTGATCTGGTTATAGCCACTGGCAGTGACAACAGTTCAAGATACTTCAGCTACTACTTTGGAAAATACCCTCATATTATAAGGAAAAACAGAAACAGCATTGCCATTTTAGACGGCACGGAAAGCGATAATGAAATTGAAGAGCTTGGAGTCGATATATTTTCGTACTTCGGCCTGGGATGCCGGAATGTTTCAAAGGTATATCTGCCTGAAGGTTATGACCCCTTGTCGCTTGCCTCAAAGTGGAGCAATTTTTCGGGTATTATCAACCACAGGAAATATGCGAATAATCTTGATTTCAACAAGGCAGTTTTCATTGTTAACAGGGAAAAATTCGCAGATGCGGGATTTATGCTGATGAAGGAAAACAAAGGTCTATCCTCGCCTGTATCAGTTCTCTACTATGAGTATTACAGCTCACCGGATGATCTAAAACATCAAACAGCAATTCTGAATGAGAAGATTCAGTGTACTGTCAGCAGGCATGATATTCCGTTCGGCAAGGCCCAGTGGCCACATCTGTGGGATTATGCGGACGGAATTGACACAATCGATTTTATTCTAAAAAAAAACATACCAGGGATATTGTAATATAAAAAATATTATATTGCACCCATCGAATAAATGCATATTATGGTTTATAAATTTGTACTGTTATCAGATGAAGATGAGTCATTTGTGAGGGAATTTGAGTTCCTTGACACTCACACATTGATCGATTTCCACAACCTCATTCAGGATGAACTGGAATTTGACAAATCCCAGATGGCATCATTCTTTATGGCTACAGACAATTGGGAGAAAGAGGAGGAATTTACCCTTTTTGATATGGGAACCGGCTCTTCCACAATGGAAACTGCTGTTCTGGAAGACATTATCTTCCGTAAAAATCAGAAACTTCTTTATGTATTTGACTTTTTCAACGATAGGGGTCTGTTCATTGAATATACAGGTGAGGCGAAGGAGATTGAGGACCGGGAATATCCCATTTGCACCAATTCAAAAGGAATTCCACCTAAACAGGTTGTATTCGGCGGCACTGCCCGCAAACTCTATAACAACATCATTGTTTCAGATGATGACGAAGATGAGGATGAACCTGAAGTTGATGAACTCTTCCTTAACGGAGACGACGAAGAACCTCTTCCCGATTTTGACAGTATCGATAACATAAATGAGGAAGAGGAAGAAGAAGAATAGTCCTCCCCTCTTCAACCCAAATGAACAATTATCTTTTAGTACTGCTTGGTCCGACCGGAGTCGGCAAGAGTGATCTTTCCATTAAGATAGCATCTCATTTCAGCTGTGATGTCATTTCAGCCGACTCAAGGCAGTTTTTCAGGGAAATGAAAATCGGAACAGCTGTACCTTCCGATGAACAGCTAAATTCCGTAATACATCACTTCGTCAGGTTTCTTCCGGTAAAGGAATATTACAGTTCGAGCCTTTTCGAGAGAGATGTGCTGAAACTCCTGACTGAACTCTTCAGAAGAAACAATGTCGCCTTGATGACAGGAGGATCGGGAATGTATATCGATGCAGTATGCAATGGAATTGACGACATACCCGACACTGATCCTGAGATAAGGCAGAAATGGATTAAGAGATATGAGGAGAATGGAATTGAAGGTTTAAGGTCTGAATTAAAGATTCTTGATCCGGATCACTATTCAATAGTAGACCTTAACAACTATAAAAGGATACTAAGAGCTCTCGAGATTTGCGATTCAACCGGCCGCCCCTGCTCCACCTTTATGAAAAAGGAAAAGCGACAGAGAGATTTCAAAACAATTAAAGTGGGTCTTGAAAGGGACAGGAATGAGCTGTACTCAAGAATTGACGAAAGGGTTGACGGTATGCTTGAGGCAGGACTTGAGGAAGAGGCCAGGTCTCTGTACCAGCACAAAAACCTTAATGCTCTCAATAGTGTTGGCTACAGGGAATTCTTTAACTATTTCGATGGATCAATAAGCCGCGAGGAGGCAGTAAGGCTGATAAAGAGAAACAGCAGGCGCTATGCAAAACGACAAATCACCTGGTGGAGCAAAGACAAGGATATCACATGGTTCCACCCCGATCAGCCTGAAGAAATAATAAAGTTTATTGAAGAAGGAATGAAAGGGGTTCTGTAATAAATCAGTCCAGGTCCTTTAATTTCCTGATTGTCTCTTCAGGATCAGCCGAACCGAACACAGAGCTTCCGGCAACAAGCACATCGACCCCGGTTTTGATCAGGCTGGCTGCATTTCCGGTGTCAATTCCGCCATCTACTTCGATAAGAACGGATTTACCGCAGATTTCAATCATAGATCTCAATTCAGTAATCTTGCTGTAACTCTCACTTATAAATGATTGTCCTCCAAAACCCGGATTTACAGTCATTATTAGCACCATGTCGAGATAAGGGAGAATATTCTTCAGAAGACCAACCGGACTATGTGGATTAAGAGCCACTCCTGCCTTCATACCAAGAGCGGAAATCTCGGTTACTGTCTTGTGAAGGTGAATGCAGGCTTCATACTGGACTGTTAATATATCTGCCCCGGCATCCCTGAATTTCTTAAGATAACGGTCTGGATCAACAATCATAAGATGTACATCAAGAGGCTTTTCCGCCACCTTCTTTACGTATTCTATTACCGGAAATCCGAATGAGATATTAGGAACAAACAAACCATCCATTATATCGAGATGTATCCAGTCAGCCTGGCTCCTGTTTACCATTTTCACATCTCTTTCGAGATTTCCGAAATCGGCAGCAAGAAGCGAGGGAGATACAAGATGGTCCATTAATTTTTTACAGGTGTTTATTTCTTATTATCCAAGGTATGTTTTCAGAATGCGGCACCGGGTGGTGAACTGGATCCTTTTAATGGCCTTCTCCTTTATCTGCCTCACGCGTTCGCGTGTAAGACTGAGCTCCTCTCCTATCTCTTCCAGCGTATATGGGTGTTTCATACCAAGACCGAAATAGAGTTTCAGAACCTTGCATTCCCGCGGGGATAGAGTGCTTAAGGCTCTTTCTATCTCGTACTGCAGCGATTCGTTTATAAGGTTTCTGTCGGGGCTCGGAGTATCGGAGCTCTGCAGAATATCGTACATTGTATTATCCTCCTCAGAGCTTATCGGTGCATCCATGCTCACTGTCCGGCCGTTTGTCTTCAAAACCTCCTTAACATCTTCCGGAACCATTTCAAGCAAATCGGCAATCTCCTGTGACGAAGGTTCTCTCTCAAATTCCTGTTCAAGACGGGCAAAAGCACGGTTTATACGGTTTATCGACCCTATCTTGTTTACAGGGAGACGGACTATTCTTGCCTGCTCTGCAAGCGACTGAAGAATGGCCTGTCTTATCCACCATACTGCATAAGAGATGAATTTAAAACCCCTTGTCTCGTCAAAACGCTGCGCGGCTTTCATCAGCCCAAGGTTTCCTTCGTTAATAAGATCGGGTAGACTCATTCCCTGGTTCTGATACTGCTTTGCAACAGATACAACAAACCTGAGGTTTGACTTGACAAGCTTCCTGAGAGCATCGGTTTCACCTGCCTTAATACGCCTGGCAAGAGCGACCTCTTCCTCCGGTGAAATCAGATCAACCCTCCCTATCTCCTGAAGATATTTATCAAGTGAAGGGGTATCGCGGTTGGTAACCTGCTTTGTTATTTTTAACTGCCGCACGGTTTACAAGAGGTTAGTTATTATAAGGAATTTACAGGCAATACCACAATTTTAATAAAAAAATGGTACTCTACAATATAATTCTCTAAATATTTTGAATAATATTGAATTTTTAGTAACTTGCAAACATATTTTTACATATTGATTATCAAATTATTATTCAATTTGATAAAATCTCGTTGCAAATAATATCAATTGTCAGTATGTTTTGAAGCAATTTTAATTATTATTGCAGCGTTTTTCGGATATGTGAAAGTATATTAACAATTCCCGGCAGGTCCATCCGTTTTTCCTGGTCTCTGTTTCCAACAAACATTTTGATCTCTTATATTCCAATTATCATTAAAACATGTACGACATTCTTGAGTTAAGTAAGAAACTGCTTCCTGAGTTGCGGGATATAGCCAAAGAGCTGAAAATTTTAAAAGCAGAATCTTTAAAAAAACAGGATTTGATCTATAAAATCCTTGATCAGCAGGCTATTGAGTCAATTGCATCAAAGCCCGTTTCTGTTCCTGAAAATGAGCTTCCCTCCCCGGAGGCTGAGATGAGCTCGCAGGATGCGGAAAATGCAGCCAGAAGAGGCAAGCGGCCCAGGACAATAATTCCCATACTAAAAAGAGGAATAGAATCAGTGATGTCAGTCTCGCCCGATGGACACAGAAGGGGTGATCAAAAGCCAGCTGATGCCAAAGAGCCTGCAGGCAGAAGCGAACAGAAGGAAGAAAAACCAGATCTGTTTAAAAACACAGAACCGGTTACTGAGCCTAAGAAACAAGCTAAATGGAAGAATAATCAGAGGTCAGATGACAGGGATCAAAAGAGGGAAAGATTTGAAAGCGACAAGAATGTGAGGGCTCCAAAGCTTACAGAAGATCCATCTGCAGCTTCACTCATTGACAGCTCTTTGCCATTCCCGGTTGCCGAACCCTCTTTTGAAGAGATCAAACCGGCTGCAGAGATCTATTATGGCGCTGATATAATCGTTGAACCTCCTGTCAAGGAATTCATACCTGAAGTTGTCCCTGTAAAAGAGGAAAGAAGAGAGAAACCCTACGATTTCGAGGGGATAGTATATAATACAGGGGTTCTTGAAATAATGCCTGACGGATACGGTTTCCTCAGATCGCCCGATTATAACTATCTCAACTCTCCTGATGATATATATGTATCACAATCACAGATAAAACTTTTCGGGCTTAAGACCGGAGACACAATAAAGGGTTCGATAAGGCCTCCCAAAGAGGGTGAAAAATATTTCCCTCTCATAAAGGTTGATGAGATAAACGGACGAAGCCCCGATTTCATCAGGGACAGGGTCCCTTTCGATTTCCTCACACCTCTTTTCCCCGACGAGAAATTTACCTTATGTCAACCAGGAGAGGGTTCATTATCGGTAAGGGTAATTGATATGTTCACTCCTATTGGCAAAGGGCAAAGGGGTCTGATTGTTGCTCAGCCTAAAACCGGTAAGACAATTCTTCTTCAGGAGATTGCCAACGCAATTGCTAAATATCACCCGGAGGCTTATCTGATGATACTTCTCATTGATGAACGTCCTGAAGAAGTAACCGACATGGCCAGGAATGTGAAAGCTGAAGTTATTGCTTCAACTTTTGACGAACCTGCCGAACGTCACTGCAGGGTTGCAAATATTGTTCTGGAGAAAGCAAAACGTCTCGTTGAATGCGGCCATGATGTTGTTATTCTCCTCGATTCAATAACACGTCTGGCAAGAGCTTTCAATACGACTGCTCCGGCCTCCGGCAAGGTGTTGTCGGGAGGTGTCGATTCAAATGCCCTGCACAAGCCAAAAAGATTCTTCGGAGCTGCACGTAATATTGAAAACGGCGGATCACTTACAATTCTTGCCACAGCTCTTACTGATACAGGATCAAAGATGGATGATGTAATTTTCGAGGAATTCAAGGGAACAGGCAACATGGAACTCCAGCTCGACAGGAAACTCTCGAACAGGAGGATATTCCCGTCGATTGACATCCCTGCTTCAAGCACCCGGAGAGAAGATCTTCTTCTGAACAAAAACATACTTCAGAAGATCTGGGTTCTGAGAAATTTCCTTACCGACATGAACTCGGTCGAAGCCATGGAATTCCTTCGTGACAGGCTGTTACAATCTAAGTCGAATGAGGAGTTTTTGATTTCAATGAATGGCGGATAATTATTAGTTTTTTTTATATTTTTGCACTTGTTTTTGAGAAACTTACTTTTAAATCAAATATATAATCACAATGGGAACAAAAAAATTTAAGACATGCGACGGCAACGAAGCCGCATCACATGTAGCATATATGTTTAGCGAAGTTGCGTGTATCTATCCTATTACACCATCATCGACAATGGCAGAATATGTTGATGAGTGGGCAGCAAACGGATTAAAGAACATTTTCGATGAGGAGGTTAAAGTTGTCGAAATGCAATCAGAGGCAGGGGCTGCAGGAGCCCTTCACGGAGCTCTGCAGACCGGAGCACTCAGCACAACTTTTACTGCATCGCAGGGATTGCTTCTTATGATACCAAACATGTACAAGATAGCAGGTGAACTTCTTCCGGGCGTATTTCATGTTTCAGCCCGTACAGTTGCCGCCCATGCCCTTTCAATATTCGGAGACCACAGCGATATTTATGCAACCCGGCAGACCGGATTTGCAATGCTTGCCACAGGTAGTGTGCAGGAGATAATGGATCTTGCAGGTGTTGCTCACCTTTCATCAATAAAAACAAGGGTTCCCTTCCTTCACTTCTTCGACGGATTCCGTTCTTCTCACGAAGTACAGAAAGTAGAATCTATTGATAAGGAAGATCTCAAAAAAATGATCGACTGGGATGCTTTAAAGAGATTCCGCGACAATGCCCTTAATCCTGAACACCCTGTTACAAGAGGTACTGCTCAGAACCCTGATATCTTCTTCCAGGCCAAAGAGGCAGTGAACAAATTCTATGAGCCAATACCTGATGTTGTAAACGCGTATATGGCTGAAATTTCGAAACTGACAGGCAGAGAATATAAACCATTTACATATTATGGGGCCCCCGATGCAGAGAATATCATTATTGCAATGGGTTCTATCACTGAAACAACAAAAGAGACTATAGATTACCTCACAGCCAAAGGCGAGAAAGTCGGTTTAATAAGCGTACACCTCTATCGTCCTTTCTCATCCAAGTACTTTTTTGATGTACTTCCAAAGTCTGTTAAGAAAATAACAGTACTCGACAGAACAAAAGAACTCGGTGCAAACGGAGAACCTCTCTTCCTCGATGTAAAAGAAATGTTTTACGAAAGGCAGGAAAAACCGGTGATAGTTGGCGGCCGTTACGGTCTCAGCTCAAAAGATACAACCCCGAGCATGGTACTTTCGGTGTTTGAGAATATGAAACTTGCTCAGCCTAAGAACCAGTTTACAGTTGGCATAGTAGATGATGTTACATTCCATTCACTCCCTGTCCTTCCTGAAATTAATGTTGCACTCCCTGGCACTTATTCTGCTAAATTTTACGGACTCGGCTCAGACGGTACTGTAGGTGCCAATAAGAATTCAATTAAGATCATTGGTGAAACTACTGACAAATATTGCCAGGCATATTTTGCATACGATTCAAAGAAATCAGGCGGTATTACTACCTCACACCTTCGTTTTGGCGATAAGCCTATCAGGTCACCTTATCTTGTTAACACGCCTGACTTCGTTGCATGCCATGTACCTTCATATCTCGACAAGTACGACATGCTCAAGGGATTAAAGAAGAATGGCACATTCCTTCTTAACTCCATCTGGGATGCTGAAGGGACGAAAAAGCAGCTTCCTGACCATATGAAGAAGTATATGGCCGATAATAATATTAATTTCTACACGATAAATGCCACTGTAATTGCGGAAGAACTTGGACTTGGAACACGCACCAATACAATAATGCAGGCAGCTTTCTTCAAACTTGCCCAGGTAATTCCTTACGAAAAGGCAGAAAGTGAAATGAAGGAGTTCATTTATAAGAGCTATGGCAAAAAAGGTGAAGAAGTTGTAAATATGAACTATGCTGCAGTAGACAGAGGCAGCGCTGTTGAAAAGATTGAAATTCCGGCTGAGTGGGCAAATATCAAGGTTACAAAAGCCACTGACACCCGCGAGATACCGGCATTTATCCGTGAAGTAATGGAGCCAATAAACGCAATGAAAGGCGACGATCTGCCTGTAAGTGCATTTGCCGGCAGGGAAGACGGAACTTTCCCGTCAGGTACTTCACAGTTTGAAAAAAGAGGTATTGCAGTCAATGTACCTGAATGGCAGCCTAACGAGTGTATCCAGTGCAACCAGTGCTCATATGTTTGTCCTCACGCTGCTATCCGTCCTTTCCTTCTTACCGACGAGGAAGCTGCAAAAGCTCCGGCTGGAACGCAGACAATCCAGGGTATCCCCGGCGCTCTTAAAGCTTTCAAATTCAGGATCCAGGTAAGTGTGCTTGACTGTACAGGCTGCAGCAACTGCGCTGATGTCTGCCCTTCAAAGAACAAGGCACTCATCATGAAACCACTCGAAACACAGCACAGCGAAATTGACCGCTGGACCTATATGCACGAAGAGGTTGGTTACAAGGATAAAGTTGTAGACAAATTTGTGAATGTCAAGAACAGCCAGTTTGCCCAGCCATTATTCGAGTTCTCGGGAGCATGCGCCGGTTGCGGTGAAACTCCCTACATTAAGTCCATCACACAGCTTTACGGAGAGAGAATGATTGTTGCGAATGCTACAGGTTGTTCATCAATCTATGGAGGTTCAGCACCATCAACTCCATATACACATAACAAAAACGGGCTGGGACCTGCATGGGCCAACTCCTTATTTGAGGATAACGCTGAATATGGATTCGGACTGTCAATAGGAGCAAACAAACTGAGAGACCGCATTGTACGCAGAATGACTGAGAGTCTTGCTGACGGATCTGCAACCGGTGAAACTAAAGCAGCTTTCGAAGAGTGGTTGAAGAATAAAGACAACGGAATAGCTTCACAAACTGCTTCTGAACAGGTTCTTGTTGCATGTAATAAAGACAAGTCAGCTGTTGCCAAAGAAATTATCGAACTTAAGCAGTATCTGGTTAAGAAATCGCACTGGATCTTCGGCGGCGACGGATGGGCTTACGATATTGGTTACGGAGGGCTTGATCATGTTCTTGCTTCAGGAGCTGACGTAAACGTACTTGTTCTTGATACCGAGGTATATTCAAATACCGGAGGTCAGGCATCTAAATCGACGCCAGTCGGGGCCGTCGCAAAATTTGCGGCATCAGGTAAAAAAGTACGCAAGAAGGATCTCGGCCTTATGGCAATGAGCTATGGCTATGTATATGTGGCCCAGGTGGCTATGGGTGCAAACAACGCACAGTATTTCAAGGCTATAAAGGAAGCTGAAGCCTATCCCGGACCTTCACTTATAATTGCATATTCACCTTGTATAAGCCACGGTCTGAAAGATGGAATGGGAAAAACCCAGGCACAGACAAAGTCGGCAGTTGAAGCAGGTTACTGGCATAACTACAGGTATAACCCGCAGCTCGAAGCTGAAGGTAAGAATCCTTTCGTCCTCGATTCAAAAGAGCCTGACTGGAGCAAATTCCAGGAGTTCCTGAAATCAGAAGTCCGCTATACCTCACTTGCACAGGCATTCCCAAAAGAAGCTGAAATACTATTCAAGGCAGCTGAGGAAAATGCAAAATGGAGATATAAAACCTACCAGAGGCTTGCAGCTCAGGTTTACGAACCAACTGTTTAGCACTAATAAAAATCTTAAAAAGCCATCCGCAGGGGTGGCTTTTTTTTATTATTTTTGTGCCTTTCAAAGAATTATGGGCAGGATATTGGGCATTGATTATGGCAACAAAAGAATTGGACTGGCGGTTACTGATCCTCTTCAGATCTTTGCCTTACCGCTTGAGACAATAAAAACCGGGGAGTTTGAGATTTACATTGCGGAATACCTTAAGAAAGAGACAATTGATGCTTTTGTTATCGGCTACCCTGTCCAATTGAACAATCAGCCGAGTGAATCTGTTAGATACCTGAATCCGTTCATAAAGAAGCTTAAGAAGTCTTACCCATTGATAGAGATACACCTAATGGATGAAAGGTTCACCTCAAAAATGGCACATGACACTATGATAGAGGGAGGATTGAAGAAAAAGGCCAGACAGGATAAATCGCTAGTCGATAAAATCAGTGCCTCTATAATACTTCGTTCATTCCTCGACAGAAAAAAGGATATAAAAAAGAACTGATAATGATTTATCCCATTGTTGTATACGGGCATCCGGTACTAAGAAAAACAGCTGAAGATATTGACAGGGACTATCCCGATCTTAAAATCCTCATTGATGATCTGTTTGAGACAATGTACTATTCAGACGGCCTCGGGCTTGCGGCACCGCAGATAGGTAAATCGATAAGGATATTCGTTATTGATGGCAAAGCTCTTGCTGAAGACGACCCCGAGCTTGCCGGTTTTAAAAAAGTCTTTATAAATGCCCGCATAACTGAAAGAACAGGTGAGCTGATGCTCATGTCTGAAGGCTGCCTCAGCATTCCCAACCTACGCGAAGAGGTGAATCGCGAAGAACACGTCAGGATTGAATATTACGACGAGAACTGGGAATTCCATGATGAGGAATATAATGGATTTAAAGCCAGGGTTATTCAGCATGAGTATGATCACCTCGACGGTATAATGTTCACCGACAGGGTAAGCCCTCTTCGCAAACGGCTGATAAAGAGCAAGCTCACAGCAATCAGCAAGGGAAGGTTTGAGGCCGAATACAGGACGGTACTTCCGGGGCAGAGAGTAAGATTATAGTAGTTTGGAGTGAGCTAGAGTTTGGAGTGAGCTAGAGTTAGGCTAACTTTAGGCACTCCAAACTCCAAACTCCAAACTTTTTACTAACTTTGCATAGTCTCATTTGCTGCAGGCTGTGCTACATAAAGAAATTCCATTTCTTCGTATCGGCCTACCCTTATGTTTCGGGATAATTGCAGGCCTTTATTTCAATCCGGGTACCCCATTCTGGATTGTTTCTGCATTGATAATTCTTTCAGGGTTTGCCTTAAGCATCAGGGTTCAGAAGTATGAGGAGAACCATCTTTTTGGCTACATCCTTTCGTTTGCTCTTTTTATTACAGGGATCTTTCTTTATAACAATGAGAAATCAAGGATTTCAACTTTTAAACAGGAGGAATCCGTTTTCATTTGCACTCTGTCTGATTTCCCTGAAGAGAAGGAGAAGAGCTTAAGGATAGTTGTAAAACTTAACAGCATTATCAGCGGAAATACAACGGTGCCTGCAGTAGGATCGATGCTCCTCTATAACAGGAAAGATGAAGGCTGGAAAGATGCCATGCCGGGCGATCTCTTCATCTTAAGATGCACTCCTGTTGCAATTGTCAACAGGGGGAATCCATATGAGTTTAACTATAAATTCTACATGGAAAACCATGGAATAAAGTATTATGCCTTTACCGACAGCAGCGATATTCTGGCACATTCAGCCCCGTCGGGCAGAAAACTTGTTCACAGAGCCTTAATCCTCCGCGAAAGAATAATACAGATGTATGTTGAGCGGGGGATCTCGGGCGATAATCTGGCTCTCGTGGCTGCGATAACCCTGGGACAGAAGAGGATGCTTGATCCTGAGCAGAAGCAGAGCTTTATGAGGGCAGGTGTTATGCACATTATGGCAGTCTCCGGACTGCATGCTGTAATCCTGAGCATGATTGTGCTAAACATGCTTTTCTTTCTTAAAGGCCGGTTCAATACAATCAGAATAATACTGACGCTGCTTGTGCTCTGGTCTTTTGCCTTTGTAACGGGTCTCACTCCTTCCGTACTCAGGGCTACATTAATGTTTTCTTTCCTGCAGGCAGGAAAAATGATGAAACGGCCTGTCAATGGCATCAACTCGGTTCTGGCTTCAGCATTTCTCCTGATATTATTGAAACCTTCGGTTATATTCGATGCAGGATTCCTGCTCTCCTATTCAGCAGTGATATATATAATTACCTTTTACAGCAAGGTCTACGACCTGATTGAGAACAGAAATATCCTGATCGACCGGATATGGCAGCTGGTTTCAGTTTCTCTTGTAGCTCAGGCGGGTACTCTTCCGCTGACTATAATGTATTTTAACAGGTTTCCTGTATATTTCCTGCTTGCCAATGTCATAATAGTACCTCTCTCAACTCTCATGATAATTCTTGGTTGTCTTATCCCCCTTACCTATATGATAACTTCTGTCTCATCTTTCCTTGCTTCACTTCTGATCCGGCTGACAGCATTAACAGAATTAATAACAGGCTGGATATCTTCCCTGCCCGGGGCAACGCTCGAGAATATAGGATTGACAATCCCGTCTGCAATACTTATGACTTTTACAATATTCATCTCTGGTTATTATTTTCTGTGCAAAAGATCAATGTCAATGGTATATCCTCTCGCCTCGGTGCTGCTGCTTGTAACTGCCGGGACAATCACTGAAATTTCAACAAGGAGAACTAACGAACTTATTATATACAACTGCGCTGACAGGTACTCTATAGGTATAAGAACAGGAAAGCTGCTTAATGTATACTCCGACAGTATCAGACCAGGAATTGAAGTAAGGCGGCACAGCGCCATGCTTCGGCTGGATGTCAGGATGAATCAGACAGGCAGGGAGTCTTATTTTTACAATGCAGACGGCAGGAGAATACTGATAAGCGGTTCTCTCCAGCGAGGCACTGCTGAAAGTACTTCACCTGATGTCGCTATTCTGACAGGGGACAGACCGGGGATAGACAAAAGCCTGAATGGTTGCTCCAATCCTTCAGAATTAATATTCACTTCAGCCCGATCAGGTTATACAAGCCTTTCTGGAGAGGGATACTTCAGCCTGATTGACTCAATACATTTTGTCAGGGACAGCGGTGCCTACATTTCATCTTTGAAGAAGAACAACAAATAAAAACCTGAAAAAAGTTGAG
Organism: uncultured Bacteroidales bacterium; assembly: GCA_963765005.1. Lineage (GTDB taxonomy): Bacteria > Bacteroidota > Bacteroidia > Bacteroidales > VadinHA17 > LD21. The sequence goes on from CAVXUP010000001.1 coordinate 770,039, forward strand.
TATTAAGCTATTTATCTCTTATTTTGTCATGTTTTTCAATTAATATTCCCATGAGAATTATTATTGCCGGAGCTGGTGAAGTCGGGACACATCTGGCCAAGATGTTATCGAACGAAAATCATGAAATCATCCTTATCGATCCGGAAGAAACACGGCTCAAACCAATAGACAGCACTCTCGATCTGTTGACTTATGATGGCTCTGCAACCTCTATTAAAATTCTGAAAGAAGCTCTGGCAAAAAAGACCGATCTGTTTATCGCCGTAACCCATTCAGAGGATACCAATATAATCTCATCAATCCTTGCCAAAAAGCTGGGAGCCCTTAAAACTATAGCCCGTATCGATAATCTCGAATTTCTTGAACATTCCACGAGCGATTATTTCAGGAATCTTGGCGTTGATTCCCTTATTTATCCCGAACTTATAGCAGCACGGGAGGTACTTGGATTGCTTCACGAGACAGGAGCCTCGGATTTCATGGAATTCTGCGGGGGAAAGCTGGCCATGTATGTTCAGAAACTTGACGAGAAGGCGCCCATTTTAAATATGACCCTGCAGGAGATCTCTGTCAGCTATAAAACGGATGAATACAGAGCCGTTGCAATTAAACGGGCAGGAAATACTGTGATTCCAAGAGGAAATGAAATGTTCCAGCTAGGTGATCTCATTTATGTTATATCAACCACTGAAGGCGTCGAGCAGATGATGAAGACCTCGGGAAAGGAGAATTTCGAGACCAAGAACATAATGATCCTCGGCGGAAGCAGGATAGGCAAGCATGTTGCCCTCTACATGCAGAACAGATGCAGCGTGAAACTGATCGACTACAACCTGCAAAAATGCGGAGATCTGGCTGAAATCCTTGATAACACACTGATTATAAATGGCGACGGAAGAAATGTTGATCTTCTTGAACAGGAGGGTATAAACAAGATGGATGCCTTCGTTGCTGTTACAGGCAATTCTGAAACAAATATTCTGTCGTGCCTTATTGCTTCAAAAATGGGTGTTAAGAAGACAATAGCCGAGGTTGAAAACATGGAATACATCAATCTTGCCGAAAACACCGGGATCGACACAATAATAAACAAGAAGATCTCGGCTGCAAGCAGAATTTTCCGTCACACCTCAAATCCGAATGTGACCCAGGTAAAATACATGACAGGTGCCGAAGCTGAGGTTCTGGAATTCAATGTTCCTGCAAATTCCAGGATCACAAAAGGGACATTAAGAAGTATAGGATTCCCCAAAGATGCAATAGTAGGAGGCGGAATCAGGGATAACCTTCCGTTTATTGCGACAGGCGATACAATAATAAATGCCAATGATAAGGTGGTCGTCTTCTCACTGCCAGCGGCATACGAAAAGGTTTCGAAATACTTTACCTGATCCTTTATGATCAACTTCAGGATAATAGCCAGGTTTCTTGGCCTGATGCTCATTGTTGAAGGGTTTTTTATGCTTCTGTCCGGGGGAATCTCGCTTATTTTCAAGGAACAGACTGCCTCATCTTTTTTCTTTTCCGCCCTGATCACAATTGTTTCAGGTGTATTTACCTTATCTCCACTTAAAAATGAAGAAAGGATATATGGGAATAAGGAGGGCTTTATTATTGTATCAGGAATGTGGGTTCTGCTTATCCTGTTTGGAACGATCCCTTTTCTTCTAAGCGGGGCCATTGACAATTTTACTGATGCCCTCTTCGAGTCTGCATCTGGCTTTACAACAACAGGAGCTACAATTCTGACTGATATCGAATCAATGGCAAAGGGAATTCTATTCTGGAGAAGCCTTACACAATGGCTTGGAGGAATCGGTATAATATTCATTTCTATGACGGTCTTTCCTGTTGTCAGATCGATAAATATCCAGCTCACTTCTACAGAACATTCGGGACAATCGACTGACAAGATACATCCAAGAATTATCGATGCAGTAAAGAGGCTTTTTGCAATCTATGCAACCCTCACCTTAGTTGAGGCAACAATGCTTTTTGCGGGAGGAATGCCTCTGTTTGATTCAGTATGCCACTCTTTCTCCACTCTTTCCACAGGAGGGTTTTCCACACGCAATACAGGCATCGCGGCATTCTCAACTCCCTACATAAAGATTGTCCTGACATTATTCATGTTTATTGCCGGAACAAATACCGCACTTGTCTATTTTACAATAAAGGGAAATATAAAAAAGATCACAGGGAACAGCGAATTTATTTTCTACTCAGTAATATGCGCAGTATTTGCCCTGCTCAGTACATTCTTTCTCTTTAACACTAATGGATTCCCGATGGGGAAGGCATTTCTGGAAGGGACATTTCAGGTAATCTCATTAATTACCACAACCGGATTCTATTCACTTGACTATGACAATTGGGGTTTTTCCATGACCATAATAATCTTCATTCTGATGTTAACCGGTGCCATGGCCGGATCGACAAGCGGGGGAATCAAGGCCGTCAGGCTTCTTCTTATCACGAAGAATAACAGGCAGGAGATGAAGAGACTAATTCATCCTAATGGCTTTATTCCGGTTCGTCTCGACAAACATGTGATACCCAATACGACAATTCTTTACCTGCTGATATTTATAATCCTGTATTTCATCTCGCTATGTATAGGGGCCTTTATTGTTTCGCTGATGGATTATGATATAATAACTTCGTTCAGCACTTCGGCAGCAATGCTGGGAAATATCGGTCCCGGGCTGGGGACTTTCGGACCATTTTCAAATTATTCTGCTTTGCCCGGAGAGGGCAAGCTCTTTTTATCCTTCCTGATGCTTCTCGGAAGACTTGAACTGATTGCACTTTTGCTTCTTCTGACAAGGAATTTTTACAGACACTGATAACTACCATTCAAGTACACCCAATCCCTGCCTGACAACAACTATCTCATCGGCGGTACAGTCAACAACAGTACTTGCCTCGTTATTTCCAAAACCTCCGTCAATAACGGCATCAGCTATGCCGTTGAATTTCTCGAAGATCAGCTCAGGATCTGTAGTATATTCAATTACTTCATCCTGGTCGTGAATTGATGTTGTTATTATAGGACGACCAAGCTCCCTGACCAGCTCAAGCACTATGTTATTATCCGGGATCCTGATACCTACAGTCTTTTTCTTGTTCTTGAACAGTTTCGGTATCTGGCTGTTAGCCTGTACAATGAAAGTAAATGGACCAGGAAGATTTCTCTTCAGAAGTTTAAATATTGTATTATCCCTGATGACTGTATACTCCGATAACTGACTCATATCGTGAAAAATGAGCGACATGTCGGGATTATTTGGATTTGTGCCTTTAAAACGGGCTATCTTCTCAATTGTTTTTGTTGATTTAATATCGCAACCCATTGCATAAACCGAATCGGTAGGGTAAATAATAATGCCTCCCGCCTCAAGCAGGTCTACCACTTGTCTGATCTTCCGGTGGTTTGGATTCTCATTGTATATTTTAATCAGCATAAGGTAAAAAAAAGGGTAAGCTACTTATATCGCACCGCTACAACTGCCTACCCTTGCTATCTTCCGATCCTGGGGGAGTTCAGCAGGAGCTGGTCGTATAAGACTTACCCCGCACAAAAGTAAGAAATTTATGGCAGCCTGCAAAAAAATATTATGATTTTGCAATAATGCCCCTATTCAATTTTAAAGTATATTTGTTTCATAACAATATAAATATCATAAACCTTACATCATGGAACAAAAAGTAAACGTTTGGAAAGCGAACCTAACCAATGGCTTGTTATTGGGGCTGGCAGGGATAGTCTACACATTAATTCTGTATTTCTTTGATCAATCGACTAATAAAGCCCTCGGCAATGCTTTTATGATTATCCAGCTCATAGTGCTGTTTCTGCTTATGAAATCATATCGTGATAATTTTATGCATGGGATGATTACTTACGGACAGGCTGTGGGAGCCGGGGTTATTATCTGTCTCTATTCTGCAATTATTATGGCTGTGTTCTCTTATATTCTCTATGCGTTTATTGATCCGGGTCTTATAGATAAAATGATCGCAATGAGTGAGGAAGCAGGACTGAAAAAAGGGTATACCCAGGAACAGATTGATATGGGAATGAAGTTTACCAAAAAAATAATGAATCCGCCTGTATTGGCAGCGATGTCAGTTTTCATTGGTATGTTTATAGGAACGATTATGTCGCTCATTCTTGCAATCTTTGTAAGGAAAGAAGGTAATCCACTGCTCGATACACCTGAAAATTAATCTGAGAATTGTCCCGATGGATCTGTCGGTTGTTATCCCTGTATACAATGAGGAGGAATCCATCCCTGAACTTATAGGCTGGATTGAAAGAGTGTGCAACTCTTCCAGCCTGTCTTTTGAGATCATACTTATTGATGACGGAAGTTCCGACTCGTCATGGGACGTAATCTCCTCAACTGCGAAAACGAATCCTTTTGTAAGGGGTTTCCGTTTCAGGCGTAACTATGGCAAGGCAGCAGCCCTTCATACAGGCTTCAGTGAAGCCAGGGGGGCTGTTGTGATAACAATGGACTCTGACCTGCAGGATAGTCCCGATGAGATACCGGAACTTGTAAAGATGATCAGGGAAGACGGATATGACCTTGTCTCAGGCTGGAAGAAGAAACGATATGATCCATTTATCAAAAGAATAACAAGCAAGTTTTATAATGGCACTGCAAGGTGGTCATCGGGCATAAAGCTTCATGATTTCAACTGCGGCCTGAAAGCTTACAGACAGGAGGTGGTTTCGAGCATTGAGATCTTTGGCGAGATGCATAGGTACATCCCCATGCTTGCAAAGGAAGCCGGCTTCAGGAAAATCGGCGAAAAGGTCGTTACCCATCAGGCCCGGAAGTATGGAGTGACGAAGTATGGACTTGACCGTTTCATTAAAGGATATCTTGACCTTCTTACAATTAGTTTTATAACAAGGTTTGGAAAAAGTCCCATGCACCTTTTCGGCTTTCTCGGAAGCCTGATGTTCTTTTTTGGATTCGTAATGGCGGGATACCTTGGGATTAATAAGCTTATTACAATCGCAAATCATACAAGGGCCCCGCTGGTTACAGACAGCCCTTTCTTCTTTATAGCTCTTACAGTGATGATTATCGGCTCATTCCTTTTCCTGACAGGGTTCCTCGGAGAACTGATCAACAGGAATTCATCTGAAAGGAATAAGTACCAGATCAGGGATAAAGTGAATTAGAGTCAACCCCCGGCGCTCCGCTGAGCTAGCAATGGAAGCTGGCGCGGATTTGCAATCCGTGCCATTTGTTCGATCCTCCAAAAAGCTTCTCCATAGCCGAATAGCTGCTTTATAGCGATCCTCAGTATTTTGGATTTCCTATTTTGGCACCGATTGCAAATCGGCGCCAGCGAGGCTACATTTTTCCGTGGTTAATTGGATTTTGACACTCTTTATAAACCTCAGCAATCGCCTTTGTCATCTTATCCCACGAGAACTTATCCTTCTCCCGGATAACCCCCTCAGTAAACTCCTGTTTCCTGTTGTTCTCAAAGAAGTCAAATATTGCATCCGAAATTTCTTTTGTCTCAGGTTTGACAACATACCCGCCTACCCCATTGCTTACAATTTCACTCAAACCTCCGACATCCGTGACAAGCATCGGTTTATTGAAGTGATAGGCAACCTGTGTAACCCCGCTCTGGGTGGCGTTCCTGTAAGGCTGAACAATTAAATCAGCTGCCCCAAAGAGTGATGCCACCTCCTCATCCCTTATAAAACGGTCGTAGAGGATTATATCATTTTCAAGTCCGCTTTGCTTTATCAGGTCTCTGTATGGGGCCGCATCCTCGTAGAACTCGCCTGCTACAATAAGCTTAATTTTCTTATTCCTCAGCCGGTCGTCGGAGAATGCCTTAATCAGAAGGTCCAATCCTTTGTATGCCCTGATAAACCCGAAGAATAACATATAGGAAAAGCCGCCATCAAGACCGAGAGCCTTGATTGAATCATCGCGGGTAAGCGCAGCACCGTAATTATCGAAAATCGGATGAGGTGACAACCTTAAAGGGACCCTGTTACTGAACTTTTTCAGATCTTCGCCAACGCTTTTCGACATCACGATAGCGCCGTCGACAGAGTGAATGAAATAGCGGGTCAGCAAGTCATCTCCAGGTCTTTTTTCATGGGGCACCACGTTATCAAAAATACAGATCACCCGGGTTTGTTTGTTCATTTTCACTATTCTGGCCACGGTTCCGAGTGACGGTCCCATAAATGGCAGCCAGAACCTCAGCAACAGAATATCGGGTTTCAATCGTTTTATCCTGAATCCTGCCAGTATCCAGTTTAATGGATTAATGGAGTTCAATAACCTGGTAATCTTCACTCCTGAAGGGGGAGGAATATCTGTATACTGTGTTTTTCCGGGGAAAAGGAAACCCGGATACTGAAGACGAAAGGTGAAGATCTCAGTATCGTGACCCTCAGCAATGAATTGCAGGGCAAGCCTGTCACTGAATGAAGCAGGCCCGCCTCTGTAAGGATGTGCTGGTCCGAGAAAGATAATCTTCATAACTGGAAAATATTCACTCAAAATTACTCAGCCTTTTTCATATTGGCATACTTTGCCTGAAAGCGCCTTGCAAGCTGCTTATGCTTGTCATCAAGACTGACATTTCTTCCGTTGATGAATGCAAGCTCCACATTGCTTGAGGCCATATCGAGAAGATCGCCGGTTGACACAACAATATTTGCATCCTTGCCGACCTCAAGAGACCCTGTTTTATCATCAATTCCAAGGATCTTAGCAGTATTGATTGTTACCGTCTGAAGCGCTTCTTCCTTTGTAAGGCCATAAGCCACCGTCTGACCTGCCGCGAATGGCAGATTACCGTAGGCCTGCTTCGAATAAGTAAGACCGACAAGTATCCCTTCTTTCATGAACATGGCTGCAAGTTTAAAGGGAAGCCTTACATCGCTGTAGTCATACCTGGGAAGGCTCTGGGTATTGTCAAGCAGAACGGGGATATTGTTTTCCTTAAGAAAATCCTTTACACTCCAGGCTGATTCGTCAGCTCCTGCGAGCACCATTTTCCTAACACCATATCTCTTCCCGAAAGCAACGGCTGCCATTATCCCTTTTGGCTCTGTTGAGCTGATAAAAAGAGTTTTACTTCCGTCGAACAATCCCTTAAGTGCTTCAAGTCTCAGGTTTACATCCTCAGGCTTGGCTACAGCTGCATATGCTACAGCATCAGTAAAAATCTTCTCGAGAGCTTCAACATTTTTATCATAAGTACTGGTACCGGTGGTGGCTGCCTGAGCAAAGGCCATACCTCCCCTTCCTCCTGCCGCAGATTTCCTGGGCCAGCCGAGCTGAACACCATTATCTGTCTTGTATGCTGCATCTTCCCAGTTCCATGCATCGAGCTGGACTACACTGGAGGTACCCGGGAGAAGAGTTCCGACAGGCACGATCTGGGCAAGCAGGATTCCATTTGAACGCAGAACAGGAATAACATGAGAATCAGTATTATAAGCTGCGAGCGATCGCACATTGGGATTAAGATCTCCTATCTCCCTGTTGTCTGTCGCTACCTCTACACCGCTTCCTATTTCCACCAGACCGACACTTGTATTCGGAAAGATAAGCCCGGGATAAATCTGCTTTCCCGTAACATCAATTACCTCGTAAGCTGTTTTATCGATATTCAGATCAGAAGTTTTGCCCACTGCAGTTATTTTGCCGCCTGTAAAAACAAGGGTTCCGTTTTCGATTACACTTCCAGTAGCAGTATGAATAGTTCCGCCTGTCAGCATTACCGGCTTCTTTTGTGCCGGGGCAACTACAGGACTCTGTGCTGAACCATTAACAAAAAAGTTCAGCAATATTACAATGTATAAAATATTCTTTTTCATCTTCTTGGCATGTTTGAAAGGTTACCCGGAGCAGGTTGAGCAGTTTCCTTAAGTATATTTGAAATAATCCGGTTTCGCGTATTATCTATCTCTTCCTTCATTTTTACATCGCTCTCCTCATCAAAATAGACAGTCCCGTCAACCATAGTCTTTGCTGCCCTGGCATATACCGAAAGAGGATTATCGGTCCAGAGAACCAGATCAGCATCTTTACCTGTTTTTATACTTCCGATCCTGTCGTCGAGATGGAGTATCTTTGCAGGGTTAAGTGTTACAAGCTTAAGGGCTTCAGTCTCAGGAATACCACCGTACTTCACTATTTTTCCGGCCTCCTGGTTAAGCCTGCGTCCCTGTTCGGCATCATCGGAGTGCAGACAGGTCAGCACCCCCTGGCTTAAAAGAATCGAAGCATTATATGTAATCCCTTCGTATACTTCATATTTATAGTCCCACCAGTCAGAAAATACCGATGCTGCAGCTCCATGGGCAGCGATCTGGTCGGCAATCTTATACGCTTCATTAAAGTGAATAAGGGTGTTTACTTTTACCCCGAAATCTTCAGCAAGGTTCATTATCATGGTACCTTCTGACTGGACATAAGTGTGACAGGTTATGAAACTCTTTTTTTCAAGCACATCAACAAGAGCATCGAGTTCAAGGTCACGCCGCGGAGGTACTTTGCCAAGCCGTTCGGCAGGTTTAAGAGCATTCCATGTTTTCCATTGCTTATTATAATCAACGGCTCTCTGGTAGGCATCACGGATTATCTGTTCTGTCCCCATCCTCGAATTCGGATAACGGCCTGTGCTTCTTTTCACATTCTCCCCGAGAGCATGTTTCAAAAATCCTGCCTGGTTTGCAACTATCAGTTCCTCGGCATTATGGCCCCAGCGGTTCTTTATTATTATTGACTGGCCTCCTATAGGATTTGCTGAACCATGAAGAGTATGAACAGTTGTAACACCTCCTGCAAGTTGCCTGTAGATTGTAAGATCTTCCGGATCGATGACATCTATGCATCGGACTTCAGATGTAATTGCCTGCCCCATTTCATTGGTGGCATCTATTGCAATATGGGAGTGTTCATCAATGATACCGGGAGTAAGATGCTTCCCTGTGGCATCGATGACCTTTGCTCCCTCAGGAGCACTAAGATTCTTGCCGATCTTTGAAATCTTACCTTTTATAATAAGAACATCAGTATTAAGAAGTTTACCTTCCATCTCGTTTGTCCACACTGTTGCATTTCTGAAAAGCACATCTTCCTGTTTCGGAAGTTCGCTCATCCCGTAGGCAGTAAACGGATACATGACTTTACCAGGCTCTGAAGCCGGAGTTGTCCTTTTAGTCCGGCTGTCAGGCTCTGTTTTACTGTCAGTCCAGCTGGCCTGCCATGCCACCCATTTCCCATTGTCAAGTTGCGCTCTTCCTTTGAGATCCTTTCCTGCAACATATCCTGACAGCCTGAATTTAAGTTTCGCTCTGTCAAATACTATGCTCACAAGATCTTTTTCAAGAGTAAATGTTGCTCCTCTGACCTGAATTGTATCAAAAGTCAGCTTTATTGATGGCTTGTCGAATGTTCCTGAGAGAACCATTTTGTAATTTGTGGTATCAACCTTAAGGCTGTAAGTCCCCCTCAGATCCCTGATCCTCAGATCCACAAACCGGTAAGGTGTTCCCTGTACCCAGTTTTCGTAAACAACACAATCCTCGCTGAATATATTTCCTGAAGTTACTATCAGGTTCGCAATCATGTTTTTCTTTACAGCTCCGACAAGGTCAGAAGCCCCAACCAGTTCAGCAGGAGTTGTTGTAAGCGCCTTCAGAGCTTCAGCTTCCGGCAAACCCTGTTTTACAGCCTTCCTCAGGTTTGCAAGAAAGGTGGTGCGCTGCCTGAGATCGGAAGATGTAATTGCAAAAGTCAGTCCTGCTTCAGAGAGCTTTGAGAGGTTCGAGGACGCCATTTCATAATGTCTGAGTGAAGTGTACGACACTGCTGCAGCATCATAAGGGTCCTTCACATCCGGTGCTTCCGGAAAATTGACCGGGATAATAAGCTTTCTGCCGGTCTTTTTAATATCACTGATAGTCTGGTATTCATCACCGCTTCCCTTCACAATATAATTGATCCCAAACTCCTTCCCTATTCTGTCGGCCCGGAGGATCTCAATTTTATTTGTCACTTCAAATATCTGGGGAAGCGTAAGATTCCTGTTGTATGCTTCAATACCTTCATCGTGGAAGTAACCTGCAGGGAGCTGTCTGTACCATTGAGCATCGTAGTTTACCTGCCGCAACAGTGCAATTATGCCAAATTGCGAAGCCGGGTAGACATCAGATGAGCGTCCCCTTGTGAAAGAATAATTCGCTGAAGTTCTGTTTTTCAGTATCAGATTATTTGCCTTGCCGTCTCCGGTGGCAACAAGGGCAGATGTTCCTCTGGCAATTCCTTCAGCTTTAAATGTGACAACGGCTCCGAAACCTGCCTGACGGTATTCTCCGGCAGTTTTTGAATCGGGAATGAATTCCTCCGATACATTATAGGATGAATTAATGCCATCATTCCAGTAATCAGCTATTCTGGCTTCAGGCGTGGGGGTGGAAGAAGCTCTTCCGGCTTGCTGAGTCATAAAAGCAGCATAAGGATTGGCATCAGCCGCGGATGACTGGGTTTTAATGCCATAATTTCCGGCATAAGCATCTACGAATGAAGGATATACAGTTTTTCCTGTAAGGTCAGTTACTATTGTTCCTGCCGGGAAGGAAATATTCTGACCAACGGACACTATTCTCCCGTCAGAAATCAGGATATCACAATTTTCAATTGTTGTCTGATAATCAACAACCACTTTGGCATTTTTTAGTCCGTAAACCTCAACACGCTTATCGCTCACACCGATAACAGGGGCATTGTCCTGCTGGGCACTGAGCTGGAACGAGATCAGAGTAAGTATCAGTAAGAAGATTTTTTTCATATATGAAAGTTTAGGTTAAAGGTCATGCGGTCTTGCAGTCATGCGGTCTTGCGGTCATGCGGTCGTGCGGTCGTGCAGTCTGGCGGTCATTTAAAGAGCATTGGTGCAAATTCTGAAAGGTAAATACGCCAGTTAGCCCAGGTATGGCCGCCTGTGCTTTCTCGGTAAACATATTTCAGTCCTACCTTGTCGAGGTTGGCTCTCAGGGTAATGACTCCCTGGTAGACAAAGTCATCCTTACCGCAAGCAATCCAGTATAATTTGAAACCACTCTTATTGAGGGCATCAAGTTTAGCAAGTCTTTCCTGCTCCTGTTTTGCAGCAGCTTCGGCATTTTGTTGTCCCATGCCCATTATCCCCATGCTGTAAACACCGATATATCCGAACATGCCAGGATTATTATTTGTAATAGTCTGGGTATGTCCCCCTCCCATCGATAACCCTGCTATAGCCCTGTTATCTCTTCCTGTAAGTACACGATAATTTTTTTCAATATAAGGTACAACGTCTTTTACAAGATGTTCTTCAAACTTGCCTGCCAACCTCTGGTAGGATGCCATTCCCTGTTCTCCTGCGACCGGAGGAATTGGGGGAACATCGTTCTGGGCACCTGCCTGGTTGGCATTTCCATTTGTCATTACGACAATCATAGGTTTGGCCTTACCGCTTGCAATAAGATTGTCCATTATCTGTGCTGCCCTGCCCATTGTTGTCCAGGCGTCCTCATCACCGCCCGCACCATGAAGAAGATAGAAGACAGGCAATTTACCTGTTCCGGCTTCGTATCCGGCAGGAGTATAAACATACATTCTTCTGTCAAATCCGAGAACTCCCGACTTATACCAAACCTTTGTCACATTTCCATGGGCAACATCATGTTTGTGAATATAGACATCAGACTCCGTGCCCGGGATAATAAAGAAGCTCTGGTAGTTGACTCCGTCGCGTCGTACCTGGTTATTAGCAGGATCAATAGTTCTAACTCCGTCGATTGTTAATGTATAACCATACAGTTCCGGTTTAAGCGGCCCAACTGTCAGAGTAAACAGACCAGTGTCATTACGGACCAGGTTTTCGCTTGCGCCAAAGCCTGCCTGCCATTCACCAGACACTGATATTTTTGTAGCGTCCTTAGCATAGATTTTAAAGGTAACCTTCTTGTCAGGCATTATCTCAGGTGAAATAATCCGGGCCGGCATCCTCATTGCGGGACGAGCGGCAGGTCGTGCAGCCTCCTGGGCAAAAGCTCCTGCACAAAGCAGGAAAATTGTAACAAACGTTACAACTCTAAGATAGAATTTGGTTTTCATATTTATAGTTATTGGTTAGATTCCAAATAGATACTCATTTAGGTATGCATACTTCGGTGTCAGTCGTCCCCCTCTGAGTATGGTGGCTCTTTCGATCATAGGGCTATTATTCTCCAGGAACAGATCATGCAAGGCACTGCTGATTAGCTGTTTACCAAATTCCAGGGAAGCGTCGCGGGGGAGCTCTCCGGGAAGGTTGTCGATAGACATTACCGTTATGTTTGTTGGCCGGGAGAAAGCGGGCTCTTCAATTTCAAGATACGGATTATAACCATAAAAGGGGTCAGAGATAGTAGTAGCTCTGAGAGTAGAAGGAATAGGGCCGTTAACATCGCAGCTGATATCAGCTATAACAGAGATCCTGAAGTCAGGCTTTTTCATATCATCCTTTGTAAAGAAAACAGGTGAGCGCGGGTCCCAGAAATGTCCGGTCATAAGTATATCTGTTACCTGTGTATAAGGCAAGAAAAGCTGATTCATATTCCTGAGGGTACTCAACAAAATGATCAAAGCTGAACCTGCTCTTATCTTTTCGCAGGGTATAATGCCCGGGACCTATCTGGCAGAAGACAGGCACATCAAAATCCCTGTTGAGATAATCCTCAGGGTTTACCTGTACAATATTCGCAACATTGAGAGTCTCAATAATACCGCTTGACAACTCTCCCCTCTCCGGTGACAAGAATTTTAAGTCCGGGTTTCAAGTTCAATCAAGTCTCAGACCGGCCCACATCTCATCGAGATCGTGGCACTGGTAAGCGGGTTTAAGTTTAAATCTGTTTGTTTTTATACCCCTGGCTCTTAGTCCGTTATATGCTCCCACGATGCCTGCATGGCGTCCAAAGGCAACCAGTCTCTGACCTTTTTCAGAGGTAAGGTATTCATAATCGATAAGAGTAAGTGCCTCTGTCAGCCATTTCCCTGAACATATCCTGGTTATGAGGCTGTTTCTTAGCCACATGGGCAAAGAAGAGATATGTTTTACCCGGGATGAAGGTTCGTTTATCAACCTCCTTAACGCCCATCAGGATATCACAATCACGAAGGTCTTCCTTCAGGGGTATATCAAGATATTCATACTCTTCATTTGAATAACATCTGTAATCGCTGGGCTGGACAAAGAATTCCACATCGGGATAAAGTTCCTCAAGAGCAACAATCTGAGGGGGAGTAAGAGGCACCCTTCTGTCGGGAGGATTTCTTGTCTCTCTGAGTATTCCTACTTTTAAGGTCTTTTCCATTTTCTTCTGAAAATACATAAGCCATGTGAAGATACAGTATTATGTCAAAAGGGAAAAGTCAAAAAAGCTTAAAACATTCCCTCTGTCTCCCTCTGCTCACCTCCTCTCAGCCCTGCTCCACTTTCTGAACCCTGAGCTTATTTTCTTCAACTTCGGTCTTCTGTCTTCGGACTTCCGACTTTTTTTCGTATCTTTGCAGTTCATATCATCCGGGGCTGACCTGGTTTTGACAGCATGAGTGGTGTTATGTAAGCATGCAGTGTGTGGTGGCGCGTCACTTAAACAGAGTCACAAAACAACAAAAGGCGAAAACAATTACGCTCTCGCAGCATAAGCGAATAACAGTAGCTTAGGCACTTTCTGCCGAAAGGCATAATCTCTCAGCACATGTGTTGGGACGAGACGTTTCCCGGGCGGTCAGGCCCTGATCCAACCCGACACGGAGACGCACGCAATCCGGGGCTAGTCTGAAGGTTGTTCCGACCCGATGGCGAAACAAACAGGAAATAAGGGCAGGTTAGGTTGTTCTGCAGCTGACAGGTCACGAAAATCAAGCAGGAATAAGCATGTAGAAAGCATATGACTTCCGTGTTTGGACGCGGGTTCGACTCCCGCCAGCTCCACAACTCTTGACCCCAATTAATTTGATTTTCAGTTAATTGGGGTCTTTGATTTACTACTTTCCGCTACTTTTCCTCAATTCTTGTCTTTTATAAGTTCCACTTCTTATTTATCCTACTTTCACGAAAAAGTTGATTCGAAATTGAAAAAATCATCAACTTCATCAAGTAAAAAATAAAATTCAGGAAAAACGGAGAAAAGCAAAAACATGTAACCAGTTAAATATGTAGTATTTAGGGATCATGGAGAATCATAAAAGATAACCTGAAACTCCCCGCAGCTCCACCACCATTAACCTCAATTAATTTGATTATCAATTAATTGAGGTTTTTATTTTACTACTTTCCGCTACTTTTCCTCAATTCTTATCTATTATAAGTTCTACTTCTTATTTAAAAATCAGTATGTTCATTTAATGTATCTTTTAAATTATGGACAAAGATATTTAAAATGGTCCATAAATTATCTAAACATCTCGATACTATACATATACGATATCACAAAATCATAACTGGTTCTTAATCATCATAGAGCTACAAGACAAATTAAATTAAGCTGTACCGCTTCCTGTAATAAAATAAACCACCTTATCAGGGGTGGTTCATTCTTACTTCATAATCACTCTTACTAGTTGACTTTTTCTTCTTCTCAGTCTCTCTCAGGCTAATATCACCTATTTTTTAATTGGTCCCTAACTGAATCCCCTACACTTTCAGAAAATTCCTTTACTTCTGATAGATAAGTGTAAACATATGAAACATTTTCACGGGTGTTTACTAATGGATATCCTTGATCCAAAAGAAACATTCTTTCCTTTAATTCTGGATCCTTTATCTCAGATACCCTGAACACATCAACATTATTTTTCTTCTTCCCTGATAAGACAATAGAGATGACATATTTATCATTCCCTTCATTTTTAAGTAATTGGTCATAATATTTATACCTTCCTAAATAGGCAAACATCAATTCCATACTTACTAACAGATTAAAAAATTTTTCTTCCATAGCTACATTCTTTATTTTTTGATGATAGTTTATACAGTTCATATAGCCATGTTCTAAAAAAAAGTTGATGGATTTTGAAAATATATTTATAAACTTATCATTCATGAATGTTACTGCCAGATGTTTTAATCTGTAGTTACTCAAAATTATTCCAATTACTCATAGATTATTTTCTGCAATGTGCTGAATACTAGTACATTCTACTTTTATAATGCTGCACAAATAAGCAATTTGCTGTAATTTTGGGATGTATTAATATTAATAATCCTATGAAGAAAGTAGTCTTATTCTGTCGTGTATCATCAACGAATGACCGTCAAAATTATGAGCGACAGATTAATGATCTGACACAACTCGCTTCCTCACTCAACTGCAAAATTGAGGCAGTATTCGCTGAGAAGGTCTCAGGGGCAAAGAAGAACTTTGAAAGAATAGAGTTGATGAAGATGATAGAATATGTGAATACCAATCAGATTGATAAGGTATTATGCACCGAATTAAGCCGGATCGGTAGAGATCCTCTTCAAATATTACAAACGCTTGAAATTCTGAATCAACACAAGATCTCCTTATATATTCAAAATTTCAATATCGAGACTTTAACTGATGATAAGCAGATTAATCCAATGAGTCAATTTTTGATCACCATCTTAGCCGAAGTGGCAAGAATGGAGAGGAAGACAATTGAAAACAGACTCCAAAGTGGATATAAGAACTTCCGCGCTGTCGGAGGTGTCGTTGGAAGGAAAACCGGATTCCGAAAAAGTACCGAGGCAATGAAGGAACAGTATTATGAAGAGATTAAGCTGTTAAAGAAGGGTTATAGTTTCACCCATATAAACAAAATATGCAATACAAATAAAAACACCCTCACTAAACTGAAAAAACTATATGTGGATGGTACAGTTTCATCATAATTTAATCCTTTGAGTTAATACAGGACATTTTCCATCCGCTTTGATATCCTATTTTAACTGATTTAGGGATTAAAATAGGATGACCATTATTTTAGGACATAATATTCCTTTTGTTGGCATGAATAACCAAATTTCCTAATTGATTTTTAGTATCAGAATAAATCAAGTGTTAAACAAAGGCAATTAATAAATCCATGACAACTTTAAAATTTTCAGATGGGGAAGAAATTGATTTATCAGGATTATTTCGGAAGGAACATCGGACAGACGGTTGGTATGTGTTAGGGGAAAATATTATGATCCCCGTTAAGGATGAGACGAAAGCAGATGAATACATTTCTAAACATTTTCAACAATCATCCCAAAATGATCCACCCCAATAGTTCGGATTGCTTAGTTCGAGAAAAGCAGATTTTGGATGGGTATGACAGTGTTTGGTAATGATCTTGGAAAATTATTTTGTGGAAGAGTCTTCCTTAGCTCTTTGTAAGAACAACCTCCATACATAACCTCGTGCATGACTTCCATCAATCAAATAGGTTTCTGGTGTAACAAGATCGTGAGGGTCTATATTTTTAAGTTCATTTATAATCGGCAACAGTTCGGGTTTTATGACACTACTAATTTCTTCAAGATATGAATCGTATTTGGTAATAAATTCGATTGCTTCCATAATAAAAGATTGAAAAGTGAACACTTTGATTGGTAAAGGCTAATATATGATTTGTTTAAGTTTAAACACACTATCATGAAAAAAAGCATATAGCTTTTATTAATTCCTGCCCTGAAAATGAGGTACATTATAGTACCTATAGACAGGTTTGAAAAAAAGTTGATGGATTCTGAAATTATTTAAAAAAAACTCTCATGTATGAGAGGGACTTGTACATGCAACATGCACTTTAATATATTTCCACGTAAATTTGGCTTGATAATCAAGTTAACACAGATACTTTTAACAAATCTGTTCCGGGAGTTGGCTCAATTTATCGCTGAACTATTTAATGGGAAGGTGGCTCAACCAGGTCAGGACAATTCATCTCAAGACAATGTCAAAACTCATGTGATCTAAGATTATTGTCATTTATAAAATCTTTAAGTTTAAGTCAAAGATTCATACAATTGGTTTATTAACATCCTAAATACATCGTCATTAGACGCATAAATAACAAAATGATATATATTTATCAGTATATCAACTCAATAGTATAAAATGTCTATTAATTGGATTATTGGACATTATTAATAATGGCAATGAGGGACAACCATTAGTATTGTTTAAATTTAAACGAAGGTTGGTGGTAATTTATATATTCCTTACTATTTTAAAAAAATCCATTAGTCCCGTTAGTGACCCCGAACGGACAAAAGTTGCAACCAGATAGATGATTTATTTCATTAGATTATTCCGATACTTTCCAGATCATATACAACCTCCCCAATGGATGACTTCCCATATTTTTTGAGAATATTCCTGCGATGGGTGTTAACTGTATAAGAGCTCAGGGAAAGCTTTTCACCGATTTCTTTGGAACTCAGCCCCTTGCGGATATACGAGAGAACCTCCAGTTCACGTTCAGACAGGGCAGAGCCGGAGAGCAAAAGCTCTTCATCAGG
Source organism: uncultured Bacteroidales bacterium (assembly GCA_963765005.1). GTDB lineage: Bacteria > Bacteroidota > Bacteroidia > Bacteroidales > VadinHA17 > LD21. The sequence goes on from CAVXUP010000001.1 coordinate 787,607, forward strand.
GTATCTGAAATTGTTCAGGTCGTTTCCTGCATACCATTGATAATACCCTCGTTTAAACTTTTTTAATAACAAGGTTATCGGAGTATGAACCATCAGGATGTAAACTGTTTCAATGGGGGAATTACAATAAAACAAGTAACTCTGCATAAAGATATCTGAATACACACCAGTGATATTTTTCATCCTGAAGCTGGATGAAATAATCTTATTTCCTGATTTCCTGATAAATAATTCCTGACCAGACTCTATTACTTTGACTCTTACCCTGCTCCGTCTTTCTATATCAAGAGGGTGACTAACCCTGAAATTATGGGAGAGATCATAATCTTCAGGACTGACACCAAATATATCAAGAATCTGAGGACTAGTATATAGTATCTTAAATTTTAGAAGATCTGCAATATAAAAAAACTGTCTTCTCCTGCTAAGAATCCTGTTTAATCGAATAATAGATTGGTCCTGATTGTCAATATTCGCGAAACCTCGACCAGAATAATTCTTAATGAATTCAAAAAAAATTCTGTAATCTGTGTTCTCAAACATTAAATTATCTTTCATAAATGCAATATTAATTAACCCGAATCAATTTACCTAATATTAGGTATACATCCTTAGTATGAAACATTTAATACACAGTAGCTTTGTCAAACACGGGAAATTGGTAACCCTGTTTAAAAATTAGTAAGTTCCATTATTGTCAATTTGCTTTGTATCAAGGTTAATTCTGTTTAGATATGGGAAACGCATTATTGTTCGGTCTATTGGCAACTTCATCTCTGGTAATAGGGGGTATATTAGCAACAAGGTTCAATTTATCGAAACGAACCTTAGGGATTATAATGGCCTTCGGCGCCGGAACCCTGATTTCAGCCGTTTCTTATGAATTAATATATGAAGCGGTAACGCTTGCAAAAGGAACGGGATTCCCGGCATTTGGCCTTTTCGCAGGAGCATTAACATTCTATTTCAGTGATAAGCTGATAGGAAAACTGGGAGCAAGGGGCCGTACAGATGTTGATGCTTCCCATTCTTCAAATTTGGTCATACCGATGCTGCTGGGAATAATTCTTGATGGAATTCCTGAATCGATTGTTATCGGACTAGGCATATTTGAAGGAGGCGTGGTAAGCCTGGCGATGCTTGTGGCGGTTTTTATTTCCAACCTTCCCGAAGCTATTGCAGGAACTGTCGGCATGAAGGCAGGAGGATGGAAGAATAGTAAAATAATTTTGTTGTGGGTATTTATTGTTGTGGTTTGTGCCTTTGCATCGGTTGCAGGTTTCTCCCTATTCAGCGGTGCATCTGAAACATGGCTGGCATTTATCCAGGCTTTTGCCGGAGGGGCTATACTTATGGTACTCGCAAATTCAATGATACCTGAATCTTATGAGCATGGAGGAAAAGTGACTGGTCTGGTCATGGTACTTGGATTCTTTGTTTCAGTAACAATGGTAATATTGGAACGTTCCTGAAGAGGTAGGATATGACCTCATATTGCAATTTATTCAGGATCTTCTTTGAAATTTAGGATAGTATAAAATAATAAAGTAAATTTTATGAGTTCAAATGATTCATCAGTTCTCTCGGCGCAGGAAAAGGCCATTGCTGAGGGAAGAAAAGTATTACACGGTAGCGCTACCGACCGGGTCCTCAGGATGTTTGACGCCATCCGTTCTTCAGGTGCCCCCCGGGTAGCGCTGGAACGTGCGGTCTACTTTACCGAGTCATTCAAGGCTACAGAAGGCCAGCCCCTGGTGCTTCGCTGGGCCAAAGCCCTGCAGCACATAGCTGAAAACATATCCGTCGCCATTTTCGACGATGAACTGATAGTGGGACGTCCATGCACCTGGTTCGGAAAGTACTCTCTTGTATATCCTGAGCTGGACGGCACTATCATCAGGGAAGGAGCAAAAGCTTTCATTGAGGCCAAAGAGGCCGGAGCACCGGATGCTGTTACGGTAACCGGCGAAGACAAGAAGATTATTGACGAAGTTCTTTTCCCCTACTGGAATGGCAAGGACTTTACCCCGAACTTCATAAAGGCCCTGCCACCTGAAACCCGGCATGCATTCTGGGGTCCTGATCCGGAGAATGTCGGGACCAAGTTCACGTTCGTGATCATTTCTACTTCAACCATGCGCCATTCCCAGAACTGGGTACCAGATTTCGGGAAAATGCTGACACGTGGGTGTAAGGGTCTGCGGGAAGAAGCTCAGGCAAGATTAGACGCTTTGGAAGACCCGCACGACCTGGTCTTTAAGAAGCCTTTCTACGAAGCTGCCATTATAACCTGTGATGCACTGTCTCTTCTTGCCAGGCGCTACTCTGAACTGGCAGCTAAAATGGCATTAAGTGAAAAAGAACCAAAGCGCAAAAAGGAACTTGAGGAAATATCAGCTATCTGTGCATGGGTCCCTGAGAACCCTGCCCGCAACTTCCGGGAGGCAATTCAGGCTCAGTGGTTTACCCAGCTCTTCTCGCGTATGGAGGAGATGGTCGGAGGACAAGTCAACCAGGGCCGTATGGACCAGTATCTCTATCCCACTTACAGGAAGGATATTGATGAAGGCCGGCTCACCCCGGAAGGTGCACAGGAACTGTTCCAGTGCCTCTGGCTGAACATCATGCAGAGCATCGAGTCGCAGATGTCACCATCCGCGGCAAAGGGCCGCGAAGGATTCTCACACCATGAAACGGTGACAATCGGCGGCCAGACTACCGACGGTTTCGACGCCACAAACGAGCTTTCTTACGTGATCCTGGAATCGACACGACCGCTTAAGAGCAGCTACCCTGAACTTGGTGTCAGGATCCATGCCAATACCCCCGACAAGTTCCTGCATGCCGTGGCTGAGACCATCAAGGACGGCAAAGGATCTCCCAAACTGATCAACGACGAGTTCGAGGTGCCGTGGTTCATGAGCAACGGAATAGTTAAGAAAGAAGCCCTGGATTACGCGATGTCAGGGTGCTCGGAATCGCGTCTTCCCAACCGCGAGACCCACAAGACCGGCAACGGTGGAATCAATTACGGCGCGGTCATGGAGATGACGCTCCGCGACGGGAAAATGAAGATCTACAATGACGAACAGTTCGGCCTGAAGACAGGCAACCCGCAGACCTTCAAAACCTACGACGAAGTGTGGAATGCGTACAAGATGCAGCTCGAGAACGTCGTCAGACATATTATGATCCAGAACTACATTGCGGCCGGGATGAAGTCCAGGTATATCGCGGCTCCGCTGGCATCCACGCTGCATGACCTATGCATGGAGCATGGCCGGGACCTCCACACACACGCTGATTACATCCCCGGGGCACTGGATGCTTCCTGTATCGACGGGCTCGGCGGGTTCGCGACCTGTATCGATTCCCTGGCTGCCATCAAGCATCTCATTTACGAAACAAAGAAACTCACATGGGATCAGCTCCTCGATGCCATGGAGTGTAACTGGGATGGCAAGGAAGCAATTCGCCAGATGTGCCTCAATGCCCCCAAATACGGCAATGGCATCGAGTGGGTGGATACCATTGGCTACCACATACAGCGCACGGTTATGGAGTATACCCACAACCATCCCAGACCGCATGGACAGAGCGCCAACATGCGGATCATTCCGATCACCTTCCACAACCCCTCCGGCAGGGTGACAATGGCCACACCAAATGGCCGCAGGGCCGGGGAATATCTTTCCGACGGGATAGTTCCATCGCATGGCATGGATACAAAGGGGCCCACTGTGACCCTGCAATCCATCGCCAGGGCAACCTGCCAGATCTACAAGACGCATCGCGAGGATCTTCTCAATATGAAGATGGCACCTGCGAATGTAGCAGGGGAGGAAGGAACACGCCGCCTAATGCAGCTTATACGTGCCTGGAGCAGTCAGAAGCATGCACATATACAGTTCAATATCCTGAATAAACAATCCCTGTTGGAGGCACAGAAAAATCCTGAAAAGTACAGGGATCTTGTCGTGCGTGTCGCCGGCTACTGCGCATACTTCACAGATCTGTCTCCCAGCCAGCAGGCAGAAATAATAGCAAGAACGGAAGAAGCATAGACTGAAAACATTATCCGCATTGTACTTCCAGAACGGGAAGAAATGCCAAACTAGTTATATAACCAACTAAAAAGAAAAAAGTCAAATGGAAACAAAAATCGTTTTAACAGGTATCGCCCGCTCTAAAGGAAAGGCGGCTGGTGAAGCTATGGTGAATCGCCAGCGGATTGGTTGGGCCTTTAACCATGTCGGCAACGAGGATGGCATGGTTATGGCTCCGGGTGCCGACCAGAAAGGCAAAATCGTGACCGGCAAGATCTTCGTTTATCCCACTACCGCAGGCTCGACCAGCGGAGCTTTCAGCCTCTACTACAAATGCAAGGTATCAAACCATGGCCCGGCAGGTCTCATCTGCCAGGAGGTCCATTTTATTGATATCAATGGTGCCATCGCCGGTGAGATCCCGGCTGTAGATAAGCTGGACAAGGATCCGGTTACTACCATCAAGGACGGTGACTGGGTTGAGATTGACGCCCCCGAGGTTGGTGAGAAGGCAACTGTAACAATTACCCGTAAGGGCTAATCTTTTTCAACAAATTAAAAGACAAAAACTTAGAAGAGAAAACTATGAAAGCAAAAATGAAACTCACAAAATACCAGCAGGAAATGCTCGATGGCAAACATGGTGAAGCCAAGCAGTTCTGCATGGACAAACTTTTAGACTTCGGCAAGGCAGTGGAAGCCACTGAAATGGTGGATCTTGTGCTTACCCTCAACTGTTGTCCCATCTATGTAAAGGATCGTATGGAGCCAAAGCGGCTGCTTAAGCTTAATGAATACGACCTTGGACATAGCCCCCTTTACGATCCGATCTTTGCAATGAAAGACGCACATGTCTTTGACGAATCCGGTACAGAGTGTGGAAATGATCCGTATATGTGCCAGCTTGACAAGAAAGCCGAGATAACCGGACCTCCTAACGGTAAGCCATGGAACTTCGAACTACCCGGCAAGGGCAGCTTCAAACTCGACATGGAAATGGTCAATGGCTTCCAGGCTGGTTACGACATGCTTATGAAGCATGGCTGGCTGCCATGGCTTTCATGCAATCCGTATTTAAATACCCGCATACCCAAAATGGGAGAGTATGCTGCAAGCTCTGAGTCGAGCGCAGCGTGTTATATCAACACCATCCTTGGCGCAAGGACTAACAGGGAAGCCGCAATCAACACTATTTACTGCGCTTACACAGGCTGTCTTCCCAAGTATGGAACGCACCTCGATGAGTATCGCGCTGCAAAGGTCATAATCGAACTGACTGATGAGGTTCGCGACAACATCAAAGGTATGGCTGACTGGGGCGCCCTGGGTGCCGCTATCGCCGAGAAGGCAGGAAACCGGATCATGGCCGTACTCAACCTGCCCAAGAAGATGGGTCCGGGTGCAACAAAAAACCTGATATCCTGCGCTTCACCAGGCATGAACGACCCGATGCTTCACCTGATGGGCTATACTCCGGAGTCTCCGACCCTGGAGGCAGCCTTTAAAGGAAAAATGCCAAAGAACCCTGAAAAATATACGGTTACAATGGACGATGTAGTCGAGATGTACCACCATCTAAACGCAATTTCACCTGCTCCCGGCCCCGACAAAGCCAAACCGGTTGACATAGTCTTCTTCGGTTGTCCTCACGCAACCTGGGATGAGGTTCGCGAGGTAGCCCGCCTTGTGAAGGGTAAGAAGGTAAAGGATGGAGTTAAGCTTTGGGTGCAGACCGACACGCCAACTTACTATATGGCACAGCACTACGGCGATACCAAGACAATCGAGGATGCCGGAGGCCACATCTTCCACCAGACCTGCATCGCCATGTCACCTATCCGGCACTACCCGAAGGGCACAGTTATTGCCACGGACAGCTTCAAATACGTTAAGCTGGGAGGCGGTTTCGGACCTAAATGGATCTATGGCAACCCGGAAGCACTCGTAAATGCAGCAATTACCGGAGTTTTTACTCCTACCGCCCGCTGGGAATACTGGAGCAAACCGCGAAAGAACCAGCTGGACAGCGAAAAGGAAAAGCCACTATACCAGGGAGAAAAACCAATGGTTGACTAGCAAATAACTTCCGTCCGGAATGCGTCGGGCGTCCCTGGTGAAAACCCTGGTCGCCCGGCAACGGAAGGGGGTATCGTTTAAAATAATACATCTTACGAATGATCAAAACATGAAGGCTCAAAATGAGGTTCCTTTTGTCAACACCGCCATCATCCCTGACAGGAATGCAGGAATAGGGAGCCTTCTTTTAGATCTTCAGTGTCCTCAGGATCCCGAGATGGACGGATTACCTCTTTTGGGACCTGAGTTTGCTTTTATTGATGTCGGCCCCTCCTTTGCCAGGGTTTCGACCGCCCTGAAAACGCTTCTGGCAAAGGATCTCAGAATGAACGTTGAATATGTGGCCACGGAACTACCGGAGATGGTTCCTTATGCAACCGTTACTACTGAGGGAAACAGGGAAGATAAGATCCGCAAATATCTTTCCGGCATGATCTCTCCCGGGGAGACTCGGCGGAAGGTCATAGACTGGCATTATGTGATTGATCTTAATGGTAAGGTTTCTTCCATTGCCTATTCGTACAATCATTATGGTAATGAAGTCTGGGAATCTTATTTCATGGGCAGGGCCTTCAGGATCTCGGGTGAGAAAGTTGAGTTTCGCGATCCTGGACTGGATGAAATAATGGCCCGGGATATTAAAGTGATAGAGGAAAAGATCGGTCAGGAAAGAAAGCGCAACGTCCACCAAAGCCAGACCGGACTTTTATGGAACGGATTCAGGATGGAAAAGAATCCTCTGGAGGCTGGTCTCGGGAAATCAGGGATCAGCTTGCAGAAGACAGACGTTCCTCAAAGGATCAGGGACATGCAGAACGTCTTATATTTGGGAAATGTACTGAATCATTATCCTATGGATGAGCAGGCCCGTGAACTCGAAACGATTGCTGCGAATATGCTGGAAGGTGATATTGTTATTGTCCAGTCCGATGAGATGGAGACAGCTTCTATCGAAGTTCTTAAGGTTAAAGGAAACAGGATCCGGAAAACACTTGAGCGGGTCAGTTGGATCAATAGCGGTAAGCTTGAAGTAAGAAAGCCTGTGCCAGGTACGAAATCGTGGCAGCAGATTAATCTGAAACCGATATTGGAACAGATAGTGATTCTTCTTACCGACAGTCTCGGTAGAAAGTTGAACTCTCCGGAGTGGAATCAGGAAAATCATAAGCTCCTAGTCCGTCAATTTATCATTCAGATTTTTGGAACCTTTTTCAGAGCTTTGCCAGTTGAAGAGACTCTTCGTATAGCTATCCGCGAAGCCTTGCGTAGATTGCCATCCGGTGGAGGCCTGAAAGCGATTCCGGTCTTCAGGGATGATGCGACAGATGCTTATGGAGGCGCCTTGAGGTTAAACCCTAATCCTTTAGTGACAGAAATAGATCTTCTCAATATGATGATGGTAACTGAAAACATGTAGCGAAAACTAACTGAAAGTTCATAACCACAAAAAGCGGAAATCAATAATTATTGTTTATAAGATAAAATCAAAAAATGGAGTTCATTATAGATTTTCTGAGTAAGCAGCCTTTTCTGGCTTTTTTCCTTGTGATAGCACTTGGATATGTTATCGGATCAATAAATATCAAAGGATTTTCGCTTGGTGTCGGAGCAGTAATATTTTCAGGTCTGCTGATCGGGGCCATAGCACCGAAGGCACAACCTCCTGCAATGGTAGGTACCCTGGGATTGGTAATGTTTCTATATGGACTTGGAGTGCAGTTCGGAAAACAATTCTTTGCAGGACTTTCAGGTGCAACAGGACGGAAATATAATCTGATCGCTTTAGGAGTGCTTGTATCTGCCGCATTGGTTACACTCCTTTTATTAAAGGTCATTGATGTCTCTAATCCTTTAATGGCAGGCATTTTTGCCGGAGCTGGGACCAATGCCGCAACAATGCAGGCAGCTGCAGAGGCTGCGCAGAGCAATGAGCCTGCTATCGGGTACAGTGTCGCTTTCCCCTTCGGACTGGTCGGTGCAATTCTCTGCATGTACATCATGCAACTGATAGTAAAACCTGATCTTGAGAAAGCAGTCAGCGGAGGACTGGAGAGACTTGAAGTGGTGGTGAAATCACCTGAAGTAACCGGAAAGACCCTGGGAGAGATTATGAAGAAGCTGCCACAGGGGGTGAAGATCCTAGTTGTCAGATCAGGAAACGAGAACAGGCATCCTGACCCGGAAATGATAATCAGAGTGGGTGATGCGCTTTTTATCGGGGGAGAGGACATGGCCTTACTTGAAACTACCGGGAAAATACTGGGTGAAAATGTAACAGGAAGTGTTGTAAGTGACCGCTCCTCAATGGATCTTCTTTTTGTCTTTGTATCTAAGCCTGGCCTGATAGGAACCAGCCTGGCCGACCTTAAGATGCCGGAAGGGATTGAGGCAACTGTAACCCATTTGCAGAGGGGAGATACAGAAATGCTTGTCAGACCGGATCTTACACTGGAGGTTGGAGACAGGATCGGCCTGATCGTCCATCGAAAGTCATTTTCTTTAATGCGGAAATTCTTCGGAAATTCAATAAGGGGAACCTCTGAATTCAGCTATATCTCACTTGGGATCGGAATGGTGTTCGGAGTGCTACTGGGTATAACTCCTATTCCTTTACCTTTTGTCGGTACAATGAAACTTGGGATTGCCGGAGGATCACTTATTGTTGCGTTGATACTGGGCAAGCTGGGAAGGACAGGAAAGCTTACATGGACCATGCCGCTTTCAGCCAACCTTACACTGCGAAATTTCGGACTTTCTATCTTCCTTGCACAGGTTGGTATGAGCTCGGGTGCCCCGTTTGTCAATGTAGTGACAGAAAACGGTTTGGTGTTGCTTGGGGCGGGAGCTTGCATACTTCTTGTGCTTGCTCTTATTCCTCTGCTTATAGGCCATTTTGTGTTGCGTATTCCGTTTGATGATCTTCTTGGAATAACAGCAGGGGTAACAGGCAATCCGGCGATACTTGCCTATGCATACCGCTCATTTCCGTCAGAGCGTGTGGAAATATGTTATGCAATGATCTACCCGGCTGCCACCATAATTAAAATTATAATCGCTCTTATACTTATCGCACTTGGAACAGCCTAATAGTTTTGAAGTCACAGATACAATATCATGACAAAGCAAATAAAAAAAATAGCAATAAATTTCGGAGGCGGATACGTTCCTGGCCTTAACTCGGTTATTGCCGGAACAGTCCTTTCTGCCAATCAACTGGGATGGGAAGTTGTCGGAATCCTTGACGGATTCGACGGACTTCTGTTTCCCGAAAGTTTCCCGGAAGGAGGACTCATAAAATTCAACCCGAAAACAACAGGCGACCTCTCCGGTTCTGTCAGCTCAATTCTGGGAACTGCCGTCAGAAGCGATCCTTTCAATGTCCGGACAATTAATTCTGATGGTTTTGCTGAGGAGGTTGATATGTCAGATCATCTTCTGAAAAGAATCGAAGAAGAGAAGATCGATGCAGTTGTTTCAGTTGTGGGTTCAAGAACTCTCAGCATACTTTGGAAACTCAGCCGGAAAGGTTTGCGTACAGTCTGTATTCCAAAGTCTGTCGAAAACGATGTTGAAGCAACTATGCTTTCCTTCGGTTTCAACAGCGCCCTAAGCTTTGTGGCGGAGATGCTCGAAAGGGCCCGCATCGCGACAGAATCAACCAGGAAGATAGGGGTCGTCGAAGTTATGGGAGCCAATTCCGGCTGGCTCGCTTTGCAGTCAGGAATGGCAGTTTGTGCCGATGCAGTGCTAATACCGGAGATCCCATTCGACATCCGTAAAATAACAGCAAAACTGAAGGACAAAACAAACGCAGGTAAAATTTCAGGGCTCATCGTAGTGGCAGAAGGTGCCAGACCTGTTGAAGGAACTGATTCTTTGTTGAATAGTAAGGATGATGGTATGAGATCATCACTCTCTCCGGGGGCAACAGGCAATTCAGGATCAAACATTATTGAACGATCAGGAAGAATGGCAAATGAGGTGGCCCTTGAAATACAGCGGCTGACCGGTCATGAAACTTCAGCAATTGTATTGAGTCAGCTTGCACGGGGAGGTAGTCCCACTGTGGTTGACAGGCAGCTTGGACTGGGCTACGGGGCCGGAGCAGTACGGGCCCTGAATAACGGACAGAATGGCGTAATGGTGGTCTACCAGCCCCCTGATCTTAGATTCGTGCCCATTACAGATGCCATTAATAAGTTCAGAACCGTACCTGTAAACAGTGAGTTTGTTCAGATAGCAAGAGACCTTGGAATATCTCTGGGAGACTGACTCTGGGTCCTGGTTACTGGGTACTGGGTAAAAATTCAAAAACAAGCCGCACGCCCCACGCCCCAGACACCATAAAACAGATAAAAAGTAGTATAAATATTGAATATCAACAGATGAATTCAGAAAATATAACCGGTCTGGTATTGAATGTCCAGCATTTTTCCACCCACGACGGACCCGGTATCCGGACCAACGTTTTCCTGAAGGGATGTTCACTCCGTTGCAAGTGGTGTTCAAACCCTGAGAGCATCAGGATAAAACCCGAACTTGGATATAATCCCT
>CAVXUP010000002.1:0-489211 GCA_963765005.1 uncultured Bacteroidales bacterium
TACCTGCCGATAGTCACCAGGAGATTGCGGGCAACATAGTATTTCCTTAGGGCAGAGTGATTAGGCAGATAGCCGAGCAACGGCAACCAGGCTCCATCTGCCTCACCAACGCTATGCTCCATCACCGGCTTCCGGCTGATCACAACACGTCCTCCATGACCACGTACGCGCAGGCAAAACTCATGATCCAATTGGTCAATATAGTAGTCCTCGCGAAATCCACCGATGTTCTGCGCCGAACTGACTTCAACAAGGCACCCCGAAGTGATGACGGTTTTCTGGTCGAAAAACTCACCGACCACGCCGAGGGGAACCTTCATTTTCTTGTTACGCGTATCGAGATAGTTGCCACCGATCGCCGTCGGCAGCAGCACGTGCGCCCTACACTTCAAGAACGTTTGAACCATGTCTGGATAACATCGACTATCCTGATCAAGGGTTAGCAGCCAGTCGCAACCAAGTTGCGATGCCTTATTCAGGCCCTGATTCAGGGCAGCCGCGACACCAAGATTCGTCGGATTCGCCACAAAGTGAATACCATTGACCTCGGCTAACTGCACCTCAAGCGCCTTCTTAAAATGACCATCTGAGGTATTGTCAACGACGACCAAGGCGTCACCTGGGGCAAGATGTTATCAAGGCTATTCTGGAAGTCAGCACCTGGATAATAGGTCACTACCACTGCACAAACACCTGTTCTGGAAGTCATGTCCTGGCCTGATCCCTACTCGTCGCATTGGAAATCATGCTAACCACTCAAAAGTACTAACTTCGTTATTCGGCAAATTTAGAACGAGCGCCTCAGCAGATCTTCGTATGCCGCCACAAAACCTCCCGCGCAGTCGTCCCAGGTGCCGACCGTTTCGCGCACCCAGCTTTGGGCACCCTTGCCGATCCGGAGGTTTTCCTGCGGGTCGTCGAGGAAATCGAGCATTCGCACCAGTTCGTCCCGGGTTCGTACCAGACAACCTGTCCTACCGTCTGCCAGCAAATCGCGGTGCGCGGGAAGGTCGGTTGCCAATATCGGTAATCCAGCCGCCATCGCCTCAATCATCACCTGTGGCCTGCCCTCATCATGTGCGCTCAGAGTGATGAGCCCCTGCACGCTCGGGAACCATTTGGCAACCAGTTCCGCAGGGTTCGTCGGGCCATGACATTCGATCCAGTTCGGCAGTTCGATGTTATCCTGCATCGGCCCCAGCAGATGCAACTTGCGCTTTTGTGGCCGAACAAGCCTTCACCCCAATCCAACAAGTGGCCCAGCTTGGCGCGAGTAACGCGGGAGACCATCAGCCAGTCACCGCCACCGATGGCTTCCGGTTGGCGCTCAACGGCAAACCATCGGCCATGCACGCCAAACGGGATAGTCCGCACTTCGGCAAGATCGCCGAAACTTTTTTCAAGAACAGGCACCATCCAGTCCGCGTTCGGCGCCAGAATTGCGGCACGCCCACGCAACATGGCACGCACCATGGCGACCATGCCGGGCAAGCGCAGCAATGCCAGGTCGCTACCGAGAACAGTTATCAGCGCCGGCAGGTTCGTACCCTTGAGCGGCAGGGCGTTTTGTATCCAGTTCGCGTGAACTACTGAGGTCAACCCGTAAAAATGGGCAAAATCCCGATAAGCCCGGCGCAGGCGCCGCAACAAGCTGAGGGCATGTATTGCACGCCTACCGGTCGTCAACGCAACAGATGGGCAATACCGCCTTGATTCAAAAGCCGTTCCAGCCAAACGGCATCGTCTTCGCCAAACGCTGACTCCACGCCGGCGGGAAGGCGCCCAGGCGGCGCCCAGAGACGCAGGCCAACCTGCCCGGTAGAGCCAGCGACTCGGCCATGTCGTAAATGAAGCGCCCCCGCCAATCTGCATCGTCGGCCGGATAGGATGTTGCGGTCATCAGGACATTCAGCACATTGCCCCCGGGACGACTCGACAGTTCATAGCACAAAGCAAACGGGGAAAGACATCAATGGATGTCATCCCCATCATGCATTCCCTTCTGGTGCGATGCTGAAATCTGCTCGGAGACAATGCCGATCAGGAAGGTCAGGATGGCCGAAATGAAAAGCAGGGCGCTCATGTTGGTAAAGCGACTGCCAACCCAGGTAGGTATAGAGGTAGTACGCCAGGCCGGTGAAAAAGAAGCTGGCGCTTATCGGCAAAAACAGCTTTTGCGGAGAATACAGCGTACCGACCTTGATGATGATCAGTAGGAAGCGAACGCCATCCCGCAGCGGGCGAATATGGCTGCTTGCCAATGCGCCGGGGCGTATGAATCGGCACATAGCCAACGCTGAAACCGGCGCGGAAAAAGCCCATCGTAATGGTCGTGGGATGCCAAAACCCGTTGGGCAACAGGTAGAGGAATTTGCGGAACCTGTCCGCGCGCACCACACGAAACCCGCAGGTAAGATCCTCGACGGTCTGCGTCCACCATCCAGCTCGCGAAACGGCTGAACAGGTCATTTGCCACCGCCCGATGCGCCCCGGCATGCGAACCCGACTGCCCGCGCGCCGACCACCATGTCGTAGCCGGAGGCAAACTTTTCGAGCAGCAACGGAATATCCTCCGGCTTGATGCTGGCCATCGGCATCCATGAAAATCAGCACGTCGCCCTTGGCGGCACGGGCGCCCGCTTTGATGGCCGCGCCATTGCCCAAGGCATAATGGTTGCGCAGCCGCGTTACCCGATATTCGGCGCAGACATTGGCTGTGTCATCCGTAGAACCATCGTCTACGACAAGTATCTCGGCATCCAGCGCAAGCCCGACAAGCCCCGGCAACAACTGGCGCAGGCCGGCCGCCTCGTTTCTGGCGGGGATGACGATTGAGAGGCATTTGGATGGAGTCATTGATCGGGTTTTTCCGAGGCCGGTTTGTTTTCAAGCATACCAAGGCCCGCCAGCAATTCGTCAAGCGTCTTCCGTTCTTCTCGAAAGTCGCTCACCGCGCAACTCAAGAAGCAATTGATGCGCTTGATCCCACTCGCCTGCAATGAACCTCAGTTGCGCAACTTCAGGCGATTGCTGGCATTTGACGGCACAAGCGTCAAGGATTGGCCCAACGCCGCAAAGGCTCAGGCAAATCCTTTTCCTTCAGCCACAAGTAATCCGCATACCAAGAATACAGCATCGCTTGCACGCCCGGCGAAACCCCGGGATTGGCGATTGCCGCGGCGAACAGCCCATCGACGTCGGACCGTCCGAGACAAACGGAACCGTCAATCGTCATTTCCTTGAGGCTATACAAGACCGTTCTGTCACCCAGGCGCGAATGGCGTATCGCGTAACCGGCGCTGCAACTCCCCCACCCAGGGCTGTTCCACAGGGATCCCGGCCTGGCAATTCAGATGGATCAGGCCAAGCAGGTTCATCTTGAACTTCGGGTCGAGCTGGCCAGCCAACTCGTAGTGCCTCCTCGCCAGCGAGTATGCCGGAGAACTCGCCGAATCCGATCCCGCCAGCCCCGCGAGCACCCGCCCCGCCTCGTGTTGCGCGCGTGCGGAAGCGCGATGGTGCTGCGCCTGGATCTTGCGAGCGGCGCACTTCCTCACCGAACTGGTCAGCACGCAAAGCGGTAACGAATGAAAAATAGACCGGCGTCGTTGCCATCAGGGCAACCCCAAAGGTCTTTTCGGGGCCGGTTTTTTCCAAAGTCACCAGAACTGAAACAACCGCCAGCAAGATTCCGAAAAGCGGGAGATAGTTGCGGTGTTCGTGGACGATCTCCAGCGGCAGAAAAGAAGATTCCAGAGTATGCCCGATGAGAAACCAGGCAATCCCGAACGAGACAAGCGGCATGCGCTTTCGCATCCGCCATGACAACCAGGCAAGACCGACAAGCCCGGCCAGTGCAGGCAAGGTTGCCCAGGGTGTGAAAATCCCGGTGGAGAGAGTGAAATCATCATGGAATAGCCCGAAAGCCTCCAGACGTGGAAAGAGAATCAGGCCGAGATAGAACCAGAGTACCCGCCCCTCGGTCAGCAAACGCTCGGTCAACGAGAAATCACGGAGACCGTAGCCGGCCCAAAGCCAATCGCCAAGCGGTAACAGCATGTAGGCAACGCTCAATCCCGAGGCAACGCCTGCCAACACGGCCAAAACTCGAGCAAAACGGTCAAGCCCCCCGACCGCTGCGCGGCGTACTGTCAATTCCCAAGTAGCCACAAAGGCGGGAAAGAGCAAGCCAGTTTCCTTACTCAGGAACGACAAGGGCCAAAAAATCCCCCAGCCTATAAACAGCCAAAGCAGATTTCTATAGTCTCGGTAGTCCCGACCACGTTGGTGACAAAGGAGCGCAGCCACCAAAAAAAACGCCGAAAGGCTGGTCATGCGCTGCACGACATGCAGAACAGGGAGCAATTGGATCGGATGCAGTAACCAAAGAGCCGCAACCAAGGCTGGTGCCATTAGACCGTAGCCAGCAACGAATGGCGACGGAACGGTGGAAAACAGCCCGAAAAGCAAGCAGAGAAATATTAGCCAACCAGTCGCCACATGAATTGCCAGGTTGGTAAGCTTGAAGTCAAATGGGTTAAGCCCACTGAAATAAAAATTGAGCGCAAAACTTAATTGTGCAACTGGACGACCCGAAGGCCCAGAGCCACCACTCACCCATGCATCCCGCAACGACTGTGACGACAGGGTCTCCAATCGAACTCCCTCTGCTACGACAATATTCGGCAAGTCGTCGAAAAAGAACTGGCCGTGGAGACCCCCCCAGTAGATTATGGCAACAATGGCGCCGAGAAACAACGCAAGGACAGGTCCAAAAAGTGAAGTTCGCAAAATTCCCTACAAAGAAAAAGCCCCTTGGCGAATACCAAGGGGCCATGTTTAGACAGTGTTGATCAGAAATCCTTGCAGGAACTCGGTAGGTACTTGGAATCAATGGTGCCCTTGCCACAAGTCCAAGCAACCGTACCGGGTGGCAGACATGTTACCAGAAGCTCTCAGAATCAGAGTCTTGCCAGTTGCAGTACCCAAGCCCAATTGGGTGCTGTTGTTCAACGTGACCACAACATCACCGTATCCGCCCCTGTTCCTGTCCAAACAACACTGGAAACGTATTTTGAGCTTTGAGGCTGAACACCCATCGAAGCCTGGCTAAGTTGCATGTTCTGCTTTTGGGAGTAGCTCTCTGCCACCGCAGTGCGGGCAGATGACGCGGCGATAACGCCTCAGAAACCTTCGAGCGGATCAGGTAGTCCTGATAGGCCGGAAGTGCCACAGCAGCAAGAATACCAATGATCGCAACAACAATCATCAGTTCGATCAACGTGAAACCCTTTTGCAAATTTTTCATGATGTTTCTCCCATCAATGGTTAATGAATCAGAACACTGTCGCGCCAGTTTTAGTTGCAGCAAGTACCATGCCAACGAAGTATATTCAAAAACTCGCTGTAGCACAGCATCTTTTGTTCGGCCGAACTAGAAATTTGCCGAAAAGCATGCCAATTCTCGGGGTAAATGTGACAAATTTTGGCAGGTCAAACTCCAGAGAACATTGAATCACTTTGAGCAAGTTAGTTTTAGAAAACGAGTGAACAACACTTTTGCCTATAATCTTTTGAGAGATTTGGTGGGCATGGAAGCTGCCAAATTATTCACACCAAAAATAACGAAGGAGTTTTAGTGGGACTACTTGATCGTATGAAGAATGCCGTCCAAGGGCGCACCATGGGTCGAAAGCCCGATCCAGAAGCTGTTGTGAGGGAATCACTAGATCTTTTGAACCAAGGCATGGCAAACGAGGAAGCGGGCCGACTCCAAGCGGCACTCGAAAGCTACCATGCAGCTATCCGCCTCAATCCGACATTGGGTCGCGCGCACTTCAATCTCGGCAACGTCTTGCTAGAACTAGATGATCCCCAGGGTGCCCTTGAGTCTTATGCAATCGCCATTGTCCAAAAACCCGATTCCGCTGCCACTCACTACAACATGGGTAACGCGTACGCCCGACTAGACCAACAAGTGTCTGCCGTAGCCTCCTACCAGAAGGCTTTAGCGCTAAAACCGGACTTTGCCGACGCAGAAACTGCAATGGGTGCGGCCTTGCAGGATCTCAAGCGCCTCGACGATGCCATCATGAGCTACCAGCGAGCCTTGGCAATCCAGCCAGATTACGCGGAGGTTCATTACAACCTGGGCAGTGCATTGGCAGAGCGAGGAGAACTTGGCAAGGCAATTCATAGTTTCCGGCAGGCAATTGAAATAAAGAAAGACTATGTTGAAGCACACGTCAAATTGGGAAGTGCATATTATGAACTAGGGGAATTCGATACTGCTGTGGAAAGCTATGGTGCAGCACTGAAGATTCAGCCAGACCTTGTTGACGCCCACAACAATCTTGCGATCGCCCAAGCCAAGCTTGGCCTACCCGAGGAGGCGATTGAGAGTTATCGACGCGCCTTAAAACTGTCGCCAAACCAGGCAGAAGTACATAGCAACCTTGGCGTTGTGCTCAAACAACTCGGCCGGTTTGACGATGCCATGGCAAGTTATCATCAGGCGCTAAAGATCAACCCCGATTTCGCAGAGGCTCAGAACAATCTAGGTATGGTGCTACACCAGTTGGGCAGAGTTGATGAAGCCCTAAACTGCTATCAGAATGCACTGAAGACCGCTCCAGAAAATGCTGATTTCCATAACAACCTCGGGGTTCTCCAAAACCAATTGGGGCAATTTGAAGCTTCTGCTGCAAATTTTCGCCACGCATTGAAAATCAATCCTGACTTTGCCGACGCTCATAGCAATTTAGGGTCAGTCCTTGCTGACCTAGGGCAGCTTGAAAGTGCATCAACCAGTTACCGACGAGCACTTGAACTCGAACCGGACTATAGCAAAGCCCACAGCAATCTTCTGTTTATTCATAATTACTTGGCCAACCAGACATCTTCTGAATTGCTCTCGGAAGCCCAAAGCTTTGGCGAAATCGTTGCCCGGAAGGCACAACGATACACGTCGTGGAAAAACCCAGCCACCCCCCTCCGCTGCTTACGCATCGGCATCGTCTCCGCAGACCTTCGCCAGCACCCAGTAGGCTATTTTGCTGAAAACACCCTGACCGCACTAGCCGCCCAAACAACTGGCCGCTTAGAACTTTTCGCCTATTCGAACCATATTGAAGTTGATGCAATTAGCGAGCGGATCAAGTTGCACTGCGCGCACTGGAAGGACGTTCACAGTATGTCAGATGAGCGCCTTGCCCGGCTCATCCATAACGATGGAATAGACATTCTGGTTGATCTTTCCGGACATACCGCCGACAACCGCTTGCCCGTATTTGCGTGGAAGCCAGCGCCAGTACAAGTTAGTTGGTTGGGATATTTTGCCACAACCGGGGTCGCAGCAATTGACTACCTGGTTGCCGACCCGTGGACGCTGCCAAAAAGTGAGGAAGCCAGTTTTACCGAGACCATCTGGCGCCTCCCGGAAACCCGCCTGTGCTTCACACCACCGGCAATTCTTTTGAACGTGACTCCGCCACCCGTGCTGACCAACGGCCACGTCACCTTCGGTTGTTTCAACAATTTAACCAAGATGAATGAACGGGTCGTAGCACTCTGGGCACGAATACTAGCCGCCACACCAGATAGCCGACTTTATTTGAAGGCCAGGGCACTTGGAGAGGCCGCTGTCCGGCAAAGTGTGATGAAGCGCTTTGCAGAACACGGCATCGACCCGCAACGGCTTACTCTCGAGACCTATGTACCGCGAGCGAACTATTTGGAAGCATACAATCAGATTGACATCGCTCTCGACCCATTCCCATACACTGGAGGTACCACGACGGTTGAAGCTTTGTGGATGGGAGTCCCAGTGCTGACATTGGCCGGCAAACAATTCCTGGCCCGCCAGGGGGTTGGTTTGCTGATGAATGCTGGATTGCCCGAATGGGTTGCATCCGATCAGGATGACTATCTTTACCGCGCCATTGCTCACGCCAGCGACATGCAACGCTTGGCGTCCCTTCGCGCCGGATTGCGTCAGCAAGTCCTCGCGTCGCCAATTTTTGATGCCTCGCGTTTTGCAAGATACTTTGAAGCTGCGCTGCGCGGCATGTGGGAAAAATGGTGCCATGATCAAGATGCACTCCCCGTCTAAACAAACTTCACCCCTTTCATCTTCAAAATAGATAATATTGGGCTCATTTTGTGGAGTTTTGATCAAAAACTCGGAAACCATTCAACCAGTGCTTTAAGCGGCCAGCCGTCATTTCTATTGGTGTTCAGTGCAACAGGAGGGGGCAGTCGCCGGCCTGAATGTGACCAAATTTGTCACTTGCAGTAAGCGCAATTGGTCAACATCAGGAAGGCTGTCGATTGAAAGACCTAATGCAATCCTTGACGCTTGAGCCACAACCCCCGCCAACTGGTACGGTTAACGCCAAAAAATGGGCAAAATCGAATACACGCTCTCCTGCCCAATTCGATTGAGGGATATCATCCGTAAAATAGATAGCATTAGCCGCGTCTCTTGGAGTTTTGGCCAAAGACTCATGTTTTTCTTGAAAGGAAGCTAATTGTCAGTATTGATTAGTCTGCTTAAGGGCGTATTTGCCGAAAAGGCTGCAGGGTCTGATGCGATGAAAAAGGTTTTGAACGTCGGGGGTAACAGCAAGGCCATTTCGCTCCCCCCCCAGTATGCCGGTTTCGATCACTGTCTACTTGATATTGACCCCAGAGGTTCACCCGACATCGTCTGCGACGCTCGTGAGCTGAACACACTTGAGGAGGGGTCGTTTGATGCCGTTTATTGTTCCCATAACCTTGAACACTATTACCGGCACGACGTACCGAGGGTGCTGGCCGGATTCCTGCATATACTCAAGGACGGTGGTTTCGCGCAAATAAGAGTGCCGGATATCAACGAGGTCATGCGCCTTACCATGGAGCGCGGCCTGGATATCGATGATGTCCTTTACACATCGCCGTCTGGGCCGATCATGGTTCTGGACGTTCTCTATGGCTACTCCGTCGAGATCGAGGCTAGCGGACAGGATTTTTATGCCCACAAGACGGGCTTCACCGAGAAATCCCTGCTGGCTGCACTGGACAGGGCAGGGTTTTCCAAGACGTATAGCATGACTGGAAATCTGGAAATTTCGGCCGTTGCCTTCAAGGGAAAACCTGATCAGGCGGCGAAAGCGCTGTTCGGACTCCCTGATGACGATTGAACCAACCGGAGCATGTTTCACCGACTCAACGGCATCGGACGATAGCGCGATTCAGAATTTATTTAATGGAGTGTTGTTATGCTTTTCAGTTGGTTCGACGGGCGAGAAGCCAATCAGTTCGGGCTTTCAATGGCCGATTTTTTTGCAACAAGAATCCCGCCAGAGTCCATTCCCGCGACCGAAAAAAAACCGCTCAGGAAGGCAGGCGAGGTTATTTCCAAACTGCATGGCCAGCTTCAGCAGTTTCGAACAAGTCATAGTTTGAACATGTACAAGAAGGCCAAACTGGCAAATGCGTTCCAGTGGCGCCTGTTTGACCTCGGCTACGACAAGCGCATTGTCGAAGAACTCACCAAGGAACTGCTGAGATCCCTGTAGCCGCATCCTTCAGCAATCTACCTGCTTCGCGTCGAGAAACTCGGCGGCGTACTTGCGGTAGATCTCGCTGGTGACGAACACGTCGTGCAGGTCAGGATCGATGTGGCCGTTGTGGCGGATTTGTCCAGGATGTCGAGTGCCTGCGAGAGCATCATGGCATCCTTGTAGGGCCTGTCGCGGTCAACACCAGAAACATGCCAAAAACGGGGGTGGTTCCGCCTTTGTCACGAAGGACGATAGACGATTTGAGGTCGGCACGCCGCAGCATTGATTGCCGCAGCGAGACTGCTACACTTGCGCCATGCCAGCCACGAGGATTGCGCCATGCCCCCCTTGCCCGCCGTAAACACTTTCATTTCTGTCGATGAATACATGGAAGGTGAGTTGCACAGTGAAATCAGGCACGAATATGTCGATGGTCAGGTTTATGCAATGGGTGGAGCCAGCGATAGTCATGGCCTGATCGTCAATGCACTGGCGTTTGCCCTGACGCCCGCGGCGCGTTACAAGCACTGCCAGTTGTTTACCTCGGACATGAAGCTGCGGCTGAATATCGCCGACAAGACGGTGTTCTATTACCCGGACTTGCTCCTGTCCTGCGCTCCCGATGACCGGCAGCCCTATTTTCGCAGCCGGCCCTGCCTGATTGTCGAGGTGCTCTCCAACTCACAGAACGCATCGACCGCCGCGAGAAGCTGCTGGCCTATCAAACTTTGCCGAGCTTGCAGGAATATGTGCTGGTGGCGCAGAACGCCAGGCGGGTCGAGGTCTATCGGCGCGCCAACGACTGGAAGGCGGAGTACTTCGACTCGGGGGAGATTCGGCTCGATTGCCTGGAGAGCAGTGTGTCCGTCGATGCCATCTATGCGGACGTTGAATCGTTTGAAGCACCGGCGCCGGACTCGATTACCCCATCCTGAGTTCAACTGTTGAGATTGACGGCCGTCAGGGCTTGCACTTCCGATACGGAACATCGCCTGAACGACATCGTCGTGACCCGCTCATTTGAGAATCAATCATCAAACCTGATTCCACGCCCCCGTCGGCTGCGAGAAAGGCCGGAAGCCCGTAGCTATGCTGCCGGTCAAGGAGTTTCGCGGTCCGCCGTTCGGAGATATTGCCAAGCTCGGCGACTGCAAGAGCAAGGAAATCCATGGCAATGGCGACCGGCTGGCCATGGAAATTACCGACGCTGAGTACTTCGTTGGTGTCCGGGAATATGAGTGGATTGTCTGTGGAGGAGTTGATCTCCGTTCCGATGACTCCGGCAACGTAGGCGATCGCATCACGGGAGGCGCCGTGCACCTGCGGTGCACAACGGAGGGAATAGGAGTCCTGAACTTTTTGCCGGGTATCATGGTCGACGCGGTCTACCAGCCTGCTTCCACGAATGAGCGAGCGGATATTCCGGGCGGCAATCGCCTGCCCCGGATGGGGACGTGTAGCCACCACACGTTCGGCAAAGGGTGTGCTTTTTCCTTTGACGGCCTCAAGGGTCATCGCGGCAGCAATATCGGCAATTACCGCCAGCCGCCGGGCATCATATACCGCAAGAACACCCACGGCGGTCATTGCCTGGGTCCCATTGTTCAGCGCCAATCCTTCTTTTGCTTCAAGCACCACCGGAGTGATACCCGCCGCACGCAAGGCCTGCACGCCGGGCATACGTTTGCCACGGTAGAAAGCCTCCCCTTCTCCGATCAGCACCGCGGCTGCGTGAGACAGGGGCGCAAGGTCGCCACTGGAGCCGACCGAACCCTGTTCGGGGACGACCGGATGCACGCCACGGTTCAGCATGTCCAGCAGCCGCTCGACGGTGGACACCCGGATGCCGGAATGGCCACGCGCGAGAGCATTCGCGCGGAGGAGGAGCATAGCGCGGACAACCTCCTCGGCAAAGGGGCGGCCGACGCCGGCACAATGGCTGAGAATCAGATTGCGTTGAAGTTCACGAATGCGGTCGGGATGAATAGAGACATTCTGGAAGGCACCGAATCCGGTTGTGACACCGTAGACCACGGCATGATCGCGAACGGCCTTTTCCACCCAGGCACGCGACCGCTGCATGCGCCGTCTTGAGGACGGGGCGAGCCCCGCGGATACCCCGGCACGCGCGACAGCCGTCACCCGGTCTATCGTCAGCGAATCGCCGTCAAGCAGGACACGTTTGGCCATGGATACCCCGGCAAATTGAACGATACGTCAGGACACTCTGGGTCGGGCAAGCACTTCACGCACGTGGTTAACGCACCCTTCGAGGGGGACTGAGAATTGCGCGGTGCGCATGAGCCGCAACCACTCGTCACGCTCTTTTCCTACTGCCGTCTTCTTTTTGTCCTGGAGTTTTGCGCCGAGGACCAGATCTTTGATCGTGACCTCCCCGCGCGCAAATTCGTCGCTTCCGATAATCACCGCCACCGGGATTTGCTGGCGGTTGGCATACTGCAATTGTTTGCCGAGCCCCTTTTCCTCACCCAGATAGAGTTCCGTGTTAATTCCCGCCTGGCGCAGCCGGCGTGTGAGCTGCTGGTATTCATTCACGCGGGCGGGTTCCATAACCGTCACGAGCACCTGCGCGGTGGAAGCCACGAGTTCAATGAGTCCGAGCTTCTGCATCGCTGCGAACAACCGATCGACGCCGATGGAGGCTCCGACCCCCGGGATCTTCCGGCCGAGAAAACGTTCGACCAGACCGTCATACCGGCCGCCGCCGAACACGGAGCCGAATTCAGGCGCATCGGTCAATACCGCCTCAAACACGGGCCCGGTGTAGTAGTCCAGTCCGCGTGCGATGTTCAGATCGAGAGTCACGAATTCATCGGGGATTTCGAGGGCATCCAGCGAAGAGCAGAGGAATTGAAGCTCGCCGATCGCCTCGGCTGCGGATGGCACGCCGGCGAAGAGGGTGGAAAGTGCCGCCAGCACATCGACCCGTCGCCCTTTGGGAAGTGCGAGGAACTCTCTGATCTTCGCCACAGATGCAGGGGAAAGTCCGAGTCCGCGGATAGTGTCGCCGGAAAGATCCGTGCGGCCGGTGGTCAATTCCGCCGCGACGTTGTCAACGCCAATCTTTTCGAGCTTGTCCAGAACGCGGAAGACACCATGGGCCATATCGCGGGGAATTCCGGCAAAGTCCAGCAGGCTATTGAGGACTTTTCTGTCGCTGAAACGGACCTTGAAGCGTTCGATTCCCAGCGCCCGGAGCGTGTCATACATTCCCGAAAGAATTTCGACATCGGCGGCGAGTGAAACCGCACCCACGGAATCCAGATCGAATTGAATGAATTCGCGGAATCGTCCCGGGTCCGGCTTATCCACGCGCCAGACGGGAGCCACCTGATAGCGGCGGAACGGGAGGGGGAGATCCGGATATTGCGCCACGACGCGTGCAAGGGAGACGGTTAGGTCGAACCGGAGGGCGACATCCTCTCCTTCCGGGTTCTTGAACTCAAAGATCTGTTTCGTATTCTCGTCGCCGTAGCCCAGCAGTGTCACGCGGTATTCCTGGGCGGGTGTTTCAAGAGGGAGAAAACCGTAGCGTTCGTACACTTCTCGGATGGTGGCGATCATCCTTTGCCGGGCGTTCATTTGCGCGGGAAGGTAATCCCGAAAACCTTTCAGGAGCCGGGGTTCAACGAGACGTTCGTCAGCCATACTCGGGAGTCAGTGTGTATATGAGGGGAGGAAGGTGGTGCATCGAAACTGCTTTAAAATACCACTATTCGGATGCAGTTGCAACCCTGCGGGGGTACGCGCTCCGGAATCTCTTCCCGCCTCGCTGACCAACTTGAAAAGAACTCACACTTCAACCGGGTTCGCCAGCAACGAGGTGCATCCCGTCCCTTCCGGTCTGGTCACAGCACATGGATGAGGATCTAAGGGGCACGTCAGGGTTTACTCAATCGTACCTGCCGTATTTCTTCAGCACCCCCTTCAGCGTGTCAATGGGAATAGCTCTCACCGATTGCCCGTGGTAGCCGATAGTGTCAGTCGCCTTCAGCAAAGAATTGTAGATTGCTTCTTCGGTCGCCTCGACCACTGCCTGGAAAAGCATGGAAAGCCGCTCGTTGTCCACTTTCACGGCCGCGGTAAGAGAATCCGATTGCACTGTCGAGAAGGCGATCACGTAGTCGCCGCTCCCGTGATGCATAGACGAACCCGTCCTTCCAAGGGCGAGCGTTGCCCGCTTGGCTACGCGCACCAGTTGCGCAGCAGTGAGAGGGGCATCGGTCGCAACAACGATCATGCAGGATCCACCTGGTGTCACGTGCCTGAAGCTGTGCTGGCCGAGTACTTTTCCCACTGGAACGCCGGCAAAATCAAGGATGCCCCCAAAATTGGTTTGCACGAGCACACCAAGGGTGTGGCGTTCAAGGTCTCCAGGCAGGATCCGAGAACTTGTTCCGATACCTCCTTTCCACCCAAAGCAGCGGGTGCCCGTTCCGGCGCCGACACACCCCTCTTCGAGCGGGCCCGAAGTCGCCTTGCGAATCGCTTCCACAACATGTTCCCGCTTGACATGCCGCCCCCGAATATCATTTAGGCCGCCGTCATTGGTCTCTCCCACAACAGGGTTGATGGACTTGACATCCTCGTTTCCTGGAAGGGAGAGCATGTAATCTACAATACCCTCGGCGGCCTCCCATACGCTCAGCGTATTCGTGAGAACAATGGGTGTTTCGATCAATCCAAGTTCCTGAACCTGCGTGATGCCAAGGAGTTTGCCAAAACCATTGCCCACAAACATCGCACCAGGTACCTTTTGGCGGAACAGGTTTTTCCCGTGAGGCAGGATGGCGGTCACACCGGTCCGGACACTGTCGCCACTGGAAAGAGTGACCTGACCGACCCTGACCCCCGGCACGTCGGTTATCGCATTGAACCGGCCCGCTTTGAAGATTCCCACTTCGAGCCCCAGATCCTGCAATCTCGGTCGCACCAGCGGTTGGGCTGTAAGGGAGGCCACAATAGAGAGAATACACTGAAGAAGGATAATGAATCGCATCATGGGCAAGGCTCCTTTCGTTCTTGACTCAGATCGCTGATTGAAACGATCCCACGATCGAGAGGAAGAAGGGATGACCATCGCTGCTTGAGATCAGGGCAGCAGGTATGTTCAGGAGGAAGACGTGTCAGTGCTGCATTTCGTTTGAGGCGGGGATCTTCGGCTTGATAGACCACACCCATCCCCCCGCCGCCGGTTTTCTCGAGGATCCTGTAGTGGGAAACGGTCTGACCGATCATGGAAAACCTGTGCGGGCGTGGATGGTTCTAGCGTCACCACGAACCAACTGGACGCGGTAAAATAAGGCGGCAACACGCGAGAGTCAAGGCTAGGGCAGAAGAACCGCTGATTGAGAATACCCCCAACAGGTACCGGTTAGCGATAACACCAATTAATGAGCAGACCTATGAATACGTTGTATTCATTAGGGGTTTAAAGTTTCAAACCATTTTGCACAACGCGGATTGTCAATTGAAGCACTCATTTGGGTTGACACTTTGCAGCGCCAAGAACGCTGTAGTCGGCTGTCAACCAGTGAGTCAGTCACTTCCCTGAGCGATCCCGGCTTCGGAAGACCCTTTGGCGGTATTCGCACTATGGAGGAGAGGTGATCGTCGAGACGAGAAGGGAGCTGATACCTCAGCGATGCGGTCGGTGGGATCTTGAGGGAATCTGGTGGGGTTTGAGCGTCACAATTCTCCCATGTTTCCAGACGACAATGGATTCGCCAAGTTTCTTGTGGCGTTCCAGCGCCCTGGCGATTGCCTCGCCCACTCCGGCAACAATGAGTTCACGGGTCCTGCGTTGCTGCTTCGTCATGATCTCCCCGAAATCTTTTTCCAGATAGCCGCTGAACGAACAAGTGGTTCGCTATCGACCTGCCGTTCGGCGACAAGAATGGGTTCAGGACCGGAATTGTCGTATATGTACCAAGCATCAGCCAGAGGCAAATAACGTTCGCGAAGGTTATCGAGTCCTCTCAAATAGCGCCTGAAGACGACGTCCTCAGGGACATCGTGCCCTCCGTTTGAAACACGATAACGAACGCGCCGGAATGCCAGACCGGCCGTTCTGAGCCAGACATAGATAAGTGTTACCGAATAGCTTTCTGCTTGAGGTCTTCAAGAAAACCCGCAAAGAACCTCGACGCAAGCGTGGTCTCAAAGGCAAAGTCTTTGCCAGCTTCGGCAAGCTCGTGAATACGCTTCAGCATTGCTCTCCCGGCCTCAACAGAGACGGATCCCGGGTTGAAACCAGAAAGTCCACTGGCAATATGATCCGCATTGACGAAATCAACGACCCGAAGAAACTCCGGCAAGAGCGTTTGTGCCAGGGTTGTCTTCCCGGCCCCGTTGGGACCACCAATAATGTAGACAGACGGCATATTCCTGTAAAAAGATACGCTCTTTCCTTTTCACTGTCAACTTCGTGAATTGCTTCAGGTTTCAAACGGGTTTTGTGGGAAAAGAAAGCCCGGTTGGGCCAGGGTACACAGAGAATGGAAAAAGGAAAATCCAGCATCAGGAAGGAATCAAATAGCACTGGCAATAACATTTCACGATTTGGTCTGCACATTGCAGACCGCCGGTTTAGGAAATGGGCAGTCTATCCTCTCTGCAGTCAGGTTTTCGCAGTTCTGACGACATTGCGTACTCGAACAGACACTCTCACCGTCAAAGAATAGCGCGTACCTTAGCGGTTTGACAGGTAGTGCGCCGGTCAGTCGCCGGACAAAAGGGTTCAAAGCATTACAGGTAGGTTTTTATGGGCAACAAAGAAAAACCCCGGCAGACGCCGGGGCTGAGTGAAGGACAGAGGATGTAAAGTAGGGTTCGAAACTTCGGATTGTACTGGCGATAACACCAATAAATGAGCAGACCTGTAGTTGCGTTGTATTCATTAAGGTTTCCGAGTTTCAAACCTTCCTGCACAACGCGGATTGTCAACTAAAGCACTCTTTTTGGCTGACACTTTGCTGTGTCAAGGACTCTGTCGTTGGCTGTCAACCAGTCAGTTTCATGGAAGGCAACAGTATGTACACCATCTGTATTCGATTCGCCTCAGGCATTGCAGCCAAGAGACTCAACGAATCCGGAATCTCTTCCGGCTTCTTCAATCCGCTTTGAGGCAACTGCAGGCCGCGTTTCTCTGCTGATCTCATTTGCAGAGCAGGAGTTTCCGCGTCTGGACAAAATCCCCGGCTTGCATCTTGTAGAAGTATATCCCGCTTGATAGCCTCTTTCCATCAAACGTCACGTCATGGTACCGTGCATCCTGTTCTTCATTGACGAGCTGTGCGACCTGCTGGCCGAGGGTATTGAAAACGGTCAGCGTCACGTGCGAACGATTGGGCAGGCCGTATCGGATCGTCGTCGAAGGGTTGAAGGGGTTGGGATAGTTCTGAAAGAGCCGGCACTGACGAGGGAGCGCGACGGTAACCGTCCCTTCAACAGAGACAACCAGCTCCGACAAGGGACGACGCCAGACCCCGAGCCCGGCGGTCCCGCCGTACAGATCAGGTCCAAAGACCTCCAGGGCCATCACTGTCTGATCTTTCAGACCTTCGTTGACGGCCGTCCACCGTGTGCCGTTGTCTGTTGTCAAGAATACACCCTTGTGCTGTGTGCCGGCAAACACTTTGGTGCCGCTTGTGGCAAGAGCGTAAATTACACTGTCCTCCAACCCGTCGTTTGCCTGGGTCCAGGTCGCGCCATAATCGGTAGAGCGATACACTCCATCACTCCATGTCCCTGCGAAAAGCGTTGTGGCGCACACTGTTAGGCACTTCACGGATGCGCCCGCCATTCCGGCGCCGGCGGGTCTCCAGGGTCCACCATTTACGTTTGATATGAACAAAGGGTACCCGCCCGCAAAAAGGTTTGTGTCAAGCATAGCCAGCGTCATGAGATATTCAGAGGCACCAAACCCGTCGTTTCTGGAGCTCCAAGAACTGCCATTGTCAGAGCTCTTCCAGACGCCGTTTCCCGCGACGAAGACCAATGGCTCTCGAACAAGAAAGGCTTCGGCATTAAAGTTGGAACCGGCGAAGGGTGGAGATTGAAGGGCTGTATCCAAAGCCCGCCTCCACGTCAAACCGCCGTCGGTTGAAATGTCCACGCGTCCAGAAATACAGGTCCCTCCCGCCAGGAGATTCGGGCCTGCAAGCGCAAGGCAGTAGATGTTATAATCCGCCGTTAGTTTGCCCCTTGACAGCCACGTCGTGCCACGGTCCGTGGAGAGGAACACATGATTGCGGGCCACCCCTGTAAACAGTCGGGAGCCGTCAGAGGCAAAGCACTCCACTGTGGTCCCTGTCACCGGCACGGCAGTCCAAATCTTTGCGCCATCAGCACTCCGAAAGAGTCCATTTTCAGTTCCGGCCAGAAGGTATGCACCATTGACCGCAAGAGAATAGACAATCTTGTCCTCGATTCCAGGACCGGCAGCCGTCCAACTTGCACCATCGTCCGTCGAAAGAAAAACACCGCCGGAGGTCCCGGCGTAGAGATTCTCACCGCTCACGGCGAAAGCGTGAATTGTGCTGTCTGTCAATCCGAAGTTGACCGGTGTCCAGGTTGATTCATTGTTGGCGGAGACAAAGACGCCTCGAGAGGTCCCGGAAAAAAGCTTCGTCCCGTTCATGGCAAATGCATTGACAGCCGGGAGAAACCCGTACGAATTGTAGGGCAAGCCACCACTGGCTGAAGTCCAGCTCGTACCGTTGTTGGTTGAACGAAATATCCCCCGGTCAGTTCCAGCAAAAAGATTCGTCCCGTTCATGAATAGTGCAAATACAGCAGTATAAACAGACGGCAAGCCGGTACTTACCTCAACCCAGCTGCTTCCGCTGTCGGCCAAAAGATAGACCCCCCGCCTGGTTCCCGCAAAGAGATTCGTTCCACTGACCGTGAGACAATTGACTTGCTTGTTTGTTAGTCCGGTGTTGACCTCTTTCCAGCTCGCGCCGCCACTTGTAGAAAGAAACACGCCGGCCCCATAGCTCCCTGCGAAGAGATTTTTTCCGAATGGTCCGGCGGCGGAGGGGCTGATGGCCAGAGCCTGAATAGTGCCACTCAAGCCAGGACCTTCGGCAGTCCAATTTGAACCGCTATCAGCAGAAAGGAAGACCCTCGTGCCAACTCCCGCAAAGACTTCCGCACTTTTCACGAGCAAAGAGGAAACAACACCTCCATACGGTCCGTTGGTTTGAACCCATTGAGCAGGCGCAGTGGGGCAAATCAGAATGGTGACAAGTGCGAGGGTGAGAAACTGGGGGCTCATTTTGTCCACCTTCAACGCAATTGGAGTAGAACTATCTCGGACTCGCAGCCTAGGGGTCGTCGGGGTGGGCTCAATCACGGTGGGACAGGAACGGGGTCCAAAGCGGCGGCTCGATGGCTGACGGAGCCATAGAGCATGTTTACAGAGGGAAACTTACTCAGTCCTTCGGACAAAGTCAACGGCCGATGCAGGGTACAAACGGACTTTGAACACAAAGAAAAACCCCGGCAGAGACCGGGGCGATTGAGGATAGCAGATGAAAAGTAGGGTTTGAAACTTCGGATGGTACTGGCGACTGGATTTGAACCAGTGACCCCCAGATCCACAATCTGGTGCTCTAACCAACTGAGCTACGCCAGCATGCTACTTGCCGCGAATTGCACCATACGACCTTGCGGATTCAATGAATGGCTGAAATCATCTTCATCAACTTGTGAACGCGCACACTTCGCGATCTCGCAGGTGCTACCGTATGTTAAAAGATACGAAACTAAAGGCCAAGTCGCAATATAGCTGATGGCCACCATTCCTCTCCGGGAAACTTTTCGGAGCTTGCTATTGGTATCGATCTCCTGTTGATTAGAGTGTCCCCCCCCGCTCGCCGGGAAACCCTGATGGAAGAACGCTACCCCTACACGGCATCGATAAAATCATCGGTCTCGGACGAGCTGATCAATACCCGTCTCCTCCGGCCCATTGCCGGAATTATCGTCCGCTTTCTCTATCCGACAAGTGTGACACGCGATCAAGGAGATCTACAATGTTTGCATTTCTGCTGTTGTTTGCCGCCCTGGGACCAAACACTCCGGACGCTATGCCTCTCCAACCCCCGGCAACATGCATCGTGGCTGCAAAGAACTCCTCGGAGCATGCACGGTCAGCGGCGCATTTCGTGTGCGACGGCGAAGGTGATCAGGAAGAGATCAATGCCGCAATACGAGCCCTGCCGCCCGCCGGGGGTATTGTTTTTCTTATGGAAGGCACCTATGACATACGCAAGGTGGAACGTACTCTGGGCGGCATTATCATTGACCGGAGCTACGTAACGCTTGCCGGAACGGGCGCTGCCACACAACTCGTGCTGGCACCCCGTCAGAATACAAATGTCATACGCATCATCGGCCGCAACGTAGGTCACATTACAATCCGCGACATTCATATTGACGCAAATCGCGAACGCAATTCGGAAGGGAAGGGCGACCCGAAGATCTCGCACGACCGGTTTGAGTTCTGCGGCATCAAAGCCTTCTGCGGTTCACCCGGACATTCCGGTGACAACCCGACACATGACATCACGGTTCAGAACACGGCCGTTCGGAACGCGCAACGGCTCGGCATCATGCTGGAAGGACCAAACATGAAGGTCATCGGCAACACGCTGGGCAATGCGGGCTCCGATGTTGTCGAAATCCTGACCGGACCCGGAGAAATTCGCGGGAACCTCGTCGAAATCACCGGGCAGACCCATGTTGCCATCGGCAGCGACTGTGCCAATTCCATTCTGATGACCGACAATATCGTGCGTGTCCGGAATGGAGGCCGTCTCGACATCGCCTTCCGATCCTGGAAAGGTTCAGAGCGGCACGTGATCGCCAACAATATCGTAGCCGTGGATTCCGGGGGGACCTGCACTCAGGCCATTGACGCTCGCGGTTCGCGCACCGCGATAACAGGCAATTGCCTTCATACGGCAAACAAGGATTCACACATGCGCTTGACCGTTGGGGGTGGGGATGCTCTAATCAGTGGGAATGTCTTTGAGAACATCGTGATTGAAATCAACGACGCCACCGGAGAAAACAAGCCCGTCATCCTGGGCCCCAATGTACTTGACAATACGACGATAGACCTGAAATCCGGCAATCTGGTTCATACAAGGTAGACGGATCCATCGTTTGACACAGATGGTGTAAGGACGCGACCAACTCCCCTCCTTGGATGCAGTTCAACATTACCGATTGGCATGAAAATTCCCTATTTTTGATCCGGGTGGGATCTCTATGAGACACAGAAGTGCAGCACGACCAATAATAGGACTGCAATGAAAACAGCCAAAATCGTCGTTACAGACTACATTGAACCGGATCTGGAGTGGGAGCGAGCACAACTCGCCACGTCTGCGGTGACTTTCGAAACATGTCAACTGAAATCCGCTTCCCCCCAAGATCTCCTTGCCCGGATCCATGATGCCGATGTTCTGGTGGTGAACATGGTGAAGATCAACCGCGAAGTTATCCAGAGTCTCCGCTCCTGCAAACTCATCATACGTCACGGGGTCGGCTACGATAACATCGACGTTCCCGCGGCCACGGAACATGGCATCCGGGTCAGCTACGTCCCCGACTACTGCAGGGAAGAGGTTGCCGAACAGGCAATGATGCTTCTCCTGCTCTGTCGCCGCAAGTTCACGAAACAACAGGAATCGCTTGAGGTGTCGGTGAAGAAGGGACAGTGGGACTTCAGCAGCGTAGGTGCAATCCGCCGGTTCTCGGGGACAAAGGCAGGCGTAGTGGGTTGTGGCCGGATTGGGAGCCTCGTGGTCGGGATGCTCCGGGGCTTCGGCATCGAAGTGATGGTTCATGACCCCTACCTGAGCGATCACCGCCAGGCCGAACTCGGCATCCGCTGTATGCCCCTTGAAGATGTTCTCCGGGAAGCGGATATGGTGACAATCCATCCGGCACTCAGCCACGAAACGAAATACATGATCGGTGAACGCGAACTTCACATGATGAAACCCACCGCTATTCTTGTGAACACCGCGAGAGGTGCAATCGTGAATGCGGCCGGGCTTGCCCGGGCATGCAAAGAAGGATGGATCGCGGGGGCAGGCATCGACGTGTACGAAAAGGAGCCTCCCGAGGAGGGTTTTGTCCTGCGGGGCATTCCCAACGTTATTCTCACCCCGCACCTCGCCTGGTATTCCGAAGATGCCGGCCTGAGTATCCGCCAGAAAATCATGGAAGATATCCGCCGGTATCTTGAGGGACGCCCTCCCCGATTCCCGATCAACAGCGTCGACGCGAAGGAGTGATGGAATGCCTCTCGATGAGAATACCGTCAACGAGACTATCGACTCACTCGCCGGGGAATCGACTGACTTTCTCTGCGATCTGATAAAAATCCCTTCAACACGGGGAAATGAAGGTCCTGTGAACAGGCTGGTGGCGGAGCGAATGCAGGGGCTCTGCACGGATACCGAGCTGATGCAGATACCCGAGTCGTTCAAGGATGACCCCCTGTATAGCTGGCCTCTCCCCGACCTCACATATGAGAACACGCAGAACCTGCGCCTCACGCTCGCCGGCACTTCTCCCCAAACCTCCCGCAGCTTGATTCTCAATGCCCACAGCGATGTGGTTCCACCGTCGAAGAACCAGGAAAACGCATTCTTTCCGACCGTCCGAAACGGGGTGGTCTACGGACGCGGAGCGTGCGACGACAAAGGGCAGATTGCCGTCATTCATCTTCTCCTTTCGACGTTGAAAAAGCTGCACCTGCGGCCGCGTGGAACTGTTACCGCTGATATCGTCGTTGAAGAGGAAAACGGGGGCAACGGCACGCTGTTTATGACTCGCCGGCCGGTTCATGCCGACGCCGCAATAGTCCTGGAGGCCTCGGAACGGAAGATTTTCTCGGCCGTTCGCGGCGCCGTATGGTTTGAGGTGATATGCCGCGGGAAACCCGGACACAGCGGGAGAGCATCCGATGTGGTCAGCGCCCTGAAAGAGGCGGTGAAGGCGATGAGTGTTCTTGAAGAGTACCACGACAGACTTCTCACCGCATCCAGAGGGTTCAACCCGTTGTTCGACGCGTACGAAAATCCGATGCCGGTGACCTTCGGCATGCTGCATGCCGGCGACTGGCCGGCCACCGCTCCGGGGACCGCCTCGATAAAAGGAGTCTTCGGTTTCCTCCCGAATACCAATGTCAAAGCCGTCCAGCAGGGGATGATCGATGCTCTCAGGAACTCTCCTCATCAATACCTTCGTGAGCATTTCGAGGTTTTCTTCAATATGCTAAACAACGAGGGGAACGTACTTCCGGTAAATCATCCCCTTGTGCGGGATTTGATGGCTGCCGCCGGCGATACGCGTGCACCGATGGAAATCTCGGCAATGACCGCGGCCTGCGACGCCTGGCGGTATTCTCTCCTGAACATCCCGACAGTAGTCATGGGCGCAGGCAGCCTCAAGTACGCCCATTCAAATGAAGAACAGATCGCTGTGGCGGAAATCAAAGAGACCGCAAAAATCTTCCTGAGGTTCCTGGAGCGTTGGTGCGGTTTCTCAACGACGTAGCGGAGGACCGATGCAAGCGCTTGTGAAGACACAGAAGGGTCACCGCGACGAGAGCTGGGCCAAGGCTATTTTCCAGGCGGAACCTGATCTGATCGCGGCACGCTCTATCGACCGAGTTCGTCGGCCGCGCGCGCCGACGGCGAAACGACCTGGGAGTCGGTCTCGCAGGTCAGAAATTCGGACTATCTCAAGCTCTACGGACTCGATGCGACCGAGGTCGATCGCATCCGCGAAAAAAATCGCGATCCCGTTTTCCCGGATCGCCGCGCGACGCACTCTCGCCTGGAATTCGACGCTCCCGGCAGGCGCTCCGGTCATGAGTCTCGGGGTGGCCATCGAAATTCAGGGAACATCGGGCGGTGCGCCCGCTCTTCATATCGCGGTCGTCGACATCCGTCTCGATCGCCTGATCAAGTCCGTGTCGGGACGTGGAGTCTCCACCTCTTACATCGTCGACGAAGAGGGGCGCGTGCTGGCCTATCCGGATCGAGAAAAAGTCACGACTCGCGCGTTCATGGGGGACGTCGAGATTGTTCGTGAGGCCTTGCAGGCTCCGGTGGCATCTCAGATCAAGCGATTCGCTTGGAACGGCCGCAAATGGGTCGGCGCTTACGCCTCGGTCGGACTCGGCGGTCTGACCGTCGTCTCGCAGGTCGAGGATACTCAGGCCTTTCGCGCCGCGCGTCGGCTGATTGAAAAATCCCGGTCTTCGCTTTGCTCGTGATCACGATCGCGATCGCGATCTCGGGTTGGCTTGCCGGAACTTTCGCCGGACCCGTCGGTCGGCTGCTCGAGGCGACCGAACGCAACCGCATCGTTGGTCACCGTGCGGACGCGCGCCCGTCGCAGCGCGCCTTGCCCGAACCCCTGGGTCAGAACGTGCTCGGACCAACTGCATGTCAGTTCGCCCTGAAGTTCCGGAATCTCTCCTCCGGACGTTTGTTCAATATGAACAAAGAACTCGTCCGGCCCGCTGATGCGCAGTTGAACCGACTCATGAGTCTCATTCCAGTGGCGGACGATGTGGACAATATCTTCCTGCGGTCCGCGATTATCCATCCCAAGCTGCAGCAGCATGGCGTCGTGTGGATAGCCTTCGTCTTCAAGTCGGCGGATCAGATTCAGCAGGGGCCGGTTGACCCCTCCACGACGGCCTTCTCTCCGTCGGTTGCCGTGCCCCCATAGGGCCAGAGCAGATAGATCACGCCGAACCCGTATTGCGCGGCAGTGACGTGACCGTCGCCGGGTCGAGCCCGCGACCGAGTCCCAGATGATACATCCGGATCCGGCTGCCGTCCGGCGAGCGGAGATGGAACAGGTGCGGTAAATCGGCAATCGGGGTCATGACCCGCCAGGCGCCGACGCCCAGAATCAGATTTTTCATCCCGGCCCGGTACATGACCTGTGCGAGATTCCCGCTCACGCCTCCGATGTCGTTGAGCATGGCGGTTTCGATGGGTAGTCGGTGCGTCTCTGCAAATTGCCGCGCGGGTTCCATTTCCGCCATCAAGCCTCTCCAGCGTGCACAACTGGGTGAGCGGTTGGTGCGTAAAGCCGGTCAGGGCGACGAGACCCTCCCGGGCCAGCGCGACAAGACGATGCAGATCATGAAATTTTGCATACTGCTGAACCGTCCAGAACGATTCGACCGTCCAGATAAACCGCTCGCCCTCCGGGGCGTCGCGATATTTTTCGCACAGCGCCAGCGCGTCATGGAGATGTCGGGCCTGTTCGGCGGCGATGATCGGCGCCCGGTTCGTGTACCCGATATCCGTGTGCGTGTGATTGACGATATAGACGGTGCGGATCATGTTTCCTCCCGTGGCGGCGTGGCCATGAACAGCGTCAGCGGATCCACCCCTTCATTGGCGATCTCCAATTCTCCGGTTGAAATCGGGAGCACAAAGGCGTCGCCCTGCCGGATGCCAATCCGGCGTTTTTTGTCCAGCCACCCCTCGCCGGAGAGCGCCAGAACGATCGTGAACGCCTGCGGAATAAATCGAAGGGTACGCGTCACGCTCGCGAGGGTTACCCCGAAAAATTCCCGCAACCCGCCCCCGAGCAGATCCACCACGCCCTCGCGCGGACGGATGCGGAAACGCAGGGTTTCGAGAAGCTCGGCTCCGCGCAGGCCGGAGAAATCAAAACTTTCCTTCATCCGGTCCTCGCCCAGCCCCATGTGCATCTGTTCCGGAGTCAGATCCCAGCACGGCCCTTTTCGATCGAGTTGAAACACGAAATCGGTCGGCTCCTGCACTTCGATGCAGCAGACGCCGGGGCTCCATGGCGTGCGGCACCCGGCCGGGGATGATCAGAAAATCGTGCGGCCGGACCTCGACCCGATGGAGCATCGAGAGTAGGTCCTCCACCCGCTGATCCCGGTACGCCGCCCAGAACGCCTCCGGTTCGGCTGTTTCTGTAAACCCGAGATAGACGTGTGGCGCGCACCCGCCGATTTCACGACCGCCCAGAATGTACCAGGTCTCCGTCTTGCCATAATGGGAACCCAGATGCCTGCGTGAAAAGGCCCGGTCCGGATGTGCCTGGATTCGGCAACCGAACCAGGGAATCCGAGTTCTTTCACCAATATTCCGATTCGATCCCCGACTGCTACTACGATGCCCGGGGCCCAGCAGGGCATCGGGATCTTTTGCGAGGAGAGAGGCCAGACTCTCCGTGTGATTCCCCACCCGCACCCGCGACAGGCCTTCCTCTGGATGCAGTCCGCCGATCGCCACCGTATCGGATCCGACCCAGTTTTCAGGAAAGAGCCCGTCGGACTCTTCGGTCCGTCCATGAAACCGGTCCAGCAGGGCGCCCCCGCGGTAAATGCGCGAGACGCGATTTTCGATGAGGCGCAGGGGACGGTCAAGCTTCATGGCACAGAATCCTTCCGGCGTTGGCAAACGAGGCGTGGCGGGTGCCGACCGCCGCTACAGCGCCGCGCCCACGGCGGCCCTTCCCCGAAGGGACGGCAGGTCACAGGGCGGTTGAAACGCGTTTCCAGCATTGTGCGCAACAGCGCATTCTTCCGCAATCCGTTTCCGGATCCGATCAGAGTTCGGATTCGCTTGCGGACCGGAGCCGGAATCTGCGCATAGAGATCAAACAGTTCCTCCGCCATGCCGTCACAGAATCCGGCGGTGAGCGTGCCGGGGTGAACTCCTCCTGGCGCCTACCGAACAATCGCCCCTCGCCGCGCAGGTTCGGTGCGCGTTCCGAAAAACCGCGTGTCCACGCCAAGGCCGTCGGGACGGCTCTCCGTTGCCGCCACCCGGTTCATCCGCGCAAACAGATCGCGCGGGGCGCGGTGTCCGAAAAGGAAAAGGTGTCACGGAAAAACCGTTCGAGCAGCGCATAGGCTTTCCCCCCGCAGATCGAAGCGCCGACCAGCAGATATCCCCCGCCCGGAAACGGCCGTGTTTCGAGTCCGTCCACCCGGATGAGCAATCGCACATACGCGGAGACTTGCGCGCCGGTTCCGATATTGATCAGCGCGTTGCGAGAGCGGTCCGGCACGGCGCCCAGAAAGCTGGCCTGATTGTCCCCGATCGCCGCGCACAGGGGGATGCCGTGCCACAGACCGACCGGCTCGGCGGACGAAACGAGGCGCGGAAGCAGATCCGGATTGAGCCCCGCACGCTCCATTGCGCGCACGTCCGTCCGGCGCGCGAGCAGATCGAACAGTCCCAGGCTGGCGGCATTCGTATCGTCCAGGACGGGTTCCGGGCCGCCGCTCCACTTCAGAACCATATAATCCGCGATCGTGCAGAGCCGAACGGCGGTCCGGGGAACCTTCTTTCGCTGCACCTGAACAAAGTGGGTCGCCAGTCCATAGCCCGGCGTCACGCGATATCCGGGAAGCGGCCGAAAGGGCTTCGGCACAGGCTCTGTCTTTTCGAACGGCTGTCCCGCGCGTTTGTCCCTCACCGGCTAAGAGCGGACTGACCGCATCCCTTTTGCGGTTCACGTAGAGGATGCCGTGCATCTGTCCGGTTACGCCGATCCCGTCCGCATGCGGATGTTTTCGGGCCAGTGCGCAGAGAATCCCGGTGGCCACCTCCAAAATGCGCGTTGGATCCTGCATCCGTTCGCCGCGATTTGCTCCGCTCGCCCAGGCGCTATCTCGGGCGCGGGACACGACGGTACTCGTCCGCCCGCGCTCCGATCGACTGCCACACCGCAGATGGACGTTGTGCCGATGTCGATTCCGAGAAAAATCATACGGCCTCCCGGAGTTTCAGGGTGCCGCGGCACAGCACGGTCCGGGCTTTCCAGCCTCGTTTCCGGTTCTGTGCCGCGAGCCGTTCGTATGTCGCGTCCGCCAGATTCTCCAGCGGTTGCACACATAGGTCGTGAGCGCGAGCGCGTCCGCACCCGGAAGGTCGTCCACGCAGACGAACCGGAAGGTGCCGATTGAGTTGCTGCAACCGCCGTTTCACGGCGAGTCCGATCTGTCCGTTGCCGCAGAGGATCCCGTCCCACTCCATCCCTTCGGAATCGAGCAGCGCGGCCACATCCGACTCCGTATCCTGTTCCCGCTTCCAGGGCAGCCGAAACACCGTGCCGCCGGTTCGTTGAAATGCGGCTTCTCGTTCCCGATTGCTGGTGATCACGTCATTTTGCCATCCCACATAGGCGGGCCTTTGGCAGCCCATTCCCGCGATCAAAACTGTTGAAAAATACAACTCTGTAATCCTGCCATTCAATGAAGTCCTGAACACTCTGTTTCAGAAAGTTGCCTATAAAATGGTATCTGGTTTTGATTACACGGAACTTATCAACCTTTACAGGCCTGTTGCAAAGAGCATTCGTACTGGAACGAAAAAGATCAAGCAAATTACAGAACCAAGTTTTGAGGAACGAGTTGTTACAAATCTTTTCGGGAAGCCAAAGAAGGACAAGAACGGAGATGTTATTAAGGAGAAAATAATGGTTAATCCTGGCGGCCAGATATACTATACCGAGGAACAGCTTTACAGTTCTCTCGCTCGCCGATGATTACAGGAAGGAGGCAGACAGGATCCTGAGCGAGAATGGTATCAGTTACTGAAATG
The DNA here is from genome assembly GCA_963765005.1 of uncultured Bacteroidales bacterium. Classification (GTDB taxonomy): domain Bacteria; phylum Bacteroidota; class Bacteroidia; order Bacteroidales; family VadinHA17; genus LD21. Next base: position 28,205 of record CAVXUP010000002.1, read on the forward strand.
CTGATCGATGTATTTCTGAAATCCAGGATGACAGATGCATGTCAGTCAGTTGAGGCTGTTCGGCTCTCCTCAAGCAAACTTTGAGGCAAATTAATATACTCCGTTTTGAGCAACTATGACGGATATTAAGATGAAGCCAAACAGAATCATACTTATCCGTCACGGAGAATCGGAAGGAAACAGGGATGCAGGTGTTTACAACCGAGAAACCCGATTATGCTCTCGAGCTTACTGCAAGAGGTTGGAACAGGCCAAGGATGCCGGTTTGCAGTTGAAGGAGATTGTCGGCGATGAAAGGTTGTTTTTCTATGTTTCGCCTTTCTGGCGGACAAGGGCGACATTCGAGCAGATCGCATCATCTTTCCCGCGTGACCGGTTCGGCTATGTTGAAGAACCAAGGCTAAGGGAACAGGAGTGGGGACTTCTGAGACCCGAGGAACATACAAAAGAGCTTGAAGCACAGAAGGATGCCTATGGGCCTTTTTATTATCGCTTTCCAGACGGGGAGTCGTGTGCCGATGTATATGACAGGGTAAGTGATTTTTTCGGGACCATGTACAGGGATTTCTCAAAATCCGATTTTCCTGAGAATGCAGTGATAGTGACTCACGGGATAACAATGAGACTGTTTCTTATGAGGTGGTTCCACTGGTCGGTTGAGGAGTATGAAACATACGGCAATCCGGACAACTGCCAGCTTATTGTAATGGAAAAAGGGGAAAACGGGAAATATATTCTAAGGAGTGAGTTGAAGAAACATGAGGTAGAACACAAATACCAGAGACCAGTTATGCTCTGAACCTGAATCTGATACATTCAAAAGCTCATTTCTGATTTGAATACTTCGCCAGGGTTATACGAGCTTTTTTGTTAACTATTTCAGCAAGGTATTCAGGTTTCAGAACTTTAACGTTTCCACCCCATCCGATGACCTGCGAAATAAATTCATGTGATGGATATAACTTGTATTTTGCAACAATTTCAGAGTCACTTACCGATACTATCTCCTGGCTGTCGTGCAAGGGATGGGAAAGTACCCAGTTGACATGAAGATTACCTAAGGTCAGACGCACTTCAATGAGCTCAGTGTACTCTTCTTCAAAAAATTGCTCATCTTCTGTGGGAATGCCAGACAGGTCTTTATAAGAAAAGCAGAACAGAACCGCTTGCTGATGTAGATAAGATCTTCACGTAGTTTCAGCGACTTCATCCTGTCCAGCGAGAAAGTTCTCATCCTGCTCTCGGCTTCATGCCAGGCAATTAGGTACCAGTTCGACCTGTATTGCTTCACAAGGGCAGGATGTGCGAGATAGCTTCCTCAGTTTTTTCAGAGTAAAAATCTTCATACTCAATTTCTGTCACGATTTGATGGCTGACAGCTTTGATCGCTTCAGGAAGAAATCTCGACGAGGAGTTCTCCCTGTGTCCTTCGAATTCGAGGAACCTGTATAATGAGCTGCCAGTTCTGTAGGGGTCCGGAAGTCCGCTCTGCCTGGCAACCCTCTTGACCGTCTCGGAAAAACTTTGGAAAACAGGAGCATTGCTGAACTGCTGAAGCAGCTTTGCAGCAAGAAGAAGAGCTTCATATTCCTCCTTGCTCATAGGTATTTCCTCAATGGTGTACCCAGGCTCGCTGTAGTAGTATATCCCTTTCAACCTGTCGAAAGCAATAGGGGCATTATAGCCCAGACGGTCATCCTTTCTCATTGCATTGATGTCGGCATCGATAGTTCGTACCCCGACATCATGATCCAGGGCTCTTTCACAGGCTCTCCTCAGCTCTTCCTTAGTGGCGCCGTTGTGTTCGATAAGGTATTTGTTAATTACCCAATATCTAATTTAGTGCGGATTTGTTGACCGGCATGCTTATATATCCTTTCAGCCCTAGTTGAAACTTTACAACTGATCATTATACGGAAAAGAGCTGCCTATTGTTACAACCATTTTATTTTCTGTGTGTTTATTAATCTTAAGCAATGATTGGTTGCAACATTTTCCACTTTTCTCTAGTCATAGTTTAGAAGGAAAAAATCATAATCATATATGCATGAAGAAGCCAATTACAATCTTTACAATTCTGTTTGTTGCGGTCAGTGCATCGGCCCAATTAGACTATTTCCATAACAAGTCAGTAATAACCGACAGTTTTTATCAGCAGACCAGTCCGGGCGGGTTCAAACATCTGACAGATGATTTCATTTACGGATTCAAAAAGAATGAAGATTTCTATGTGCTTGCCTATGACCTCGAACCTGAAAACGAATGGATAAAGCAGGAAAAGGCAAGAGTGAACGGCTGGAACAGTGACAGGACTGTAAACGTGAGCTACTTTAACAAGGATGTGAAAGGATGGTACAAGCAGGAAAAAACGATTATGTGGACAGACAAGGAGACCTATTATGAGATGGGAGTCAAGTTTACAGAGAAAAGGGACCTGGTACTCTACAGGAGCACAGACGGCAAAAACTGGGCAAAAGCCTCAAATCCCGTGCAGACCGACTACAGGATATCAGGCTGGATGTTCACGTTTACCGAAAAGGACACTACAAACGAGAATTTCGACTATTATAGCCGTGTAATTAAAAAAGGACTTGGTTCCGGTAAATTGAGGGTACTTAATAATGGATGCGTCGTAATGCTGCTTCATAACGAATACAACGGGCATCTCAAGTACCGGAACGCTGTTGCAATCCTTACCCCGAACGGCGACAAATCATATACTGCTACAAGATTCGAACCTCTGAGTGAAGGTAAGCGTTCCCCTGACCTTCAGGCCGGCGACACCCTTATAATTCACGAGAAAGGAAACGATATGGTTATGGAATTCTGGGAACGATACAGGTGCAATGAGAATGAGAATCCGGACGGATTTTTCAATTATGATTCGGATACAGGAGGAAAAGTCTACAAGATTTTTTATAGAAGAGAGCTTGCAAACACCCTGACTTTTACCTTAAATAATGGAAAAGTGTACTATAGCGGCGATTACAAGCTTACGCAGGCGCAATGATAAGCAGCTGTCATTTGTCTTTCAGCAGGTATTTCAGATCGGGCTCCAGAATGATATCCTCCTCAGATGGAATAACGTTTACCGATGCTGGTAAAAGACCTCTAAGCTTCATTATGCAGATGTTGATAGGTATAACTGCCTCGCTTATCTCGGATCCGTCAGCCCTGTAAGCCCTGAAAAAGTAATTGCCTTTGCTTATGTAAGTGCCGTCTTCACTTATGAAGAATTTATTCTCCTCGGGCTTATGATAATAATCTTTCATTTGTATATGAATATTTTAGTTTATGCTGATTTTGGCATATTTGATGAACGTTTGTTCTTGAAAATGAATCTGATAGCCTCCGACATCTGAGCGTCGAGTTCCTCCCTGGATGATGCAGTGAACCTGTAGATCGGGATTTTGGCTAGCTCGGCAGGACGGGTCCCGGACCGGGAGTCCAGTAAAAGAAGGATCTGTCCGGTGAGGTCGTAGGATGAGATGTATATGCATCCCTTCCATTTTTTTGATTCCGAAGGTGTAACGATAGTGCGGATAATCGGATCGGGAGGAAGGATAATTCCGGTTTTTGGATTGATTGATTTTCTCATGGTTATAGTTATTATGGGTTAATTAATCACTTTATTACTATTCAACCATACAAAAATACAGCAAGGGGATGCAGTCTATCTGCATCACTGTTTTTATTGAAAGATTTATGAATTATTGTAACAGAATGCCTTCTGATTATTCAGACATGGCGATGGGAATGGGCTAATCATAGTCCGGATTATTTCACTCTTTCAGTTCCGGCTAAGCAATAATGTTGATGCATTTTCTTTAGATCCTATGCGGTACAGACGTGGTGCTTCAAGTGATGTTGTCAAGATTCCGGCATTTAAAAATGTCGTACTTCTTTTATGTGGTATCGAACCGGGAGTATAATTCTCATTTTGGACTGACAAACCAGTTCATTATTTTATCTCCTGAAGTTATTTATGAAAACGGATCGAATATATTTTGAATTTAGTAAGTATTGTGACCTTGATTTTTATCCCCTCAGATTTAAGGGCTTAATAAACGGAGGAAGAACGGTAAACACAATGGACAACCTGGGGAGAAACAAAAAAATAAATCTCTATATGTGCAAGGATTCTGAGGGTAAAGAAATTAGTTGTGAACAAGTATCATTCGATGGTGATTATGGCTGGAGTTTTACTAAAAAATGACATTTTCAGAATGTTATTTCTAGGATCGGTCTTGCTTTTACGGAAGTTCTTGTCCTTTATCGGATAGTTTTTCTAAACAATTAATTTATCTGCAGTTAAATGTAGACGAGAAATAAATAATGTCTTTCAATTCAACTGATCCATATTTTAGATAATGCTGTTTCATTTTTTCAGTCACTTTGTAAACAAGCACTGTTTTTGTTGCCGCTGCTCCGCATTTTATATTCAGGGTCCCTGAGAATTATATCATGTGATGGAGAATCTTTCCAGCTCTGTACGATCCATTCCGATATTTCCTGTTCATTCAGAGGCATATGCCCTGAAAACATTGTCACACATTCATTCTGTGAAGCTAATACTTCAGAACTCTTGTTTCATAGCTCTCACTTTGTATTCCGTTAACACGAACATATTCATCGTGACCTGAATCACACCTGTCCATCACATCCTTTTTGCCTGATGGCCCTGTCAATCTCTGCCCTTGTTAATCAGGTACTCATAATCGGTATGATGCCTGGCACCTTTGTATGGCAGGTAAAACTATTTTGTGTTGGCTGTAACCCCCCTACAACTCCCTGTAGTAGAATGATGCTGCACTGACTGTCGCTTCATTCTCCAGGACATCGACAAATATTATCTCTTTATCATGCCATAAGACGCTTTCAATTTTTTCAACCCGGTTGTGGCCCGCAATCTGGTTATAACCTCTTAAGGGATCGGGTATCAGTTCATCTATATCGCACCATAAAGGGCCTCCGGCCTTCAGGATACCACCTCTTTTATGACCGTAATCAAAAATACCAGGAAACTGCTCCCTAAAGGCAGTATTCAGCAACTCTGAAACAGGCACTTTATCATTCTCAATCGACTCAATTGGTTTAAACCTTCTTTTAAACCACCAGTTGTTTACCCCGGCATGTGTCCAGAGCCAGTCTCCGACCTGATATGATAACCTGAACAGGTCATAGCTGGTATGGAAAATCTCATAGAAGGCATCGTTCATTTCAGGCCGGAAACCGGAGCATCCCTGTGAATCGTAGCCCATCAGGTACTGGATATCATGATTGCCCCATAACAATATCACTTTCTCAGGATAACGTTTTTTCAGGTCGATTATCTCAAAAAGATTCTTCAGCATTTCCTGATTATCTATGCCGAATCCGTCGACATAATCACCCATGAAGATGAACTTGTCATGGCTGTCAATAATTTCAGCCACAACTCCTGCAACTGCAGCTCCATGGGTATCTCCTATGCTTACTGTCTTCATGCCTGGAAATTTTCAACAGTATAGCTGCCGGTCAGCTTTCCTGATTTAAACTCAAGATACACATCTTTTTCATAAACCGACTGGTATCCCATATGAACATATTCAAGCATTTTCCCCTGCGGCAACCTTAGCTCACCCGTGAACCACTCCGCAAACACTTTTTCCTGCCCCGGGAAGATGGTGCTTACAGATGCATTGACATTTTCCATCAGCACTGATTTGACCTCGTGGAGAAGCTTTATCTTCTCCTCCTGGGTCAACATCCCGTTCCTGTAAAATTCTTCCGCTTTTTTCTTCTCCTCATTGTATTTATCCATGTCAGTCACCAGAGCTTCACCCTGCAGGTCAATGAGATATAGTCTGTCGTCAATTATTTCCCAGGTTCCTTCATAGCCTCTCCAGCAAGCCGTGTTGCAGAAGACAAATTCAATCCTGTTCTTAATTCTCCGCAGATAGAGTTCAAGGGGCTCGGATGCCATACCGTACTCTTCTCCGTTCCATATAAGCCTTTCATGAAACTGTGCTGTCATATTATTTAGTTTTTAGTTAATATTCAATTACCAATTACCAATTACCAATTACCAATCACCAATCACCAATCACCAATTACCAGTTACCAATTACCAATCACTAATCTAAAACCCGACCCTTCTCTTTCCAGATAATCCATGCTCCTTACAGCACGACTCCACAAGTGCCTCGAAGAGGTCAAATTTCTTCCGCAGCACCTTTTTAAGCAGGGCATGCCTTACCTGGACATCAATCTCTCCGCCTGACATGTCAAATCTTTCTGCAAGGATTGAAGCTTCTTTTACCGATAACCCGGGAAGCTTGTTCCTCCAGATGCTTTGCCTTGCAAGTGAATCAGGTCTTGGGAAGCTGATCTTGAAGGTCAGTCTCCTTTCAAAGGCCTTGTCGAGGTTTGAGGATAGGTTGGTTGTTGCAAGAAGGATGCCTTCAAAGTTTTCGAGTGCCTGAAGAATTATGTTCTGCATTGTGTTTACAGCCTGGTCGGAGGAGGTATTTCTTCCCGAGTTCATATCGATGCGTCGTGTAAATAGACCGTCTGCCTCATTAATGAAAAGTATGGGCTCAACATCCGAACCTTTCAGTGCAGCATTGTAATCATCGAATATCTTTTTAACCTGTTTTTCGCTTTCCCCAAACCACTTGCTCTTTGTTTCACTGAGGTCAACCATCATTATATCCCTGCCGGTTTTGAGAGCTATCTGGTATACAGCTTCCGTTTTGCCTGTCCCCGGAGGGCCCTGAAAGATAGCTGTGATACCGCTGCTGAGCCCGTTACGGCTAAGCTCACGTCTGTAAAATCTGAACTTTTTACGGTTCATTACCTCTTCGAGCGATTTTAGCTGTTCCCCGGTCTCTTTATTGAAATAGAGTTTTTTCTGCTTGAGTGACTTGCATGATATTAGTCCTGAGTTTTTGTTTTCAGGAATCAGCAGGGCAGGGTAGTCGCGGTATAGTTCCTTCAATGCCGGTTCGGCCAGGGCTGCATTCAGCTCTCCTGAAAATTCTGAGGTGATCAGTTTCACGACATTGCTCCTGACAAGCTCATGATTTCCCGATGCCACATTCTGTGCAAACTCGAGCTGCTCTCCAAGGTCATCGAAAAGGGCGTTTGCGAAATAATCGATATTCACGCTTATTTGTCCTTTCAGCCTTGCATAACTCATGGCAAAAATCGTGCACTTACTTTCAGGAAGGTTCACTGCTGAGTCGACGTATGATACATAAGGCACTTCCTTGTTTGATGATATGAGGAATTCAGTCTCTGACATTACCTTGACTGTCGGCAATCCGCTCTCCTGCCTCTCATCAACCAACGAAGACACCTGCCTGAGGAAGGCGGGAAGGTCGAATTTTGAAGACGCCAACAGAATACTTGCATCCCCTTTCCTCAGCGACTCGATTACATTATGAGGCACAGTAAAACCAATGTCGTTATAGGAGTGCCTGCGGTTCCTTTTTCTATAGGATCTGTCGATGTATCCTTTTTTCTCCAGAGCCTCGAGCTCATTCATATATGTTATAAGCTTAAGAACCCTGCAATTGAGATGTTTCGCCAGGAGATCGAGGGTTACCGTCTTCTGAAAGCTGAGTTCGGCAAGACAGGAAAAAAGAAGAGATTGTACGGTTGTTATGCCGAGAAAGGATGAAACCTTTTCGATGTCGCTGCCGCTCTCGCCGAGGTTCTGAAAATTAAGCTCGCATGATGCTGCTGCCGAGGAGATGCTCTCGAGCCTGTTTAAAAGATTGATTTCCGAATTTGTATCCATACCTGCAAATATTTTTCTGCAAGTTTAGGAGGATCGGATGCAATGTATCTGCATTGGCAAAAAAACATGCCATAAAAATGTAAAGACGCACGGCCGTGCGTCTTTACGAGGTGGTGGGGTGGAAGATGGGGCTCGAACCCACGACCTTCGGAACCACAATCCGACGTTCTAACCGACTGAACTACATCCACCGTTTCGGAGTGCAAAATAAGTCCAATTTTTCTGTTTCACAAAATTTTAATATTTTTTTCTCTTTCTCATGTCAATAACTATACCCGATCAGTTCATAAAAAAATGAACCGCTATGCACAATTTTTTTAATTTCGCAGGGTTATTAGAGGTGCGGGGTGCAAGGTGCGGGGTACAAGGTAAAAGACCCCGTAACCCGCAACCCGTACCCTGCAACAAAATTTTAGAGAGGTTCGTATTACTTTGAAGAAGCTTAAACTTATAGACAACATATCAGGTCTTCAGCTTTATCAGCTGATGAAACCTGTGATCTTTTTAATTATAAGCATCTTTCTCGCCAAAAGCAGTCTTACTCGCGATGAGATAGGCAAATGGGAGATGTTCATGTTCATCGCCGGACTGCTTACTTTCTTCTGGGTGACAGGTATAATCCAGTCGCTGCTTCCCCTCTACCACAGGAACAAGACCTATCGCCGGATGGGCGAGAATGGCAGGCAAAAGTCGCCGGAGATCTTCAATGCATTTATTTTACTCTGCTTATTCAGTCTCGTGTTCTTTGCCTTTGGCCACGGCATGAAAAACCACTTTTCTGTATTCAATATTACTGGTAATGTACCCTATATTAATCTGTTGCTCTTTTATATACTGCTTAACAGCCCTGTCCAGTTAATCGAATATATCTATCTCCTTAATAACAGGTCGTACCGGATATTCCAGTACGGACTCTATACATTCACCGCTCAGCTGTTCTTGGTTATTACTCCGCTTGATGTTTGGCAAAGACATTATCTGGTCGATCTATGGTTTGTTCGTAATAACCGGTGTGAGGTGGATCTGGCTTATTGTTCTGTTAAGAAGGTATACTGAGATGAAAATCTCCGTTGAATTCATGAAGGAACATCTTTACCTTGGCGCTCCGCTTATATTAACCTCATTAATAAGCGGTTCGGCACAATATACCGATGGTGTGATAATTTCAACTTACTATCACGATCCTGCCGTTTTTGCCTGGTTCCGATACGGTGCAAAAGAGTTTCCCCTCGTACTTATGCTGGCTAACGGCCTGAGCAATGCCATGCTTCCTGAATTTTCCACCCGGGAAAGGATGAAGGAATCACTCGCTAAAATCAAGGCCAAGTCAAAACGGCTGATGCATATCCTGTTTCCGTCGGCAATAGCGATTATGCTGATAACCCGATGGCTGTATCCCAGGATGTTCAATCCCGATTTCCAGAAGAGCGCCGACATCTTTCTTGTTTATTCTTTGCTCATTATCCCCAGGCTTGTTTTTCCCCAGACTATAATCGTAGGAAGAAAAAAGACCCATATAACCCTTATTGCTGCCATTATCGAACTGGCCATAAACATACCCCTCAGCCTGCTTATGATACATTGGGGTTACAACCTGGTTGGTGTCGCGCTTTCAACATTCATTGTCTATTGCATTGAAAAGGCTTTCCTTGCTGCCTACCTCTGGATAAAAATGAATATCAAACCTTACGAGTATATTCCGCTGAAGGTGTATGGGATCTATGTTTTTCTTATAGGACTCACCTTCATTCTTATCGACCACAGGGTGATTGATATTAAGTAGACGGAAGACCGAAGACGGAAGACGGAAGACCGGAGAAAAGAATGGGAGAGGGGGAGAATGGGAGAGGGGGAGATTGGAATAAAAGGAGATTGGGAGAATTGGACTTCGGACTTCTGTCTCCGGACTTCTGTCTTCTATTCCAAAATCTCATTATATTTGCAACATCAAGGCGACCAAAGGTTGTTTTGGCGGTCTTGATTTCTTTATCAGCAAGATATGCAGATTAACGAGGTAAGATCAAAAGCGGACAAACGGGAATTTTTGAATTTCCCGAAGCGGTTATACAGGCATGACCCCTTCTGGGTATGCCAGCTCGATTCCGGTATTGAATCAATTTTTGATCCTGCGAAAAATCACACTTTCAAACACGGGGAGGCAATCAGGTGGATAGTAAAGGATGACTCAGACCAGACTATCGGACGCATTGCTGCCTTTATCGATAACATAAGATCTGCTGCCAATCATCAGCGTACAGGGGGATGCGGTTTTTTTGAGGTTATTGAGAACCGCGATGCTGCTTTTTTACTCTTCGATACTGCCAGGAACTGGCTTGCTGAAAGAGGTATGCAGGCAATGGACGGACCGATAAACTTTGGGGAGAATGACAATAACTGGGGTTTGCTTGTCGACGGATTCATGCCTCAGGCTTATGGGATGCCTTATAATATGAAATACTACAAATCTTTTTTTGAAGATTACGGCTTTCAGAATTATTTTGAGCAATACTCTTATCACAGGGAGGTAAGGGGAAGCGATAAGAGCATCACCATGTTTCCCGAAAGGATAATGAAGATAGCAGAATGGCTGTCTAAACGGCCCGGTTACTCATTCCGCCATTTTGAGATCTCCAGGAGTTCGAAATATGTGAATGACATAGTGGAGATCTATAACTCCACCTGGTCGGTCTTCAAAGAGGACTTTACCCCGCTCGATCCTGCATTTCTCTACGAATCGCTTAAAAAGGCCCGTCCTGTTATCGATGAGGATCTGATCTGGTTCGCCTATTATAATGATAAGCCTATTTCCTTTTTCATACTCCTCCCTGACGTTAACCAGATATTCAGACACTTCAACGGAAAGATGAATCCCTGGAATATGGCCAGGTTTCTCTGGTTCAGGACCACCCATACGATGACCCGTATGAGAGCAGTAGCCGGCGGCGTAAATCCCTCACATCAGAACAGCGGAGTCGAATCGGCAATATTCCTTCATATCTATAAAACTCTTGAACACAAGCCATGGTACACTGAAATGGAACTTTCGTGGGTGGGTGACTTCAATTCAAAAATGATTGCGATATATGAGGCCATCGGGGCAAAAAAGGCAAAAACACATGTCACATACAGGTATATCATTGATAAAAGCGTGAAATTTAAAAGATATAAAGACGAAATGGCTGAAAGACAGTTGGTTAGTCGCTGAGATAAACAGTGATGTCAATAATTTTACATTTCCTTTTGTATTTTAAATAATGTTGGTTAATTTTGCAAACCCTAATCGGAGGGATTTTATTGAGATAATTAAGAACAAAAAGTATAGAACAATGAAAAACGGAATTCATCCAGGCAATTACAGGTTTGTGGTTTTTCAGGATATGTCGAACGGAACTTCTTTCCTGAGTAAGTCAACCGCACCCTCAAAAGAGAATATCAAATGGGAAGACGGAAGTGAATATCCTCTTATCAAGCTTGAGATCTCCAATACCTCACATCCTTTCTATACAGGTAAAATGAAACTTGTTGATACAGCAGGAAGGGTGGATAAGTTCATGAACCGTTACAAGGATCGCGTTGTAAAAAAGAAATAAGCTGATATTCAGAACACATTGAAGCCTCCATCAGGGGGCTTTTTTTTTAGTATATCCTTTGTGGCACAATCATTGCAATAGCCCATTTCAGCCAACTTGTTAAAATATTGTGTAATTTTGGCAGGCGGAAAAAGGCTTATGGCTCATGGCTCCAACCTTCGCTAAAGCTACGGTTGGCAATGCAGGGCAAAAATAAAGAAGGATTAGGGTGAGGCCAATCATAAGAGCCTCTGAAAAAAAAGCAAGGAGTAAATAATGTAATGGAAAGAAAACAGAGGAAGCCTTCGAGAGAGATATTGTTACCCGACATGATTGACGGAGATGGAGATATTGTTCCTATTATTGCTGATGGTGATGACGGGGAGCTGGAGGATTTTGATGTGCCGGAGACGATACCTGTTCTCTCGCTCAGGAATACAGTGCTTTTTCCCGGAGTGGTTCTTCCTATATCAATAGGCCGGCCAAAATCGATTCAGCTTATCAAGGATGCATACCGTAACGACAGAATAGTGGGAACCGTTGCTCAGAGGGATCCGGATATTGAGAACCCTGAGTTTCATGAACTGCATCAGGTAGGCACAATAGGGCAGATAGTAAAGCTCCTTGAAATGCCCGACGGATCGACAACTGCCATTATCCAGGGCAGGAAAAGGATGGTATTGAGCGAACTGGTTTCAGATGAGCCATATTTTATGGCGAAGGTGAAAACTTTGCCTGAAACAAAACCTGAGGCCTTCAGCAAGGATTTTGATGCAATTGTGGGCTCACTGAAAGACCTGTCGCTCAAGATAATAAAGATAAATCCCAATATCAGCCCGGAGGCTTCATTTGCTATAAAGAACATTGAGAATAACACTTATCTCATCAATTTTATCTGTTCCAATACCGATATTAAAGTCCAGGATAAACAGAAACTTCTTGAGATAAACAGTCTTCGCGACAGGGGATTCATGCTGCTTGAGTTCCTGGTACAGGAAATTCAGGTTCTGGAGCTGAAAAATGAGCTGCAGTCGAAGGTAAAGAGCGATCTTGATCAGCAGCAGCGCGAATTTCTTCTTCACCAGCAGATGAAGACAATTCAGAATGAACTCGGAGGCAACCCTGTTGAAAAGGAGATTGAAGAGTACCGCAAAAGGGCTGATGAAAAGAAATGGAGTGAGGAGGTCAGCAAGGTATTCAATAAGGAACTTGATAAGCTGCATCGTCTGAACCCTGCTGCAGCGGAATATTCTGTGCAGGTAAATTATATCCAGACCCTTCTCGATCTTCCCTGGAACTTATATACAGAAGATAATCTCGACCTGAATAATGCAAGGAAAGTACTTGACTTCGATCACTTCGGGCTCGATGAGGTAAAGGAGAGAATTCTCGAACACCTGGCAGTCCTTAAACTTAAGGGTGATCTGAAATCACCGATACTTTGCCTCTACGGACCTCCGGGAGTTGGAAAAACCTCGCTGGGAAAGTCAGTTGCAAGGGCTCTCAACAGGAAATATGTAAGAATGTCTCTCGGCGGTCTCCATGATGAAGCGGAGATCAGGGGACACAGGAAAACATATATCGGAGCCATGCCCGGACGCATAATACAGAATATCAGACGTTCAGGCGCATCAAACCCTGTTTTCATACTCGATGAAATTGACAAGGTAGGCCAGGATTTCAGGGGTGATCCCTCTTCTGCCCTGCTCGAAGTTCTTGATCCGGAGCAGAACAGCTCCTTCTTCGACAACTATCTTGAAATGGAGTACGATCTTTCCAAGGTTCTCTTTATTGCCACTGCCAACAATCTTGCAACAATAAGTCCTGCCCTCAGGGACAGGATGGAGTTGATTGAAATAACAGGCTACCTTGTTGAGGAGAAGCTCGAAATCGCAAAAAAACACCTTCTTCCAAAACAGCTCGAAAACCATGGCGTTAAGCCGGAACAGGTGACAGTCGACAAAAAGGTAATTGAGCTTGTAATAGAAAAGTACACACGTGAATCGGGAGTAAGGGAGCTTGATAAGCGTCTCGCAAAAATTGTCAGGGTGGCAGCAAAAAATATCGCCTCTGAGAAAAAGTATGATACTGCTTTAACTGAAAAGGCTCTTTATGAGATGCTTGGGCCTCCAAGGTTTACCCGCGACATCTACTCCGGTAATGATCAGGCAGGTGTTGTAACAGGTCTGGCCTGGACTGCAGCAGGAGGAGAGATCCTCTTCGTGGAGACAAGCCTGAGCAATGGAAACGGAAAACTGACTCTTACAGGTAACCTTGGAGAAGTGATGAAGGAATCGGCTGTGATTGCTCTCGAATACCTTAAGGCAAATGCATCATTGCTCGACCTTCCCGGTACATTTTCTGAGAAGTGGAATATCCATATTCATGTACCCGAAGGGGCAATTCCAAAAGACGGGCCTTCAGCAGGAATAACAATGGCCACTTCAATAGCATCGGCATTTACCCAGCGCAAGGTCAAGAAATTCCTTGCCATGACAGGCGAGATCACCCTGAGAGGTAAAGTGCTGCCTGTTGGCGGGATTAAGGAGAAGATACTCGCAGCCAAGAGGTCGAGCATTAAGGAGATTATCGTTTCGGAGGATAACAGGAAAGATGTGGAAGATATCAAGGAAATATATATAAGGGGATTGAAGTTCCATTATGTCGATTCAATAATGGAAGTTCTTGAACTGGCACTCCTTAAGCAAAAAGTTAAGAATCCCAGGTTAATATCTTTCGAATGAAGAAAATTGCAGTTTTTCCAGGCTCATTTGATCCCCTGACAATTGGTCATGAAGCAATTGTGCTCAGGGCTCTCAGTCTTTTTGACGAAATAATAATTGCAGTAGGCGCAAACGCTCTTAAAAAAAGTTTCTATTCGCTTGCCACACGCGAAGAGGCAATTAAAAAAGTCTTTAAAGGTGAACCCCGGATAAGAGTTGACCATTATGAAGGACTGACTGTGGATTTCTGCAGAAGAAACGGAGCAGCTTACCTGCTTCGCGGTTTGAGGACTGCTGCCGATTTTGAGTTTGAGAGGGCCATTGCCCAGGTGAACAAGGTGCTTGCCCCTGATGTTGAATCGGTTTTTCTGCTTACTGTGCCCGAACACAGCCATATTAACTCAACAATTGTCCGCGATATTATAAGGAGCGGCGGCGATGCCTCAATGTTTCTTCCTGCAGCGATCGATCTTAAAGAGATGAAGGGAGAGGAGAGTTGATCAGGTCCTGAGAACTGAAGCGTTTATAACTTCCATCAGCGAAAGCCAGGCAGTGCCTTTTATCTTGTTCAGTTCATCGGGATGCAGCCACTCGACTTTAGTTATTCCTTCTTCAAGTTGCGGGGCTGTCACCATAGGTCCGTCGTACTCCATCAGGAACCAGTTTGTCTTTTTAAGAAAGGAGATGCCCTCCCATGCATATGTGTGGTAGCTTGGAGTAAGCGCCTTGATTATTGAATGTCCCGAAATACCGCACTCTTCATTCACCTCTCTTAAAGCACATGCCTCAGGCTGTTCTCCTTCTTCAATATGGCCTTTAGGCAGATCGAGTTTCCCCTTCTTCTCAATGAACAGGTATTTTCCGGAGACATGCTTAACCAATCCGCCTGCCGCCCCGACTTCAGTGAAGTAAATACGGAAGAGTTTCCACAGGTAGGTAATGTCAGTACAATAGATATTAATTGACGGCATGTCTTTATCTGCCTGAAATTCAGCAATTAACTTGTAAAGTTCATCTGTTGCATAGAATTTATGGAATAAGCCGTATTTTTGTAACCGGTCAGGTTCAGGGCTCAGGAATATGAATCTGTTTTCAAAATGAACTTTATACATTATTTATGGATAGTATTTCAAAAACAACAGCCGAATTTCTATTACAAATTAAAGCAATTAAATTGCAACCGTCAAATCCTTTTACCTGGGCTTCTGGCTGGAAATCGCCAATTTATTGCGATAACCGCAAAACCCTTTCATTTCCGGAGGTTCGTTCCTTTATCCGCGACTCTTTTGCTGTAAAGGTTAAGGAGCTTTATCCCGGCGCAGAACTGATTGCCGGAGTCGCTACAGGTGCTATCGCTCATGGGGCACTGGCAGCTGATAAGCTGGGACTTCCATTCGTTTATGTTCGTTCGGGAGCGAAGGAACATGGTCTGGGCAACCAGATTGAGGGATATTTCGAAGCAGGCCAGAAGGTAGTTGTTATAGAAGATCTTATCTCAACAGGAGGGAGCAGTCTGAACGCAGTAAAGGCTCTCAGGGAAGCAGGCTGTGAAGTGCTCGGGATGGTGGCAATATTCACGTACGAGTTTAAGAAAGCATCTGATGCATTCGAGGCTGAGAATTGCGCGCTTAATACACTGAGCTCATATACAGTCCTTATTGATACTGCCGTAAAATCAGGTTACATAGGGCAGGCAGAGGTTGAAACGTTGAAGAAATGGAGAGTGGATCCATCAGTATGGGGGATATAAGATGACCGACACAACAAATTTTGAGAGCAGGACAGGTACTGTCAGCTGCAGCGCTGAAGAGGTATTCATGTTCGTAACAGACGTAAGGAATTTTGAGCAGTTCATACCTGAAGGTACAATAAACAACCTTGTTGCAGATAAAGAGTCATGCAGCTTCAATGTGGCTATGATAGGGAAGGTCAGTTTCCGGCTTGCCGAAAGAAAGGAATTCAGCAGGGTTGTATTCGAAGGAGATGCCCTCAGCAAGGAGGACTTCAGGCTGATTCTGGATATAATTGACGACGGTACTAATCCGGTGCAGGTTAAGGTATTTGTTAATGCGGTCCTTAATCCCATGCTTAAGATGATGGCAAAAAAGCCTATACAGCAGTTCCTCGAGCTTCTTGTTGTTGAAATGGAAAATTTCAAAGGCTGGAGCATTATCAGAGAATAAACTCCACCTCCTTGAACGAGTAACCGGCTCTTGTGCCTCCCGCTTTTTCTATTATAAGTCTGCCGTCGGTGCTTACTGTGACAATACGGCCGGTGAATATGCCGGTTTCATCGCGCCACTGGCAAAGCTCATTCTTGCGGAAGAGTCTCGAAAAATAATCTTCCCTTAACTTGTCAAAATTGCGATCTGCCAGTTGCCGGTATCTTGCGTTGATGTCGCCTGAGAGCTGAATGAGGCATTCTTCGATGTTGTACTGCTTTCCTGTAATCTGGCTCAGCGATACAGGATTAGGTGCAGAGCTGAAAAATGTTTCCTGGTTTAAATTCAATCCGATCCCGGCCACTGAGTTTTCGATGGAATTGCCAATAAGTGTATTTTCGATCAGGATACCTGCTATTTTGTCACTTTTTACATAAATGTCATTTGGCCATTTTATCGAGGAACCCTGAATATGCCTGTCCAGAAAGCCGGTAATTCCAAGCGATATGGCCATTGATATAAGGAACTGTTCAGCTGGTTCAATCATTGAAGGGTAGAGTATAATGCTGAATAACAGATTTTTGCCATCTTCACTCTCCCAGCTGTTACCACTCTGTCCGCGTCCTGCTGACTGGAAATTTGTATAGACGATGGTGCCATCTGTTACATCGCTGGTTTTCAGCAGGACTGCAGCATAATTGTTAGTCGATGGCAGATTTTTGCAAAAGATCAATTCTGAGCCTATATTCATGATTAACAGCTGTTTGCGAAGGAGTAAAGATATATTATGAGGTTATGACCTGAGTTGTAAAGATTGGCACTGAAATTGCAAACCTCCATTACAGTTACAAAAATACAGATAAAAGTGGTACTTTTGCGACTTAATATCAAACTGATAAACATTGATGAAGAAAAAGAGTGACGGAACGCAAATCCTTCTTGACAGCATTATAAAGGGGATATTTGAAAAGAAGGGTATTAATGTTCTGAAAATCGATCTGAGAAAGCTTGAAAACAGAATTACCGATTACTTTGTAATATGTCATGCCTCTTCTACGACACAGGTAAGCGCTATCTGCGATTCAGTTGAAGATACTGCACGGGCTGAGGCTGGCGAGAAACCATTGCACATTGAAGGACTTGACAACTGTTTCTGGGTTTTGCTCGATTATGGCGGTGTGATAGTTCATATCTTCCTTGAGGAGTACAGGAACTTTTACAGCCTTGAGTCGCTATGGGCCGATGCAAAGACTGAAGCGGTTGAAGATAAAAAACTGAAAGCATAAAATTTATGACAGAAAAAACTGATAACACACAGGGTTCCGGAAAGAGCCCCGATAAGAAGCTGAAACCAGCGTTTAATACAAACTGGATCTTTGCGATCCTTGCTGTTTCAATCATTTCGCTTCAATTCCTGTTCGGAGGGAATACTGCCCAGAAAGCAACAAAGAACGAGATCAAGAATATGATCGCCGCCAGGGATATTGAGAAAATAATCGTTGTAAACGAAAAAACGGCTGAAATCTATCTTAAGAAGGAAGCTCTTGAAAAGTATCCCAAATTACCGAAACCGAGCTCAGGATTTGGTTTGTCAGCAGCAAAACCGAATTTTACATATAGCATTGGAGACCCTGCAAGTTTCGAACCTTTTATACTCGAAGCCCAGAAGACTGCTCTATATGACGAAAAAGAGCTTATCTATCCGGAATTTATCACAAAAAAGAACTATCTCATTGATATTCTCTCCTGGCTGCTGTCTGCCTGCACTTCTGATTTTCTTCTGGTTATTCATGATGAAAAGAATGGCCGGAGGTGGTGCCGGTGGTGCCGGTGGTATTTTCAATGTTGGCAAATCGAGGGCTCAGATCTTTGATAAGGATACGAGCGTAAAGCTTACATTCAATGATGTTGCAGGCCTTGAAGAGGCAAAGACAGAGGTGATGGAGATTGTTGATTTTCTCAAAAACCCGAAAAAATATACAAGCCTCGGTGGCAAGATCCCTAAAGGAGCGCTTCTGATAGGACCTCCGGGGACTGGTAAGACAATGCTTGCAAAAGCTGTTGCGGGAGAGGCTAATGTGCCGTTCTTCTCAATATCAGGCTCCGATTTTGTTGAAATGTTCGTTGGTGTCGGAGCATCGCGTGTAAGGGATCTGTTCAAGCAGGCAAAGGAAAAGGCACCATGCATAGTCTTTATCGATGAGATCGATGCCGTTGGTCGCGCAAGAGGAAAAAATGCAAACTTCGGTTCGAACGATGAGAGAGAAAATACTCTTAATCAGCTGCTTACAGAGATGGATGGTTTCGGTACAAACATGGGTGTCATTATTCTTGCAGCAACAAACCGTGCTGATATTCTCGACAGGGCTTTGATGCGCGCCGGTCGTTTTGACCGTCAGATCCACGTGGAACTGCCCGATATTACAGAAAGAGAAGCTATTTTCAAAGTACATCTCCGTCCGATCAAACTTGAAAAGGATTTCAATATAAGTTTCCTTGCCAAGCAGACCCCTGGCTTTTCGGGTGCTGACATTGCCAATGTATGTAACGAAGCTGCCCTTATTGCAGCACGAAAAAATAAAAATGTTGTTGAGAAGCAGGATTTTCTTGATGCTGTCGACAGGATTGTTGGTGGCCTGGAGAGAAAAACAAAGATAATTTCGCTTGAGGAGAAAAAGACAATTGCTTATCATGAAGCAGGTCATGCAACTGTAAGCTGGCTGCTCGAACATGCAAGCCCTCTGCTCAAAGTAACAATTATTCCCCGCGGCAGGGCTCTTGGTGCAGCATGGTATCTTCCTGAGGAGAGGCAGCTTACAACACGCGAGCAGATCCTCGATGAGATGGCTTATGCACTTGGAGGCAGGGCTTCCGAAGAGCTTGTATTCAGCAAGATATCTACAGGTGCCCTCAGTGACCTGGAGAAAATCACTAAACAGGCATATGCAATGGTAGCATATTTCGGAATGAGCGAGAAAGTAGGAAATATAAGTTTTTACGATTCATCAGGCCAGTCTGATTTCGGATTCACAAAACCATACAGTGAAAAGACAGCAGAATTAATCGATCAGGAAGTTAACCTTATAATCGCTGAGTCGTATCTAAGGGCAAAGGAGGTTCTGAAAAATAATATGAAGGGACTTACTGAGCTGGCCGAGCTTCTGCTTGAAAAGGAGGTTATTTTCAGCGAAGATCTTGAAAGGATCTTTGGAAAAAGAATGGCGGAAGTCCTGAAGGAAGAGAGAGAGGCTCTTGCATTAGCTGCAGCTCCGGCTGTTGAAAAGAAGAAAAGGAAATCCAAAGCAAAGGATAAAGCTTAAAAGACTTGCATCTTGAATAACTTCACGAGAAGAACCTTAACGGGTGCCTGGATTGTAATTTTCGTTCTGGGAGGATTCTGGCTTCATCCGATATCATTTTTTATTTCAGGCCTTGTCCTTCTCATAGGTTCCCAGTATGAGTACTATACGATTATAAGGAATGCCGGGATAAAACCTCAGCTTATACCCGGAATAATTGCGGGAGTTACAGCCTATGTTTTTTCCACACTGGCAGCTGCCGGGTATTTCCCGCTTAAGGCATTGCTGGCACTTCTCCCGATGATGCTTATAATAATGATCATTGAACTCTACAGAAAGCAGGAGAAGCCTTTTGATTCCCTTGCCCATACCTTCTTCGGAATGATCTATACAGCCTTGCCCTTCACAATGTTTCCGTTTGCCGCCTTTTCACGTACAGGTCTTGATTCTCTGATCTCACATCAAAGCATTGTTTTTTCACCGGGGATAATAATAGGATTTTTTCTTCTTATCTGGGCTAACGATACCGGAGCATACCTTGCAGGCATCACCCTCGGGCGTCATAAGCTTTTTGAGAGAGTATCCCCCAAAAAAACATGGGAAGGCTTCTTTGGAGGAGCCCTGACCGCTATTGGTGTTTCATGGCTGCTTTCAGGATGGCTTGGTGTTGTCAGCGCTGTCGACTGGGTTATTGTTTCACTTATAATCTCCATTGCCGGCACATATGGCGACCTTGTTGAATCGATGCTTAAAAGAAGCCTGGGGATAAAGGATTCGGGTTCAATAATGCCCGGCCACGGAGGCTTTCTCGACAGGTTCGACAGTGCAATACTCTCCTTTCCTCTTGTATATCTTTTTATTTCACTGTTTGGTTGATTAGTGGTATCTGATTAGTTTTGTGTAAAATTTATCTGAATGAAAATTCATAAGGAAGGATATAAGATACTTGGATTTGGCTTTATAGCGCTTACAATTCTGAATATTGTCATTGGAATTCTGTTGGCCCGATAAGCACCTTATCAGGTGGGCTTTAGTTATCAGTTCGATGTTGTTTTACATCTTCCTTCTATTCTTTTTCAGGTGGCCCAAAAGGCACCTCGAGCCTGATCACGGACTCGTTTATGCTCCTGCCGACGGTAAGGTTGTTGTTATTGAGGAGACTATGGAGAATGAATATTTCAGGGATTTGCGCCTGCAGGTATCAATTTTCATGTCGCCCTTCAATGTCCACAGTAACAGGTATCCTGTTTCGGGGCGCATAAAGTATGTAAGATACCATCCGGGAAGGAATATGGTTGCCTGGCATCCGAAATCGTCGGAATTGAATGAACGGAGTTCTATTGTGGTTGAGACAAAAGAGGGTACTGAGATACTGATAAGGCAGATTGCCGGAGCTGTAGCAAGGCGAATAGTTACATATTCAAAAGAAGACCAGGAAATTACGCAGGGTTCTGAGCTCGGTTTCATAAAGTTCGGATCGAGGGTTGATGTGTTCCTGCCGGTTGGAACCGAGGTGGAGATACCTATTCTTCAGCAGGTTAAAGCCAACAAGACAATTATTGCAAAGATTTGAGAAGGAGAAAGAAATGAGCAGAAAAGATAACAGGATAATTGATATTACCACTGATGTAAAATGGATAGGAGTGCTTGATTATGATATCAAGACCTTCGATATTGTAATGCACACAAATTATGGCACTACCTATAATTCATATTTTATAAATGCGGAAAAAAAGACCCTTGTTGAAGTAGCGAAAGAGAAGTTCAGTGAAACCTACCTTTCAAAGCTCAAGGCTGTAACAAACCCCGCTGAGATAGAATACATTGTTCTCGACCATACCGAACCCGACCATTCGGGAAGCCTGGGGCTTCTTCTTGAACTGGCTCCCAAGGCTACTGTTGTGGGCAGCGGAAGCGCTATCCGGTACCTCGAGGATATTGTAAACTCGCCATTTAAGTCGATGATTGTCAAGGATGGAGATACCCTCGACCTTGGCAATAAGACACTCAGGTTCATTACTGCCCCTAATCTGCACTGGCCCGATTCAATATATACATATCTTGTTGAAGATAAGGTGCTTTTTACCTGCGATTCTTTCGGGGCTCACTACTGTTCGCCCGAAATGTTCAGTGACTTCAAAGAACCATATTCAACATCGTTCAAATACTATTTCGATGTTATTCTGAAGCCTTTCAGCAGGTTTATGCTGAGAGCCATCGATAAAATTGAGCCCCTGGAGATCGACTTTATTTGTCCCGGCCATGGACCTGTCCATAAGGGAAACCTGAGGAAGGCAATGGAACTTACCGAGCAGTATTCCCTTGAATATATGCAGCTTTCGCAGGAAAGGAGTCACCGGAATGTGCTTATTGCATATGTTTCGGCTTACGGATACACACAGGAGGCAGCTGAGCATATTGCTGAAGGCATACACGAAAGTGAGGATATTACAGTAGATATCTCTGATATAGAGAATATCTCCGATGAAGAACTCGAAACAAAACTCACCTGGGCTGATGCGCTGCTGGTGGGTTCGCCGACAATAAACCAGAATACGCTTTTGCCTGTTTACAAGCTGTTCGCAACAATTAATCCGCTTCGCGACAAAGGCAAGCTTGGGGGTGCATTCGGTTCATACGGATGGAGCGGCGAATCGCCGAAAATAATACTTGAAAACCTTCGTCTTCTGAAACTGAAAATATTTGAAGAGACTGTTTCTTTCAAGTTCTCGCCCGATGGATCAAAGGCAGATCTTCTGAAAGAGTTCGGACGAAAGTTCGGAGAGAAGTTTGCAGCTGATTGTGCACAAATGAAAAATCCCGGCAACTGACCGGGATTTTTTTTAGATCTTTTATTTACGATACCTGAACCTGACGGGAGATCTTTGTTTTTTCCTCTTCCTGTTTCGGAAGTTCAACATAGAGCACTCCATCTTTGTAGTTTGCTGCGATCTTCTCCTTGTCTGCATTTTCAGGAATGTAAAAACTTCTGCAGAACGACGAGTAACTGAACTCTTTTCTCTTGTATCCGTCTTTCTGTTCCTCAGTCTCGTTTTTATTCTCGGCCGAGATTGTCAGAACATCCTCATTGATATCGATCTTGAGATCTTTCTTTTCCATACCCGGAACTGCAAGTTCAAGTAAATAATTCTTTTCATCTTCCCTGATGTTTACTGCCGGCATAGAGCTGGTCCTTGAAGGGAGTGAACTGAAAAAATCGTCATCGAAAAGATTAGGCATGTAAAATGGCCTGAAAGTTCTTCTTGTGATTGTTGGTAACATGGCTTTGTCCTCCTATAATTTTAAAGTTTAACATATATTTATTTTCACAACCTCTCAATTTCAAACTCCGTTCCAAAGCAGATATAACGACATAATGACATGAAATAATAATTTAAAGCAGACATTATGGCAGCTTGGATACATGAAGTTTCCCTTCATTTTGAAGGAGGGGTGACCATACGCCGCTGGCGTATGGCCGGGGTGGTTGATTGCAAGGATGCAGTCAGATTCACGAAGTTTATTTTTAGCGAATTCAAAAAATTTGAATTAGGTTTGTAATACGAAACCTTGATCGCAATGAACGCTACCCTGAGGAACATACTTCTTTTTGCCGGGCTTCTGCTTCTGCTGGCCTGTGTCTGGTACTTCAGAAACATTGTGGTTTATATACTTATTGCAGGTGTTCTTTCCATTATGGGACGTCCGCTGGTAGATCTTTTCTGCTTGATCAGAATTGGCCGCTGGTCTTTTCCCCGTTCATTGGGGGCCCTTATTACACTTTTAATTATCTGGGGATTCTTCATATTATTCTTCTCAATATTTGTTCCTCTCATCACTTCGCAGATAAACTACTTTTCAACAATTGACAGCGAAAAGGTTGTTCAGATTATAGAAGGCCCGATTCTGGCTGTTGAGAATCTTTTCAGGTCGTTAAGCCGCGATCTTGCTGAAAACCTGTCAATTCAGGATTACCTGGCGGCTAAGGTGACGGGTGTGCTGAATATCAATGTGGTGCAGAATTTTATGGGATCGCTGATAAGTACAATGGGAAGCATCGTTATTGCCATCTTTTCAATTTCTTTTATCACGTTCTTCTTCCTGAAGGATCAACGGCTGTTCTTTGAGTCGATACTGATGTGGGTTCCCGACAAGTATGTCGATAATGTAACACGGGCTCTATATTCGATTAAGAAGCTTCTGACCAGGTATTTTATCGGGATCGTGATACAAAGCACCTGTATTATGATTCTCATCACAATAGGGATGACAATAGTAGGGATCGATTTCCAGCAGGCACTTCTTATGGGGCTTATTCTTGGAATTATTAATGTTATACCCTATGTTGGTCCATGGATAGGATTATTCATCGCAATAATAATGGGTGTGGCTTCGCACATACACCTCGACATCAAGACAGTTGTTGTTCCGCTTGTAACTTACATGATACTTGTTGAAGCAATAACACATCTTATTGATAATATTGTTTTTCAGCCTGTAATATTTTCAAACAGCGTGAGGGCCCACCCGCTCGAAATATTTATTGTTGTTCTGGCAGCAGGTTTTGCAGCCGGGATCCCGGGCATGATACTGGGCATACCAGCTTATACTGTAATGAGGGTCTTTGCCAGGGAGTTCTTTTACAACTTCAAGGCTGTTCAGAAAATAACTTCAGGACTATCGCCTGAAAGCATGGGTGTGAAGAATGGTTCAGCGGGATATGGAGAAAAAGAAGCTGCGGATGAGTCAGACTCCTGACAGCTAAACAAGAACGAATTAATTACTTCGAAGCAAATATGCGGGATATATCTTCCACGTTCAGGCAGATTTTCAGCTTTTATTACGACGGCTTCAGGTCTATGTCGGCCTGGGGCAGAAAAGTGTGGCTGATAATAATAATAAAACTCTTCATAATGTTTGCGATACTGAGGCTTTTCTTCTTTCCCGATTTTCTGAAGACAAAGTTCAGCGACGACAAGCAGAGAAGCGAATATGTTAGGGATCAATTAATTAATTCTCAGGCAAACCATGATTGAAAATGTTGATTTAGCCCTTGTTGACTGGTCAAGGGCGCAATTTGCACTAACGGCGATTTATCACTGGATCTTTGTTCCTCTTACGCTGGGATTATCATTTATCCTGGCAATAATGGAGACTATCTATGTAAAAACAGGGAATGAAGAGTGGCGCAGTCATATGAAATTCTGGATGACCCTTTTTGGCATAAACTTCGCCATAGGTGTTGCCACAGGCATAATACTGGAGTTCGAGTTCGGCACAAACTGGTCAAATTACTCCTGGTTTGTCGGCGATATCTTCGGAGCACCGCTGGCAATAGAAGGGATTCTTGCATTTTTTCTTGAGTCGACTTTTATTGCAGTTATGTTCTTTGGCTGGAATAAAGTGAGCAAAAGGTTCCACCTTCTTTCAACATGGCTTGTTGCAATTGGCTCCAACCTGTCAGCCCTCTGGATTCTTGTTGCCAACGGGTGGATGCAGAATCCTGTTGGAATGACATTCAATCCTGAAACAGCACGAAATGAAATGGTCAGTTTCTGGGCGGTTCTCTTTAACCAGGCTGCAGTGGATAAATTCCTTCATACCTTATCATCATCATATCTGCTTGCTTCAATGTTCGTGCTGAGTATCAGCGCCTGGTTTTTATTAAGAAGGAGACATGAACTGATGGCAAAAAGAAGCATCCTGGTGGCAGGAGTATTCGGACTGCTCTCAGCTTTCATGACTGCTTACACAGGCGATGAGTCGGCGCGTACTGTCTCAAAAGTTCAACCCGTAAAATTTGCCGCAATGGAAGCTCTTGCCGACGGAAAGAACAATGCGGGGCTTGTGGCATTCGGCATACTGAAAAAGAGTGAGGACAAAATCGGGGAAAGGACAATGCCGGAGTTTGTATTCAAGATAGAGATTCCGGGACTGTTGTCGGTACTTACATCAGGCAACAATGAGGCATACGTTGCAGGCATTAAGGATCATATAAATGGTAATCCTTCAAAAGGGATTTTATCTGTTCCGGAAAAGGTTCAAAGAGGAAAGTTTGCTCTGGGCGTGCTTACTGATTATAAAAGGGCGAGAATGATAGACGATAAGGTTCAGATAGAGACAATAAAGGGTATTTTCAATGACAAGGAATTCCAGCAGGGATACTTCAGGTATTTTGGCTACTCTGCCGTAAAGAATCCCGAGGATGTTATCCCCAATGTGCCGGTCTCATTCTACTCTTTCCATCTGATGGTAATACTGGGATTTGCATTTATTTTTCTGTTTGCAATGGCTCTCTATTACCTCTTCAGGGGTACAATGGAAAAAAACAGGTGGTTTCTCTGGATTGCACTTCTCTCGTTGCCGCTGCCGTATGTTGCCAGCGAACTCGGATGGGTGCTTGCAGAAATGGGCCGTCAGCCATGGATTATCCAGGACCTTATGCATGTCAACCAGGGAGTTTCTCAGATTACTGCCGGCTCGGTTTTTACAACTTTTGTTCTTTTTGCAGTACTTTTTACAGTGCTTCTCATCTCAGAAGTCTCGATAATGGTACGACAGATCAAAACAGGACCAAAACATTAGGAGGACAACATTATGACAATTATGATATCACATCTCTTCCTGCAGCAGTATTGGTGGATAATAGTCTCAGTGCTTGCAAGCTTTCTCGTTTTTCTGATGTTTGTACAGGGAGGGCAATCGCTGATCTTTACTCTTCCCCGGAATGAACTCCAGAAGACCATGATCGTAAATGCCATGGGCAGAAAATGGGAATTTACCTTTACCACCCTTGTTACATTCGGAGGGGCTTTCTTTGCCTCTTTTCCCCTTTTCTACGCAACAAGCTTCGGAGGTGCATACTGGGTGTGGATTGCCATTTTATTCAGTTTTATAATTCAGGCAGTTGCCTATGAATTCAGGTCGAAGCCAGATAATGTGCTCGGGCAAAGGACCTTTGATGTTTTTCTTTTTATCAATGGTTCCGTCGGGCCCTTGCTTATTGGTACTGCGGTGGCAACTTTCTTCACGGGATCAAATTTCAGCCTGAACAAAATGAATCAGGTTCGCTGGGATACAGCCTGGTATGGCCTGGAAGCAGTGCTTAGCTTCCGTAACCTTGCGCTTGGATTTGCAGTGTTGTTTCTTTCGAGAATAAACGGCTTGCTATATATTATTAATTCCATCGACGATGAAGGATTGACTGGAAGATCGAGAAAGTCACTGTTATACAATGCAGTTCCATTCCTGATCTTCTTCCTCTTTTTTGTTATATCCCTTCTCCTTTCAACAGGGTTTGCAGCTGAGCCGGCTACAGGTGTTGTCACTATCGAGAAATTCAAATATCTCCATAATTTCCTGGCGATGCCGCTTGTGCTTGTAATATTTCTTGCAGGAGTTGCTGGAGTGCTTTATGGTATAGGATCGACAATATTTACCAGGACTATAAACGGTATATGGTTTACAGGGACAGGAACAATACTGGCTGTTCTTGCGCTGTTTCTTATCGCGGGTTTCAACGGAACATCATTTTATCCCTCTTCGAGTGATCTCCAGAGCTCGCTGACAATACACAATGCATCATCAAGCTTTTTCACTCTGAAAGCCATGATGTATGTATCATTTATTATTCCCTTTGTTCTGGCTTATATGTGGTTCGCCTGGAAAGCCGTAAGCGGTAAGCGGATTACTGAAGAGGAGATGAAATCAGGAGATCATGTGTATTAAGGCGCAACGGCGCAATGGCACAACGGCACAATGGCAAAACGGCAAAATGGTATGAGTACTGTAAGATATAGGATATTACTTAATAAGGCCCCTGAGCCGCTGCGCCTTTGCGCCACTGCGCCATTACCCCATTTTATAAATTAAAAACATACTCAATATTATGTATACCAGCGAAATCATCCAATACCTTATCTGGCCGGCATTCATAGTTTTAAGCTGGTTCAGTGTAAAATTTGCTTTAGCTCTTTACGAGAAAAAATTCCCCGGGAAGGAATAGCATCCTTTTCAGAAGAGAAGGGCAATTAATGATGCCGCGATGTAAAGAGGTATTATCAGAGGCGCGGCAGCTGTCCCGAGAAAGACAAAGGACAACAGCACGAGAGCTGCAAGGATATATCTTCCTTCATTTCCTTTAAATTTCAGATCCTTCACTTTGAGGGAGAGAAGCGGTATGCGGCTAACCATCAGAAGCGACAGAGCAACTGTAAGCAATGCCAGCAATACCGGTGAGGAGCTGATTGATCCGATCAGGGCACTGCCGGAGTAGTGGCCTGCAATAATAAATGCGATCACAGCGATCGCGTTTGCCGGTGTGGGAAGTCCTTTAAATGTGGTTGACTGGGTTGTGTCGAGGTTAAAGATTGCAAGCCTCAGGGCAGCACACACAGGCATTAATGCTGTTATGGCAGGAAGCAGATTTGAGACTGTACCGGCCTTAAATGCAAGATCTGCCGGCTGTGACATGGCATTATTCATGAGAATATAAATCAGGTATGCAGGAGCAACTCCAAAACTCACCACATCGGCAAGGCTGTCAAGCTCTTTGCCCAGATCAGAGTACGCCTTTAGCAGCCTGGCTGCAAAACCATCTGAAAAATCAAAAATCATTGCAGCAAGGATCAGCCATGAGGCAGTAAGTGTGTCGCCGGCAGCTGCGAATATAATGGCAAAGAATCCTGATGCCAGGTTAAGTGATGTTATGAAATTCGGAATATATTTCTTCATGAAGGAACAATTGTAAATGGAGAGGCTTGTAAAATTAAGAAAATCTTCTCTCTTTTATTATTAGATTTGCATAATTAAAAGGTTGACTGATGGTTGATTTTACAAACATAAAGATTGCAGTTGATTTTGATGGTACAATAGTTGACCACGAATATCCTGCCATTGGAAAGGAGAAACTGTTTGCCTTCAGGACTCTTAAAGAGCTTGAAAAGATGGGGGCACGGCTTATACTCTGGACGTTCCGGGCAGGTAAGGAGCTTGATGAAGCTGTTGAATATTGCAGGAAGAACGGCATCGAATTCTATGCTGTGAACAAGAACTACCCTGAAGAGGTTTATGATGAAAGCATAAGCAGGAAAATTGATGCCGACATTTTTATCGACGACAGGAATGTAGGCGGATTCCCGGGATGGAGTGAGATCTGGCAAATGCTTAACCCATATGAGCTTCACCAGCTTGAGGCAGAGAAGAGAATGGCTGCGGCGCGCAAAAACATCTTTAAAAGAATGTTTGGTGCCAGCGACATCCCGAATGAAATATGACAGCATGAAATCTTTTATAACAATCCCTCTCATAATCTGCCTGTCGTGGAGCCTCTCGTGCTCCGGTGGAAAAGCTGAAAAAATACCGGCTGGTCCTGCAGTCAGTATTGCTGATGCAGATACTGTCAGGCTTATTAAAATGACTGCCCCGCAGGACAACGCTGTGAACACAATCAATAAAAATATTGCAGTGCGGCTCGATATAGCAGGCAGAAACAGAATTCCCGATTCAGTTCTTATCTATTTCAACGGTAGTTTTGTAACAACTTTGAGGTCAGCTCCATGGGAGTCAACCGTCCCTTCATCCCTTACCGTTTCAACAGGAAAGAAATCGCTTAAGGCCACTGCCTGGAAGGGAGGTAAATCGCAGACAATAACCCGCTTTGTCATTCTTCATTCCGATATTGTACCTGTCACAAGCAGTTATAAGGTTATAAATGTTTATCCCCACAACAGGGACGCTTTTACCCAGGGACTTTTTTACAGCAACGGGCTTCTTTATGAAGGGACGGGGCAGGAGGCAGGATCGAGCCTGAGAGAAGTGGAGCCTGAAACAGGAAAGGTTCTTCGGCAGCATAATCTTGAGTCATCACTTTTTGGTGAGGGGATCACACTCCTCAACGACTTTATATTCCAGGTCACCTGGGAGAACAAGGTGGGGTTTGTATATGAGAAATCGACTTTCAGGCTTATCAGGAAGATTTACTACCCTACACAGGGATGGGGACTTACAACAGTTGGCGGCAAAATTGTGATGAGCGACGGTTCAAACATACTTTATTTTCATGAACCTGAGATGTTCACGGCAATATCGAGGCTCGAGGTTTATGATGATAAGGGCAAGGTCGATTCACTTAATGAGCTTGAATACATAAACGGAGAGATCTGGGCAAATATATGGATGAAGGATCTTATCGCCAGGATCGATCCTGTCTCAGGTAAGATTACCGGTTATATCGACATGAAAGGTCTGCTGCCTGAATCAGACAGGCAGCCTGATACCGATGTACTTAACGGCATAGCATACGACAGCGAAAGCAAAAGGATCTTTGTGACAGGCAAGAAATGGCCTAAGCTTTTTGAGATCAGGATTATCCGATAGAGTATTCTCCATAAATAATTGATATGACCCCCGGCACTATGCTGAACTCTGCAGGTGTATGGCCCAGCGATTCTCCGTCAGCCTCGGTATAGATTATCGAATCAGAAACTACTTTGATGTTTTTGCACCTGTAACCGTCAATTCTCGGATGGCTGAGTATTTTCCCGTTATACAGGATCTGAAGGTTTCGTATTATCTCAATCTTGCCAATGTCGTTTATAACAGTAACATCAAGAAAGCCGTCGTCAGGAACAGCATCGGGTGTCTGACGCATGCCGCCTCCGCAATATCTGCCATTCCCTACATTAAGTGAGAAGAATTTGATGTTCCTCTTAATCCCGTCGATTGTTACCTCAGCAGCTGTGTTTTTGTACGAAAGCAGGCTCATCAGAAGATTGTAGAAATAGATTAGTTTTCCTCCCCTCCCTTTGTCTTTCTGGATATTTGTCCTCCTTACAACAACAGATTCAAATCCCAGTCCGGCTATGTTTATGAAATACCTCTCACTCTTTTCCTTTCCGTTATAAAAACTGATTAATCCCGCATCATGAAGCATCCTTTTGTTTCCGCATATAATACTGATGGCTTTTTCATAATCGAGCGGAATCCCGAACATTCTGCCCCAGTCGTTTCCTGTGCCCACCGGTATAAGAGCCAGGATTATCTCCCCGGGTGAACAGACAGTGTTCATCATCACTCCGTTCACGACTTCATTCAGAGTGCCGTCGCCGCCTACTGTAATAATCTGTCTGAACCCTTCGGCTATAGCCTCGAGGGTAATAGTAGTTGCATGACCTTTCCTGTCGGTGAATTTGGCTGTGAAGGTTAAACCTTCTCTTTTCAGAAGGGAAGAAATCGAGCTCCAGTCCTTCTTTCCCTTTCCGTTGCCGGCGTTTGGATTGACTATGACTAGCCATTCCTGTTTTGAGGCAGTCTGATTCATCTGCAATTCTGGTATTTATCGTAAAACTAATTATTTTTAAACACAAAGGGACCTTAAGGCAACACAAAGTAGGACAAAGGAGTTTTTCAACAAATCTGCTGAAACCTTTTCTCTTTTAATATCTCTTACAATCCTTCACGACAATATGTAAAGCATTAATAAACAGGCAAATATTATTTAAGTGCAAAGATCACCATGTTAATAACATGTTGAAAACCGCAAAACAAATGTTTACAATTACATCTTTCGCTTCCGGCAGCCGTGGATCATAATGTAGTAAATTTGAAGCTCAAAACGAAACAGATAAAACATATTAGATAAGATGGGAAGGATCATTGCAATAGCAAATCAGAAAGGCGGAGTCGGGAAGACAACAACAGCAATTAACCTCGCAGCGAGTCTGGCTGCACTGGAGAAAAAGGTGCTGATTGTCGACAGTGATCCTCAGGCTAATGCTACATCGGGAATTGGCATCGATACAAGGCAGATCAGGAGCACAATCTACGATTGTCTGATCGATGGAAAGGAGCCTGTTGATGCAATGATGGAATGCGGTGTTGCAAATCTCTCTGTAATTCCATCGAATATCGACCTTGTAGGTGCTGAAATAGAGATGCTCGACAGGACTGAAAGGGAGAAAATCATGAAGGTTGTTCTTAAGAAGATCCAGGCAGATTTTGATTATATTCTTATCGATTGTTCTCCGTCGCTCGGATTGCTTACAGTAAATGCCCTCACTGCTGCCGATTCGGTGATAATTCCGGTTCAGTGCGAGTATTTTGCCCTTGAAGGTCTTGGTAAACTGCTTAATACAATTAAGATAATTCAGAATAACCTCAATCCTGATCTGGAGATCGAGGGATTCCTTCTTACAATGTACGATTCGAGGCAGAGGCTTTCGAACCAGGTAGCCGATGAGGTCAACAAACATTTCCAGCAGATGGTTTTCAGGACTATTATTCAGAGAAATGTGAAGCTGGCAGAAGCTCCCAGCTTTGGACAGCCGGCACTTCTTTACGATGCGGATTCAAGAGGCACAGTTAATTACCTTAACCTCGCAAAAGAGCTTGTTGAGAAACAGGAACCGGTTGAGAAGGAGTAATTTAAGAAATTTAAAGCTTAGAAACAGTAATGGGTACGATGAAGAAAAATGCTTTGGGAAGAGGTCTTGGTGCATTGATAGATGGCGTTGAGAAAGAAGTTCTTGAAAAAAAGGTTGAGGCTAACCTCGATATTCCTGTTGATTCAATTGAGGCTAATCCGTTTCAGCCCCGCACGACTTTCGACGAACAATCCCTTGAGGAGCTTGCCGGCTCAATAAGGAAACTTGGCATTGTTCAGCCGCTTACAGTACGTGATGCCGGAGGAGGCAAATACCAGCTTATTGCCGGCGAACGTAGGCTTAGGGCAGCCCGTCTTGCAGGGCTTACTCATGTTCCTGCCTATATCAGGACCGCAGATGATCAGGCGATGCTCGAACTGGCCCTTGTTGAGAATATTCAGCGCGAAAACCTTGACGCGGTTGAAGTTGCAATAAGCTTTCAGAGACTGATTGAGGAGTGCAGCCTAACCCAGGAGCAATTGAGCGAAAGGGTTGGAAAGCAGCGTTCAACTGTGGCCAACTACCTCAGGCTTCTCAAATTGCCTGCCGAGATCCAGCTAGGTATCAGGAATAAACACCTCATGATGGGCCATGCCCGTACTCTTGTTAATATTGAGGATCCTAAGAAACAGATAACTGTCTACTACAGGATTATTGACGGAGAATTGTCTGTGAGGCAGGCAGAAGAGCTGGTGCGACAGCTTCAGTCCGAAAAGGTGAAGGATCCTTCAAAAACAGAAAGAAAAAAGAAAATCAACAATGATTTTACTCAACTCACCGAGCATCTCAATAAAATATTTTCTGCCGAGGTTAACTTCAGAATAAACGAAAAAGGCAAGGGCAAGATC
Organism: uncultured Bacteroidales bacterium; assembly: GCA_963765005.1. GTDB lineage: Bacteria > Bacteroidota > Bacteroidia > Bacteroidales > VadinHA17 > LD21. Next base: position 61,011 of record CAVXUP010000002.1, read on the forward strand.
GTCATCCCCTTCGACAACACTGAGGAGATGGAGCGTATTTTGGGCCTGTTTGACCGCCTTAACTCCTGAAAATAATTATATTTGTCGCGCCGTTTATAATAGATTAAGATAAACGACGTTCGTTTTATTTTGGAGACATTTAAGAAAATAATAATCATCCTTATTGTGCATCTGTTTTGCCTCCAGCAAAACATTACTGCTCAGGAACCTGATTCCATACCCGCCAGGAAAAGCAGCAAAAGAGCAGTTGAGCCTTACAGGGCAACAATGCTTGCAGTTGTTTTACCCGGAGCCGGGCAGATCTACAACAGGAAATACTGGAAGATCCCTGTTGTGTATGCAGGCTTTGGAGTGTTAATCTACACTGCTGGTTACAATACATCACAATTCAACGAATATACAATTGCCTACCAGGATTTCGACGATAAGATCCCTGAGACCGACAGCTATCTTACGCTGATTCCTGCAGATCCTTCAACCTATGATCCTGTTCTTTATCCCGACTCTTATGTCCCGGCTAACGAGTCGTACTGGAAGGACAGAATGCTTAATGGAATTGATTATTATAAAAGATATCGGGATCTTTCGTATATTGGCATCGCAGCCTGGTATATGATTTCCATACTCGATGCCAATGTAGATGCCAGCCTGTTTAACTTTGATGTTAGTGATAATCTGGAGCTTGCTGTTATGCCGGTTATGGTTCCCTTACCGGGAGGGTATACAGGAGCGGGAATAAATGTGGGTGTGAGATTTAATTTTTAAAGGTGTTGATTATGAGGTATTTAGTTTCGTTTGTTTTTATGTTTTTTCTTCTGTCAGGTGTTAAAGCCGCAACAATTAATGATACAATTATTATTAAAGGAGATGGTATGTACGAAAGGATTGCCAGGGATCTCGACAGCCTGGTTAATACCTGGTATGTAAAGATTGCCGTTGGTGAACTTCCAAAGGAATTGACAGGCGATTCGCTGGGCCTTGAGGAACCTGACTCTGTTTATACTGACAGGTTAAGCAAAATAAACTCAATTATCAGGCTCCCTTATAACAGCATAGTAAGGAATCACATACATGTTTATACAATCAGGCAGAGAGAGAAATTCAGCGCTGTTCTCGGCCTGAAAGATTATTATTTCCCCATGATAGAGGATGTTTTTGATTCCTACGGGCTTCCTGCCGAACTTAAATATATGGCCGTCATCGAATCAGCTTTGAATCCGAATGCTGTGTCGAGAGTTGGCGCTACCGGATTATGGCAATTCATGTACAGCACCGGCAGGATGTACGGGCTTACTATAAACTCAGTGGTCGACGACCGCAGGGATCCTTTAAAGGCCACTCACGCAGCGGCACGTTATCTAAAGGACCTTTATAATATTTACAACGACTGGATCCTTGTCATTGCTGCATATAACTGCGGTCCGGGTAATGTAAATAAGGCTATAAAGCGCTCTGGCAACAAAAAGGATTACTGGGACATATACTACAGGCTTCCCAGGGAAACAAGAGGTTACATTCCAATGTATATTGCCGCAGCCTACGGTGTGACATACTATCCGGAGCACCACATAGTACCTTTGCCTCTTAACATACCTGTTGCCACAGACACCATAGTGGTGAACAAGGATATTCACCTGGCACAGATTTCGGAAGTAATGAGGATTCCGCTTGGCGAGCTTCAGGCTTTAAATCCCCAGTACAAAACCGGATTTGTCCCTGGTTCTTCAAAATCCCAGTCATTGACACTTCCAATGAATCATCTTGGTGATTTTATTGATCTTAATGATACAATAAGAAACTATAAATCAGATGTATATCTGAATAAATCAAACCTTATTGCCGACCCGACACGCTCCTCTGCCGTTCCTGCTGCCATTAAAGGGAAAACAAAACTGATCTATACTGTGAAAGAAAATGATAACCTGGGTTATATTTCAGAATGGTACAGGGTTGGTCTGTCAGATCTCAGGTACTGGAACAGCATTTCAAGAAACAATATCAGGGCAGGGCAGAAGCTTGTTATATATGTTGACCCTGCAAAATCTGAATACTTTTCCAAAGTGAACTCAATGACCTTTGAGGAGAAACAGAAAATGGCCGGGAAGTCGGTTCCGGTCAATACTCTGAAAACAGCCGGAGCAGCAGCAACAACAACTGCTGCACCTGAAGAGACTGAAGGAGAGTATATTGTACATACAGTACGAAGCGGAGATACTATCTGGGATATAGTTAAGCTTTACGGAAACGTGACAACATCCCAGGTACTGGCACTGAATAATATTTCTGATCCATCGAAAATAAAGGCCGGGCAGAAGCTGAGGATCAAAAAGAAGAGCTGATTCTATAAGGATATATGCGACCTCTGAGGTCATTTCTGCTTTTACTGATCTTTCTGGCCTGTTTTACCGGTCTTCATTATGCTTTTCCGTTAACCAGACTCTTCCCTCCGGTAAATGAGTTCATTCCGGAGAAACTTATAAAAAGTCTTTCCGGAGAAGCTGTTCAGGAACCTCGTCCCTTACAATCAGCACCTGCAGTTGCACCGGGTAATACTCATACTGTAGAACAGCCTGATTTCGTTACCCCTGGTTCCATGCATTCTGCAGATTCAGCCTGGCTGCCTGTGCGATTTCTTGATTCTCTGGAACATTCAAAAGGCCAGCACAGGATTCTTTATTATGGTGACTCCCAGATTGAGGGAGACAGAATAACTTCACAGCTGAGGGAGACAATGCAACAGCATTATGGAGGCTCGGGGCCCGGACTCTTTCAGCCCGTTATGGCCATAATGTTCACCAGGACTTATATGTTAAATTCCTCGGCAAACTGGAAAAGATATAACTATTTGTCATTCACCTCGGGAGAGGTAACACACAACAGCCTTGGTCCTTTTATGTCGGTTTGCAGGTACCTTCCCGAAGGAGTAACGGCACCTGTGCCCGAGAAAGCATGGGTAAGGATCAAACCTTCAAATTATGCCGACAGCAGTGTTTCAAAGTATGAACTCCTCAGGCTGTTTTATGGGAACTCAAACGGCAATGTGAACTATACAATTAAGGGTGACGGGGTCGAATTGCTGTCTGGACTTCTTGCCAGCGGCAGCGGCTTCAATGAGGTAAGCTGCAGTCTTAATTATGCGGAAGAGATACTGATTGAGTTTTCAGGAAGGGAGAGCCCCGATATTTACGGCATAAGCTTAGAAGGCAGCAAGGGGGTCATTATCGATAATATACCGCAGAGAGGCAGCGCCGGACTGGAATTTACAATGGTAGACAGGAAAAACCTTGAAGATGGATACAAAAGACTTGCACCTGACCTTGTTATTCTGCATTACGGACTCAATGTTGTAAAAAACGTAAAAAGCAACTACTCTTTTTATCAGAAGGGCCTTGAGAGGCAGCTTATGCTTCTTAAGGAGATTTTACCAAAGGCTGATATTGTTGTGATCAGTCTTACTGATATGGCAGAAAAAAGGGGCGACAGCATTAAATCGTACCATAATATTCCTTCTATAATAGCGGCGCAAAGAGCCGCTGCAAAGGGTGCAGGTGTCGGGTTCTATGATTTATACGATGCCATGGGCGGCGAATCGTCAATAATTGGCTGGACTGAAAGGAAGAATCCATTTGCCCAGAACGATTATGTTCACCTTACAAACAATGGTGCCGATACACTTGCCGGCATTATCTCCGGCGAGGTGTTCCGGATAGGAAAACCTTCGAATGAACAGCAGGCAGCGATAATTCCAGACTATGATTCGATTACAGCGGGAAGACAATCTACCGTAGTTTCTCCTGTTGTATCAACCTCGGATGAGGGTGGAATAGAAACTGCATTATCAATGATTTTCAGGTACAATCCAAATGAACCATTTATTTTCTCTGCAGCAGCTTTCTGGCTCTTCATGCTTTTTGTACTGGCAGGATACAGCATTTTATATAAGAAACTGGTTCTCAGGAATGGCTATCTCTTCCTGGTAAGCCTCTTCTTTTATTATAAGACCGGAGGACTATTTCTACTGTTGCTGATATTGGTCACATTAATCGATTATACAAGCGGATTGCTTATACACAGGTCACGGTCGTCGTTCTTGCGGAGGTCTTTCCTTTTACTTAGCCTGATCTCCAACCTGGGAATTCTTGCCTGGTTTAAGTATTCAGTCTTTTTTGTAACCAGCATGAACGATCTTTTCGGGACAAATTTTGTTATTTACGATTTCCTTGCTGCGTTTTCCAATTCACATCTTGGCACATCATTTAATATCAATACAATACTGCTGCCGGTAGGGGTCTCATTTTTTACATTTCAGTCGCTCAGCTATACCTTCGATGTGTATAAAAGAAAGATGGAACCTGTAAGGAACATTGTTGACTTTGGTTTCTACGTGTCATTTTTCCCTCAACTTGTAGCGGGTCCGATTGTAAGGGCTTCCGAATTTATTCCGCAACTCTATACTGAGTTTAGTCTGGCCCGGAGGGAATTCAGCCATGCCCTCTTCCTGATATCAAAGGGACTCATAAAGAAGATTATTATTTCCGATTTTATTGCAGTCAATCTTATCGACAGGGTTTTTGATGCACCTGCCGGATTTTCGGGCTTTGAAAACCTGATGGCAATATATGGCTACGGACTGCAGATCTATTGCGATTTTTCGGGCTATACCGATATTGCAATCGGCGTGGCTCTGATACTCGGTTTCAGGCTTCCTGTCAATTTCAACTCACCATACAAGGCAGCAGGAATAGCTGATTTCTGGAGGCGGTGGCACATATCATTATCTCGCTGGCTTAAGGATTATCTCTATATTCCGCTCGGCGGCAACAGGAAAGGCAAATTCAGAACCTACGTAAACCTGATGATCACAATGGTGCTTGGCGGACTCTGGCATGGAGCTGCCCTGAAGTTCATTGTCTGGGGAGCCCTGCATGGGATCGGCCTTGCATTTAACAGGTTATGGACTTCGCTTTTCGGAGACGGAATAACCCGGAATATGGCAGGTAGATTTCTAGCTGTTTTTATCACTTTTCATTTTGTAACCTTTTGCTGGATCTTCTTCAGGGCTCCGGATTTTGACAGTGTGTTCATAATGATAAGACAGATAGCGGAGAATTTCTCTCCCGGATCATATCCGTCAGTACTAGCTGCATACAGCAGTGTATTGCTTTTAATTGCTGCAGGATATATGATCCACTTTCTGCCTGAAACAGTAAAAGAGTCGTACAGAGGTTTGTTCATCAGGATTCCCCTGGCAGCACAGCTATCAGTAGTGATGGTGATTGCAGTCCTTCTTTATCAGATGAGCAGTACGGAAGTGATGCCGTTCATTTATTTCAGATTCTAGAAGACCGGAGACCGAAGACGGAAGACAGAAGTCTGACTTTTACAGATACTTGTCTTCCAGATGCATCCCTTTCGTGAACGGAGCTATTGCCCTGTTATAGATCCCCTGAACATATGCTATCGCCATTCCGTAGTTGGTGACAGGCACTCCGGCTTTAATCGCTGCCTGGAGCCTGTTGTGAAGCTGTTTGCGGGTTATCATACAGCCGCCGCACTGGATTACAAGAGAGTAATCAGTTATCGGCCGGGGTAAAGTGTCAAGTCCTGCAACAACATCATATTCGATTTTTTTACCTGTAAAGCTTGTGATCCAGCGGGGGATCTTTACCCTGCCTATATCGTCGCAGGCCACATGATGAGTGCACGATTCCAGGAGCAGAACCCTGTCGCCGTCTTTCAGTTCAGATATTTTCGGCGTTCCTTTAAGGTAGTTTTCAAAATCCCCTTTAAAGCGGGCAAGCATTATGCTGAAGCTCGTAAGAGGGATATCATAGGGGATGGAAGCATCAGCTTTTTTAAAAACCTGGGAATCGGTAACTGCCAGGGCAGGTCTTATTTTTGTCTTTTTTAGGAAAGCATCGACCTCCCTCTCTTTTAAAACAATTGCCACCGCATCATTATCGAGAATGTCCCTTATTGCCTGCACCTGCGGGAGGATGAGTCTGCCTGCCGGGGCTTCCACATCGATAGGCGTAATGAGAATAACGATATCTCCATGAGAGATAAGGTCGCCGAGAAGGGTTGGTGTTTTGTAAGAGTGTTCAGGGATTGAGATCCTTATCTGAGAAATTAGCTCCTCATAATTGCGTTTATCCTTTGAGGAAAATTCGAAGAGCTGTGTTCCTGTCTTTGAAAGAACTTTTTTTCTGAATTCCTCTGAAGGCTCTTCAATATCTGATTTGCTGTGAATCACAATAAAAGGCAGGTCCTGGTCATTGAATTTCCGGAGAAGTTCATCTTCATCCTCTCCCCATGAATTGTTTGTAACAACAAGCAGGGCCAGGTCAATGATATCAAGTGTTCTGACAGTGCGGTCAACCCTTTTTTCTCCGAGGTCGCCTGAATCGTCAATGCCTGCGGTATCAACGAGTATTACAGGTCCGAAACCGGTGATCTCAAAGGATTTCTTAACAGGATCGGTTGTGGTGCCGGCATGATCGGAAACTATGGCAATATCCTGCCCGGCAAGACAGTTTATAAGGCTGCTTTTCCCGTTATTGCGTCGGCCGTAAATTCCTATATGTGGTTTTGATTCTCTTCCCTTGGACATTCAGCTGTAATTTATGTTGTAAAATTAGCAAATTTTGAATCAAAATTGGATTCTCTGTGTCTCTCTGTGCTTCTCTGTGTCCCTCTGTGTAACAATACGAAAAGAACTTACACAGAGTTCCACAGAGGGTCACAGCCACAGAGTAGAATTCATGGGTCTTGACATTCCCATCAGAATTGATTATTTTTAAGTGTGCTAAAAGTGATTATTGCTTCTGTGGTAACTAATTGTGGAATTTATTTTTTTTAAATGTCAATTTAACGCTGTAAAACCTTCTATCCCGGAAAGATTTGACGATTATTTTATTGAGTTAACCTTATAACCATGAGTATCCAAACTGAGGTCACAATTTGTTATATCAAATTGATCACAAAATCAGACACATACAAACTTGATATCGCAATTTGCGATATCAACATTAATACATAAATATTCAAACTTCAAACCTTAATACATGGAAAAAGGCACCAGCAAACCTGCAATACCGGATGAGATAATAACCAGTAAGATCTACTTGGTAAGAGATAAGAAGGTCATGCTGGATGACGATCTGGCAGAGCTATACGGGGTTGAGACTCGCAGATTAAATGAACAGGTAAAACGTAACATAGAACGTTTCCCCGAAGACTTTATGTTCCAGCTCACAAAGGAGGAATTCGACAACTTGATATTCCAATTTGGAACATCAAGTTGGGGAGGCAGACGGAAACTTCCGTATGCTTTTACTGAACAAGGGGTTGCAATGTTATCTGGTGTTTTACACAGTAAGCGAGCTATTATAGTAAATATCCAGATCATGCGTGTATTTACCAGGATCAGGGAGATCCTGATGGATAATCTGGATATACGTCTTGAGATTGAGGAGATTAAGAAAAAATTAGCAAACCAGGACAAGAACATTGAGCTTGTCTTCAGTTATCTGGATGAACTTGTCGAAAAGCATGGGCCCAGTAAAACAATTCAGGTCAAAGGTTTCAAACCATGAGGAGTCAATCTGGCACCTCAAGAAGGAGAGGAACGAGATCAGATAGTGCAGATCTTCGCTGATTTGATTTACAGATCCTCCAGTGAAAACCCGAGTTTCAGCAGGTTGCCAGGCTGAAGTATCTCCTTAAGTTTTGATTCTTCAATGAGTTTCAGGGTGTTGTTCGCTTCAAAGATATCAATCTTATTCTCCTTCATCAGGGAAGCAATTTCAGCTGCCTTATGATAACCGATGTGAGGTGTCAGGGCTGTAGTGATTGACGGGCTGTTGATAAGCGCCTTATATCCTGATGTTTCGTTTATTGTCAGACCTTCGAAGAGATTATGAAGCAAAGTGAAATTGCAGGAAATCAGAAGGTTTATACTCTCAATTACCGCGCAGCCGATCACCGGAAGGTAGGCGTTGAGCTCAAGGGTCCCCTGACCGCTGAGTGAGCTGATAAGCATGTCGTTCGAATAGACCTTATGAGCTGCAGAAATGACAAATTCAGGTATAACAGGGTTTATTTTTCCAGGCATTATCGAGCTGCCTACCTGGCGTTCAGGTATAGCGAAATTATGTCTTTCTCCCATGCAGGTCAGAGGAGAGCAGACGCAGGTCAGAAGATATTTTCTCAAGATTTACTGCATGTGCTTTCAGTGTGGCATGGATCTCAACCCATTTGTCGAGGTTGGAGGTTGCATCTGCAAGGTTTTCGCTGTGAGCTATCGGCAGACCGGTAAGGTTTCGCAGTTCGGGTACCACCTCCATTATGAAAAACCTCGGTATAGAGATCCCTGTTCCGATGGCACCTCCGCCGAGGTTTACCTGCTTAAGGCGTTCGGAACATTTTGAAACCCTCCACCAGTCGCGGGATAAAGCATCATTATAGGTGCTGAAAAGGAGTCCGAACGAGGAAGGAACAGCCTCCTGCATCTGCGTGTATCCGGGACGAAGCTTCTCCCTGTTCTTCTTTTCAAGCTCCTCCACTTTCTGCCGCAGCAGGTTAATCTGCTCTTCAAGTGCCTGAAAGAGTTTCAATACTGCAACTGTAAGGGCTGTAGGTATTACATCATTTGTCGACTGGTAAATATTAGCATCCTCAAGAGGATCGATAAAAGTGTATTCCCCACACTTATTCCCGATTTTCAGAAGTGAGGAATTTGTAATGATCTCATTTATATTCATATTGATGCTTGTCCCGGCGCCGCCCTGTACAGCCGGTACAATGAACTGATCAAAGTACTTACCCTCTGCTACCTCAGTTGCTGAAGCCATAAGGGCGTCGAGGACCTTCTCGTCCATAATCCTGACAGGCAGTGCTGTACCGAACTTCGTGGCAGCAGCAACACAGAACTTTCTGTAGGTCTTATAACATGCAAGCTTTGTGATCCCCACAGCTTTGTACCACTCAGAAGGAAATCGGGTATTCCCGGGGAAATTCTCTTTTGCCCTCAATGCATGTATTCCATACAACGCATCGGCAGGTAAATTCTTCTCTCCGAGACTGTCTCTTTCTGTGCGGCTCATCTGATTAAGCATTGTTGCCGGAGACTGGCCTGGCATATGCAAGGACATCTTTTCCGGTTATTTCGGTAGGGCAGAGGATTATCAGCCGCTCAAGTACATTCCTGAATTCCCTGATATTTCCTGTCCACTGTATCTTCTGCAGTTCCTCTATGGCATCCTCTTTTATGAGCTTCCTGCTCATCCCGTATTCGTCGCAGATTAATGTGTTAAAATGTTCGGCGAGCACAGGGATGTCATTTGTCCTTTCATTGAGCGCAGGTACATGTATCAGGATGACACTTATCCTGTGGTAAAGGTCTTCCCTGAAGTTATTATTCTCAATCTCCTTCTTTATATTCTTATTGGTTGCGGCGATCACCCTTACGTTTACATGGATGTCCTTATCGGAGCCCACCCTGGTGATCCTGCTCTCCTGCAATGCCCTGAGCACTTTGGCCTGGGCTGAAAGACTCATGTCGCCTATCTCATCGAGAAACAGGGTTCCGTCATTAGCCTGCTCAAACTTCCCGATCCTTTGTTTTATTGCGGAAGTAAAAGAACCCTTCTCATGTCCGAACAGTTCGCTTTCAATAAGTTCAGAAGGGATAGCTGCACAGTTTACTTCAACGAAGGGTCCTTTTGACCTGTTACTTTTTTCGTGAATCTGGTGTGCCACCAGCTCCTTCCCTGTGCCATTCGAACCTGTGATAAGAACCCTGGCTTCGGTGGCGGCGACCCTTTCGATCATTGCCTTCATCTGAATGACTGCTTCTGACTCACCTACAATTTCGTACATCTTGCTGACCTTCTTTTTGAGGACCTGAGTCTGTGTGATCAGCGACGATTTATCGATGGCATTTCTTATTGTGATAAGCAGCCTGTTAAGGTCGAGAGGCTTTTCAAGAAAATCGTAAGCGCCCTTTTTTAAAGCTTCTACAGCAGTCTCAATATTGCCATGGCCTGAGATCATTATTACCGGAACATGGCTATTGATCTCCATCAGCTTGTCAAGAGCCTCAATGCCATCCATTTTGGCCATTTTGATATCGCAAAGAACTATATCATAGCTGTTCGAACCGAACATCTCTATTCCCCTGGCGCCATCCTCAGCAAGATCAACCTCGTGCTTCTCATACTCAAGAACCTCCTTCAGGGTGTTCCTGATGGCCCTTTCATCATCTATGACAAGTATCTTCGACATCTGATAATTATTAACTTGTTTTTTAACACAGAGTTACACTGAGTTTTTCACAGAGTTACACAGAGTAAATCCCCCATTCTCCCTCTCTCCCAATCTCCCCCTCTCCCAATCTCCCCCTCTTTTTTATCCTATCCTTAGTATCTAAGCCACTTCCACATTTCTTTCCAGGATGTTTTCTTACCGTACATAAGGATCCCGGTCCTGTAGATCTTCGCTGCCATCCATACAAATGCTCCGAAAGTGACCAGCATCAGGGCCATTGAAAGAATTATCTGCCAGTAGGGAACACCAAACGGAATCCGGGCCATCATAACTATAGGGGAAGTGAGCGGTATCAAAGAGAACCAGAATGCCAGAGGGCTTTCGGGGTTCTGCATGGTACCCATCGCCACCATGAGGGCCAGGATTATCGGGATTGTCACAGGCAGCATGAATTGCTGGGTTTCAGTTTCATTATCCACAGCAGAACCTATTGCCGCAAAGACAGAAGCATACAGAAGGTATCCTGTTATGAAATAGAAAACAAAAGCAAAAATAATCAGGCCCCAGGGCTGGTTCAGGGCACTGTCGAAAAGCTTTGAAAACTCAGCCAGTTCGGGAGATACATTAGCTGCCTGAACTTCAGTTACAGCCTGCTGATCAGCCGACATGATGCTTTGTGTTCCCGGCGATGACTGAATTGCCATCTGATTTATATCTGTTTCTTTAAGAATTGTTGTTTTAAGTACTGTAACCACTCCCATAGTGAGAATAATCCAGATAAAGAACTGTGTAAGACCCACAAGGGCTATCCCGATGATCTTTCCCATCATCAGCTGGATTGGTTTTACTGATGAGATTATGACTTCCACCACACGGCTGGTCTTTTCCTCGATCACGCCTCTCATTACCTGTGAACCGAATATGAATACAAGCATGTACATCAGGAAGCCGAATATATATGCAAGTGCCATTGCTATTCCTGTGCTTGTCTCCTGTTCCATGCCTGTTTCATCAAGTTTTTTTGTCTGAACGCTGACTTTTGTATCAACGCTCTTCATAATGTCATCGAGGTTGGCAATATTATATGCAAGGAGTTTTTGCTTCTCTATCTCTTTTTCGAGAGAGCTCTCAATATGCTGAAGCAGTCCGATAGGAGGTTGTTTCTCGGATATGAGATAAATTGCATTAGGGGTATCCACAATCTTTGGCGAGATATACAGGATCCCGTAATAACCGTCTGCCTTGTAGGTTTTCTTCAGCTCTTCAACATTTGCATTTTCGAGATAGATGAATTCCGCATCCTTCTGATTCTTTATCACCCCCTTGAAAAGATCGGAATTGTCCTCAACAACGGCAATCCTCCGGTTGTCGACTTTCTGATTCATCATTACAGCGGTAGGGACAATTATAATTGCCGCCATAAGGAGCGGGGCAAGAATTGTCATGATTATAAAGGATTTCTTCCTTACCCTTGTGATGTATTCTCTTCTGATAATAACTGATATCTTATTCATAGCATTGAAATTTCGAAGTTGATACTGGATTAGTTACGCGCTTCAACCACCCTTATGAAGATCTCATTCATCGATGGCAGGGCAGGATTGAAGGATATCAGGTTTCCTGATTTCATGACAGTATTAAGGATCTCATTAGTTGTAATATCGCTGGTTGTCTTCAGCCTGATTGTACTTCTTCCATGCTCCTTCTGCTGGTTTAGAACTGAAAAGTGATGATTGCCTTCAAGGGCCACCTCCCCGGCAAAAACCAGGTCGAATTCATTTGCAGCCCATTTGCCGCGGATCTCATCGACACTTCCTTCAAGAATTGTCTTTGCCTTGTTAATAAGGGTAATGTTGTCGCATAACTCTTCTACCGATTCCATATTATGGGTAGAGAAGATTATTGTAGCTCCCCTGTCGCGCAGGAAAAGGATCTCATTTTTGATTGTATTGGCATTTACCGGATCGAAGCCGGTAAAGGGCTCGTCGAATATCAGAAGTTTCGGTTCATGAAGGACTGTTGTTATAAACTGAACTTTCTGGGCCATACCCTTGGACAGCTCCTCAACTTTTTTACCCCACCAGTCGACGATGTCGAGTTTCTTAAACCAGTATTTGAGCCTTTTCATTGCTTCAGCCTTCGAAAGACCTTTAAGCTGGGCAAGGTAAAGAGCCTGTTCACCGACTTTCATTTTTTTATACAAGCCTCTCTCTTCGGGAAGGTAACCGATATACTGAACGTCTTCAGGCCTGAGCTTTTTTCCGTCAAGGAAGAGTTCCCCGGAATCAGGACCGGTTATCTGGTTGATGATACGGATAAGAGTGGTCTTGCCGGCGCCGTTAGGACCAAGCAGGCCATAAATACATTTTTCAGGTACCGAAATGCTGACATTATCGAGAGCCAGCTGGTTGCCATACTGCTTTGTGACATTCCTTGCTTCAAAAAGTGCCATAAGGGATACGTTTTACTATAAAATAATAAATGAGGTGTAAATATAGAAAATAAGAATGAAATTCTTCAGAACTACTCGAAGTAGCCTCTCATTCTTTCGAAGAAACCTTTGTCGTTTTTGTCGGGATCGGGAGTGAATGAGGAGGAATCCCTGAATTTTTCAATGATTTTTGCCTCTTCCTTGCTGATGTTTTTAGGGATCCATACGTTTACATTAACAAGGAGGTCGCCTCTGCCGTATCCGTTTACCTCCGGCAATCCTTTCCCCCTCAGGCGCAGGATCTTGCCCGGCTGGGTCGCGGGGTCTATCTTGATCTTGACATTGTTATCGACAGTGGGGATCTCCACGTTTGTGCCGAGAACTGCATCCGGAATACTTATAAAGAGATTATAAATAAGATCATTACCTTCCCTGATCAGATCAGGATGTTCCTCCTCGTCAATTACTACAAGCAGGTCACCATTCACTCCTCCGCGTCGCGGAGCATTTCCTTTTCCTCCCACTGTCATCTGCATGCCCTTGCCGACTCCCGCGGGTATGTTTATTTTAATTATATCTTCTTTCTGGACTATTCCCTCCCCGTAGCAGGCTGTACATTTCTTTGTTATAGTTTTTCCATCACCTCCGCATGAAGGGCAAACAGATGTTGTCTGCATCTGTCCGAGCATGGTATTTGTTATCCTTGTGACATGTCCCGAGCCGTGGCAGGTTGAGCAGGTTGAAAGACTCGACGCATCAGCGGCACCTGATCCGCCGCAAGTGTCGCAGGTATCATATTTTGTTACCTTTATTTTCTTCTCGGCTCCTGTTGCGATCTCAAGAAGGTTAAGCTTTACTTTTACTCTGAGGTTACTTCCCTTGTTCACCCTTTTTCCCCTGCTTCTTCCTCCTCCGAAGCCTCCGAATCCGCCAAAGGCATCTCCGAAAATATCACCGAAAGAAGAGAAAATATCATCCATCGTCATTCCATGGCCGCCATAGCCATTCGCTGCGCCTCCCAGGCCTGCATGGCCATAGCGGTCGTAACGTGCCTTTTTCTCCTCATTGCTTAAGATTTCATATGCTTCAGCTGCCTCTTTGAAGAGTTCCTCTGATTTCTTATCTCCCGGGTTTTTATCGGGATGATATTTCAGAGCCTGTTTCCTGTAGGCTTTTTTAATCTCCTCCTTTGTGGCCTCTTTTGAAACGCCCAGAATCTCATAAAAATCACGTTTTCCCATCCTCAATTATTTATTATTTAGCCACATAGCATGCATTAAACCCGATCCTATTCACCTACAACAACTTTTGCGAATCTTAAAACCTTGTCTTGCAGATAATATCCTTTCAGAACAACATCAACAATTTTTCCTCTTTTTGCATCATCATCCACGGCAGTCTTTGCCACAGCTTCATTAAGATCAACATTGAAATCGGTATTAAGCGACTCAATCTCCTTTATCCCGTTCTGTTTCAGGAAATCGCTGAATTTATTGTAGATGAGTAAAATACCATCCTTCATGGCAGGGCTGTCGGTTGTCAGATCCATATGCGAAAGGGCTCTGTCGAAGTCATCCATTAACGGTAAGATATTAATGAAGATGTTTTCTCCGGCATATTTCGACATCTCCATTTTCTCACGAAGGGTTCTCTTCCTGTAATTATCAAATTCTGCGGAAAGACGGATGTATTTGTCCTGCATCTCTGCCAGTTTTTCCTCAAGCTGCCTCACTTCAGCGACATCTTTGTCAGAAGCTGACCGTTCAGCGGCGTCATTACCTGATGCAGGTCGTGAAGATTCTCCTGATACCTGCTGCCCGGTGCCTTCCCCTGCATTATTTTCTTCACTATGGGTATTTGTTTTATTATCAGTGGTTTGTTCCTGTTCATTCTGACTATCCTCTGCATGGAAGTCTCTCTTTTTTTTCATCATCACCCGCAAAATTTCAGTTTATACCTTGCTTTAACAAATATGCTGCCACAGGCAGTAAATTGACAAATTGGCAGGGAGGGGAAGGCTTTAAATGCTGTAGATGCTTTAAAGGCTGTATAGGAAGGCTGTAGGGGCCGTAAAAGCTTTAAAGGCAATAAAGGCTGGAAAACCTTTTGCATCTAAAGCCTTAAAGCATTTACCGCCTTTACCGCCTTTGAAGCCTCTACAGCCTTGTAATTTCCGCCCCCAGCGCATTGAGCCTTACATCGATTTCCTGGTAGCCCCTGTCTATCTGCTCTATATTATGGATAACGCTCTTCCCTTCGGCGGAGAGAGCAGCAATCAGAAGGGCAACTCCTGCCCTGATATCGGGCGATGACATCACAGTCCCTTTGAGCCTGATCATTTTGTCGAGGCCGATAACTGTTGCCCTGTGAGGGTCGCAAAGAATTATCTGGGCTCCCATATCGATAAGCTTGTCAACGAAAAAGAGCCTGCTCTCAAACATCTTCTGGTGGATAAGGACAGCACCTTTTGCCTGGGTGGCGGTTACAAGAAAAACACTAAGAAGGTCGGGTGTGAGTCCGGGCCATATCGCATCAGAAATTGTCATTATCGATCCGTCGATGAAGGTTTCGATTTCATAATGCTTCATCGATGGTATGAAGATATCATCTCCTTTTCGTTCGAGGTTTATTCCGAGACGCCGGAAAGAATCGGGGATTATTCCCAGCTCGTCATATGAGGTGTTTTTTATTGTCAGCTCCGATTCGGTCATTGCTGCAAGCCCGATGAAAGATCCGATCTCTATCATGTCGGGAAGAATTGTATGCGTACAGCCCTTAAGTGAATCCACACCGTCGATATGGAGGAGATTTGATCCAATGCCTTCTATTTTTGCTCCCATCGACACCAGCATTCTGCAAAGCTGTTGAACATACGGCTCACAGGCTGCATTGTAAATGGTGGTCCTCCCTTTTGCCAGGACAGCTGCCATAATTATGTTTGCCGTACCTGTAACAGAAGCTTCGTCAAGATGCATATATGTACCTGTGAGGGTTTTTGCCTCTACACTGAAAAAGGGATCTGTTGTGTCAAATTCGAAAGTAGCGCCAAGTTTCCTGAATCCAATAAAGTGAGTATCTACCCTTCGCCTGCCGATCTTGTCGCCTCCGGGCTTGGCGATGAATGCCCTGCCAAATCTCGAAAGCAGCGGTCCTACAATCATTATCGACCCCCTGAGGCTGGCGCTCTGTGACCTGAATTCACTTGTCTGCATATAATCGAGGTTCACATCGACTGCTTCGAAATGGGTAACAGATCGTGATTCACGGGTTACTTTTACCCCAAGACATCCGATAAGCTCAATCAGTTTGTTTACATCGCTTATGTCGGGGATATTTTTTATTGTGACTTTGCCAGAGGTAAGAAGTACGGCACAAATAACCTGTAATGCCTCATTTTTAGCTCCCTGTGGTGTGATCTCTCCACTGAGCGACCTGCCGCCGTTTACTACAAACGTACCCATTAATGCCTGCTGAAACCTTTTTTCTTGTTGAATGGTTTGTTAGGCTGTTTGCCATGAGGCTTTGTCATTGGTTTTCTCTTAACCGGCGGGATGAGTTCCTTGACTTCCATGATTCTTACACCCTCCGTTATTTTAAGCCTTCCGCGCGACAGCAGCTTCAGATCGTTTATTATTACCTCATCGGCAACCTGTCCCCTGTTCCAGGTAATGTAAGATTTTTTCATCTGATTGACAATCAGGTTTGTCAGGTATTCCTTTTCATCACCATCCTCCATCTCTGAAGCGGCGTTGATCATAAGTTCAATAATCCTGCCATAGTGAAGAAACCTGATATCTCCCTGTCTGTATGGTACCTGCTTGGGTTTTTCAACAAATTTCGATGGTTCCGGAACCGGATATGGAGAGTCAATATCGAGTTCGAAACCTGCGATCAGCGACAGGTGATCCCAGAGCTTGTGTTTGAAGTCGCCCACATCGCGCAGATGCGGATTGAGGTTACCCATTATCGAAATAATGGTTTTCGCAGCACGGTTTCTCTCATCCCTGTCCTCGATGGTTTTTATATGGTCAACCATTTTTTGAACATTTCTGCCATATTCAGGAAGCGCCATTCTCTTCCTCTGGGTATTGTAATCGTAGTTCATCACTTGCCTCTGATTTTTTTACAAAGCTAATAATTTAAAGCATAATCCGGAAAGGTTCTTCGCGACTCCATTACGTTTATGTTCTGATTGTTCAGAAGTGAACGTGAAACATGAATAAACCTTTTCATCTGCTTTAAATCAGCGCTGTTGCTGAAGAATTCAGGTTTTTTCTCAAATTCAAGGCATGGCAGTATAAAGAACCTCTTCCTGTATTTTTCTATAGGGGTATAGACCCAGGTGAGGATATATTCTGCGTTTTGTACCGATATAATATCGTCTCTCTTCTCAATTTCAACCCTTATCATTGTTCCTCCGTCAGTTTTTGACTTTCTCTGGTTTGAGACAAAATTTCCGAGAGAGTAAGCAACCAGCCGGTCTTTTCCTTCATCACTTTTTTTCGACAATGCCATTTTCTGAATTACATGAGGGTGTGAACCGATAATCAGGTCAACTCCCTCTGAAAAAAGGTATTCTGCAAGGTCGGTCTGGCTTTTTGAAGGAATTGTATCATATTCATTGCCCCAGTGAAGAAAGAGTACTATCATATCTGGTTTCATCTCCCTTGCTTTAAGAATATCTTTTGTGATAAGCTCCCTGTCGAGCATGTTGACAATTACCGGCGGCGGTACTTTAATCCCGTTGGTGCCATATGTATAGTTAAGTAAAGCCAGGGATATGCCATTTTTTTCTATTATCAACGGGCTCAGCCTTTGCCGGGAGACAGAATCAATAAAGGTGCCCGTATGTGGAATGCCGATACTGTCGAGCCGGAGAATAGTGTTAATAATTCCCTTTTTCCCCCGGTCAGCCGAGTGGTTATTAGCAGTCACCACGCAATCGATCCCGGCATTTTTGCACGATACGGCCAGGGCTGCAGGTGAACTGAATGCAGGATACCCTTTGTACGGAGGACCTCCAAGGGTCACCTCGAAGTTGCCGATAGCAATATCTGCTTCAGTGATAACTGGTTTGATATATTTAAAAACATCGTCATAGTTATAAGTATGTGTCTCCCTGTCTTCGGCTGACCAGATCTGCTCATCATGGCCCATAATATCTCCCATGAAAAGCAGGGACAATTTCTTCCCGGGGAGTTCCTGAGCCACACTTAATGAGGGCAGAAGGGCCGTCAGGAAAAAAATCATCATCAGGACACTATTCCGGGGAGAATCTGTTTTTTTCATCAGTATTTACAGTTTTTATTGCGATCGTCTCATTGACAAAACAATCAAAGTTAAACATTGGTTATCATTTTGTAGTTTTACAGACGATTATTTTGATTTGCATGCAATGCTTTTAACCACAATGGGGCACAAAGGTAATACAAAGGGGCACAAAGTATTTATTAATAAAAGATACATTTTGCACTCCCTGCCATTTCTGATGGCAGGACTGGCATTTGCTGGTGTGAGGTTTGCAGTTCATAACCCCGGGTTTGTTGAAAAGTACTATTCCACGGGCTTATACCCGGGCCTGGCAAAACTCATTTCATTTCTAAGCAATCTTATTCCTGTTTCAATATGGGACCTCTTCTGGATAATTACTTTAATTCTGGTTGTTGCCGGGTTGATAATGGTGATAATCAAAAGGGTAACTCTTCTCATGTATTTGCTCAGGCTTGGTCAGTTTCTCGCACTTCTCTACACAGTTTTCTATCTTGCCTGGGGATACAACTATTTCAGGCCGCCCATTGAAACCCGTAACGGATGGGCGATTGTGAAGCCGGATGATGAGTTGTTCAGGAAAATACTTGATTCCTTAATAACAGCTGCCAATAGTAGTTTTATTAAGATTGATGCATCAGAGTATCAAGATATTGATGAGCTTGTTGAGGAATCATACGATAAGAATAGTGAAGGGCTGGGGATTAATTATCCAAGTGGGTCGCGCCGGCCAAAGAAAATGGTTCTGAGTTCATTTTTTGCCAGGTCGAATGTGAGCGGTTACTTTGGTCCGTTCTTTAATGAGGTTCATCTCAACGCTTACCTACTTCCGATCGATTATCCTTTTGTGCTGGCACATGAGAAGGCCCATCAGCTTGCTATTACAAGTGAGGCTGAGGCAAATCTTGCGGCATTCATTGTATGTTCCACTTCGGCTGACAGGCGTCTCAGGTACTCGTCTGCGATAAACATCCTGCTCTATTTTCTGAATGATGCAACAGGGATGGCGGATTATCACGACTATCTGAAAAAAATCGACAGGCAGGTAATAAATGATATACGTGAGAGGGGGAAATATTACGACAGCCTGCAGAATAAAACGCTTGAGAAGATACAGCGAAAGGCAAATGATGTCTATCTTAAATCGAACCACATTAAAAAAGGGGTTAAAAATTATAACCAGGTGGTTGCACTGGTCATATCGTGGGAGCAGAACAAATACAGGGTTAATCAATAAACAGCACTTATAATAATACTTTGGACGGTAATACCTGCGCCCTGAATTTTCAAGGATCCTGAAGATGCAGAATGGCTATATTTATTATCTTTAGCAGTTTTGTTTCAATTTTTTATGGCCGAAACCATAATTCAGCACTATGGGTGGTAATAGTAAATATCTTGATATTAAAAAGATATCCCTTGCAGGAGTTTTAGTGACACTTGGAATTGTCTTTGGAGACCTTGGAACAAGCCCTCTTTACGTGATGAAGGCTATTATCAGGGGAGGGTCCGAATTTAATGAACTGCTTATTTATGGTTCATTGTCTTGCATCTTCTGGACACTAACGCTGCAGACCACCACCAAATATATAATAATAGCCCTCAGGGCAGACAATAAAGGTGAAGGAGGCATACTATCCCTTTTCGCCCTGACCAGGAGCAAAGCAAGCTGGGCTGCTCTTCTGACAATGATAGGAGCTGCTGCGCTGCTTACCGATGGAGTTCTTGCCCCTGCAATTACTGTAACCTCTTCCGTTGAAGGGCTGAGACTTATAAATCCCGATGTTCCTGTTGTGATTATCGTACTCTTCATCTTCGCTGTCCTTTTTTTCATCCAGCAGTTTGGAACAAATTTTATTGGCAGTTCATTTGGCCCGGTAATGGTAATCTGGTTCGTAATGCTGGGCACTCTGGGATTCTCTCAGCTGATCAATCATCCAGGGATTCTCAAGGCACTTAATCCTGTCTACGGTTATCAGTTATTAAGCGAGTATCCGGGGGGATTTGTTCTGCTTGGAGCTGTATTTCTTTGCACAACAGGGGCTGAGGCACTATATGCCGATCTGGGTCACTGCGGCCGGGCTAACATACAGGTTTCATGGATATTTGTCAAGATTGCCCTTTTGCTTAACTATTTTGGACAGGGGGCATGGCTGATTGCAAACGGGGCGCCTGAAGCAGGGTTGAACCCATTTTATGCCATAATGCCTAAATGGTTCCTCGTCCCCGGGATCCTGATTGCAACGGCTGCTGCAATAATTGCCAGCCAGGCTATTATCAGCGGATCCTATACAATTGTAAAGGAGGCTATATCTCTGAATTTCTGGCCGAAGGCAAGAGTTTTGAACCCTACTTTTATTAGAGGTCAGGTCTATCTGCCATTCGTTAACTGGTACCTCTGGGTAGCCTGCAGCCTTGTTGTCATATTTTTCCAGGCTTCTGCAAATATGGGAGCTGCATATGGATTGTCGATAATCATCACTGAGATTATGACTACAATACTGCTGTCATATTATCTCTATAAGAAAGAATTGGATTACAGGCTAATACTGGTTGGTTTTCTGTGTTTTATCACAATTGAAGGAAGTTTCCTTATTGCAAACCTCTATAAATTCAATGATGGGGGATGGTTTACAGTTCTTCTGTCATTAGTATTCTTTGCGATAATGTTCGGATGGTATTTTGGAAGGAAACTTAAGAACAGGTATGTAACATTCACGAATCTCGACAAGTATATCCAGTTGTTCATTGATCTTTCAAAAGATGAATCTGTTCCCAAGACTGCCACAAACCTGGTATATATAATAAAGGCAAACAGGGAAAACATGGTGGAATCGAAGGTAATACATTCAATATTCCAGAAGCAGCCAAAGCGAGCCGATACCTACTGGTTTCTTCATGTCGACGGTGATGAAGATCCAAACAGATTTGAATACAAGGTTACTGAGATCATACCCGGGATTCTCATAAGAGTCGATTTTCATATCGGATTCAAGGTTGAGCCAAAGATCAGTCTTTACTTCAGGGAGGTGCTCGAAGATTTGGTAAGGGAAGGAAAAATTAAGCTTGACAGCAGCTTTGAATCGCTCAGAAAGCATTCCATGCCAGCCGATTTTCTATATGTGCTGATCGACAGGGTTATGCCGCGTGATTACAAGTTGTCGAATATTGAAAATCTGACCTTGTCGCTTCACAGCTTTTCGAGGCTTTTCTGTATTTCCGATGTCAGGGCTCTTCAGCTTGATTCGTGCAACACCATTGAAGAGCAGGTTCCTATTGTTATTGATCAGCCAATTACGCAAAGAATCAACCGAATGGATACTCCAGAGGTTTGAAGAGAAACACAAAAAACTGTTGTTGTAAATAGATCAATGTCTGACCTGAAGCATGAAAAACCCTGAGCAAAATACTCACATCAGTAAAGTCACATTTGCCGGGCTCCTCGTAACAATGGGTATCGTTTTCGGAGATATCGGAACAAGTCCGCTATATACCGTAAAAGCGATTCTCGAGGGAGGTTCAGCTAATTTCAGCAATCTTCTTGTCTATGGGGGTCTTTCGTGCGTATTCTGGACTCTCACCCTCCAGACTACACTAAAATACATCACAATCACACTCAGGGCCGACAACAAAGGGGAGGGAGGAATATTTGCACTCTTCGCCCTGGTTAGAAAAAAATCCACCTGGGCAGCAATTCTGACTATGATAGGAGGGGCGGCATTACTTGCCGACGGAGTGATTACCCCCGCCATTACTGTTACCTCATCGATAGAGGGCTTGCGGCTCATAAACCCCGAAATTCCTGTTATTCCGATTGTCCTTATAATTTTCGTGGTCCTCTTTTTTATGCAGCAGTTCGGGACCAATTTTGTGGGTGTTGCTTTCGGTCCGGTTATGCTTATCTGGTTCATGATGCTCGGCATACTCGGCATTTCACAGGTATTCCTTTATCCGGAAATCCTTAAAGCGCTTAGTCCTGTTTATGCAGTCAGATTCCTTGCCGAATATCCCGGAGCATTTGTTCTGCTGGGTGCTGTCTTCCTTTGCACCACAGGTGCTGAAGCACTCTATTCCGATCTGGGCCATTGCGGAAGAAAAAATATCCAAGTGTCCTGGATTTTTGTCAAGACAATGCTGATACTAAGCTATTTCGGACAGGGTGCATGGATACTGGTGAATTACAGGGAGGGGATGGAGGTAAATCCTTTCTTTGCCATAATGCCCGGTTGGTTTCTTGTCTTTGGTATTATCATTTCAACATTTGCATCTGTTATTGCAAGTCAGGCTTTGATAAGCGGCTCTTTCACCCTGATCAGTGAGGCAGTATCCCTTAACTTCTGGCCAAAGATAAGAATCATTAATCCCACCCTGATCAAAGGACAGGTATACATCCCGTTTGTAAACTGGACTCTTCTCATTATGTGCAGCCTGGCAGTCTTGTTTTTCAGGAATTCATCCGCCATGGAGGCAGCCTACGGGCTGGCCATTACTATTACTATGATAATGACCACTCTTCTCTTGTCTTATTACCTGTACCAGCGAAATACAGATGTTCGTATCGTTATTCTGATTTTATCAGTCTTCCTCACAATTGAAACAGCTTTCCTCATTGCCAACATGAATAAATTTGCAAATGGCGGGTGGTTTACAATAATGCTTTCATCAATCTATTTCCTGATAATGTTCGGCTGGTACTTCGCCAGAAAACTCAGAAACAGGCACATTTCATTCACAAAACTTGAGAACTATTTAGAACTTTTCAAGGATTTGAAAAAAGACAGGAGTGTCCCTAAAACTGCCACGAACCTTGTATATTTAATAAAAGCCAACAGGCCCGACCAGGTTGAATCAAAGGTGATTTATTCGATCTTCAATAAGCAGCCTAAAAGGGCAGATACCTACTGGCTCCTTCATGTGGACAGGGTTGACGATCCAAACAGATTTGAGTACAGTGTGAAGCACATTATTCCGGGAACGCTTATCCGGGTTGATTTCCATATCGGCTTCAAGGTTGATCCGCAGGTAAACCTTTTCTTCAGGGAAGTTGTTGAAGACCTTGTTTCGTCGGGTGAAATTAAGCTGGAAAGCAGTTATGAATCACTGCGTAAGCATGGTGTCAGGGCTGATTTCAAATTTGTTCTTATTGAAAGGATCATTAATAAGGATATAAAACTTACGAATACCGAAAATTTCATTCTCACTCTTCAGAATTTAGTACGTCACATCAGTATCCCTGATGAAAGGGCTTTGCAGCTCGATTCATCATGTACTATCGTCGAAAGGGTTCCGATACTTATTAAGCAGCCTGTTGAAAAACGAATAAGGCCCGTCATTGACTGATTACCTTTTTCTCAGTATGTTATACGCACACAGGAATCCGGAATAGATGGCTCCAGAAAATCCTCCCCCGGTCTTTCCCCATGCTGAGGCAAAATGCAGGTTGTCATATACATCTGAAAAATCGATCGCAGTTTTTCCGGGAACCTGGGCAAATCCATAGACGGCACCTCCCGGATTAAGGGTATACCGCCTTACTGTCAAAGGAGTGCCGACTTCGTAATATTCAATTACATCCGAGATTCCCGGGATAAGTTTTTCGAGTCTTTTAATGAATGACCTGGCTGCCTCCTCTTTCCTGGTTTCATACTCACCGCGTGAAAGGTTTTCCCAGCCATCAATGTAGTCGATGCAACAAATCGCACCCACGCTTTTCCCTTCAGGAGCAAGTCCTGAATCGATCTGGCCATAGTCGATAAATGTAAAACTCCGGCTGTTAAAGTCTGAATTGTTATTTCGCAAAATATCAGCCTGCTTTTTTACCGACTTGTCATAAACAAAGGTTGAATAATGTTTGTGCCCAAGCTGGCTCAAAGGTTTGCTGAATCCAAAGTAGACAGTAAGAAGAGATGCACCTGTCCTCAGGTCCTTAATTCTCTCATTTAGCTTTTTACCGTTTTCAGCCGGCAGCAGATCTGCAATTTGCGGTATTGAGGCATTTGCAATAATCTCCGTGCCATATGCCTTCAATGTATCTGATGACGGAGCTCTCTTTCTAGTGTACGTAATCCCGGTAAGCCTGCCATTGTCTGTTATAAAGCCTGTTACAATATGGTTGAGCAATACTTCTCCTCCATGAGCGGTAATATAGCCGGCCAGGTGATCAGATAAGATCTGTGACCCGCCTTTGATGAAACTGGCACCGCCGTTAAAATAGCTTCCCTGAGCAACAGAGTAGTATGTTAGTGATATTGAATAGGGATCATCGTGAAAGTAACCCAGGTTGCCCAGCAACACAAGCTTCAAGTCATCATTCTTTATTACCTTATCGAGAAATTCCCCGAGACAAATATCCTTTACCTGTTCATTTTCTGCTGCTTTCCTTTTAGGATTAAGGATCTGGCTGAAAAAAGCATCTATTCCGCCTGATTCTTCAGGGAATGCATCTTTCAGAACCTTTGTGGCTTCAGCCTGATCGTGGGGTATTGTGATAGTCAGATCATCACTGACAAAATTGTAGAATTCAGGTACTTTGATAAATTCAACATTATTGAAAACCTCCAGTTCATTAAAGATCCTTGTCTTCATATCCTTTGGTGACGGCCCGTCCATTTCGTGAAGGCCTACTTCGAGTGTAAAATCACCTCTCCTGAAGGTTGTTGCACATCCTCCCGGCTGGCTGTGCTGTTCAATAAGCAGTACTTTTTTGCCTTCCCTGGCAAGCTTTGCTCCGGCAGTAAGCCCGCCAAGCCCGCCTCCGATAATTATCACATCGTATTCCATAACTCTAAACTCTAAACTCCAAACTCCAAACTCCAAACTCCAAACTCCAAACTTATAATGGTATGGGATATCTTTTAAACTCTTTTTCCCTGTCGAAAAGGTATCTGAATGTTATATATTTTTTTGCAGGAACACTGCCTACAGAGATGAAAACTTTCCTCATTTTCGGATTGAAGTCGGCAACCCATGAGAATTCAACTTCATGATAATGAGGCTTCTTCTTGAATATTTCGTTCAATTTTAATATGAAGCCCGACTCAAGTCCCAGTCCCTGGTATTTTGGTATAACTCCCATCAGAAGGCCCTTTGCCCTGGTCATTGTATTCGTTTTTTTGAGATACATGAATTTAATTATGCTTAAGAGATCAAGTTTCCCTTTGAGGTGTTTCAGAATCTGGTTAAGATCGGGAAACATAAGATAAATGGCGATAGGCTTTCCCTCAAAATAGGCTATCCAGATAAATTCCTCATCGATTATTGGTTTGGCCTTTTTCAGAACGCCTCTGATATATTCGGCTTCGAGTGGTTCAAAATTGATCTTGAATGAAGCCCATGCTTCATTGAAGACTGCAGCAAAATCGGAAGTGAATTTCTCCTGTTCTTTCCAGGTGAAATGACGGAACTCATATCCGGGTTTATTTGAGACCCATTGAGATATTTTTCTGAATCGATCTGACAATGGTTTTGTTATGTCGAGGTGGAAACCTTCCATCGTATAATAGGTCTGAAAGCCATATCCTTCAAATAGATTTTTGTAGTATGGAGGATTATAGGGTACATCAAATGACGGATGGGTGAAACCGTCTGTAAGAAGTCCCCAGTATTTATCGGTCTCCCCGAAATTTATGGGCCCGTCCATTGCTTCCATACCTCTTTCCCTCAGCCATTCGCGGGCGGTATCGAACAGCAGAAATGCCGATTGTTTGTCGTCTATGCATTCAAAGAATCCCATCCCGCCAGTAGGCTGATCAAAAGAATGCGCCAGATTCCTGTCAATAAATGCAGCCACCCTGCCGGTGAGATGATTGGTTTCGTCCTCAAGTATCCAGCATTCAGCTTCCCCATGTTTGAAATAAGGGTTTTTTAAAGGGTCAAAAACCGCATTGATATCATTGTCGAGGGGGCATACCCATACAGGGTCGTTTTTATATATTACCCTGGCTGCATCGAGAAATTTTTTACGGGTTTTTTTGTCTGTTACTCTGATAATCTTCATTCTACTTCATATATACCTGGTCAAGGATTTTACGGTATTTTTCCGAGATGAACTGACGCCTGAGTTTCAGGGTCGGCGACAATTCACCGGTTGCCGGACTCCATTCGTCAGGCACGAGCCTGAAACGGTTGATCCTTTCCGGAGGGCTGAGTCGTTTATTTATTTTATCAATCTCGGCACTGAATACCGATAGTATTTCAGGGAGATTTATAAGCTCTCCGAAATTTGAATACGAAATTTTATTGGCAAGCTTCAACTCATCAAAATACCTGAAGTTTGGAGATATGAGTGCACTGGCGAATTTCTCATGTTCGCCAACTACCATTATCTGGTCAATTACTGTTGATTCTTTGAATATATTCTCTATTATCTGAGGGGCGACAAATTTCCCGTTGGAGAGTTTGAAGATCTCCTTCTTCCTGTCGGTTACCATCAGGAATTTATTATCCTCTATACATCCGATATCGCCGGTGCGGAACCAGCCGTTTTCATCAAATGCAGATTTTGTAAGTTCAGGGTCGTTATAGTAACCCAGCATAACATTTGGTCCCTTGCAGAGGATCTCGCCGTCGTCTGCTATTTTTATCTCAACCCCTTCAATCGGATAACCGACTGATCCCAGTTTTACACCTCCCTTGAATGTTCTGTTTATAGTAATAATAGGGGAGGTCTCAGTGAGTCCATACATATTCACTATTTTTATTCCGGCAGCCCAGAAGACCCTCTCGAGCCGCGGCTGCAGGCTGGCTCCTCCGCAGCCCACGATTTTGACATTTCCTCCCAGGGCAGTTCTCCACTTACTGAATATCAGTTTGTCGGCAAGTTTCAGCTTCTGTTCGTATAACCAGCCATTCCCGCCGAAGGGTTTGTATCTCAGTCCAAGTTTAACTGCCCAGAAAAACAGTCCCTTTTTAACACCTGTGAGTTTTTTCCCCTTTGATATAATTACATCGTAGAATTTTTCGAGCACACGCGGAACTGCATCGAAGCCATCCGGTTTTATCTCCTGCATATTTACTGCAATCGTGCCCATGCTTTCGGCATAATAGATGCTCGAACCACTGTATTGAGTCTGGTAGTTTCCCATCCTTCCGCCAACATGACACAGCGGCAGTATGCTCAGGTATTTGTTTTCCTCATTAAGATTGAAGACTGTGGCTGCTGATATGAAATTAGAAACCAGGTTCCTGTGTGATAACATAACTCCCTTGGAGTTGCCTGTAGTTCCTGAGGTATAGATAAGGGTAGCAAAATTGTCAGCTGTAATCGTAGGCCTTTATTTTTTCAACCTCTTGCACGGTCTCTCCTGCGCATGATTTTCCCTTGTTGATAATCTCAGTCCACGATCTGGCATTCGGAACATTGTCAAAGGTGTAAACAAGTACTTCATGATCTGAATTCTTTAATGCAGGACTCAGGCAGCAGAACAGTTTATTGTCGGAGACCAGAACCATTTTTGCACCTGAATTATTAATAATATACTCATATTCTGATGCATTAAGCGATGTAAAAACAGGCACATGAACAACCCCCAGCATAGACATCCCCATATCGGCAAAATTCCATTCAGGCCTGTTCGATGATACTGTTATTATCTTATCCCCTTTCCGGAAACCAAGCTCATAAAGCCCGTAACAGAAATTATATGAATAATCAATATAATCCTGTGAACTGTATTTAATCCATGCGCCATTGTGTTTGAAGCACAAAGCGTCTTCTTTCGGAGACCGTTCTCTGTACCTGCTGAGAAGGTCGAAGGTTCTTGTTACATCCATGGCATCTCATATAAGTTATCCTTGCATAAAAGTTACTAATTGCAAGATAAGAAAAATCATCACAATTTAAATAACTTTGGAATGCTTAAACAGTCTGATAAATGATCAATATCCCAGAAACCGGAGAGAAAAGAATAGTTATTGTTGGCTGTGGTTTTGCAGGTCTTACTCTTGCCCGAAAACTTAAAAACGCAGGTTTTCAGGTCGTAATAATAGATAAGCATAACTATCATCAGTTTCCTCCTTTGTTCTACCAGGTGGCCTCAGCCGGGCTGGAGGCAAGTTCAATTCTCTTTCCGCTCAGAAAAATCTTTCAGAATTACAAAGATTATCATATCCGGAAAGCCGAGGTAATTTCAGTGGATTCAGCTAATAACCTCCTGGAAACAACTGCTGGAGACGTAAAGTATGACTATTTAGTGCTGGCTCATGGAGCCACAAATTCATACTTTGGATCCGTTCAGATGCAGCAGCATTCTAAAGGGATGAAGTCAATAGCTGAGGTACTGGACCTTAGAAATTCCATTGGAAGAAACCTTGCCGTCGTTGAATTGCCATTTATAAAGTTTCAGGGATTGTTTGGCTGGTATGTCTGGATGTTCATTCACCTTATGAGCATAGTCGGTGTAAAGAATAAACTTGTAATATTCTTAAACTGGGCATGGAAATATTTTACTTACGATCAGTCAACCAGATTGATACTCAGACCCAAAGGACATTCATAGAATACGAAGATGATTCTGATTCATTACCAATTATATAGCCATCTGCCAACTGGAGCAGGAAGGGTAACACTTATTCTATTGCTAAAATTCCGGTGTATGATTCACCAATATTGGTAGTTGATAAAAGTCTCATTCAAATAAAGTAAAATGGATTATTGTTGAAATTTAATTAACTAAACAAATTTATGGATCGTAGAAAATTTTCAAAAAACATTATGCTTTCAGGTTTGGCTCTTCCTGTTCTGAATACGGGTTTTGAAACAGATTCTGTTGAACCCGGACATTATAAAGAAGAAGCAAAAAAATTGCCGGTTCGTAATTTTGATGTTGTTATAGCAGGCGCAGGAACAGCAGGAGTAATTGCTGCAATTGCCTCTGCCCGTCAGGGGGCTAAAACCATTGTTATCGAATCAAAAGGTTATCCCGGAGGAACAGCCGTTGAGGGAGGAACAGCTATTCACAGTTTCTATAATTTATGGAAGGCATTTCCGGGAGTAGAAAAACGGCAACTTGTAAAAGGTATTCCTGCCGAGATGATCGACCGCCTTACTGCCCGCGGGGGAGCAACCGGTTATGCAGAGATGGAAATGCACTATGACTACGACTCTGTTTGTACTGCTATCGACACGGAGATGTATAAACTGAACGCTTTTGAAATGATGGCTGAAGCAGGGGTTAATGTTTGTGTTAATACCTTTCTGGCCGCCGTAATAAAAACAGGGAAAAAGATCAAAGGTGTTATTCTTGAAAGTCATGGAGGCAGAGAAGTAATTTATGCCAAATCTTTTATTGATTGCACCGGATATGCAGATCTGGCCGGAAAAGCAGGCGCCACATACTCAGAACCCAACGACTATGAAGTTGTAAACAGCATGGGACTGGGAAACGTAGATATAGAACGATATTATGAATTTCTGAGATCGCGTAATGCAATTGGCCAGCTTGCATACGGAGTAAGGAGCGGAAAACCCGGTCAGATCATAAGGATTGGTGCGGAGGGTTCTAATGGTTATCCCGAAGCATTTGTTACCGGAGCCCGGAAAATAGGTATGTCTGCTATCTCTACTACTGTTCACGACAATTACCTCATGTTCATCAAAATAAACCTGAAACTGCCTGTAAGTCCAACCAACAGGGATGAAGTTGCGAAAGCAGAACTGGAACTCAGGAAGCGTATGCAGAAGGGAGTGGAATTGTTTAAAGAAAATGTTCCCGGCTTCGAAAGGGCATTTATTGCACGAACCAGTCCATCGCTTTGTATTCGCAGAGGCCGGTTGATTACCTGCGATTACGACATTACTCATGAAAACGTTTTGAATGGTGACCACTTTCCCGATGATGTATTTGTTTATGGGTTTCATGATATGGCACCTAAGTATAAAGTTAAAAATGGCGGCAGTTATGGGATCCCTTACAGGGCATTATGCGTAAAAGGAATTGATAATCTGTATGTATCGGGGATGATGATTACCTCAGACCACAACGCACACATGTCAACACGGAATACTGTCAGCTGCATGGGCCAGGGACAGGCAAGCGGAACAGCAGCAGCCTTATGTGCCGCAAAGAATATAGGCAGCAGGGAGTTGCCATATTCTGAACTAAGAAAAGCTTTGGAAGCAGGTAATGTCTATTTTGAAAACAATGTATAACTGAGATTTATTATAATTGCAAGCTATTAAGCAAGCTTTATTAACAATTGAGATTAAACACAAAGACATGATTACAATTGGATTTTCAAAAGCTTCAGATTCAGGGAAATATCAGCTTTATGTAAATTGGCTAAAGAGCGTCGATCCGTCTTTTGAGTATATTAATTTCTATGGGATGGATATACCTGATGCACTGGCAGAATTGGACAGATGTTCAGGACTCGTTCTTACGGAGGGGTAGATGTTCACCCCTCATATTATGGCAAAGCAGAGGAAGAGAATCGATGCGAGTTAGATCGGTCCAGGGATATTCTTGAATTCGCACTTATTGAGAAAGCTTTAGCGTTAAAACTGCCGATACTTGGCTATTTGTCGCGGAGAACAAATCCTTAATGTCAGCCAGGGTGGAGATTTGATTGTTGATATCCCGGCTGATCATGGGAAAAGTATTAATTCATAGTTCAGATACTGATCAGCTGGCTTATCACAGTATAACTATTGATTCCACTTCTATTCTATACAGATTTAATCAGGGCAAGTTCCTTCGATATTGTCTCTGTCCACCATCAGGCTGTGAAGACACTTGCCGCATGTTTCCGTGCCACTGCATTTGCTGATGACGGAATTATTGAAGCTTTTGAATGGATGGAACCTGAGGGAAAAAGTTACCTGAATGCGGTTCAGTGGCACCCCGAAAAGGGTGATTATCACAATGAATTAAGCCAGGTAATAGCAAGGGATTTCATTGAGGCAGTCCTGAAATTTTTAACGGAAACTACCCATGTGACTCCGGCAACAGTATGGAAACCAAAGACGGCATAAAGACATATTACTCCAGAACTCAGAAGGAGTGGCGAAAATGGCTTGAAAAAAATCACTTGTCAGAAAAAGCTGTGTGGCTGATATTTTATAAAAAAGGAAGTGGAATTCAAAGTACTAATTATGCCGAAGCTTTGGAAGAAGCACTCTGTTTTGGATGGATCGACAGTAAAGCGAATAAAAGAGATGAAGTGAGTTACTATCAGTATTTCGCGAAACGGAAGCCAAAGAGTAACTGGAGTAAGATAAATAAAGAAAAAGCAGCAAAGCTTATCGAAAAAGGACTTATGACCCCTGCCGGTTTTGAATCGATAGATCTTGCAAAACAAAACGGAGCATGGACAGCTCTCGATGAAGTCGAAGAACTCATTATTCCTTCTGACTTACAGCTGCTTCTCGACAACAACAAAACGGCATTTGAGAACTGGGAGAAATTTTCACGTTCTGTAAAAAGGGCTATATTAGAGTGGATTTTAAATGCAAAAAGGCCGGAAACACGTCAGAAACGAATTGCTGAGACGGTTGAACTTGCACAAAATAAAAACAATATTCTTAATACTCAGAGGGTATGAAAAGATCTTTTATCACTTTTGTTCTGATCGTTTCCTCTGTTTCAGCAATTTCTGCCAGAGAGTTCCATGTCTCAGTCAAGGGAAATGATTCAAACACTGGCACATCACTAATGCCGTTAAAAACCATTTCTGCGGCTGCGAAGATTGCCTTCCCCGGCGATACAATAACTGTTCATGCCGGTACCTATCGCGAATGGGTTAATCCGTTAAGGGGAGGAGAGAGCGATAGAAAAAGAATCGTTTACAGGGCAGCTCCCGGTGAAAAGGCCGAGATAAAAGGTTCTGAGATAATTACAGGCTGGAAAAAAGAGAAAGAGGGAGTCTGGAAAGTTGTAATACCAAATGCTTTTTTCGGCTATTATAATCCATATCAGGATTCGGTTTTTGGCGACTGGTTTGGCAGAATGGGAAGAATTCATCATACCGGGGAAGTATTTCTAAACGGCAAATCACTTTATGAGAAGGAGACTCTTGCAAAGGTAATCAATCCCGTTGCTGACAATAAGATAAATGACCCTGAGGGATCAACTTACACATGGTATTGTGAAAGCGATGCGAATAACACAACAATCTGGGCCAATTTTCAGAAATTCAATCCGAACAGGGAACTTGTTGAAATATCAACCAGGAGAACATGTTTTTATCCCGAAAATCCTGGTATTAATTATTTAACAATCAGCGGATTTCACATTAGTCAGGCTGCAACCCAGTGGGCTGCTCCTACTGCAGAACAGGTGGGAATGATAGCAACTCACTGGAATAAAGGCTGGATAATTGAAAATAATGTGATAAGCGACTCCAAATGCTCAGGAATTACTTTGGGCAAGGAGCGGGGAACCGGGCATAATGTATGGTCATTGGATGCAGGAAATGTAAACCGCGATGGGAATATTCATTATATTGAAGTATTATTCAGGACTTTAAGAAATGGCTGGAACAAGGAAAACATTGGTTCGCATATAGTAAGGAACAACACGATCTTCAACTGCGAACAAACCGGTATCTGCGGAAGCATGGGAGCAGTATTCAGCATTATCGAGAACAATCATATTTATAATATCTGGACAAAGAGGCAGTTTAACGGTGCAGAGATAGGAGGGATTAAATTTCATGCTGCTGTAGATGCCATTATCAGGAATAACAGGATCCACGAGTGTGGAAGAGGTATCTGGCTTGACTGGATGACTCAGGGCACACGGGTTTCGTGCAATCTGCTTTATAAAAATGACCTGGAGGATCTTTTTCTGGAGGTAAATCATGGCCCATTCATAGTCGATAACAATATCTTGTTATCACCATATGCAATCAGGACTCAGTCGGAGGGAGGAGCATATTTTGCATAATCTGATTGCTGGTGTTGTTTATACCTGGCCTGAGCCGAACCGGTTTACACCTTATTTTTTGCCTCATTCAACCGATATCGCAGGGCTTACAACTATATTCGCCGGTGATGACAGGTTCTATAATAATATTTTTATTGGTATTGGCGATAAAGCTGATAAGGACAGCAGGTTAAAGTTTGGAACTGAAGGTTACAATAGCACAAAACTTCCTGTATGGATGAGCGGTAACATATTTTACAACGGTTCGAAGCCTTCTGTATATGAAAAGAATTTTATTGAATCGGCAGGTTATGATCCTGCAGTCTGGCTTACAGAGGAAGGAGAAAATGCTTATCTGCATCTTACTCCCGATCAGAAATACTTCAGCCATAAAGTAGTTATGATAACAAGTGAAATACTGGGTATTGCAAAAATTCCTAAAGCAGGGTTTGAAAACCCTGATGGTTCTCCATTAATCTTCGATAAAGATTACTTTGGAAAAACCCGTTCGCCTGGAAATGTGCTTTCAGGTCCGTTCACAGATACATCAAAAGAAAAGATGATATTGAAAGTCTGGTAAAAAGATTATTTTTG
This sequence comes from uncultured Bacteroidales bacterium, assembly GCA_963765005.1. Taxonomy (GTDB): domain Bacteria; phylum Bacteroidota; class Bacteroidia; order Bacteroidales; family VadinHA17; genus LD21. The sequence continues at coordinate 94,431 of CAVXUP010000002.1, forward strand.
CCCTCCATCCGGTTAACCCGGATTTTGTAATACTGATTTTAAGAACCCGGATATGGAATTTTTTCAGACTCTCTTCGATTGGTACATGGCCAATCTCAATTATTTTACTGTTGCCTTGCTGATGGCTATCGAAAGTACATTTATTCCTTTGCCATCGGAGGTTGTTGTTCCATTTGCCGCCTATAAGGCCGCCCAGGGTGACCTTAATGTATTTCTTGTTATCTTATTCGGAACAATTGGAGCTTTGTCGGGGTCACTCATAAACTATACTCTTGCATACTACCTCGGTCGGCCTATTGTTTACAGATTAGCAGAATCAAAAGCAGGCAAGCTCTTTCTTCTTTCAAAAGAAAAAGTGGAGCATGCAGAAAGTTTCTTTATAAGGAATGGAAAGACATCTACCTTTATCGGGCGTCTTGTGCCGGGAGTAAGGCATCTTATCTCAATACCGGCCGGTCTTGCGAAGATGAACCTCCGCGATTTCATGCTTTATACTTTTATCGGAGCAGGGATCTGGAATATTGTTCTGGCAGTAATCGGATATTATCTGTATGAAATGAGGGAACAGATCTTCCCATATCTGGGTCACATACTGCTTGGTCTTGGAGGAGTCTTTGTAATCTACCTGGTAATTAAATCAGGAAGAAACAAAAGGCAGAAAAACAATTGATTTACCTTCCTTTCAGCTCCCTGGCTTTTTCAAAAAGCTCTTTATCTTCGGCGCTTTCAGGAAATACCTCAATTAGGTGGGGTGCTGGTTTTGTGTTTTCGTCAACATGTATAAATGTTACAAACCCGTCAACAAGAGGTTTCCCATTACCGTTTTTGTCGACATATACATATACTGTAAGGCTCGATTTCCCGGCGTAGACAAGCTTTGAAGAAAACTTCAGGACATCTCCCGATTTTGCAGGCTTTGTGAAGAACATTCCATGGATCTTAAGACATACTACACTACTGGGGAGATAACACTGAGGTTGCAGCTATGAATCCCGATTCTACAAACCATTCAGCAGTTCTTCCGGCAAATAGAGTTCCGTGATGATTCAGGTCTTCGCTTTTTACAAGCCGCATTGTCACCATTGTCTCAGGAGTGATCCTTCTTGTTTCCATAGCTTTTTCTTTCAAAGGAAACGCTTACAATCCAGACAAACGATGATTTGCGTCAGTTTTACTATTCCTTGTCCCTCTGAACAAGATCGGGCGAGAAGGCAGGAAGGCAAACAGCAATATACTCAGCACCGCCTTCAAAGGGAGTGCTGTATCTTACCCATTCATCCTTTTCTGTCAGAATAGCCTGACCTTCTGTTATGATGAACTCATTTGTTCTTGTAGTAATTTTAAGACTACCTTTCAGAACAACTGTATATTCGTTGAACTTCGGACTCTGACCCGGTTCGACCCATCCTTCGGGGCTCTTCATATGAGCTATGCTTACCTCCGATGTCAGGCTGTTAACGTGGCCGAAATACTCCCTGATAATCTTTTCCTTGTTGCCGGCCGCCTTGATAATTGACGGTGATTTGATATGTTGTGCCATTTGCAAGAGAGTTAATTTATCTAGTCTTCAAGATAGCCGAATTTTCCGTCATAATAATCCTGGTACGCCTGTTTTATTTCAGTTTCGGTATTCATTACAAAAGGACCGTAAGGCGCAATTGGTTCATCTATAGGTTCCCCGCTCAGAACGAGCACAATACTATCCTTTAAAGCCTCAATAACTATATCTTCACCCTCATGGCCGAAAAAAATGAAATTGTTTTCCGGTGCAACAGATTTGCTGTTTACAAGTATCTCACCTTCAATCATAAGCATTCCTGTATTCTGGCTACTGCTGAAACTGAAATCAGCCTTTGATCCCTTTGGCAGTTTTGTATTAAAAAGGCTTACAGGCGAAAAGGTTGAGGCCGGACCATTAATTCCTTTGTATTCACCTGCAATTACATCAACTTCGCTGACTCCATCTGCAAGAACTGACTTTCCCATTGTCTTATTCTCAATCGGCTGGTACTTTGGAGGTGTCATTTTGAATTTTGCCGGGAGATTTACCCATAGCTGGACCATCTGAAAGAGGCCTCCCTTTTTGCTGAATTCCTTCTCATGATACTCCTTGTGGAGGATGCCACCGCCAGCCGTCATCCACTGAACATCACCTTCGCCTATTACCCCGCTGTTGCCTGTGCTGTCGTGATGAGCCACTTTGCCGTGGTAGGCGATAGTCACTGTTTCTATCCCCCGGTGCGGATGCACACCTACTCCCCTAGGTGTATCTGATGGCGGCACATTCCATTTTGAGCCATAATCCATAAGGAAAAACGGGCTCATTCCCTTCAATCCGATCAATTGTTGTGAGGGGAAAAAGTTATGCACTCTGAAACCGTCGCCAACCATATGAAAAGACGGAGGTGGCAGTATCCCGATTATGTTTTTAAACTCTTTTTCCATTTTATTTTGTTTTTAAATATTTCTTTAACTCTAGCTCACTCCAAACTCTAGCTCACTCCCAACTTCTTCTATAGATAGTCAAATATTTTTTCAATTATCTCAAGTCCTGCCCTTCTGCTGTTGTCAGTATATATTAGTTTACCTGATTTATCAGAAAGCTCTATTGACACCTCGGAGTCGATACTCTCCTTAATCTTTCTCGACATATTCCCAAGCACAGGTGCTTTAAGCTCTCCGGCACTCTTTTGTTTTGTACTAATCTTCAGTATTGAATCGCGGTTTTTCAGAGTGAGTTTTACAAAGCCGTCAGCATGTTCAACATCTCTGACTTCCGAGTTATTATAAGTACTGTAAAGGTAAAACTGTTTGTTATAGTATAGAAATGAGATCAGGCCTGTAAAAAACCTGCCAAGCCATGGGATCTTTGCAATTGATAAGCAGAATGAGGTGTTGCGGTCGCTGAAATTGTTGGCCTGACACCATATCCATGCTTCAGGAAAAGAACTGCCCCAGTCTTTTTCTATATATCCCTTTCCCCCGTTAAAATCGATTTGTCTTTGATCTACTTCTACCTGTCCGGTAATATCATGGTTTACTGATACAATGCCATGTTTGCATTCCATGAAGGGAACGAAGGAATACCAGCCCATTATGCCTGGCGAAAACAGAGTTTTGGGATACTTTATTAAGTTATTATAGTAAAGCTGTCCTGATACCTTTATCTTTTCATCGTCAATTTTCAGTATTATATGGTTCTCGGTGAAGATTGATTCTCCTACCCTTATGTAAAATTTCTTCTTGTCCCAGCTGAACTGGTCAAGCGGATATGTTATATATTCGGTTTTGCAGGTAATGCCATCAATAACTTGTATAAATGCATGACTATCACCTTTTGTCAGTGAAATCCCCGGGATAAATGACAATACATTATCGAGGCCGGCTGATACGTTTTTAAAGTACCATCCCTCAAAGTAGTTCAGCGATTTTATGCTGCCCTGAAATACCTCTGGTGTGTAAAGTCTGACATTCATAGATCAGGATATTCAGAAGTAAAAACAAATCAGATACTTTATTGTTCGGTGTTCCCGGCTAACTCATATACGCCGGCTTTTATCGCCTGGGCCCATTCACCCTGCGACTTTTCGCTGGTGAGAGTTTGCCACGCCACAGGTTTCCCAATTGTAAGAGTTACTGTTGAGTTATTTTGTTTGTGCATTTCACGGGGGAGCAGAATTATTTCAACTGAAAGTTTGATGCCGAGAAATTTCCTCAACTTGTCAACAGTATAAAAGAGGTTTGAATTCCTCCCGCTGATATGAACAGGAATGATATCCCTTTTGAACTGTACTGCTTTTGTTACAAAGGTCTTTTGCCAAACAGGATCGGAAATAACACCTTTTATCCTTCTCGAGACTATTCCGGCAGGAAAGATCATTATCTGCGATTCAGACTCAAAAAGCTCATTGAGTTTCGAAACAGTATCCTTTGTATTGGTGCCAAAGACATTTACCCCCAGGATCACCGGATGAAGATTTGGAATATAATTGAAAAGGTCGTTAGATGGTGATATTACATCGGGATAAAAGCGGCTTATAGCGCTCAGGAATGAAAGAGCATCCATTCCTCCGACGGGATGATTTGCCACAAAGACAAACCTTCCGTTTCGGGGGATATTTTCACCGCCTTTTATCTCAACGGTGACCCCCCAGTCATTCAGTAAATCATTCACGAATGGGATTCCTTTCTTATGCCGGTTATTATGAATTGATGCATTCATATAATCCTGCCGGATAAGCTTTTCAATCATAGATATGACAAATCCGGGCAGCAGCCTTACAAACTTTGATTTGCTGCTGCGGATCGCTTTTCGGATATCAATTATTTTTTCAACCTCAGTCATGATCAACGTTACTCTATCACCTCTGCTTTGTCGAATGTTTGTGATTGAAAATTCACCCTGCTGCGGGTCACCCTTTTGGCCCCCTTGCCTCCGAAGAATCCCCATCCGCCGCTTCCCAAAAGGAATCCCAGTGCATATAATCCTCCATTGTTGTTCTGTGCGTACATTGTAATCTCATCACTGAACAGCATTCCGATAAAGTCGAACGGGGCAATGAACCCGTGCCATAATCCTCCGAAAAATCCGTAAGTATGTCCGGTGAGGCACTGTTCTACAGATTCATTATTGGCACATCCTGTAAGGATTAGAAAAAGCGGCAGCAATAGCAGGATCCAGAATTTTTTTTGCGAAATAAATGATTTCATTTTACGATATTTTAAAAATTAGTATCGAATGTAAAGAATTCAGAAAAGCGACTGATCGGTTGGTATTCCTGAATGTCTCTTCTCATGATCGAGAAGCCATTTTTTCCTTTTTAGTCCTCCTCCGTATCCTGTCAGGCTTCCATCAGAACCGATAACCCTGTGACACGGAATAACAATTGAGATCCTGTTCATCCCGTTTGCATTTGCTACAGCCCTTATTGAAGCTGCATTCCCCAGGGCAACGGATTGTTCCATATATGATCGGGTGCTTCCATAAGGGATGTTTAAAAGCTCCTTCCATACAGCCTTCTGAAAAAGAGTCCCGGGTGTTATAAGGGGTACTGAGAAACTCTTCAGGTTTCCCTCAAAATATACTTTCAGCTCTCCAAAAAGTAAAGTCAGATATTCATTTTCACCGTCCTGAAAAGTTGTTTTGAAGTATTTCTCCAGGTAACTGCATTCTGACTCCAGCATTCTCCTGTCGGCAAATTCGAGGAGGCATATCCCTTCATCTGTAGCGCCGGCTATCATAGTACCCAGTTCAGTTTCTATGGTTGCCTTGATAATCATTGTCTTTTGTAACGGTCGCCTGAAGATTTAATGTACTTAACATTCCTGAAGCGCAATGCCGACCAGTCGTCGTCAATTGCAACCATCCTGATGCCAAAGAAACCTGAATCATTCAGAGCCTTCCATCCATTGTCGCGGGTGATCGACGATTTATATTTTTTTGAACTCTTTTTGGGATAGCAGAACCAAAGGATGCCATCGGCATGAAGGTTGTGGAGAACAGCAGGAGTGAGGGCTTCAACCTCTTCTTCGCTTTTTACAAACAGGATAACAAATTCGTAGGGGAAACGCTGATCTATCTCACTGTCAACAACTATCTTCTTAAGCTCCTTGGAGACGGCGGAAGTAAAGCTCTTTTCGGAATTAATGAGAGCTATTCTCTCCTGTCCTTTGTAATTAAGCCTTTCAAGCAGGGTTTTCATGGTGGAACAAATTGCGATTGCTAATGTAACAAAAAAAAGTGACCTGCATGTCCCATATATCAAATCTTCTGCCGGTACCATTGTCCTGATACTCTTTTTCAGGGGAAAACAAGAAGTTATGCTGAGGCGTATTGTTAAATTTATTACCTTTGCAGTGTCAAAAAATGGGGTGCCTTATAACAACGGGCTGAGATCATACCCTTGAACCTGATCCGGATAATGCCGGCGGAGGGAAAGAAGAGTATCATTTTAATCAGCTTTGCATAATTACCTCATTTATTGATGATAATAGTATTTTGTCATTATGCGAAAAGTAGTTTTTATTGTTATGCTGATAAGCCTGAATGCCGTTTCAAATGCCTTTCAGCAGGGCAATTCAATCATAAGAGGCAGGGTTTCAGATGAGGATGGGAATGCTTTGCCGGGGGCTGTTGTAACGCTTGAAACGGGTTCTGCCGGAGCTCAGTCCGATGCCAGGGGAAATTACACAATCACATCGCTGAGTAATGGATCGTACATACTTCGCTTCTCTTATATAGGATATGAAACCGTCATCAGGGAAGTTGCTCTGAATGTGGAATCGGTCCTTGATGTGGCCCTTGCCTTAAAGCCATATATTACTGATGAGGTAATGATAAGTGCCACAAGGGCCGGCGAATATGCCCCGATGGCCTATTCCACAGTAACCGGCGAAATGATCCGGAAGCAGAACAGCGGACAGGATCTTCCTTATCTGCTTTCGCTCACTCCTTCACTAATTGAGACTTCTGAAGCCGGCAACGGGATAGGTTACACGAGTCTTAGAATAAGGGGAACAGATGGCAGCAGGATTAATGTCACAATAGACGGAATCCCGTTAAATGATCCGGAATCGCAGCAGGTATTCTGGGTCGATCTTCCTGATATTGCCGCATCGACCGATAATATCCAGGTGCAAAGGGGAGCAGGGACCTCTTCGAATGGAGCAGGGGCTTTTGGCGCCACAATCAGCATGCAGACAAAGGCTGCTGATAACAAGCCTTATGCCGAAGTTAACTCATCTTACGGGTCATTTTCTACCTTCAAGAATAGTATAGCCGCCGGGACCGGGCTGCTTGCCGGAAAATTTGCCTTTGAGCTGCGTTATTCAGATCTGCGGAGCGATGGTTATATCGACAGAACCGGTTCCGATCATAATTCAGCGTATATGAGCGGTTTGTACAGAACGGCAAAATCGAGTCTGAAGGCAAATGTAATACTTGGTAAAGAACATACAGGAATCGGATGGTGGGGAGTGCCTGTCGACTCGCTCGGCACAAACAGACGATATAATCCTGCAGGGGAATATACCGATGAGGAGGGCAACAAAAAGTATTATACAAATGAAAGTGATAACTACACACAGAACCATTATCAGCTAATTTACAACAGGAAATTGTCAGGGGAGCTTTTTCTTAACAGCGCTTTCCATTATACACGGGGCAAGGGTTATTACGAGGAGTTCAGGGAGGACCAGCAGCTTGCCGGTTATGGAATTGATCCGATAAGTATTGGAAACGAAACGATTGACGAAACGGACCTTATCCGTCAGAAGTGGCTGAAGAACGATTTTTATGGCCTTGTATATTCAATTAAGCTCAAGAATGAGAAGATTGATGCAGCAGCCGGAGGAGGCGCCAACCTGTACTTTGGCGACCATTTCGGCGAGCTTGTCTGGATGAAATATGCAGGCAACACGGCGAAGGACTACAGATGGTACTTCAACGAATCGAGGAAGGGAGAGATAAGCTTCTATGGTAAAATGAGCTATAGCCTGTCAGAAAAAACCAGTCTTTTTGGCGATCTGCAGTACAGGTATATTAATTATAAGATGTCAGGAACCGATGATGACCTGAAGGATATAACCCAGCAGCATAATTTCGGGTTTTTCAATCCAAAGGCAGGTCTTTTCTTCTCAGTGAGCCCAGGACAGGATCTGTGGCTGTCCTTTTCAGTCGCAAACAGGGAGCCAACCAGAGCTGATTTCAAGGAAGCTTCGGGAGATGATTCGGCAACTCCGCAGCCAGAGACACTCTATGACACTGAGCTGGGTTATACGCTGAGAAAAACCAAAAGTACTTTTGGAGTGAATATTTATGCAATGTATTATACCGACCAGCTTGTGCCGACAGGAGAGCTGAGCAATGTAGGATATCCTATATCAACCAATGTTGCAAAAAGCTACAGGATGGGGATAGAGCTTACAGCAGGCATTAAGCCTGCGGATTTCTTCAGCTGGGATGTGAACCTGACACTTAGCAGGAACAGGATAATCGGTTTTGTTGAATACTACACCGATTACAGCACCTCCGACTGGACTTCAGAGTATCTGAGCAAAAATCATGGGGATGTTGATATCGCATACTCTCCGTCAATAATCTTTTCGGGCGACATGAAATTCGCCTTATCAAAAAGTCTCAGCATTCACCTGATCAGCAAGTATGCCGGCAAACAGTATTTTGATAATACGATGAGTGAAAACAGAGTTATTGATCCCTATTTTGTTAACAATGTCAGGCTTGATTATTCACCTCATTTGAAGAATATCAGAGGGCTCGATATCCAGTTCCTCTTAAATAATGTCTTAAATGCTGAATACGAGAGTAATGCATATGGAGGAAACTGGTATGAAGATGGGATTGAGAAGACATGGGCTTATTATTTTCCGCAGGCAGGTATCAATTTTATGGCAAGGCTGGGATTGAGGTTCTGATTGCCAGGTTGAAGGGGGTGGGGATTGCGTTGAAGGGGGTTGAAGGGAGTTGAAAATGGTTGAAGGTGAGGTTGAAAATATATGAATGCAGTGTGGCTGGCAAATAATTTCATTGAGCTTTTCGGGGCCATTACAGGGATACTGTATGTGATACTTGAGGTAAAGCAGAACAGGTGGTTGTGGTTTGTCGGGATACTGACATCGGCTGTCTATGTATGGGTCTTCTTTAAGGGTAAACTATATGCCGATATGAGCCTGCAGGGGTATTACCTTGTCATCAGTTTTGTGGGGTGGTACTGGTGGACCAGGGGAGATGGGGTGAGGAGGAGAGGGGGAGAATGGGAGAGTGGGAGAAGGGGAGAGGGGGAGCAGAATGAAGGGGAGAGTGGGAGAAGGGGAGAGGGGGAGAAAAATGAAGGAGAGAGTGGGAGAAGGGGAGAGGGGGAGAATAAGGAATTGGAGGTGACCAGGATTAAGAGAAGAACTGCTATCATTCTGGCAATTGTATTTATGGTTTTGTATGCTGCCATGTACCTGATCCTTTCTCGCTGACTGATTCGCCTGTGCCTCAGTGGGATTCTTTTATTACGTCACTTTCAGTTGTGGCGACATGGATGCTGGCAAGAAAGATCTATGAACACTGGTATCTCTGGATAGTAGTGAACACGGTATCGGCAATCCTGTTTATATCAAGAGGACTTTATCCGACTGTTATCTTGTATTCTGGTATATTGCATCATGTCATTTGTCGGGCTGATTGCCTGGAAGAAAACTATGCACAAAGATGTTTAATCAATCATTATTCAGAACAGTGATCGTAGCGGACGGAACATTTCCTTCGCACAGGGATTCCTCTTGATTGTCTCAGAAATGCTGAAAGGATTATCTGTTCCGATGGTGCGGCAGACAAGCTTGTAAATGCCGGTTTTCTGCCTGATGCAATTGTCGGAGACATGGATTCGCTGAGTGCTGAACTGCGGGAGAGGTTCAGTGACGGATCTTCCCTGATTCTGACCAGGAGACTAACGATCTGACAAAGACTGTTAGATGGTGTATTGAACAAGGATTACAGGGAACTTGTTATTGTCGGAGCAACTGGAAAAAGAGAAGATCATACAATTGGAAATATTTCACTGCTCGCAGAATATGTTAGGGAAGCAGAAGTCATTATGGTGACCGATACAGGAATTTTTATGCCTGCAATGGAAAGCATTGAGATATCATCATTTCCGGGCCAGCAGGTGTCATTGTTTTCAATTGATCGTGCTATTGAAATAACTTCATCCGGATTGCGTCTATCCCCTGCTGCAGACAAAGCTGACAAACTGGTGGTGCGGTACACTTAACGAGGCTACAGGCAATTCCTTCAGGCTTGAATTCGCAGGAGGACCGTTAATAATTTTTATGAAATCTATCAATTGATAAAAGTTAGTTGTTTTTTCATCATCTTTGCAAACTTAAAATTGAAATACTTATTTATATTCTAAAGACAATTAACTTATTATGTTTTTCACAAACCACTCAAGATCAGGACATTTATCTCATATATTTCTTATCTTAATACTCTTTGCGAGTTCAGGCCTGCAAGCACAGCAGGCAGAAATTTCTCCTGAAAAAAAGATTGATTTCCGCTTACATGAAAAGGGGAAATTTTATATCAACTGGGGTTATAATATCAGCTGGTATAATAAAAGTGATATTCATTTTTCGGGACAGGGACACAACTTTATACTTTACGATGTTGTAGCTCACGACCGTCCCAGTGAATTGAGCCTTGACTACATTAATCCAACAACATGGTCAATCCCCCAGTTCAACTTTCGTTTCGGGTACTTTTTTTCGGATAAATACAGCATATCAGTAGGCTGGGACCACATGAAATATGTTGCAGATGACTTTCAGACCGTGAAAATGTATGGATATCTCGATGCTGCAGTAGTGGCAGATCCTCTGATAAGTGGCAATATGGAGAAATTGAATTCAAAGTACTCACCCTCAGGGTTGTATAATTCATTAGATGTGGAGATGACGCCTGAGGATTTTATTCACATAGAGCATACTGATGGTCTGAATTATGCAAGTATTGATATTGAAAGATATGATGAACTGTGGCAGAGTAAAAAATATGACAGATTTGGCATTTCACTTATAACAGGAGCCGGTTTAGGTTTGATTGTGCCCAGAACCGATTGTCATTTGTTTGGCAGTGGAGAGAATCACTTCTGGAATATAGCAGGATGGGGAAGCAGCCTGAAAGCAGGTTTGCAGGTAAACCTGACCAGAGTTATTTACCTGCAGTCAGATTTTAAGCTAGGTTATCTGCAGATGTCAAATGTACATACTTCAACTCACAACGATATTGATAAAGCAACCCAGCATATTGTGTTTTATGAGAACTACTGGCTGATCGGCTTCCGGTTCTGATTGAAGACAGCCCTTCTCAAAATATTTTTCCGACTTTATCTTTTCTGAGCTTGTTTTCCCCTACTTTTGGGAAACAAAACCGCGAATTCTATGAATGCTATGTACCTGGTGATAGCTGCGCTGGTGATTTTCGCTCTCGCCTATCGTTTTTACTATAGTTTTATTTGTGCTAAAGTATTGACAATAAATCAATCGAGGGTTACCCCTGCTAACCGCTTGTACGATGGACAGAATTATTACCCCACCAGCAAATGGGTTCTCTTCGGTCATCATTTTGCTGCCATAGCCGGTGCAGGTCCGCTTGTTGGACCGGTTCTGGCTGTTCAGTTCGGATATTTTCCGGGATTCATGTGGATGCTCATCGGAGTAGTTATGGCCGGGGCTGTTCATGATCTTGTAATCTTAACCGCCTCTGTAAGGCATGACGGGAAATCGATCGCCGAAATTGCAAGGAGTGAAATAAGTAAATTAAGCGGAATTACAACATCTGTTGCAGTGATCATAATTATTATCGTTGCACTTGCCGGACTGGGCCTTGTTGTAGTGAATTCACTGTCCGAAAGTTCATGGGGGACCTTCACTATTGCTACTACAATTCCCATTGCCTTGATAATGGGTCTCTGGATGTCGAAAATAAGAAAAGGAAAAACAGCAGAGGCAACAATCTTTGGAGTGGCAATGCTTATCCTTGCTGTGATCTATGGCCGTTATATCCCGGATTCTCCTGTCGCTTCGTGGTTTACTTTTAATCATCATTCACTTACAATATTGCTGGCGATTTATGGTTTTCTTGCTTCTGTTTTGCCTGTATGGCTTCTGCTTTCGCCGCGCGACTACCTGAGTTCGATAATGAAGATAACAGTTGTGGCTATGCTTGCAATAGGGATAATAGTTGTTGCACCTGATCTGAAAATGCCTGCTTTCACACAGTTTACTCAGGGCGGGGGCCCTATAATTCCGGGAACACTCTACCCGTATCTGTTTATTACGATAGCATGTGGCGCCATTTCGGGCTTTCACTCACTTGTGAGTTCAGGAACCACACCAAAGATGTTAATGAACGAAAAAGACATCAAATTTATCGCCGTTGGTTCGATGCTGACCGAAGGACTGGTAAGCATACTCGCTCTGATTGCCGCTGCAAGCCTGTTACCCCTCGACTATTTCATGATCAATGTCTCGCCCGAAAAGATGCAAAATATTTTACCCCAGCTTCATGCGATGGGACTTACCGATTCAAATATTACTGAGTTATCATCCGAGGTAGGAGAGAAGATTGTAGGTCGTACAGGTGGAGCTGTATCGCTTGCTGTGGGCATGGCACAGATCTTTTCTTCGATTCCGGGTATGAAAGGCCTTATGTCGTACTGGTACCATTTCGCTATAATGTTCGAAGCTCTGTTTATTCTCACTACAATTGATGCCGGTACGCGTATTGCAAGGTTTGTATTGCAGGAAGCCATGGGGAAAGTATACAAACCATTCGGGCGTACAAACTGGCTCCCGGGAAACCTGCTGGCAAGCGGTATTGTGGTTTTTGCCTGGGCTTATTTTATTTATTCGGGAACTGTTGCCACAATATGGCCAATGTTTGGAAGCGCGAACCAGTTGCTGGCAACCATTGCTCTTGTGGTAGGAACCAGCTACATAATCAACAGGGGAAAGATAAGATATGCATGGATAACAATTCTCCCATTGATATTTGTCGGAGTAACAACACTGACGGCAGGCTGGAAGAATATTATGAATATTTATCTGCCTCAGATTTCGGAAGCGAAAACACAAACACAGGGCATCATAAACACTACACTGACCATCGTTATTGTGATCTGCGTTTTGATCGTTCTTACCGATGCCATTCCAAAATGGATCAGATCGTGGCAAGGCAAAACTCCAATCATTGCTGATCCTGCATAACTGTTTTTACTATTATTTTTAAAAGGTTCTTACTATCACACGGAATCTTAAAAGAACTGGATAAGGTTTTTGTGGAGAACAAGCTGGTTTAACCGATAAACGAACTTCAAATGAGAGCAATTGTAAACACAGAATACGGACCCCCCGAGGTTGTAAGGCTTATGGAAGTCGACAAACCCGAACCAAAAGACAATGAGGTCCTGGTAAGAGTTTATGCTGCAACTGTAAATCGTACCGACTGCGGATTCAGGAGTGCAGAATATTTTATTTCGAGATTTTTCAGCGGATTGTTCAGACCTAAATTCAGGACTCTTGGAAACGAGTTTGCAGGACAGATAGAAGCTGTCGGCAAAGAGGTAAAATCCTTTAGAACAGGAGATAAAGTTTTCGGCTATAACGATACCAGTTTCGGAACTCATGCCGAATATATGGTTATGCCTGAGAAGCGGAGCAATAACAACAATGCCGGCCGGTTTAAATTACGAAGAGGCAGCTCCCATTTCCGAAGGCGGACATTATGCTCTATGCGATATAAGGGCAGCTAAGGTGAAAAGCGGTCAGAAGGTTTTGGTTAACGGGGCAACCGGCGCAATCGGTTCAGCAGCTGTTCAGCTTTTAAAATATTTCGGTGTGGAGGTCACTGCTGTCTGCAATACCGGAAACATGGAGGTGGTTCGATCACTCGGAGCCGATACGGTGATAGATTATACTAAGGAAGACTTCACAACGACAGACAAAAAGTTTGATTTTATTTTCGACGCTGTTGGCAAGAGCTCCTTTGGGAAATGCAAGCCCTTGCTTGAAGATAAGGGCATTTATATATCTACGGAGCTTGGAAAGAATTCGGAAAATATCTTTCTGGCACTTGTAACACCTTTAACCGGGGGCAAAAGAGTTCTGTTCCCTCTCCCTACTGTCAGTAAAGAAGATATAGTTTTCCTGAAGAACCTGGTGGAAGCTGGTAAATATATGCCTTTGATTGACAGGAAATACCCGTTGGAGCAGATTGTTGAGGCTTACAGGTATGTCGAAACCGGCCAGAAAACTGGCAATGTAGTTTTAACCATCTCATAGCTCCTTTTGCCTATCCTGAAAGTTAGCGGGATCATGCGATCTCTGCTGTTAATAATTTAACAGAAGTTTAAGGATTGATTAACAAATATTTGGGAGTATTGTAACGAATGCTGACCTAAATTCGTTTTATCAAAGATTTCAGTAATCACTTATCTTGTCAGTATGAAAACAAAGATTGCAGTTTTTTCAATGGCTCTTGCTCTCATTACACTTGTTTCTTCTTCGCAGACACCGGAAAAACAAACAGATTTATCTTTTAAGAAGAATCTGATCGGAATTCAGTATAATCCTTTATGGGGTCCTGGTTACTTTAATGGTAACCTTTACAGCGCCAGGTACGGGTATAAATTTATCAAATCCCTGACTGTGGGTGCTGAACTGTCATGGAATTTTCCAAATGGAAGTACCTATCCCAATAATATGGTATGGTATGATCCTGATTTTATTCCGGATAATTATTACGGGATGTCAACAAACATTTTTTTCCGTTTTTCATATCCTTCTGATAAAAGGATCCAGGGATTCGTTGAAGTGTCGCCATATGCCCATTTATATTTCGAAAAACCATTTAATTACCATGATGTTGATTTCTTCATCTATATTGCTCCGGGCATTTCATTGTATTCAAAAAACAGGAAATTCAGCATGGATCTGTATTATAAGATTTCAACCCAGAATTTCAATAATACACATCATGGGCAGCTAAACTATAAACTGAACTTCCATTTTTGATTATCCGGAGTCTGCCGGAATAGCCGCATCTGTCTGTTTCGGTTGCTGTCTGAAAAGCGTATTCCTGCTTCACTGAATGCCTGGTTAAAATTTCGTAATTTTATAGTCCTGGCTTCTGTAAGAAAGCCTGAGCATGAATATGAATTACAAAATCAGAACCTGCTGTTATTGCTTTTTTTTAACCGCAAGTATTTTTATTCTCACTGATTGTCACAACAGGAGTGAAAGCAATACTGTAAAAGACATTGACGGGAATATTTACAGAACTGTTGATATTGGCAGATATAGCTGGATGGCCGAGAATCTTAAGACTACCAGATACAATAACGGCACTGAAATACCTTTGGTTACAGAACAAACTGTATGGATAAGATTGAAAAGCGGTGCTTATTCACCATACAATAACGACAAAAGCTACACAGATTCATACGGCTTGCTTTACAACTGGTTCACCGTGAACACAGGAAAGCTTTGTCCTGAAGGATGGCGGGTACCCACTGATGAAGAATGGAAAGAGATGGAGGGTAATGCTGATACAAAACACGGGATTGGCGACACAATCTGGAATAAGCCAGGTTTGAGAGGATTCGATGCGGGTCAGCGTTTAAGGGCTGCATCGGGCTGGAGACCGGGTGTACCCGGAACGGATGATCTCGGGTTCTCAGCGCTTCCGGGAGGTGAACATCTGACCCGTTTTTTTGCCGGGGGCAGCAGCGGTTTCTGGTGGACCAGTTCAGAAGCAAGTGATAAGAGCGCCTGGTACCGAAGCCTCATCTATTCATTTCAGGAGGTTGCCCGTGATACTCACCCTAAAAGGATGGGATTCTCTGTACGGTGTATCAGGGGTAAGGAAGAAGTAGGAAGTAAGAAGTAGGAAGTAAGAAGTAGGAAGTAAGAAGTAAGAAGTAGGAAGTAAGAAGTAAGAAGTAAGAAGTAAGAAGTAGGAAGTAAGAAGTAAGGATAAAACATGACTCTCAAATCGAGGTTTTCCAATCAGCAGATCCCGGTTATTATCAGTTATCTGATAGTTGCGGTGCTTTTCACACTGACCATTAACAACGGGTTTTTCTGGGATACAATACAGCTTGGATCAAAGCATGCCAGTTATTATTATTCAACGGATTTTGCCAGCATACTTCTACCGGATTCAATTGACAGTGGCCATATCCCTGCATTCGGAGCATACCTGGCCCTGTTATGGAAGATCTTCGGACGTGAATTGATTGTATCGCACCTGGCAATGCTCCCTTTTGTTTTCGGCATCATATGGCAGGTCAACAGACTTGTGAAGAAATTTATAGCCGATGAGTATGCCGGCTGGGCATTATTGCTGATAGTACTTGATCCTACTTTATTGAGCCAGATGACTTTAATAAGTCCTGATGTTCCCCTTGTATTTTTCTTTCTGCTGGGGTTGAACAGTTTGCTGGAAAACCGGAAAACATTGTTGTCACTCTCAGCAGCTTTTCTTTTCCTTACAAGCATGCGCGGCATGATGGTAGCCTTCTGCCTGTTAATAGTCGATATCGTAATCAATATAAACTTCTCAGCCCGCTTTAAAGAACTGTCCGGCTCAATCCTGAAGAGGAGTCGGATTTACGTGCCAGCCCTGCTTATCTTCATTGCATTCAGTATATGGCACTATCTTCAGAAAGGATGGATTGGCTATCATGATAATTCTCCCTGGGCTGAACTGTTTGAGAGAGTAGGATTAAAAGGGTTGATTTACAACATAGGCATTCTTGGCTGGAGGATAACAGATTTTGGCAGGATCGGGATATGGATTGTCTTCCTGGTTTTGTTGTTGAAATTCCGAAAAGATATTTTGAAAACAAGGGAAACAAGGGTGTTGCTTCTGATATTCATTGTTATCCTGGTCTTTCTGCCTGCAAATATGGTATGGGCAAAAAATCTGCTCGGTCACCGATATCTACTGCCGGTTTATATCTCTTTTTCATTGCTGT
This sequence comes from uncultured Bacteroidales bacterium, assembly GCA_963765005.1. Taxonomy (GTDB): domain Bacteria; phylum Bacteroidota; class Bacteroidia; order Bacteroidales; family VadinHA17; genus LD21. The sequence goes on from CAVXUP010000002.1 coordinate 110,975, forward strand.
GTGCCAATATTCTTTTTACTCAAAAATTGAATCCAAAACTCAGGGCAGCACTTATGACTTTTTGGATCGTATCGCTTGTAGCAGGAAATCTATGGGTTTATCCCGACAGGATCTCAAAGGGCTGGGATTCAACACTTGCACATCTGCCTTATTATAAGCTCAGGCAACAGGCTATTCAATATCTCGATGAACAAAAAATTGATTTTGCCGGGGTGCAGTCTTTCTTTCCCAACATTGCTCCGATTGATGAGATTGATCTGAATAATGACAAAAGGATTTTTACGGATTTCAATGACTGTTGCGATTATGTCATCTATTCCAACGTTTTTAACATAAATGATGAAAATTACGATCTTGTTAAAGGTAAGTACTCTGTAATCAAGCAATTCAGAAGCGGATTTCTCTATATGGATATCTGCAGGAAAAAGGAATTGCCAGGGCGATGAGCAACCAGCTTTCGCCAAGGCTCTGGCCTTCGGCCGCCGAAGCAGCCTACGGCCAGCGAAGGCGGCTGGCTAAGCAGGGAGCAGGGTTTATCTAAGGTGCAGACAGGATTGATAGAAATTAATTTAACTTTGGAATAATATTTCAGGAAATATAAGCCTAAAACTTCTAAAACATGCACCGGAAACTTTTTGTCTGCCTAATATTGATTTCCGTTTTTAGCGGATCATATTCTCAGAAACTGCTAACCCAAAGCGATTATAACAAGCAATGGCCATCATTCAGAGGTCCATGGGCCTGTGGATACCTGGCAGATTCAAAAACACCTGCAACCTGGGACATCAATAACCCCGTGGATCTTAAATGGAAGACACCTATTCCGGGACTTGCACACTCTTGTCCGGTTATCTGGGACAATCAGCTTTTTGTTACTACAGCCGCGACCAATATGAACGACGAGTCGCTGAAAGTCGGTCTTTATGGCGACATAGATGAAGCTGATGATAAGAAAGTTCATGAATTCAAAGTCTACTGCCTCGATAAGAACAGCGGGAAAATAATCTGGGAAAGAGTTGCTTATAAGGGAGTCCCGAAATCGAAGCGTCATACAAAATCAACCCAGGCAAATTGCACTCCGGCCACAAATGGGAAGTACCTGGTAGTACATTTTGGCTCTGAAGGCCTGTATTGCTACGATCTGAAAGGAAATCTGATCTGGAAGAAGGATATGGGAATTCTTAACCCTGGTCCATACACCAATCCGGGTGTTGAATGGGGTTATGCCAGTTCTCCTGTAATATACAAGGACAGAATAATTGTTCAATGCGACATACCTGTAAAACCGTATATAGCTTCCCTTGATCTTGCAACAGGGAAAGAGGTCTGGCGCACATCGCGCGGTGATGAAGTGTCGACTTGGTGCACCCCTGCCATCTATTCGAAAGATGGGAAAACCCAGGTGATCGCCAATGGATACCGTCAGATCTGCGGATATGAGTTTGAGACAGGAAAACAGATCTGGAGACTCAGTAATGGAGGGGATGCTCCTGCCCCGACACCAGTAATTGCAAATGACCTTATTTACCTCAACAGCGCCCATGGACCCTCTTCACCAATATTTGCAGTGAGGCCCGATGCAAAAGGAGATATAACACTCGGTGCTGAGAGTACAAAAAATCAATACATAGCCTGGAGCGTAAAACGAGGCGGAGCTTATATGCAAACGCCGCTCATTTACGAAGGTCTTTTGTATAATCTGCAGGTAAACGGTCTTCTGACTTGTTTCGATGCCATGACTGGAGAAACAAAATATAAGGAAAACCTTAAGGATGCATTTTCAGCATCTGCTGTTGCAGCTGATGGTAAAGTTTATTTCAGTTCAGAGACAGGGAATGTGTTTGTTGTAAAAGCCGGTCCGGTTTATAGCTTGTTAGCCAAAAACAGCGTTAAGGATGTTTGCATGGCAACCCCGGCTATCTCAGGCAATACCCTCTTTTTCAGGACTCAGCACTACATGATGGCTATTGAATAATGAATATGCAAAGCGAAAAGGAAAAGATGCTTTCCGGAATGCCCTACATGGCATCAGATGAGGTTCTTGTCTCTGAAAGACTTCGCGCGCGCACGCTTATATTTGAATTCAATAATCTGAGGCCTAACGATGCAGAAAAGGGCATAGCAATTATCAGAGAGCTTATTGGCAGGTGCGGAGACCGGTTTTTTATAGAACCTCCCTTCAGATGTGATTACGGCTATAATATTGAAATGGGAGAGAACTTCTATTCAAATTTCAATCTGATAATACTCGACTGTGCCAGGGTAACGATTGGCAGCAATGTGCTTATAGCTCCCAACGTTGGCATCTTTACTGCTGGTCATCCATTACAGGCTGAGGCAAGAAATGCAGGATATGAGTTTGCTCTCCCTGTAGCTATTGGAAATAATGTATGGATCGGAGGAAATGTTGTAATAAATCCAGGGGTAAGCATCGGAGATAATTCTGTAATTGGCTCCGGCAGTGTAGTTACAAGGAACATTCCTGCCGATGTCGTGGCAGCCGGCAATCCCTGCAGGGTACTGAGAAAAATAGCAGAAGATGAAAAAACTATACTCCTATAACTTCATAACCAGGACATCCCCCTGGCCCCTATAGTTTGACTCTTTCAGTACATCCCCCTCACCCTTTCTCCCCCTCACCCTTTCTCCCCCTCACCCCCTCTTTCTTTCCGTTGCGCCATTGCGCCGTTGCGCCATTGCACCTTTACGTCCCCATCATCTCCTTCACCATGGTTATCAGCTGCACCCGGCTTTTTACATTGGTTTTAATGTAGATCCGGTGAGTGTGATCCTTCACAGTTTGCAGGCTGATGAAGAGCCTGTCAGAGATCTCCTTGTTGCTTAGTCCGTTGCAGATCTCACGAACGATATCCATTTCGCGTGGCGATACTTCAAATTTTCTGCAGAACTCTTCAAATGAGATATCATCGGCATCCTTTTCATGGAGTGAATCAAGAGTTGCGCCATAGCTCAGATATAAAGGAAGAAAAACATTTCCAAGGAAAAAGAGTGTAATAAAGAGTAGTCCTATGTACACATGTGCGGGATATAATAACAGCGGGACAGCTTGGATTACAGCTATTATTAGAATTCCCGCGGCAATTTTCCGCCTGTCATATTCATTAAAGACCGCATTCCTTTCGGGGAAAAATATCAGTACTGAAGATAAGACAGTGTAAAAGGAATTCATCAGAAGAAAGTAATTCCTCATAACTGCGGCCGGCTGAATATTGTCATATTTGCCTGTCAGGTAACCTATTGTGATCAGTAATACAGCGTTTATTAGGATGAACAGCATTGTGAACAAATTGCTCCTTTTTCTTCCTGAAATGCTGTTCGAAACCTGTATCAGCATCAGCCATGCAAACAGTGCGAACGGCAGACCCAGAAGCAAGGCAACATTAGTAAACCTTGAAAGTACATCCTGTGAAATGTAGTCAGAAAGGAAAGCTTTGATTATTACCTGCCCCCAGATGCCATAGAATCCGAAAGTGTGAATGAATACCTGGTAATAGAGAAGAGTCGGGAAAATTTCGTGCCGGTATCTTTTCTGCAGCCTGGTCGAAAGCAGGGTACCTCCTGCTGAGAGTGCAACAGACACAATGAAAATAAGGCAAACAATGTAGGTAAGCATTTTATAAAGTTACTAAAAGTAATTTGAAGCGGGATAAAAGTAAAAACAACTTAAGTATTGGACTACCTACTTAAGTAGTGAATTTGTAAATCACTACTATAGTATGAAGACGGGGCCGGAGCTTTGGTATAAATTTGCTTCGTAACCGTTAATAATATTAATTTAAAACGTAAAATGGAAACACAGAATGAATACAGACTGGTTCCCGGTATAAGGAACAGTTTTTCGGCAGGATGGGAGATAATGAAGGACAATTTCCTGAGGCTTTTTCTTGTCATCATTATACTTAGCATAGTCGACGCTCCTTTCAGGATGCTCAATTTCAAGTTCGATAATGACAGCGGTGCACCATGGAACTGGAATTTCTGGAGCCTTGATCATCTCGGGAGTATGGAGAAGTTTATAGGACTGGCATCGCTCGGGATATTTGCCGCATTCTTTATTCTGATTGCGCTGCTCTATTCTTTTCTTGTTGCCCCGGTTTTCAATTATGGCGGTAAAATGATATTCGTACAGGCAACAAGGAAGATAAAGCCTGATTTTGAATTATTTGTGAAGGGATTCATGGAGAACTATCTTCATATAATACTGGCTAACCTCCTTGTTTTTGCACTGGTAGTGCTTGGTTGCTTTGCTCTCCTGATCCCGGGTATCATAATAGGATGCAGGCTTGCCTTTACAGGGTTTATAGTGATGGATAAAAAACTCGATCCGATCGAAGCTGTTGAGATGAGCTGGCGGATGACCCGTGGTCATGGCTGGAAGATTTTCTTCATGGGGATCCTGTCGTTCTTTATAATAATTTTTGGCCTCATAATGCTTATTGTCGGAATCTTCCCGGCACTTGTATGGGTTTCCAGTTCCTTTGCAGCACTTTATGAATCTGTAAACAGGGAAAAGGAGAAACCAGTTGAAGTGGCTGCTGCATAATTAGTCACATCCATCCCGAACTTTCTGATTAACTCCTGTTGGAATAAGGTTTCCGGCAGGAGTTTCTCTTTTCTCTTTCGTTCTGCCGATTATAGTAACAGTTCCCTGAACAAACAAAAGACCTGATTGTTTAAGTAAAGCATCCTGATGTTTATATCGAAGAATAGTTTTTAAACCTAACACTAAAGCCATGAAAATGAAACTATTAACTAATTTAAGATTAGTCGTTTTAATTTTGTTTCTTGTTGTTTCCGCTGACCTGTTGTCTCAAACAACAGGGACTCTGAGTTTCTCAGTAACTACAACATCATCAGGAGGGTTCAGTCCTGAGCACTTCCTGGCTATCTGGATTGAAAACAATTCAGGCACCTTTATCAAGACTAAGGTAAGGTATACAAACAGCGGCGATCTTGACCATATGCAAACATGGGTTACAAAGTCGGGTCAGAACGTGGTTGATGCAATAACAGGCTCAACGCTTACGACTCATGGGACAGTAACCTTTCTTTGGAATGGGACAAATGTTGCTGGATCAGTTGTCCCCGACGGATCTTATTTTGTATGGCTTGAAATGGCATGGGCGATCAAGTCTTACCACAGGGAAGACAGTAAATTCATATGCTTTTACCAAAGGAGCATCTGCATTTAATTCAACCCCGCCAAATACAGCTAATTTCACCTCAATGGCGCTTGACTGGACACCTTCAACAACGTCGGTGGAGGATGCTCTTGAGAGCAAAGATGTTGTAGTTTATCCCAATCCATCAACTGGTCTGCTGAATATTAATTTCAGGAATCCTGCAAAAGATTGTCTGTTGCAGGTAATTAGCGAATCAGGCCGTATAGAATACAACGAAAAGTTAGTTGATCTGCAGGCAGGAGTGAAAACATTTGATCTTACAGGTTTGCCGAGCGGCAGTTATTATTGCACCCTGCGCTTTCCCGAAAAAACGATTATTTTTTCTGTAATTCTGATGAAATAATCTCTAAACCATAATTAATTACATAGCTTAATTTAGTATCGCATTAGATATTAACAGATGCTGCTGTATTGAAAAAAAACTGTAACTTTCTGCTTAGTTAAAAAACCGTAAAATATGAAATCAAGAGTTTTATTATTTGCATTTATCATTTGTATTCCTGCCATCTCCTATTCTCAGACAGGAATCCTCCGGAGAGCAATCAACAGGCAGGTAAACAATGAGATCGATTCGGCGCTTGATAAGAAAATTCAGGATGAGCAGAATAAGAACCGTGCCAAGGAGAAAGCAGCAGCCGATCAGAATCAGGCCAATCAGGCAACAGACAAGCAGGGCGAAACAGGCCAGCCGGCGGGGAATGAAGGTGGCGGACTTGGAGCTAAGCTGTTCGCGAATAAAGTAGACCTGAAGTATGATGAGGAGTATAAGTTTACATCGCGTATTTATATGCAGATGGAGACATACGAAAAGAAGGACGTGATGAAGATGGATTTCTATATGTTCTATAGTGCCAATTCGCCAACCCTTGGTGTTGAAACAAAGACAATATCCACTGAAGGAGGATGGCACAATCCCGATGGTGGCTTAATGATCGTCGATGGTGTAAATAAATCCTTTCTGATGCTTTCCGAGGTTAACTCAATGAAGATGGGGATGATATCGGCGATTCCTGATGAGAATACTAACTGTGGTGCAGCCCGATGGGAAACCGGCTAAAAAAGTATCAACTCCTCAGTTTACAAAAACGGGCAATACGAGAATGGTTGCAGGCTACAAGTGTGATGAATACACTTATACAAATGCCGATGACAAGACTTCAGGAAAGGTATGGTTTACCCGTGAACCGAAAATCCTTGTTGACAAGCGGGGATGGAGCAATACAGGAATGTCTTCTTACTATGGGTATGAAGGATTCAAGGATGGGATAATTCTGGCAAGCGAAGCCAACGATGATAAGGGTAAACTTGCCATGAAGGCCGAAACGATAGAGATTAACGAGAAATATCCTCATTCAATGTCAACCAAAGGGTATACCCTGAGGCAGGTTAAAACAGACCAGGGAGCGAAATAATAAAACTGGATTGGGGGACTGACAAACTATAGCTTCTTCAGCTTTGCAAATCTGAGGAGCAGTTTTTTGCTGCCTTCCTTAATAAATTCTACAGTAGCAGTATTGTTAGGAGGCTGGCCCTCAATAGACCTGATGACTCCCTTCCCGAACCTCTCATGCTCTACATTATCGCCTTCGGAAAATTGTGAAGCATCAGTTGCAGGATAGGATATGCTTCCCGTACTAACTGTGCTTTCATTTTTTATTATTCTCTTCAGCCTGTCAGTTTTAACATAGTTTTTCTGCTCTTCCCTTACAGGAGACGGCTTTCCCGGGGAACCACTCTCTTTCTGAAATGGTTTTCCTCCTGTTTGAGGATAGTGAAGGAACTTCTGATCTATCTCCTTCAGGAACCTGCTGGGGCTGCATCTCTCAAGATTTCCCCATTTATACCTGTTTAGTGCATAGCTCAGGGTGGCCTGCTTTTCAGCCCGGGTGACCGCAACATAAAAAAGCCTTCTCTCCTCCTCAAGCTCCCTTACATTTCCTGATGACATAGGCGACGGAAACAGAGTATCTTCCATTCCAACAATGTACACATGCTTGAATTCCAGTCCTTTTGCAGCATGCATCGTCATAAGGGTTACCTTGTTCCTGTCCTCCTCCTTCTCTGTATCCTGATCGGTAAGCAATGAAACATTAGCCATATATGCCTCGAGGGTAGATGGTTCGCCATTTGTCGCAGCCGATTCAGTAAATACTTTTATAGCGTTGAGCAACTCTTCGAGGTTTTCATACCTGCTCACCTCCTCCGGAGTTTTTCCTTCCCTCAGCTCTTTCATTATGCCCGAAACCATTGCAATCTCCCTTGCTTTGTCGAAAGCATCTGTGTTTTCGCGATTTATCCTCAGATTATTTATAACCTCAGCATATCCGGTGAGTTTTCTTGCTGTTCCTGCATTGAAGCTATCAGGATACCGGGATGCTTCTCCAAGTATTTTCCATGGAGTGACACTCTGCAATGATGCCAGTTCGAACAGCTTGTCAATTGTTGTATCGCCGATTCCCCGTTTGGGATAATTGACAGATCGTTTAAGAGCCTCTTCATCCTCCGGATTTATTACCATCCTGAAATAGGAGAGAACATCTTTTATTTCCTTCCGTTCATAAAATGATAGTCCGCCGTAGATCTTATATGGAATATTCTTCCTTCGCAGAGTCTCCTCAAATATCCTCGACTGGGCATTTGTCCTGTAAAGTATTGCAAAATCCGACCAGTTAAGACGCTGTGAAAATCTCTTTTCAAAAATATCCGATGAAACATTGAATCCCTCTTCATTATCAGTCATTGCCTGCATCACCTGGATCTTCTCTCCTGGTTCGTTCATCGAAAAGACATTCTTTTTTATCTGTCCTTCATTATTGGCAATAATCGTATTGGCAGCATTTACAATCATCTGTGTGGATCTGTAATTCTGTTCAAGCTTGTAAAGCTGATAGTCGCCATAGTCATTTTTGAATTCCAGTATATTTTCAATTCTTGCTCCCCTGAATGAGTAAATGCTCTGGGCATCGTCGCCAACAACACAGATGTTCTTGTGGGCTGGCAGCAAGTTTTTTTACAATGAGGTATTGAGAATAGTTTGTATCCTGGTATTCATCAACAAGAACATAATTGAATTTCTCCTGGTACCTGGCAAGGACATCTGGAAAATCCCTGAAAAGTATGTTTGTATTAAGAAGCAGGTCATCAAAATCCATCGCATTTGCCTTGAAACACCGCGTTGCGTATGTCCTGTAAATATCTGCCATCAGCGGCATTCTGCTCGATTTGTCATATTCAGTCATCTGTGGATCAGCCGAATACATGTTAAAAGTGACAAGGCTGTTCTTGGCAGACGATATTCTCGATGCTATTACGCCAGGTTTATAGATATTATCATCGAGGTTGAGCTCTTTGATTATCGCCCTCAAAAGGCTTTTCGAATCAGAAGAGTCATAGATTGTGAAGTTAGGTTTGTAACCCAGCCTCTCAGCCTCCATTCTGAGGATCTTGGCAAATATGGAGTGAAACGTTCCCATCCACAGGTATCGCAATATCGATGGATCAACCATTCTTGAGATCCTCTCCTTCATCTCCCTGGCAGCCTTGTTGGTAAAGGTAAGGGCAAGGATCCTGCCTGCAGGTACTTCTTTCTGAAGGAGGTGCGCAATCCGGTAAGTCAATACTCTTGTTTTCCCGGCACCGGCGCCGGCTATAACAAGCGCCGGACCTTCTGTATTTATAACAGCTTGTTTCTGAGACTCATTCAGCTCATTAAGATAGGTGTTTGTCATGTGTTTGTCTTGATAACAGCGTACCGGGTCCGCAAATTTAATAATAACAAATTCAGGGGAGCGATTTGCGTCTGATTTATACGGAACTTTTTATCAACAAAGACCGGGAGTGATGAAATTGTCAAATATATATACAACACAATCCGCTGTGAAACACACAGATAAAATTTTTAATATAGTTTTTATTAACATATCGGGGCATTCCACACAGAGGTTTATAATACATCCTTCTGAGCAGAATTATCGGTTAAATTTTTTATTATTGTAGAGATTCTTCTGATCAACACCGATTTCAAGAATGGAACAAAACATCTTATTAGGCCTGTTGCTGATTGCCACAGGTGCATTCTCCTCCGGCAGTTTTGCTATCCCGTTCGGCAAAATAAAGGACTGGAAATGGGAAACATACTGGATGATATTCAGTGCTGGTGCCTACATCCTGTTCCCTCTGGCTGCCTGTTTGATTTTCTCTCCCGATTTCATAAATATACTATCTGCAGTTCCTTCAGGAACAGTTCCTGCAGTATTTCTTCTCGGCGCAGTTTATGGAGTTGGAAACCTGTCTTTCGGTCTTTCATTGCGTTATCTTGGTATATCGCTCGGGTATGCTTTATCGCTTGGGCTTATGCTGGCTATCGGAACACTTATTCCCCCTTTGCTCGATGGAAGACTCAGCCTTATGATAGATAATTCAGGGGGCAAACTGCTCATCGCAGGGGTTCTGGTGGCCGTGGCCGGTATCTCGCTGACAGGTCTCTCAGGTTATCTGAAAGACAAGGCAGTTTCTGAAGCCGGCAAGAAAGAGAGCGTTGGAGAATACAATTACATTAAAGGTGTTGTTGCAGCATTGCTTGTCGGAATAACCGGATCGGCAATGTCGCTTGGTTTTGAAAAAGGTCTTCCTATTGCCGAAACTGCAAGGGAGCTGGGGATAGATCCCTTGTTTATAACAATGCCTGTTATGCTTGTGCTTTTATCAGGAACTTTTGTTACAACTCTTTGCTGGTGCCTGTTTCGCGGAGTTATAACCGGATCTGTCAGGGATTATGTAAAAACTGCTTCTCCGGGAAGCCTCTTTCCTAATTACCTCTTTGCCCTGCTTGCAGGATTGCTGTGGTTCAGCCAGTTCATACTCTATGGCATGGGCAGGAGTAAGATGGGCCCTTTCACTTTTACCTCGTGGGGGATACTTATGGGACTGACAATTGTTTTTGCCACGCTCTGGGGTTTGTACAGGAAGGAGTGGCGTGGAGCGCCTCAAAGGGTTTACCTGCTAATGGTAATATCGCTTGTTATAATAATAATATCATCGTATCTTATTGGCATAAGCGGCTCTTTATAAGCCCTAAAAAACACTCTTATGACATCGCGCGAAAGAATTCTTGCTGCAATCAGCCACAGGGAACCCGACAGAGTGCCTGTTGACATGGGAGCGACTCCAAGTTCAGGCATATCTGCAATAGCATACAGCAATCTTCTCAGACATATTAACAAATCCAATCTCCCCGTGCAGATCTATGATGTCGTGCAGCAGCTGGCACAGCCTGATATGTCAGTACTCGACGGGTTTGGAGTTGATGTTCTTGATATCGGCCGAACCTTTAATGATAGTCCTGCCGACTGGTATCGGGTAAAAATGGTAAACGGTGCCGAGGCACAGTATCCCGTGTGGTTTCACCCGGATCAACAACCCGACGGCTCTTTTATGACCTATGATGATGACAGGAAGACTGTTCTTTCCAGGATGCCGGTAGGTGCGACTTTTTTTGATCAGACCTATTTTCCCTATACAGACGGATATCCGGCTGATTATAAAAATCTTGATGCCGAGATGAACCGGATTATGTGGGCCAGGCATGCCCACAGCCCATGGGATCATTCAGGTGAACCTGATTTCTGGCAGCAATTAAGGGAACGGACTCTTCAGCTAAGAAAGAATACCGATAAAGCCCTTCTGGTTGTCTGCGGATGCAATCTCTTTGAGTGGGGTACATTTCTCAGAAGAATGGATAACTTCCTGATGGATCTGATGTGCGATCAGTATAATGTTGAAAAGCTGCTTGATGAGCTATTGAAAAGACACCTGGCTACTCTCGAAAAAGTCTGTAAGGCAGTAGGGGACATTGTCGATATAATACGTTTCGGAGATGATCTCGGGATGAGCACAGGTCCGTTTATGGATCCGGAAACATATAAAACTATCTTTAAGCCAAGGCATAAGATCCTCTGCGACTTCGTGAAGTCGCACAGCACTATGCACACATTTATTCACTCCTGCGGTTCTGTTTCTCTTCTGATGCCTCATCTTATTGACGCCGGAATAGAGATCTTCAATCCTGTTCAGACAAATGCATACATGATGGACCCTGCCTTTCTGAAGAAGGAGTTCGGTGCAGACTGCACTTTCTGGGGAGGCGGTATAGAGACTGCCGGAACACTGAACAATGGTCCGGTCGAAAAGATCAGGGAACAGGTGCTTGAACGAATGGAGATCTTTTCAAAAGGTGGAGGATTTGTATTCAATACAGTTCATAATATACTGCCTGATGTTCCCCCTCAGAATATTCTTGCAATGTTTGATGCAGTAAGCGAGTTTAACAGCCGGAAAAAATATTGATAAAAATTTAGCTATGAAAAAACTGATCCTTCTTTCAATTTTTATTTTTAACCTCATTTCAGTTAATTCCCAGCCTTTCAGTTCTAAGGAAGCGAATCTTGAGTGGTGGAAAGATGCCCGTTTCGGAATGTTTATACACTGGGGGCCTGTCAGCCTCAAGGGTACTGAAATCGGATGGTCGAGAGGCAGGGAGTGGCCGATAGAAGAGTATGATGCTCTCTATAAACAGTTCAATCCTGTGAAATTCGATGCTGTCGGATGGGTGAGGCTGGCAAAAGCCGCCGGAATGAAATACATTGTTTTTACTTCAAAACATCACGATGGTTTCTGCATGTGGGATACAAAATTCAACGACTATAATATAATGAATTCCCCGTTTAAGCGGGATGTTATGAAAGAGCTTGCCGAGGCCTGCCGGAAGGAGGGGATGGCATTGGGATTTTACCACTCTACCTGCGACTGGCATAACCCTGATTTCCCTCTTACAAGCCCTGGAGGAAGTGTAAGAAGGCCGGTTTCCAATCTCGACAGGTATACAGAATACCTTAAAAACCAGTCGGTTGAAATAATAAAGAACTATGGACCGCTTCTTGTAATGTGGTATGACGTTCCCCAGGAATTTGATGCTGTAAGGGGACAGGGTGTCATCGATTATATCCGTAAGGTACAGCCTGACATTCTGGTAAACAACAGGACCGGGGCAAAAGGTGATTTTGATACCCCTGAACAGCGGGTGGGAAGTTTTCAGATTGACCGTCCGTGGGAGACTTGCATGACAATTGCAAGGCAATGGGCCTGGAAACCCGATGATGAGGTCAAGAGCCTCGAACAGTGTCTTCATAACCTTATCAGATCGGCCGGCGGAGATGGTAACCTGCTTTTCAATGTCGGACCGAAACCTGATGGCACTATAGAGCCTTTGCAGGTCGAACGCCTGAAAGAAATGGGAAAATGGCTGGAGAAATACGGCTATGCAATTTATGGAACAAGAGGAGGTCCTTTCAAACCAGCCGATTGGGGAGTAAGCACCAGAAAAGGAAATAAGGTCTATCTGCATATTCTTAAATGGTCGGGCAATTCTCCGGAGATCTCATTGCCGGATCTTGGCATCGCTGTGAAAAGTGCCAGGCTTGCGGACGGGGGAAAAGCTGCAATAAGCAAAACCAGGGATGGATATACAGTTAAATTTGAAGGCAGCCTTCTTCAGCCGGTCAATACAATTGTTGAGCTTGAATATGAAAGTAGTGTTATGAATGTGAAACCTGTTGATATGCCTTCTCAGCATCCTTCAGTATCAAAGAGCGTTACAGGCGCGTCAGACTTGTAAACAAAGTGACTGTTAACATTAATTCAATAGTATTATGAAAAGATTTGGTCAGGTAATAGGGGTTAGACCCGAACATTTTGAGAGATATAAGAAGTACCATGCGGCTGTATGGCCTGAAATTCTTGATATGATTACAAAATGCAATATTCGTAATTATTCAATATTTCATAAGGATGGAAAGCTATATGCTTATTTCGAATACACCGGAACCGATTTTGCGGCCGATATGGCGAAAATGGCTGCTGATCCTAAAACACAGGAGTGGTGGTCGATAATGGAACCGATGCAGGATCCTGTTGCTACCAGGAAAGAGGGTGAATGGTGGGCAAATATGGAAGAGTTGTTTCATCTTGACTGATATTGGTTATGTTTTTTCAAAAGTAACTTGTATGAGACTGCTTCAATTGTCGGTGTTAATTGTATTGCTGGCTTCTGCAGGATGTTCGCAAAGAGCCGGAGAGAACCTATATAGAAACTACAGCGGCATTTATCCTCACCTTGCCTGGTATAACAATGAAGGCGAGTGCGGGACCGGAGCTGTGGTGCCGTGGGCTGACAGGCTCTGGGTTGTCACCTATGGTCCGCACCTGCCCTTTGGTTCTTCTGACAAACTGTATGAGATATCTCCGCGACTGGAGCGTATTGTTCATCCTGAAAGCATTGGCGGGACTCCTGCCAACAGGATGATCCACAATGAGAGCCACCAGTTGTTTATGGGTCCTTATGTTATTGATAAGGATAGAAATGTGAAGGTTATCCCGTCTGAGCAAATGCCGGGGAGGCTTACAGGTAATGCCAGGCACCTTACTGATCCTTCCGGTAAAATTTATGCTGCAACAATGGAGGAGGGATTATATGAGATTGATGTCAGTACGCTTGAGGTTAATCCTCTTTACCGTGACGGGAATCTTAGGGCTGAACACAAGAATCTTGCATCATATCCTTCTCCGCTTGCCGGTTTGCAGGGAGCTCATGGGAAAGGCCTATACTCTGGTCAGGGTGTTCTTATATATTCAAACAATGGAGAACTCTCTGAAGAGGCGAGCTCAAAATTTGATATTGAATCAGGCTCCCTTTCGGAGTGGGATGGAAAAGAGTGGAAACTTATTCGCAGGAACCAGTTTGTTGAGGTCACCGGTCCTGGCGGGATCTACGGAAATTCCAATCCCGCTGATGATCCGATATGGGTTACAGGCTGGGATCATAAATCGCTTCTTGCAGGTGTCCGTGATAATGGAAGCTGGAGTTTTTACCGTCTTCCAAAAGCCAGCCACTCTTACGATGGGGCTCATGGCTGGAACACTGAATGGCCCCGCATCCGCGACATAGGCGTTCCGGGAGCTCCTGATTACCTTATGACTATGCATGGAATGTTCTGGAGATTTCCAGCTTCATTCTCATCAGCTCATAGTAAGGGGATACGTCCACTGTCAGCATATCTGAAAGTAATCGGCGATTTTGCCAGGTGGAACGATTCACTTGTTTTCGGGTGTGACGATTCAGCAAACAGGGAGTTTCTGAACAAACGAAAGGCTAAAGGGAATCTCGAGGGTCCTGGACAATCAAATTCAAACCTTTGGTTCACCTCGCTTGAAACGCCTGGCCTGCTCGGACCAGAAAGCGCTGAGGGAGCTGTATGGCTATCCGAGGCGACATTCGCAAATAAAGCTTCCGAACCATTTCTGTTTGCAGGATGGGAAAACAGAGTTTGCTGGCTGAAGAATGATGGCAAATCGCCTGTCAATTTCAGATTCGAGATTGACATTAATGGAGACAATAAATGGCAAAGCCTGATATCCGTACCTGTTGATCCAGGCCAGTCGGTGAATACAGCATTTGAGAAAGACGAACCTGGTGAATGGATCAGGATCACTACGGATAAACCTGTTATTGCTACTGCTTATTTCTGGTATTCTGCTGAGGATGGCAGGAGTACATCTCCCGATCCGGTCTTCAATGGGCTTGCCGGAGTAATTGAATCATCAGCTTCCGGAGGCTTGTTATGGGGGCTTGACAAAGGAAGACACAAGCTTGGTGTGGTTGCCGGCGTTTCGGGAAATAAGGATTTCAGGGTTACGGGTTATTATGAGCTTGATTCTCTCATGAACCTTGTAAAAAAAGACGATACCGCGACAATGAATCGGATTCTCAGAAAAGTTGCAATCCCGAAAAATGCTGTATCGGCCGATAGCGCATCAATAATTATTGACGACGACCAGGGAAGAAGATGGAGACTCCCTAAGGGCAACCGCTTGTTCTCCCGGCTTGAAGAGAATTCATTATTAAGGATCTGCAGGGAGGTTGCAACTGAGCGTGACCTGTTCAACTGTTCTGGTACTTTCTATGAACTGCCGGCAGAGAATGCAGATGGCTTCGCCAAAATCAGGCCGATTTCATCGCACACTTTCAGGATCCACGACTATGCATCCTACAGGGGCTTGCTTGTAATGACCGGGCTTGAAGCAACCAGCAGTGTGAGTAACAGTCATATTATCAGATCGGACGATGGAAAAGCTTCAGTCTGGGCCGGGACAATCGATGACCTGTGGAAACTGGGCAAACCGGCTGGTGAGGGCGGACCATGGTTTAATTCGAAAGTGAAAAAAGGTGAGAACTCCGATCCTTACCTTATAGGGTTCTATGATAACAGGACTCTCTCGCTTTCACATAATTCAGGAGAAAATGTCATATTCACACTTGAGGCCGATCCTGCCGGGAATGGTCACTGGATGACATATCAGAGTATCAGTGTTGGTCCGGGTGAGATCTTTAATCAGATCCTGCCACCTGCATTTCAGGCCCGCTGGATAAGGTTCCGCGCGGATAGGGAATGCAAGGCTACGGCTTATCTGAAATATGATTAGCCACTTGCGACAATTTAAAGCAGGAATCTTAAGCCTTTTTATTATACTTGCAGAAAAATACCAAAGCGGTTATTATCGCGTTTTTCAGTTTATGAAGATTTTGCCTGTGCGTTATGCTTTTCTGATAATTATCTTTTTGCCTGTTTTTGCAAAGGCTCAGCTCTCTGCGCCCGGAATGAAAACAGTCAGGTATACATCATATCCTGCAACACCTTCAGTAAAAGATCCGGTATTTGTATACTGCAACGATTCCGGATCGCAAAAAGGAACTCTTGTTGCAGCAAGTCCCAAAGGAATGCCTCCGTTTAATTTTACATGGAGCAAATGGAGCGATGTCACCAAGAGCTTCAGTATACCTGTGAAAACCGAAACAGGCGTATCGGCTTCTTCAGCTGAAAACCTTGAGGAGGGCGGTTACAGAGTGGTTATTGGAGGCGGATATGATACAACACTTACCGGATGGATTTACATAGATAAGCCTTTTGCCTCTGCAGCGCTTCAGAACAGGACCTGCGATTATGTGGCACTCAAAGGGAAGGCTGCAATTGATACCTTCTTTTACAGGAATCCCGTAAGCGGCTTACCTGTTAAACTGCCAAACGGTGTTAAATTCCTGTGGTCATCCGACCCTCCATCGTCAATCCCTTTCCCCGATCTGGAGATCAACCCCCAGACATTTGACCCTCCTCTTGTAGATGTGACTTATAAGCTGACAGTCACCGACAGCATGGGCTGTATGAGTGAATCATCCTTCTTCTACAAGTCAATTCATGTTAAAGCCGATTTCTCAGTGGATCCTCCGACAGGGGAGGCGCCTCTTGAAGTTTCCTTCACCGATAAATCGGTCAGGGCGCTTATTTACTTCTGGGAGTTTGGCGATACAACAACATCAAAGCTAAAAACCCCGGAGCCTCACATTTATTATATTCCTGGTGAATACTCAGTTAAACTGACTATCGAAAGCGACCTTCACTGTATCGATTCCATGAGATTTGACAAGATAAAGGTTGATCCCTCAAAGCTCGAGATCCCAAATGTGTTCACTCCCGATGGTGACGGCATTAACGATGTATTTAAACTTGATTCACGATCGCTCAGGTACCTTAGTGTGGATATCTTCAGCAGAAGCGGATTCAGGGTTTACAGCTTCCTGGGTGAGGGAGAATTGCTTCGTGCCTGGGAAGGATGGGATGGCAATGTAAACGCTACTTCTGCAAAAGCATCACCCGGTGTTTACTTCTATATAATCAGAGCCTACGGCTGGGATGATGTTGAGTATGATTCTAAAGAGCAACGGGGATTCGTTTATTTATATAGATAGATTAAGGCTGAAGTTGTTTTAGCTTTAAATGCTTTAAAAGGCTGTATATGCTTTAAAAGGCTGTAGATGCTTTAAAGGCTTTAAATGCAATAAAGGCATTGGATTCAAATAGCCACTGCCTTTACAGCCTCTGCAGCCTTTATAGCCTTTACAGCCTATACAGCCTTTACAGCCTTTACAGCCTTTACAGCCTTTACAGCCTTTACAGCCTTTACAGCCTCATAACTACTGCCACACCCCTATAATCAACCCCATTACCGTCAGACTGAGAACGCTGTAAAGTGAGTTGATAAGAAAATGTGCCAGTGTTCTCGATTCGAATAGGTAAATAATTCCTATAAAGGTGAATACCCAACCCAGTCCGGCCATAAATCCGGCAAGAGCTCCAAATGCTGCCCCGGCATCGGCTCCTATAAACATTGCGAGGAAGAAGGCTGCGATAAAGGAAAGCAGGAAAGCCAGCCCGAAGATCTTGCCCATGTTGTTGTTCTTGGTAGATTCTTCAGTTATGCCTGTCTCCTTCATCCACCTTTTTGCAAACATAACAGGTGAATACCACAGACCTCCTAAAACGAAAGCGCTGACAGCTGCAACAATAATTGCCAGCCAGTTCAGATTCTGAAAAGCATTTTGCATATCCATAAAAAGTAGTTTTTCAGATAAACAGATAAGTTGGGAAATTGTTTAACTACTCTTTCGACAGAGCCCTTTTAAGAAAACGGATAAAATTTTTACTCATTATATTTTCAACATCCTCATTATTATATCCCCTTTTGCGCAGCAGACCAGTAATATTCTGCAGGTCTGAAATTGTATTCAGGTCATGTGGACACTGTTCTTTTCCAAAAGCTCCGTCGAGGTCCGATCCTATTCCGGCATGAAGAGAGTTGCCTGCCAGCTGGCAGATATGATCAATATTGTCAACAGCCAGATCCAGGGTCACGCCTGAAGTAACGGGATCAGATTTTCCCCTTATCCATCCGGGCACCATCATCCAGGCATCAAGAGATACACCTATCACTGCGCCTCTGCCTGTAAGTTCAGTAATCTGTTCATCCGTGAACTGCCTGTTATGATTGACAAACTTCCTGCAGTTATTGTGACTGGCCCATACCGGCCCCGGGAAGACATCAAGAGCCTCCCTGAAACTCTCCTCACAGAGGTGTGTAGCATCGAGAATTATGCCTAGTTTTTCCATCTGCTTCAGCAGATCCCTGCCTTTCTGACTCAGGCCACCCGATGAATCAGTGCCAAAAGCATAAGTGCCCGGACCATAATGGGCAGGTCCAATAGCCCGAAGGCCATATTCATAAGCCTGTTCAAGGTGTTTCTGCGACACAAGAGAGTCTGCGCCTTCGAGACTGAGAATATAACCTATAGGGCGACCAGAGGCAGGATTATCCCAGAGCAGAAGGTGTTTTTCAAGGTCCATTCTGCTGCAGATCTGTACCATTTCACCTGCTGTTTCCATTTCACGATACCAGGCGAGCTGCCCCTGAGTTTGCGCCCATGCCTGTTCCGGAGAATTCCATCCTGGAATTTTGCTGCCTTTCTTTACATACCTTGCAATCTGGGTAGCAACACAGATTGCTATATTTCCTTCACGCATGGAAGGAAAGCTGACGGTTCCTTTTCCCCTGTCGGGTTTATCGGTCATCCCTTTTTCGCTGCGCCTGATCTCTTCAACACTCCACCTCAGATCGCGGTTCCATTCAAGGGCATTCATTGACAGGTCGAGGTGGGAGTCAAATATCAGGGGCCTGTTTTCCATTTTTTTGTGCGTAAGGTCAGATTGTGATTTTTCGTTTTCTTGCTTCAACTTTCCATTGCCCGATGGCAGTGTTTTCATTTATAACAGTAACAAATTCGTGTCGGTCGGCTGTAGGGCAGATATGGAAAGGAATACAGTACAGAAGATCGCCTGTTTTAATTCTGACAGCTTCATCAGTTCTGAGAACCATATGTTCTTCGCTGTGGTTTGTCACGGAGAAATTCTCAATGCCCATTATCTTTATCCTTGGATGAGGCATTTCTGAAGCTACAGCCTTGTGTCCCAGGTCGATGCAAATAGTATCAGGCGCAGGCTTGCTTATAACACGGGTCAAAAGAATTGCTGCCTGGAGAAACTTCATATCCCTGAAAGTTTCTGAAGACTTATAGTCCCAAAGCAGAAGTGTTCCCGGACTGCAATCCACATTCGGCCGGAGGGCATGAACAGGAAATGATGGTGTTCCTCCTGCGACTACATTGTCCGGCTTCAGTCCTTCTTTTCCAAGATCCCCAATGAACTTTTCAACCCCTGCAAAGGCTGCATTGCATTTATCTTCACGAACAGCATAGTCGGCATCGTGGATATGTCCATCATAAACATGAAGTCCTGCATAAGTCAGACCTGGCAGATCAGTAATCAGCCTGATAAGACTGGCAGCTTCCCGCCCCGGAGCAACTCCCGTCCTGTTCATTCCATTATTTATATCAAGCCATACTTCAGCGATGAGATTTAACTGAAGAGCCCTGGAAGAGATAAGCCGGATGATATCTTCAGAATCAGCAATGCATGATATTGAGGTGCCTGGAAATTTCAGTTTAAGCTGGAAGAATCTTTCAATATTTGGTCCGACAGGCTGGATTGCAAGAATGATTGATGAAGCTCCGCAGTTTGCAACCATCTCGGCCTCAGAAATTGTAGCACATTTGAACTTGCTTATTCCATGTTTCATCTGAAGCCTGACAACTTCAGCCATTTTATGCGTTTTAACATGAGGCCAGAGGCGGGCGGCATTGCCGGTAATGGCAATCATCCTGGTTATATTTTCTTCAACACGGCCGGGATAAACCAGTAAAGCAGGAGAAGCAATTTCACCGGCATTTTTTACGATGAACCACTCCGGAGAATCGCTATTGCTGTATGTCATAATATTTCAATAAATCTCAAAGATGGCTTCTACCTCAACCGGAATTCCTGAAGGAAGGATCATTCCAACGGCACTTCTTACCCCTATACCATTCTCCTCTCCAAAAACCTCGGCCATCAGTTCACTGAAGCCGTTAATTACAAGCGGTTGCTTCTCAAAGCCCGGAGCACTGTTTACCATCCCGAGGACTTTTACCAGCCTTTTAATCTTTTTGAGGTCTCCGAAATGAGCTTTGATTGTAGATAGCATTGTAAGTCCCACCTGCCTGGCTGCCAGTTTTCCTTCATCGGTATCCATATCTGCTCCGAGCCTCCCTTTTATCAGCGAGCCATCAGTATTAACAGGTCCCTGGCCTGAAACATAGAGTAAGTTATCGACGACAAGGACCGGTTTATATACCCCAGCCGGGTTTGGTGCAGGCGGAAGAACAAGACCTAATTTTTCAATTCGCAAATCCGGATCGTTATTCATCACATTATTTTTATGTTTAGTTTTTATTGGAGGGTATTATTATGGAAGGCAGTTATCTTTTATGTGATCTGGTATTCAATAGCCTGTACGCCTCTATGCCATTGCGCCGTTACGCCTTCTATTACACAAACAATTCAGCTTTAAAAATAGTCTTTGCCCGTCCTGAGATTTCTACCCTGTTATCCTTCAAAGCTACTTTCAACACCCCCTGTCTTTTTGAAACCTGATAGGAAATGAAATCATATCTGTTGGTTTTCATGTGCCAGAAGGGAACAAGAGCGCATTGAGCAGAACCTGTTACCGGATCTTCGTCTATTCCCAATGAGGGTGCAAAACACCGCACACAATAGTCAAAATTTGTCTCTGATGCAGGAGCAGTGACTATAAGATGCCCAAATTCAGTTTTTTTCATTTCACAGAAGTCAGGATTAAGGGATCGTACATCATGCTCGATCTGGAGAAGTGCCAGAGTCCATCCATGGCTACTGCTATACATTTCAATCGGTTCAATTCCAATTACCTTTTCAATTCCTGCAGGAACAGGAATTCTTTCAATCGGGAAGGATGGAAAATCCAGCGTAATCCATCTATTTGACAACCTTGCTTTAAGTTCACCTGCTTTTGATGAAAAGATGATTTCTTTATCTTTGTCAATCAATCCGTTTTTATACATTATGTGAGCAGCTGACAGTGTGCCATGTCCGCATAAATCTACTTCAGCAACAGGAGAGAAGAACCTGATTGTTGTGGCAGTACTGCCGGGAATAATAAATGCAGTTTCCGATAAGTTCATTTCAGCTGCGATATTCTGCATCCAATCTGAAGGTGTATCTTCATTAACGATACATACTCCGGCAGGATTACCCTTAAACGGTTCAGAAGTAAATGCATTGACGTGGTAGATAATCTTATGTTTAGTCATATGTTTTTTCTGTTAGTTTTATTTATACAGATATGCGTTATTATAATGATGCAATTGCAAGATACTAATTTTTTTTGTTAAATAAGCCTTGAGGTGCTGAACCCTTAAGCCCATATAAACCTGTTTCCATTCACCGGCAGAATTTGTTGTTTTACACCATTATTTCTTCATATAAACTATGTAAACTATGAAAACCAAGAAAGTTTTCATATTTTTGTTACAATAAATTTTAAAATGAATGGATATTAAGCGAAGGATCACTGAAGGAGCCGCCGAGCTATTCAGAATGTATGGAGTTAAAGCAGTTACAATGGATTCGCTGGCTAACCATCTTGGAATATCGAAGCGGACAATTTATGAGATTTTTTCTGATAAGGACGATCTGTTAATTGGGGTTTTGGACCTGATGAATCAGAAACAGGAGGATCTCCTTGCAAATATTTTAAAAGAATCAGAAAACGCGATCGTTGCCATTTTCAGGCTGATTGAAATAAACCAGGTTCATTTTCAGCAGATAAGTCCCGCATTTCAGGCAGACATAAAGAAATTTCATTACGAGCTACTGGTAAAGAATTCAAAGAGAGGTGGAATGCCTGATTTCAGAAATACGCAGACAAGTCATTGAGAGAGGTATAAAGGAAAAGCTCTTCAGAAATGGCATAAATGTGGATCTCGTCAATCGTTGCCTCTATCTACTTGGCAGGACTGTTTTCGACAACAATCTTTTCCCTTACGATGAGTTTTCACGAAAGGATGTTCTGAGAAACTCTCTTAATAATTACCTCAGGGGTATTTCGACACCTGAGGGTATTGATCTGATAGATAAGCTTGAATCGGGTTCATAAACTTTTTAATGCAATAACATAAACACTTATTATAAATACAGCCATGAAAAACAGAGAAATTAAAGCAATCTTACTGCTATTGGTCCTGACAGAAGTATCTGTTCGTGCCCAGGAGATTAGCAGTGAATTGAAACTCTCCCTGAAGGAGGCACAGGAATATGCCCTTCAGAATAATAAAATTGTACTCTCCTCAAGGTTCGATATTGATGCAGCAAGGCTGACAATTAAGGAGACAATTGCAAATGCACTTCCCCAGGTAAGCGTATCCGGATCGCTCAATGATAATCTGAAGCTGATGACAACTCTTCTGCCAGGGGACTTCTTCGGACAACCAGGGGTAAAAGTACCTGTAACATTTGGTTCGCAGTTTAATTCCGGGGTTTCCATTCAGGCCGGCATGCCTCTTTTCAATGCGCCTCTTTACATTGGTATTGAAACGTCAAAACTCGCAATGAAACTCACCGAAGAGAACCTCATAAGATCAGAGCTCGATACAAGGGAAGCTGTGAGTACCGCCTATTACCTGATCCTTGTTGCAGAGAAGTCACTTGAGATACTTAATGGGAATATCGTAAATCTTACCGAGACATTAAAATCAACAAGGTCGATGTTTGCTGCAGGTATGGCTGAAGCAACCGATGTTGACCAGATGGTCTCTAATCTGACGAGCGTTGAAAATCAGCGGATCTCAATGCAGAGGACAATAGAGCTTAACTATAATCTCCTCAGGTTCCAGCTTGGACTGGCTCCCGGGGTTAAGGTGACACTTACTGAAACACTGGATGACATTACTGCAAGGGTAAATGTTGATGCCCTTCTGTCGCAGCAGTTCGACCATAAACAGAATGTAAATTACCGTCTTATAGAAGGTCAGGAGCAGATCTCTTCCCTGGCACTGAAGTCTCAGAAAGCTACAACACTCCCCACACTTTCAACATTCTATACCTATGGAACGAATGGAATGGGGGATAAGCTGGGAGAACTTCAGTGGTTTCCAAATTCTATGGTTGGACTTTCACTTTCCGTTCCCATTTTTGCCAGCGGACAGAGGTACCAGGGAATAAAAAAGGCCCAGGTAAATCTTAACAAGGCGCAAAATGCAAAGGCTATGGTAACCGACCAGCTTCTTCTCCAGGAAAAGCAGCTGAGATACAACCTTATGAATGCAAATCTTCAGTACAAAAGCATGAAGGATAATGTAGATGTCTCAAAAAGGGTCTATGCAAGCATGGAGAATAAATTCAGGCAGGGTGTAGCTTCAAGTCTCGATCTTACACAGGCCAATATACTCTATCTCCAGGCAGAGAATAATTACATAACGTCTCTGTTAAACCTTTTCCAGTCGAAGGTAGCACTTGATAAACTTTTAAACAATCCATTACAGTAAAACCATTTAATTATAACATAATGAAATATCTTAAATCAATTTCGGTGATAATGATAAGCGGACTATTACTTGCGGCCTGTTCATCAAAAACAAATAAGGAAAGTGGCCCTGGAACTTCAACAACTCCAGTAACAGAAAAACCAGCTATCCCGGTAAAGGTATTGACACTTGCCAAAACAAAAATTTCGAGAACTATTGATTATACGGCTACCGTCTTACCTTTCGAAGAGGTTAATGTGGCTCCCGCTTCACCGGGAAGGATAGAGAAGCTCTTTGTTGAGGTCGGCGACAGGGTAAACAAGGGAGACAATCTTTTTCAGATGGACCGCACGCAGTTGTACCAGTTGAAGCTCCAGCTTGCCAGTCTTGAAAAGGATCTTAGCAGGACAGATACCCTGCTGAAATCGGGAAGCGCCAGGCAGCAGCAATACGATCAGCTTAAGACACAATATGATGTCACAAAAACAAATGTCGATTTCATGGAACAAAACTCGCTGATGAAATCACCTTTCTATGGGATAGTTACAGGCAAATATTTTGAGGATGGAGAGATCTATTCAGGAGCTCCAACTACATCTGCAGGAAGATCCTCTGTTGTTACTGTCATGCAGGTAAATCCGCTTAAAGTGAATGTGAATATTTCAGAACAGTATTATCCGCTCATCAAGAAGGGTATGAAGGTATCTTTGAAGGCAGATGTTTATGAAAATGAGCTGTTCACAGGAACTGTATTCCGTATATCTCCTACAATCAGTGCGGCAACCCGAAGCTTCACCGTTGAGATCGAGCTCCCAAACAGGAATGAATTGCTGAAGCCAGGCATGTTCGCAAGGGTTTCAATGGACCTGGCTGAGGTAGACACATTTGTCGTTCCTGCCAACACGGTTCTGGTGCAGGAGGGAACCAATTTAAGATATGTATTCGTTGATGAAAATGGTAAAGCAAAAAGAGTTGAGATAGTTCTTGGGAAGCGATTTGATGACCAGTTTGAGATCATTTCGGAAACACTTAAGGAAGGAGCCAGCCTTGTCATTGAAGGGCAGTCAAGGCTTATCGATGGGGATAAGATCGAAGTAGTAAGGTAGGTTTAAAAATTCAAAAATAACATAATGAGTATATATAGTACCTCAGTAAAAAGACCCGTAACGACAATCCTTGTATTTGTCGGACTTATGGTAATGGGTCTTTATTCGCTGGTTCAGCTGCCAGTGGATCTTTATCCCGAGATGGAACTTCCATTTGTCGTGGTTATGACTACTTATCCCGGCGCAAGCGCATCGGACATTGAATCAAATGTAACGAGGCCAATTGAGAATACACTGAACTCAGTCAGCAAGCTAAAGGAGATCACATCCACCTCGAGCGATGGGACCTCTGTCATATTCATGAACTTTGAATACGGTACCAATCTCGATGAGGCCTCAAATGATATTAGGAGTAACCTGGGATTTGTTGAGAGGGCTCTGCCAGAAGATTGTGAGAAGCCGGCAATCATTAAGTTCAGTACAAGTATGATGCCGATAATTTTTTATGCTATTACTGCCAGGGAGAGTTATGCCGGACTTGAGAAAATACTTGATGAAAAAATAGTCAACCCGCTTAACAGGATTGATGGTGTCGGATCTGTAGGCCTTTCAGGTGTGCCAGGACGGAAGGTGTATATAGATGTTGATCCTCAGAAAATGGAGGCATACAATCTCACAATCGAACAGATCGGAAATATCCTGAGGGCAGAAAACATGAATATGCCGGCAGGTTATATCGAAATGGGAGAGACCGATTATCCTCTCCGCATCCAGGGTGAATTTCCTGAGAGTGATGTCGTAAAAAATATTGTGGTAAGCAGTATAAATGGCAGCAATGTCTATCTGAAGGATATAGCTGAGGTAAGGGATACGATCCGTGAATCAAAATTCGACACAAAGATAAACGGCACCAAGGGGATGGCGATGTATCTCATGAAACAATCAGGAGGAAATACCGTCCAGGTCACAAAGGAGGTGGAGAAGAATCTTGAAATTCTTAAAAAGGATCTTCCTCCCGATGTGACGATAGAGAAGTTGTTTGACAGTGCGTCATTCATTAAGGATTCAATCAGGAACCTCTCTGAAACTCTGATGTATGCTGCAATATTTGTAATCCTGGTAGTCCTGTTCTTCCTGGGAAGATGGAGAGCAACGTTTATTGTCATTCTTACAATTCCAATCTCACTCATTGTTGCATTCATTTATCTCTTTATAACAGATGCGTCAATAAACATTATCTCTCTTACGTCTTTGTCAATTGCGATCGGGATGGTTGTTGACGATGCTATTGTTGTGCTGGAGAATATTACAAAGCATATTGAAAGAGGAAGCCGGCCGCGAGAAGCTGCAATTTATGCAACAAACGAGGTATGGCTTGCAGTTATCGTAACCACTCTTACCGTAGTTGCAGTTTTCTTCCCCTTAACCTTTGTAACAGGCCTTACAGGAGTGCTCTTTAAGCAGCTGGGCATGATAGTTACAATAACTATCGTAACATCAGTGTTTGCCGCAATAACTCTTACCCCAACCCTTAGTTCACTTCTCCTGAAATGGTATCCGATAAATAAGGATGCCGGTTTCTGGACCTACGACGGGAGCATAAGAAAGTGGCTTGACAGGCTTGATCATTTTTATGAAAGAACACTGAGATGGGCTCTTCGGCATAAGACTGTGGTTTCAATTTTCGCTTTTGTGATTTTTGTGATGTCAATGGGGCTGTTCACTGTCATCAAAACGGAATTTTTCCCGCAGGCTGACGAATCACGGCTGACGGCAACAATAGAATTGCAGACAGGAACAAGAGTAGATCAGACATTAAAGACATCAAAAAAGATAGATGAACTTATCAAGAACAAGTACCCGGAAGTAAAAATAATATCAACATCAACCGGCTCGGATGACCAGGGCGGATTTGCATCAATATTTTCTGCCGGAGGAAGCCATACCATAAGTTACAGTCTCAGTCTTGTGCCAATTGAAGAAAGAACAAAATCGGTATTTGAGATGGCAGAGGAGATGAGAGCTGACTTTGCAAAGATGCCGGAAGTGATAAATTTCACTGTAAGCACCTCCGACAACATGGGAAGTTTCGGGGGAAGTGCAGTTGACGTTGAGATTTATGGCTATAACATCTCAGAAACAAATATTGTTGCAGGTGAACTTGCGGAGAAAATAAAGAATATCGAGGGAGCCAAGGATGTTACAATCAGCCGTGATAAATCAAAACCTGAATTACAGATCGTTTTTGATCAGAATAAGATGGCAGCAAACGGGTTGAATACTGCAATGGTATCGGCTGCCGTTAAGAACAGGGTTGACGGTATGACAGCAACAAGGCTTCGGCAGTTTGGAACAGAGTACGATGTTGTTGTGAGGTTTAAACGTAATGCAACAAGCACTCTTACCGATGTCGAGAACATTGGAATACCATCCCCCACAGGCCAGTTGGTCAGGCTTGGGGAGATTGCAGAGATAAAGGAATACTGGTCACCTCCCAGTATCGAACGTAAACGTAAGGAACGTATTGTAAGGGTTTCATTTACACCTTACAAGAGATCCCTGACGGAATTGCAGGTTGAAGTTCAGAAAGCAATAGATTCAATTGTCATGCCTGCAGGGGTTATGGTCCAGATCTCAGGCGCAATACAAGAGCAGATGGAATCTTTTATGGATATTGCTCTTCTTATGGCCATAAGTCTGATACTTGTTTATCTGATAATGGCATCTCAATTCGAGTCATTAAAAATGCCTTTCATTATTATGTTCTCAATACCATTTGCTTTCTCAGGTGTGGCTCTTGCACTCTTCATAACAAATACAACTTTAAGTGTAATATCCGCTATCGGAGGGGTAATGCTGATTGGCATTGTTGTCAAGAACGCCATCGTTCTTGTCGACTTTATTAACCTGATGCGCGAGAGAGGACATGAGCTGTATGAGGCAATTGCAATATCAGGACGTTCAAGGCTTAGACCTGTAATAATGACATCCGCCACAACAATCCTTGGGATGCTGCCTCTGGCAATGAGCACAGGTTCAGGATCGGAGTTGTGGAGCCCGATGGGAATAGCTGTGATCGGCGGACTGGTCTTTTCAACAATTGTCACACTAATCCTTGTGCCGGTTGTTTATGCTATTTTCTCAAAGCGTGGTGAGAGGAATAAAAATCTGGCTGTTTACTCTGATTTTGACTTTATAATTGACACCAGTAAAGCCCTAAAGTAAAAAATAACCTGATAACGAAATGATTATGAAAGCAGTAATGATAATATACAACCAGGCTCATACCGAGAAGATCGAGTATATGCTTGACAAGCTCGGCATAAAAGGCTATTCACTCTGGGAGAATGTTCAGGGCAGGGGAAGCAATACAGGAGTCCCTCATCTTGGTACCCATGCATGGCCCGAGATTAATAAAAGTGTGCTTACAGTAATTGAGGACGATATGGTCGATACAGTTCTGGACACTGTTAAGCGGATAGATGCCATTAATGATGAAGTAGGGATCAGGGCATTCGCCTGGGATATTCTGAAAATGGTTTGACGCTAATTCAATTGCTTATTGAGAGGCTGGCCCGTTTGGTCAGCCTTTTTTGTTGATAAACAGGCATATATGACAATAAATCATAAAAAATAATATCATACCTATTAAAAATATGGGGGTAAACATAAAAAAATACATAAATAATGAGTTAACCCCCTATTTTAATAGGGGGTGCAAGATAAATAAAGTATAATATTTATCACTAACCCCTAATTTAAATAGGGTCTAAATAAAATATTACATATTATTGCACCGTAATTAGTATTAATTTAATATTTGAGAGTATGAAAAAGAGAATGATGATTTTTACAGGAATGCTGGCGCTGGTATTAATAAGCAATACCCGTCTTGCAGCTCAGACCGAAACAGTAGAGTCCAAATTTAGTGTAGGGGCTGATCTCTACTCCAATTACATCTGGAGGGGAACCAAATTCGGAAAAGGACCTGCTGTACAGCCTTCTGTAAAATTCGTCACAGGGGGATTGACACTTGGTGTCTGGGGTTCATTTGATGCCAGCGGTTATGCAGAAGCAGATCCATATATCTCTTATGCATTGCCATTTGGACTGAGTCTGGGTATGACAGACTATTATTATCCGGGGACAAAATTTTTTGAAGTGTCTGATACAGCAGGAAGCCATGCATTTGAATTTAATGCAGGATTTACAAAAGGAGGATTAAGTCTGAGTGCAAACTATATATTAAACCAGGCCGGAGCTGCAGGCTCGGTAGGCGGAGATATGTACTTTCAGGCTGGATATGCTTTTACATACGTGAATGTGTTCCTGGGAGCAGGTGATGGCTGGCATACTTCGGACGGCGAATTTGCCCTGTGCAATTTGGGAATAGGAACCTCCAAAACAATAAAATTAACTGATAACTTCTCAATACCCGTCAGCGGACAGGTTATTCTCAATCCCGACAGGGAGCAGCTTTATGTGGTAGTAGGCTTCTCCTTTAAATATTTAAAACGCTCAGGTCTACGATAAATAGAGCTGTACGATAGCTTCTGTAAAGATGCATCGCGTTTCTACGACTGAATATATGAACCATGGAGCCACATTGTAAAAACGCGATGCATGGCGTTTCTGACAAAGACTCCTATTCTTCTTCTTCCTCTTCAGAGTAAGCCTTGATTACAGCATCCTGTACATCACCCGGAACCTGGGCATATTCGGCAAACTTCATTGTATACATTGCACGTCCGCCTGTTATTGAACTGAGTGCAGTGGAATACTTATTCATCTCGGCAAGAGGTACCTTGGCCTTTATTACCTCAAACCTCTTTTCGCTCGACATTCCAAGAACCATTCCGCGGCGGCCCTGAAGGTCACTTATCACATCACCCATACGGTCGGAAGGAACAAAGATCTCAACATCATAAACCGGTTCAAGGATCTTTGGGCCGGCAATTTTAAATGCCTGGCTGAAAGCGTTCCTGCCGGCAAGGCGGAAAGATATTTCGTTAGAGTCAACCGGGTGCATCTTCCCGTCGTAAACATAAACCCTGATATCGCGTGCATATGAACCCGTAAGCGGGCCAATCTCCATTTTTTCCATCAGGCCTTTCAGGATAGCAGGCATAAATCGGGCGTCGATTGCTCCTCCGACAATACTGTTTACATATACAAGCTTTCCTCCCCATGGAAGATTAATCTCTTCCTTATCGCGTACCGAGATCTTTATCTCTTTACCGTTTATTTTCTGCATTGTGGCTTCCTTTGAACCCTCTTCGTAAGGCTCAATTATCATATGAACCTCGCCAAACTGGCCAGCGCCTCCTGATTGTTTCCTGTGACGGTAATCAGCCTGTGCTGTCTTCGTAATTGTTTCGCGGTATGGTATTTTAGGAGGATTGAAAACAGTGGGGATCTTATAGATATTATCAAGGTGCCACTTCATTATATTCAGATGGTATTCACCCTGACCGTGAACTATGATCTGCTTGAGTTCCTTCGAATACTCAATTATTATAGTAGGATCTTCAAGATGAATTTTATTAAGCGATTCGCCAAGCTTTTCATCGTCGCTCTCACTCTGAGCCTTTATTGCTGTCCTGTATTTCGGATCGGGGAATTTGACTCCTTCATATTTCCAGTCGTTGCCGGGAGCATTAAGGGTATGACCTGTCTTTGTGCTTTTTAGTTTTACAAAAGCACCGATATCACCGGTATGGAGTTCCGGTACCCTGGTTCTGCTTTTACCTGCACTGATATAGATCTGAGATAAACGCTCCTTGCTGCCGTTGCTGCTGTTTACAACATCGAGGTTTTCTGAGATTTTTCCGGAATAAACCCTGAAGTAGTTGATCTCACCAATGTGCTCCTCAATTGCTGATTTGAAAACATAAACTGATGGGGACCCTGCAGGATCTGCCTTGACCGGGTTACCCTTGCTGTTAACCGGAGGTGTCATGTCTGCAAGCGATGGTGCCTCGTTTACAATGAATTCGAGAAGACGATCGACGCCAATGTTATTCTTTGCCGAGATGCACAGAACCGGGAATAATCCGCGTGTAAGGATACCTTTGGCAATGCCTTTCCTGATTTCGTCTTCTGTAAGGGTGTCGTTGGTAAAGAACAGTTCCATAAGAGATTCATCGCTTTCGGCTGCTTTTTCAACAAGAGCGCCATGCAGTTCGGCTGCTTTTTCCGCCTGGTCGGCAGGGATATCCAGAACTTCTGCCTTGCCTCCATCCTTGGCATACCGCAGCATCTTCATTTTAAGAACATCTATTATCGAGTTGAATCCCGAACCTTCATTCACAGGATACTGTACAAGGATAATATTGCTGCTTAACCTCTCCTTAAGCATTTCAACCGATTTCTCAAAGTTGGCCTTTTCATGATCGAGTCCGTTCACAACAATAATGAGAGGCTTATGATCCTTTTCAGCATGGCGGAAATGAATCTCGGTACCTACTTCAACACCATTCTGGACATTGATTGTCATTACTGCTGCATCGGAAGCATAGAGTGAAGATATTACTCCTCCGCTGAAATCGTCGAGACCCGGAGTGTCGAGGATATTGATCTTATTGTTCTGAAATTCAGTGTATAGAACAGTTGAAAATATTGAGTTTCCGTTTTCATGTTCAATCGGCCGGTAGTCCGATACACTGTTTTTACCTTCAATAGTTCCTCGTCTTTCGATTATTCCGCCATTAAAAAGCATAGCCTCTGCAAGGGTTGTTTTACCTGAACCCGAGTTACCCAGCAGGGCAATGTTCTTAATCAAGTCAGCCTGGTATGTTTTCATTTTTTTGGATATAATTATGTTATTACTTATTTATTATATACTATTGTAAGGAGGGGACAAAAATAATAATTTTTTAAAAACAGGATAAAAAAGGAGTGATAATTCCAAATTATTTATTTCCTTTGCACCAGTTTTTTGAAATACAGGAGTACCGGTTTTTCTTTCAAAGTAAGTTTACAAAACGTTTTTCACTTGGAAAGGTCGGGAAGGAACCTGTTTATAACTTACATTTTTTGTAAGACATATAGTTTCTTAAGATGCTTCAATAGCTGGTTATTGGGATAGATCAGTTATGTAAGCCTTCTTATTATTCCTGTTTCAAAAAAAATATTTTACTTGTTTGTGAATTAACAAAATAAAACAATACCTTTGCAAACCGTTTTTTTGAGTATAATTTAATGCTAAAATAAATTGGATTTATGCCGACAATTCAGCAGTTAGTAAGAAAAGGCAGGAAGAAACTGGTAGATAAAAGTAAAGCTCCTGCTTTGGATTCATGCCCTCAGAGAAGGGGAGTATGTGTGCGCGTTTATACAACAACACCCAAGAAACCAAACTCAGCAATGAGAAAGGTTGCCAGGGTAAGGCTTACCAATCAGAAAGAGGTAAACGCTTATATTCCGGGAGAGGGTCATAATCTCCAGGAACACTCGATCGTACTGATCAGAGGTGGAAGGGTTAAAGACCTTCCGGGTGTGCGTTATCACCTTATCCGTGGTGCTCTCGATACATCAGGAGTGGATGGCCGCACACAGAGAAGATCAAAATATGGTGCCAAAAGACCGAAGAAGTAACAGTTAAAGGAATAAGATAATGAGAAAGTCAAGACCAAAGAAAAGGATTCTGTTACCGGATCCTAAGTACAAAGATCCGTATGTAACAAGGTTTGTGAATAATCTTATGTATAGTGGCAAGAAAAATCTTGCATTCAAGATACTCTACGACTCGCTTGACATAGTCGCTGACAAGTTTAAGAATGAAGGAAAGACCCCTCTTGAGATTTTCAAGCAGGCACTTGATAATGTTACACCGCAGGTAGAGGTAAAGGCCCGCAGGGTAGGTGGCGCAACTTTCCAGGTTCCTATGGAGATAAGGACCGACAGGAAAGTCAGCATCAGCATGAAGAACATGGTTTCGTTTGCAAGAAAGAGAACAGGTCACTCGATGGCTGAAAGGCTTGCAGCTGAACTGATGGCAGCCTATAAACTTGAAGGCGGAGCATATAAGAAGAAGGAAGACACCCACAGGATGGCTGAAGCCAACAAGGCTTTTGCACATTTCAGGTTTTAATAGTATTAAGGCAGCAGAGTAAAAGAAAAAATGGACAAAAACCTGAAATATACCAGGAACATCGGAATCATGGCTCACATCGATGCCGGGAAGACCACAACGACAGAAAGGATTCTGTTCTTTACGGGTCGTACCCACCGCATGGGTGAAGTTCATGATGGAAATGCAACGATGGACTGGATGGTTCAGGAGCAGGAGAGAGGGATCACAATTACTTCAGCTGCTACAACAACTTACTGGAAATACAGGGGCGACGACTATAAGATAAACATTATTGATACCCCGGGTCATGTCGATTTTACCGTTGAGGTTGAACGATCGCTCAGAGTACTCGATGGGGCAGTTGCCGTATTCTGTGCAGTCGGAGGTGTGGAACCTCAGTCTGAGACGGTATGGAGACAGGCAAACAAATATGTTGTTCCAAGGATCGCTTTCATTAATAAGATGGATCGTGCCGGCGCTGACTTTTACTCAGTTGTTCAGCAGATTGAGGAAAAGCTGGGAGCTCATCCTGTACCTGTTCAGATACCGATTGGTGCTGAGGAGAATTTCAACGGGGTGATCGACCTTGTGAACATGAAGGCGGTAGTCTATTACAATGATCCCGAAACAGTTACACGTTTTGAGATTGAAGAGATCCCTGCCGATATGAAAGATGAGGCAGAAGAATGGAGGGGCAAGCTTATTGAGGCAGTTGCTGATGTTGATGATACCCTTCTTGAAAGATACCTTGAAGATCATGAATCGATAACAGCCGAAGAGATAATGGTCGCCCTGAGGAAGGCAACAACACTCGGACTCGCAATTCCGGTGATATGCGGTGCATCGTTTAAGAATAAAGGTGTGCAGATCCTTCTTGATTCAGTTATAGCATATCTTCCATCACCCCTTGATAAAGGTTCTGTTACAGGTCTTGATCCAAGGAATGATGAGGAGATCACCCGTGATCCTGATGATGAGCAGCCGCTTGCGGCCCTCGCTTTCAAGATTGCAACAGATCCTTTTGTCGGACGTCTCGCATTTATCAGGGTCTATTCAGGTGTCCTTAATGCCGGCGATACAGTGCTTAATGTGCGCACAGGAAAAAGAGAGCGTATAAACCGTCTCTTCCAGATGCACGCAAACAAACAGAATCCGAAAGAAAGCATCTCTGCAGGCGATATTTGCGCCGGGGTTGGTTTCAAAGATATAAAGACCGGCGATACACTTTGTGCCATAAACAAGCCTATATTACTGGAGACGATGGATTTCCCGGAGCCGGTAATCGGTGTGGCAATTGAGCCGAAAACCCAGGTCGATGTCGACAGGTTATCTCTTGCACTCAGCAAACTTGCTGAAGAGGATCCGACATTCCAGGTAAAGACAGACCCCGACAGCGGTCAGACTATCATTCATGGTATGGGAGAACTCCATCTGGAGATTCTCATCGACAGGCTGAAGAGGGAATTTAAAGTTGAATGTAACCAGGGTGCGCCCCAGGTTGCATACAAGGAGGCCATCACAACAACTGCTGAATTCCGCGAGGTATTCAAGAAGCAGACAGGAGGCAGGGGCAAGTTTGCAGATATGACTTTCGACCTGGCGCCCGCCGACGAGAATATGAGAGGCCTTCAGTTTGTGAATGAGGTTAAGGGCGGACATATTCCAAAAGAGTATATTCCGTCGATAGAAAAAGGATTCCGTGAGGCAATGGTTAACGGACCACTCGCCGGATTCCCTCTCGACAGCCTTAAAGTAGTACTCAAAGACGGTTCGTACCATCCGGTTGACTCCGATGCACTTTCGTTTGAGATCGCAGCCAAACAGGCTTTCAGGAAATTTGCATCAAAATGCAGTCCTGTTATCCTTGAGCCAATAATGTCCACAGAGGTAGTTACCCCTGAGGAGTATGTTGGCGATGTGATCGGCGATTTCAACAGACGAAGGGGCAGGGTGGAAGGTATGGAATCGAAAGCAGGCTCAAGAGTCGTAAAAGCAAAAGTACCTCTGGCCGAGAAATTCGGTTACGTTACAGTACTTCGGACTCTTACCTCAGGCAGGGCAACTTCAACAATGGAGTTTTCCCACTATGAAAAGGTACCTGCAGATATATCAAACAGGATTGTAGAAATTACTAAAGGAAAAATTCTTTAAAGATGAGTCAGAAAATTCGAATCAAACTGAAATCTTATGATCATAATCTGGTGGATAAGTCTGCCGAGAAGATCGTAAAAACAGTAAAATCAACTGGTGCAGTTGTCAGCGGTCCTATTCCCCTGCCAACCCACAAAAAGATTTACACAGTGCTTCGTTCGCCCTTTGTAAACAAGAAGGCAAGAGAGCAGTTTCAGCTCTCATCCTATAAGAGGTTGCTCGACATTTACAGCTCAACCCCAAAAACAATTGATGCTCTTATGAAACTGGAGCTTCCGAGCGGAGTTGAAGTAGAGATTAAAGTGTGAAACCAGTAAAGTAATATAGAGATGCAGGGATTA
This sequence comes from uncultured Bacteroidales bacterium, assembly GCA_963765005.1. Classification (GTDB taxonomy): domain Bacteria; phylum Bacteroidota; class Bacteroidia; order Bacteroidales; family VadinHA17; genus LD21. Next base: position 146,167 of record CAVXUP010000002.1, read on the forward strand.
ATTGGTAAAAAGGTAGGAATGACATCCATTTTCGACGAAAATGGAAAGAATATTCCATGTACGGTTCTGCAGGCCGGTCCATGTGTTGTTACACAGGTAAAGACAGTGGAAAGGGATGGCTACTTTGCTGTACAGTTAGGTTTTGACGAGAAAAAAGAAAAGCATACTACAAAAGCTGAACTGGGCCACTTCAAAAAAGCAAGTACCACTCCAAAAAGGAAACTTATGGAGTTTACGGGTTTTGAGGATGGTCAGGTGAAAGAGGGCGAAGTGCTTACTGCCTCACTTTTCGAGAATGATTCTATTGTCGATGTAAGAGGATGGTCAAAAGGAAAAGGCTTTCAGGGTGTTGTAAAACGTCACGGCTTTGCCGGTGTCGGCGGGCAGACCCACGGACAGCACAACAGGGGAAGGGCTCCCGGCTCACTTGGAGCATCATCATTCCCGTCGAGGGTTTTACCCGGCATGAGAATGGCAGGCCGTACAGGTAATGCTAAAGTAATGTCGATGGACCTTAAGGTTGTTAAGCTTATGGCCGATAAGGACATAATTATTGTTAAAGGATCTGTACCGGGTCCTAAAGGTGGTTACGTAATAATTACAAAATAATGGAATTAGCTATTCTTAATACTAGCGGCAAGGAGACCGGAAGGAAAGTTAATCTTAATGATTCAATTTTCTGTGTGGAACCAAATGATCATGCCATTTACCTTGATACCAAGCAGTACCTCGCCAACCAGAGGCAGGGGACTCATAAAGCAAAGGATCGTGGTGAGATAGCAGGAAGTACCAGGAAGATCAAAAGGCAGAAAGGAACAGGTACTGCCCGCGCTGGAAGCATAAAGAACCCGTTGTTCCGCGGTGGCGGCCGTATTTTCGGTCCAAGCCCCAGGTTCTACGGCTTCAAGCTTAACAAAAAGGTCAAACAGCTGGCCAGAAAATCTGCACTTTCATATAAGGCATCTACAAATAATATTATTGTTCTGGAAGATTTTAATTTTGAGGCTCCTAAAACAAAGGAATTCATCAAATTGGGAGATAATCTGAAAATTACAAATAAAAAATCTGTAATTGTTTTACCGGAACAAAATAAAAATATATATTTGTCAACCCGAAATATATATGGGGTGGAAGTTGTAATTGCCAGTGAGTTAAATACTTACAAGATAATGAAGGCTTCAACATTGGTACTTGTAGAGAGCGCAGTTGACGTTTTGCAGGCAACTTTTGAAAACTAGAAAACTTTGAGTGATGAATATTTTGCTTAAACCGATTGTAACGGAGAAGATGACAAGCCAGGGCGATAAATTTAACCGCTATGGTTTTCTCGTTGCCCGCAACGCAAACAAGTTACAGATAAAAAAAGCCGTTGAAGAACTGTACAGTGTTACAGTGGATTCGGTGAACACGATGCGTTATGGCGGGAAGATCAAGACCCGCAATACCAAATCAGGTCTTCTTACAGGAAAAACAGCCGCAACAAAAAAGGCAGTAGTAACTCTTGCTGAAGGAAACAAAATCGATTTCTACAGCAATATTTAATAATATTTATGGCAGTCAGAAAGATCAAACCTGTTACACCAGGTCAGCGACACAAAATCGCAGGCACTTTTGACACGATCACAAGTGCTACGCCGGAGAAATCCTTACTTCGACCGCAGAAGAATTCAGGAGGAAGGAACGTTAACGGCAAACGGACTATGAGATACATCGGAGGCGGTCACAAGAAGATGTACAGAGTTATCGATTTCCAGAGAGCAAAGGACGGTATGGAAGCAACGGTTAAAACGATCGAGTACGATCCCAACCGTTCTGCACGTATCGCACTTGTTCTTTACAAGGACGGAGAAAAGAGATATATAGTAGCACCAACAGGTCTTCAGGTCGGCCAGACATTGATGTCGGGAAAAGAAGCAACTCCTGAGGTGGGAAATACTCTCTTCTTAAGTGATATCCCCCTTGGTACGATAATTCATAATATTGAACTGAAACCAGGTAAGGGAGCAGCTATTGCACGCAGTGCCGGTACATATGCACAGCTTTCAGCGCGCGATGGAAAATATGCAACAATAAAGCTTCCGTCAGGTGAAACAAGAATGATCCTCACTACCTGCAAGGCAACTATTGGTACTGTTTCAAATGCTGACCATAATCTCGAGAGATCAGGCAAGGCAGGCCGTTCACGCTGGCAGGGACGCCGTCCGAGAGTAAGGGGCGTTGTTATGAACCCTGTTGATCATCCTATGGGTGGTGGAGAAGGACGGGCTTCAGGAGGCCATCCAAGGTCGCGTAAAGGAATTCCTTCAAAGGGCTTCAAGACCAGGGATAAGAAAAAGTACTCTGCAAAACATATTATTGAAAGAAGGAAAAAATAACTGATATATTATGAGTAGATCAATTAAAAAAGGCCCTTTCATAGATTTCAAACTCGAGAAGAGAATTCTTGAAATGAATGAAGGACAGAAGAAATCAGTACTTAAGACCTGGTCGCGCAGATCAGTAATCTCACCTGATTTTGTAGGACATACTATAGCAGTTCATAACGGTAATAAGTTTATCCCCGTTTACATTACCGAGAATATGGTTGGCCATAAACTTGGAGAGTTTTCACCTACCCGCACATTCAGGGGTCACTCTGGTAACAAATAAGTAATGTAAACATTGAAAAACATTTAGAAATGGGTGCAAGAAAAAGAAATACAGCTGACCAGAGAAAAGAGGAAGCTAAAAGCAGATACCAGGCTATCCTCAGAAACTGTCCTACCTCCCCGCGAAAAATGAGGCTCGTAACAGACCTTATCAGCGGCATGGAAGTAAACAAAGCACTTGATGTCCTTAAATTCAGCTCTCAGGAGGCATCACGTCGTCTGGAAAAACTGCTTCTTTCAGCAATTGCCAACTGGCAGTCGAAGAATGAAGGAGTGAGAGTTGAGGAAAGCAATCTGTACGTAAAGCTTGTGCATGTCGATGGAGGCCGCCAGCTTAAGAGACTCCAGACAGCTCCTCAGGGAAGGGCATACAGGGTGAGAAAAAGATCAAACCATGTAACTCTCGTGCTTGACAGTAAGAAAATGGAAGTTGAAAAAACATCAAATTAGAACAGATGGGACAAAAAGTAAATCCGATAAGCAACAGGTTAGGTATTATTAAAGGATGGGATTCAAACTGGTACGGCGGAAAAGATTTCTCCGGCAAACTTGTGGAAGATACAAAAATCAGGGAATACCTGAATGCCAGGCTTGCAAAAGCAAGTATCTCAAAGATCATCATTGAAAGAACTCTGAAGCTTATAACAGTAACTGTCAACACTGCCCGTCCGGGTATCATTATTGGAAAAGGCGGCCAGGAGGTTGACAAGCTAAAAGAGGAATTAAGGAAGATTACGAAAAAAGAGGTCCAGATAAACATCTTTGAAGTAAAACGTCCTGAACTTGATGCCAACATAGTCGGAAATAATATTGCCCGTCAGCTTGAAGGTAAGATTTCATACCGCCGTGCAATCAAAATGTCAATAGCCTCTACAATGCGTATGGGAGCGGAAGGAATAAAGATAATGATCTCCGGTCGTCTTGGCGGTGCTGAAATGGCACGCAGCGAGACCTATAAGGAAGGTCGTATTCCTCTGCATACTTTCAGGGCCGACATAGACTATGCCCTTGCTGAAGCCCACACAAAAGTAGGTCTTCTGGGAGTTAAAGTATGGATTTGCAATGGCGAGGTTTTCGGAAAAAGGGACCTCAGCCCGAACATCGGTGCAAGAAATGCCAAGACCAAGAGCCTTAAGCGGAAAGCAAAGAAGTAGTTGACGAAGTAGTTAATAATTGATAATAATATTTGAGTAATGTTACAACCGAAAAGGACCAAATTCAGGAGAGCCCAGAAGGGACGAATGAAAGGAAATGCCCAGAGAGGCAACCAGCTGGCATTCGGGTCATTTGGTATCAAGGCACTTGAGGAGCACTGGATCACCGGAAGGCAGATCGAGGCAGCCCGTCAGGCTGTTACCCGTCATATGAAACGTGAAGGACAGTTATGGATACGTATATTCCCCGACAAGCCTATAACCAAGAAACCTGCTGAAGTACGTATGGGTAAGGGAAAAGGAGCACCGGAAGGGTTTGTTGTTCCAATTACTCCCGGAAGGATAATACTTGAAGCTGAAGGTGTGCCTTATGAAGTGGCAAAAGAAGCACTGCGTCTCGGAGCACAGAAACTTCCCATCACAACAAAATTTATTGTAAGACGCGATTACATACAGGAATAATATTTTAGACAGAGATGAAAACGTCAGAAATACGGGAATTAAGCACACCGGATCTTATCGAAAGAATAGATACAGAAAGGACTATGCTCGTCCGCATGAAGCTTAACCATGCAATTACTCCTCTGGATAACCCGCAGAAGGTGAAACAGGTGAAACTTACGATAGCACGTCTGGTAACTGAATTGCGTGCAAGAGAGTTGAATAAGAAATCTAATAGCTAGATCAGCAATGGAAGCAACTGAAAGGAATCTTAGAAAAGAACGTATTGGTGTGGTTGTCAGTTCAAAAATGGACAAATCAATAGTCGTTGCCGTTAAAAGAAAGGTAAAACACCCTATTTACGGTAAGTTCATTAACAAGACGAAGAAACTGATGGCGCACGATGAAGAGAACACTTGCAATATCGGCGACACCGTACGTATATCGGAGACCAGGCCTCTGAGCAAGAACAAAACCTGGAGATTGATAGAAATAATCGAAAGAGCGAAGTAATCATGATACAGCAGGAAAGCAGGTTAAACGTAGCCGATAACTCCGGAGCCAAAGAGGTATTATGCATCAGGGTACTTGGCGGAAGCAAGAAAAGATATGCTTCTGTCGGCGACAAAATTGTTGTGAGTGTTAAGTCAGCACTTCCATCAGGTGAAGCAAAAAAAGGTACTGTGAGCAAAGCAGTTGTCGTAAGAACAAAGAAAGAGATCCGTCGCCCCGATGGTTCATATATTAGGTTCGATGATAATGCAGTTGTTCTTCTTAACAACGTTAACGAGGTTCGTGGTACACGTATCTTCGGTCCGGTTGCAAGGGAGCTGCGCGACAAGTATATGAAGATTGTATCACTGGCACCGGAAGTGTTGTAATATTTTAAGAAAGACAACGATGCAGAAGAAAACACATATCAAAAAAGGCGATTCGGTTATGGTCATAACCGGTGAATCAAAAGGGCAGAAAGGCCGTGTGCTTGAAATTGACAGAGATAAGAGCAGAGCTCTTGTTGAAGGCGTTAACATGGTTTCGAAACATACAAAGCCTAATTCAAAAGCTCCGCAGGGAGGCATTATCAAAAAAGAAGCCCCTGTTCATATTTCAAATCTGATGCTTATTGACCCAGCATCAGGAAAACCTACCCGCGTAGGAAAAAGATTAAATGAGAAAGATAAATTGGTGCGTTATTCAAAAAAATCAGGAGAGGAGATTAAGTAATGTATATACCTGCACTTAAAACGAAGTATAACGACGAGATCGTTCCTGCATTGATGAAGGAGTTCAGCTACAAATCTATTATGCAGGTCCCGAGGTTGGACAAGATTGTAATTAACCAGGGGGTAGGACAGGCAATTGCCGATAAGAAACTTCTTGAATTTGGTGTTAAGGAGATTTCAGATATCGCCGGACAGAAAGCAGTCCAGACTTACTCTACTAAGGATATATCAAATTTCAAGCTCAGGAAAAATATGCCGATCGGTATAATGGTGACCTTGCGCAAGGAAAGGATGTATGAGTTTCTTGAAAGACTTATTTCAGTTGCACTTCCAAGAATCCGCGATTTTAAAGGCATCAGCGCAAAACTCGACGGTCGCGGAAACTATACCCTTGGAATAACGGAACAGATTATTTTCCCGGAAATTGACCTCGATAAGGTCGCAAAAATAATGGGTCTCCAGGTAACTTTTGTCACCTCTGCAAAGACTGATGAAGAGGCTCTCGCCCTTCTCAGGTATTTCGGTTTACCCTTCAAAAATCTTAAAAACTAGGAATATGGCTAAAGAATCAATGATGGCCCGCGAAGTAAAACGCGCACGACTGACTCAGAAATATGCTGCAAAAAGAGCCCTTCTCAAAGCCAATGGCGATTATGTGGGTCTCAGCCGTCTGCCAAGGAATTCAAATCCTAACAGAATGCATAACAGGTGCAAACTTACCGGACGTACAAGGGGTTATATGAGACAGTTTGGAATCAGCAGGATAACATTCAGGGAAATGGCCTCTTTCGGTCTCATCCCCGGCGTTACAAAAGCCAGCTGGTAATAAGAAAATAAAAACAAAAACTATATTAATAAATTAAAGATGACTGATCCAATTGCAGATTTACTGACCAGAATAAGGAACGCCATCATGGCAGGTCATAAGGTCGTTGAGGCACCAGCATCAAACCTTAAAAAAGAGATAGCCAGGATCCTTTTCGAAAAGGGTTTTATTCTCAGCTATAAGGTTGTTGAAGGTGACGGACCGCAGGGAGTATTGAAAATTGCTCTTAAATATAATTCGAAGAGTAAGCAGCCTGCGATAAAAGCAATACAGAGAATCAGCCGCCCGGGCCTTCGCCAGTATACCGGCGTTGAGGAATTGCCCAGGGTACTGAACGGACTCGGTGTTGCAATTATCTCTACCTCAAAAGGATTAATGACTGACAAAGAGGCAAGAAAAGAGAAAATTGGCGGTGAAGTATTATGTTATGTTTACTAAATAGGAGGATAGCTCAATGTCGCGAATAGGAAAATTACCTGTAAACCTGCCCAAAGGAGTCACCATAAGCGTGAGTGACGACAATGTGGTAAGTGTGAAAGGCCCCTTGGGAGAGTTGACTCAGGCAGTCGACAAGGACCTGAAGGTGGAAATGGTGGGAAACGAAGTTGTTTTATCGAGACCATCGGAATCGAAAAATCATAAATCTTTACATGGCCTGTACCGTGCGCTTATTGCCAATATGGTTACTGGCGTGTCGGTAGGATTCAGAAAAGATCTTGAACTGGTTGGAGTTGGTTACCGAGCTGAAGCAAAAGGACAGAACCTTGAGATGAGCCTTGGCTTTTCACATGAAGTGATTCTTCAACTCCCTGATGAGGTTAAGGTTGAAACCAAAACGGAAAGAAGGGCAAATCCTATTATTACCCTTACATGCATCGACAAACAGCTTATCGGGCATGTTGCAGCAAAGATCAGATCGCTCCGTCCGCCTGAACCTTACAAGGGAAAGGGTATTAAGTTTGTTGGAGAGCAGCTGAGAAGGAAGGCTGGAAAATCTGCTAGTGTTTAATCTGGTAAAAGTAAAGAATCATGGCCTTAACTAAGTTGGAAAGAAGAGCAAGGATCAAAATGAGGATCCGCAAGAAAATAAGCGGAACTGCAGAATCACCACGTCTTGCAGTTTACCGCAGCAATAAACAGATATATGTTCAGGTTGTTGACGACCTGAACGGACTGACTATTCTGTCGGCATGCTCTAAAGAGAAAGAGATTGCTGCCCAGACAGGCATAAAGAAAATTGAACAGGCTAAACTTGTTGGAAAGCTGCTTGCTGCCAAATGTAAGGAAAAAGGTATCGAGAAGGTTGTTTTTGACAGAAGCGGTTATAAATATCACGGCAGAGTAAAATCATTGGCTGATGCAGCCCGCGAAGGCGGATTAAAATTCTAATGAATTATGGGAAACGGTATAAGAAAAGTAAAAACCAGCGATCTCGAACTTAAAGATCGGCTTGTAAGCATTCAGAGAGTAACCAAAGTTACAAAAGGAGGACGTACATTCAGTTTTTCAGCTATTGTTGTAGTTGGTAACGAGGATGGTATTGTCGGACACGGACTTGGTAAAGCCAGTGAGGTAACAACAGCTATATCAAAGGGTATCGAAGATGCCAAGAAGAATCTGATAAAAGTGCCTGTAATCAATGGTACAATACCTCATGAGCAGGTAGCTAAATTCGGCGGCGCCAAAGTATTCATCAAGCCTGCCTCCGATGGTACAGGAGTTAAGGCAGGCGGAGCTATGCGTGCTGTGCTTGAGAGCGTGGGAGTGAAGAACGTGCTTGCAAAATCAAAGGGTTCATCAAATCCTCATAACCTTGTGAAAGCAACTTTTGCAGCCCTCCTCGAAATGAGAGATGCATTTACTGTTGCCGAACACAGAGGTGTGGCTATGGAGAAAGTATTTAACGGTTAGAAAAAAAAGCGCAATGGCAAAAATTCGTATAACCCAGGTAAAAAGCAAAAACGGGAAGCCCGAAAGGCAGAAAAGAACTCTTGAAGCTCTCGGCATTAAAAAGTTAAACCATAGTGTTGAGCACGAAGCCACTCCTCAGATACTTGGAATGGTTGTTAAGGTACAACACCTTGTGAAAGTTGAAAACATATAAGATATAAACCATATTTATAATACAAAGTTATGGATTTGAGCAACTTAACGCCTGCTAAAGGATCAGTAAAAAAAGGTAAGCGTCTGGGCCGCGGACAGGGTTCCGGAAGAGGAGGAACTTCAACAAGGGGGCATAAAGGCGCTAAATCCCGTTCAGGCTACAGCAAAAAAGTAGGATTTGAAGGCGGACAGATGCCGCTTCAGAGACGAGTCCCAAAATACGGATTTAAAAATATAAACCGTGTTGAGTATAAGGGTATTAATATAAGTTCCCTTCAGGCTATCGCTGAAAAACACAGTATTGAGAAGATCGATTTTGAAGTGCTTGTAATGGCCGGTCTGGTTTCTAAAAATGCAAAGGTTAAGATCCTTGGTAAAGGCATCCTCGATAAAAAACTTGAGGTGCATGCACATGCATTCAGCAAATCAGCTGTCGAAGCAATTGAAGCCAAAAAGGGAACCGCTGTAATACTTTAATTTCATGAGACTGATTCAGACTATAAAAAATATCTTTAAGATTGAAGATCTTCGCTCAAGGCTGATCTACACTTTTAGTATCATTTTATTATACAGACTGGGAAAATATGTTTCGCTTCCGGGTATAGATCCAGCATTTCTTGGAGGGCTGAGAGACCAGACGTCTTCAGGTATAATGGGTCTGCTTGATATGTTCTCAGGGGGAGCTTTCTCCCAGGCTTCAATATTTGCCCTCGGAATTATGCCGTATATTTCTGCATCTATCGTTGTGCAGCTTCTTGGCATTGTCTTCCCCTATTTCCAGAAACTTCAGAAAGAGGGTGAAAGCGGCCGCCGCAAAATGAATCAGTATACGAGGTATCTTACTGTTGGTATACTTATTCTTCAGGCTCCGACTTACCTTGTCAATCTTGCAAATACTCTTCAGCCTGAAGCATTTGTTCTGTCAGGCTTCTTCTTCAAGTTCTCGTCTGTTGTGATCCTGACTGCAGGAACAATGTTTGTGATGTGGCTTGGTGAGAAGATAACTGATAAAGGTATCGGAAACGGTATCTCACTTATCATTATGATTGGTATTGTGGCCAGAATGCCGGCAAGCTTCATATTTGAGTGGGGTGCCAGGGTAAATGGCTCGGGCGGACTCATAGCACTCATAGTTGAAATAGTATTCCTTTTCGTTATAGTTCTTGGAACCATCCTTCTTGTCCAGGGTACCCGGAGGGTTCCTGTCCAGTATGCAAGACGAATAGTCGGAAACAAGCAATATGGCGGTGTGCGCCAGTATATTCCTCTTAAGGTTAATGCTGCAGGAGTTATGCCGATAATCTTTGCCCAGGCTATTATGATGCTGCCAATAATTATTGCAGGCTACTCAAACTCAAGTTCAGGATTTGTAGTTGCCTTTTCCAACATGTACGGATTCTGGTATAACCTGGTAACTGCATTTTTGATAATACTATTCACATACTTTTATACTGCCATTACAATTAATCCGGTACAGATGGCAGAAGATATGAAGAAGAATGGCGGCTTTGTTCCCGGAATTAAACCGGGAAGGAAGACAGTAGAATTTTTCGATACGATCATTTCAAGGATAACACTTCCGGGTTCCATTTTCCTTGCGATTGTTGCCATACTTCCGGCTATTGCCGTAAGAGCTGGCGTGTCGGCTGAATTTGCGCAGTTCTTCGGAGGCACATCACTTCTGATCCTTGTCGGAGTTGTCCTTGACACACTCCAGCAGATCGAAAGTCATTTGCTTATGCGTCATTACGACGGGCTGATGAAGTCAGGCCGTGTTAAGGGTAGAACAGGAGCAGTTTAGGCATAATTAGTTTAACGTTCTTTGATGTTGTATTTAAAGACTGATGAAGAGGTCGGGTTCTTAAGAGCAAGCAACATGCTGGTGTCAGAAACACTTGCAGAGCTCGCAGCGCTTATAAAACCCGGGATCACCACTCTTTATCTCGATGGAATTGCCGAAGAGTTTATCCGCGATAATGGAGCAACTCCGGGGTTCAAGGGATATGGTGGTTTTCCGAATACACTCTGCACATCTGTCAACGACGAAGTGGTTCACGGTATCCCCTCAGACTATGTTCTCCGCGAAGGCGACATAATTTCGGTCGATTGCGGAGTTATATTGAACGGATGGTATGGCGACAGCGCTTTTACCTTCCCTGTTGGTGAGATAAGTGAAGAGGCAAGACGGTTGCTCGATTATACAAGGGCAGCTCTCGAGGAGAGTGTGAGATTTGCTGTTGCAGGGAACAGGGTTGGAGACATCTCCTTCGCAGTCCAATCCAAAGCGGAAAGCGGCGGTTACTCGGTGGTAAGGGATCTGGTTGGACACGGGCTGGGCAAAAAACTTCATGAACCGCCGGAAGTGCCAAATTGGGGAAGACAGGGAACAGGCGCCAAAATGGAAGAAGGTCTGGTGATCTGTATCGAACCAATGATAAACGCCGGAAAGAAAGAGACGTTGCAGATGAGAGATGGCTGGACAATCAAGACAGCTGACGGTAGTCGGTCAGCACATTTTGAATATGCCGTGGCCGTCGGCAAGGGGAAAGCGGATGTATTGACAACTTTTGAATTCATTGACAAAGTTTTAAATAAAAAGTGATCGTATGGCGAAACAGGCATCAATTGAGCAGGACGGTACCATTATCGAAGCCCTTTCAAATGCAATGTTCAGGGTGGAACTCGAAAACGGGCATGTTATAACTGCTCATATCTCGGGAAAGATGAGGATGCATTATATCAAGATCCTGCCAGGCGATAAGGTAAAAGTTGAGATGTCACCATATGATCTGACAAAAGGAAGAATAACATTCAGGTATAAATAAGAAATATTAAGGTAATGAAAGTAAGAGCATCTGTAAAAAAGCGTAGCGCTGACTGCAAGATTGTCAGGAGAAAAGGACGCATTTACGTTATTAATAAGAAAAATCCCAAGTTCAAACAGAGACAGGGATAATTTAATTAGTTTTGCACATTATTTAAAAGTTTTATATGGCACGTATTGTTGGTGTAGATTTACCAAGAAATAAAAGAGGCGAGGTTGGCCTGACTTACATCTACGGAGTAGGAAGAAGCATAGCCCAGAGAGTACTCGATGAGGCAGGTGTTGACAGACAAGCTAAGGTTCAGGACTGGACTGATGATCAGATTAATTCTATTCGTAGAATTCTGAATGATAACTTCAAGCTTGAAGGTGAACTCCGTTCCGAGACTCAGATGAACATCAAGAGGCTTATGGATATCGGTTGTTATCGTGGTGTACGCCACAGACTCGGGCTTCCTGTAAGAGGACAGAGCACAAAGAATAACGCCAGAACCCGTAAAGGGAGGAAGAAGACCGTTGCAAACAAGAAAAAAGCTACTAAATAAATAGAATATGGCAAAGAAGACCGGAGTATTGAAGAAGAGGGTCGTAAAGGTAGAACCTACAGGGCAGGCTCACGTACATTCATCATTTAACAATATCATTGTGACCCTGACAAATAATTCAGGACAGGTAATTTCGTGGGCATCAGCTGGCAAGATGGGCTTTAAAGGTTCAAAGAAGAACACTCCATATGCTGCACAGATGGCATCTGAAGAGTGCGGCAAAGTTGCTTACGATCTGGGATTAAGAAAAGTGAAAGTCTTTGTGAAAGGTCCGGGTTCAGGCCGCGAATCTGCTATCAGGGCTATAAGTAATACAGGAATTGAGGTTACAGAGATAGTTGATATCACTCCTATGCCTCATAATGGTTGCCGTGCTCCCGGCAGGAGAAGAGTATAAGAATTATTGAATTGATTTATTGTAAGTATTAATTTATATAGCACAATGGCAAGATATACTGGCCCAAAATCAAGAATAGCAAGGAAGTTCGGTGAACCGATCTTTGGTCCCGATAAGAACCTGGAAAGGAAGAATTTTCCTCCGGGGCAGCATGGAATGAACAAGAAGAGAAAAAAGACTTCGGAATATGGTGTCCAGCTGAGAGAAAAACAGAAGGCGAAATATACCTACGGTATGCTCGAGCGTCAGTTCCGCAATACTTTTGAAACAGCTTCAAGAAGTAAAGGTGTAACAGGTGAGGTACTCCTGCAGCTGCTCGAATCACGCCTCGACAATGTTGTTTACCGTCTTGGCATTTCACCCACCAGATCAGGTGCACGTCAGCTCGTATCGCACAGGCACATAACTGTGAACGGAAAGGTTGTCAATGTACCGTCATGCCAGCTTAAACCAGGCGATATAATCGGAGTTCGTGAAAAATCAAAGTCACTTGAGGTAATAATCGATTCTCTTACTACAAGGAAGTATACAAAACTTTCATGGCTCGAGTGGGACGACACCCAGATGGCAGGTAAATTCATGAACGTGCCTGAACGTACTGATATTCCTGAGAACATCAAGGAACAGCTTATAGTTGAATTGTATTCAAAATAATAATTTAAGATAAATTCTATGGCCATTTTATCATTCCAGAAGCCTGATAAAGTAATAATGCTGGAGGCGGATGACAAACACGGAAAATTTGAATTCCGTCCGCTCGAACCTGGCTATGGTATTACTGTCGGCAATGCATTGAGAAGGATTCTTCTCTCTTCGCTTGAGGGTTTTGCCATTACTACAGTTAAGATCGAGGGCATAGACCACGAGTTCTCAACAATTACAGGCGTAAGGGAAGACGTCACCGAAATTATCCTTAATCTGAAACAGGTGCGTTTCAAAAGAACTGTTGAAGATGCCGATCATGAAAAAGTTACTGTTAAGATCAGCGGTCAGGAGTTATTCAAGGCCGGAAACCTGAACAGCTCACTTACAAACTTTGAGGTTTTAAACCCCGAGCTTGTGCTCTTCAGAATGGAACCTGACGTTAAGCTTCATATTGAACTTACAATCAATAAAGGAAGAGGATATGTACCGGCAGAGGAGAATGAACCGGTTGACAGTGTTTTCGGACTTATTGCCGTGGATGCGATTTTTACTCCCGTGCGAAATGTAAAATATGCTGTTGAAAATTATCGTGTTGAGCAAAAAACCGACTACGAGAAACTTCTCTTCGATATTGAGACTGATGGTTCAATACATCCGAAAGATGCTCTTAAAGAGGCAGCAAAGATCCTCATATATCATTTCATGCTCTTTTCCGATGAGAAGATTACTCTCGATTCAGACGATAAGATGGCAAATGAGGAGTTTGATGAGGAAGTTCTTCATATGCGTCAGCTTCTTAAGACAAAACTCGTTGACCTTGACCTTTCAGTAAGGGCTCTGAACTGCCTTAAAGCTGCAGAGGTTGAAACACTTGGTGATCTCGTGAAGTTCAATAAGAACGACCTTCTTAAATTCAGGAACTTTGGTAAGAAATCACTCACCGAGCTTGATGAATTGCTCGAATCCATGAGCCTGTCATTCGGCATGGATGTAGGCAAATATAAATTAGAGAAAGATTAATTTGAAAACTGGTTAAGGAAATAGAGAAATGCGACATTCAAGGGTTATTAACCATTTAGGAAGAACAAGTTCACACAGGAAGTCAATGCTGGCTAATATGGCAACATCACTTATCCTCCACAAAAGGATAACTACTACTACTGCCAAGGCAAAAGCGCTTAGAACCTATGTTGAGCCGATTATAACAAAATCAAAGGAAGATTCAACTCATTCGAGAAGAACTGTATTCAGTTACCTTAAAGACAAAGAGGCAGTAGCTGAGCTTTTCCGTGAGGTTTCACCGAAGATAGCCGAGCGTCCGGGAGGATATACCCGCATTCTTAAGATAGGCAACAGGATTGGCGATAATGCCGATATGTGCATTCTTGAGCTTGTCGACTACAACGAGGCAATGCTTGGTGGTGAAGCCGCCAAAACAAAAACTACACGCAGAAGAAGGCCTTCAGGTAAAAAGAAAGATGAGACTGCCGCTGAAGCAAAACCGGCTAAGAGCGCAAAACCAAAGGCTGCAAAGAGTGAGAAACCCGCTGCTAAAGCTGAAGACACAAAGGAAGAATCAGTTCCTGAAGAATAGAGAAATGTATTCAGAAATATTTTAAAGAGAAGGGATAAGTCATAAAGACTCTATCCCTTTTTTTGTATATTGCATCATTGTTTAATTATTAAATATATTATTATGGGTCAGATAGTTAGTGTTCATGCTCGTGAAATTCTCGATTCCAGGGGCAATCCGACAATTGAAGTGGATGTTACAACAGCCAGTGGTTTTTTTGGCAGGGCAGCAGTGCCTTCCGGAGCGTCAACAGGTGAAAATGAGGCTCTTGAGTTAAGAGATGGCGATAAGAGCCGTTACCTTGGTAAAGGAGTTCTTAAAGCTGTTCATAATGTGAATAACGTTATCGCAGAAGAGGTAATTGGTATGGATGTGACTGACCAGGCCGGTATCGATAAGAAGATGATCGACCTCGATGGAACAAAGACAAAGAGCAATCTTGGCGCCAATGCAATTCTTGGTGTTTCGCTGGCCGCAGCAAAAGCTGCAGCTCAGTACCATGGTCTGCCTTTGTTCCGTTATATCGGCGGTTCAAACGCAGTTACGCTGCCTGTCCCAATGATGAATATAGTAAATGGCGGTTCCCATTCTGACGCTCCGATAGCTTTCCAGGAATTCATGATAAGGCCGGTCGGCGCAGCTTCATTTAAAGAGGGTTTAAGGATGGGCGCAGAAGTCTTCCATGCCTTGAAAAAAGTCCTAAAAGAACGCGGATTAAGCACTGCAGTCGGCGACGAAGGCGGGTTTGCTCCTAAATTCGAAGGTACTGAAGATTGTCTTGAGACTATCCTTAAGGCCATTGCAGCTGCGGGTTATAAGGCCGGAACAGATATCACTATCGGACTCGACTGTGCTGCTTCTGAATTCTACCAGGAAGGCTTATATAATTATTCCAAGTTCGAAGGTCCGAAAGGCGCAAGAAAAACATCGAAAGAGCAGGTTGATTACATCGAGCAGCTCGTTAATAAATATCCGATCGATTCTGTTGAGGATGGAATGTCGGAAAGTGACTGGGATGGCTGGAAAATGCTTACAGACAGAATTGGAAAGAAATGCCAGATAGTTGGTGATGACGTTTTCGTTACAAATGTAGAATACCTTAAGAAGGGGATTGATATGGGTTGCGCAAACTCTATCCTTATAAAGGTTAACCAGATTGGAAGCCTTACCGAAACTCTGAACGCTATTGAAATGGCTCACAGGGCAGGATATACTACAGTAACCTCTCACCGTTCGGGTGAAACTGAGGATACAACAATTGCCGATATAGCTGTTGCTACCAACTCAGGTCAGATTAAAACAGGTTCTGCTAGCAGAACCGACAGGGTGGCCAAATATAACCAGCTCCTCAGGATCGAGGAGATGCTCGGTGACCTGGCTGTGTACGGTTATAAGAAGTAACATCTATTCAGTTGTAGAAACGCCATGCATGGCGTTTCTACAATGTGGTATATAGACGCCATGCAGGGTATTGTAAAAACGCCATGCATGGCGTTTTTACAATGTGGCACGATGATACATATGTTCGGTCGTATAAACGCCATGCATGGCGTTTTTACAACTGCATCCTGTGTTCATTCCCGACGTTATTAACAATTATTGTTAACAGCTGTTCACATCGGGTGCATAACAACGGCTCAATTCATTAGGATTTTACCGGTAACCAGTGTAATTTTGTTTCATCAGGTGAGCGATAAAAGACTGCTCAAAAGATGTGGAGACAGAAGATGTTTCTTAAGTGAAGCGGAAGATGTTTCGGTCAGACCCTCGGGACTGCGCATCAAGAGAGCCGAAGCCTGAACGAAACTGACCAGGCGTCAGCGATGTTCAGAAAATCGACGAAAACCAGAAATGTTCTTTCAGAGATTGAGTCACAGGGCTTCAGAAAATGAAGGGTTTCGACCCCGGGTTTACTGAAACTGTTTTCAGATCCTTCGGGAAATGTCGACAGAGCCTGAAAGACACTTCGTCCCGGAATCCCGACTTGTCGGGAGAAAGGACAGCCGGATGGTAGAGCTGTAACAGGCCTTACCGGAAAGCCAAGGGTTGCAGAATGGGATCTTGTATTCAGCGAAGCAGCCGGTCAGAATAACAGTAATCTGACATCTGACGCAACTTCGGTTGTTGACGATGGATGGGAACTACTCCTAGCGAATAGTTCCCATTATTGTTTTATACATATCCTCTTCCTCAATTTATTTCCGCTTTTACAACTCTTCCATCCTTATTCAATATATTTGCTGCTGTTAATCCTTACAAATGCCATATTCAGGTCTTTTCGATTTTATAGCAGGTCTGGAGAGTATAAATGAACTCCAGCGAATAAAAGTTTTTGCCGATCCTGTTCTCGAGATCACGGAGATAACCGACAGGGTAACAAAAGCAGGTGGAAAAGCGCTTTTATTTGAAAATACCGGTACGCAATTTCCTCTTCTTATCAATGCCTTTGGCTCAGAAAAGCGAATGTCGGCAGCAATAGGCCGAAACAACCTTGATGAGGCCGGGGCAGAAATAGAAGCTGTTTTCAATAATCTCTCTGCCAATCAGGGTAGTCTGCTGAAGAAATTAAGTTCTGTTCCCGGTTTTATCAGGCTTGCAGGATATATACCTGCAAGGCTCAGGCGAAAAGGAAAATGCCAGGAGGTAGTGCACAATGTCCCTGATCTCTCAATATTCCCGGTTTTAAAATGCTGGCCGCATGATGGCGGACGCTTTGTGACCCTTCCGATGGTTCATACTATCCATCCCGTGACAGGAAAGCCGAATACGGGCATGTACAGGATGCAGATCCTCGACAGCAGCACTACAGCAATGCACTGGCAGCGTCATAAAACAGGAGCCAGCCATTATGATGCCTGGAAAAAAGCAGGTAAGATAATGCCTGTGACAGTTGCCCTGGGCGGCGATCCTGTATATACATACTCAGCCACGGCTCCTCTGCCGGAAAATATAAGCGAATATATCCTTGCAGGATTTCTGCGAAAGAAAAAGGTGAAACTGGTAAAGTGTCTTACAAATGACCTTTATGTGCCTGAAGATGCTGACATCGTGATAGAAGGGTATGTTGATCCTGCTGAAGAGCTGGTGTGGGAAGGCCCCTTTGGAGATCATACCGGTTTCTATTCTCTTGCCGACTGGTATCCTAAATTCCATGTTACCTGCATCACACATTCTAAAAATGCAGTATACCCGGCAACAATAGTAGGTGTGCCTCCACAGGAAGATGCCTGGCTCGCAAAAGCAACAGAAAAAATTTTTCTGGCACCGGTAAAAGTGGCCCTGCTTCCTGAAGTTGAAGATTTTCACATGCCCGACGCAGGTATTGCACATAATCTTGTTATTGTGAAGATCCGTAAAAGCTATCCGGGTCAGGGAATGAAAGTACTCAGTTCTCTCTTCGGGGCAGGACAGATGATGTTCTCAAAATATATTGCAGTGATAAGCAGTGATGTCGATATCAGAAACTACAGGGCGCTCATTTCACATGTTTTTGAAAATCTCGATATCAGGAAGGACTTCCTCTTCAGCAGGGGACCCCTTGATGTGCTTGACCATGCATCCGATGCTTTTTCATTTGGCGGGAAACTGGGAATTGATGCTACAATAAAACATCCCGAAGAACTGGCAGGAAGAGCGGAAATACCTGCCGGTACGAAGACTTCAATCAAAGATTTTCTGGAGAGCTTTATTGACAATACACTTATTAAAAGCTATTGCATAACTCTTTTTGAGGAGAAAATACCGATTTTGATCGTGACTGTCGATCAGGCAGGTAATGAAAATGCTATTAGCAGCGTTAAAGAACACTTCAGAAAGAATGACCTGACCGGGAGGTTCAGTGTTATCGTGGCTGTTGATAGTACGGTTGATCCCTGTGACTTTTATACTGTGGCATGGCAGTGCCTTGGAAACAGTGATCCTCAGAGGGACCATGAGTATCTCTCGCCTGCGTCCATTTTTATTGATTGTACAGCAAAAGCCTACCGGAAAGGAGGCTTTACCAGAAAATGGCCAAACGTGGTTTGTTCAGGCCTCGAGACAATATCTGCCATTGACGCAAAATGGGAATCTCTGAATATCGGGCCATACCTGAGTTCACCATCCTTAAAGATCAATGATTTAATCCGTCCTGGCAAAGATGAGATTTTCACAGCAAAATGAATCAACTTCTCCTGACATACAATTATTTGCCATTACAATCTCTTTCGCCTGGTTTTGAGAAATCCATTTCATACGGATTGTTGAAACTATTGATTCTTCCGCAGGGCTTGTTATTTTATGCAGCACTTGCAGTGCTGTTGATTCTAATTGTTATTGCTGTTTCAGTAACTCAATTGAAAAGGATAAGGAAAGTGCTCAGGGAAAAGGAAGAGGCTCTTAAATGTATTGGCATACAAAAGATTGAGCTTGAATTCAGGGAAAAAGGCATTACAGACAGCCTTATTTATGCTAAGAGGATTCAGGAGGCTTTGCTGCCTTCAGAATTATATTTCAGGATACATTTTCAGGAGTCATTTATTCTTTTCAAACCAAAAGATATTGTAAGCGGCGACTTCTACTGGATAGGCGAAAAAAACGGCAGGGTCTTCATTGTAGCGGCCGATTGCACAGGTCATGGAGTCCCTGGAGCTTTACTGTCGATTATAGGCAGGGAGATTATCGAAAAGACTATTAATGAGGAATATATTGCTGCTCCTTCTGAAGTTCTTGCAGTACTTGACAAAACCCTGGAAAGGACATTCAGCAGAGAAAAAAATGTTGGCACTGTGATAAGAGATGGAATGGATCTGGGTTTGTGCGTTGTTGACAAGAGGAGGAGATCTCTTGTTTTTTCAGGAGCATTCTTTCCCTTGTATCTTATCAGGGATAACAATCTTACCGAGATTAAAGGCGACAAGATAGTCCTGGGGATGAATCCTGAGGGAAGGAAATATGCTGATAATGAAATTGAGCTGCAGGATGATGATATTTTCTACCTCTTTTCCGATGGATATGTTGATCAGTTTGGCGGGCTGGACAATAAAAAATATATGTACAGAAGGTTCAGATATCTTTTAATGACAATCCATGGTTTTCCTGCCGAAACACAGAAGTCCATCCTTAACGAAAGTATTATGACCTGGCAGGGTAAAAATGTTCAGGTTGATGATATTATGGTTATCGGCTTTAAACCTCTTGCAGGAAAAACTTAAAGGTTTTTTTTGATTATTTCAACAAGAGTTGAAGGATTAAATGGCTTGCTGATATAATCATCAATTCCTGCAGAAAGACATTTTTCCTGGTCGCCAAGCATTGCATTCGCAGTAATTGCTATTATTGGAACATGTGAATCAGTTGCAGATTCAAGTGCTCTTATCTTTTCTGTCGCAACAAGTCCGCTCATCACAGGCATCTGGATATCCATAAGGATGACGTCGTATTTTGATGTTCCAAACTTTTGGAGAGCCTCCTTTCCGTTGGCTGCAGTATCGATAAATCTGACCAGCGGTTTAAGAGTGAGCAGAATGATCTTCTGGTTTATAGCATTGTCCTCAACCAGAAGCACATTGAGATCCTTAAGGTTTTTCCTTGTCTTCTCCTTCTGTGCCAGTTCCCCGATAATAGAGGGGGCAATTCTCTGTTTAATGTCTTCAACAGGATCAACAAAGGGAAGCAGAATTTTCAGGACAGCAGAGTCAGCCCTTTTTTCCTGAGTGTAACTTCCACCGGCATAAGATACCAGCCTTGATGCTAAACTCTCGTCTGTACCCTTGCCGCTGATTAAAGAGATATCCTTGTCGGCCAGCAGAAAAACAGATACCTGTTTTCCCTGGGTTTCTGAGGAGACTTTATTAATTGTCATTTCGACACTCAACACTTTTTCCGAAACCTGGCTCTGAATTCTGCTCAAAAGGTCGAGGATTATCTGTTTGATTATTATTGGATCTCCAAGACAGTCATAATCATCATTTTCACTCCATTTCAGATCGAAATCGAGCTTTGCGTTGTCTTTGAGGTTATAAAGGGCTATCGTGTTTTGAACAGTTGAAACCAGGTTGTATTTTATTGCTTTTCTCTGAACAAAGCTCAGGTTTTCAGCCGACTGCATTGTTAATTCATTAACAGAATCTACCATGTTGCTTGTGGAGGCAATAATAGTTTCTATCAGTTCTTTCTGCTTTTTCTGCAGGCTCGATTCCATGAGCATGTCTGCTATAATAACCAGGTTGTTCAACGGTTCCCTTATCCTGTGCGAGAAATTGGTTATCACATCATCCTTCTTTTCGCTCATAATAGTTCTCTCTTCAAGCGATCTTAAGAATTCAATATTTATGTCCGATTTCTTCCTGATTACCATAATGCTCAGAGTTGCACTTACTATTATAAGACAACCTGCCAAAAGGTATAATCCTGCCATAATAAGCAGAAGGGCAGCAATAAGCAGGAATACAGATATTATAAGTAACACCTCAGTATATCTTCTTTTATTCCCTGATAAACTTTCAGCAGTTCCCTTTAATTCTCTGCTAATGTTACTTTTTACCTGAATCATACTAATAAATAATTTTCTGCTTTTGTAAATTTAAGCAAATTCTGTTATTAAAATTACACTATCAATTATTAACGGCCTATTGTAGAAAAAACCTTAAATTTGCCGCTGCGGTATGATATTTGAACTGTATTGTTAAAATTATCCTTGCCATGAATAAAGCGTTGAGAGTTGTTTTTCTTATGTCGTTCATTTTATCCCGCTTTTCTGTTAGTCTCTTAAGCGGACAAGAGGATGAAGGTACGGTGAAATACACCCCTGATTTCAAATTCACCGATGGTATTTATCTGAATTTTGAGCAGGTCAGGCTTAATAGTCCGATACCAAAAGCTAAGCTTCTGACTTCAGTTGATTATAACGACAGAGAGTTTTTCAAGCGGGTGCTTGCCCTTGATAAGATCTATTTTTACGATAACCTTGGAATAAGGCAGGACGTAAATAAGAGCGATATATGGGGATATTCCAGAAATGGGGTATTATATATCCAGATTCAGGAGAATTTCAACCGGATCACCTTTGTCGGAAATATATGCCATTTTGTTGCAGATATCACAACTATCGACAACCGTTATTCAAACTCCCCGTATGGCTATTATGATCCCTATTATTCTCCTTACGGGTACGGGAACTATTATAGCCCGTATAACTATTATTCGCCGTATTCTCCATATAGCCCGTATTCATCATACAACCAGCCTGTATCGAGGACTGAGCTTCAGCAATACATGATCGACTTCGAAAGCGGGAAGGTGCTTGAATTTGATGTAGACAATACAGAGCTGCTTTTAATGAGAGACACAGAGCTTTATGATGAATATATTCAACTTTCAAAGCAGGCGAAGAAAGAAAAGATGTTTGTCTATATAAGGAAGTTTAACGAAAGGAATCCACTCTATGTTCCTGTAAAACAATAAGATTATAATGAAGATACCGATTCTGACAGCTTGCCTGTTATTATTTACCTTACTGTTAAAAGCCCAGGCTCCCTTTCCTTTAAAAGATGAGATTAAGCAATTTACAGTATCAAAGACCTGTGTTGTACTTGACGAAGATCAGTATAGCGTTTATAATACATATATCAAAAGAGCAATGAAGGAGTACTGGACAGTAACTCCTTATGAATTCATTCAATCAACCGACTTTGAGGCCAGGCGTACCGACCCTGCATATTCTTTCATTCTGCTTACACAAACCAATTTTGAGAATGACAAGTCAAACTCAAAGTATAATTTCATTAATCTGCTCCAGGGAAAGAATGTCGATCAGCTGGGGAAAATGCCCGAGATATGTGCCATACCGCTTTCCTTTTCAGGTGAAGATGACCTTGAGTATGGTTACAAGCTGGGAGCTGTCCTTAAATTCATGCAGAAACATGCACTTATGATAGCTGATGATCCGACACTTACCGGCAGAAGATATCTTAAATACTATAATAAATTTACTCCTGAAGTGCACACGCGGAAAATTCTTGTCAGGCAGGAAGATCTTTCTCCCGCGATCTCAACACCTGAGAGCATAAAATCGGTTTATAGCTATGAACTTGTTATTGTTCCTGAAGCAGATATCGTGAAAGCTATTGCCGACAAGGCTCCGAATACACTGATTCTTCATGTGGTTG
Organism: uncultured Bacteroidales bacterium; assembly: GCA_963765005.1. Classification (GTDB taxonomy): domain Bacteria; phylum Bacteroidota; class Bacteroidia; order Bacteroidales; family VadinHA17; genus LD21. The sequence continues at coordinate 168,693 of CAVXUP010000002.1, forward strand.
GCCCCGGGGTTGAGAGCCAGGCAGGATATTGTTATAAGATGCTTATCGGAGCAGATGATGCTAACATGTACTACTATAACCAGCACAGGATTGATAAGTCCAATCCTTACGGACTGCTTCCCGCAGATCTTAAGCGTATGGTAAAGTAACTTTGATGCAGCATTTGGATTCCGGCAACGTCTTTTAGAAAAACAGATAATATCATGGAAGAGAACAGGCTCACATCAGAATCAGAACGAAACTGGGCAATGCTTTGCCATCTGTCGTCATTCTCAGGTTACTTTTTCCCTTTTGGAGGTGTTATCGGGCCGCTCATCTGCTGGTTATCAAAAAGGGATGAATCGTCGTGGGTAAATGAAAACGGGAAAAATTCAATGAACTTCCAGTTGTCAATGCTGCTTTATATGGTCCTTAATATTCCTCTCTGCTTTATAATAATCGGTTTTCCGATTCTTTTCCTTCTTCTGACACTCAAGCTTATCTGCGTGATAATCGCAAGTATCAAAGCTTCAAAGGGCGAGGTCTTCAGATACCCCTTGTCAATACCGTTTATTCAGTAAGGAAGAATGCTGTAGAGGCTGTAAAGGCTGTAGAGGCTGTAAAGGGGAAGATACTATATATTCATTCCTTTAAAGCATTTACAGCCTTTATAGCATTTACAGCCTTTTTTCATACTTTTGCCTTTTATCTTTTATCTTTTGAATTTATGTCATCCAAACCTTCAATTCCCAAAGGGACGCGCGATTTTTCCACTGAGGAGATGCTCAGGCGCGACTATATCTTCGGCACTATAAAAGAAGTCTTCAGATTATACGGGTATCAGCCGATAGAGACACCGGCAATGGAAAACCTTACTACTCTTCTGGGAAAATATGGAGAGGAGGGAGACAAGCTTCTTTTCAGGATCCTTAACTCTGGTGATTTTCTTTCAGGCCTCACAGATGAGGAACTGGTCTCGAAGGAAACTGGTAAGATCTCCTCAAGGATCTGCGAAAAAGGCCTGAGATATGATCTTACTGTCCCTTTTGCCAGGTATGTTGTCCAGCATCGCGACGAGATAGTGTTCCCTTTTAAGAGATTTCAGATTCAGCCGGTATGGAGGGCCGACCGCCCCCAGAAAGGCCGGTACCGTGAATTTTTCCAGTGCGATGTGGATGTGATTGGAAGTGATTCGCTGTTGAATGAATATGAGCTCGTCAGGATTATCGATGATATCTTTGAGAAACTAAAGGTATCGGTAATTGTAAAGATCAATAACCGGAAAATACTGGCAGGGATTGCTGAATATATCGGTGAAGCAGGAAGGATAACAGATATAACTGTTGCCATCGACAAGATTGACAAGATAGGGATTGAAGCAGTTAACAGTGAACTGGCAGGCAAAGGTCTGTCGTCCGATGCAATTAAAGCTCTTCAACCTGTACTGAAGCTTGACGGAAGGAATACTGAGAAACTGGATAAGCTCGAAAATATACTCGCCGGATCTGAAGAGGGGCTTAAGGGTATATCCGAAATGCGTACAATTTTTAAATATCTCGAAGGCACTCAGTTGAACTGTGATATTGAACTTGACCTGACCCTTGCCAGGGGATTGAACTACTATACAGGTGCCATCATTGAGGTGAAGTCTAAAGACGTTGCCATCGGAAGCATTTGCGGGGGCGGACGCTATGATAATCTCACAGGAGTTTTCGGAATGGAGGGGGTGTCGGGTGTGGGTGTTTCATTCGGGGCCGACAGGATCTATGATGTTCTCAGCCAGCTGGAGCTTTTCAAAACGATTAAAGTCTCATCATCTGATGTTATGGTTGTTAACTTTGGTAATAAAGAGGCGGAATTTGCTCTGACTATTACCGATGCACTGAGGAAAAATGGAGTCAGCGCGGAGATATTTCCCGATGCATCGAAGCTTAAAAAGCAGATTTCATATGCTGATTCAAAAAAGATCCCGTTTATTATTATGGCCGGTGAGGAAGAGATAATTCAAAACATTTTTACTGTTAAATCAATGTCGTCAGGCGATCAGAAAAAAGTTGCATTAAGCGATCTTGAAGCCTATATTGAAAATGAACTTAAGCCTGAACTCACAGGCGAACGATCGTAAAAAACATCTCTTATGATTTATGAAATATCTCCAAAGCAACTCAATCCTGTTCTTATTGAGGAGCTCGTAAAGAAAAATGCAAGGCTGGTTCTGTCAGAGGAGTCGAAAGAACTCATTAACACCTGCAGGGAGTACCTCGATCGTAAACTTGAGAATGCCACAGAGCCGATATATGGTATCACGACAGGATTCGGATCGCTGTGCAACAAAACAATAAGCAAGGATCAGCTTAATAAACTCCAGGAGAATCTTGTCACGTCACACGCCTGTGGTGTAGGGCCGGAAGTCAGGGAGGATATAGTGAGGTCCATGCTGCTTCTGAAGATTCATGCACTTAGTTATGGAAAATCAGGGGTGCAGCTTGAGACTGTCCAGAGGCTGATTGATTTCTTTAATGAATCAGTTACACCAGTTGTATATGAGCAGGGATCGCTTGGCGCTTCCGGCGATCTGGCACCTCTTGCCCACCTGGTCCTTCCTCTTTTAGGAGTAGGGGAGGTTAACTTTCAGGGAAAGAGGTATGAGTCATCCACAATCCTGAAGAAATTCGGTTGGACACCTGTCACGCTCAAATCGAAGGAAGGTCTTGCCCTGCTTAACGGAACACAGTTTATGAGTTCCTATGGAGTATATATTATTATGATGGCAGAAAGGTTGTCGGAAGTTGCGGATATAACTGCTGCCGTCTCGCTTGAAGCTTACGATGGCCGGCCCGACCCGTTCTTTGAGAGCCTTCATGCCATAAGGCCTCACAGGGGGCAGATAGTGACTGCTGAATATTTCAGGAAAATACTTGCAGGGAGTCAGCTGATTTCCAGGAACAAGGCTCATGTTCAGGATCCCTACTCATTCCGTTGCATACCCCAGGTTCATGGAGCCAGTAAGGATGCGATATCCCATGCCGGATCAGTAATACATACCGAGATCAATTCTGTAACCGATAACCCGACAATATTTCCTGATGATGACCTTATAGTTTCAGGAGGTAATTTTCATGGTCAGCCTCTGGCGCTCGTTTTTGACTTTCTCTCCATTGCGCTGGCTGAACTTGGCAGTATCTCTGAAAGAAGGATTTACAGACTGATATCAGGTGAGAGGGAACTTCCTGAATTTCTTGTAGCCAATCCGGGACTGAACAGCGGGTTTATGATACCGCAATATACAGCGGCTTCGGTTGTGAGTCAGAACAAGCAGCTCTGCACTCCTTCATCGGTAGACTCCATTCCCTCCTCAAATGAGCAGGAGGATCATGTAAGCATGGGTGCCAACGGAGCTACGAAACTGCTACGGATAGCTGAAAACCTTGAGAAGATCCTTGCGATTGAATTTTTTACTGCTGCCCAGGCACTTGAGTTCAGGAGACCTTTAAAATCGTCGCCTTTTATTGAAGGCATTATTGAGGCTTACAGGAAAAAAGTCTCATTCATAAATGATGATCGGATAATGTATCACGAAATAGCAAAGACTATCGATTTTATAAGAGGCCTCAGTACAAATTTATAAATCGGGATTCATTCTCTGCATCGAATTCTTTCTGGCTCCCTGCAACTCATTAAGAAGTTGAGCCTTATACTGATTATAAAGCCATGTGTAAAGTGAGCTCTCACTCACAAAGGAACACAAAGTACAACACAAAGGAACACTAAGGGAAAACCATTAATAATTAGCTTTTCAGACAGTTCTGGCTCATGTTGAAAAATCCGCGGAATTATGATAATTTTGCACCCATAAATTAATCCGTGTAACATAATGGCTCTTCAGTGTGGAATTATCGGGATAACGAATGTTGGAAAGACTACAATTTTCAACTGTATCTCAAATACGAAAGGCGAGACAAATGCATTTGCATTCAGCGCCACCAAATCGAACATAGGTGTAGTCCAGGTTCCGGACCCCAGGCTTTATGAGCTTGAGAAACACCAGGTCACCGACAGGATAGTGCACACAACAGTTGAGATTGTCGATATCCCCGGGCTGGCAAAAGGTTCAAACAAAGGAGAGGGCGTTGGTAATAAGTTTCTTGGGGATATACGTAATACTGATGCACTGATCCATGTGCTGAGATGCTTCGATAACGATGCTTTACCTCACATAGACGGCTCTGTTGATCCTGTCCGCGATCTGGAAACTGTCGATCTGGAACTTCAGGTAAAGGATCTTGAGTCGGTGGAGAAGAAGATTGAGAGACTTGAGAAAGCTGTTCGTGCCGGTGATAAGGATGCAAAAAGAGGGGTGGAGGTACTGAATCATTTCCGCGAGCATTTTGAAAACTTCAGTAATGCAAGGACCCTTGAAGTGAAGGATGAGGACAGAAAGTTTGTGGATGACCTTTTCCTGCTTACAATGAAACCTGTCATTTATGTATGCAATGTGGATGAAAGTTCAGCTGCAAAGGGCAATAAGTATGTGGAAAAGGTCAGGGAATATTTCAAGGGAAAGGATGCAGAAGTCCTTGTTATTGCAGGGGCAATCGAAGCTGAAATAGCTGAACTTGAAAGTGATGAGGACCGCCAGGCGTTCCTGAGTGATGCAGGCCTTTCAGAGCCCGGAGTTGATCAGCTGGTGAGGGCTGCCTATAAAATGCTGAATCTTCAGACCTTCTTTACTGTTGGCCCCATGGAGATAAGGGCCTGGACAATCAAAAAAGGTATGAAAGCTCCTGAAGCAGCCGGAGTTATTCACAGCGATCTTGAACGCGGTTTTATCAGGGCTGAAGTAATGAAATACAATGATTTTGTAAAGCTGGGATCAGAGCATGCCTGCAAGGAAGCCGGGAAATTTCACATCGAAGGGAAGAGTTATGTTGTCGACGACGGCGATATTCTTCATATAAGGTTTAACGTATAATATTTTATGGCCAGCCGTGCTTTGATACTCACACTTCTGCTGGTATTCACCTCAGCCTGGTCATATTCCCAGGAGGAAGGTAATGATGATAGATTACGCAGGATTGTAAAAGAGTTTGGCCAGGCCGAAGTAGAGCTTCCTTTTTCAGGTACGGTATCGCTTGCGTTACTTTCGAAAGAAGTCTCAATATCCTCTGTTGCCGGAGGAAAAATAAGCATCAGGTTATCTCCCCTGACTGTTGACTGGTTTATCAGCAAAAGATTTGATTATGTGCTTATTGAAAAGCCCCGAAGCAAGGGTATTGTGACCGCTTCAGATGTTTCGCAGGCTGCCGGATGGGATAAATATCCCACATATACCCAGTACGATTCAATAATGCAGAGTTTTCAGTCGCTCTATCCGGCTATCTGTCAGCTTGATACTATTGGCATCAGCAATAACGGCAAGCTGGTGCTGGTCCTGAAGATTTCTGACAATTCCGGTACGGATGAAGATGAGCCTGAGGTTTTCTACAGCTCAACAATTCATGGCGATGAAACAGGAGGTTTTGTGCTTATGATGCATCTTATCGATCACATCCTCAAAAATTACAATACCGATTCCAGGATAAAAAACCTTGTTGATAAGCTCGAGATCTGGATAAATCCTCTTGCCAATCCTGATGGAACATATCCTTCAGGAAACACAATTACAAATCCGGTCCGCTTCAACGCCAAAGGTTACGACCTGAACCGTAATTTCCCGGACCCTACTGCTCCGGCGACTACACGGCAGAAAGAGACTCTCGACATGATGAAGTTCATGCAGGAGCGAAGGTTTGTCATATCAGCTAATTTCCATGCCGGCGTTGAGGTGGTTAACTATCCGTGGGACAGGTGGCTGGCAACTAAACATGCCGACGACCTGTGGTTTTATCTTATAAGCAGGGATTATGCAGATCTGGCGCATACTTTTTCAGTACCCGGATATATGACCGATCTGAACAATGGTGTTACACGCGGGTCTGTCTGGTATGTTATTTCAGGAGGCAGGCAGGATTATGTAACTTATGAACTGCAGGGAAGGGAGGTGACTATTGAACTCGACGATGATTTTATGACTCCGGCCAGTGATCTTCCTCTGCTGTGGGAATACAACTACCGTTCATTATTAGGATATCTTGAAAATGCTTTGTTCGGGATTCATGGTTATGTGAAGGATGCTTTAACCGGAAATCCTGTTCAGGCAAAAATATTTATCCCCGGGCACGATAAGGATAGTTCTCATATTTACAGTGACCAGCTGACCGGCCGGTTTACACGGCTTGTCGATCCAAGATCGTGGACACTAAAGTTTTCAGCTCCCGGATATCTAGATGAAACAGTCTACAATATTCCTGTATTTGACGGGCAAAAGACCGATATTGAAGTTAACATGGTTCCTTTTACAAATGCAATAGATACAATGAACCCGTCAACTCCTGTCTTCTATCCGAATCCGGCAAGTGAATCTGTTAAGGCTGTATTGCCTGAAAGCCTGTATGGACAGGTAAATGTCAGGATTTATGATCAGAGAGGCATGCTGATTTCTGATTATGAAGCTGAAGCAACAAGGGGATTGCCGCTGATAATTGATCTGGGAGGCTTTCCTTCAGGTGTCTTTTCAGTAATTTTCAGAAGCAGGACCAGCGGGTTATCTTCAACCGGCAGGTTTATTGTAGTCAGATAGTCAGTTTCAGGCTCACATCTGCACCTGAAAAAAAGATTGCATTCTTAATAATTAATCCTTTAAAATTTGGTTCTTAATTCTATATTTGAGAGATTTTTTATTCATTATTTGTAATTGGTTGTTTAATAAAGGAATAGAGGGGATGATGTTATGAAAAGATCTATAGCGACACTGGCATTGATTTCAGTTTTATTAAGATTATATGGTCAGAGTGCTTATTTGCCGCCTGATAAACCAAGGCTTGTAATAGGCATTGTGGTTGAGCAGCTGAAATATGATCAGCTCGAAAAGTTAAGAGACAGGTTTGGAGAAGATGGTATTAAAAGGCTGATTAACGAGGGTTCCTACTTCAAGAATGCATCCTACCAGTATATGCTTACGCAGTCAGCGCCCGGACATGCTACCATAGCAACGGGGACGGAGCCATCATTCCACGGGATCACCTCAGACCAATGGTATCTGCCGCTTAAGGATGAATTGATTTACTGTACAAAGGATATTTCAGTTAACCCTGTGGGGGGTAGTTATGAGTCGGGCTTGCATTCGCCGGTTAATCTGCAGGCTTCGACGTTTTCAGATGAGCTTGAGATGGCAACCGGAAAGAAGGCAAAGGTCTATGGAGTTGGAATAAAGGAAAGTTCTGCAATTTTTTCAGCCGGTCATGCTGCAGACGGAGTTTTCTGGTTCGACAATGTCACAGGAACCTGGATGACAAGCACATACTATGCAAGTACCCTTCCTCCATGGGTTAACGACTTTAATGCCATGAAGCATGCTGACTCATATCTCAATGGCATATGGAGCCTTCTGAAGCCGGCTGAAGCATATGCCGATTGCCTGCCTGATTCAAGCCTGTCCGAATTCGGGTTTAACTCAAAGATCACTTTTCCATACGATCTGAAAAAGATGAAGCCTAAAAGTCTTTTCAATACAAAACAGGATTATTCATTGCTGCGGGAGACTCCTTTCAGCAATTCTCTTACAACAAGCTTTGCCTTGAAACTTATTGAGAAGGAAAAGCTTGGAAAGGACGATGTGACTGATTTTATATCAATTTGTTATTCGGCAACTGACAACATCGGACACCGGTTTGGCCCATCATCGGTTGAGGCAGCTGACGCAATACTTCGTCTCGATGAGGATATAAAAAACCTTCTCAAATATCTTAACGACAGTATTGGCAAGAAGAATGTTCTTGTCTATTTCACTTCAGCGCACGGCATATCGGAAGTGCCAAGCGTTCTTGCAGGCTCTCGTATACCATCCGGTCTTTTCAAGCAATCCCAGGCTCTGCAGATCCTGAGAAGTTATCTCAATGCAGTTTATGGCGAGGGCAACTGGGTGAAGGGATATTCTGAAAGGCAGGTTTACCTTAACCGTACTCTTATTGAAGATGCCCGGCTTTCACTGGAGGATGTACAAAAGAAAGTTGCCAGGTTCCTGGTGCAGTTCACAGGGGTTGCAGCCGCATATCCCTACTCCGCTTTTGAAGCAAATGACTTTGGAAATGGCAACCTTAGGCGCATCAACAATAATTTCAATCCCCAGAAGACAGGAGATGTTATAATTGCCCTGCAACCGGGCTGGATAGAAAAAGAGGGAGATTATGTTACAAATCATAATTCACCTTATGAATATGATTCACATGTTCCTCTGATATGGTATGGATGGACAGTCAACAGGGCAACTATCGCAAGGAAAGTGAATATTACAGATATTGCTGCGACTTTATCATCTTTATGCCGGGTGCCATATCCTAATTCATGCAGCGGGGAACCGATGTTCGAGCTCTTCAGGTAATCCCTGTTAACTTCTGAATGAATCCCTTATCCTGCATGCGTCTGCAAGAAGACCGGGAGTTTTTTCAACCCCGTTTCCAAGGATGACAAGGTTCGCTCCGGCTTCAAAGATCTGCTGAACTTCGCTGCCATCCTTTATTCCTCCACCGACGGCAAGAGGTATCGATATATTTTGCCTGACTGCCTTGATAACAGGAACAGGTATATGTCTTCCGGCTCCGCTGCCTGCCTCAAGGTAAATCATCCCGAGTCCAAGCATTTCACCTGCCAGGGCTGTAGCAACTGCAATATCCGGCTTGTTGTCGGGGATAGCTTCGGTCTGGCTGATATACTCAACCGAAGTCTTGTTGCCGCAATTAATAAGGATGTAGCCTACTGAAACCAGTTTTTCCCTGACATCTTTCAGAAAGGGCGCGGCAAGAACATGGTTGCCTATGAGCAATTCAGGGTTGCGGCCTGAGATCATTGAAAGCAGGAGAATAGTATCGGCTTTATTTGTAAGCTGAAGAAGGTTTCCGGGAAAGAGGACAACAGGAATGCTGCAGACCTCTTTTACCGAGTCGATAAGAACGTCAATACTCTTAAAAGTAATGCTGCCCCCGACAAGAATAAAATCAGGTCTGGTATCGTTTGCAGTCTTGAGGATATTCTTGAGTGAGGCGCCATTTGCCTTATCCGGATCAAGCAAGAGGCCGACACTCCGGAAACCTGGAAAGTTATTTGATTTCATAGTTCTTTTTCGTCCATACTATCGTGTAGTTATCATACTTTGAATAGAACAGGTCGAAAGACTCATTTATCTTGTCAGTGTGAACATGGCCTTTGATCTCGCCTGAATCCTTTACAACAAAGGGCTCTATTGTGATATTTCGCCTTATACTTATCCCTTCCTTGTCGCAGATCTTATAGAGAGCCTCTTTTGCGCACCAGTGGAGATACAGATGATATCGCCTGTTATCAGGATCTTTTGAGATTTTTTCCTTTCTGTTGAGAAACTTGAAAGCGATGGCGGCAATATTTGAGCTCATATATTCAAGATCGATGCCTACCTTTTCATTTGTGCTGAGCAAAATGGCGGTAAGCTTATGTGAATGGGTTATGCTTATAAATCTTGATCCGTCTTTCAGAAATGGCTTATTGTTCTTATTGTAAACTATCCTGGCATCCTTTCCCACCAGTTCAGCAAGAAGGGCCCTGACACTCAGAAATTCGAGTTTGCGGGAGTTGCTGCTATAACCCTTGTACCTCTTTTTGTCATCCGGATCAAGGGTTACCATTTCGAGCAAGGTATTTATGTCTTCCTCGATCTTCCAGACTCCAAGGACAGAAAACTCATTAAGGTAGTGTTTTGTTATACAGCCCATTTACAGAGATCTCCTGTTATTTTTTCCATTCAAGTGATTCAACGAGATGAATTATGTCCTTCCTGAAGAAATCAATTACCGGTGCTAGCGAATCTGCGTCAGGTTCGGCATTGAAATACAGAGAACCACGAAGGTAATGGTTTATACTGTCTGTAGCATAAAACTGGACTGCAGTTGCTGTTTTCCCTTTCAGATCGTAAAGAGTGCCGTATACCCTGTTCACGGGATTATTGAAGATCTGTTCATTTATTGCATCAGCCTTTGAGATATGGTTCTTGACATTCATCTTGTATGTCTGTTCCATCAGTCCGTCAAAATCATTGTTTATAGCCTTGTAGGTAAGATAAATACTGGCACCATACTGAGGGAAATCAATATTGAACCATCCTGCTTTTTTAGACATATCTGAATCAAAAGAAATATTGCCATAGACAGGGAATTCAAAAGAGAAAGGAAAATCCTTTTCTTCAGCTTTATTCTGATTAAACAGACGATACTCCTTCTGCGGGAGATCTATCCTGAAGTGCCCTTTCGGTTTTGGCACATTAACCTCCCTGCAACCAACAAAGGCAGACAGCACAAAGAGGAGCGGAACAATATTAATCTCTTTTATTTTCAATCTCGTCGCTGTTAATTTCAACCCTGACCTCCTTTATTCTTCTCCTGTCGGAAGATTCGATTCTGAAGACAAAGTTTCTATAGGCTATGACCTGATCCTTCTGTGGTATTTCTCCGGTCAGTTCAAGGATCAGTCCTGCAAGAGTTTCCGATTCTCCCCTATCTTCTTCAATAAGTTCTTCATCAAGCTCCAGCACCCTGCAAAAGTCATTCAACAGAATTTTGCCTTCGAAAATATAGGTCCTGTCGTCAACTTTTCTGTAAAGATCCTGATCATCATCACTCTCATCAGCTATTTCTCCCACTATCTCTTCCAGGATATCTTCGAGGGTCACTATTCCTGAAGTCCCGCCAAATTCATCGATCACAACCGCCATATGTATCTTCCTGGTCTGAAATTCCTTAAGCAGATCATTAATTCTTTTTGTTTCAGGAACAAAATAAGGAGGACGTACAAGAGACTGCCATTTGAAGCTGGCAGGGTTGTTTGCATAAGGCAGGATGTCTTTGGCGTAAAGAATCCCTTTGACAGAATCGAAAGAAACTGAGTACACAGGGATTCTTGAGAAGCCGGAGCTTACGATGACATCTAATATCCTTTTGTAGCCCCATTTATTGTCGATAGCAGTCACATCCATCCTGGGACACATAATTGCGCTCACATTTGTATTCCCGAAATTGACAAGTCCCTTGAGTATTTTTCCATCCTTATTCAGCGGTCCTGATTTTAGTTCAAGCGCATCAGAGAGGTCATTCATGTTTATTTTCGACCTTCTGGCGTTTTCATTCCTTTTTACAAGGGATATTGTGATTATTACTGATAATGAGCATAGTATTACGAGCGCCAGAACAAATATCAATGTCAGGGTTCCGATGTCAGGTGCATTTTCGGTAATGCCTGTAATAAATGTTAAGTAGATGTGATGATCAGCCGGTTCCAATTTAATATTTTTGATTGAGAGTGATTAGAAAGGAAGATCATCCTCATTATTCTGGGTTCCGGGTCCGTCTTTTCCGTAACTGTCAGCATTGTAATCACCGGGTCCGTTTTCTTTATCTGTATTATATGCATGAGGAGGTTCGGTTACAGCTGATTGTTTTTCGCTGCTGTCGCCTCTGTTCGATTCAGAAGCCGGGGTAAAGGATCCTGAGCCTTGTTTCTTCTCCAGAAGCAAAAGCGTATCTGCCAGGATTTCTGTGATATATTTATTTACACCATCCTTATCGACATACGACCTGGTTTTTATCTTTCCTATAATATATACCTGGGCGCCTTTTTTTACAGTTTTTTCAGCAACTTCGGCCAGTGAACGCCATAATACAATATTATGCCACTCTGTTGATGTAATTGTCTCTCCCTGCTGGTTTGTGTAAGTCTCACTCGTTGCCAGAGGGAAAGTAGCTTTTGCAACACCTTTGTCGAAATACCTTACAACAGGGTCTTTTCCGACGTTGCCGACAAGTATCACTTTATTGATTGACATGTAGTTACTTGTTTATTAATACTAAAGATACAGAATGGTAAAGGTAATAAAAAAAGTGCTTTCTGCAACCGGCATAATCGATATTGATGCAAGGTTCTATTAATGAGTAATTTATCTAAATCACTTTTGTTTCTGCCTCAGGCCATCCGGCGATTCATTCCAATTTACGCTTTTCCTATTTCATTGTATTTAAGGTAGTAATAAAAATAAAATAAAAAATTATTATTTAACTATTTCATTTTAAACAAATAATATTTTTATATTTGCACAGTTGAAAAAACGCACTGACAAAATAAATAATTGAATTTAAACTTCACGAAAAATGACTAAAGCAGACATCGTTAATGAGATTGCCAAGAATACTGGTATTGAGAAGGTAACAGTTCAAAAAACTGTTGAAGCCCTTATGGAAACAGTTAAGGATTCTATGGTAAAAGGTAATAATGTTTACCTCAGGGGTTTTGGAAGCTTCATCGTTAAGAAAAGAGCTAAGAAAACTGCAAGGAATATCTCCAAGAATACAACTATTATAATTCCTGCTCACAACATACCTGCCTTCAAACCGGCAAAAACATTCATAACCAAAGTTAAATCACACGTTAAGAAGTAACATCATATGCCAAGCGGTAAAAAAAGAAAAAGACATAAGATGGCCACTCACAAACGCAAAAAGCGTTTGAGGAAGAACAGACATAAGAAGAAGTAGCAGATCAGTAAGTGGTCGTATAACTGATATAATAAACCTAAAGATCTGACGGTCTTTAGGTTTATTTTTAATTATGTTTCATAGTGCTGTTGGCATATTAACTCCGATTAATATAGTGACGTGGTAAACAAGGATTTAATCATTGATGTTGGTGATTCCGAGGTTTCTTTGGCTTTGTTGGAAGACAAGCAGTTGATTGAACTAAACAAGGAAAAGCGCAATATCAGGTTTTCAGTTGGTGATGTCTACCTTGGAAAGGTAAAAAAGATAATGCCCGGACTCAATGCCGCATTTGTCAATGTGGGGTATGAACGTGATGCTTTTCTGCATTACCTTGATCTTGGTGCCCAGTTCCGAACCCAGCAAAAGTACTATACATCTGCCATTCAGAAACTAGGGAAAGTTCCCCCTATCAGCAAATTCAAGCCCGAACCGGATATTGACAAGGATGGCAAGATAACAGATATTCTTACCACCGGGCAGACAGTAATTGTACAGGTTACCAAGGAACCAATATCAACCAAAGGACCAAGGCTCGCATCTGAAATTTCGCTTGCTGGCCGCAACCTGGTTTTGATGCCATATTCCGACAAGGTATCAATATCCTCAAAAATTGAAAGCTCGGAAGAGAAGAGCCGGCTTAAGGCTCTTGTGCATAGCATTAAACCTCGAAATTACGGGGTTATTGTAAGAACAGTCGCGGAAGGTAAAAAAGTGGCGGTTCTCGATGCAGAGCTGAAGGAGCTGGTAAGCAAATGGGAGTCAGCATTCGCATCTCTTAAAAAGGAGACAAAGACCCCCAGGCTTTTTATCGGTGAAATGAACAGGACCTCGACTATCCTGCGGGATATGCTGAACGTTACATTTAACAGCATCCATATTAACGATCAGTCATTAGCCGATGAGATACGATTATATATAAGGGAAATTGCTCCTGAGAAGGAAAAGATTGTCAAAGTTTATAAAAGTTCACTCCCGATCTTTGATCATTTCGGCATCAACAAGCAGATCAAGGCGCTCTTCGGGAAAACAGTATCTTTTAAGCATGGCGCCTACCTTATAATTGAACACACCGAAGCGCTTCATGTTATTGATGTCAACAGCGGGAACAGGTCCAGATCGGGTAATGACCAGGAAGCGAACGCCCTTGAAGTAAATATGGAAGCTGCCGTTGAAATTGCCCGGCAACTAAGGCTGCGCGATATGGGCGGCATTATTGTTGTTGACTTCATTGATATGCAGACTTCAGAGAATAAGCAACAGCTGTATGATAAAATGAAGGAGGTGATGGGCAATGACAGAACCAAGCACAACATCCTTCCCCTTACCAAATTCGGGATTATGCAGATCACCCGGCAGAGAGTAAGGCCCGAAATGAATATTGTAACAGATGAGAAATGTCCCGCCTGCCAGGGAACAGGTGAGACTAAACCAACAATATTATATACCGATGAACTTGAGAGGAGTCTGGCTTTCATTGTTGACAAGATAAAAACACGAAAGCTGACGCTGAATGTGCATCCTTTTGTTGCTGCCTACCTTAAAAAGGGAATAATCCCTTTATGCCGGAAATGGAATTTCAAATACAAGATCAGTCTTAAGGTCCAGCCAGTCACTGCATATCATATGCTCGAATATCATTTTTACGACAGATATGATAATGAGATAGATCTGGCTTAAAATTACAAGTCATGATAAAAAGAAGCCTCTTTATTATCCTCGCAGTCATTTTTGCTCTGAATGCAACAGCCCAGATATTTGATCCGGTAACCTGGAGTTTCGGATATGAAAAGAAGGGCGAAAACAAGTATGAACTTGTTTTTACTGCGACAGTTGAGAAAGGTTCACATATTTATTCAATGAATATTCCTGACGGAGGCCCGATTCCGACGACTTTTACAATTGACTCTCTGCCAGGATATTCATTATCAGGAAAGGCATATGAAGTAACTGAAGCTGAAGAGATTTTCGACGAGGCCTTCGGATTCAAGATAAAAACATTCAGCGATAAAGCCGAATTCAGACAGGCAGTTACCGGGACCTCTCCCTCTTTTACGGTAAAGGGAATGGTCAATTTTATGGCTTGCAACAATTCAACATGTTCGCCTCCCAAGGACGTGGAGTTTGAAATAAAAATTTCTGAGCCAGGCTCGGAACTTACTGCTGAAGCGGCTGATGTACCATTAACTGATTCAAGGCCCTCAGCAACAAATTCAGGACTTCTGAAATTCTTTCTTATCTCTCTTCTTGCAGGATTTGCCGGAGTACTTACTCCGTGTGTCTTCCCAATGATCCCAATGACTGTTGCATTTTTCTCTCAGGGATCTGAGAACAGGGGCAAGTCGGTGCTGAAAGCAGTCGTTTTCGGGCTTTCAATAGTGCTTATCTATTCATCACTGGGCATAATTGTCTCACTTACAAGTGCAGGTGCTGGTTTTGCCAATGCCTTAAGTACGCACTGGATCCCCAATACAATATTTTTCCTTCTTTTTGTCGTTTTTGCCACCTCATTCTTTGGTGCTTTTGAAATAGTGCTGCCAAACAGCTGGGTCTCCGGAGCTGATTCAAGAGTCGATAAGGGAGGAATTATTTCATCATTCTTTATGGGACTTACAACAGTAATTGTCTCATTTTCATGTACAGGTCCAATTATTGGCGCTTTGCTTGTTGAGGCAGCCAGCGGTGATGTTCTCCGTCCGACAATCGGAATGATAGGTTTTGGGCTTGCTTTTGCCCTGCCATTCACCTTTTTTGCCCTCTTCCCATCAGTAATGAACAAACTGCCCCGCTCAGGCGGATGGCTGAATTCAATTAAAGTTGTGCTGGGATTCATTATGCTTGCCTTCAGCATGAAATTCATTATGACGGTCGACAGTGTTTATTCACTCGGGATTCTGTCGAGAGATCTGTTTATTGCAATCTGGATAGTGCTTTTTTCTCTTCTGGGCTTGTATCTCATGGGAAAAATAAAATTCTCACACGACAGCGACCTGCCATTCATAGGTACATTCAGATTGTTTCTTATTGTTGCAGTATTCTCATTCGTTGTTTATCTTATACCTGGTCTGTTCGGAGCTCCTTTGAGCGGCTTATCATCCTTTCTGCCGGCCTCTTCAAAATCAGAGTTCAATCTCCAGAAAATGATATCGGAAAACCGCACCTTTCAGTCACCAGCCGCCGGCAATTCAACGGTAAGCATCCTCTGTTCAGAACCAAAACATGCAGATATTTTTGAAATGCCCCTGGGACTTACCGGGTACTTCGACTTTAAGCAGGGACTTGCATGTGCTAAGGAGCAGGGCAAACCGGTATTGATCGATTTCAAGGGACATGCCTGTGCCAACTGCAAACTGATGGAGGCCAAAGTGTGGTCAGATCCGGAAGTGCTGAGAAGGCTCAGGGAGAATTTTGTAATTATTGCCCTTTATATCGACGACAGGACTCAGCTTCCGGAGAGTGAATGGATAACTTCCAGTCTTGATGGCAAGGTGAAGAAGACGATAGGGAAAATAAATGAAGACCTTGAAATTTCACTTTTCAAAACAAATGCTATGCCTCTTTATGTGATCGCCGATCACGATGGGAAACCACTCAATACACCAATGCCTACAAATCTTAATGTTGAGGAGTACAAGAAGTGGCTCGATGAGGGTATTGAAATATATAAAAAAAGCAAAGGACCTCTTTAATGTAATTAATTCAAAAAGACAAAAGATAAAAGTCTAAAGACAAAAGTTTTCTTCAGCCTGACTTTTATCTTTTTACTTCCTGCCTGCCGGCAGGCAGGTTGTCTTTTATCTTCTCCTTAAAATCTTCCGAATTTAAAGGTTGCCATATAGGTGAAACCCTTCAGGGCTTCGGCATTCACCATCTCAGGAGGATTTGATCCTATCTCAAAAGCTGTTGTGAAACGGTAGGTAGCTCCGATCGAAAAACGAAAGTTCCGTGTTATATTGAGTTCAAGTTCAGCTCCGGGTTCGGCAATCAGAAAAGCCTGGGAATCCTCGATGAGGTTATGATAGTCATTCCAGTCTTTTGTGATATATGATATGCCTCCTGCTCCGAAAAGACATGGGAATGCAATATGAACAGGAAAGTTTGGAGCGATAATTGGTTCAACATAAAGCCCTCCATAGCCTCCTGTGAGGAACACGTCGGTGTTCAGCAGCGGCTCATAGTGATATTCATTGATAAAACCAGTTCCTCCGAACCCGAAACCTATGCTGTGGCTTGCGACCCACATGAATCTTCCTCCGAACAGTATTGCCTGGTCGTTGTTGATTTCAGAATAGCCGACAGTAAAGGATCCGTACATTCCTCCTGAACGGTTATGGCCAAGTATTGTCTGAAATTCCTTTTGTTCGTTTTTATCCTTCTTTTTCTTCGATGAATCAGCCTCTTGTGAGAACGCTGCAGAAACAAAAAAGATGAGAAGTGTTGTTAAAATAATCCTGTTTTTCATGGGTGTCCTGTATTTAATTTTAAAATATATATGCCATGCTAAATGCGAAATCTGCCGGAACAACCCTGACAAATGCAGGGATTGTCAATTCAATGAATGGTTTGTAGTTAAGGCTTACGGTAAGAGGTATGTCTTCGATCCGGTATTCGAGCGCCAGCCATCCGTCGGCACCGAAAAGCGGCATGAATCGTTCATTTCTGTAATAATAATCCTCTCCCATGAATCTTACATGATCGGAGTACGAAAACCCAAGATGCCCGCCGTAACCCCATGAAAAGAGAAGGTTTGGTGAGATATTGTCGAGGCTTGATTCATAAAAAATCCGTAAACCGGTTACCTGTATTCCGCTCTCCTTGAAACTGAGCAGTGTGTTAAAGCCAACCTCTGCAGTTCCTGCTTCCTGGCTTACCTGGTAGAAAATGCCGCTCCTGTAGCCAAAACGGAATCCTGCCTGCTTTGTGACAAACTGTCCATTAAGTAGCGACGGAGCAAGAAACAGGAAGATAAGAAATGGGTAGATTTGTTTTTTCATAATGTTGTATTACTTTTTTGAATTGTTTGAATAAAGACACAAAAGCAAGAGCTTAGTTGCATGTCTTTGTATTTTATTTGATATAAATATTACCTCTTGTAGCGTCAATTTTTACTTTTGCCGATCCTGCATTCTGGCCGAAGGTGCCGTAGGTTATATACTCCTTTTTATCCTGGTTAAGGGTCTTTTGCTCGGTTTTAATATTCTTCGGAGGCAGCACAACGAAGGTGTTCAGATGTCTGATTTCGAGCGTGTATGACGAGTTCTCTTCAAACTCCAGTGAGACGTCAGTGTAGCCTGAATTTATATTTATTGCATCGAAACCCCTGCCGACCTGGTCAACATTAATCTTACCATACCTTGTTGAGATGTTTGATTCGCTGTTCAGCTTTCCTATCCTGAATTCCGTGAAATAGGCGCTTCCTTTGAGCATGTTGATTTCGTCGATAGAAAATTTATCTCTTCGTGAATCCAAATCAATATTACCGGCTTTTCTGATCTCGTATTTCGAGGAAACTGAATTGATTGTCAGGTCTTCTGCCTCTTCAAGTGAAACTTCTGAAAACGAAGCCATTATTTTTCCCGATGCCAGAGATTTGATTGTGGCGTCGCAAAATGAAAATGTCAGTGCTGCAGATCTGCTTAGATTATTTGCCTTGAAGGACCCGTTCGAAACGGCAACTGTAATATCTCCCCGATGATTTTCCATTACCACATCGCCGTACTTACTGTCAATCCTCATGTTAAGGTATTCAGGGACATTGACATAATAGTTTATTTCAACTCTGGATTCGTACGATATGATTTTACTTGTCATCCCCTTGAAGTTCTCGAATATCATATTAATATTCTGGTTAAATTCTGTCTGGACTTTAAGCAGCGATTTGGTTTCAGCAAAATTGACAGAGATGCCTTCGAACATTTTTTTAAGCTTGGCATCGCTGGTGGAATAAGCTTTCAATTCAACCCTTACATATGCTGAGTCTTTATCCCATGTAGTTATGTGCATTGTTCCGTACTTGTTTGTAAGCTCAAGCCACGACTCCTTATTGACGCTTACACTCTTCATGAAGCTGCGGACTTCAGTTTCACCCTGCCCGTATGCCGAACAGGAGAGAAGCCCGATCACGAAGACCTGAAGAATGGTTCTATAGTTCATTATCTTTATTTTTTTCAATATCTGTTTCGCTTTCTTTCAGAACACTCATCATCTCTTCAAGAATCCTGATGCGGGTCCTGTAATTCTGAATCAATGCTTCTACAACCTCCTGGTTGTCAACATTATCCTTCAGATCTTTCTTTATATCTATACATATACTGTCAAGCTGAGCTATATCTATGTTCAGCTCCTTTTCTGCTTCCGGGTGTGCATTAAGCAGGGGTGTAGCATCGATGTAGAGCGACTTGATCAGGTTTGTATAGTAGATCTCAGCCTCTCTCAGCTCAGGATTTGCGTTCTCAAAAGCCGCACCTGATCTGCTTCCCCTGCCTCCTGACTGGAATATGCCAGTCTGTCGCGAGACCAGAACAGTGATCCCCAGCAAAACCACAGCCATTGCAGCAATGTTTATCCATTTTGTCTTAAGTGACTTTCGTCTTTTAAGTTCTCTGCTGATTTGATCCCATGTTTCAGCAGGAGGTGTGTATCTGTCAAGATCCTCCCTGTTTTTCCTGATATGTTCTTCAAGCCTGTTCATGTTAATGTTTTTTTAGAAGCAGATTTCTAAGCTTTTCCTTTGCCCTTGAATACTGCGATTTTGAAGTTGACTCTGTTATATCAAGTATGCCTGCAATTTCTGAGTGATCATAACCCTCCAGAAGGTAGAGTGTGAGGATAACTCTGTAGCCGTCGGGAAGCAGCTCTATGCATTTAATGATTTTTGAGTTGTCATATACAAGATCCTCTTCCTCTTCCTCGTATACATTCTCCGGAAGTTTTTCACACAATGTGAGGTCAATCTTCTTCTTTTTAAGCTGGTTCAGGCATTTATTAATTACTATCTTTTTGAGCCATGCACCGAACGTTGAATCAAACCGGAAGGATTTCAGGTTCCGGAAGCATTCAATAAATGCCTCCTGAAGCATATCCTCAGCTTCTTCGCGGTTGTTCATTATCCTGTATGCAAGGTTATACATTGCTTTTGAGTATTGGTTATATAGCTTGAACTGGGCATAACTGTCACCCTTCTTGCATTCCTCAATAAGAGGTGCATGTATATGAATGTTTAAATTATCCACCTGTTAAGCTTACCTGATTACAAAGACAATATGAAGAACCCGGGGTTGCATGTTTTCGAAGAAAATCTATTTATTTTTTATTAAGGGGATGGCAATGAAAACTGTTGTGAGTAGCATGATGCTGACTATGAGAGATATAAACAAAATATAGTCTCCGTATTTTACATATGGAGTTATGGCTGACTCAGGATATATTTTCCCTCTGAGCACTGCTGGTACCCACCATTCACTCTCAATGGTTCTCTTTCCTCTTATATCGATTATGCATGAAATGCCGGTATTTGCTGCCCTGGCAACCGGGCGGCGTGTTTCAATTGCCCTCAGGGAAGCGTAACTAAGATGATGCCTGTAGCCGCCTGTATTCTTCCACCAGCCATCATTTGTAATAATGAATAGCGCTTCAGCGCCGTTCCTTACATATTCGGCAACATAGTTCCCAAAGGCTGATTCATAACATATAATTGGAGCAACCTTGTAATGAAGCAAGGGGTGCTCAAAGCAAGACCTCTCATCCTGAATTCCATATCCCCACTTTGTGCCTCCCAGGTAAGGAAGGATTCTTGCCGCAATTCTTCCGAGCCCATTCGAAAACTGCATCTCAATCCCGGGCACAAGTTTCGACTTGTGGTAAACTTCTATTATCTTTCCTGTATCGATCCTGAATGCTGAGTTGTAATAGTCGTAATAAGCACCTGATTCATCCTTTTTCCTCGCGCTTTTTGTAGGCGGATTCTCCGCCGGAGGGTAAATTCTAAAGCTTACCAGTCCTGCAATAATGGATGCATCGGGATAGCGCCGGGCAAGTCTTTTTATAAGCCTGATGTATCGGTCCTCTTCCGGTGCTTCGAGGTCCAGCGGATCATCAACAATTGTCTCGGGAGTTATTATCCAGTCGCTTTCCACGGTTGCAGACGAAGCAGCAATTCCGAGTATATTTTCAAGCTGCTCAATAAAAGGGATCCGGTACTTTTCACTGTAAGGATCTGAATTAGGCTGTACTATTACAAGCTCACTCTGTTTTGAGGTGGTTTGCTTTATTGTAAGGTACCTTGTTACGGAATAGAGTGAGGGTAAGACCAGAAGTATCAGCCAGAATAACAGAATAGTTTTGTATCTGCGGTATCCGCTGTTGTAGTTGGCCAGGGCAGAAGCAAGCAAAAGATTCGACAGAAGTATCCAGAGGGATCCGCCTCCTGTTCCTGTTAATTCATACCATTGAATAAACAGGATATCTTTTGCCAGGCCGTTGCCCAGATTTATCCAGGGAGTAATTATATTTATATTAAGTGTAGCATATTCAAGTGTGAGCCAAAATGATACCATAGCAATGAAACCGGGCAGATTACCTGCCCTGAGCCTTATAACATGGGCCAGCCACATTGTAAATGACATCAGGAACGACATCCCGAGAATTACGGTGACAGCCCCGGTCATTGTTGCCACTCTCATCCATCCCAGGGTCATGATACTGAATGCAAAGAATCCCGGTAAAAGGTAAATAAAGAATGCATTGGGCGTATATCTCTCCCTGTTATTGTAAATATGGTCTTCAATCAGGAAGAAGGGGATGAAGCTGAAAAGAAGAATTAGTCCGGGGCACCAGCCTGTCCAGGCGAGTCCCGAGCCCGCTCCGCCTGTTATCGATAATGCAATAAGGGTATATCTGTTAAATGAGGTCATGTCGGAAGAAATTATAATGTGAATTAAAAAGCACCTGAAGAAAAAGCAATCTGTCTTGATGCAAAAATAAGATAAGTGGGGCACAAGGTGATAAAAACTGCTCAGTTTGTGAGGATTGTTTGTATCTGATGGAGTTAAACTAATTATATTTGACGGCAATGAACGATGGTGTATTTCCTGCTATTGAGTTACTGCTTAAGGGTATTATTCTTGGGCTGACTGTATCTGTGCCCCTGGGACCGATAGGTATTATATTGATTAACAGAACAATAAAAAGGGGCGTGCTCTCAGGATTTTTTTCAGGTCTGGGCCTTGCTGCAGCAGATTTGATTCTTGCAATAGTTTCGGGCCTTGGGTTTTCGATAATCATAAATTTTGTTCTTGATCACCGGTTTAGTCTCAGTATCGTTGCCGGAATAATAATAATTCTGACAGGAGTGAAGGTCCTTCTGTCAAATCCTGTCAGGGAATTCAGGAACAGGGAGAAATCTGAAAAGTCCTTATGGCGCGATTTCTATTCTGTTTTCATGCTTGCAATTACAAATCCCTATACAATCTTCATTTTTGTGGCCTTCTTTTCGGGGGTAAGTGTAAGCGGGGATGTAAGGCCTGAACATGTACCCTTTCTTCTGATCCCTGGTATTTTTATTGGCACACTCGGATGGTGGTTCTTCCTGAGTTACTTCGTCAGCAGGTTTAAGATGAATTTCAGGTTGAGGGTCATTCTGAGGATTAATATAATTGCAGGGATAACAATCATTATATTGGGAGTATTAGTACTGTTAAGTGTTTTCGCCGTCATCTGAGAGGTGTTGATTGATTCAAGCAGCAGGTTGATCAAAAGGGATGTTTATATATTGCAAATTGAAAAGAATTAGTATATTTTTACAATAGGTCATTATTACAGGAATTAATACTCTTAAATGAAACGCTGTTTATCGATAATTTTCCTGCTCGCTCTTGTTCTTTCGGTCAAGTCGCAGGTTAAGCATGAAGTGATTTCAAGTGCCGGAGATTTCAGCATTAACGGCAGTGTATCGATAAGCTGGACACTTGGAGAAACAGTGATCCCGACTTATCAAAACGGCGATGTTATCCTTACTCATGGGTTTCAGCAGCAACTGATAGTAGCTACTCTTGAAAAAAACCTTGATCTGCAGGTTGAGATCCTTATCTATCCAAATCCTGCGAGTGATATGCTGAATCTTCGATTTGGCTCCCCAACCGCAGAAGTTATGACGCTCAATCTTTTTGATACAAGGGGGCAGTTGGTAAAAACTGTTATTGTTGAGGCATCCTCATCTGAAAAACAGATAAATATGCAGGATATGGCTGCAGGCTTATACTATCTTAAACTGACAAAAGGAAAACTTTCGAACGTATATAAAGTTGTAAAACTTTAAGAAGAAGCTTTTTACTGTCCAAAAAAGCAGTTTTTACATTCTTTTCATGGCTGCCCCTGACTTCCGAGTCAGGGGCTTTTTTTGTGTAGCCGCATAGCGGCTTTCTGTTTGTAGAATTAAGTATTCTGGTTATTTATGAGCCGCGTAGCGGCTTTCTGTTTGTAGAAATAAGTATTCTGGTTATTTATGAGCCGCGTAGCGGCTTTCTGTTTGTAGAATTAAGTATTCTGGTTATTTATGAGCCGCGTAGCGGCTTTCTGTTTGTAGAACGATGATTCTTATGATTTATGAGCCACGTAGTGGCGACCTGTATCAGATTTTTAATAACTTTATTCTATTGTTTCCTAATTGAACCAACAAGGTATTTTGTCGTTTATCAGCATAATTATCTTATTATAAGAACTTAATTCTGATTTTTATGGCTAATACTTATACTAAAATTTACCTTCACCTTGTCTTTTCTCCAATGGGCCATGAGAATGTAATTCCTGTAAGACATAAGGAAGAATTGCAAAAATATACTGCCGGAATTATACAAAACCGGAAACATAAACTACTGGCGATAAATTTTATGCCTGATCATGTGCATATTTTTATAGGATATTCACCTTCGCAGGCTTTACCTGATTTATTGAGAGATATCAAAGCGAACACTTCAAAATTTATTAACGAAAAGAAATGGATGCCTGGCAGATTCCAATGGCAGGAAGGTTACGGTGCATTTTCATACGGGCATTCACAGATCAATGACGTTATCCATTACGTAAATTCACAGGAGGAGCATCATAAAAGAGCCTCATTCAGGGAGGAGTATCTTAAATTATTAGAGAAATTTGATGTTGATTTTGATCCAAAGTATATGTTTGAATGGATAGAATAACAGGTCGCTCCACTGGAGCTAAGGTTGAATTATTAAGACGTTATCTACAAACAGGGCGTCCCTGACGGGACTGAGAGAACTGGTTGTGCTCATAAAGTATTTATCTGGAGCTTGTAGAATAATCTGGTTTTTTTAAATCAATAAGTAATGTTAAACGATAAACAGATGCTTAAACTTACTCAGGATCAGATCAAAGAAATCGCAGAAGAACTTGACTGCGGTATGAGATGCTACATTAATAAAGAAACAGGGGAGATAAAATCTGTGCTTAATTTTGAAAGCTGGAATACCGATGACAGAGAACCCTGGAATGATGTTCTGAATGAGATAGAAGAGAATTGGGATAAATACTTAGAGATAGATGGCATGGAATCCCACGAATCATTTAAGGTAATGGCTGACTTTGCTGAAAATGTTAATAGCAAGGAACTGAGGAATGCACTCATTGATGCATTAAATAGAAAACATCCATTCCAGAACTTCAATTGGGTTATGGATAATTCCGGTACATATCGTAAGGAATGGTTTGACTTCAAAAACCAGAAATTGATCGAATGGGTCAGAAATCAAATTGAGATCATAGATTTTGAAAACCATAATGAATAACATGGCTGCCCCGGTCCGCTCAACAGCGGAACGGGGCTTTTTTAGTATGTTGTAATCAAGAAAACCAGCATTTTTGACCTTTTAAAGCTAATTTGTTTCTAACTTAATAGTGAAATCGAGATTGCTGATATTATGAAATATCTCCTGTCATTCGTTGTGCTCATGCTAGCACTGATTATTACTGGTTGTGCAACTGTTGATACCACATCACAGCATGGTTTCCATTCGGATTACTATAAGTTCGAAAAAGACAAAAAGGAAGTTTCCCGGGTATATGCTGAGGTCTCCGAAGATTCGGTCTTTATTTATAAGCTCAGGGAAGGAAGCACCGGGATCCCTGAGACTGAATCGGTAATTGGTTCAAGGATAAGCACCATTGACCCTGAAAACTATCTTTTTAACAGCAGGTTTGTTAAGAATTCCATCGAGGTTGATCTTTCAACTATAATAACGAAGCTTCGTCCGGCTGTGTCCGGAGTGCCTGTTCAGCTTAATGCCAACATTAATGCCCTTATTTACATGGGTGCACGGAAGGACTTTTATATCCTCCGTACACGGAAATCTGTGCTTAACAGGAGCAGTTCACATATAAAACATCTGGGTTATGATGTCGGGATTTTTGGAGGAATTGGCATTACACCTGTTAATCCAACTGTAACCAATGATAATACAGCTCTGGAATATGATGGTATTGTTTTTCAGAAAGGAATTGGTGCCTTCATTACTGTCGACAATATATCAATTGGTCTTACACTGGGATTTGATAACCTGTTGAACAGCGATTCAAAAATATGGATATACAATAACAAACCATATATTGGTATCGCTATCGGAATCGCCAATTTCTGAATCTGCCGTGAATATTGTTAAAATTGGTTAAATAGTAAGCCAGAGGAATAGCACATGCCCATTTTAATTATATTGCGGCTGATAAAACTTTTTGCGATGAAATTATTCTACTCATTATCAGCAGCGATACTTTTGCTTTCGGGCTGTACCTCCGGTGAAGAAAAACTTATCAGCCAGGCTGACCGAATACATGAAGCAATACTCACCGTCGATACGCATTGTGATACTCCGATGGATTTTTCAGATCCTGATTTCGATCTTGGAGTGAGGCATGATGAGGGATGTGTTGACTTTCCCCGGATGGTTGAGGGTGGGCTTCATGCTGAGTTCTTTGCCGTTTTCATCGGACAGGGACCAAGAAATGATTCGTCATTCAATAAGGTTAACAACGATGCCCTTGAAATATTCAATGCAATACACAGGAATGTGGAAAAAAATTCGGCTATGGCTGAAATAGCAGTGAGTTACGACGATGCTTACAGACTTAAAAAAGCAGGTAAGATCGCTGCATTCATAGGCCTCGAGAATGGTTATCCTATTGGATCCGATCTATCAAGGGTAAAACAATATTACGATCTTGGGGCAAGGTATATTACACTTTGCCATACTTCGAATAATGATATCTGTGACTCCTCAAACGACCGGAAGGGGCCTGAGCATGACGGCCTGTCGGAGTTTGGCAAAGAGGTTGTAAAAGAGATGAACCGACTCGGAATGATGGTTGATGTTTCGCATATTTCCGATAAATCGTTTTACGATGTTCTCAGCGTGACCCAGACTCCTGTAATTGCTTCACACTCTTCATGCAGGGCGCTATGCAGCAGTCCGAGGAACCTTACCGACGATATGTTGCTTGCCCTTAAACAAAACGGTGGTGTTATCCAGATTTGCATACTCAGTGATTATCTCAAAACACCGGAGCCCAATCCTGAAAGAGAAGCAAAACTAAAGGAGCTCCAGGCTAAGTATGGTGATTACGCTGCTCTTCCCGAGGACGTGAAAAAGAAGATGAGAGAGGAATATCGTGCTATACAGAAACAATATGAGAAGCTTGCAACCGTAAAGGATGTGGTAGACCATATTGATCATGTGGTACAGGTAGCCGGCATTGACTTTGTTGGCATAGGAACCGATTTCGACGGTGGGGGAAAGGTTGCTGACTGCAGCACAGCTGCTGAAATGAAAAACATCACAATTGAGCTTCTTCGCCGTGGTTACTCTAAAAAAGATATAACCAAGATCTGGGGCGCAAATGTTATGCGGGTCCTGAAAAATGTTGAGGGCAAAGCTGCCGCTGCCAATGCTCCGGCATAAGGCAATTATGAGCTGCTTAAAGCTTAACCCTTGAAAACCGTAGTGTTTTGAGCATCCACGACGGAAGAGATTTATGAGGATTTCTTCCGCGGAGGTCAAGATACCAGCCAAATTTCTTCAGTATAGGGAGCTTGTGGGTTTCAACAAACTCAATCAGCGTGCCATCGGGGTCTGCAATATATGAGAAATGTCCAGCCGCTTCGCCCATGTCAAAACTGTTTCCCTCATGACTCTTCTTACTGTCGACAGTAAAGGGGAAGCCGACACTTTCTGAGTAGGCCTTCAGTTCATCCATTCCCCTTACATCATAGCAAAGGTGAATGAATCCGAGATCCCCCCAGAACCGCCCTTCGTAGATCTTCTTCCCTGGTTGCCGGGTTGAAGCAATAAGTTCAATAACGCTGTCGCCAAGCATCTTGCTGAAAGGACCTGAGAAAGGGACAGATCTTTTCAGGAGTATACGCCTGACTTCTGTATCCCCTCCATTCAGGACGGCAAGATCACTGAAGATCCCTGTTTTGTCATAAACAACCTCATCATATCCGAGAATGCCGGAATAAACGATTCTTGCCTTTTCGACATCTGAAACGCCAATAATTGCCCCGTATGAACCGCCGGTTGGTTTATTTTCATTCATAAACCAGTCAGATGCCTCAACTACCTGGAAAACATTTGAATAAGGGTCTTTTAAGAAGAATGTCTTCCTGCCGGTCGGATCAGTTGAAGCTTCAGAGAGGAGAGGGGTACCCTGCTTTTTATAGAAAGCAAGCGACTCATCGATACTCCTTGCTTTTATCTTGCATGCAATTATTCCAAGGTCACCAAGCATTATCTCATCTTTAATGGCAAGCGGATCCCTTCCCTTGTACTGCCAGATCTCGAACCCTCCGCCGCTTTGAAGGTTGAGTGCCAGCGCTGCATGCCTGCTTCGTGGTTCTCCCCCGGTGTATGGAAGCATTAATTTTGCTACGGCCTCATCCTCAAAGATCCGGCAATCCATTCCAAACCGGCTTATGTACCATTTCCATGCCTCAGCAACATTTCTTACTCCTATGCCTATCTGTTGTATCCCGCTGATCACATAATCTTTCATATGGTAATAGTTTATTCGTATTTACTATCTTCATTGTATATCTTGTATAAACGCGATGCATCGCGTTTTTACAAGATGCACGATGTTTCTACAAGATGTTCGACGTTTCTCGATGCATCGCGTTTCTGCATCAGGTGTTTTTTATCTTATCTGCTATCCTGAAAAACAGCCATGGCAGAAACCTTCTAATATAGAGCATCAGCAATTCGCTTTTGCCTACAAGGATCTCCCTTTTATTTTTTCTTATCCCTTTTATTATTGTTTTGGCAGCCTCCTGAGGAGATACTCCTTTTGCCTGTCCGTCGTCGAGTTTTCCGTGAGGTCTCCCGTCACTTTCGAGAGCGTTGAACGAAATTGAAGTCCTCACTCTTCCCGGGATAATAATCGATGCTCTTATATTATTTATCTTATTCTCGAGATAAAGAGTTTCTATAAATCCATGCAGTGCCTGTTTTGAGGCCGAATAGGCTGAACGGAGAGGAAATCCGAATCTTCCTGAAATGCTGCTTGTAGCGAGAATGTGTCCTGATTTCTGCCTTATCATGTATGGCAGTACAGCCTTGGTAAGTGCAATAGTCCCAAAGTAGTTGATCTCAAAGATCTTTCTGTCGAGCCATATGGGAGTTTCCTCTATCCTTGCCCTCTGGCTTATCCCTCCGATATTCAACAAGTAGTCAATACTTCCATGCTGGCTTACCTGTTTATCAACAAGGTTTATAATTTCAGAAGTTTCAGACAGGTCAAAAGGTGCAAGATGGACATGGTCTGATTTTTCATTACAGGCTGCTTTTACCCGCTCAAGACCCGGCAGGTCCTGTGATGAAGCAATTATTACTGCTCCGAGCCGGCTGAATTCATATACGAGTGCTTCGCCAATACCTGAGGAAGCGCCGGTTATCCATACCACCTTGCCTGTGAACATATTATTCTTACTCATCTTATAATTCCGAAACAAGCCTGACAAGCTCATTGTAGTTCTTCCAAAGTATTTCAAAATCGCTGTTCTTCTGCTTGATCAGCTTTCTGATTCTGAACCCTCCAATTATGCGGCGGAACTGCAAATAGTAGTTCCATGCAAATAATCCAGACAGTGGAATTGTAAGGAAAACCAATAAAGCAAGCCACCAGGGCGAAATGAAGATAAGCAGCAGGATCAGTGCCAGGGGCACCAGGATAAATGCCATTATCAGTGATAGTGCATATCTGATGGATGAGTGGAACTGAGGATCGCGGATCTTTCGGATCTGAAGATTCGGGATTTCAAGAAAGGTCAGATTGAAGATATTTCCATAAATGAACAGGGGAAAGGTTGCAATTATTCCAACCATTCCGGCAATCAGCCAGCCAAGCGGATGTTTTTTCTTTTCAAGGAGCCTGTAGTCGGTATTCATTTTTTTGGCCTTTTCCTTTACCTCAAGAGTAAGAGAGCAGATTTTGTCGTATACCTCCTTGCCGGATTCCCTCAGAGAGTTCAGTTTATCAATAAGTGCTCTGTCCCTGAAAATCTTCGGATTTTTAATATCATCGCTGAATCTGCCGTTTATTATTGACCTGAGTTCATCAATTGCTTCATAATCTGATTCTGATTCTATATGAATCATCAGACTCTTCATCTCATCAGAGAGCCTTGACCTTAATTCATTGAGTGCTCTTTCGGGGCTCACTTTATAAGCGTTGTAATATTCCGATACTTCGATAGGTTTACCATAAACAACAGTAAGAACCTGTCTCCATCGCTGATAATTTGAGAATTCCAATCCTACAGGAATGATCTTCATTTTCAGTTCGAAACCTGTTGCCTCATCGGCCTGAAAAGCCACCCGGCAGATCCCCTTTTTCAGTTGCCTGAGCCTTCTGAATCCGGCATGGTCACCCTCAGGAAGTATCACAAGGCCATTTTTATTCTTGATTACATCTATTGTCTTTGTGAAGATCTCATCATTGCCCTTAAGGCTGCTGAAACCGTCTCTTATGCGGTAAACCGGCAGGATCTTAAGGAAATAAAGAATAGAAGCAATCATTTTCTTTTTGAAGATATCGGCCCTGGCCAGAAATATGAGATACCCCTCCTGGGTAAAGAGCACTGCAAGAGCATCCATCAATGCATTCTGATGATTTGGCGCAAAAATATTATGCTTGTCAGGATTAATATTCTCTTTTCCCAGTACAATGACTTTCCTGTAGAAGACATTGTTGTGCCAGAATCGCGCCGTAAAGTTAATAAAGGCATACCCGGCTGAGTACTTCTCAATTGTTTCCTTCCCCATTTGAAAATAAATAAAAAACGCTTTTGCCGGTTCAGGTTGTTGCTGATCAGCTTAGAGCCGGATGATGCAAGTTAAAAAAAATGAATTGAAGGATTTAATTATGGAAACTGTTTTAGAGAAGGTTTCAGGTATTTTAAGTCTTTATACTACCTTTTTTAGTCCGTACTAATGTCCTCTCTGAGCCTGTCGATCAACCTTCTTTCTCTTTTCGTGGGTCTTCCTGTACCGCTGTTGCGGTAACCGCTGATATCCGAAGGCCTGATTTCGAGTTTGAGTTTTTCTTCATCAGAAGTTATATCCTCTGCATAGTTGCCGGCCAGTTTTGCCGACACCCTGTTCTCGAGAGGTTCGATAACGCGGTATGTAAAAACAACCGGCGGTTTTTTTACGGTTATTATCTCATTTGCAGAGATTGTTCTGGATGGTTTGACCTGAACATTTTTGATCAGAATCTTCCCTTTTCTGCATGCTTCAGATGCTGAACTCCTTGTTTTGTAAATTCTTACCGCCCAAAGGTATTTGTCTATCCGGATTGATTTTTCGTCAGTCATAATAGGAGATCAGTTAGATTCACTGTTTCCTGTTTTCTCTTCCTTAGTTGCATCAGGTACTTTCCCCACCTTGTTGAAGGCCGTCATTGTCAGATCCGCTCCTCTGAATGCAAAAGATTTTATCATCTCGATCACTATAGCAATCCTCTCTTCCATCATCTTCATCTCCTCCCCGGTCCAGGTGCCCAGAACATAGTCAACCTGAGCTCCCTTGCTGAAGCTGCTTCCAATGCCAATCCGTATCCTGGGATATTCTGTTGTTCCAAGCGTTGTGCTGATATGGGCGAGCCCGTTATGGCCGCCGTCACTTCCCTTATGCCGCATCCTTATGCTGCCGGGAGGCAGTGCAAGATCATCAACTATTACAAGAACGTTTTCGACCGGAATATTCTCCTTCTTCATCCAGTAAGAGACGGCATTGCCGCTCAGGTTCATATATGTAGAGGGTTTGAGGAGAATAAGACCGCGGCCCTTGTATTTCAGGTTGCATACAGAGCCATATCGCTTATCTGTAAAAAAAGTATTGGATGCCGCGGCCATGGCATCCAATACTGTAAATCCTATGTTATGACGGGTATCCCTGTACCCTTCACCTATATTTCCCAGGCCAACAACAAGATATTTCATCAAGCCTGATAAGTTAATTCAGAAAACTTAAGGTATTATTCTGCAGCAGGTGTTGCTGCAGCTCCTGCTGCAACTTCAGCACCGGCTACACCTTCTTCCTTCTGTGCAACACGCGAAGTGGCAATTGAGAGAACAAGCGCCTTTTTCATGTCGAGCAATTCAATCTTGTCGAATGAAAGATCACCGACTTTCACACCATCATGAATCTTAAGATTCGTTATATCGATAGGAAGGAACTCGGGAAGATCACCCGGGAGCCCTTTTACCTTAAGGTTCCTCTTTTTGATACTGAGTTTTCCACCGGCAATCACGCCAACTGAATCACCTGATACTTTGATCGGGATGCTGATTGTAACGTGTTTATTGTCAAAAACTTCAATAAAATCGGCATGGATTATCCTATCACTTACCGGATGAAACTGCATATCTTTAAGAACTGCCTTGTACTCCTTGTCGTCAATAACAAGTTTAACAAGGTGTGCTTCGGGTGTGAAGACAAGGTTTTTAAAATTAATTTCATGGGTATGAAAATGAATATTCTTTTCCTTACCATAGATTACACATGGTACGTGTCCCTCTTTTCTTACCTTTTTTGAGCTTTTTTTTCCTAAATCTGTTCTGAACGATCCTTTGATCTCTAGTGTTTTCATTGTCTGAAAGTTATTGTGCTACTAAGAGTTACAATCACGGCAACTCCCCATTACACGTTTGACATTATTAAAAATTGGCCTGCAAATATAGAACAAAGGAATCAGAATACAAAATTTGTGCTTATCGACTGATTTGAGGTGACTGCCTGAATTGTTGTGGCAAAGATCCCGGCAATTGAAAGTACTTTAATTTTGTCTGATTTATTTACAAAGGGAACTGAATCTGTTACAACAAGCTCCTCTATCTCGGAATCATTTATCCTTTCGATAGCATTTCCTGAAAGTATAGGATGAGTTGCAAATGCCCTTATGCTTGTGGCGCCTCTCTCTTTCATCATTTTTGCTGCAAGTACCAGTGTTCCGGCAGTATCGACCATATCATCGATAATAACAACATTTCGGCCCTCCACTTCACCTATAATTGACATCTCTTCGATAACATTTGGTTTTTTGCGCAGCTTGTAGCAGAGGACCATTTCCGACTGGAGATGCCTTGAGTAGGCATTTGCGCGTTTTGATCCGCCCATGTCGGGGGCTGAGACACAGAGGTTTTGCAGTTTAAGATTTTCAATATACGGTGCAAATATCGATGAACCAAAGAGATGATCGACAGGAACATTAAAGAATCCCTGTATCTGGTCGGCATGAAGATCCATTGTTATAACCCTGTCTACCCCCGCCGTACTAAGCAGATCGGCAGTAAGTTTTGAACCTATCGACACTCTGGGCCTGTCTTTTCTGTCCTGCCTGGCAAAACCATAGTAGGGTATAACTGCAATAACCTTATAAGCTGAGGCACGTTTGGCAGCGTCAATCATAAGGAGCAACTCGAGCAGATTCTCCGCAGGAGGATTTGTCGACTGCAAAATGAATACCATACAACCTCTCACAGATTCATCAAAACAAGGCTGAATTTCACCATCGCTGAATTCATTGACAGAGCTTTTTCCGAGCTCTATCCCCAGTTTGGCTGCAACCATCTTTGCGAGATGCTGGGAAGACCTGCAGGAAAAAAGTTTCATTGGTGCTTTTCCAAACATTTTCCTATGATTTAGCTTAATGACGCGAACAAATATGTATGCAAAATTAAGAATTCCTGATGAACTCAGACCTGTTCTGAAAACTTGTTGATAGATTCTTCAATGTAATCCAGAATTTCTTCCCTCCCCCTGCCATCCTTTGCTGAAGTAATAAATGATACAGGAAGCGACTCCCAGTTTTCAAGCATAATCGAGTCGTAAAGCCCAATCGATTCTGCAACAGCACCTTTTGTCAGTTTGTCACTTTTTGTAAAAACTCTTGAAAACGGGATCTGATTATTACCGAGCAATTCCATGAAATCAAGATCAGAGCGCTGAGGTTTGTGCCGTACATCGAGAAGAACAAAAAGTGAGACCATACTCTCCCTTTTCAACATATAGTTTTCTGTGGCTTTAACCCATTTTTCCCTGAGGTTAACCGGTACTTTAGCATATCCATAACCAGGCAGATCAACAAGATACCACTGGTTGTTTATAAGGAAGTGATTTATAGTTCTTGTTTTTCCGGGCTGGCCTGAAGTTTTGGCAAGTTTTGAAAACCCGGTAAGCATGTTTATAAGCGACGATTTACCGACATTTGAGCGGCCGATAAATGCAAACTCAGGCCTGGCGGGGGCAGGACAGTCCTTAAGTGTCGGGCTGCTTTTGACAAATGTTGCAGTATGTATCAGCATGCAGCTTCTCTATTTAAGATCGTTATAAGGAAGATCGATTTTTTTGTATACAAGCCGGTTGTTTCCGTAATTAGTCAGGATCTCCGCGATTACCCCAACACTGCCATTAGCAGGAGAACTGCTCTTTTTAAGGTTAAGTTTAGCTATCCCGTTTACAGCATTAATCCTGATACACTTCACAGTATCAAATACTCCGGCTGACAAGTCCCCTTTGTAATACCTTACCTTGTTCGATTTATCCGAGAGCGAAAGGGAGATGCTGTAAATTCCTTTGGTACTGTACTCATCCTTTGTTGTGATTATAAGTTCAGGATAAGCTCCAATCAGTTTCCCGTCAGCATTATACTCCTCGAGAAAACCGGTTCTGAATCCTTTGCTGTATCCGATCTTTGCCTTCTTCCTGCCATTCCTGAAATACTGTATCTGGATACCGTCGGCTGTATCTCTTTTATATGGAGTCGTTCTGAATAGTTGTCCTTCCATATAATACCAGCGTGACGAATCTTCTCTGAGACCATTTTCGTACCAGAATGTCTGCCTTACCTTTCCGTTTTCGTAAAAAGTTTTCATCAGTCCCTGTCTTACCCCGTTCTTGAAGGTGACTTCCTTTATCAGATATGATTGACTCATATATTTTTTTATGCCGGTGAACCCGGTATCGGCAACTGTAGTATTATCAGCATTTTCTGCTGATCCTTTTTTTGCGCCGCCTTTGCCTGTACAGCCGGAAACTACTAATATAAATGTCAGTAAAATGCTTACTGGAAGTGAAAGTTGTTTCATAATTTATAATAATTAATATGTCTTGCGGTCTTGCGGTCTTGCGGTCCTGCGGTCCTGCGGTCGAGATGTCTATAAACTTTAAGCCTTTGCGCCTTTGCGCCTTTACGCCGTTGCGCCTTCTATATACACCTCCAGCAGTTTCGCCTCACCATCAGGTTCCAGAGTGACTTCCTTTATCATTGCAGGCAGAAGAACTGTTTCGCCTTTTGAGACTTTTTCGGATGAGTCATCCCATTTTATTAAAAACTCACCCTCAGTACAAATATAGATAACAAATGAATCAATATTGTAATATTCTTTTCTGACAGGTTTGCCGAGCCATAGTATATTAGTGTTAAAGTATTCACAGCTCACAAGATTCACACTTTTGTTGAGTTCCGCATCCTTGCGGATCTTGTTTTTGCCTGAAGCTCTGAAATCGACAGCTTCGAGTGCCAGTCCGGTATGTAACTCACGCTTCTCACTGCCTGTGCTCTTCCTGTTCCAGTCGAAAATCCTGTAGGTAATATCAGATGTCTGCTGTATCTCTGCCAGAACCGTTCCAGCTCCAATTGCATGTATCCGTCCTGCCGGAGTAAAGAATGTATCGCCGGGCTCAGGATTTTCAACGTTTAGAAGCTCTGCCAGAGTGCCATCATTTACTGCATCCTCATACATCTGCCGGGTAACTCCTTCTTTCAGACCAGTATATATCCGTGCACCTTTCTCAGCTTCAAGGATAAACCACATTTCAGTTTTTCCATATGCATTATGCCGTTCCTTTGCCAGGGCATCTCCCGGGTGGACCTGAATCGACAAGTCCTGTCTGGCTTCAATGATTTTGACAAGCAGGGGAAACTCATTTCCAAACTTATCATATACCTGGTCTCCGGTTATGTCACCCATATACACTTCTATGAGTTCCTCAAGGTTATTGCCTGCAAGAAAACCGTTGCTTATAACAGACTGGTCGCCGGATATAGCTGAAATCTCCCAGCTCTCACCTACCGGATTAGTTTTGTATGGCTTTTTATTGAACCTGTTAACAAGGGCATCACCACCCCATACTTTTTCCTTGAGGACAGTTTCAAATTTCAGAGGATATAACTCGGACATAAAAAGAAGTTTTGAGTGCCTAAAGTGAGCTAAAGTGCCTAGAGTTATTTAACTTTAGTCACTCCAAACTCTAGCTCACTCCAAACTTTTTATACTTTTGATAAATAATATTGCAAACTTAGTAATATATGTTGATAGTTGGAATAGCAGGCGGAACCGGTTCGGGAAAAACTACTGTAGTCAGAAAAGTGGTGGAAGAGTTTCCAAGTGATGAAGTAATAGTTATCCCGCAGGATGCTTATTACAGGGATAACAGCACTATCTCGCTGGAGGAGAGGCAGAAAATAAACTTCGACCATCCCGATTCAGTGGAGTTTGAATTGCTTATCGATCATCTGGGGCAGCTGAAAAAGGGAAAAAGCGTAGAGATGCCCATTTACTCATATCTGACATGCGTGAGGGCAAAGGAGACTATTCCTGTTAATCCGGCAAGGGTTGTACTTGTTGAAGGAATTCTGATACTTACCGATCCCGGGCTCCGTAAAATGATGGACATAAAGGTTTTTGTCGATGCAGATGCCGATGACAGGCTTGGACGGGTTATCCAGCGCGACATCGTGGAACGCGGCCGATCGGTGCTGAAAGTCCTTGAACGGTATCACGATACAGTTAAACCATCACATCTTCAGTTTATTGAGCCGTCGAAACGTTATGCTGACATAATAATCCCGGGGGGCGGTGAGAACCAGGTAGGCATTGAGGTTTTGATCTCTATAATAGAGAAACACCTTCTGAAGGAAAGAGGAAAAAGTAAGCAGTAAGTAGTAGGAAGTAGGAAGACCGAAGACGGAAGACGGAAGACCGAAGTAAGAAGTAAGAGGTAAAGAGAAAAATTCTGATATGTGATAAGGTAAAAACCGAACCTCCTATCTTTAACTAAGATCCCGGAAGAAGCCTTTTGAAATTGCATATTACATCTTCAGGATTATCAGAATGGATCCAATGACCGGCATGGGGCACAACTATAAGTTCTGCTGCCGGGAATACCCTGAGGATAGCGCTAAAATCCTCATCCGGAAGGTAGTCAGAATCCGCTCCTTTTAGAAAGATAACAGGGAAGCCTTTAACAGGGTCATTATCTGCGAATGGTATCGCTTCAATAATTTTGTCGATATTATTGTTTAGGGCAGCAACATTAAGCTTCCAGGCATAGCTTCCGTCGGTTTTTCTCTGTAGATTCTTGAGTATGAAACCTCTCAGGTCTGCTGAAGATATTTTCTCAGCCACTATGTTTTCAGCCTCTCTTCTTGTTGATATCTTACGAAGGTCAAGGGAGATCATAGCTTCGAGGATAGCCTTATGATTTTCGTATTCCTGCCTCAGCGAATTGTTGTTCCTGAACGGTGATATGTCTGCAACAAGCAGTCCGAGCAGCTTATCTGGCCACTTCAGGGCAAAAGATACTGCACATTTGCCGCCCATGCTGTGGCCTGCAAGAAAAAACTTCCTGAGCTTAAGCTCCGATACCAGTTCAAAAAGATCATCCCTCATGGAATCATAGTCGTGGATGCTGTCATGAGGCGACTGACCGTGGTTTCGCAGGTCGGGAAGGTATACTGTAAAGCTTTCGCTCAGAGCTTTTGCAATTGTAACCCAGTTATCTGAAGATCCGTACAGGCCGTGAAGAATTATAAGAGGAGGACCCTCGCCGTATTTCCTGCAGGCCAGTTTCATGTTGTTTTACAATCAGGAAAGCTGTCTCTTATACATCTGGATTGTATTTTCAAGACCGAGGTAAAGGGCATCGGAAATAAGTGCATGCCCGATTGAGACCTCCTCGATCCATGGGATATTCTGATGAAAATACCTGAGATTGTCGAGGTTAAGATCGTGCCCGGCATTCAGCCCTAGTCCGTTAGTGCGGGCAACTTCAGCCGCTCTTATGAATGGGTCAATGGCAGAAACGGCGTCAGTACTGAAGTTAGTGGCATAAGGCTCTGTATAGAGTTCAACTCTGTCGGTACCCGTAAAAGCTGCATTTTCGATGTTAGCTGCTTCAGTATCGACAAAAAGGGAGGTTCTGATGCCGGCTTTCCTGAATTCAGCCACCACCTCGGTAAGGAAGCCCCTGAACCGCTGAGTATCCCAGCCGGCATTCGATGTTATTGCATCGTGTGCATCGGGCACCAGTGTCACCTGGTCAGGCCTGACTGACAGGACGAGAGCGATAAAATCGGGAGAAGGATAACCTTCGATATTGAATTCAGTCTTTATTATTGGTCTGATATCGAGTACATCGCTATATCTTATATGTCTTTCGTCGGGCCTGGGATGAACAGTGATGCCGTCAGCTCCGAAAAGCTGGCAATTGATGGCTGCATTCACGACGTTTGGCATATTTCCACCCCTTGCGTTTCTCAGAGTTGCTATTTTGTTAATATTTACGCTTAATTTTGTCATTATATATAATGTAAGAAATGTCAGCATTTTATATTGTAGTGCAAAATTACAATAACTGGTAGTTTTTTTACTATTTTAGTTGAAAATATAAGTTTCTATGGTCGCCAAGGACTTAATATCGGAAGTTATACCATCGTTGAAGACTTCGGATCCCGGACAGACTGCATTAAACTGGATGGAGATCTTCAGGATATCTCATTTGCCTATTGTGAATAATCAGGATTTCCTTGGTCTTATCTCCGATGCAGATATTTATGATATGAATCAGCCTGAAGAACCTGTCGGAAATCATTCACTTACATTGTTCAAGCCTTTTGTGTACGACGATCAGCATATTTTTGAAGTTATTGGTCTGGCATCGCGTCTTAAACTATCGGTAGTGCCTGTTCTCGATCATAACAACCATTACAAGGGAATAATTACCATAAGCGACCTTATCCGAAATCTGTCCGGAATTTCCTCAATGGATCAGCCGGGAGGAATAATTGTGCTTGAAATGACAGAGAGAGACTATTCCCTGTCGCAGATAGCCCAGATAATTGAAGGCAACAACATTAAAGTGCTTAGCATGTATATTACCTCACCTCCTGAATCAACAAAACTGGAAGTCACAGTTAAGGTTAATACCGGTGATCTTGCATCGGTTATAAGGACTTTCGAAAGGTATAATTATGAGGTAAAAACCTGGGTCTCCACTGACGATTCGATGGACCGTTTCTATACCGAAAGGTTTGATTCGCTCATGAAATATCTAAATATCTGAAATATGCTGGAGCGAGTGGCAATATACAGCAAGGGTAACAGTCCCAAGACCAGGGATGGGGTTTCAAAGCTGATAAGGGAATTTTGTAAAAAAGGGATTAAGATGCAGATCTACCAGGCGTCTGACGATCCGATTCTATGCCCTGGCGGGGAGCAGATTGAAAGGTTCAGTGACCTCAGCTCTATTTCAGGGATGCCCCAGCTTGTACTGAGCGTAGGCGGCGACGGCACTTTTCTCGAAACAGTCCTCAAGGTAAAAGATCTCGGAATCCCGATAGCTGGTGTCAATACGGGAAGGATGGGTTTTCTCGCAAATATTTCAGAGGAGGAGATTGGAGTAGCTGCCGGGATGCTGTGCAATGGAGAATTTGATATCATCGAAAGGTCCATGATTGAAATTTCAAGACCGGATGACATTTTCGAGGGGAATTCAGCTTCAGCCCTTAATGAGATAACTGTTCAAAAGGCTGATCCCAGCATGATTACCATCAATGTTTATTTAAATGAGGCTTATCTGAATACCTATTGGTGTGATGGACTGATAATGTCAACGGCAACAGGTTCAACGGCGTACAACCTGAGTGTGGGAGGTCCGATACTCTCACCTGAGGATGATAGTATTATCATATCTCCAATTGCGCCTCACAATCTGAATATCAGACCTATTGTCCTTTCAGGCAACAGCAGGCTGAGGATGGAAATGGAGGGCAGGAGCAGTGAGTATATGGTTACCTGCGATTTCAGGTCTAAGCGCTTGCTGATAAGTGAATCGATCGAAATAAAGATATCTCCCGTGAAGATTAAAACCATAATGCTCAGGGGGAGAGATTTTTACAGTACTTTGAGAAACAAGCTGATGTGGGGAGCTGATCGCAGAAATTAAGCACCGGATTAATCTGACATAAGCTGTTTTCTTCTCTTTCAGTTATTTTTATATCAGAAACTTGTGGTCTTTTGATATCATTACTATATTTGTGTCAGTTATAAAAATGGCTTATTTATGAAACGGTCCGTTTTAGTAATATTTATCTTAATTCTTTTTCTACAGGTTTCATCCGGTCAGGGTTCTGCATTATGGAGAATGAAACGGTATGAGGGGAGTTTGGGATTGGGGCCGTCTTTTTTCTTTGGAGATGTCGGGGGATATTCTCAGACTATCAATATTCTGGGTTTCAAGGATCTGACATTTCTTCAGACCAGGTTTAACATAAACGGAAATTTGAAATACAGGATTACCCAGGATGTAACTGTCAGGGCAAGTTTAACATATGGGATGTTCCATGCCACTGATGAGAGGGGATCAAATCCGGAAAGAGCATATGAATCTACAATTTCATTTTTTGAGCCGCTCGTCATAGGAGAGTATTATTTTATCAAGAACAGGACAGAACGCAGCTGGCTTTTTACAAAACGTAGAAATGCAAGCTTTGGATCATTCTTCAAAGCACTCGATTTTTATTTCCTGACAGGATTCGGAGGAATCAATTATTCAATCAAACCGAATGAAGCCCTTGCCACTCATGGATTGGATGACAAGGGATTTGCAGCAGTAATCCCTGTCGGCTTTGGTTCCAGTATTGTTTTTACTCCCGATGTTAATTTTGGAATTGAACTTGCCGGGAGATATACCTTCACTGATAATCTTGATGGCTATACTTCACAATTTTCCAGCTCCAATGACGTTTATTATTTTTTGAATTTCACTATTACTTACAAGATGAAGACGGGAAAGAATGGATTACCCTCCTTCAGATGAAAATGAGTTGGACCGCCATTAATGAAAATAGTACTTTCAATCTTACTGCTTTGTATCGTTTCACTCTCCGTTATGGGGCAGCGTTTTGCTGATTATGGCATAATGGGTGGCGCAACCTCCTATTTCGGTGATATAAACCAGGGCAGGCCGTTTTATTCCCTTCAGCCTGCAGGAGGCATCTTTTTCAGGTATAATCTTAACCCCCGGCAAGCAATAAGAGCGAATGTTTTAGCGGGTGGCTTAAAAGCAAGGGACACTGATTTTGACAATGATTTCCAGCAAACCCGGGCTGCCTCATTTTCTGCAACAATGGGGGAGTTTGCCCTTCAGTTTGAATTCAATTTCCTTCCATATTCAACGCAGGGCAAACAGTGGGATTATACTCCGTATATTGCTGCAGGAGCCGGAATTACGTATCTGAATACAACTTTTGTCCACCCCACAATACCCCCCCCTAACGGGTCTGTCTCTGATTTCGTTCCCATACTGCCTTTCTCTGTAGGATTCAAGATAAAAATAAGGAAAAATATCGGGCTGGAAGCAGAATATAGCTTTCGTAAATCATTTTATGATAACTTTGACGGCCTTAACGACAGAGTTGCCCCGGCTGATGGTGATGCCATTCATAATAACGACTGGTATACGTTTGCGGGAATAGGGATCACCTGGAAAATTTATAATAGGAATGCCAACTGTCCGGCTTATGGCGATACAGAGTCAAAGAGAAATCCATAGTATGGCGCTGATTGACAATATAAAAAAAGAGAGGTTGCCCTCGCACGTTGCAATAATTATGGATGGCAACGGACGGTGGGCTAAACAGAGAGGTCTCGACAGGGTTTTCGGGCATCAGCAGGGAGTGACTTCCCTCAGGCAGATTGTTGAAGCTGCGTCCGATCTGGGGATAGGTTATCTTACTCTTTATGCCTTCTCAACAGAAAACTGGGGAAGACCTGATGATGAGGTAGCTGCCTTGATGGGTATTATGGTTCAATCGCTTAACAATGAGACGGAAACACTTCTCAAGAACAAAATATGCCTGAAGGTAATTGGTGATGTTGACAGACTTGACAAGGACCTCAGGGAAAAACTCTTTGAAACAATCAGGCTTACTTCTGTAGGTAAAGGGCTTAACCTCGTTATTGCATTGAGCTACAGTTCGAGGTGGGAGATCAGTGAAGCAACCCGGAAAATTGCCATCGATGCGCTCAGCGGAAAGATTGATGCCGATTCGGTTGACGAAGAGCTTTTCGGTAAATATCTTACCACAGCAGGAATTCCTGATCCGGAATTGATGATAAGAACCAGCGGGGAAAGCCGGATAAGTAATTTCCTTTTGTGGCAGCTTGCTTACAGTGAATTGTATTTTACCGACATACTTTGGCCTGATTTTGGTAAGGAAGATTTTTATGAAGCTATTATTGACTTCCAGAAAAGAGAAAGACGTTTTGGAAAAACAAGTGAACAGATTTTGGAAAAATAACAACATAATGCGGATCAGACAAAATAGAATAGCTCTTGTAACAATACTTCTGATATTTATAAGTGTAACACTTCCAGCTCAGGAGAAACAACAAATAGTTGACTTTTTAAAGACCGAAGACTATGTTATAGGCGGAGTATCAGTTTCAGGTGTCAGATATCTCGATACAAATGCTCTTATAGGGATCTCGGGTCTCAGGATTGGTCAGGAGATTACAATACCAGGCGATGCAGTTACAATGGCTGTTCAGAAACTCTATCAGCAGGGCCTTTTTTCAGATGTCCGGATCTCAATAACAAAAACTATTGCCGATTCGGTATTTCTTGATATCACGCTGCTGGAAAGGCCCAGGATTTCCTCTGTGAATTTTAACGGACTGAAAAAGTCTGAGATTGAGGATATCAACGAAAAAATAAACCTGCCTGTCGGTTCACAGATAACTGCTTTCCTGCTGAATACTGCAACAAAGATAATTGTCGACCATTTTGTGGAGAAGGGATTCTTCAATACCGAGGTCAACTTCATTCAGAAAGATGACCCTGACCTTCCGAATAATGTGATTCTGAACATAAATGTCGACAAAAAGGAAAAGGTCAAGATTGGTGAGATCACCTTTGTTGATAATGTTTATTTCGATGATACAAAGCTCAAACGGAAGATGAAGGGGACAAAGGAGAAGAACATTAATTTCTTCAGATCTTCTAAATACATAGGCGATAAATATGATGAGGATAAGGCCACTCTTGAAACTTTTTATAATGATAACGGCTTCAAGGACTTTACAATAGTAAGCGACTCTCTTTATCCTATTTCAGAAGACCGTCTTGGTTTAAGGATTAAAGTTGATGAGGGAGACCAGTATTTCCTCCGAAGTGTAAACTGGGTTGGAAACAGTGT
The DNA here is from genome assembly GCA_963765005.1 of uncultured Bacteroidales bacterium. GTDB lineage: Bacteria > Bacteroidota > Bacteroidia > Bacteroidales > VadinHA17 > LD21. Next base: position 211,364 of record CAVXUP010000002.1, read on the forward strand.
TTACAATAAGGAGTTCCTTGATAAAGTATTCAATGTGGAAAAGGGAACTGTTTATAATCAGACCCTTATCGCCGACAGGCTTAACGGAGAAGCCGGAGCTACAGATGCCGTCAGCAGTCTTTACCAGGACTATGGGTATCTCTTTTCGCGGCTTACGCCGGTCGAGTATAAGGTTGATAATGACTCAATTGACCTTGAGATCAGGATATATGAAGGAGATCAGGCTTACTTCAACAGGGTTATAATTGAAGGCAATACCAGGACTAATGAACATGTAGCACGACGTGAACTCTACACCAAGCCGGGTGAACTCTTCAGCAAGAATGACATAATGCGTTCTATCCGCCAGTTGGGGGTTCTTGGCCATTTTGATCCTGAGAAAATTCAGCCTACACCAATTCCTGATATCGCAAACGGAACAGTCGACCTGCTTTACAAACTGGAAGAGAGGGCAAATGATCAGTTTGAGATCTCTGGCGGATGGGGAGCCGGAATGCTCGTTGGTACGGTGGGTGTAAGGTTCAATAATTTTGCCATGCGCAACTTCTTTAAGCTTAAGGATTGGAAACCCTATCCTTCCGGCGACGGACAATCACTTAGTATAAGGCTGCAGTCGAACGGAAGGGTTTATTCTTCATTCAACGTTTCATTTATTGAACCCTGGCTTGGAGGAAAGAATGCCAACACTCTCTCAGTTTCGATGTTCAGGTCGCTTATGTCGAACGGAAAGAAAAGAGCTGACGATGGTTACCAGAGTATGATAATCGATGGCGCAACACTGGGTCTGGGTAAGAGATTATCATGGCCCGATGACTTTTTCTCCCTCTACGGCGAAACAAGCTATCAGAGGTATTTTTTGAAGGATTATAATGTTTACAGCTTCCTCTTCGATAACGGAACCTCCAATATGTTCAGTGTCCTGGGAAGACTGACAAGGTTTTCAACAAGCCCGAACCTTATTTATCCAAAAAGCGGGTCATCATTCACATTCTCTGTACAGCTGACACCACCTTATTCGCTGTTGAACGGCAATGATTATTCAAATGCTTCTGATCAGGAGAAATATAAATGGATAGAATTTCACAAGTGGACATTTAAATCGGATTACTACTTCCCGCTTTCAAAGAATGAGAAGCTTGTAGTTAACACACGCTTTGCCTTCGGATACCTCGGTTATTACAATAGTGATATCGGACCATCACCCTTTGAGAACTTTTACGTGGGAGGCGACGGTATGACCGGATACAGTTTCTATGGCCGCGAGGTAATTGCACTGAGGGGGTATACCAACGGGTCGCTTACACCTAATAAACCGGGCAGTGCAACCCCATCAGGAAACGTCTACTCGAAAATCACTGCAGAACTTAGATACCCGATATCGCTTAATCCACAGGCTACTATCTATGCTCTTACCTTCCTCGAGGCGGGAAGGGCATGGTATAAACTCTCTGAGTACAACCCTTTCAAAATGAACCGTTCTGCCGGTGTTGGTCTCAGGGCTAATCTTCCAATGTTCGGGTTACTTGGCATTGACTGGGCATACGGCTTCGACCAGGTTCCAAATCCTGTACAGTTCCCGAATGCAAATCATTCACAATTCCATTTTGTTATAGGACAGCAGTTTTAATTAAACTAAAATCAGAAGTTATGAAAAAGTTAGGATTATTTATAGGATTTCTGATTCTGACAACAGCTATGGCTGTGGCTCAGAAATATGCTTTTGTCGATTCAGAATATATCAGAAAGAATATCCCGGCCTTCAATACCGCTCAGGACCAGCTTGACAAACTTTCGAAACAGTGGGAGAAAGAGGTTGCCGACGGATATGCGGTTGTTGAGCAGATGTACAAATCGTACCAGACCGAATCAGTTTTGCTTTCACAGGACATGAAAGCCAAAAGAGAAGAGGCTATTATCAGCAAGGAAAAACAGATGAAGGAACTTCAGAACAAGTACTTTGGTATGGAGGGTGAGCTTTTCAAGAAGAGGGAAGAACTTGTTAAACCGATACAGGATGAGATCCTTAAAGCAATAAAGGAGATAGCCGTTGATGGGAGTTATGCAGTAATTTTCGACACAGCTTCAGGCGGTAATATCCTCTTTGCAAATCCCAAGTTTGACCTCAGCGACATGGTACTTGAAAAATTAGGTTATAAAAATTAATTGGTTATTTTTGCATAAATTTTAAACAAGATGATGAACATGAAAAGAATAGCAGTAATAGCGGTAACTCTTGTTATCGTTGCTTTTGCGGGACAGGATGTAATTGCACAGAGCTTGAAATTCGGACATATAAACAAGGATGAACTGATACAGGCACTACCCGATTTTGACTCAGCCAGGGTTAAACTTGATAAGTACCAGAAGGAGCTTGTCAATTATCTTGAGCTTATGCAGGTTGAACTGGCTAACAAGAGCGATGCCTATCAGAAAGAGGCAAGAAACCTTACTGATCTTGTCAGGCAGACCAAGGAACAGGAACTTGTTGATACACAGAGGAAAATCCAGGAATATCAGCAAAGTGCGCAGGAAGACCTAACCAATAAACAGGCAGAACTCTTTCAGCCCATTGTTGCCAAAGTTGACAAAGCCATCGAAGGTGTTGGAAAGGAAAACGGATTTGTTTATATATTCAATATAGGACAGGGAACAGCTCTTGCATTCTTTGATGAGAGTAAAAGCACCAATGTAATGCCGCTTGCCAGGGCAAAACTCGGACTGAAATAACAGCTGTGAAAGAACAGCCTATCGGTATATTCGATTCAGGCGTAGGCGGACTGACTGTTGCACATGCTATCAAGCAGATTCTGCCTGGTGAGAGCATTATATATTTCGGCGATACAGCCCATCTTCCATACGGTGATAAATCGGCCGAGTCAATAGCATTCTATTCCAGACGTATTACAGAATTCCTTCTGGAGCATAATTCCAAGGTTGTTTTAATTGCATGCAACACAGCATCTTCGTCGGCCTTCGAATTACTTAAAAAGGAATTCCATGACAAAACCATCCTGATGGATGTTATCGACCCGGTTGTTGATTACCTGGGCGGGAGAGAATTCAGCAAGATCGGTGTAATTGGTACTAAACGAACAATAAGTTCGGGTACTTACCCCAAAAAAATAAAGGAACGGTCACCGGGTATGGAGGTTGTCTCATTGGCAACCCCCCTCCTGGTTCCAATGATTGAGGAGGGATTCATTTTTGATGATATCAGCAATGCCATTCTAAGGGCATACCTTTCCGGCGGATCCCTTGCCGGTATACAGGCGCTGATCCTTGGTTGCACGCATTATCCTATAATAAAGAACCAGATCAGCAAAATATTCAATTTCAATGTTGAAGTTATAGACTCAGCGCGCATTGTATCGATGGTGCTGAGAGAGACTCTCGAAAAGAATAACATGCTAAATGATTCAGGCAAAGTGAACGATCAGTTTTTTGTGTCGGACTATACAGATTATTTTGAAAAAATAGCGCGGATGTTCTTCGAGAGGGACATCAATCTGAAGAAGGCGGATATCTGGAGCCGGGAAATATGATCAATATCATTGCATAATCGTCTACTTTTGATGTTTTTGCAACCTATTATCTGTTAATTTTGTACATCATAGAATGTACATGATTTCATGTTTCTTATTTAACTAATAAAAAACCATAAGGTACAATGGGTAAAAAATCAGAGATCCTCGAACGGGAAGCGGTCGTTATACGTTTCTCGGGTGATTCGGGCGATGGAATGCAGCTTACCGGAACCCTGTTTTCCGATACTGCTGCCTTGTTTGGTAACGATATTTCTACCTTTCCTGACTATCCGGCAGAGATCCGTGCTCCTCAGGGAACAGTAGGAGGAGTATCCGGTTTTCAGGTTCACATGGGTCATTCCGAAGTAAATATGCCGGGCGATTTTTCCGATGTCCTTGTTGCAATGAATCCGGCTGCAGTAAAAGCCAATGCAAAATGGATCAAACCCGGAGGGACGCTTATCTATGATGCTGACAACTTCACTGAAAAAAATATAGAGAAGGCCGGATATATAAAAGATCCCGTATCAGAGGATAAGCTCGACGGTTTCAATATTATTGCTGCACCAATTTCTTCGATGGTAAAAGAGGCATTAAAAAACTATGGCCTTGACCCCAAGACTGTCCTCAGGACAAAAAATATGTTTGCTCTCGGAATGGTTTACTGGCTCTTCGACAGAAAGCTAGAATATACAGAAGATTACTTTGACAAAAAATTTCGTCATAAACCTGAAATAGCTGAGGCTAATAAAGTTGCCCTCCGTACAGGATACTATTATGCTGAGACAATTGAGGCTCTTTCTCCCGTTTACAGGATCCTGCCTGCACCCATTGCAAAAGGCACATACAGAAATATAAGCGGGAATGCAGCAACTGCATGGGGACTAATGGCAGCAGCTGAAAAAGCTGGACTGAAACTATTTATAGGATCGTACCCCATAACACCAGCAACTGGAATTCTAGAAGAACTGGCAGCAAGAAAAGATCTTGGCGTAAAGAGCTTCCAGGCTGAGGATGAAATTGCAGGCATCTGCACAGCCCTCGGTGCAAGTTTCGCAGGAAACCTTGCTGTTACTTCAACCTCAGGCCCGGGTCTGGCACTTAAATCAGAAGCTATTGGCCTCGCTGTAATGGCCGAGCTGCCGATAGTTATAATTGATGTTCAGAGGGGAGGTCCATCTACAGGACTTCCTACAAAAACAGAACAGTCGGACCTGATGCAGGCTATTTACGGCCGAAACGGAGAGTCTCCGGTAGTTGTTATTGCATCAAGCACGCCATCAGATTGTTTCCGCTTTGCATTCGAAGCAGCCCGTATTGCTCTCGAGCACATGACGCCGGTTCTGCTTCTCACCGACAGTTACCTTGCCAATGGAACGGAGCCATGGAGAGTACCGGCCATGAAAGATCTTCCGGAGATAAAACCTCCTTTTGCAGATAAAACAGAGATCCCCTTTCTTCCTTATAAAAGGGATGAGAAGAAACTTTCAAGATCATGGGCTATACCGGGAACTCCCGGACTGGAACACAGGATCGGGGGACTCGAGAAAACAGAAAAAGGCACTGTTTCATACGTTCCTGAAAACCACGAGCTGATGGTAAATGTGAGGGCTGAGAAAGTGCTGCGAGTTGCCAATGATATTCCTGATCTGAAAATCCAGGGAGCACAAACGGGAGATCTTCTGGTAGTAGGATGGGGAGGATCATACGGATATCTTATTACTGCAGTGCGCGAAATGCAGGCCGAGGGCCGCAGTGTAAGCCTCGTAAACTTCAACTATATAAACCCTCTCCCTCCGAATGTGGCCGACATATTCAGGCGTTTTAAAAAGATAGTGGTTTGTGAGCTTAATCTTGGTCAGTTTGCAGATTACCTGAGGATCAACTTTCAGGAATTCAAATATGAGCAGATTAATAAAGTACAGGGTATTCCCTTTACAATAAAGGACATAAAGGATAATTGCATCAAATTACTGGAGGACAAATAAGATGAACGACTCGGCAGAAGTAAAATATACGGCAAAGGATTTTAAGAGCGACCAGGAGGTCAGATGGTGCCCGGGATGCGGCGATCATGCAGTTCTCAGTTCAGTTCAGAGGGCATTGCCCGAACTGGGTATTCCAAAGGAGAAATTTGCCTTTGTATCGGGTATCGGTTGTTCCTCACGATTCCCTTACTATATGGATACTTATGGTTTTCATGGAATACATGGACGGGCATCTGCTATCGCCTCGGGAGTCAAAACAGCTAATCCTGAACTTTCGGTATGGCAGATAACCGGCGACGGCGACGCTCTTGCTATCGGGGGGAACCATTTTATTCATGTGATCAGACGTAATATCGACATTAATATTCTTCTCTTCAATAATGAGATTTACGGATTAACAAAGGGTCAGTACTCCCCGACTTCAAGCATTGGATTGGTTACCAAGACCTCACCATACGGAACAGTCGAGGAACCGTTCTCAGTGGGTGAGCTTGTCATTGGTGCAAAAGGCAAGTTCTTTGCCCGTACAATAGATGCCAATATAGCTCTCTCAACATCCATATACGCAGAGGCTGAAAAGCACAAGGGCACTTCTGTAGTTGAAATTCTGCAGAATTGTGTCATCTTCAACGATGGAGTGCACGACGAAGTAACAGGGAAAGAAGTCAGGGATGACAGAACTATAATCCTGAAACAGGGACAGCCAATGATTTTCGGTAAGGGGAATGACAAAGGGCTTATCCTTGACGGACTTAAACTTAAAGTGGTCAGGCTTGGCGAAAACGGCATAACAGAAAAGGACCTGATAGTGCATGATGCCACTGAGCCTAATCCGGGTATACAATATATGCTTGCCAACATGAGGTATCCCGAATATCCGGTGGCACTTGGGATAATACGGTCTGTTCCCGGCCCGACTTACGAAAAGCTTGTAGAGGAACAGATTGAAGCAATAAAGGAAAGTTCACCGATTAAGTGCATGGATGATCTGCTTATGAGCGGATCGACCTGGAATGTTGAATAATGAACATTATTGAAGGAATTCCTGACCTTCTGAAGTACGATTTTACCGATACTTCATTCGATCTTCTTATGCAGAAGAGGATTCATCGTGTGCTTGTAATATGCAGTAACTATGATAACTATATGCTCGAGGAAGACGGCAGGATTGATGAGCAGATCTTCAATGAGTACGCTTCTCTCAACCTCAGATATCCTCCCACCTTCGTTCAGACAGATAATGCTGAAGATGCTTTCAGAATTCTAAAGGCAGGCAACATCGACCTTGTGATCTCGATGCTCAGCCTGAAAGGGACCGATGTTTTTGGTCTTGCAAAAAAGATTAAGTCAGGGTATGAGCATATTCCGATTGTTGTACTTACCTATTTTTCGCGAGAGGTGTCGATGAGACTTGCAGGAGAGGACCTGTCAGCTATCGACTATGTCTTCTGCTGGCTTGGTGATGCATCGCTTATCCTTGCCATTATAAAGCTGATAGAGGATAAGATGAATGCCGATCATGATATAGAGAGCGTTGGGGTACAGGCGATCATTCTTGTAGAAAATTCCATCAGATACATCTCAACCTATCTTCCCAACATTTACAGGATCATCCTTCTGCAATCTCTCGATTTTCAGCGTGAGGCCCTTAATGAGCATCAGAGGATGCTTAAATTGCGAGGCAGGCCGAAGATCCTTCTTGCGAATAATTTCAATGATGCTATAGCACTTTATAACAAATACAAGTACAATGTACTCGGGGTTATATCTGACATAAGTTATAAACGCGACAATGTCAATGATGAGAATGCCGGGATAGAGCTATGCAAGGTTGTAATGGCCGATGACGATAAGGTGCCTTTCCTAATCCAGTCGTCAAGTACGCAGCATAAGAAGATAGCTGAGGAACTAGGGGCCGGTTTTATTAACAAGTACTCAAAATCTCTGTCGCTCGAGCTGAGGAATTTTATTATCCAGAATCTGGCCTTCGGACCATTTGTCTTCAGGAATCCCGATACCCTTGAACCTATCGCTATTGCTACCGATCTTCAGAGCCTTCAGCAAAAGCTTCTTACAATCCCCGATAATTCGCTCGAATATCATGCTTCCAGGAACCACTTTTCCAAATGGCTTAATGCAAGAGCACTTTTTCCGGTTGCGCAGATGTTCAAGTACATCAGGAAAGAGGATTTTACTACAATGGATGAGATGCGCCGGTTTCTCTATGTGGCAATTTCGAGTTTTCGTCTTGGAAAGGGGAGAGGGGTTATAGCCAAGTTTGATAAAGCAAGTTTTGATGAATATCAGACTTTCTCACGAATCGGCGAAGGATCGATCGGCGGAAAAGCAAGAGGACTTGCTTTTATAAACAGGATAATAAAAAATCATAAACTGTTCAACCTGTTCCCTGATGTGCTGATAACAATTCCCCGGACAGTTGTTCTCAGTACAGATATCTTTGATGAGTTCATGGATCAGAATAATCTCTACTCTATTGCCCTTTCTGATCTTTCTGACGATGAAATACTGAACCGGTTCATTAATGCAGAACTCCCGGGGCATGTCTACCAGGATTTTTATGCATTTCTGGCTGTATCGAAGAATGTTCCAATTGCCGTCAGGTCGTCAAGTAAGCTGGAGGATTCACATTATCAGCCATTTGCCGGAATCTATTCGACATACATGATCCCGAGGGTGCCCGATAATAAACAGATGGTCAAAATGTTGTCGGATGCCATAAAAGAGGTTTATGCATCGGTATATTACAAGGACAGTAAAGCCTATATGACTGCAACAGCCAATGTTATTGATGAAGAAAAAATGGGGATTATTCTTCAGGAGGTGTGCGGCAACAGGCATGGCGATATGTATTATCCGACACTTTCAGGTGTTGCCAGGTCTATCAACTATTACCCTATCGGATCTGAAAAGGCCGAGGATGGTATTGTTAATATTGCCTTCGGGCTCGGCAAACTTATTGTTGAGGGAGGAATTTCGCTGAGGTTTTCACCCAAGCATCCCAGGAAAATATTACAGCTTTCATCGCCTGAAACAGCTTTAAGGGATACACAGAAGGAATTCTGCGCCCTTGATCTGAATATCGAAAGCTTTGTACCATCAACTGATGATGGTGTGAATATATTGACAAACAGTATCAAGAGCCTTGATAACGACAGGGCATTGAAGTACATAGCTTCAACCTACGAAAGGAACAATAATATGCTCCGCGACGGTATCATTCATCAGGGCACCAGGGTGATCACTTTCGCAAATATTCTGCAGCATAAGATGTTCCCGCTGGCAGAGATCTTAAGCACCCTGCTTGAACTGGGACAGAAGGAGATGAATAATCCGGTTGAGATCGAGTTTGCTGCCAATCTTGAGACACCTGCCGGAACGCCAAAAATCTTTAATTTTCTTCAGATAAGGCCTATTGTGCATACAGAGGAAACTCAAACAACAAATCTCGACAGGGTGCTGAAGGAACAGACAATTATCTACTCTGAATCGGCTCTGGGGAACGGGATATTTAAGAACATTCACGACCTTGTTTATGTAAAACCTGAATCGTTCAGTTCTGTAAATAACAAAAAAGTGGCACTTGAGATTGAGAAAATCAATTCATCATTTGTCAGGCAGGGTGAGAGTTATGTTCTGATTGGTCCGGGCAGATGGGGATCGACTGATCCATGGCTGGGGATACCAGTGAAGTGGCCGCAGATTTCAGCAGCCAGGATTATCATCGAGTCAGGGCTTAAAAACTACCGGATCGATCCAAGCCAGGGGACACATTTTTTCCAGAACCTTACTTCATTCCGGGTTGGCTATTTTACAATAAATCCCTTTATAAATGAGGGTTACTATGATGTTGATTACCTGAATGGACAGTCTGCGGTATATGAAGACGATTATATAAGACATGTCAGGTTTGAAAATCCTCTTGAGATAATGATCGACGGGAAAAAGCACAGGGGGGTTATCTTAAAATCAAAATAGTGACTAGAGTTTGGAGTTTGGAGTTTGGAGTTAACAAGGACAGAATATGGAAACGGCAAGGACAAAATATCTGGGTGATCTCAGAACAGAGATTTTACATGTAAGATCGGGAAGTATAATAGTTACTGATGCTCCGGTTGACAATAAAGGAAAGGGAGAGAAGTTTTCCCCGACAGATATGGTTGCTTCTGCTCTTGGAAGCTGCATCCTGACTATTATGGGTATTGCCGCAAGGGAACACTCCTTTTCGATCGACGGAACAACATGCAGTATCACAAAGATAATGGCAGAGAATCCCAGAAGAATCGGAGAAATAAAGATCGAATTCGATATGACCTGTAACAGCTATACCGATAAGCAGAAAAAGATCCTCGAATATTGCGTTAAGACCTGTCCTGTGGCTATGTCGTTGAAGGAATCACTCGTGCAGAATGTAACGCTGAAGTTTTAGTAAGGGCTCAACGGCGAGACTGATTCGTTTATTAGCTCGGCGAAGTCTGTGACTTCGTCGCAAGTAAAACTTAGTATCATACTACAGCTTATTTAAAGCGAAGTTGCAAACTTCGCTTAGCTCATGGAATGACCTTCACGCCGCTACGCCGCTACGCCGTTGCGCCTTCCGTCATTACATCCTTATTCACCTTCTTAATAAGCCCCTGGAGAACTGAGCCGGGTCCTACTTCGGTGAAAGAGCTTGCTCCGCCGGCAATCATATTCAGCACAGTCTGTGTCCATTTAACAGGAGAGGTAAGCTGCGAAACAAGGTTGGTTTTAATTACCTCCGGATCGGTTGATGCCGTCGCGTTTACATTCTGATATACCGGGCATACAGGATTGCTGAATTTCGTTGCCCTGATCGCTTCCTCGAGCTCAACTCTTGCCGGTTCCATCAAAGGTGAATGAAAAGCCCCTCCGACAGCCAGTTTAATAGCCCTTTTTGCTCCCTTTCCCTTAAGAACTTCAATAGCAATATCTATTCCTTCATTTGAGCCGGAAATAACAATCTGGCCGGGGCTGTTATAGTTGGCAGGAACAACTACTTCTTTTATTGATGCACATACTTCTTCAACTACATTGTCGTCAACACCCAGGATCGCAGCCATTGTTGAAGGTGTTTTTTCACAGGCTTTCTGCATGGCAAGGGCTCTCTTGGATACAAGCAGTAACCCGTCTTCAAATGAAAGGGTCTTATTGGCAACGAGTGCTGAAAACTCACCGAGTGAATGGCCGGCCACCATATCGGGTCTGAATGATGATCCAAGGACTGCGGCAAGAATTGTTGAATGCAGGAATATGGCAGGCTGTGTAACCTTAGTCTGCCGGAGCTCTTCTTCAGTACCTGCAAACATTATATCAGTAATACTGAATCCCAGTATTTTATTTGCACTCTCGAACATCGCTTTAGCAACGGGAGACTTATCATAAAGATCTTTTCCCATTCCGATGAATTGCGCTCCCTGTCCGGGAAATACATATGCCTTCATAGTTTATTATGTTAGTGTAATTTAGCTCCTATCAGATGAATGAATTCTTCCCTTGTGTTGAGCTGGCTTAAGAAGATCCCTGTAAATGCAGAAGTTGTTGTTACTGAATTATGTTTCTGAACGCCTCTGATCTGCATGCACATATGCTTAGCCTCAATAACAACTGCCACCCCCATTGGACTAAGACAATCCTGGATGCAATCCCTGATCTGCGTTGTCATCCGTTCCTGAACCTGCAGCCTCCTGCTGAAAGTTTCAACGACCCGTGCAAGTTTGCTCAATCCGGTGATGTATCCATTGGGTACGTACGCTACATGAGCCTTGCCGTAGAAAGGGAGCATATGGTGCTCACACATTGAAAAGAAATCAATATCCTTTACAAGAACCATCTGTTTGTATTCCTCTTTGAACTTTGCAGAATTAATTATCGCACAGGCATTCTGATTATATCCATTGGTCATAAAGCTAATTGCTTTTGCAACCCTTGTCGGGGTGTTGAGAAGACCTTCCCGCTCAGGATCCTCTCCGATAAGCTGAAGGACTCTGTAATACAGCCCTGACAACTCTTCGATAGTGGCCTTATCCCATGTTTCTGTCTTAGTATAACCGTTGCTCTCAAACCCGGTTCCGTCATTTACTTTTTCAATTTTTTTAACCATAATATTCTACAGTATTATTTTCAGTCTCTTCAATCTTGATACAATGCAGCATGGCACCCTCTGCTTCAACCCCGGTTTTAAGTTCGTTCCAGATTGCTATGGCCAGGTTTTCAGTTGTGGCTATCTTACCCTTCATGAAGTCAACCTCAATATTTATGTTTTTGTGATCGAGTTTATTTATGACTTTCGTGAGAATAATCCCTTTCAGGGTATTCATGTTCAGCACAAATCCATTTTCCACAGAAGGCTCGCCCTTGATTGTGACCCATAAAATATAGTTGTGTCCATGCCAGTTCGGATTTGAACATTTCCCGAACACAATCTGGTTTTTTTCATCTGACCAGTCGGGCCTGAACATCCTGTGAGCCGCGCAGAACCTCTCTCTTCGAGTAAGATAGATCATGATGTCGAAATTTGAGTTACAATATTAACCATAAAATTAATCTTTCAGACTAATAAAAAAGATATATTTGAGTTTACCTTATACAAATGTCTGATTATAATGCCGTCTAAAATCCTGTTCGTAACTGCAACTGCTGCGGAAGCTGTGTCACTTAAAAGAGTGAGCATTGCAACTCCGGATGCTTCGGTGTTTAGAAGCGGCGATTATGAGATCTCGCTTCTTGTAGCCGGGATTGGTTCAGTTTCCACTGCCTGGAATATGAAACAGTGGCTCTCGGTAAATGAGCGGCCTGACCTGATAATTAATGCTGGTATCGCCGGAAGTTACAAAGAACAATTTGTAAATGGTGATGTTGTGATGCCTGAAACAGATTGTTTTGCCGATGCAGGAATAGAGGATAATAATAATTATAAAAGTCTTTTTGAAGCAGGATTAACTGATGCTGATGAATTTCCTTTTCGGAACGGCGTTATTTATGCTGATGACCGGTACACTACTCTTCTAAAAGATTTGCTGCGGCCTGTAAGAGCAATAACAGTCAATACTGCAAGCGGCTCGGAGATCACTATAAAGAGGTTGTCAGAAAAATTCAATCCTGATATTGAAACAATGGAGGGAGCGACTTTTTTCTATATCTGTGCCCGCGAAAAAATACCTTTTTTTGCAGTCAGGGCAATATCAAACAGGGTTGAAACACGGAACAGGAATAGTTGGGATATAGAGCTGGCACTTGATAATCTGTCAGATAAAATAAATGAAATCTTGTTAAAACTAAATAAGGGATGAAGTTAACATTGGGTTTTTCTCCATGTCCGAACGATACATTCATTTTTGATGCTATGGTTCATGGGAGAATTGATACAGAGGGGCTGGAGTTTGACTATTTCCTTGCAGATGTTGAGGAACTGAATCGACGCGCCTTTAATGCGGAGGTTGATCTTACAAAGATTAGTTACCATGCATATGCATATGCAGCAGATAATTACCTGATTCTTGATTCAGGCAGCGCTCTCGGATACAGGAACGGACCTTTGCTGATTAGCAGGGAGGTGCCCGATTATTCAAAGGTTAATAGTATGCATATTGCTATACCAGGCAGGTATACAACGGCAAATCTGCTTTTAAGCATGGCCTGGCCGCAAGCACAAAACAAAACTGAATACCTGTTTTCGGATATCGAAGGGGCCCTGTTAAGAGGAGAAGTAGATGCAGGATTAATCATACACGAAACGCGATTCACCTATCAGAAAAAAGGACTTCATAAAATTGCCGACCTCGGGGAATACTGGGAATGCCTTACCACTCTGCCTATCCCGCTGGGAACAATTGTTATAAACAGAAGAGTCCCTGAAGAGATAGCTCTTAAAGTAAACAGAGTACTTCATCGAAGCATTGATTATGCCCGCCACGACTCACTCGCCTCATACAAATTTGTTGCAGACAATGCAAAGGAGATGGACAGCGACGTGATGAACAAACATATTAAGCTTTATGTAAACAAATACTCTCTTGACCTTGGAGAGAAAGGACGAAGTGCCATCGTGGAGCTATACAGGCGAGCCTTTGAACAAGGTGTAATACCACAACTGCCGGAAAGGATATTTCTGACATAATTTATATAACACATCATCTTTAAAATGGTTAACTTTGAACTTATAATTTTGTTCATTGTTTAGACTATTGAATATTTAATTAAAACTTAATCATCATGGCTTTCGAATTACCAAAACTTCCTTACAAGCTCGATGCACTTGTTCCTTTTATAAGTGAAGAAACGCTTGAGTATCACTATGGCAAGCACCATCTTGCATATCTGAATAATCTTAACGGACTTGTTCCTGGTACTGAATTTGAAAAGGCCGATCTTGAATCGATCATTAAAAAGGCTGAGGGAGGTATTTATAACAATGCTGCCCAGGTCTGGAATCATACATTTTATTTTGAGTCATTTTCAGGCGGAGGAAGAAGACTTCCTAAAGGGGAGATTGCCGATGCAATTAACGCGTCTTTTGGTTCATTTGAGGCATTCAAGGAGCAGTTTAACAAAGCCGCAGCTACTCTTTTCGGCGCCGGTTGGGCATGGCTTGCAAAAAATGAGAACGGGACACTTCAGATCGTTCAGGAATCAAATGCGGGTAATCCTTTGAGGAAAGGACTGAAACCGTTAATGACGTGCGATGTGTGGGAACATGCTTACTATATCGATTACAGGAATAAACGTCCCGATTACATCAAATCATTCTGGGAGATCCTCGACTGGGATATAATTGCGAAAAGGTACTAGCAGGTCTAATTTTATTTTTTTAAACGATGAATTTTAAAGACCTTATATTAAAGACCCGTTCATACCGCCGGTTTGATGAGTCGAAGAAAGTTGATTACAGAACCCTTGAAAATTTAATTGATCTTGCAAGGCTTTCTGCCTCAGGGGCTAACAGGCAGCCTCTTAAATACCTTATTTATAATGACCCTGAAGATTGTGAAAAGGTATTTCCATTTCTTGCCTGGGCCGGTTACCTCACGGAATGGCCAGGTCCTGAAAAGGGAGAAAGACCTTCGGCTTACATTGTAATACTCGGTGACAAAACTCTTACTGAAACATTTGGTGTGGACCAGGGAATTGCTGCCCAGAGTATTATGCTTGGAGCCGTTGAGGCAGGTCTGGGCGGTTGCATGATCGCATCCATAAAAAGAACAGAGCTTGCCGAGAGCCTTAATTTGCCCGAGCAGTTTGAGATACTTCTGATCCTTGCACTCGGAAAGCCAGTGGAAACTGTTGAAATAGAGGAGATTAAGGAAAATAATGTGGAATACTGGCGCGATGAAAACATGATTCATCATGTTCCCAAAAGAAGCTTAAAAGATATTATACTAAAACTGTAAATGCAGTAATAATAGTGAAAACCCTTTCACTTACACTGCTTCTTATCTTATTGACCCTGAATTCCGGTCTGGCACAGGAAAAAGAGGTATTTGGAAAAAATATACTTTTCCGCGGCCTTGTAATGGATGGTTCTACTTTAGTGCCTGTAGGAAATGTGCAGGTGCTCATCAACAGGAAGTTCTCAACGGCCAGCGGAGCTGACGGGGCCTTTGAATTCTACGTTAACAGGAAAGATACCGTAACCTTCAGCGCTCTTGGCTATAAGCGCACTGTTGTGCAGATCAGTGATACTCTGAAGGGAGAGGAGTTTATTGCAGGAATTTATCTTAAAAGCGATACACTTGAAATAGGGGAGGTAATAATTCTGCCAAGGTTCAGGAATCTCAAGTCAGAGATCATGAGTGCAAAGCTGCCATATGCAGCTGAAATGGATAATGCAAAATATAATGT
Source organism: uncultured Bacteroidales bacterium (assembly GCA_963765005.1). Taxonomy (GTDB): domain Bacteria; phylum Bacteroidota; class Bacteroidia; order Bacteroidales; family VadinHA17; genus LD21. Next base: position 226,752 of record CAVXUP010000002.1, read on the forward strand.
AGCAATATCTGCATATCAGGGCAGAACAACAGTAGGAAACCTGGGTGATCCGGCAACAAACTATGCCCTTATAAGCAGCAGGCAAAAGATGTTAGCCTACTCAAAGGGAGGCATCCCTCCAGACCAGATGGTTGCCCTGAGCCCCCTGCTCCTTATCCCTGCTGCTTATCTGCTTATTCACGGACTGCCGGAAAAGCCGCCTCAGTACAGTCAAACACTTACCGATGATGAGCTAAAACAAATTGAACAGGAGTATTTTAAATCACTGAGGAAGAGTAAGAATAAGTGAAGGGGAGAGGGGGAGAATGGGAGAGGGGGAGAATTGCACCCAGCACCAATTACCAAGTACCCCGCACCCCGCACCCAGAAACATTTTTGCCCTGAGCCTGACCTGAGCCATTAGCCCTTATAAAATAGCGCCTTAATAATATGGCTTGCCATTTTTGGGTTTTCCTTAAGGCGGCGGGTTGAATAACCGAACCATTGCTTGCCGAATGGTACATATACCCTCATGGTATGTCCTTCGCCTGCAATTGAATCGCGCAGTCTCGGAGTTACTCCATACAGCATCTGGAATTCATACATCGACTTGGGAACGTTATACTTCTTCAGGAGTTTGTATGATTCATCAACCAGGAATTTATCGTGTGTTGCAATTCCTACATGTATCTTATTCTTAAGCATGAATTCAAGATCTTCGAGAAAATGCTGGTTGATCTCCTCATATTTTTTATAGGCTATTGCCTCAGGTTCTACATAAATACCCTTGCAGAGCCTGTAGCTTAACGGGATCTCCGCAGTATTGAGATCTGTCATTTTCTCAATATCGGAAAGGGTCCTTTTCAGATATGCCTGTAAAACAAGACCAACGTTTTTAGGGTATTCAGCCTTAAGCTTCCTGAATAATTCAATTTCATCATCAGTACATGGAGAATCCTCCATGTCAATTCTTACAAATCCATTGTATGAGGCGGCTTTCTGAACGATCTCACGGATATACTCATAACACCTGTCTTTGTCGATAAGAAGGCCAAAACTTGTCGGTTTTAGCGAAAAGTTGCCATCAATGTCATTCTTGTAAGAAATGTCGATAAGATTCAGGTACTCTTTCTTATTCGACTCAGCTTCATCAAGGGTCTTTATGAATTCTCCGAGAACGTCAAGTGTCACCTTGATATTCCTGCTGTTAAGTTCCTTTGAAACTCTGATAGCATCTTCGAGTTTCTCTCCCGAAATGTATGATTTTGAGAATAACCAGATGAATTTCTTTGGGAAATATGGAAGCAGAGTTGCAATGAGTTTATTTATCATGACTATAGACTGTTTATTATTCAGTTAAATTTTCGTTTATTTGTTTTCAGATTGCTAATTAAAGGTAAACCATGTAATATATTGATGATCTTTGTCATTTATAGTTCATTAAAGCTGTCTTTTTTTTTATTTTTAAATTATTTTCTGATTAATGCAACCATTTAATTCATCCGGTAGTCTTCAAATTGTCCTCGGTTTATGATGAGTGACCAGCAAATAATTGAGGGTTGTGCCAAACATAACAGAATGGCCCAGCAGGTACTATACGACAAGTACTCCCGGTTATTGCTTGGTGTCTGCCTGAGGTATGCCAGCGATAAGGCAGAGGCAGAAGATATCCTGCAGGATAGTTTTTTGAAGATTTTTTTTAATATCGAAGATTACTCGGGGACAGGTTCTTTCATAGGTTGGTTAAGAAAAGTTACGGTCAACACTGCCATAACTCATTATCACAAGAATCTTAAATACAGATATCATGTTGATATTGATGAGTACGTGTCGGACGAGACCGGAGTGTCAAGTTTTGAGGAAGACTTTTTTACTTCCGATGAGCTTTTCAAAGTTCTTAATGAGTTACCTACCGGTTACAGAATGGTTTTTAACCTTTATGCTGTTGAAGGTTATAAACATAAAGAGATTGCCGAAATGCTGGGAATCGATACAAATACATCGAAGTCGCAGTATAGCCGGGCAAAAGCTGTAATCCGTGAAAAACTCGAAATGCTGGGTACGTTGAAACACAACTACTCTGAAAACGGTTGAAAATGGAACGCATATAATTTAGAAAAGTGGATATACAAGATCATGATATGAAAATCAGGGAGTTATTCAGGCAGACACTTGAGAATGCCGAGGTGACTCCCGACCCATCAGTTGGAGTTAACCTGATGAAGAGGGTTGGCCGGCAGGAATTCCTCCGGTTTGATCTTTCGAGGTTTAATGTCTATTACCTTGGAGTTGTATTTGTTGCTGCTCTTACTGCAGGAATTATCTTCTCCACCGGCGGAACTGAGACAGCCCAGCTGACACCTCCTGAGATAGAGGTAATGACTGGCGATTCGGTTGGTAACGACGATACTCTTATTGCCGCAGAGGACCAGGTGACAGCCCCTGCTGAAGAAGAGAAGCTTGCTGAACCATTGGCTGCTGCTCCGGTTAAACCGGCTGCAGTTACAAACAAAAAACCTGTACAAAAGGATTCCTCAGAAAATATTGCAGCAGAGGTAGTTGTTAAGGAGAATACCGAAAAGATTGCAACTCCGGTAAGGAAGGAACCAGTGGAAACACGGTATCAGGATGGTTTCAGGACTGTTGTTTCGAAGATTGACAATTCAAGAAGAACTCCACCACGGGAGAAGGTAGTAATAAAACCGGTTCAGATAGATGACTCTGTAGCAACAAAGGAAATTATAAATAATGCTCTTCCCGGAAAGGATAAGATTAAGGGTGAATCAGAGAAAAATGAACCTGTGGCAAGTGCTTCCGCTACAGAAGGATGCCCTCCTCTTGAGGTCCATTTTAAAAGCGAAACGAGGTCATCAGATCCTGTATGGTGGAGTTTTGGGGATACAGGAACTTCAGCAGAAAAGAATCCAAGCTGGATCTATAATAAGGAGGGAGAGTATAATGTGATCCTGAAGCAACCAAAAAGTGACGGATCGGATGTCAATTCTTCCCTTTTAATTCTTGTTTATCCAAAACCTGAAGCTCAGTTTGAAATTATACCAGGATCCGAAGCTAAATCCGGAGAGGAGATATCCTTTGTTAACCGGTCGGTAAACTCTGTTTCATATGACTGGAATTTTGGAGACGGGACAACTTCTGATCAGTTTGAACCGAAACATAAATACAAGAGGACCGGGAAATATAACATAAAGCTGATTGTGACATCAGACTATGGGTGCACCGATACTCTTACAATAGAAAAGACAATTTCAAGGAAGTGATTGCCAGGAGCTGAGATGAACAGCTGGTGAAGAAGACAGATGTGAAGTAGCACTATATTTTTTCGACATATGAACTAAAGTGGGCAGAATTTTTTCGGAAATTCTTTTTGTCGTTTTTAAACTTAATGGCTGATTGATTGTGGTGAGAAGGATTACATATGCATTCTTTTTGTGTTTCATCACTTTAACTGAGAGTTTAGGGCAGGATCCTACATTCTCTCAGTTTTATGCCAATTCACTCTACCTTGCCCCTTCCTTTGCCGGGGCTACCGAACAGTACCGGTTCGCTATAAACTACAGGAACCAGTGGCCGTCTATTCCAGGAGTGTTCCAGACCTACAGCATCTCATTCGATAAGGCCTTATCCGATTTTAATTCCGGCATCGGGGTCCTTGCTACCTATGATGTCGCCGGAGAAGGTAACCTGAGTACCACCAATATCGGCCTTATATACTCTTACGACTTCAATATCAATAATAAATGGCATATTAGACCAGGAGTTATGTTTAAGTTCTATTATCTGGGTCTCGATATTTCCAAGCTTCTTTTTAACAGCCAGCTGACAGGATCAGGTTCAGTGCCTTCAGTAAATCCGCCGCCCTTTGAAAATGTTGCTGATGTCGATTTTACAACCTCCGCCCTTGTTTACAACGACAGGATCTGGGCTGGTGTTACTTTCGATCATCTTCTTGTCCCAAAAACCTCTTTTTACGGAGATGAAGCGGTAGTACCTGTAAAAGTCAATTTATTCGGTGGTGTCCAGGTACTAAGAAAGACCCGGCTGCTTACAACAATACAGGAATCTCTCTCATTTGCAATGAATTTTCAGAAGCAAGGATCATTTTATCAGTCAGATATTGGAGTATACTATTTCAAGGAACCGCTGATATTCGGTCTATGGTACAGGGGCATCCCGATTATAACTTCTCAGGCAGGAGATGCTATTATCGGTCTTGTGGGTATCAAAACAGGCCAGCTCCATATCGGCTACAGTTACGATTTCACAATTTCAAATCTGATAACCGCCACATCAGGAGCTCATGAGCTTTCGCTTATTTTTGAATTCAATAACCTTTCTCTCGGCCAGCGCCGTAACAGGCTGAGGTCGATACCTTGCCCGGAATTCTAAGAAGGGCACAGCGGCACAGCGGCACAACGGCTCAATGGCAAATAAACCAATTACAGTATACCTTATACGCCTTTGCGCCTTTGCGCCTTTGCGCCGTTGCACCGTTGTACCGTTGCGCCATTGCGCCCTTGCGCCGTTGCGCCATTTTTTCTTCCCATTTATAGTCTCATTTATTAATTTGTGTATATTTGGGCCTTACTAATGTTTAATAAATATTTTATTTGTGATGAAGAATCTATCTCTTGTTCTGAATGTTGTTCTCTTTGTGGCACTGGGAGTACTCTATTTTCTCCATTTTTCGGGAAGTAAAAAAAGCAGTGAACCGGGAAATGTTGCAGGTACTACTGTGGAAGGAATTGCATATATTAATATCGATTCAGTAATATTCAAATTCGATAAGTTCACCGATATGAGGGCTGAGCTGCTGACAAAGCAGAAAAGCGCAGAAGCTGAACTCAATTCAAAGGGCACCAGCTATGAAAAAGGTGCAAAGGATTATCAGGATAAAGTGAATAAGGGACTCATAACAAGGGCAACCGCTGCACAGATGGAACAGGCTCTTCTTCAGCAGCAGCAGGAATTTGTTTCACTTCGCGACAATCTTCAGCAGAACCTGATGGAAGAGGAACAGGTGATGAACAGACAGATACTTGAGTATATTACAAGTTTCCTGGAAGAGAATAAAAGTGTCTACAACTGCCAGTATATTCTTGGGAAAAGTTTTGGAAGCGTTGTCCTTTATGGCGACTCCTCACTTGATATAACAGCAAAGGTGACTGAGGGCCTCAATTTAAAGTACAAGGGAGAGAAGAAATAGGTCAGATGGGCTTTGCCTCTGCCTATATTGAGAAACGAACTCTGTTCCCTCAACTGGTAAAAGAGGCTGCAGCTGATAACACCGGCATTATTGTTGTAATTCCTTCATATAATGAGCCGGGAATTGCAGATGTTCTTGATTCGCTTGCAAAATGCAGGAAGCCGGAGTGCAATGTTGAGATAATTATTGTTGTAAATAGTCCTGATCCATCGCCGGATGAGGTGAGGGAAAACAATAAAAAAACTTTAAAAGATATTGAAAGCTGGAAGAGCAATAACAGATCTTGCTTTTTCCGGCTTTTTGCTTTCCTTACTGATAACCACGGTTTAAGCGGATGGGGCGTGGGACTTGCAAGAAAAACCGGCATGGATGAAGCTGTCCGGCGCTTCGATTCGATATCTGATCCTGACGGCCTGATAGTTAATCTCGATGCCGACTGCCTTGTTGATCCGAACTACTTCGTATCGCTGTTTGAGGCCTTTTCAGGGATTAAACACAGAAACGCCTGCTCGGTATATTTTGAACACCCACTGTCGGGAGATGATTTTCCTTCAGGCATTTACAGGTTTATTACCTTGTATGAGCTGCACCTTCGTTACTATTATCAGGGGCTCGCATATGCACAATTCCCGTATGTCTTTCATACTGTAGGATCTGCCATTGCAGTAAGGGCCGGAGCCTACGTGAAAGCAGGCGGCATGAACCGGCGCCAGGCGGGTGAAGATTTCTATTTCATTCAAAAACTGCTGCCCCTGGGCGGTTATTTTAATCTTAATTCAACTGTTGTCTATCCCTCTCCACGGCTCTCTTCGAGGGTTCCTTTCGGTACCGGCGCCATGATGGCTAAATTGTCGGATGGCGAATATCAGCAGCTTGAAACCTATAGTTTGAACGCGTTCAGGGACCTTCGTACCTTGTTCACTTCCGCTGAAAAGATTTACTTCCTTAAGCAATCTGGCCTGGTTGATTTTTACTACTCACTGCCTGAGAGTATCAGGCTTTTTATAACCTTTTCAGAATGGAACCTGAAGCTTGCAGAGATTAAAAATAATACGGCGGGAGAGATTTCATTCACGAAACGGTTTTTTGAATGGTTCAATATGTTCAGTATTGTCAAATATATGAATCTCGTTCATCGCGATTTTTACAAAAAGGAACCAGTTGAAAAGTGCGCCTTTGCTTTGCTCGAAGAATTGGGAATAACAATGGAAACAGAGAATCCTGCAGAACTTCTTCTGCGATATAGATTATTGGAGAAAAATTCTTAATTATTGCTGCGGGTCAGTTTGCGATCCTCTGAAGGAGTTAGAATAAGGTAAAGGTCCTCGTCAGCCTTCTTCATCTTGAATTGCTCCCTTGCAAATTTCTCGAGGTTCTGATTGTCGGTTTTCAGCTCACGAAGCTTCTGTCTGTCTTCCTCTATCCGCCTGGCGTAATACTCCCTGTCGTGTTTGAGCTTGCGGAGCTCCATCAGATCCTTATACCGTGCAACCAGATTGTTTGAATCCAGGAGCAGTACCCATATAACGAAAACAATTATTGTCAGAAGGTATTTATTTCTGAAAGCCGGCGGTATTTTGTCAATATACTTAAACCTGATCTTCACTCTGCAAACCTACATATTTTTTTCTCAACCTCCGCTCATGAGATAGATTAACTGAACATCATCACCATCGCATAAAAGTGTAGTATCATATTTCTCTCTTTGTATAAGGATGCCATTAACTTTTATTATCCTTAGTTTAAAAGAGTATTTTTTCAGCTCCAGCATCCTGCTCACGCTGATAGTCTCCCCTTCAAAATTCTCATCTGTGTTGTTAAGCTTTATTTTCATAATTAAGATTGAGGTTACCCTTCATTTTATTCATCAGGATCTCAATAACTATATTGGCCTGCATTGATGCAACAATTCCAACCCTGGCTGCCATCGGAGGTAAATCATCATCCGATTCGGACGATTCGTCCCCGCATACGTATAAGTTCTTATCAACCTTCCGGCTTTTCAGCAGATCATTTCTTCCCCATCCTGCCATCCCCGAACCAACAATGAGAGGGATTCCTGGCATCTGCAACTGCACAACCTCCACAATCATCTCCTTCATTTCAGCCCTGTCGAATGCCTCTACAATTACGTCACATCCTGAAAAAACAACCGGAATACTTGTTCTGTCAAGCATTTCCGTATGTGTGATAACCTTAATGTCACTATCGATTCTTGCAATATTCTCCTTGAGAGCGATTGTTTTCAGAATCCCTGACTGATCGGCGAAATAGTACTGTCTGTTCAGGTTTTTAGCTTCGACCTTATCAAAATCTGCAATTACTAGTGTTCCTACGCCGCTCCGTGCAAGGGCAACAGCGCAATTCGATCCCAGTCCGCCTGCACCCGCAATGCCGACCCTGAACCTTGAAAGGTGTCTCTTTATCTCTTCAAAACGCATTGGAATCATATTGTGATGTAAAGATAATCAATTTTGACAGAGAAGCTGGCGCGGATTTGCAATCCGTGCCAATTGGAATGACTGAGTTGGCCCCGATTACATCCCGATAACTATCGGGACGGCGCCAGCGGTGCTTTAAATCAGATAAACATGAATTGCCCGATATGCATAATATAACATATTGACTAATATCATAGTGTTGTAGTTCTTATTGTCATAACTTTGAGTTCTGAAGAAAATCCTGAAAAAAACTAATCTTTCGGAGTATGGATACTAATGATAACAAAATTCAGCACAGAATTCTGAGAAGATGGGACTATAACTGGACTCCTCTTGATAAAGGTTATACCGACAAGATCCTGTATGTGAATGTCGGGACTTCTGAAATTAAGGAAAAGGATGTTCCCCTTGTAATGAAGGAAAAATTCATCGGAGGAAAAGGTTATGGACTGAGGCTCCTCTGGGATGCTACTAAACCCGATACCCGTTGGAACGATCCGGAAAATGAGATTATAATCTCTTCGGGACCTATCGGTGGCATAACCCAATACTCCGGGACCGGCAAGTCGCTTGTGGTAACCATATCACCCCAGACCGATTCGGTTATGGACAGCAATGTTGGCGGATATTTCGGACCTTTCCTGAAGTTTTCAGGCTTTGATGCTCTCGAAATTCAGGGTAAAGCTGACAAAGATGTTATCATATTCATTGATGGCATAAACCATAAAATTGAGATTCTTGAATATGCTTCCGATATCGTCGACAGCCATCTGCTTTCAGAACACCTCACTGAACTGTTTGCTGATAATGAAAGCGAGAGGAAGAATATTGGAGTTGTGTCAACAGGCTCAGCAGCCGAACACTCTCTTATTGGAATGCTTAACTTCAGCTTCTACGATCCGAAACGGAAAAAAGTAAGGCTCAAGCAGGCAGGAAGGGGAGGCATCGGCACTGTCTTCCGCAATAAGAAGATAAGGGCACTTGTCTGTAAGATCCCGGGTGTCAAGGGCAACCTTAATAATGTTGTGAACCTTGAGGCCATTATGGAAAGAGGCCGAAGATACAACAGGGAGATCAAAGAGCTTGACGACAAGCAGTGCCAGATGAGGCAGGTGGGAACGGCTCACCTCATGGAGGTTATGAACGACCATGACCTTCTTCCGGTAATGAACTACAAGTATGGAAGCCATCCGGATGCTTTTAAGATTGATTCATCTGTATGGAAAAGGCATTTTACCCAGAATGTTCCTGACGGATGCTGGATTGGCTGCAACATGTCGTGCACCAAGGGGGTCGATGACTGGGAGGTAAAGACCGGCCCTTATAAGGGTAAGCTTGTTATTGTGGATGGCCCTGAATATGAGAACGCTGCAGGACTGGGAGCCAACTGCGGGATTTTTGACCCCGGCTATGTTGTTGAAACAAACTTCTATTGCGATACCTACGGGATATGTACTATTACATGGAGCACTTCAACGGCATTTATTATGGAATGCTTTCAGAATGGCATCCTCAATAAGGAAAGAACCGGAGGCCTTGATCTTAATTTCGGCAATGCAGTTGACGCCCTTGAAATGCTTCACCAGCTCTCACGCGGTGAAGGCTTTGGCCTGATAGCCGGCCAGGGAGTAAGGAAGATGAAAGAGCTTTTTATTAAGAACGGCTGGGGAGAGGCTTCTTTCCTGAATGATATTGGCATGGAGAACAAGGGTCTTGAATATTCACAGTATATGCCTAAGGAATCGCTGGCCCAGCAGGGCGGCTTTGCACTTACAAACAAAGGCCCTCAGCACGATGAAGCCTGGCTTATTTTCATGGACATGGTAAACAACCAGATCCCGACTTTTGAAAATAAAGCAGAAGCTCTTCACTATTTCCCAATGTTCAGGACATGGTTCGGATTGGTTGGTTTATGCAAACTTCCATGGAATGATGTTGAACCTGAGAACAATGCTGAAACTGATGAGCCTGCAAAAGTGCCTGAACATGTGGATAATTATGTTACGATTTATAAGGCAGTAACGGGACGTGAATTTGATAAGTTCAGGCTTGTCGAAGATTCTGAGAGGGTTTATAACTTCCAGAGGGTTTTTAACCTTAGGAGAGGATTTGGCACAAGGAAACACGACAGGCAACCATACAGAGCTGCAGGTCCGGTAACAAAGGAAGAGTATGAATCACGGGCAGAACGTTATGACAAGCAGCTAAAAGAGAAGATAGGATATGATCCTGCCGGCAGATCAACTGAAGAGAAGATGAAAGTCCTGCGGGAGTATCGCGAGAAACAGTATGAATCGCTGATCGATGCTGTCTATAAGCGCCGCGGCTGGAACAACAACGGTGTACCAAAAATCGAATTCCTGAAAAAGATCGGCATGGATTTCCCCGAAGTTATCGAGGTTGTAAAAAACTTTCAATAATTCGTTTACCAATTTCTTGATTTTGGTGAAGATTTAATTTAAACAAAAAGGAGGGGAGACTTCGTGTTATTATTCGCCAGCACAAAAAGTTAATATGCAACAGTTCATCTCCTTCCTCCGCGGTGTCAACATGACGGGACACAACTCGATCAAGATGGATGAACTAGCTTTGTTGTATAAAAGCCTTGCTTTCAGAGATGTGCAAACCTTTATCCAGAGCGGTAATGTCATATTTAAATCAGATGGCAGTGAAGAAGACGTCAGAGAGAAAATTGAAAAGGGTATCTCATCCAGGTTCGGGTATGACATAGCAGCGATGATCCGCACTGTTGATGAGCTCGGGATGCTTTTTTTATCAAATCCCTACCTGAACGAGGATGATTTTAATCCGGCTAAAATGGCGGTTGTTTTTCTTCATGAGAAAGTAACTGATATTCAGGCTTCGAAAGTCAGCACTCTTAGCTATCCCCCTGATAAATTTCAGCTTGGCGAAAGGGAGATATTCATATACTGTCCGAATGGTTTTGGCAAAACCAGATTATATACCAATTTCTTCGAAAACAAGATGGGAGTTAGCGGTACGGCAAGGAACTGGAAGACAATTTCCTCAATTTACGATATTGCCGGTAAAACAGGATAAGCACATAAATTTCAGGCCTTACTCCTTTTAATTATCACAATTTTGTCAAACCGATATGCAAAAGTTTTACATTTGCTTATTATGGCAGGTCCCAAAGGTTCAAAATACTACGATATCTTTCTGAAGCAGCAGGTTCAGCTTGTTACACGGGAAGAGAATATTGTGATTAACGAGGAAGGTTTCAAACTTCTGAGTGAGATCCGCAGCGAACAATCAATTGTTGCTGCAGCCCGTAATATGGGCATCAGCTACAGGAAAGCCTGGGGACTGCTCCGGCAGATTGAGAGCGTCCTTGGTTTCCAGCTTGTAGGTAAGCACAGGGGCGGCAAGGATGGAGGAAAAACTGACCTGACTGTCGAGGGGATTGAACTCAATGATGCTTACCTCGATCTGAAAACCAGGCTCGATCCCGCTGTTCACGATCATGTAAAAACATTCTTTAACCGGATAAACAAAATTCAGACAGGCAAATGAGAGTCAGGATTATTTTCTTTTTTGTTCTGCTTTTTGTTTTATCTGGATGCACTAATTCCGCCAGAGTAAAGCAAAGGGAGCTTATAATATTCCATGCCGGCAGCCTTTCTGTTCCATTCACTGAACTGAAACAGCAGTATGAGAAGCAAAATCCCGGAGTCAGAGTTCTGCTTGAACCGGCAGGCAGCCTTGTTTGCGCCCGAAAGATCACAGAGCTTAAAAAGCCCTGCGACATTATGGCCTCCGCTGATTATTTTGTCATCAATCAGCTATTGATCCCTGAGTACACTGACTGGAGCATCCGGTTTGCTACTAATGAGATAGTCATTGCCTATACAGAAAAGGCTGCTTATTCAGGGGAGATAACAGCTGATAACTGGATTGATGTTCTGCAGAAGGAGGATGTAATTTACGGCCGTGCTGATCCTGATAATGATCCATGCGGCTACAGGACAATTATGACCTTTTTGCTGGCAGAGAAGTACTACAACAGGAAAGGCATTTCAGATTCATTTGTTTTGAAGAATAAAGATTTCGTCAGGCCCAAGGAAGTGGACCTTATAGCACTTATGGAGGCAAATGCAATAGACTACATGTTTCAGTATAAGTCGGTGGCAATCCAGCATGGACTGAAATTCATTGAACTGCCAGATGAGATAAACCTTGGCAACCCGTCTATGTCTCAACTATATGGATCTGTTTATGTAGATGTTGTTGGAAATAAGCCCGGGACCACGATGAGAGTCACCGGGGAGTTTATAAACTACAGCCTCACAATACTGGAGGATGCGCCTCACAGTAAAGATGCACTGGATTTTGTATCCTTCCTTCTCAGCAAAGAGGGAATGGATGTATTCAGGAAGAACGGACAGGAGCCAATGATACCATATTATACCGATCAGCCTGCGAAGATCCCTGCTTTGCTTCTGAAATACTTTTCTGATACCACGAAGAACTAAAAAATGAACAGATACGGACCATTTAACTGGATCCTGCTTATTCTATCATCACTTGTTCTGGTCTTCCTGCTGGCGCCATTGATTGGTATGTTCCTAAAAACCAGTCCCATACAGTTTCTGGAAACCTTAAATGACAAAGATGTTAAAGCGAGCATCTGGCTCACTCTGTGGGTATCATTTCTTGCGACACTTTTTTTTGCATTTGGAGCTGTGCCTCTTGCCTGGCTGCTTGCCCGCCGCTCTTTTCCTCTTAAAAGCATTGTTCAGGGGATTATTGACCTTCCGGTTGTACTTCCGCATACCGCAGCAGGGATCGCTCTTCTCGGCTTTATCTCAAGAGATGGATTGCTTGGGAAAGCTGCTTCAGCTCTCGGGCTTAACCTGATTAACAACAGTGCAGGTATTGCTCTTGCAATGGCTTTCGTCAGCCTGCCATTTCTGATTAATGCCGCCCGCGACGGATTTGCTGCAGTGCCTGAACGTCTCGAAAAAGCTGCCCTCAGCCTCGGAGCAAGCAGGTCAAGGGTGTTCTTCACAATCTCAATGCCTCTGGCATGGAGAAGCATAGTCACCGGTTTCGTGATGATGTTTGCAAGGGGGATGAGTGAATTCGGCGCTGTTGTTATTATTGCCTATCATCCGATGATCGCCCCTGTTCTGATTTATGACCGTTTCAACTCATTTGGTCTGAAGTATGCAAGGCCATCAGCGGTTTTATTCATAATTGTCGTTCTAATTGTTTTCACATTACTGAGACTGCTGTCGGATAGAAAAGCCTCCGGAGTTATTAAAAAGGAGTATGCTGATTCTTAAAAACATATCGAAACGGCTTGGTGACTTTCACCTTAAGGATATTAACCTTTCAATACCCGAAGGCACCTATTATGTACTCCTTGGCAGGTCAGGTTCCGGAAAGACGCAATTGCTTGAGCTCATTGCCGGGTTGACAAAACCTGATTCAGGTGAAATCCGGCTTAACGGAGAAGATATTACAGGAACGCGAATCCAGGAGAGGGGTGTCGGACTTGTTTTCCAGGACTATGCCATCTTTCCGAATATGACTGTTTATGAGAATATTGCGTATTCATTGAAAAGCCGAAAGCTAAAGATTGATCATATAAAGGAAGGAGTATTGAAGATTGCCGGTTATCTGAATATCTCGGAGCTGCTGGGAAGGAACACTCATAATCTTTCGGGAGGTGAGTTGCAGCGGGTAGCTCTTGCCCGTACATTAATAACTTCCCCAAAGCTTCTTCTTCTCGATGAGCCGATGGCTTCGGTCGATGCAAGCCTTAAAGATGATATTAAGAGGCTTCTCAGGAAACTTAACCGCAACGGACTCACAATTATTCATGTAACCCACGACTATCGCGAAGCGGTAAGTCTTTCATCAAAGGTTGGTGTTCTTCACAACGGAAGAATCATTCAGGAGGGCAGCCCCGACTCAGTATTCAGAAAACCTGTAAATAAGTTTGTGGCACGGTATTCCGGGATCAGAAATTTCTTCAGGGTCAGGTTTTTGAAACAAGAAAATAAGTGGAGAGCTATTTCAGAGAGTAAACTAAGCATCGGAATATCGGAAAACTCTTGTCCCGAAGAAGGTCTTCTTTTGTTACGCAGCGATGAAATTAAGGTATCTTTGGACCGGCCGGCATCTTTGAATGGGAACTGTTTTAAAGGGATAGTAATTGATATTCTTCCTTCCGAGTACGGAATGGAGATCACCGTTGATGCAGGAGAGATCTTTTATGTTGATGTTTCTGCCGACACTTTCAGGGAGCATCCTGTCAGGGAAAAAGATGAGGTGTGGATTACATTTACGGATGAGGCGGGGATTGTGCTGGGCGGGGGCTAAGGGTAGATAAGTAAGAAGTAAGAAGTAAGATGTAAGATGTAAGATGTAAGATGTAAGAAGAGCCATGGAGATGATAACATTTGATGAGGCGTATGAGATTGTGATGAGGTCAGCTTTCACAACGGGAACTGAGAAAATCCAGTTCACATCCTCTCTTAACCGGATACTTGCACAGAGTGTGGAAAGCGATATGGACATGCCGCCATTCAACAAGGCTACTGTCGACGGCTTTGCCTGCAGGAGAGTAGACCTGGGATCAGAACTTGCTATACTTGAAACGATTGCAGCCGGCAAGGCTCCTGAATTTGTTGTGACAGAAAAGAAATGTTCAAGAATCATGACAGGTGCTGCTATTCCTCAGGGTGCGGATATGGTTTTCATGGTTGAGGATTCCCGGCTCATCGATGAAGACCGGGTCAGGTTTACAGGAAGCAGCTCCAAGGATAATATTTCATACAGGGGGGAAGACATAAAAAATGGAGATACCGTTATTTCTTCCGGCATATTGATCAGACCGCAGGATATAGCCGTCATGGCAGCTGTGGGCTGTACAACGGTTGCTGTTGGTAAAAAGCCTGTTGTTGCCGTTATCAGCTCCGGTGATGAACTTGTTGAACCCGGAGAGAAGCCGGGTATTTCAAGTATCAGGAACTCCAACGCCTATCAGCTTCTGGCCCAGATTGAGCGTGCAGGAGCCTCCGGCAGATACATGGGCATTGCCAGGGATAATAAAGAGCAAACTCATAATATCATTAAGAAGGCGATTAAAGAAAGCGATGTTGTGCTTATAACAGGCGGTGTATCGATGGGAGATTTTGATTTTATTCCTTCTGTGATTGAAGAGCTGGGTGTTAAAATCCTATTTTCAAGGATAAACATTCAACCTGGCAAGCCTACTACTTTCGGCATACATCCCGATGCCCTTGTTTTTGGCCTTCCTGGTAACCCTGTTTCATCCTTTATCCAGTTTGAACTGCTTGTCAGGCCTCTTTTATGTAAAATGACGGGACATGATTTTAAACCGGTGGCATGGAGTCTTCCTTTCAGGGATTCTTATACACGAAGGTCTTCTGACCGTCTGGGTTTGTTACCTGTAACACTCTCTGATGAAGGAGAGGTATCGGTTGTAGAATACCATGGTTCGGCCCATATATCTGCACTCAGCGGTGCTGTTGGTATTGTAGCTTTTCCTGCAGGGAAAAAAACAATTGAAAAAGGAGAAACTGTAAGTGTACGACAGATATAACCGCAATATTAATTACCTGAGGATCTCGGTCACTGACAGGTGTAACCTGCGCTGTACCTACTGCATGCCGGAGGAAGGTATTCCTTTGCTGCAGCACAGTGATATCCTTACATTTGATGAGATCAGGGATTTTACGGATACAGCCGTGACTGCCGGTGTTACAAAGGTCAGGATAACAGGCGGAGAGCCGCTTGTACGAAAAGGTATTACAACCCTTGTTGGTATGATTGCCGGCATAAAGGGGATAGAAGATCTGTCAATGACAACAAACGGAGTCCTGCTCTCCGGATATGCTGAAGAGCTGAGATCCGCGGGTTTGCACAGGGTAAATATTAGTCTCGATACTGTTGATCCCGGTAAATTCAGTGAGATAACGAGAGGCGGGAATATATATGAGGTTTTGAAAGGGATTGATGCAGCCAAAGCGGCAGGACTTCTTCCGGTGAAGATAAATTGTGTTATCAGTGAATCGAAGGAGGAAGATGAGGCGCAGGCTGTGAAACAATTTTGTATAGAGAACCAGCTTGAAATAAGATATATCCGCCAGATGGACCTTGTAAACGGCCATTTTTCAACAGTCGTTGGAGGAACAGGTGGAGATTGTTCTTTATGTAACAGGTTAAGACTGACAGCGAATGGAAAGCTCAAGCCATGTCTTTTCAATGCTATTGGTTTCGATATCAGAGAACTGGGCAATGAAAAGGCTCTTGAAATGGCACTGGCTCAGAAACCGGAATGCGGATCGAAAAATGAAACAGGAACATTTTACAATATTGGAGGATAGAATACAATGAAAGAACTGACACATGCCGATAAAAAGGGCAAAGCCGTAATGGTTGATGTAGGGGATAAGGAGATCCAGACCAGGATAGCAAAGGCCTCGGGACATATAATTCTTGCTGCCGGAACACTGAAGCTTGTTAATGAAAATATGCTTAAGAAAGGAGATGTTCTTACTGTAGCCCAGATTGCGGGTATCAACGCAGCTAAACAAACATCAGCTCTTATACCTCTTTGCCATAATATTGTACTTGATAATGTGAAGGTTGAACTATTAATCGATGATAACGGTGTTTCGGCATTCAGTGAAGTCCGGTGCGAGGGAAGGACCGGGGTTGAAATGGAAGCACTTACAGGAGTAAGCATTGCCCTGCTTACTGTATATGACATGTGCAAGGCAGTTGATAAGGGTATGATAATCGAAAATATAAGGCTGACAGAAAAAATCAAGCAATGAATTTACCGGATAACTTTGAGGTCCTTATAATTACTCTGAGCGACAGGGCTTTCAGGGGTGAGTACAGCGATCTGAGCGGTCCGGCTATAAGTGCAAGACTGACAGAATTTTTCCCGTCAGTTGACTGGCAGTTTAATATCGACTCAGTGCTTATCCCTGATGATGATGAGAAACTCAGGGGTCTCCTTCAGAGCAGTTCTGTCAGGTATAATTTGATAATTACCACAGGAGGCACAGGCATTGGACCACGCGACATCACAGTTGAAACAGTGGTTCCTCTTCTGAAAAAGGAGATTCCCGGGATCATGGAATTCATCAGGATAAAATATGGTACAGAAAAGCCCAATGCACTGTTAAGCCGTGGAGTGGCCGGGATCATTGGCAAGTCGCTTATTTATACCCTGCCTGGGTCAGTGAGGGCTGTGGACGAGTATATGACCGAAATTCTGAAGACACTTAAGCATACTGTATTTATGCAGTACGGCATTGATGCCCACGATAAGCACTAGTTCGACATCCTGTTCAGAGTATTGGCGATTTTTGAACCGACTATCCTGTCGTAGCGATCGCGGGGATTCCTGAAATATATGAGTACAATGTAATCGTTTTCAGTCTCGTAATGGCTTCCTTCGAAACTCGTGGCAACACCGCTCATGTCATCTTTGGAATACAGGACATATTCATAATTGTACCAGCCCTGTTTCAGAAGCATAGTACATTCATATTGTCCTTTTTCACTGTTGTAGCTCATCTCATTATTACTGTTGAATTCCCAGTTGTTCAGGGCGCCTGATACATACATCTTACCCTTCTGCAAAGGTTGTCTGGAGGGAAGGGTGAAAAAGACATTTACATAATCAGCATCAGTGTCGGGTTCCCTTCCTTCCTGGAATGCCACGTAATACTTACCGTTGAAATCCTGCCAGTAGAAATAGGATTTGAATTCCCTGTTCTCCGAAGGGAACAGAAATACATTATAGGATGGCGCGGCATAGTCGATTTTCATTACGTATTCCGACTGGTATCTTATGCTCTTGATATCAAAATACCTGAATTCATTGCCTCCCTTGAAAATATTCTTGTCGGATAATGAATTGTATTTAAGTTCATTGGTTCCGAAAAAATCGTGTTTAAGGTTTGTTTTTGCGTTACTCCATCTTCCGTTCTGCAGGATTGTTGCAAACACATTCCTGTATGGGTCAGTAAAAGTTATACCGGCATAGTTAACAGTAAAATCGACCTGCTGATGTGAGTCATTCTCTTTTGTCATCAGGGGTCTGTGCACATTTATGTTAATTGCAACAGCTTCCTCTGTAATTATGAACCTTTTTGTGAGTACCGGTTCGTTCGGTTTGTCAACCGGATATACAAAAAGTATGTAATTTCCTGAATTATTGAATTTTACCTTGTCGTTCGGGAAAGATAATTTGTAATGATAATATCCTGTAGTTGTATTAAATGACCTTTTATAATCCTCTATCATGTTCTCGGGATATCCATCGAGGTAATCATTCGGGAAGATATCCGATTTCTTCCAGTCCTTGTCGCAGTGAATGAAGGTATAATAATAGTTTTCAGCATTATCACCGAGAAGGTCAAAGCCGAAAATAATCTTATCATTGCTTCTCAGCCTGATAATCGGATATGAGAGATTCCACCCCTCCTTGTACATCACAACTGTTTTGATCTTGTCGTTGAAAACCCTGTCGTTGAACAGCTGTGAATTCCCAATGTCGGGCTGTCCCTTAAGACTGGTTACAAGAAAAGAGAGAAAAAGGATTATAAGGAGTCGCATTAAAAATCTTACTTATAAATATTATAAATCACCCCGGGATAAAATAAACCATTAAATTTAGCAATTGTTGTATCATAATTAACATATTTGTCCGATTGTGCCAATCTATTTATAATTTTGCATCCGATTGTTAATTTATTAACAGTACATGTAGAAATTCAAACTGTTGATTCAAATGTCTATATCAGTAAAACTTAAAAAGGGACTTGACATAAGGTTGAAAGGGAAAGCGGAGAAAACGCTTTATCCTGAGTCTCCTGCCGCATTTTATGCTGTCAAACCTGTTGACTTTCCCGGCCTGACTCCGAAACTTAATGTAAAGGCAGGGGACAGGGTCCTTGCCGGTAGCCCTCTGTTTCATGACAAAGTCCGCCCCGAAATATTGTTCACATCGCCTGTCAGCGGAATTGTTAAGGAAATTGTCAGGGGAGAACGTCGTAAGTTGCTTGAAGTAATCGTCGAAAAGCAAGGTGATGAATTTATCGATTTCGGAAAGACATCTTCAGAAAAACTCACCAGGGAGAAAATAAAGGAGTCGCTTCTTGCATCCGGGCTCTGGCCGGCTGTCAGGCAGAGACCATATCATGTTGTTGCCAATCCTAAGGATACGCCAAAGGCAATTTTTATTTCCGGCTTTGACACTGCCCCTCTGGCCCCCGACTATAATTACATTATTGATAACTCGAAGGCAGCACTCTTTCAGGGCGGGTTGAATGTTTTGAAGAAGCTCACCGACGGAAAGCTGAACCTGGTACTTAACGGCAGGGGAGAGACATCCGAAGAGCTGAAGAAGGCAACCGGAGTTGAAATATCATATTTTTCCGGGCCGCATCCTGCGGGCAATGTGGGTGTTCAGATTCATCATCTCGATCCTCTTAACAAGGGAGAAGTTGTCTGGTTTGTTAATCTTCAGGATGTTATCGCAATCGGAAGCCTGTTCGAAGAAGGTAAATACAGGCACGAAAGGATTATTGCCCTTACCGGATCAGAAATTCTTAATCCTGGCTACCATGTTATGCGTTCAGGAGCTTCTGTCAGCGGAGTTGTTAAGGATAACACAAAGAGTGGAGATCTCAGATTTATAAGCGGAAATGTTCTTACAGGAACCAGGATAGAACCGGATGGGTATCTTGGTTATTATGATTCGCAGGTGACTGTTATTCCTGAGGGAAAATATTTTGAATTCTTCGGATGGATGATGCCGGGTCTGAAGAAGTTTAGTTTCTCAAGGAGTTATAGTTCGGGTTTCATGCCCGGGAAAGATTACAGACTGGATACCAATTTTCATGGAGGAGAACGTGCCTTTGTGATGACAGGTCAGTATGAAAGAGTTGTTCCGATGGATATTTACCCGATGCAGCTTTTAAAGGCAATCCTTGCTGAAGATATTGACCTGATGGAGAACCTTGGTATATATGAAGTTGCGGAGGAGGATTTTGCCCTTTGCGAATATATATGTCCTTCCAAAATCGAGATCCAGGCTATAGTCCGGAAGGGTTTGGATATGATGATAAAGGAAATGAATTAATAACAAGTGAAACTATAGATAATGGATTCCCTTAGAAAAAAGATAGATAAGATCAAGCCCCATTTTGAACCGGGGGGAAGGTTTGCGAAACTGCGTTCCGTATTTGAAGGAATTGAGTCATTCCTTTTTGTTTCTGACAGGGTGACGTTCAAAGGATCTCATATCCGCGACAGCATTGATCTGAAAAGGACGATGACAGTTGTTATAATTGCGCTTCTTCCTGCATTTCTTTTCGGATCGTACAATACCGGTCTTCAGCATTTCAGATCGATTGGAGCTGACGCAAGCCTTATTCAGATGTTCCTGTTCGGATTCCTGAAAATCCTTCCTCTTGTAATCGTAAGCTATGGCGTAGGACTTGGAATTGAATTTATTGCTGCACAGATAAGAGGTCATGAAATAAATGAAGGCTTTCTGGTATCAGGGCTTTTGATTCCGCTTGTAATGCCAATAGATGTTCCTCTATGGATGGTTGCAGTATCTACCGCTTTTGCTGTCATCATTGGGAAAGAGGTCTTTGGTGGAACAGGCATGAATATCTTTAACCCGGCACTTCTTGCAAGAGCTTTCCTCTTTTTCAGCTATCCCGGCTGGATGACGGGAGATAAGGTATGGATTGAAGGGCTTACAAAGGGTCAGAATATTGTGGACGGATTTTCAGGAGCAACACCAATGGCTTTATGTGCTGCAGGGGAAACAACTAAGATCCCCTCATTTATGGAGATGTTCATCGGAACCATTCCCGGATCGATAGGAGAAACATCTACTCTGGCAATATTAATTGGTGCCCTAATACTGATTATTACCGGAATAGGCAGCTGGAAGATAATCTTAAGCGTTTTCCTCGGAGGATTAAGTATGGGGCTTCTTTTGAACGGAGTAGCTGCTAATCCTTATATGGAACTGCCTGCTTATTATCATTTTGTAATGGGAGGCTTTGCTTTCGGGGCCGTATTCATGGCTACTGATCCTGTGTCAGGGTCACAGACAGAAACCGGGAAATGGATATATGGTTTTCTGATCGGAGTATTATCCATATTGATCAGGGTCCTTAACCCTGCATATCCGGAGGGTGTGATGCTGGCTATTCTGCTGATGAATGTTTTCGCACCGCTCATCGACCATTTTGTTATACAATCGAGCATCAACAGAAGGCTAAAGAGGGTAAAAGTGGCAACAAAATAATTTACAGATATGAAAGAATTTTCAAACAGGTATATATTCATTTTTTCAGCGGTTATGGTAATTGTTGTGGCGACGCTTCTCTCTCTTGCAGCCACACTGCTTCAGCCCCGACAGCTTAAAAATCTTGAGATTGAAAAAAAGAAGAGCATGCTCGAATCTATTCATGTTGCTTCTGACAATTCGACTGCTGAGACTCTCTATGATAAGCATATTAAAGAGAGCCTGGTACTGAATTCAAAGGGTGAGACTGTTGATGGCATCGATGCTTTCAACGTAGTACTCAGGAATGAGCAGAAGAAGCCTCTCGAACAGCAATACCTTCCCCTCTTTAAAGCTTCCAATGATAAGGATGAAGCAGTTATAATAATACCTGTTGAAGGGAAAGGACTTTGGGGGCCAATTTATGGTTATGTAGCACTCAAAAATGATATGAATACAATTTATGGCGTTACATTCGACCACAAGGGAGAGACGCCAGGGCTTGGAGCAGAGATTAATACTACACCATTTGAAGGAATGTTTAATGAGAAGAAGATATTTGAAGGGGAAAAATTTGTATCTATTGGTGTTTTAAAGGGTGGGGCAAAAGATGATGATCCTCATAATGTTGACGCCATTTCAGGCGGAACAATTACAAGCAAGGGTCTTGAAAAAATGCTCTGGGATTGTATCGATAAGTACCAGGACTATCTATTAAAAAACAAGAATTAGGATATGAGCACACAGGAAAAAGAGCCGTTATTTTCGGCAAAGAACTTTACACTCTTCTCTGCCCCTCTCGGTAAAAACAACCCGATAACTGTTCAGGTCCTTGGGATCTGTTCAGCCCTGGCAGTGACAGTCAAGCTTAAACCGGCATTGGTAATGGCATTATCGGTAACAATTGTTGTTGCAATATCTAATGTGGTGATTGCCGCAATGAGGAAATATATTCCTGACAGGATCAGGATAATTGTTCAGCTTGTGGTAATTGCCACAATGGTGATCCTGGTCGACCAGTTTTTAAAAGCCTATTCATTTGAGGTTAGTAAGCAGCTTTCCGTTTTTGTCGGGCTTATAATTACTAACTGTATACTTATGGGACGTCTGGAAGCTTTTGCAATGGCCAATAAACCATGGCCATCATTCCTCGACGGAATCGGAAATGGTGCAGGCTACGGACTAATACTCATTATAGTCGCTTTTTTCAGGGAACTGCTGGGATCAGGTACTGTATACGGATACCCTGTTTTTCAGAAACTGGGGATTTATTCTATTGGTTATGAGAATAATGGGATGATGATATTGCCGCCAATGGCACTTATTGTTGTAGGACTTATTATATGGTATCAGAGAAGCAAGAATCCGGCTCTTGTAGAGAAAAAATAGAGGAATAGATTATGGAAAACCTGTTAAACTTATTTGTAAAGTCAATTTTTGTTGACAATATGGTCTTTGCCTTCTTCCTTGGTATGTGTTCATACCTGGCAGTATCAAAGACCGTTAAGACCTCCTTCGGTCTGGGTGTGGCTGTCATATTTGTCCTTCTTATAACAGTGCCCCTGAACTTCCTGATGGAAAATTATATTCTGAAAAAAGGAGCTCTTGCATGGCTTGGTGAAGGATTTGCCGATGTCGATCTGAGTTTTCTCTCCTTCATGATATTTATTGCATTAATTGCTGCCATTGTTCAGCTTGTAGAGATGGTAATTGAAAAATACAGCCCTGCTCTTTATAATTCTCTCGGGATATTTCTTCCCCTTATAGCAGTTAACTGTGCAATTCTGGGGGCATCTCTTTTCATGCAGGAACGCGAATATGGTACACTGGTTGAAGCCACTGTCTTTGGATTGGGATCAGGCGTAGGATGGTTGCTGGCTATAGTCGGGATAGCTGCCATCAGGGAGAAAATCCGTTACAGCAACGTACCTGATCCTTTGAAGGGGCTGGGGATAACTTTCATTGTTACCGGCCTGATGGCAATCGCATTTATGGGATTTATGGGCATTAAACTCTAATTGAAATATTTGTATCATGATATTAGCTCTTTCAACAGGCGGGACAATTTTATACAGTATCATTGTTTTTTTGTTAGTTATTCTGTCACTGGTAGCACTGCTGCTTTTTGCGCGCGACAAACTTGCTCCGAAAGGAGAGGTAATCCTTAAAATTAATGACCGGGATATTCTTGTCCATCCCGGATCAAACCTGCTAAGCACTCTTTCGGGAAATGAAATATTTCTGCCGTCTGCATGCGGAGGCGGAGGAACCTGTGGAATGTGCAAATGCCAGATAACCGAAGGCGGGGGCTCGATACTTCCTACTGAAACCGGATTCTTTACACGAAAGGAACAGCATAACCACTGGCGTCTTGGCTGCCAGGTCAAGATAAGGGAGAACCTTACTATCAAAGTCCCTGAATCGGTTATGGGCATTAAAAAATGGGAATGTGAAGTGGTGTCAAATAAAAACGTTGCAACATTTATCAAAGAGTTTGTTGTTAAGCTTCCTGAAGGGGAAGAGCTCGATTTCGATCCGGGAGGGTACATCCAGATTGATGTTCCGAAATATGAAGCCTCCTTCAGGGATTTCGTTATTGAGGATCAGTTCAAAGGCGACTGGGATGATTACAAAATGTGGGACCTGAAGATTAAGAATAGCGAGGAGACTTTCAGGGCCTATTCAATGGCCAACTATCCTGCAGAAAAGAACCTGATAAAGCTTAATATCAGGATAGCAACACCGCCCTGGGATAACGCAAAAAAACTGTTCAAGGATGTTCCTCCCGGACTATGCTCAACTTACATATTCTCACGCAAACCAGGAGATAAAGTTGTAATTTCAGGGCCATACGGCGAGTTTCATATTAAAAATACAAACGCCGAAATGATATATATCGGGGGAGGGGCAGGCATGGCCCCTTTGCGTTCGCATATTTTCCATCTCTTCAATACCCTTAAAACAGGCCGCCAGGTATCGTACTGGTATGGCGCCAGATCTCTGCGGGAGGTATTCTATGAGGAAGAATTCAGGGCTATCGAAAAACAATTTCCAAACTTTAAATTCAACCTGGCATTGTCCGAAGCTCTTCCCGAAGATAACTGGACTGGCTATAAGGGGTTTATTCACAGGGTGCTGCTCGAAAACTATCTCTGCGGACATGAAGCTCCTGAGGATATAGAGTATTATTTCTGTGGTCCCCCGCAGATGAATAACGCTGTTGTCAGGATGCTTGACAGTCTGGGAGTACCCCAGGAAAACATCGCATTCGATGATTTTGGGATATGATTAAACGGGCTTCTGTTGTACTGCTTTTTCTTGCTCTCCTTATTCCAGCCTGCAAGGAGAAAGAACCTCTTTTTGAGAACTTCAGAGGCTTTGCGCAGGGAACTACCTACAGCATAGTGTATGAGAAGAAGAGGAGAAGTTCTCCATCGGAAATTCAGAGCGAAGTTGAAAAGATACTCTCTGATTTTGACCTCTCATTGTCGTTATACAAGGATTCATCTCTTATCTCAAGGATTAACCGGAATGAAGATGTAATAATTGACTCTTACTTTGAAGAGGCTTTTAAAATATCACAGAAGGTCTATGAGATGACTTCAGGAGCATTTGATATTACTGTCGGTCCGCTTGTAAAAGCATGGGGCTTTGGTCCTGCAGAAACAAAGAACTTCACTGAATCAAAGCGCGACAGTCTACTGCAACTGGTCGGCATGGACAAGGTATCTCTTCAGAACCGAAGAATAATAAAATCCAAACCGGGAATTAACCTCGATCTGAATGCAATAGCCCAGGGTTATTCTGTTGATGTGCTGTGCCGGCACTTTGATGACCTCGGGATCGATAATTATCTTATCGAAATCGGAGGAGAGGTAAGAGGTAAAGGAACCAGGGCCGGGGCTGAGTGGAGGATTGGAATTGACAGGCCGGAAGATAACAATCATGATACCAGGAGAGGCTCTTCAGGCTATAATCAGGATTAGTGACAAGGCTCTGGCCACTTCCGGAAACTACAGAAAATTCTACGTTGAAAACGGGATAAAGTATTCCCATACTATTGACCCGAAAACAGGATATCCTGCAAAAAACACGCTATTAAGCGCAACAATAATTGCAGGAGACTGCGCAACTGCCGATGCTGTGGCAACTGCATGCATGGTCATGGGGAAAGAAAAGTCAAGAGATTTCATTAACTCACATCCGCAGTTCGGGGCGTATTTTGTCTATTCCGACGAAAGCGGAAATTTCCGGACCTGGATCTCGGATAGTCTTAAAGACCATATTTCAGAGACAGGGGAGTAAGCCTGAAAGCCTGTGCTCGGCGAAGTCTGTAACTTCGCTTAGCCTTTGTTGTATTACCTCGACCTTCTTATCTCATCACTGAGCCAGAACATGAACAACCAGGAAAACCATCGCTAGAGTGACAGCCTGTATCTGTTTGTTGTGCACAGGTAATGCCCCTTGCCCTCATTGCAGGATTCCTGCTTACATGAGTCTCGGGGAACCGTCCCTGCTTTTTGATCAGCATTCTTATGCCAAAACCAAGGGCAGCTATCGCAAGAAATATAGTGCTTAATATGAGTAGTTTCAGAAACATTTTATTTAACTGCTTAATTATTATGTAACTTTACATCAACAACCGGCATGAGCCATCAAAGGATTAATGGACAAAGATAAACATCATTTCCGCTCTTTATTTAAACAAGCAGCAAGAAACTTTGTTTAATTTCTATATTTCTTATTGCATATATGACATTAAATGGAAAAAAAATCAAATAGTGCTGAAAGTAAAATGAATAGTGAAAGTGTTCTTGCAGATTTCAGGTTAGCCTGTTTAAGCAGGAGCCTCAGTATTCTTGGCCGTAAGGAAGTGCTCACAGGGAAAGCCAAATTCGGAATATTCGGAGACGGGAAGGAGATAATTCAGATAGCTCTCGCCAAACAATTCAGAGATGGTGACTGGAGATCGGGCTATTACAGAGATCAGACCTGGATGATGGCCATCGGACATTACGATCCGATACAGTTTTTTCATCAGCTGTATGGCAATACCGACAGGGAGATTAATCCCGGGAGCGGCGGAAGAGTCTTCAATAACCATTTTTCTCTCCCTAATATTAACTCCGACGGATCGTGGCTTGATCTCACAAAACAGAAAAACTCATCAGCCGACATTTCTCCTACAGCCGGCCAGATGCCGCGTCTGTTAGGTTTGGCTTATGCATCCAAACTTTTCAGATCTAATAAAGAGCTGCATAAATTTACAACCCTCTCAATAAAAGGAAATGAAGTTGCATTTGGTTCAATCGGTGACGCAAGCACCTCCGAAGGGCATTTCTGGGAAACTATCAACGCCGCTGGTGTTCTCCAGGTACCAATGGCAATCTCTGTTTATGACGATGGGTATGGAATTTCTGTTCCCAAGAAATACCAGACTACAAAAGGCAGTATTTCAGACGTTCTGAGGGGCTTTGAAAGAGAAGAGGGAAAGCCCGGACTAGCGATCTTAAAAGGAAAAGGTTGGGACTATGCAGGTCTCATAAAATTATATGAGGAGGGAATAGAACTATGCAGAAATGAGCATGTGCCGGTTCTTTTTCATATCGATGAAGTCACTCAGCCCCAGGGACATTCAACTTCCGGTTCGCACGAGCGGTATAAAAGTATTGAAAGACTTAAATGGGAGGAAGAGTTTGATCCGGTTAAAAAGTTGAGGGAATGGATAATCAACTCCGGAATGGCTGATCCTTCCGCGCTCGACAAACTGGCTGCAGAGGCCGAAGAAGAGGCCAGGGATGCCAGGAAAAAGGCATGGGATCTCTTTAAGGAGCCAATTAAGATTGAACGTGATGCTCTTGTAAAGATAATCGACTCCCGAACCTGCAGATGCAGTGATGAGCTTAAAGAAGGCAGTGTCGATAACATAGCCGATGAACTTAAAGCTGTTGTATCTCCTATCAGGAAGGATAATTTTGTTACAGCCCGGAAGATTCTGAGGAATGTATGCGGCTCATGTGGAAAAGCAGATAACCTTAAAGAGGAAATGCATGGCTGGCTGAAACGAAACTATCAGGATGCAGCCATGAGCTATGACACTTTCCTTTACAATGAAACTGCCTCGTCGGTACTTAACGTTAAGCCGGTCCTACCTGTATACTCTGCGAATTCTCCCGAGGTGCCGGGACGTCAGATACTTAAGGATAATTACGACAGGCTTTTCTCCAAATACCCTCTTCTTGTGACATTTGGTGAAGATACCGGCGGGATAGGCGGTGTGAACCAGTCACTCGAAGGGCTTCAGAAGAAGTATGGTGAACTTCGTATTACTGATACCGGAATCAGGGAGGCTACAATACTCGGACAGGGTATAGGCCTTGCTCTAAGGGGCATGCGGCCTATTGCCGAAATCCAGTATCTCGACTATCTCATGTATGCACTTCAGCTTCTGAGCGACGATCTGGCAACAACACATTACAGGACTGCAGGACGAATGGTGGCTCCCCTTATTATCAGCACCCGGGGTCACCGTCTTGAAGGGATCTGGCACTCAGGTTCACCAATGAGCATGCTTATAAATTCAGTAAGAGGAGTATATGTTTGTGCTCCGCGGGATATGACAAGGGCTGCAGGTTTCTACAATACTCTGCTTGAAGGTAATGATCCTGCTATTGTTATTGAGCCTCTTAACGGATACAGGCTTAAAGAGAAGATGCCCGACAATATAGGTGAATTCAGGTTCCCTCTCGGCATACCTGAAATTATGAGTACGGGCAGTGATATAACTATTGTTACCTATGGTTCAACAGTGAGGGTGGCAATGGAAGCAGTAACCCAGTTATCGTTGCATGACATTTCTGCAGAACTAATAGACGTACAGACACTTATGCCATTTGATAAAAACAAGGTGATTCTGGCTTCTCTCAGGAAGACAAGCAGGATTCTCTTTCTTGATGAGGATGTGCCAGGGGGAACAACAGCCTATATGCTGCAGGAGGTTATTGAAAAGCAGGGAGGCTGGCAGTTCCTCGACAGTCAGCCCAGGACTCTTACAGCAAAGGAGCATCGGCCGGCATATACAACTGATGGCGATTATTTCTCAAAACCAAGCGCCGAAGATATCTTTGATGCTGTATATGAAATGATGAAGGAGGCAATACCCGGGAAATATTAATAGGATAAGAAGCTTGGCGAAGTCTGTGACTTCGCCATAAATAAAGTATAGTCTTAGACTAAGTTTTTACCAAAGCGAAGTTACAAACTTCGCTTATCTCTTTTAGATTATTCTGCTATTCCGATGATCCTGAGCAATTCAAGAGCAGCCTCGCGAGGCCCGCTCGATTCATAACCTGGAATGCCAAGCCTCGTCCTCATCTGCCCTACATATACATTGTGTTTGAAGAATGCTTCAAAGAACCTTGCAGCAATTTTATCATGAGTGTCTTTGTACTCGGGAGGTCCGAAAATATTTGCAAAATATGAATGAACGAGACCGCTTGAGGTAGTTGTCCCCTTGCTCATAACCGCCCCTTCGCTGAAAACATCAAGCGCCCATTCAGCTGAACTGAATCTTTCTATTACAGGATGTTCGTTATCGATCTCCTCATAATTATTGGCATAAAGGATATAATCGATCTTATGTCCGAGAACAACCGTATCAAATTTGGTGACCGGGAAAACAATCCTTGCATTCACCTGGCTCGGATTCATAATTATTGACCTGTCGAGATGTCCGAATGCATATCCGGGCTGAAGGTCGTCGAGGCGGAGAAATGCTCCTATCTCAGTTCCATATCCGACAGGGCAAGCCTCTTCATCAAGCTCAATTGAACCCATATCATCGGCAATGATTGTAAGCTGCCTGATCTGTTTCTCCGCCAGCACGCGAAAGGCTTCAAGGGTCTCCGACTTGCCGGCTCCTGTGTCGCCCATCATCAGTATTGTTGCTTCCTTGTTTCCCTGTAGCATTATCTTAACCATGGCGCCATGAAAAGGCATATTGCCATTCTTCATTACTATAGAATTATGAAGGGTAAGGATCATTTTCTTCAGATATCCGAAGTATCCGAATTCCGGCCTGTTAGGAATTGCCCCGACAAATATTCCATTTTCCTCATCGTCATAGAAGACAGTAGAATCCTTGGCCAGTCCATCAAGCGCATTACCCGGTACCCCATAAATGAAAAGGGCATCAGGTTTCCCCTTAAGGTCTTTGTCATCAGCAAGCTGGAAAAGGTTACACATTGAAAAACCAAGCTCAAAAAACTCAAGATGAAAGTAGACCATTATCAGAAGCTTACCCACTTTAGCCGGATAGCAGAGCCATTCACTTGAGTTTAATTCAACGAGATCGATGGGATTGAGCTGAATCCGGTTGAAATTTCCTGTCCGCTTATTCATTGGCTGTTGTATAACGAGCGGGGGATAAATAAGCATCTGGCGAATAACAGGCATGCTGTTGAGCTTTTTATACTTTTCGTCGGGATACGGGACATCTTTTGGCAGGGAAATAACTGCCATCTCTGCTCCTGCAGGTATTTGCCGGTACACGTTAGGGTGGCTTCCTGTTATGTTTTCCTGGATATGCCTGTAAACACTTCTAACCAGGTGAGTAAGCTGTTCGATGGTCTCATTAAAAGTGCGATAAGGTCTTTTGTCCAATCGGTCCCCTTTGGAATCGTTTATTATAAACCGGTCAAAATGACGCCAGTAATCATATAGGTATTCGACAAAATTAGTAAGGCTGTCGGGATCTCTCAGGAAAGTTTCTGATTTCTTAAAAATATGGGGCATCAGCTTGCGCTCATACTTGACCATATAAGTAAGGGTTTGAACCAGATCGTCCACAGACTCTTCGCTGACTTCACAATTGCTGAAGATGCAGAGCAATGGTGAATTTTTTGTTTTCAGATTGGCAAGACAATGGTCAAGAACCATCCTGAATTTGTCGCTTGCAAGCAGCTCTTCAGCTGTTTCACACATTCTCTCGCGGATGTTGAGAACGGCTTTATTCCCGATAATACGAAGTGTACTTTTTTGCATTATAATATTTAACAATAGGGGCAAAAATATGACAATATTTAATTGAAGATAAGGTTTTACTTAACTATTTTTGTATTATTATCAGTTATTCTAAATTTCATTCCATGCAGCCGGAACTTGACCTGTTTGCAATATTGCCGGAAGATAAGATTCCGGAAAAGGGAAAGATCTTAATCTCAGAGCCTTTTCTCCCTGACACATTCTTTAACAGAAGTATTGTCTTTCTGACAGATCACACACCCCAGGGTTCGGTAGGCTTTATCCTCAATAAGAAGATTGATCTCAAAATGAGCTCTGCGGTGACTGGTTTTGACGGGTGGGACGATGACATTAATATGGGAGGGCCGGTTGCTCCGGATACTTTGCATTACCTTCATAAACTTGGCAATCTGATCCCTCAGAGTGTCCATGTTTCTGAAGACATTTACTGGGGAGGCGATATTGATACTATCAGAGAGCTCATCAGGCTTCGTAAAATAAAGCATTCGCAGATAAGGTTTTTCCTTGGGTATTCAGGATGGTCCGAAGGTCAGCTCGAGCGCGAATTAAAGGAAGACTCCTGGGTTATTGCAAAGGTCAACGCCGATATAGTAATGAATAACAGGGGAGATGACACCTGGAAAAGAGTGCTTCGTAGTTTCAAGAACAAATACCGGATGTGGGCCGATTTTCCTGATTCGCCTGAAATGAACTAAAGGTGCAGGATTTTATAGACCATCTCCTTCATCAGATCACCCGGTTCGGTACCCGGGTCACCATAACCTTTTGAACGGACGTCATAGTTTCTGAGAAGGGCAATTATAGCCACAACCCTGCTTATATTGTATTTCTGTGCGGCTGTCTCATAATCCTTTACAAAGAACGGATTAACTTTTAAAGCTGCTGCTATATTATTCTTCGACTTATCAGTCAGATAGTGGTATGTGAGCAGTTTACTGAAGAATCCGAATAGAGAAGCAAGAGTAAGCGTAATGGGATTATCCTTGGGGTTATTTGCGAAATAGCTGATTATCATATTGGCTTTCAGAATATTCCGTTCACCTACTGCCTTCTGAAGTTCAAAGTTATTATACTCCTTGCTTATTCCTATGTTTTTCTCAATCAATGATGTAGTGATCAGAGGCTTCTCCTTGGGCAGAGTTATTATCAGCTTATCAAGCTCATTTACTATCTTATGAAGATCGGTCCCAAGGTATTCGGTAAGCATAGCGCTTGCACTGGGTTCAATTTTGATCCCTTTTTTCATAAGAAACCTTTCAATCCAGGCGGGGATCTGGTAATCGCGAAGTCTTTGTGATTCAAAATATACAGCCTGGCTTTCGAGAAGCTTTACGAGTTTTGTCCTTTTGTCGAGGGTCTTGTATTTATAACTGAATACGAGTATTGTTGAATTAAGCGGTTTCTCAACATATGCTGCCAGCTCTTCGATTTTTTTCAGCGACTGTGCTTCCTTTACGATAACGACCTGATGAGACGACATCATTGGAAACCGTTTTGCAGTATCCATAATAGCCTGGATATTTGTATCATCACCGTAGACAACAATCTGGTTAAATGCTTTCTCTGATTCCTCGAGCACCTTATCTTCGATATAATCAACAATCATATCGATATAATATGGCTCTTCTCCGGCCAGAAAATATACCGGCCTGAAGATCCTGTTCTTCAGATCTGCAAGTATCTCTTCATAGGTGGCTGCCATATCAGAATCTAAGATGTTTAACTGATAAACCGTTATCTTTTATCTCCCTCAGCGATTCAATTCCGATCTTAAGATGCATCTCGGTAAAATCCTGGGTTACCTTAACATCGCTTACCTCTGTTTTTATGCCGGTTGATATCATTGGCTGGTCCGAAACAAGAAGCAGCGCCCCTGTCGGAATTTCATTGGCAAAGCCGACTGTGAATATGGTTGCAGTTTCCATATCTATGGCCATCGCACGGGTTTTTACAAGATATTTCTTAAACCTGTCGTCATACTCCCATACCCTCCTGTTTGTCGTATATACAGTTCCTGTCCAGTATTCCTTGTTTAGCCTTGTTATTGTTGCAGATATGGCACTCTGCAGTTTAAAAGCAGGAAGAGCCGGCACTTCGTTAGGCAGATAATCATTTGAAGTACCATCGCTGCGGATGGCAGCTATCGGGAGAATGAGATCACCGAGAGTATTCTTTTTCTTCAATCCGCCGCATTTGCCAAGGAAAAGAACTGCATTCGGGCTCACCGCGCTGAGGAGATCCATTATCGTGGCAGCATTCGGACTTCCCATCCCGAAGTTGATTATTGTTATCCCGTCAGCTGTAGCGCTTGGCATATTCTTGTCTTTCCCTTCAACCGCGACATTATTCCATTTTGCAAAAAGCTCTACGTAATAGAGATAGTTTGTCAGAAGGAAATATTTGCCAAAACTATCGATCGATTTTCCTGTATAGCGAGGCAACCAGTTGTTAACAATTTCTTCTTTGGTCTTCATTTGATTAATTCAGGTATAAGATATCTCAATATATTTGTAAAGGAATGTTATTACTTTGATTTCTCCTTTGTGTTGTGTGCCTATGTTGTTATTTATGTTGTCAAAAATACGAAACTAAGTTGAAAGAGTTAAATCTGCCGCTATATTCATTCAAAATTTCAGGAACTGAGGGCAATGAAATGATACTCGATCAGATTAGGAGAAGGTTTGTTAAGCTGACACCTGAAGAGTGGGTAAGACAGAATTTCATTCAGTATCTCGTCAGGGAGGGAAAGTATCCTCCGGGGCTTCTTGGCATTGAGGTTAACTTCAGGCTAAATAAACTCAGAAGAAGGGTCGACATCCTGGTTCACAGGAGAAACGGTGAGCCGGTTATGATTATTGAGTGCAAGAGACCTGAGGTTATGCTCAATGAACCTGTTTTTGATCAGATAGCAACATATAATTTTAAGTATAGACTGCCTTATATGATAGTGACGAATGGCATTGTTCACTTTGCCTGCAGGTTTGACTTTCAGACGATGAAGCATGAGTACTTGATGGCAATTCCACTTTATGAAGATCTTTAACCCGGGAATCGTGCTATGATAGATGTTACCTGCGCAGTAATCAGAAATGAGGATGATGAAGTTCTTGTTGTCCAGCGGGGAGAATTTACTGATCATCCCCTTAAATGGGAGTTTCCCGGCGGTAAAATAAATCAGGGAGAGAGTGAGGAAGACTGTATTCTCAGGGAGATTAAGGAGGAGCTCTCGATGGAGATTGTAATATGCGGCCGGCTTCCCGGGGTAATTCATGACTATGGACTTAAGAAGATAAGGCTTATCCCCTTTATTTGCGATACCCTTGATGAATTTCCGTTTCTCTCAGAACATGTTGATTTCAGATGGGTATCAGCAGAACAGCTGCCACTAATCGATTTTTCTGAGGCTGACGTATATGTTGCAGAAAGCTATCTTGGCACTGATCTTTCCGGAAGGAGCGCAGAAGTTGATTCAGTTTCAGAATCTGAACAATCAGCTGCAGATGATGAAGGCCTTCAGTCGCTTGTGAACAGCATGATGAGCATGAAAGAGGCTGAATGGGTAGCTGTTTCCGCAGTTGAAAATCCGGCTATATTTAAAAAACTTCTGGCTTACTCCTTTTCTCCCGATAAAAAACTTGCTTTCCGCGCCTCATGGACTCTCACAAAGGTATGTGATAAATATCCTGAATTGATCTACCCTCATCTCCCGGGTATAATTGATTCTCTCGATAAGCTTGATAATGAGAGTGTCCAGCGCTCTTTTCTCCGGATGCTTTCGCTGACTGATATTGCCCGGCTGAGCGTTAAACAGCACGGGGTACTCACCGACCATTGCTTTAATGCTTTGAAGTCAGGATTTTCTGCTATTGCTGTAAAAGCTTATGCAATGGAGATAATTTACAATCTGGTATTAATCTACCCGGAACTGCTCAATGAGTTTTCAGCGACAGTCAATATGGTTCAGGGAGAAGGATCCGCAGGGATTATAGCACGCGGACAAATGGTAATGAAGAAACTCGCAAAGACTCCTATAAACCCGAAATCCAGTCAGAAATAAGTTTAAGTGCTTCAGGGGAAAAGGTCTCTTCTATCTGCCCATACTCCGCAGGAAGCCCTGTCGTGCAATGCTGAAAAAGGTGATTCAGCCCGGGAATTTTAGCGGTGTTGTATTTTTTATTTCCTCCCTTCAGGAGAGCTTTTTCTATCGCCTGCAGATTCACATCTGCTGCAACCTGAAGATCTTTCTCTCCATTAAGGGCAAGGACAGGACATTTTACTTTATTCCAGAATAATGACGGGTCTGTTGAGACAAAATACCTCATCCATGTTAGTGATGCAGGGCTGAGACTGGCCTGCAGCTGCTTTACAGATTTTTCCCTGTCTTCAGGTTTCATATCCTTTTTTTCAAGGAACTCTTTATAATAAGCCATCATTTTTTCAGAAGCAACATTATTATCAGGCTCATTCTTCAGTATCCCGAAGAGTTTTTTGTTCACTGCTGCCGATTCGTCTATCTCCTTCTGATCGATACCTGAAAGACGCCCAATATCAGCAGCCTGTCTTTCTATTATCTCTGCTCCGGAAACACCGGGTCCGGCAAGCGAAACAATGAAAGCAATTCCCGGGCTGCCGGAAGCTAAAATGGGAGCTATCAATCCTCCTTCGCTATGGCCTATAAGTCCGATAGCTTTACTGTTAATCCTGAGGTTTTGTTTCAGAAATTTATATGCTGCCTCAGCGTCAGTGGCAAGGTCAGCAGAGGTTGCAGTTGCATAATTGCCCTTTGACTTGCCAACTCCCCTGTCGTCATATCGCAGAACGGCTATGCCATTTCTGCTCAGATAGTCGGCAATTACAAGAAACGGCTTATGCCCCATTAACTCCTCATTCCTGTTCTGAGCTCCTGACCCGGTAATTAGTACAGCAGCAGGGAACGGGCCTTCTCCGGCAGGAATTGTTAATGTACCGGCAAGCTCTATTCCTCCCGTTTCGTTCAAAAAAGTAACATCCTCAGAAGTATAAGGGAAGGGTGGCTTAGGCTCCTGCGGCCTTTTTACCTCAAATGTTTTTCTGAGCTTAGTAAGATTAAGAGGCAGTGAATTTCCGGCCTGCTTCCAGGTCCCTTCAATTGTTGTGTCATTTGTTATTCTGCCATTATATTCTGCCAGCAGCGCCCCTGCTGAAATCTTTATATTTTCACCTGAAAGAGTAACAGATCCGAGTTTTATATTCTTTGCGCCCTGATCAGGACTGTCGAGTGTGGCAACAAGAGAGTCTTTTTCTGCAAGTGACAGATTAAATACGATCCTCAATTCAACAGCACCGGCAGCGATCTTTCCCATCCAGGACCCTGTTACAGATCTCTTGTCAATACTTTTCTGAGCAAATAATGTCTGGGAGGCAATGAGGGCTATTGCAACAATTGATGCGATTCCGGATTTTTTCATATTGTTTAATTTGAGTTCCAAAGGTATATATTTTCAAATCTTCAAATTTTCAAATTTTCAAATTTATCTTTAGTATTTTTACAGATATTTTTTATCAGAAAAAATGAGAATAGTAGATACTAAGGGCCAGCTCTGTCCGGCACCGCTTATTGCAACAAAAAGAGCTTTGAAGGAAACTCCTGCGGGAGGATCATTCATACTGCTGATCGATAATAAGATTTCTTTCAATAATGTAAGCCGCTTTCTTAAGGATAACAATACAGGTTTTAAAGCTATTGAGCAGGATGGAGTCTGGAAAATGACTGTTACAAAATCCGATGGAGAACTTATAAAGCCGGATGCTGAGGACTACTGTGCTCCGGAGATTGCTCATTTCGAACGGGGTGATTTTGTGGTTGCAATCTCATCCGACAAAATGGGCGAGGGTGATGATGAGCTCGGCAGATTGCTTATGGTGAATTTCATAAAGGCATTAAAAGACCTTGACAAACTGCCTGACAAGATCGTTTTTTACAATAACGGGGTTAAACTGGGAGTGAGGGATTCCCCGGTAATCGGCGATCTGCAGGACCTTGAGAAAATGGGTGTTGAATTGCTCTTTTGCGCCACCTGCGTCAACCACTATTCTCTGGAGACTCTGGTTACTGAGGGTACTCTCAGCAATATGTTTGTTATTGCAGCATTGATGGCAGCTGCCGGGAATGTTGTTAAACCCTGATATTAGTTATGAAGGTTGACCTGCTTCAATTTGTTGAGTATGGAGGGTGCTCGGCAAAGATTTCACCAAAAGTGCTTGAAGAGATCCTGAAGTTCCTGCCTCTTCCATCCGATCCGAATATCCTTGTTGACATAGATACGCACGATGATGCAGGTGTTTACAGGATTAATGATGAACTGGCCCTTGTCTTTACTACTGATTTTTTTCCTCCGGTTTGCAGTGATCCGTATGAATTCGGTCAGATTGCCGCTGCCAATTCAATCAGCGATGTTTATGCAATGGGTGGCGATCCCGTTCTTGCACTTAATATCATGATGTTCCCGGCAGCAAAACTGCCAATGGAGGCTTATGCCGCGATACTGAAAGGAGGTTTTGACAAGGCCTCAGAAGCCGGAGTGAGGATAATCGGAGGACACACTATTGATGATCCTGGTCCGAAATACGGACTGGCAGTTATAGGTTATGTTCATCCGGAAAAGATAATCACAAATTCAGGTGCACGACCCGGAGATTTGCTTATACTCACCAAACCCCTGGGTACAGGAGTTATAATGGCCGGACAAAGATTAAGTATGGCTTCGAAGAAAGATGTCGATGAGGCTTTAAAGCAGATGAAGATCCTGAACCGGTCAGGAGCGGAAGTGATGAGAAAGCACAATGTGAGAGGCGCTACTGACATTACAGGATTCGGACTTGCCGGTCATGGCCTGAAAATGGCAAAAGCCAGCAATGTTTCCCTTAATATCAATATGAAGCAGGTCCGGCTAATCGGTAACGCATACAGCATAACTGATGAAGGTTGTATTCCGGGCGCTTCATTCCGCAATCTCGAATATGCCGAGAATGATATTTCTGTTTCTCAGGACCTTGATTATAACCTGAAGATGCTGGCATTTGATGCGCAGACATCAGGAGGTCTTCTGATGAGTGTGCCGGAAGTGAAGGCGGATAGTGTGCTGGGCGATTTGCTTGAGAACGGACTCCCTGATTCTGGAATTGTCGGGCATGTATCCAGTCGTGGTGATAAACTGATATATCTGAGTAATTAATCATCTGTACAATTCATATGACTATTAATAAATTCAATGACACAGGCATCAGCAAGAGTATTCATGGCCTTTCGAGTCTGATTGGCAATACCCCGCTGCTTGAAATCGAATTCCTTTACAGGGGAAAACCCCGAACGCTTTATGCTAAGGCAGAACATCTGAACATGACCGGAAGCATAAAGGACAGGATGGCGCTGTACATAATGAGAGAGGCTTATTCGAGGGGGACGATAATGCCTGGTTACAGGGTTATTGAAGCCACAAGCGGAAATACAGGCATAGCGTTTTCGGCAATCAGCCGGGCATTAGGACATCCGGTAACTATCTTTATGCCCGACTGGATGAGTGATGAACGAAAAAATCTGATCCGAAGCCTTGGTGCTGATGTAATTCTTGTGAGCAAGGAAGAAGGTGGTTTCCTTGGAAGCATCAAACGGACACAGGAGATGGCTGCACTGGATGAAAGGACTTTTCTTCCGAGGCAGTTTGAGAACAATGATAATTTGCTTGCTCATTATACAACAACCGGACCCGAGATATGGTGGCAGCTGAGATTTCATAACATGATCCCGGATGCCTTTCTTGCCGGAGTCGGTACCGGAGGGACAATTATGGGAACCGGCCGTTTTCTTAAAGAACAGAATCCCTCGATAAAACTATATCCCCTCGAACCCTCAAATTCACCAACAATGAGTACCGGATACAAGGTAGGGGCCCACAGGATCCAGGGGATCTCCGATGAGTTCATTCCTGATATTGTAAAGCTTGATCAACTCGATGAGGTTGTTGCAGTAGATGACGGTGATTCTATTATAATGGCACAAAAGCTTGCCGGCGAACTTGGTATTGCTGTAGGTATCTCTTCAGGAGCCAATTTCCTCGGAGCGCTCATGAAACTCGAGGAACTGGGCCCTGATGCAAAAGTAGTTACGGTATTCTCTGATGACAACAAGAAATACCTCAGCACAGGGCTGATGAGAAACGAACCAGTTAAAAAAGGGTTTTTATCGACTGATGTTATACTAAAGTCATTCAGGTCATTGAAACGCAGTTGCCTGATGTGCTGCGATCCTTCCGAGTGCCTTGAGATTGTCAATCCCGCTATTCTGAATGAGATAAAATTCCCGACCTGCTCAGTAAGAGCCTTGAAGAGTGCGGTAAGATAATGGTCGCTGGCGGATCATCGCCAGCATAGTATTATTCTACTGGCTCTTGACTGTATCTCGATCCCCTCCTCTTATCCTTTTCATTGACAGGATTTGCATCGAGCACCCACATTCCTCTTCCATGAGTCGCTATGATAATCATATTATCGCGCGGATGAATTGCAAGGTCATGTACATAGGAGAACTGCAGTTTTCCTAAAGTTTCCCATCTGGTTCCCCCGTCCTTGCTGACGAAAACACCACCGTCTGTGCCTGCATAGAGGATATCCTTGTTAACAGGGTCTTCTCTTATAACATTAACCGGCCCGACAGGTATGTTTCCCGAAATATCCTTCCATGTTGTGCCGAAATCGGTCGATTTCCACATATATACCTGGAAATCATCATCTCTTCTTCCGGTTTGTGTCATATAAACAGTTCCCAGCTCATACCGTGAAGCAACAATACGCGATACAAATTTCTGCGGCACAGCTCCATTCCTGATCTCGGTCCAGTTTTTTCCGCCGTCCTTTGTTCTCCATACTCTTCCGTCATCAGTACCAGCATAGAGGAGTCCGAACCTCAGTGGAGATTCATCAAGAACGGATATTGTCTGGTAGTTAATGTCGCCTCGTTTCTCAGGATTGTTGTATGAAAGGTCAGGGCTGATGAATTCCCATGTATCTCCTTTGTCGCGCGACATCATTACATACTGCATACCATGGTAGATAATGTTATCGTTATGTGTTGAGATTATTGAAGGAGCAACCCATTCTCCTCTGAGAGGCTCTTCTCCCGGAAGCCTGTTAGGAAGAAGATCCTTTGTGCTTTCAGGATATTTATCGAGTTCGGCTCTTGAAAGCGCACCATAAAATGTACTGGAGTAGATAGTATTATTGTCGTTTGGATTAATTGCATGTGTGCTTCCCTCTGCTCCAAGAGTATTAATGAATTCTACCGGTCCGACTCTGTCGCGTCCTCTGGAGAGATCGACCACTCCATACCAGCTGTGATGATCCTGAATTGAGCCGAACACTCTGAACGGAGTGCTGTAGTCATAAGCAATATTGTAGAACTGTGCCAGAGGAAGCTCTTCGATCGGGATCTTCCAGTTTTTACCTTTGTCGTACGAAATAGCCAAGCCTCCGTCCTGAACATTAAGGAGATAATTTGAATTGGCAGGATCGATCCACAGCCCATGGTGATCGACATGCATTCCCCTCAGCGATTTAAATGTTTTTCCGCCATCGGTCGACTGGTTTAATTGAATGCCCATTGTATAGATTGTATTTTCGTCGCTGGGATCAACCCTGATCTGTCCGAATACCCATCCATAGGTTGCTGAATGCCTTTCCATAAATGTCTTCTGTTCTGCGGTAAGTCCGCTTACCTGGGCCCAGGATGTACCTGAATTATCAGTACGGTAAATTGCAGCACCTTTAATTATATCCCTTCTCTGCCTGCCATACGAATCGAGCTCCCCCTCCCTGGCCTTGCTGGCGATTTCATAATTATCGACATAAGCATAGAGAACTTTTGGATTTGCAGCTGCGATATCGATCCCTATCCTTCCTCTCATACCGGCTGCCGGGAGACCCTCATTAATCTTCTTCCAGTTCCTGCCCCCATCGGTCGATTTCCAGATGCCGTTGTTCAAGGTTTTTTCATTGGTTCTCGGATCGTTCCATTTAAGGCGCATTCTTTCCCAGGTTGAGCAATAAATAATTTCAGGGTCCGCAGGATCAAGCACAACATCAGAGGCTCCTGTATTTTCATCAACATACAGGACTTTACTCCAGCTCTTTCCGCCATCAGTGGTTTTAAACAAACCGCGGTCAGCATTTGGTGTCCATTCATGTCCTGTTGCAGCAACATATACAATGTCGGGATTTTTTGGATTAACCCGTATCCTGCCAATTGTAAAGGTGTTTTCAAGACCGGTATTGACCCAGGTTTTTCCTCCATCGGTTGTTTTATAAACACCGCACCCGGCATTTGAACTTCTGAATATATTTGCTTCGCCTGTTCCAACCCATACCACATCAGGATTATTTGGATCAATGGCAAGATCTCCGATTGAGGCAGTTGCCAGCGAATCAAAAACAGGTACAAAAGTGGTTCCTTCATTTTCTGATTTCCATACGCCTCCCGTAGCTGAACCGACCCAGATAGTATAACTCTTACCACGTGGGGAAACAGCTTCAACATCCGTGCAACGGCCACTGATATTGGTGGGTCCTATATACTGCCACTTAAGATCCTTAAAGGCGGAAGTGCTTCTCATCTCAATCTGTTTGTTGAATAGTGAAGCTTTTTCCTTTCCTGATAGTATAGGGCTCTTAACCTGCCCGTTAAGAGAAATAAAAATTACCATTAAAACAGCTAAAAGGGCAGTAATTCTGTAAATGGATTTCATAATTGATTTGTTTTAATTATTTTTAACACGGAGTTTCACAGAGTGAAAACGGAGTTACACGGAGTTTAACTCTGTGGAACTCTGTGTCTTTCTCTGTGCCCTCTGTGTAAGTTCTAATTGCTGAAATGAAATTACTATTTTCTAGTCAAAGAGCGGTTCATGAAGCTCGCTTTTTTTTGCATTGAAGCACATTTCGATTTGCGGAATTGTGGTTCTGGGAAGTGAAAGTTCAGGAAGATGTTCTGTATCAAAGAAATCTGCCTCAAGTGTTTCTGTATTTTCAGCAAAGCTCTTTTCTACAAGGTCGCATTCAACAAATATTTTATAAATTGTATAGGGGACTATGCCTACATTGTGCCTGTCGGCGACCTGTATCGCAATAATTCTTTTTGGTTTAACAACAGCCCCTGCCTCCTCAAAGCACTCTCTTACGGCTGATTCGCTTACCGAAGTGTCAACATCTGCCCATCCTCCCGGCATTGACCAGGCACCATCAATCTTTTCCCTGACAAGCAAAATTCTGTCGTCGACGATTACTGAGGCCCTGATATCTACCTTTGGTGTCTGGTAACCTGTTTCCGAAGCAAACAGGTCACGGATCTTGCTATTGTCAACATCTGTGTATTCGTGAACGATGTCTACGGCAATGGTTCTTATTTTCTCATACCTGTCGAGGTCATAAGTGTCAGCACCAAATGTTAATCCGGCCTGCGCAATCGACTGAAGCTGTGAGGCCCATTTGAGCCATTTTGGTTCCATGAAAGTGATTTCTGATTAATGGGAATAAAAATAGCAAACTATTTTGGAAGTGAAAAGAGGAATTCTGTTCCGCCGCCCGTTCTGTTCCTGACAGATATCTCTCCCTTGTGCAATAGAATAGCATTTTTAACTATGGCAAGCCCAAGACCTGTTCCTCCGGTTTTCCTCGACCGGCCTGAGTCAATCCTGTAGAACCTTTCAAAGACCCTGCCCATGTGTTCACCCGGAATACCCACACCATCGTCTGAAAAAGAGAAATGATAAAGCTTTTTGTCTTCATTATAAATAAGTACCCTGACAGTAGTGTTTTCACCGGCGTAGTTAATGGCATTTTCCATAAGGTTCTGGAAAACTGAAAGAACCAGCGACTTATTGCCTGTAACAACGACACTATCCTCTATATCTATGTTTATCTTCATATGTCTCAGCTCAATTGCCGATTTGAAGTTATCCCTGACATCGCGGATGATCTTTCGGATCTTTACTTTCTCAGGTTGAAAAGAAGTACCGGCTTCCTCTATCTTATTAAGAACAACAATATCGTTAATCAGTCCTGTCAGCCGGTCAGTCTGGGCAAGCGCTTTTTCAAGAAAGTATTTCTGTTTTTTGCGGTCTATTTCCTCATCGTTTATAAGGGTTTCTATATAACCTTTTACAGAGGAAACAGGGGTCTTAAGTTCATGAGCAATATTCGAGGTCATCTGTTGCTTTATAAGCTTGTTCTTGCCTATTTTGGTAACATCGCTGAGGATTACCTCAAAGCTTTTGTCGGTGAAGATCACACACTGCACCCTGAAAAACCTTCCTCCCTTTGATATCTGGTATTCTGTCTTCGGAAGATCGGGACCATTAATCTCAACGGTAGAATATTTTTCAACAAAATCGCTTATTTCACTGAATTCCGGAATTTCAAAAAAATTAGATGAGAATATTTTGAGATCGCCCGATATCATATTCATCATCTGGATAAAATGGTCATTGCTAAGTATCTTTTTCTTCTCTCCTGAAAAAAATGCAACTCCTTCATCCAGTGCGTTCAGATGACTGAACAATTTCTCCTTCTCATTTGCCAGGTCATTTTTTGTTTTAAGGAGGTTGTTATAGATATCGAGGATCTCTTCGCCTATCATGCCTATCTCATTTTTCGGAAATTTTGAATCGAAATCAAATGATTCATTCCTGCTGACACGGAGTGCAAACTCCCGTAAGCTTTAATATCGACTCGCTGAACCTGCTTGTGATTATCAGCATTACCGACCAGATCCCGATGAAAGCTGCCAGCAAAACAATGAGAAAAAACTTCCTTGCAGCAAGAAAGTGTTCAGTACTGAGATCATATACCAATGCAGCTCTTATGAAGTATCTGCCGAAATACTTTGCATAATAGTAATAATCCTGGCCGGTGGTTCCTGAATTTCTGATTGTAGTTCCAAAGTCAGATTTTCGCGATTCTTCAATTTCGGGCCTGCTACTGTGGTTTTCCATCGACTTCCATTCACGGACAAAGCTGTCGTAAATCACTCTGCCATCGCTGGCTATAACTGAAAGACGCAGATTAGGATGAGGCAGGAGTATTACAAGTGAATCGAGGATACTGAAATTGCCATTTTCAAAGACGTGATTGTGCTGTATATAGTTTTCAGTGATCCTTGTGATATTATAGAGTTCATCATTAAGGGTTCCGGTTCTGTAATCCTTCTCTCTCCTGTAAAGATATGTCAGTATGACAATTGTGAATATCAGAAATATGGCTGAATAGTAGAGGAAGAGTCTGTTTCGGAATGTATTACGGAACATAAGCCTTGACTGATTATTATTTCAGGATTCAAAATAGTAACCGTACCCGGTTTTATTTTTCAGATTCTGTCCATGTTTCCCCAGCTTTGCTCTCAGCCTTGTAATATTTACATCAACAGTCCGTTCGGTAACTATGACATCTCCTCCCCAGACCCTCTGAAGGATATCCTCTCTCGAAAATACCTTGCTCTGATTCTCAAGCAGAAGTTTAATTATCTCATACTCTTTTTTAGTCAGTTCTATCTTATCTTCACTTATTATCAGTCTTTTCCTGGTGTTATCGAGCTCAATATCTCCAAATTTCGAGACAGCCTGCTGTTTGGGTTTACTTGCATTGGTTCTTTTCAGAACTGCCTTTACTCTTGCTGTTAATTCATTAACAGAGAATGGTTTGGTAATATAATCGTCAGCCCCGAGGCTGAAGCCTGTAAGTATATCATTCTCCGTATCCTTGGCAGTAAGAAATATCACAGGAACGTTGATGTCCAGCTCTTTTCTGAGTTTGTCAGCCAGCTTGAAACCCGACATCGGGCCCATCATCACATCAAGCATAAGAAGGTCATAAGTGTTGAGAGGCTTCTTTAAAGCCTCTTCTGATGAATGAGCAATGTCGGTTTTATAGCCTTCGTTGCTGAGATTGTACTGAAGAATTTCGCATAAATCCTCCTCATCATCAACAATCAGAATTTTTTTACCCTTCAGGTCCATGGTGAATATATTATAAACGACAGGTTAAATATAAGATAATAAGGTGAGTATTCAAAAAGAGGCTGACCTTTCGATCAGCCTCCGGGGCAAACAATCGCACTCAAGCTAATTACGATTACTGAGAATCATACTTCACTAAAATGGCTGTTAATAGTCAGTATTTTGTGGGTCAAAATTGCACCAGCCTGATGTCCAGTCTGTTG
Source organism: uncultured Bacteroidales bacterium (assembly GCA_963765005.1). Classification (GTDB taxonomy): domain Bacteria; phylum Bacteroidota; class Bacteroidia; order Bacteroidales; family VadinHA17; genus LD21. The sequence continues at coordinate 270,998 of CAVXUP010000002.1, forward strand.
TGCCGAATGCACCCTCTGTAGGTCACAACTGTGAAGAATGAGTCTGTTAATCTTGTGTTTGTGAAAGACGCACCGGTAAGCAATGGAGACCCGGCTGTTGGCAGAAAATTTGGAGCTGTAAGGTTAAACGGACTTGTTATCATCAGCAGGTCGTTTGTTGCCTTTGTTTCATTTCCCCTTGAGGCGTCGAGATACCATGCTTCTGTTGTTGCCAGTGATGTTAAAACATAGTTGCTTGTCATTCCAGCCATTACAGACTTCTCAATCTGCAAAACATTGTTTGTTGCCTGTGCCGGGGAATCACCTTTTGCTCCATCGATAAATAGTCCATAGGGCCATCCTGCAAACACTGTATTATAAATTGATGTGCGTGTGCCGCGGCGGAGCTGCATTGCATGACGGTATAGCGAATTGGCTGTGGTTGAAGCTGTAGCCAGCGGACCGAATACACTTCCATTAACGAAAAAAGGAGCAGTTACAGGTGTGGTTGTTGAACCGTCTGAATCATTATCTGATTCAAAGCCGTTCGACTGAGACTGATCGGCTACTGCAGGGTCACGCAGGCTGACAAAAAACTGTATTTTTCCGGTGAATCCGTTATCTGTATCCCAGTCATCGTCCCAGCCCCTGTGAGCAACCAGGTATTTTGCGTTAACACTTCCACCAAACCATTCAAATGAATCATCCCCGGAATATGATACCTGGATATGATCAATAGTCGTGCCTGAACCTACTGCATAAAGAGTAAGACCGTTGATCTCACTGTTTGCTGTTGCTGTAAGTGGAATTCCGGGGAATTCTATCCTTACATACTGTAGCATGCCTGAATTGTCATTTGCTGATTGTTCCTCCATATGTTGATCCTATACCTCCTTCAGCAATACCGTTGCCGGTAATACCACCGTCACGTTTATTTGTGAGACCGTTTCCGCAGATAACAAGTCCGCCCCAGTCGCCGTATGGCACGTTGCCCTTTGGGTTTGTCTGAGGTGAATACAATTGGTTTGGCTGCAGTTCCCTGTGCCATTATTTTTGAGCCTTTCTCAATTACAAGAGTAGCTTTTGTGCCCGATACTCCCTTGATTATTGTTCCTGGTTCTATCGTGAGGGTTGCATTGTTCTTTACATAGACAAATCCTGAAAGCATATATTTTGCAGCTGCATACCATTTAGTATTGCTTGTAATATCACCAGACACAGTAATAACCTGCCCAGTGGATGGAGTAACAAGAACTGTACAGGTTGCCTTAATAGTAGTGTCCGATTGTGATATGGCTGTAATAGTCGCGGTTCCTAATGAAACACCTGTTACAACCCCATCGGCTACTGTTGCAACCGCAGCGCTGGACGATCTCCATGTAACATTCTGATTGCTTGCATCAGCCGGTGTTAAGAATGCAGTGAGGCTCTCACTGGCCCCGATCTGAACTGTAACATCTGTCTTGTCTAAATCGATGGCTGTGACTATAATATCATCTTTCTTGCAGGATGCTGCAAGCAAGATAAGTCCGGCTATCAGTCCGGCCATCATTCTTGATCTGTAAAAAATTCTTTTCATGGTTTTAATTGTTTTGATTAATTGTTTTTACTGTCCTTGTTTTTACTGTCCTTGTTTTTATTGTCCCGGTTTTTACTGTCCATGTAAATACTGTCCGGGATCTTTTAAAATTTATATGTGATACCTGCCGTAAAGTATCTTCCGGGCTGGAATGATTTTGTAACCTGCTCATTATAAAATTGTTTCATATTGCTTTCAGTTCCGCCTGTTATATCTTTCATATCTACTGTTGTATTTATTGTTTGTGTCATTCTCACTCTTTCATTCAGAATATCTTTGATTCCCAGTTTGATTTCAATATTATTATTGATTTTTTTACTCACTGCAAGGTCAAGCACATTCCTTGGCATTTCGTAGATATCCGGGATATCTTCCCAGTAGTTTGGAGCAGGTCTTCCAACAGCAACTATCCTTTTTCCGATAATATTATACATTAGTGTCATCATCAGCCCATTATTATCGTTATAGTAAAACAGCCCTGCATTTATCATATACGGAGACTGTCCCTGCAAAGCTCTGTCGCGCTGAAGCTGGCCCTCGCTGAACTGGACCTGGCTCTTGATTAATGCTGCATTGACGATTACCGAGAAGTTTTCAGCACCCGAAATGAATCCAAGAGATTTTCTTATATCAGCCTCAATACCATAACTATAGGCTGAGATCACATTTTCAAATGAATACTGTGTAGGGCTGTTTCCCATAATTACCATTTCAATTGGATTTCTGAAATGCTTATAGAACAGTCCTATATTAAAAATCTCATTTGGAGAAGGGTAATGTTCAAATCTCAGATCTATGTTCTGAATATATGATTGTTGTATCGACGGATTTCCATAGATCCCTGCATTCAGATCAAAATCAACAAAATAGAAAGGAGCCATCTCCCTGAATTCCGGCCTGTTAACCGATACGCCGTACGCTGCCCTTAACATATTCTTTTCGTTAATGGTTATAGCAAGGTTTGCTGAAGGGAATAAGTTCAGGGAATCACGTTTTACATTAACAGGAGTAGTTGTTCCCTGCTTGTAACTGTCGAGGCTCTGAATGTTTTTTTCTGCTCTTAAACCGGTATACAGGCTTATTTTTGAAGAGAGGGGTAATTTAGCAGCTATATAGGCTGCAAATTGTTGGTTTGCTGCATTGTATGAGTCAGAAAGGGAGGTTATCTCCATGAGTTTAATGCCATCTGTCGAGGTTGATGTTTTCGTCTGTGAAGATCTCATTTACCGGCAGGTCGGTCTCACCGAAAACCGATGCACTGCTTCCCTTTGCATATCCATAGTTTCTGGCTCCGAATTCTCTCATTTTGTCCTCAAAGTAAAGACCTGCCCTTAACTCCGGGGAAAAACCCGAAATATTAAGCTGCCTTGTAAAATTGACTGAAGTCGAAAAAATATCCTCGCGCAGATTAAGCCACATCTGCGATTGTGATGATAAATCAGGGTTGTCAGCGAACAATAAAATATATGATGTAGTATCAGGGTCATTCCTTATATACCTGTATCTTTTGATATCAGGCTCTTTTTTGTTTGAGAATGAATATCCGGCTACCCAGTCAATCTTTGTGGCTTCATCTTTAAATAGATGTTCACCTGCAAGCTGGCCCGAATAAATCGACCTGTTCATATATCTGAGCTCGTTGGCCCTTATATAGCGGCCATTGTTGTACCATTCCCTTCCATCTCTTTCAGTGGAACGGTTGATGCCAATCTGGTTGAAGAGGTTGCGGAACTCAATTTTCTGTCCAGATGCCGGATACCATGTCCAGTTATGCATCAGCCCCATCTTGACGTTGTTTGTATACTGATTATCAACGAATTCGTCGTTATATGAGGATTTATTGTCTTTATAATTGTAGATTGAATAGTTGTTGTTTATTATCTCATCATGATTATTGGTGTTGCTGTATGTAACTGCTGTGATATTTCCAAAAGCCTGTGATCCGGCTTTAAACCTTTTATTGAACCCAAGTGAAAGTCTCTGGTCAGCTATGGCTGTTCCGCCTGCGGGAGTCCAGGTTTTATTTAACTCCTGACCAAGCTCTGTAACCCTGTTCCTGATTTCAGGATTTGTGGCGGACTCATAGTCATTGAGATGATCAGGCATCCCTTCAGGAAGAGCCCGGTAAGAGTTATCGAATCCGAGCCAATCTGTTTTTCCGGGCTGGTATTTACCAAAACTTTCAAAGGTAGTTCCCTGGCTTATCGCTGTTCCATATGATGCAAAGAAGGAATTCTTTTCAGGCAGGTTGATAGTTGTTATTTTAACAAATCCTCCTGAAAAATCGGCTGGAAGTTCAGGGGAAGGAGATTTTACAATGATCATATTCTCGATCATTGAAGCAGGAATAACATCGAAAGAGAAAGCTTTTGCATCTGCTTCAGAACTGGGAGTAGCAGTATTATTCAGCCATACTGCATTATATCTCTGCGATAATCCGCGTACTACAATAAACCTGTCGTCGATTATAGTGGTTCCCGGAAGACGTTTTATTACTTCAGATGCATCTCTGTCCTGCGAACGAAGTATTTGTTGACCTGATATGGCAATTGATACCACCGGGCTCATCCTTGTGGTATTGATCATTGCAACTTCGGTATTGGTCTTTTTTTGTGCTACAACCTTCACCTCTCCGAGTTCGACTGAGCTTTCCGAGAGGTCAATATTGATTTTAGATGCCTTGCCTGCTGTTACATCAATATTTTCCAGAAAGATTGTACTGTATGAGATGTAGGAGGCCTTAATTTTGTATTTGCCGGGTTTGACATTCGCGATTGTGAATTGTCCGTTGATATCAGAAGATGTTCCTGAGGTGGTTCCTTCAATTATTACCATAACTCCTGGTAAGGTTTCTCCTGTTTTCTTGTCTTTTGCTACTCCCTCAATTGTGCCTGTTTGTGCAAAACCGGCAATTGAGGTCATAATCATTAAGATTAAAATTGTAGTTACTTCTTTGATTTTCAAATAATTCATATCAGCCTTTAGTTTAGTTGTAAAAGTGTAATTGTTTGCCGGTACAAAAGTCAGATGATTATGTTACGGACCTGTTAAGCAGCGATTAATAAAAGGTTACAGCATTATTACAGTCTGGATCGGATTGTAATCATTTTGCAACAGTCTGGTTTGTTGTCAAAGCAGAATGGCAGGTTTCTTTATTATTTGTACCTTTCGCAGATTAACAGGGTTTTATGAAAAGAGCAAAAACCGGAGTCTTATTTTTATTTTCCGCACTCATTTCAGCACAACTTAGTGCGCAGACTGTACTCAGGCCAAACCAGTCACTAAAGAGCCATGAGACACTTGAAATAGTCAGTATTGAACTGAAAACCGATATGACACTTGTTTCGCTGTCAGTGGAGAACAGGATAACGGGAGGGACTTTCTGCGCCGACAAAAATATTTATATTATTGATCCCGACGGAAAAAGGTTGAAGCTTAAAAAAACCACAGGCATTCCTGTATGTCCCGATTCTTACATTTTCAGAGGGATAGGAGAGAAGCTTAACTTTTCGCTTGAATTTCCTCCTCTTAAAGCCGGAGCGGCCTGGATTGATATAGTTGAGGAGTGTGAAAGCAACTGTTTCTGGTTCTATGGAGTTACCCTCGACAGTGAGCTGAACAGGAGACTTGATGCTGCATTTCTTGCTGCATCGGCGAACAAAGCTGCTGACAATATCACCCTTTTCAGGAATATTCTTGATCCTATAGATAGCCAGAATCAGGGGATAGAGGGATTGCTCTACATAAATATAATAAATGCATCACTGGAGAATTCCGACAAGGTCGGAGCCGGTGTATGGTACAGGAGACTGGCGGCTTCAGGTGCTCCCCGGGTCAACCAGTACCTGAAGTACCTGAACGACCTGGGTATAAAGTACTGAAACGAAAAAGGGGCCTTTCGGGCCCCTCTTCCATATGCAGTAATATCTTATTCTAGAAGCTGAAATCAAGTCCGATCCCAACCATCATTGTGTTTTTACTGTAGGATTCAAGAGGCTTATAGAGAGATGTGCCAAGTGTATGGTTTATATATTTCTCATCGCTCTTGTAGTATGTATAACCGAAACCAAGGTTAAGCTGGATCTTTTCAGAGAAGTTGTATGCACCGCCAAATCCGACTGTCTGAGTACCCAGACCGTAGGTTAGGTCGCTCTGATATTTCTCGTTTACGCCTTTGTTAGCCCATACATAACCACAGCTTAAAAGAAGTTTCTCATTAACTTTTCCCTCAATACCTGCCTGAAGTGAGAAGCCGTTGTTTTCAATTATCTCACTGTTTGCGATAGGAATGGAAGGAGTTGACGAGTTGATGTCATGATCAACCTTATGACCATAGTCAGCTGCCTTGTCAAAGAAGTAGTTTGAACCGAACGAAAGCTTGATTGCTGAGGACACATTATAATCGAGGCCAACAGCAAGCATAGCCGGCATATCGTTCCTGTTCATTGCTCCATTTGGGAACATTGTGATCTCAGTACCATCAGCCTGGAATCCGATAAGGAAATCATCAGGGGTATCATTTTCAAGATCAAGTTTTGTAGCCATTTCATATTTAACGGCAATGTTGAGATTCTCCGATGGAGAGATATTCACGCTGAATATTGGAGTTACTCCCGAACCGCTCTGTGTTGCATCGGCTGTCTGATCAGCAAGAAGTTGTGAGTTCTGGGTATATTTCTGAGCTGTTCCCTTGTAAACAAGATCTGACGTTGAAATAATCGTTGATGCAGGATAGCCTGCTGCCACGAGTGCTCCCTCAAACTGGGCTCTCTGGGTAGCTGTAATGATACCAGCGCCCTGGGCCTGTGCATATGTTAATGCGCCGGCTCCACCTGCTACAAGAGCAGAAGAACCTGCGGCTGCAGTATTGTATGACCCGGCAGCAGAAGTCATAATGGCATCAGCCCTCGTCCAGATGTCACCAGGCATAAGCACTTCGATGTCAGTAAGATGTCCTTCATAAGTATTCTTTGCAGTTACGTAACGCAGTCCGGCTGCCACTGACAGCCATTCGTTAACTTTGTAAGAAACTGCGCCCTGAAGTCCAAGAAATGTTGAACTGCCTTTGAAGTAGGCATCAAGCCTGTAAGCAGATGCTCCCTGGGCCTTAAGTAATGGCACAAGATCAGAAGGACTCATTTCAAATGAAGGTAGACCTTTTAAATACTCTGCTCCTCCACCTCCGCCAACGGGAGAAAATCCAAGCGAGAATGCCAGCTTGTCAAGTTTATAAACTGCATAAATGTCGGGGAATACAATGGCAGTAACAGTACCGTCATAAATATTATCGTTGAGTCCATAAGCATTTCCCGGTCCTTCATACCAGTTCTTTATCGTCCGTGTCTGGAAAATTGACTGGTTGGAGACAGATACATGCAAGCCGTTCGCGAGTTTCATCAATCCTGCCGGATTATAATATGCAGCATCAATATTCACAGATGCATTCCGTGATGGCAGCCGAACCCATGCAGCACTCTGGTTGGTATTTGTAACCAGACCTCCTGCAAACAGACTGCCGGTGAGTAAGATAGCAGCAATAAAAGTTAAAAGTTTTCTCATAGGTTTAGTTTTAAGGTTTAATTTCAGCAGGAACACTGTATATAGTTCAGAACTCCGGCTTTTTGTTTTTACACTCTGTTTAGTATTTAAGGTATTAAGGGAACAAGGTAAAAAATTTTACCAAATGTAGAAAAATAATTCTTTCCTGCAATAGTTCTGTTTTTCTATATTGATTTTTAGACTATTGAGACCTGCTATTTATAGGCGGTCGAAAAATCAGTGTGCATTTTATTGTCAAATTTTTATTCATGTCCGGAATACAGTTTAATAATACGTTCAAAAATAAAAATTTAACATTATTTAACAAATAAGGGTTAAGTAACAGTAAATAAGGTATAAAATATCTTATAAAATCGAATATATGTGTCTAATATTGCAATAAATGACCGTAAAAATAAACAAAAAAGCGAACAAAAATATTTGCTTTATGTTTATCATTCAAAACGTAATAATAACTTAAATATTAAAAAATCATGAAAAAGCAAACTCTTATTTTCGGAATGGTAGCCCTGGCAGCTATAACTTTATTCACTTCATGTGAAAAAGACAATGATGACATGAAATCCCAGTCAGAGATGTCTGTAGCGGAATACGCTGTATCGAACCCTGACTTCTCAACTCTTGTTGCTGCACTTACAAAAGCCAACCTGGTCAGTGTATTGAGCGGCGAAGGTAATTTTACTGTTTTTGCCCCAACGAATGCGGCCTTCAATGCTCTTTTTGCGAAGCTCGGTGTGAGCGGACTCTCTGACCTTTCTGCTGAAGCTCTTACACCTATTCTTTTGTATCATGTTCTTGGAGAAGAGAAAAAAGCAGCAATGATCACAGCCGGTTATTACAGTACACTCAGTCCTTCGCAGAGCAGTTACCTCAGCCTGAAGATTGACCTTATGTCGGGCGTGAAGATTAACAAGACAACAACTGTAACAGCTGCTGATGTTGACGTGAAAAATGGTGTAATACATGTAATTGACCAGGTTCTTCTTCCTCCAAGCGTTGTTGACCTTGCAATTGGCAATGACTCTTTCTCTATCCTTGTTCAGGCAGTGGTAAAGGCAGGTCTGGCAGAGACTCTGAGCGGAACAGGTCCTTTTACAGTATTTGCCCCTACAAACGCAGCGTTTGAGGCCCTTTTTGCCCAGCTTGGCATATCAGGAGTAAATGATCTTACTGCTGCACAACTGATCCCGATACTTAAATATCATGTTGTAAGCGGAAACGTACGGTCATCATCGCTGAGTGCCGGCAATGTAGCGACTCTTAATGGTTCAATCACTATATCGCTCTCTCCGTCACCTGCCATTAACACAACTTCCAAAATTGTGGCAACTGATGTCCAGGCATCTAACGGAGTTATACATGTTATCGACAAAGTGCTTCTTCCTGCTAAATAACTACCAGGAGAAGATAAGAGGGAGGGGCGCAATTTTGTGCCCCTTTTCTTTTTTTATCCCGCCTATGTTTTCTGTCATTTAAACAGTTATATTTAAATTACTTTTATCAGCATGGAACGATTTACGCTTAATAACCTTGAAAGCCTTACCGGCATAAAGGCCGATACAATAAGGATCTGGGAGAGAAGGTATGGCCTGCTTACTCCATCGCGTACGGCAACAAGGCGAAGATGGTATAACGGAGATGACCTTACCAGGCTGATAAACATTTCCCTGCTTTACAGCAAAGGGATCAAAATCTCACAGATCGCCAGATTATCTGATTCGGAGTTAAATGAAAGAGTTTCGTCATTAGGCGATGGGGATAGAAGAACATCAGATCAGATAGCTTCCATGGTTGTTGCAATGACCAGACTCGATGAGGCATCAATAAATGAGATACTCCTGAAATCAATAATTACAAGGGGAATCGAAGCAACCTATTCAGAGGTCGTGTTTCCATTTCTTCACAAGCTTGGCCTCATGTGGCACACAGGCGCTGTTGATATAGGTACTGAGCACTTTGTATCAGGAATTTTCAGAAAGCGTATTATTTCTGCTATTGACTCACTCCCCGGTCGTTCTGCGGGAACAGGAAGGAGATTCCTTCTTTTTCTTCCTGAAGGTGAACTTCATGAGCTTGGTCTTCTGTTTTTTTACTACCTGATAGTCAGGGCGGGAGAACTAGTATTGTATCTCGGTCAGTCTACCCCGCTTAAAGCTGTTGTTAAGATTGCCGGGCAGTGGGATCCTCATGTGATAATAACCGGAACTCTGTCAGGCCTTGGTCAATATAAACCTGCTGAATTTCTCAGGCTCTTAAACAAAGAACTTCCCGGCAGAATGATTCTGGCTGCCGGAGGACTTGCCGATAAAGCTGATAAGATTAATATTTCTGAGATAAAGTCACTGAGAAGCAGCAAGGATCTCGACCTGATACTAAAATCCCTCAGTATCAAAGTCGGTTGAATCGACCCATCCTGCAGCCTTTCGCCAGAGTTCACCTTTCATATGCCTGTTATAAAAGTCTTTCACAGCCTTTTGCGAATATGGATAGTTGTCAAAAACATCTCCTTTTCCGTAGACTCGCGGATCGCCCTGTTCAAGGAGCTCGGTGTAAAGAAGTTCATTCAGGCGTCGTTTTACAGGGTTATAGCCGGCATCAGAAGACAGGTTGTTCATGCATCCGGGATCATTCCCCAGATTGTAAAGCTCATCATCCTTCCTCATGCCGAAACTTAATTTCCAGTATTCAGGAGATTTTCCGGTACGCCTCATATCAAGAATAAGGGTTTTTGTGGGGCTTCCGTCTACATCAAGATAACCGGTCCCGGGGTTACCCGAAGGCCATCTTTCAGGCTTGTAGTTTTTAATATAAAGAAAACCTCCCTTTACAATGCCTCTGATCGGGTAACCCATATCATCAGGGCGGCCTACATCGTGGCGTTCTTTCCCGATCAGAACGAAATCACGATCCTTATCTACAAACCTATTCTTTTTAGAATAAAAAATCTCAGTCAGACTTTTTCCCTCAAACGGCTGCATTCCTGAGCTCTCAATTTCAATTCCTGCCGTTTCGAGCAGGGTAGGGGCAAAGTCGATGAAACTGATGTAGTCATATATTGTTCGTCCGGGATTTTTGATGCCTTTTCCCCACATTATGGCAAGCGGCATATGGTTCGAATATTCATATGCCTGTCCTTTTACACGCGGGAAAGGCATGCCATTGTCAGCCGTAACAATTACTATTGTGTTGTCAAGCTCACCCTGCTCTTCAAGGAGCTTAAGCATTTTTACAAGATGGCTGTCAAAATGTTCAATCTCATATGCGTAATCAAGTAAGTCATTTCTGACAATCTCATTGTCGGGCCAGAATTTGAATACTTCGGGGATATCGGTCAGTTTTTTTCCTCCTTTGCTAACCCCTGATCCATATTCGTATCTCCTGTGCGGTTCAGTGGAGCCATACCAGAAACAGAAAGGTTTGCTTCCGTCGCGGGTCTTGAGAAACTCCTCAAAGTTTGCTGCATAATCGATTGATGAGATTCCTGAGGCAGAAGGAGTTAATTTCCTGGAATTGAAAGGTATTCCTGTGAGCATTCGCGGCTTGCCTGTACTGTCGAGCGCTGTTCCCGGAGCCCATCCTTTTGCTGTAAATCCTGTAAAATACCCGTTTTCGCCCAGAACCTCGATAATGCTTTTAAACTTAGATGGGAAAAAAGGGACGTGATTTGCCGCCTCTTCAAGCTGCCAGCTGTTTCGTCCTGTAAGTATGCAGGCACGCGATGGAGAGGATTTTGCGTTCGGGGTATATGCATTGTTGAAGAGTATGCCTTCCCTTGCAACCCTGTCAAATCCCGGTGTTTTCACCCAGTTTGTTCCATAAGCCCCCATATGCGGGTATGAAATGTCATCACCAACGGCGATAAGTATATTCGGACGCTTATCACGTGTCACCTCTGTTGATGATCTTCCGCAACTGTAAAGAACGCATGGCGAAAGAATTATCAGTGATTTAAGACAGGCTGGTTTCATTGCTGTATATGATTGATAAATTTTTTCTCATCAGTATTTTCCACTTATCCTGAGACTGAAACTGCGCTGCGGCTGGATATCTCCGGGACGACCCATATATTCGGTATTCGTAATATTCTTTACAGCAAATGATAATGAGAGCTTACTGTTAAGCTTCATTCCTATATTGCCGTCTATTGTAAAATATCCTGTATTGTTTTCGAGCCAGTAATCGTAGAACCCGGGAAGGATGCTTTCTCTTGTAAGCTCATTCAGAAACACCTCATCGATATTCAGAATTCTGGACCTTGCAAATAGGGTCAATCCTGCTTCCAATGCCTTGTAAGCAGTGCCAAGAGATAGCTGCGCAGAGTGTTTTCTTCTGTATTTAAGATAGATGCCTGTGTTCTCATTTGTAAGCGGATTGTATTCAACAGGGTAGATGTATGTATATCCTCCCGACAGATTACTTGTAAAGCTGCCTGTGCTTCTTGTCAGCATGAATTCAGCCTCTGCTCCGTAAACTCTTGCCTGTTCAACATTTGTCGCCTGGAAGCCGAAATCAAAAACCCCGGTGACAGGATCGGGATAATTGCTGAATATATACTCAATCATATTTTCATTCTGCGAGAAGAATACTGTAAGATCAACCTGTCCGCTTGTTTTGCCCGATAAAACACCCTGTTTGAACCCTAACTCAGTACTCCATCCCGATTCGGGTTCAACATATGGATTCGGGAAGATCTTTACTGAACCAAGGGTGGTTGAGGCGTACTTTTCAGCAATTGAAGGGTAGCGGTACCCCTCTCCGAATGATGCCCTTAAAAATGAGTATTCTGCAACTTTCCAGTTTATGCCTGTTCTGAAAACCGGCACCAGTTTGTCTTTGTAGCTATCGAGGGAATTCTGTTCCATACGCACACCTGCCACAAGTTTAAGAGAGCGGACCGGACTGGCCTCAATCTGTGAAAATGCCGCAAGATTCATGCCATTATGATCTCCATAGAAGTTCGAAACGACGCTGCTGAAAGTTTCAGAGAGACCTGCCGTTATTCCAAGGTATTCGGCAAATCTGTAGTTCATCTGATACTCCGAGAAGATTGCAAGTGCATCCGAATTATTATCGTCTCTGACAGGGAACCTGTTTGAGGAAGACTGAAAGCGTACTCTGAGATCATGAGTGAATTTTCCTCCTCCCTTGTATGATAAGTAAGGATCAACTGCAAGAAAAGTGCCATGCAGAAGAGACGCTGTTGAGGTATCCTGTTTAAGTGCTCCATAGTCCGCATCCTCCCAGAGTACGAAGTCTGTCTTTTCAGTATAGCCTGCATTTACATTCATCCCGTAGTTCAGACCTCTCACTTTTTGGTTGTAGTGTTTAAATCTGAGGCTCAGCCTTCCGAGTTTCTCATCATTGAGTTTTCTGTAGCCGTTATCATATAGAATGTATGCCCCGACTCCAAGGTCGTTATTTCCGGCTTTCTGAAGGTGTGAAAATGACAGGCTTGAGAATGATCTCGGTGTATCCCACCATTTCCAGTTTATATTTCGCGGTTTATCAAATAACCCCGTCTCGGCATAAAACTGTCCTGAAGGCTTTATCCCCGCGTCGGAAGAACGGAAGTTTATTACACCGTTAAGTGCTGATGAGCCATACAGGACTGATGATGCTCCTTTAATTACCTCTATCTGAGAGATATTTTCGAATGGAAGGAATTGCCATTTTATGTTTCCCGCATCAGGTGATATAACAGGCAAACCGTCGATAAGAGCCATTACCCTGCTGCCTGCTCCATAGCTGAAACCGCTTCCTCCTCTCACCGACGCTTGTCCATCCATAACCTCGATACCGGGAGTTTTGTTTATAAGCTCCTCTGCATCGGTAATATGTGTGTTAAGGAAGTCGTCGGCCTTCAGCACATCCATTGAGACTGTCAGCTCCGCAATCTTTTGTTCCCTCTTGTTTGCGCTTATGACTATCTGACCAATATCCAGGATTTCCAATTCCATGCCCACTTCCAGGCTTAGAGTCGCGCCTTTGCCGGTAATGGCTGTTTGCTCAACTGATTTGTATCCCACATACTGGAACACCAGTTTCATTTTCCCGGTGTCGGCAGATATCGTGAACCGGCCATCCTGATCGCTTGTGGTTCCCTTTGACTTCCCGTATATGACATATACTCCTGCCAGGTTCTCCTTGGTGTTAATGTCGAACACTCTGCCGGTGATGGTCCCCTGAGAATATGCAATACTCAGAAATGAAGAGGGGAGCAGTAATATAGCAACAAGCAGGAATCGCATCATTTGGCCTTGAAGGTCATCCTGATGTTAGTCGGAGCGGACGGATTTGCCAGGTTCGGATAACTTGTGGTGACTTTCAGGCTTTTTGCAGTCAGTTCGGCAATTTTTGTAGTAAGCGGAAATGGAAGTGAGTCGGAAGAAATCACGAGCTGCGTATTATCGTATGCAAACCTCCAGGTCCCTTCATAAATCCCGAAATATCCTGAGCCGTCTTCATTGAATTTAGCATCTCCCTTGAAGTTTTTCAGCATTCCGTCGGGTCCGCTGGCATCGAGACCGTTGGCAAGCAGACTGTCGCTGGCCCATACCGGCCCTGTAAGCAAACTAACCTGACTATCACTGTCCTCTTTTTTACAGGATGCAATTGCAAGACCTGCAATAATAAACAATAAGGCAAGATTTTTCATGATCCTGTTTTTTAAGTTTTTTTCCTGTGTGCCATGAGCCATGAGCCATGAGCCATGAGCCCTGAGCCTATTTTATCTCCCTGATCTTAATGTTCTTATAGGATACTATATTCCCATGGTCCTGAAGAAGAATCCGTCCCTCCTCCACCTCACCGAAACCGGGAGATGTTTTGAATTTACTTGTAGCAACAAGATCTTTCCATGCCTGATTTCCTCTTTCGTATTCGACTGTCATCTGCCCGTTCAGCCAGTGCTGAACTTTGTTGCCTTTCACTACTATCGCTGCCCTGTTCCAGTTGTCTGTTCCGTTGTCCTTTACATTCTTCGGAGGAATCAGGTCATATAATCCGGCAAGAGTACGGTTGCCTGCAATACCGGCTTTGGCATCGGGATGATTTTTGTCGTCGAGCACCTGGTATTCACATCCTATACCTGACAGCGATCCGTTATTTTTTTCAGTATCAACAAAATATTTAATTCCGCTGTTTGCTCCCTTAGTATATTTAAAGTCGACGGTGAGCTCAAAGTTTTTATATTTTTCAGCAGTTACAATATCGCCGCCTCCTCCATCTTTTTTTGTTTCAGGACTTACTCTCAGTTCACCGTTGCTTATAACCCAGCCATTAACAGGAAAGAGCCTGGATTTTGCATTCATCCAGCCTGAAGATGTATTGCCATCGAAAAGGAGTTTCCAGCCCTCCTTTTTTTCTTTTTCACTTAGCTGATTATCCGGGTTGTTCGACTGTCCGCTTGCAGGGACAATCAGAATGGACAATAAAATCGCAATAACATAAGCCGACATACTTTTTTTCATGATTCTTCTATTTGGTTATCAATATTTTTTTGCACCCGTACCTTTCAGCCTCCGTAGCCTTGGCGAAGGAGGCCCGCACCCCGCACCCTGCACCCCGCACCCCGCACCCTTCAACCTCTTCAACCTCTTCAACTACTTCAACCTCTTCAACCCCTTCATTTCCCACTCCTCCCGCCACCTTATAACCGGCATGTCTGCCTCCCATTCCAGAGGAAGCCATACATGAGGACTGTCAGAAAGATTTTCAGGCGTCCATCTGTCGCCCATATAAACAAATAAATCCTTTTTTATGTTCAGGGCAAGTACGTTTGTACTCTGAGATCCGAAAGTGATTTTATTTTCCTCTTCTGTTCCCCTGCACGGATTTCCGGCTGCCTTCCACTCACCGGTCAGCTTATCAGCTACAGAGAGCCTGCCCGGATTGGGTTTCCATCCTGTAGTCCCTGATGTAAACATGAAGTACTTCCCTTTTGCATAGAAGATTGCAGGAGCTTCATTCGATTCACCTGGAAGAACACGGTAATATCTGCCTGTAAAATCGAGGAAATCATCAGTAAGCTCAGAGAAGTGGAGAGTCATATTCTCCTCAGCGGAATGAATATGATAAGCTTTTCCATCCTTGTCGATATAAAGAGTCATATCGCGTGCCATCTGACCGCCGGCAAAATCTCTCCTCACAAACAATCCATCTCTTACTGCCTGTTTCCACTCCTCGCTCCAGCTCTTGAGATCTCCTTCCTTTACCTGAAGTTTTTTCTGTTCTTCTGTAAAATTCTGAGGCCAGGTGCCGGCATTCGGGCGGAGACTCCGGATATATTTATAAGGACCTGTTATTTTATCGCTTACTGCTACTCCGGTCATTGCTGCCTTGTAGCCCTGTCCCTTCAGTTCATGATGAAACCACATTACAAATTTGCCGGTCTTGCTGTTAAAGATCACCTTTGGCCGTTCAATTACGCAACCTGGCTGAAGGAGACTTGCGGTATCATTTATTACCCTTAGGGAAAGGCCTTCATTTTTCCAGTTTATAAGATCATTTGACGAATAGCAGCCCACACCGTATTTTGTTTTGTCCTGGACTCCCCTTGGAAGCCTGCTCTCTCCAAACCAGTAATAGATACCCTTATGCTCAATTATTGCTCCTCCGTGGGCATTGATATGATTGCCATCGGTATCAGGCCATACCTGACCAGGCTTTATCGTTTTGCTTTCCTGTGCCTTGACTCCAAGCGACAGGATTATAAGCAGAATCAGGGATATCTTTTTCTTCATTTCATAATGGTTGAAGTGAAGATCAAATTTATTCAAAAGATTAAATTATTTTTACGTTTGAATATATTATTAAAGCAAATTATTAAAAACCTTCTCAAAATTATGAAAAATATTCTGGCAATTTCGCTTCTGTTTTCAGGGATGTTTATGCAAACATCATTTGGTCAGCCTGTTGTAGGGCTGGATAACTGGTTCAACCGCGAAACGAATGTAAAAACAGGAAATCCATATCATTATCTCTGGACTGATACTGAGTGGAGCGGATATTCCCGCTGGGGTGAAATTTTCAAATCGAGAGGAGCTGTTATAACAACTATTGATAAACCACTTGCCTCTGCATTGAAAAAGATCAATGTTTATATAATTGTTGACCCTGATACCACAACTGAATCGAAAGCCCCAAACTATATTTTGCCCGACGATATAAAGGCAATAAAGAGCTGGGTGGAAAAAGGCGGTGTCCTTGCTGTGCTTGCCAACGATGCCCCGAATTGCGAGTTTACGCATCTGAACCAGCTGATGAGGGAATTCGGCATGACTTTCAATCATGTAACCCTCCACCCGGTTACCGGAACAAATTTTGAGATGGGCGCCAGCAAGGATTTTCCAGCCCATCCGTTATTCAAAGGAGTGTCAAAGATCTATATCAAGGAGGTATCAGATATAAATCTTTCAGGGTCGGCAAAATCTGTACTCTCTGAGAATGGAAAGGTTCTGATTGCTGAAAATAAATTCGGAAAGGGTTATGTTTTTGCTATTGGCGATCCATGGATATACAATGAATATATTGACCACGACAGGCTGCCGGAGAGCTTTGAGAACAGAAAGGCAGCTGAGAATCTGACGGATTTGCTTCTGGGATACACCAGGAAGAAGTGAGAGGGAGAGGGGGAGATTGGGAGAAAGGGAGAATGGGAGAGGGGGAGAATGGGAGAATGGGAGAATGGGAGAATGGGAGAGGGGGAGACAAAAAGATAAAAGATAAAAGATAAAAGATAAGATGAAAATCAAGATCATATACTTAGTTGCTGTAAGCATCTTGGGCTTGTCAATTACTTCATTGACAGAGAGCTCAGCTCAGCTGATACCATCGGATAAAACCATTGAGGCAATGGTTCTTGCCAATAAATACTTCATGGAAAAATGGCCTGATGTCGGGAAGACTATTATCACCGAAAGGGAAAGGCCGAGTAATATCTGGACACGTGGTGTCTACTATGAAGGTCTTATGGCTCTGTACAAGATCAGTCCAAATCCGGCTTATCTCGACTATACGGTCAGCTGGGGGCAATTCCATAAATGGGGTCTGAGGGATGGCATTACAACCCGGAACGGAGACAATCAGTGTTGCGGACAGACCTATATAGATATTTATATGCTCGACAGGTACAAAGAGGAGAGGATAAAGGACATAAAGGCATGTATCGACAACATGCTGGCCACTGATAAGATCGACGACTGGAACTGGATTGATGCCTTGCAGATGGCTATGCCTGTATATGCACGGCTTGGTACCATATACAGGGATAAAAGGTACTTCGACAGGATGAATGAAATGTATATGTATACCAAACTCAGCCATGGCACTAATGGTTTATACAATCCTGAGGATCATCTCTGGTGGCGCGATAAGGATTTTGTGCCGCCATATAAGGAGCCAAATGGTGAGAATTGTTACTGGTCGAGAGGCAATGGATGGGTTGTTGCAGCCCTGGTAAGGACTCTTGAGTTTCTTCCCGAAAAGAACAAGTACCGTGATGAGTATGTAAAAACGCTGAAAGAGATGCTGGAGGCACTTGTTCCCCTGCAGAGGAGTGACGGTTACTGGAATGTAAGCCTTAAGGATCCTTCAAACTTCGGAGGGAAAGAGCTGACAGGCACAGCTCTGTTTGTTTATGGGATGGCATGGGGAATCAACCAGGGGATCATAAGCAAAAAAGATTATCTTCCGGTTGTCACCAAAGCCTGGAATGCCATGGTTGCAGAATCAGTTCATCCTAACGGCTTTCTGGGTTATGTGCAGGGCACAGGGAAGGAGCCAAAAGACAGCCAGCCTGTAGGTTATGATATTGTTCCGAATTTTGAAGATTTCGGTCTTGGTTGTTTTCTGCTTGCCGGCTCCGAAGTATATAAGCTGAGCAAGTCTCTTGAGCCAAAACCGGAAAAAGGCGGTAAAGGCAGTAAAGGCAGTAAAGGCGATAAAGGGGAGAAAGGCGATAAAGGCGATAAATAGATAATAAAACAAACAATCGAATAATAGAACAAACGAAATCAGAATAACGAACTGAAAAAGGTTCTGATTTCTAAATTCGATTGTTCTTTATTCTTAATTCTTATTTCAAACCGGATAGTAGCATGAAAAAACTGAAGTTTTCTTTTATCGGAGTACTATTACTGACATTAATTTCCTGTACAGAAAGTACAGAAAGCATGGTATTGCGCGATGCAGTTCCTGAGAGTGTTTCGGTTTCTGCTGAGCGTTTATCCCGTATTGATATGGTTCTGAAACAGGCCGTCGACAGCGGATGGATAGCCGGTGCGGCAGGTTTTATAGCCCGCGATGGCAAAATTGTCTATAACAAGGCATTCGGATACAGCGACGTTGAGGCAAAAACTCCATTAAAGACAGATGATATCTTCAGAATTGCTTCACAGACCAAAGCAATAACAAGTGTAGCTGTAATGATGCTTTTTGAGGAGGGTAAATTCCTGCTCGATGATCCTATTTCAAAATATATCCCCGAGTTTTCTAAACCTCAGGTATTGGATAAATTCAATCCATCTGATACTACTTATACTACACTTCCTGCGAAACGTGAGATTACGATAAGAAATCTTCTTACACATACCTCCGGAATAGACTATGCAGGGATTGGTTCAGAAACAATGAACGCTATCTACGCCAAAGCCGGTATTCCTACAGGATTTGTAGGTGAGAAGCTTAACCTTGGTGAAAAGATAAGAATCCTCGGGAAGATGCCCCTGGTGCATAATCCGGGCGAGAGGTTCACCTACGGCTTGAATACCGATGTGCTGGGTTATCTTGTTGAGGTGGTTTCGGGAGAGAGTTTTGACCAGTATCTTAAAAAGCATCTCTTCGAACCCCTTGGCATGGAAGATACCTGGTTTTATCTTCCGGAAGCAAAGGCAGGCAGGCTTGTGAAAGTAGCTGCAGAAAACAATGATCATAAACTTGTGAATTTCGTAAATGACTTTGTAAACTATCCTCTTGCTGCCGGTACCTATTTTTCAGGTGGAGCCGGGCTCAGTTCAACAACCCGGGACTATGCGGTATTCCTTCAGATGCTTCTTAATAATGGCGAATATAACGGAAAGCGAATCCTTGCGAGGAGGACTGTTGAACTCATGACCACCAACCAGATTGGCGACCTGGACCTTGGAGCAGATAAGTTCGGACTCGGATTCCAGGTAACAACAGAAAAAGGTCAGGCCAGACTTGGGGTTACCGAAGGGTCATTTTCATGGGGTGGTTATTTTGCAACCAATTACTGGGCCGATCCGAAGGAAAGACTTGTTTGTCTGATATTCCTTCAGCATATGGGATTCAGGCACGGAGAGATCCCTGATAAATTCAGGGCAATGGTTTACCAGGCGCTGAATGATTAGTAGGCATCAGGCAGCAGGCAGCAGGCAGCAGGCAGTATGTTCTATCTCCCCCTCTCCCTATCTCCCCCTCTCCCTTTCTTGTTCAGTGCCCTATGCTATTTCATCTTCCTCACAGGTGTCAGCGTCACCGGCCCGATAAGTCCCGATTCAAGAGGAAGCCAGTGAGATGCATCAAATAAACCATTCTTGTTGTTTTCCTTCAGCCTGGCTGCCATGTTTACATTATAGAACTTTTTCCACCCGATTTTATTCCGGTCAAGGTAAGCAATTCTGTTTGCCATAAGGTTTGAGACCTTTAACTCAAGTGTATTGTTTTCGAGAATTAAACTTTTATCTATTATAACACTATAATCAGGGCCGATCAATGTTGCCAGCTCTTTGCCGTTAAGTGTAACTCTTACACTATTAAAGACTTTCCCGAGTTGAAGCTGCCAGGCATCTGAATTAGTGGCAGGCCTCCTGAAATTAATCTTATAAGTGGCCGTTCCTGAAAAATCCTTCAGTTGCTCACCGCCAAATTCAGTCCAAGTTTTAAGTGTGCTTATCCTGACAGGAGGAGGAAGCACCGGCCCTCCTTCCACGAAATCAACACTCCATGTTCCGGCGATTTCTAAAGGAGCTGAAGCAGGATCATAGAAGGGAAAGGGCTCTCCTGCAATTTTTTTATCTGATATTTTAATAATCTGTGATTCCCCGGGTTTCAGCCGTGTAAAGATTTCGATTCTGCTATCGCCATTCTTCCTTAATTTTGCTGTACCGAAATCAGCACTGTAAGGATTGAATATTGCTGCTGATCCGGCTCTTATACTTAAGGGAAGCCATCCATTGAAGATCTTGTCTGATTTATTCTTTATGAAATAGCATGCGCCTCCATTAATCAATCTTCTCGAGAATTGAATTCCATTGTCTGCCATCTGTTCCCGCCTGATTCCCGCAAAGTTTAAAAGAGAGGGAAGATCATTCCCGATGATTATGCTTCCTGAACCAAGATCAGCTTTCTTTATTCCTGTTTGTGATGTTGTCTTAAATGGAATGCTATTCTTTATTTCAATGAATAATTTTTCTTTTTCTGCCTGAAGATACCAGCCTGATGTTTTTTCCGGCATAGAGCCAAGAAAGATGATACTGGCACCATCGTTTGCCAGTTTAAGGATCTGAGTAAAAGTTGTTATCGGAATGTATTGGCAACCTGGTATGATAAGTGTTTTATAGCGGTTACCCTCGGTTTCCAGTAGTTCATTTGTAATCCCGGTGTTTTTTAGTTGAAGATCAGAGATGTAGTCGAATGCATATCCTTTTTCAATCATTATATCAACGCCGGATTTAAAGGGTGTTCCCTTAAATGCCGGGCTTATTGCATCGAAATGTTCGAGCATTCCTCTTCCATAATCTGCATAGCGGTCAAAAACAGGGAAGTAAAGAAGAATGTCATTGTCAGCTTTTCCCTGCTGAAGAAATGACTGGACATGTGAGATATAACTATTCAGAGCCGGAAAATCGTTCCAGAAGCTGTTGGCAGGTGTAAATTCGACTGCTGCATAGAAAAGGAATCCCGGCCATGGTTCATTTTGCGGCGAGAAGCAGGTGCCGTGATAAAAAACATGATTGATGCCACCGAGGAAAAACTGATCGACGGCATTCTTTACATCTGAAAGCGATGAAAGAAAATGTTCATTGAGCCAGGTGGCAGCTTCGGCGGAAGCATACTTTTTGCCTGTTACATTTGCTGCTGATGAGGCAAACTTGAGCTTTGTTAGTTCTGATCCTTCTGTCTCGGGTATATCAGAAGCTGCATAAAGATCAAGGATATTACCAGGCGATCCGTGCGCCTGGTTCCTTGTAGTCTTGCCCTGCTTATGAGCCCATGCTGTCCACGACATTGTGAACTTCTCAAGTATCAGGTCCGAAATAGTCTGCCGGTAATCTGATAATACACGCTCATTTTTCTCCGGATCATCCTTCTGAAACAGTGCAGGAAGATTCATGCCCAGATCATAGCCTCTCCTTATCCTGAATTCATTGAACAGGTCATTTGTCCAGTCAGCCTGGCCCGATGCATCATCAACTTCGTAAGAATCGTTGAAATATCCCCGCAGACCGTTGACATCATAATCTTTAAATATAGCGTCAAAATGTTTCAGATAGTTGTTAATTGCTCTCCCTGAGAAGTGGTCAATTACATCACCTTCCCCTCCGGGACCGGCTCTTTCTGCCTGTTTTCCGTGCCATCCTTCAAAAAGTGCATACAGGGTCCAGCTCCCGGGGGGAGCTGTCCAATCAAGTTTTCCTGTCTTGTTAACAGAACGGGTAAGATTAATCACCTGCCCTGAATCGGAATATGCCATAAGTATAGTCAGAGGCAGGGCCTTTTCGAACCTTATCTGGTCGAGGGCATAAAGCTGCAGATCCTTATTACTGCCGATCGGTTCTGTGAGTTTCGTGATATCGGGCTTCTGGCCGACAGGACGAACCAGTGGCTTCTGGATAAACTCAATCTTTTCACTTACTGTTTCTCCTCCCTTTATACTCCAGGTCTTATAATTGATATTTCTGGAGGCATCCTGCGGATCAACCCAGGGCCCGCCGAATGGCCATCCTGAGGCATTGGCAAGATCAATGCCCATGCCAAGCCGCTTACTCTCTGCCAGCGTATAGGTGAACATTTCCATCCATCTGGGAGACAGGTAATTAATAAATTTGTCTTCCTGTCCTTTTACCCCGTATATCACAGCAATCTCCATTCCGCCAAGTCCGGCCTTGCTGTACTTTTCCATGGCGGCTGTCAGATCAGCCTTGTTAACGATGCTTCCCGGCCACCACCATCGTGTCCAGGGTTTATTCTCTTTGGTAATCTCAGGCCAGGTAAGTTGCTGTGCGGATAATGTCTGGGACAATAGGAATGCAAAGAGGAGTAATCTCTTCATAATATGTTTAGTTAGTAACTATTACAGGCGAATGAGGGCTTAGAGGAAGACTAAAGTATCAAAAGGATCGGGTTTAGCCGGATCATAAACAGGCAATCCTTTTATAATATATTTTTTAATTCCCAGGTTATTTGATCTGATTCCTTCAATAATGCATTTGGCGAGCTGGTATGCTCCGTATGAATTGAAGTGAGTATTGTCGTTCAGTTCATTTGGCTCACCGGGAAAGGAATTGGCAGGATAAATTACAAAGGCCTTTTTCGAATTTTCAGGTCCCAGCGCTTCATACATTGTTTTTGTCATGGCATTAAGATCAATGAATGGCACCTTCATTTCCTGCGCAACTTTTCTTGCTGCTTCAGGATAGTCTCCCAGGGAGTTTGAAATCTTTCCATCATCCCCGAAAGACCTTCTGTTTGCAGGCGAGACAATAACAGGAATGCCTCCTTTTTTTCTTGCCTCAGTAACGAACAGCCTCATCCTTTCGGAGTATGATTTGTAAGCTCCGTCATCCGGACCCTTTTCCTTCATATCGTTATGCCCGAATTCGATAAAAAGGTAATCTCCTTTTTTCATGGTGCTCAGAACCTTTTTCAGCCTGTTTCCTGAAATGAAGCTTCCGAGTGAAAGCCCTGATTCTGCATGGTTGGCAACAGCGATACCAGGTTTCAGGAAACCGGTAATCATTTGCCCCCAAGATGCCCATGGATCATCATCCTGGTCGACAACAGTCGAATTGCCTGCAAGAAAAACAGTTACTGCATCTTCGGTTTTAGTTATCTCGAGGGCACAGATACATGGCTTCTCATCATTGAATTCAAATGTCATTTTATTATCCCAGTCGAGTTTAAACTGTTCACGAGGTTTCTTCTGGACCATTTCTGTCGTACCCCTGATCTCCGGTACCCTGATATTTATTGTTGCTGAGAGTGTGGCAAATTTCCCGGGCTCTGTTTTTACCCTTTCAAACATAAGGCGTCTCGACTCGGCGCGGATCGTTGTAACCGAAGACTCTGTGATATTGCCTGTTATCACTTTTATGTTGTAATTGCCTTCGGGCAAAGCTACAGAGAAAAGGAAAGGCTTATCACTTGTCGCATGCCCGCTGGTGACGTCATTTGTTCCTCCCTGGTCGATTGAAACAGGAGCGGTGCCAAAGTCAAAACCATATCCTCTCTCATCGGAATACTTATCACCGGGATCAACTCTTATGTAGCCCGGCACTATCTTCTGTCCGAATGAAAACTTTACTGATATTGCCTGCTGGGAGTATAATGACGGAGCCCACATCAGGATCAGAAAGTAGATTATCTTTTTCATAAACATAATTTTTATTTGCCTTATCTTCAGTGATCAGCGATCTTACCTGTAATTACGCCAGTCGGTTCCTGTTGGATAGAACATTACTGCCGCATCATTTATTACCACCTGGTAGTTTTTCAGCAGAGTGATCATTTCGGCTCCGGCCATTATTACCGGACCGTAGCCGTGGGCTGCCGCAACATTCACAGGTCTGTTATAATAAAACGACGGATCGAAAGCCATACCGGTACCAACACATGTACCTTCAACCTCTCCCTTGCTGTTTACCCTGGTCTGGACTGCATTCCAGCCGAGCACAGCCATTGGTCCATAGGCCTGTGCATCCACCCAGCCTTTGTTTATTGCATGTGCGGCACAGAAAGTGAATATCGCCGTTGCCGATGTTTCATAATAGGAGTCATTCCTTGTTATAAGCTGGTGCCAGAAACCTGTCCCTGACTGATAAGAAGCAAGACCTTTCAGGTGGCTACGGAATTGTTCAAGTATCTTGCTTCTTGAAGGATGATTTTCAGGAAGCACATCAAGTAGTTCTGACATTGCAAGAAGAGCCCATCCATTGCATCTGGCCCAGTAAAATTCAGGATGCGGATTCATATCCTGAATCCATCCGTGCATATAGAGGTTCAGGTTGCTGTTGAACATCCTTTGAGAAAACTGAAGGATCTGCTTGCAGGCATCATCGAAGTACTTTTTTTCACCTGTTAATTTCCCCATCTGCGCCAGTGCCGGGACACTCATGTAAAGATCATCGAGCCAGAGAGCATTCGGAAGCGGACGGTTACGGGCAAGAGTTCCATCAGAAAGACGTTGCTGCTTACCTGAAATATAGTCAATATAGTTGTCAATGTATGGCCTAAGGGATTTATTGCCACCGGCATTCAAGGATTTTATCATTGCGGCACACATAGATCCGGCATCATCAAGAGCACGCGGATCGATTACCGACCTGACTGGGCTGTTGCCTTGCTGACCCGTTTGGGGATTGGTTTTGAAATACTTTGCCACATCGCCAATCAGGTTTATTCGTTTAATTGTGTATTCCTTATACTTAGGGTCTCCTGTTGCTTCTGCGGCAGTCAGCATAGCTCCATACGCCACTCCCCACTCATAACTTATCAGGCGGAAGACCCCTGGTTCAAAGATCGAGCCTGACGTAAGCTTTGTCAGATCAGTAAGCTCAGTTTTAGTCTGACGGTCAATTACTTTTGCAGGAGTAGACACATCAAGAAATTCGTAGATCCTGTTCAGAACAGCAAGGATATCCTCAGTTTTCTGAGGGCCATATGGCACAGGGTAGTCGGGCTGCAACAGGTGAAGAGCCGTATTGGAGTCCGTAACTTTTGCAGGCGTTACCTGTGATAGCAGGGGATATGATAAACCCGCTGATAACAAAATGATTATGATCCTCTTCTTCATATTATTTGAGTATTATGCTAGGTTTTGGAGTATTCTTCATACCAGTGCCAAGGAAAAAACTTGTGTTCGGAGGCTGATTATAAGCTACATTCTGAGTTGCAATTGCCAACCGGTACTGTGGATCGTGCATAAGAGTGGGTATTCTGTACTGAGTGGGAATTGTTGTGGTATAAATTCTCAGATTCTGATTATCAGATGTCCGGAATATGACCTCTTCACGCCAGTCGCCAAAGAGATCTGCGCTCAGCGCCGGTGTGGATTTGCTCCCATTATTTGAAACACAACCCTCAGCGGTGAAAACTCTGCCTGTTTTGTATTTATCGATATGATTTCCATCCAGCAATTCACGTGTCAGGTCGCCATCCCACCATATCAGGAAATTTGTTGAAACAGGAGGATCTCCTATTTTCTCTCCTTTCATATTGAAAAGCCCTTCCGAGCCTGCCCACCACATTTCAGCTCCCGGATTTTCAGGCCAGATATCGCCAGCGACTCCGCGACCGACATCCTTATTCATTGAGCCTTTAAACAGGACTTCTCCTGTTTCGTGCATCAAATACCGTAACTCCGGGCCCTGTGGTTTTTGTCTCAATTTCATGTATCCCGAATACCTGAAGCCCTGGCCGGCCTGGTATGAATTCTCCGACATGTATTGCATCTCCGTGCCTGAAGCCTGTGGAAAACAGACCCTTACCGTTATCATCAACAACCATTGATCCGTAAATAATCTCATCTTTCCCGTCAGCATCAACATCGGCAACACTTAAGTTATGATTACCCTGGCCGGAATAAGGGTTTTCCCCGTCCTTGCTGTCAAACACCCAGCGGGAAGTAAGTTTTCCATCCCTCCAGTCCCAGGCTGCCAGCACCGATCTTCCGTAATAACCGCGACACATAATAACACTGGGATGAACTCCGTCGAGGTATGCCACACAGGCCAGCATCCGGTCAACACGGTTGCCGGTGCTGTCGCCTCCTCCGTTTCCTCCGTGACCGTTCCACCCATTTAGGGGATAACGGTCAGGAATATAATCTGTTGTGGCAAGTGCTTCACCTGTTTTTCCGCTGAAGATTGTAAAATATTCAGGGCCTTCGAGTATTTTGCCATAAAAGGGACCGCTGCTTTTATCGAGGTTTCGCCAGTCCCTGGTTGAATCACCAATCACCTTGCCAATGACCATCAATTGTGCCATCAGCAGTTTTACATGCAAATTCTGAGATCCCGTCTCCGTCGAGGTCAAAGACCATAAACTGGGTATAATGTGCTCCTTCGCGGATGTTTTTTCCAAGGCTTATTTCCCAGAGAAATGTACCGTCAAGCTTGTATGCCTGAAATATCGGAATACCTGAAATGCCGGTTGACGGAGTGTCGATACTCCTGCCGGTTTGATGCAGGATTAACTCATATTCCCCGTCTCCATCGAGGTCTCCTGCAGAAACATCATTCGGAGTATAGCCGATCGGAGTCCTCAGAGGAATATTGATGTATTGCTGTGCAGGCGCATTGGCTTTCAAAGTGAAGGTTTTACTTTTTTCCTGTTCTTTGCCATTCAAAATTGCCCTGACGTAATATGTATTGTCTGTTAAGAAATTAACACTCCCGTCCAAATAATTTGTACTTTCCGAAATGGGCTTTTTATTAAGCCTGACAGGGTTTTCATTACCGCATTTTCTGTACAGATTGAATGAGATCTCATCGGGTTCGGTGCCCAGCACTCTCCATCCAATATATGAAGAATCGTTCCCGGTTCGGATAGCGATAACCCCGCGGTCAAGGTTTTCCATCTGTCGCTGCGCAAATGTCTCAGTTCCGGCAATTATCATTAAAAACGCTGCAGCAAAATATTTTCTGATCATTTTCTTCATTTCTTACTTATACATTTATCAATCAGAACAATAAATAATTCTTTCATTGGTTGTTGTTTTCCCTTTATATTATTCTTTCAGAAACGCTATAACTGCTTCCCTGATATCCAGTTTTATGGCCTTTTCAGCAGATTCACCAATAAAGTACATTCTTCCCATATTCTCTTCCTGATTATTTCCAAAATCGGTATAGCTGAAGTTTCTTTTGAGGAATGAATCAATTACTCTAAAGTTTATAGTGCCATATTCAGCATCTGTAAATAAATCAATATCAATAGATTGACGGTGTCTGAACTGTAAGCTTAAGCAAGTGCCTCCAACTAACCTGAAAGCAGCTAGCTCCCGGGCATCCATTAGTATTTGCAGTGCATCAATAATTTCTTTTGAAACGGGTTTTGTTATTTCATTTTCAGACATAACAAATCATCTTTATTTATTTCAAGATATTTTTCAGCATTAAAAATAGCATTCTGATTCAACCTGTTTGCAGATTTAATTATTCTGATGCAGTCTATCTTGCCATAGAATGATATGATTTCAAGAACTTCCTCATTTGTTCCTCTTTCGAATACCCTTTCAATTACATATCTTTTTCTTTTACTGAAATCAATTTTTTCAAAATTGACATCCCAAAAAAGAGCTCTCCTTAATAATTTCGGTCCTGGTTTTGTCTTTTCATTATGCTGCTTTTTTTTCTCCATTGAAATTTCATAATAGGCCTGAAGAATCATAAAGTATCCTTCTTCAGCTTCAAGCGCTCTTTCAATACGAATCGCCAATCCGGCATTCATTCCTCGTCTTTGCTTCGTCAAATCAGTAATTATTCCCGGATATACGCCTATCTGCAGGGCAAAAGCAGATTTTCTTATCCCTCTCTTTTCAAACTCCCTTTCGAGGATGATGCCTGGATGAATGCCTTTAATATCAGTAATTTCTGGTAACATAATAATGCAAAATTAATAAATATAATTGTTTAAACAAAAATGAGTAAGTATTAAATCATCAAAAAATGCATTAATCGATTTTATTTTGCAAAATTGCAACACATTAACAATGGTAAAAAAATGAAACGAACAATTTTATTAGTATTTATTCTTTTATCCTTATTTCCTGTAAAAGCCCAGAAAACCGAAATTCAATATTTATCAGGCACTGATAAAGACAATATGGTTCAATGGGATTTCATGGTTAACAATGGCATGAACAAAGATAAATGGAGTAAAATTGGTGTCCCTTCAAATTGGGAACTTCAGGGTTTTGGTTCGTATCTGTATGGAAAGGTCAATAAGGAGATTAATGAAACCGGTCTTTATAAGTATGAATTTACAGTTTCCAGAACATGGAAAAAGAAAAAGGTATATATAGTTTTTGAAGGGTCAATGACCGATACCGAGGTGAAAATTAATGGAAAACCTGTCGGGGCCGGTGCATCAGGGAGCCTTTTATCAATTTAAGTATGATGTATCAGAATTGCTGAACTGGGAAGGGAAGAACCTGCTGGAGGTCAAAGTAACCAAAGAATCAGCTAATGAAAGTGTTAACAGGGCTGAGCGATTGTCGGACTACTGGGTTTTCGGAGGGATATTCCGGCCGGTTTACCTGAAGGCTGTTCCTCCTCAGTTTATCGACAGGGTGGCAATTGATGCAAAGGCTGATGGCTCATTTTATATGGATGCATATACCAAAGGAGCCGGCAAGGCAAAAACTCTGACAGCACAATTACAAACTATTGATGGCAAACCTTTCGGGGGAGTGCTGACAGCTGGTGTTAATAATGATTCAACGGGTAAGGCTACAATCAGGGGATCATTCACGAAACCTGCTTTGTGGAATCCTGAGTTTCCAAATCTGTACCAGGTTGTTGTAAGCTTAAAGGAAGGGAAGAAGTCAACTCATGAGCTAACTCAGAAGTTCGGATTCCGTACTGTTGAGGTAAGACCTGAAGATGGCATATATGTAAATAACCAGAAGATTATCTTCAGAGGTGTCTGCCGTCATACATTCTGGCCATCGTCGGGACGCACAAGCAGCAAGCAACTGGCAATCGACGATGTGAACCTTATGAAGGATATGAATATGAATGCCGTGAGGATGAGTCATTATCCTCCTGACCAGTATTTTCTTGATGTCTGCGATTCGATGGGGATGTTTGTTCTTGATGAGCTTGCAGGCTGGCAGAAGTTTTATGATACCCCAACTGCTAAAAGACTGGTAAGACAGGTTGTTGAAAGAGATGTTAACCATCCTTCAATAGTACTCTGGGACAATGGAAATGAGGGAGGTTTCAATAAGGATGTGCGTGGAGATTATGCACTTTATGATCCTCAGAAACGTACGGTAATCGAGCCATGGTCAATTATAAATGGCACTAATACAAAGCATTATCCAAAATATCCTTATGTTGAGAATGCACTGAATAATGGTAAGGAGATTTTCTTTCCAACCGAATTTCTGCATGGGTTAAACGATGGCGGACATGGTGCCGGGCTCGATGATCAATGGAATTTCATGCTCTCCAAACCTCAGGCAGCAGGAGCATTTTTATGGGTATTTGCTGATGAGGGAGTAGAGCGAAAAGATAAAAATGATTCGATCGACACCTGGGGTAACCAGGCTCCCGATGGTATCCTTGGCCCTTACCATGAAAAGGAGGGAAGTTTTTACACAGTGAAGGAAATCTGGTCGCCTGTGTATTTTAAAACAACTGAAATCGGTCCGGATTTCAATGGAAAGCTGGAGGTAAGCAACCGGTTTCTATACAGCAATCTGAACCTTTCCACTTATTCTTTTGAACTCGTAAAATTCGGCTCTGGCTTTCCAAAAGTTGAATCTGTCAGAAAAACCGGAGCTGTTAAGTCCCCTGATATTGCTGCAGGTGAACATGGAACCCTGAACCTGGAACTTCCCGGTGACTGGAAGACCTTTGACGTCTTGTATGTAACAGCAACTGACCAGTATGGCCGTCAGATCAACACCTGGTCGTGGAATCTGGTAAAGCCTGTAGATTTCAGCTCACGAATTTTAAAATCTGCTTCCCCATCCATGGTAAGTTCTTCAGAGCTTAACAATCAACTTACAGTTACATCGGGGAATACTGCAATAACTTTTGATAAGCTTAACGGGTCAATAAGCTCTGTGAAAAGTAATGGTAGGAGCATTCCTTTCGGAGGGTTTCAGTTTGCAGGATTTAACCGGAATTATAAAGAAATGAAGAGCTATAAAGATGGCGAGGACTTCATTGTTGAAATTGTATACGACAGTTCCTGTTTTGCAAAGTGGACAATGCTTAAAGGTGGATTGATAAAGCTTGATTATGGATACTCTTTGAAAGGGTCGGTTGATTATTCCGGAATAACTTTTTCATATCCTGAAAGTATTGTAACTGGCGCAACACTAATGGCAAACGGACCATACCGGGTCTGGAAAAACAGACTTAAGGGAACGCAGTTTGGTGTTTTCAATAAGAAGTATAATAACACTGTTACCGGTCAGTCGTGGGATTACCCTGAGTTCAAAGGATATTATTCCAATTTCTATGCAGTTGAGATTCAGACAAAAGAGCTGCCTGTTACAATTTTCACCTCTACACCTGACCTTTTCCTGCACCTCTTTACACCTTCAGCAGCCACTAACTTAAGAGGTGTCAGAGGTGGAATGACACCGGCTTTCCCATCTGGAAACATATCTTTTTTGCATGGGATCAGCGCCATCGGCACAAAGTTTTCGAGTTCACAGGCCGAGGGTCCTCAGGGAGAGAAGAATGTTTATTCCGGCGAACCGGTGACAGGAACGGTATATTTCAGATTTGGTTTGTAGGCACCCGTGGCAATTGTTGTGGAGACGCACTGCAACTGTAGTAGAGACGCGATGCATCGCGTCTCTACAATAGACCATATCGAATTATTATCATACTCTGAGGAATATTTTTTTCTTATAGAGAATATAGAGGAAAACCCAGGCAATGGCTGTCACACCTATTCCGTTTATGAGTGGTGCCCATGCTTCAGGGAAAAGCTCAGTGATTCCGCCGAAGAAAAATCTTGTCGCGGACCTGAAATTAATAATTCGCTCAGTAAGATAGATTGTTATCGGGTTCATGCCGATGACTACAAAAAAGAATGACCATTTGCTGAACTTCCACACATCAATTATAAGATGGAAGACTGAAAAGAGAAGGATGCTCAGTCCGCCGACAAAGCAGACAAATGAGCTGCTCCAGAAATTCTTGTTTATCGGGAATGCAAGATTCCAGATCTTTCCGATAGCCATCAGGGCAATGGCAGCAAGTACCAGGTAAAGAACCTTTTTCAGTGGCTTGTCGTTAAGGTATTTCGACAGCATGAATTCGCCTGTGAACATTCCCAGTAAGGCAGTGCATATAGCAGGCAAAGTGCTGAAAAGTCCCTCCGGGTCATGATTTCCAAGATAAAGTCTTCCCGGCATTATCATTCTGTCGATATAACTTGCAAGATTGCCCTCCTGAGAGTAAGGATCCATTGATCCAAGGTCATGCGCCGGGAAGAGAATAAACATAGCCCAGTAGCCAAGAAGGATAACCCAGAACCATATTATCCGGAAACTGAGTTTTGTATTGATGAAGATAAGCGCTGCGAACATCCAGGCAAGACCGATTCTTCCCAGAACGCTTCCATAGCGGAGTCCGTCGAAATTGAATTTTATACCATTATTATATATAATGCCAAGGAAAACAAGGATCAGTCCCCTTGTAAAAATATGTTTATATATCACCTGCCGGCTTTCCCCTGAAGCTATCCTTTTTGCCATTGAGAAAGGAAACGAAATCCCTGCAATAAAAAGGAAGAGCGGGAAGATCATATCGTAAAATACAAATCCATGCCAGGGCACATGATCGAGTTGTCTGGCCCACCATTCGAATACGGGCCAGCCGGTAAGTGTAGCAAGGCCTATAAAGATACTTTCACCGCCCATTATCCAGAACATGTCAAAACCTCGTAAAGCATCGAGTGATTGAAGACGATTGGTTGCAGGTTTGTTTTCAGTTGCCATTATAGGATTATTATGGTTATTAGTAGCATTGACTCATTTCTTTTTGAAAAGTCAGTCTCGATGCAAATTGCAAATAATATCTCAGAATATTTATCAAATGTCAGGAGATTTTTTTCTCCGCACCACCATATGTTTGCCAGATAATTACTTGCATATTAGTCTGCATTGCTCAGAAGGTGAGAGGTTATTAAAAAAAGTTAATTCGTGTAACATTTTTGTAACAATAGTATTTTTTTCATAAATTGCTCCATTAATGGTTCTTTAAATTCAGAAGTGACTAAACAATAATGATGTAATATAAAATTTTTATTTGCTTAACCATTCCGAAATATTAAAATGAGAATTTTGCCATGGATGAACATAATTTCTTTTTCTGCGTTAATACCTTTGATTTGAAGTAACCTTAACCTTTCTAATTTGTTTTTTATTCAAACCTTAATACTAACTAATCCCTAATTATTTATGAAAAATGTTCTGATGATCCTGTTATTTTTGGCATCGACAGCGGTCTATGCTCAAAGAATAACAATTACAGGAACAGTTACCGACTCGCAGGGCGTAGGCCTTCCGGGGGCGACTGTTACGGTGAAAGGCACAAATCAGGGAGTACTTTCCGGCCCAGACGGGAAGTATTCTATTGATGTAGCCAGCACAAATGTTACTCTGGCATTTTCTTTCGTGGGTTATATCACAAAGGATGTTCCGGCGAATAATCAAACAGTTATAAATGTTATGCTGGTTGACGATACACAGAGCCTTGGCGAGGTTGTTGTTGTCGGTTATGGAACCCAGAAAAAACTAAATCTTACTGCTGCCGTTGACCAGGTTACAAGTG
This sequence comes from uncultured Bacteroidales bacterium, assembly GCA_963765005.1. Classification (GTDB taxonomy): domain Bacteria; phylum Bacteroidota; class Bacteroidia; order Bacteroidales; family VadinHA17; genus LD21. The sequence continues at coordinate 303,875 of CAVXUP010000002.1, forward strand.
AAAGACTCGAAAACAGGCCTGTTGCAAACATCACCCAGGGTCTTCAGGGGGTAATGCCCAACCTGAATATCAGGGTGCTCGACGGTAAGCCGATACAGGCGCCCAGCTACAACATCAGGGGAACAACCTCGATCGGGCAGGGTGGAAGTGCACTGGTACTTATTGACGGTGTTGAAGGCGATCCATCACTTCTGAACCCTAACGATATTGCCAGCGTATCGATGCTTAAGGATGCTGCATCTGCCTCCATCTATGGAGCAAGGGGCGCCTTTGGAGTGGTGCTTATAACAACCAAAAACCCTGATAAGGGTAAAACAAGTGTTACTTTCTCCTCTAATTTCGCAGTTAAAAAGCCGATTGGAGTTCCTGATTTTGTAACCGATGGTTACACCTATGTGAAGATGTTCTCCGAAGCATTTCTTAACGGTGACGGTTCCTTTCCTCAGAACATAAACAAGACCCAGAAGTTCTCACAGGCATATCTCGATGCCTTCAGGGCAAAAGTTGAATCTGGCCAGCCTTATAATGAAGTTGAGATCGACCCGGTTACAGGCGAATATGTTTATTATGCAAGCACAGATTATTATGACGAGTTATATAAGGATAACACTCTCGCATCGGATAATAACATTACTATAACCGGAAGCGGAGATAAAACAACTTTCCTTATTTCCGGACGTTATATGGCCCAGAACGGTCTGTTTAAATATAATTCCGATGATTACAATATGCTGAACTTCCGCGCAAAGGGAAGTATCCAGGTTACACCGTGGCTTGTAATCGATAATAACACCGATTATTCAGAAATGAAGTATCACAACCCTCTCAACGTGGGTGAGGGTAGCGGTATATGGAGGAATATCGGTGATGAAGGTCATCCTTCATCTCCCTTATTCAATCCCGACGGTACCATCACTATGTCATCAGTTTACACAGTGGGCGATTTTTGGTATAACAAGAATGGTATTGATCAGAAAAGAGGCGTGTTCAGAAATACAACTGGTTTTACAGCGGAATTTCTTAATAAGACGTTGCGATTCAAGGGAGATGTGACTTTCAGGAATACTAATAACAACACGGAGACGAAGCGTGTGCAAGTGCCTTACAGCAACAAGCCCGGTACCATAGCATATGTCGGAACAACGACTAATGACCTTAATTTTGACCAGAGAGAGACACAATACCTGGCAACTAACATCTATACCGAATATGAAAACACCTTCTCCGATGCTCATTATCTGAAAGTGCTTGTAGGCTATAACTATGAACAATCAACCTACAACAGGCTTGCAACACAGAGGAATGGTATTATCTACGAAGATGCAACAGACCTTAACCTGGCTTTAGGTCAGGCAATAGTTACAGGCGGCGGTTATGAGAAATGGGCAATCCTTGGTGGATTCTCCAGGCTAAACTATTCTTATAAAGACAGATACCTGCTTGAGGTGAATGCACGTTATGACGGCTCATCAAAATTTCCTGCCGATCAGAGATATGCTTTCTTCCCCTCTGTGTCAGCAGGCTGGCGTCTGTCTAAAGAGGCTTTCTGGAATGTATCTCCGAAGATCATTTCCGATATTAAGATCAGAGGATCGTATGGATCACTCGGAAACGGAAACATAAACTCATATGTATACCAGGAACAGTTCTCCATTTCACAGGCCGGATACATTCTTAACGGTGTCAGACCTCAGAGGACCAGCAGTCCGAGCGTACTTCCTGATGGAATTACCTGGGAGACATCAACCACAACAGACTTCGGACTTGACTTTGCAATGTTATCCGACAGGTTAAGGTTCGTCGGTGACTATTATATAAGAAATACAACCGATATGTACACTATTGGTCTGACTCTTCCCCAGGTGTTCGGTGCAACACCACCAAAAGGAAACTATGCCGACCTTCAGACAAAAGGCTGGGAACTTACGCTTTCATGGCGGGATAAGTTTAATATCGGCCCCAAACCTCTTAATTATAGTTTCCGATTTACCCTTGCTGACAACAAAGCAGTTATTAAGCGATATAACAATCCTGACAAACTACTTTCTGATTACTATGAAGGGCAGGTTATTGGCGAGATGTGGGGTTATACAACAGAAGGGTTCTTCATTGATCAGGCAGATGTTGATTCTCATGCCAAGCAGAGTCCGCAGATGAGGGCATCTCCTACAAACCTCTGGTTTGCAGGTGACATTAAACTCAAAGACCAGAATGGTGACGGTTTTGTAAATATTGGCACAAACAGGGTTTCAGATCCGGGCGACAGGACAATCATTGGCAACAGCGCTCCTCACTACAACTATAGTATGACTTTCGAGGCTGATTACAGTAATATCTTTTTCTCAATGTTTTTCCAGGGTATAGGAAAACAGCAGTGGTACCCAAGTACCGAGTCTGAGATTTTCTGGGGCCAATATAACAGGCCATACAACAACGTCCCGATTTTCCATCTCGGAAACATGTGGACACCTGAAAATGTAAATGCATATTTTCCAAGGACAATGTCGCGCGCAGCATCAAGCAGTTCGGCCAGGGAACTTGGAGTTGTTCAGACAAAATACCTCCAGAATATTGCCTATTTAAGACTGAAAAATATTCAGCTGGGATATAACCTCCCGCAGAACATTGTTTCAAAGATCGGAGCAAGCGCCTTAAGAGTCTATGTATCAGGTGAAAATGTCTTTACCTGGTCGCCGCTCTATGACCTCGTTGGCAAAGGGCATATTGATGTTGAGAATACGGGGCCCTCTGACCAGGTATTTACCTCTGGTAATGCCGGTGACGGATATAATTATCCAATGATGTCGAGCATGTCGTTTGGAATTAATGTAACATTTTAACACTGCTAAAAATTTTAAGTTATGAAAAAACAATATTTACTGTTCCTCTTTATTGGCTTGCTGCTTGCAAGTTGCGAGCTGGAACAAATTCCGCAGTCAACCGCTTCAAAGGAGGCTGTCTTCGGCAGTGAGAGCGGGCTGCAGTTATATACCAACTCCTTTTATGCCATACTGCCGCAGCGCAGTGCACACCGCAACGACGCCATGGCGGATTATATGCCTGTAAAAACTGTTCCTACATTCGTTCAGGAAGGGGCATTTGCTCCTACCCTCAGCTCTGGTTGGGACTGGGGTGATCTGAGAAACATCAATTACTTCATAGCAAATAACAACGATCCCAAAATTCCGGTAGATATTAGGAAGAACTATACAGCGATTGCAAAGTTCTTCAGGGCTTACTTCTATTTTGAGAAGGTGAAGCGTTTCGGTGATGTTCCATGGATCAACAAGCCGCTCGATGTAGCCGATCCTGAACTTTATGGTCCTCGCAATCCGAGAACTCTTATCATGGATTCCATTATAGCAGACTTAGACTATGCTTGTGCAAATATAAAATCGACAAGTGATGCCACGCGCAGCCTTGTTACAAAATATGTTGCCTACGCCCTTAAATCGAGAGTCTGTCTCTTCGAGGGAACATTCAGGAAGTATCACACAGAACTAAACCTGCAGGGAACTGCCAATACCTTCCTCGACCTCGCAGCTGTAGCTGCAAAGGAGGTAATGGACAAGGGTGGTTATTCAATCTACACTACAGGAGGCCCGGGTAAATCATACCGTACTGTATTCACAAATGCAACACCGATTAGTCAGGAAGTCATGCTTTCGGCGATCTGTGACCTTACCTTGTCAATATTGAATGATGCCAACTGGTATTGGACAAGCGGGACCTATGGCGATAAGGCAAGTTTTAACAGAACATTTATCAACACTTATCTTAACCTTGACGGGACACCATATACCGACAATCCTGCGTATACAACAATGCTCTTCAAAGACGAAGTCAAGAACAGGGACCTGAGGCTGAAGCAGACAATCAGGCTTGGTGATTATAAGAGAATAAGCGCTGGCCAGCTTGTTGCCGGACCGCCGCTCTTTTCATATACCTTTACAGGCTATATGCCAATCAAATGGGCTCTCGATGACATGTATTATGATACAAGAGACCTTAACATAAACTCCATAGCAATGTTTCGCTTTGCTGAAGTTCTGCTGAATTTTGCTGAGGCAAAAGCTGAGCTCGGTACACTTACCGATGCTGAATGGGCTTCAACAATCGGCGTTCTTCGCACCAGGGGAGGTATAACAGCTGGTCTTTCTACAAAGCCAACTGTAGTTGATACATATCTTCAGACCAATTATTTTCCGGCTATAACAGATCCTGTGATACTTGAGGTAAGAAGGGAAAGAGGAATTGAGCTCAGTCTCGAAGGATTCCGGTTCCATGATATACTCCGATGGAAGAGGGGTGAACTCATGAACCAGGAGTGGAACGGTTTCTATGTTCCTGCTCTTTCAACACCAATGGACCTGAATGAAGATGGAGTCAATGATGTTGTCTTCTACCAGGGAACCAAGCCAAGCCTTGGATCATCGCTTACTTATGTTGACGTTTCAGCTACAGTAGGGGGTAAAACCAACCCTCAGCTTCTTAAGAACGGCACTTCAGGCGAAATTACCTGGATGAATAACATTAAGAGGAAATGGGAAGATAAAATGTACTACTATCCTATCCCGCAATCAGCGCTGATCCTTAATCCCGACCTGGGGCAGAACCCAGGCTGGTAATCCGCTAATTTTTTTTTAAAACTAATTAACCGCAAAGCGAGCAAAGCCTGCAAGCTTTGCGGTTAACTTTTAATAAATTCATCTCATAAACAGATTAAAATCATGAATAAAAGATATTTTATATTATTGTTTTCTGCATTGTTGCTGTTTGCCGCATCCATTACCACTGCAAGCGGACAGGGCAAAAAAGATACCCCATTCAATATTATTACTTATAATATAAGAATGAATACTCCTGATGATGGAGTAAATGCATGGCCATTAAGAAAAGATAAAGTAGCCGGATTGCTGAAATTTTATCAGGCAGATATCTTTAATGTCCAGGAAGCTCTTCCTGAGCAGATGGATGACCTGACTGCACTTTTCGCTGAATTTGACCATGTTGGTGTTGGCCGCGACGACGGTAAAAGAGCCGGAGAACATATGGGCATCTTTTACAAAAAATCGCGCTTCGAGAAACTGGCAGACGGAATGTTCTGGCTTAACGAGGCTACCGATAAACCTGGTTTTGGCTGGGATGCAGTTTGTAACAGGACAGTTACCTGGATAAAACTCAAGGATCTGATTACAAAAAAAACAATCTTCGTTTTTGATACCCATTTTGATCACAGGGGAGTGAAGGCAAGAGAGGAATCAGCAAAACTTATCCTCAATAAAATAAAGGAAATAAATAAGGAAGGGCTTCCATTAATACTAACAGGTGATCTGAATCTTGTGAAAACAAGTGTTCCTGTTCAGACAATCCTGAAAGACTTACCGGATGCAATGGATAAGACAGTTGCTCCGCATTATGGTCCTGAAGGTACAAGCGGAGGATTCGACGTTAAGATCCTGCCACGGAAGATAGACTATATCTTTATCAACGATGGCGTTACAGTTTTGCGACACGGCCATCTTTCTGATTCATTCGGACTTTTCTATCCGTCGGATCATCTGCCGGTACTTGCTGAAGTAGTTATTAAGTAATCCATTTAACCGCAAAGGACGCAAAGTCTAGACGCAAAGTTCGCAAAGAAAGAATTAACATTAGTATTCTTTGAGTTCTTTGCGTTCTTTGCGTTTCTTCTCTTAGAGTCCTTTGCGGTTTATGGATTTTGATTCTAAACATTAATAAGTATATTTTGTTTACTTTTAACATACTTATATTATCTGGCTTATATATAAATGTTTACTATCACTTCCGTTAATAATAAATTCAAACAGTTCCTCACATGTTTCCTGTTCTTATTCCTTCTGGGTAATTCGCATCTGAGTGCTCAGATCCTGAAAGACAGCGTTTCCTTAAAGCATGTAAAAGAAGGTATCGACAATATCTATAATCTTGAATTTAAAAAAGCCGGAGAAAATTTATCAAAAATACAGAAGTCATATCCCGGACATCCTGTAGCATATCTTCTCAATGGATTGAGGACATACTGGGAGAATTATCCGCTGATAACCACATCACAGTCCCGAAGCTCCTTTGAAAATGACCTTCGAAAATGCATTGAATTAACTGAAAAAACTGCAAAACAGGAAGATGATTATGAATCCCTGCTTGCGAATCTTGCCGCACGCGGTTTCCTCCTCTTATTCTATGCAGACAATGATCTCACAATGGATGTTATCCCCCTTGCGGCAAGTACCTACCCTTTTATAAGAAGATCTTTCGGGTATACTTCAGTGCTGAATGATTTCCTTTTCTTCACAGGGCTCTATAATTATACCAGGGAGGCCTATCCCGAAGCATATCCTGTTTACAAGACTGTTGCTTTCATGTTCCCCAGGGGTGACAAGGCGAAGGGATTGAAAGAACTGCAGACCGCTGCAAAAAGCTCCATATTTTTGAAGGCTGAATCCTCCTTATTTTTGTCAGGGATCAGCATAAGTATAGAGAATAATTATTATCAGGCCTATGCCTACAGCAAAACTCTACATGAGCAGTATCCGGCAAACCCCGGATTCCTCTCGCTGTATCTCCGTAATCTGTTTTTGATTAAAAAGTATGATGAAGCGGAATTGGTGATGAAATCAACTGATGCAATCAATAAAAATGCCTTTTACAGAGCCCAGTTATCAGTCTTCAACGGGATATTGTATGAGAAGAAATATCAAGATGATAAGCTTGCAAGACAGCATTATACTGAAGCAGTGAAAGCACTGTCGGTTTTCGGACATTACGGAAATGAATACTCGGCCTATGGATATTATGGACTGAGCCGGATAAGCAGCAGAAATGGCGATGACAGTTACAGAAAAACCTACAGGAAGAAGGCTGATGAACTTGCTGATTTCAAAAAGGTGAATTTCGATTAATGCAACAGCAAATCTTCAATCTCATCCCATGAAGTAACGGTTTTGTGCTTGTGGTTGGTGCTGTTAATGTTATGCGGCTGGATGAACATTATAGTTTCACCATCAAAATTATCGAGGTTCTTGAAATGATCGTCTATCATAATATCTGCCTTGATAAGGCTCTTGTTGCCACAGAAAACAGACTGTCTCCAGCTGATGAACGGGAAATTGTCGTGAAGCCATAACTGTTTATCTGTCAGGCTTTCAGGGAATTCAGTAGCCATCGAAACAACAGCAACATCATACTTTTCATTGAGCAGTTTCATTACCCTTTGACTCCCGGGCATTACAGGTATTGTTCTGAAAAAGCCGGGAATCGTCACCCATTTGTGAAGTAAGGGGAATGCCTCTCCCTCTTTAAGGCCGATTATCTCATCCATACTCTTCCTGACTCCTGTTTCTTCCTCATGACGGTCGAAGAAGCGATGGTATACATCGGCCAGAACACCGTCCATGTCAACAAGGATTCTTTTATTCATATTAAGATAAGTTGAATATAAAAATAGTTTATTTATGTTGTTTTCATAATTTAGTATCAGAAATGAATTTGAAATGATAACAGATCGCTCCTACGGAGCTACAAACAGAACGAGCCTATGGCGCTATAATTTATTGTATGGTGTCTTTGCTACAAACAGAAAGCGCCTATGGCGCTCACTATGTAAGTAGCATACATACATTAAGGGGTTTTAAGCTGCGTAGCAGCAACCTGTTTGTAGCAAATATGCATTAGGTTTTTTTTTTGAGCCGCGTAGCGGCGACCTGATTGTAGAAAGGATGCTATTTTGTGTTTTTGAGCTGCGTAGCAGCGACCTGTTTGCAGTCAGCCTGTTTGCTAAATCTCATTTGGTTTACATAAAATATTATTCTATGCGACTTTTTAAGACTTTCCTGATCGCTTCTGTATTATTCCTGACATCCAGTTGCTATACAAAGCAGACGGAGACCGAAATTATAATGACAGTCAACGGGCCCATATCCTTAGTTGAAATGGGAGTTACACTTACCCATGAGCATATTCTGGTTGATTTCATTGGCGCTGATTCAATAAATGAGAGCCGGTGGGATAAGGCTATCGTCGGAGAAAAAGTGGCTCCATATCTCAAGCAGATTAAAGATCTGGGTTGCAAAACATTTATCGACGCCACACCGGAATACATTGGAAGGGATCCTTTGCTGCTTCAGTCAATTTCAAAATCTGCAGGGATTAACATTATTACTAATACCGGATATTACGGAGCTGGCACCAACAATAAGTTCATTCCGAAGCATGCATTCACCGAGACTGCTGACCAGCTTACAACACGCTGGACTAAGGAATGGACAAACGGGATAGGGGAGACAGGCATAAAACCGGGATTCATAAAAATCGGAGTTACAAAAGACTCTCTTTCTGAGCTGCACAGGAAACTGGCTCTTGCAGCGGCGCGTACTCATCTTAAAACAGGATTGGTTATTGCATCTCATACAGGCCCGGCACTGCCGGCTTTCCAGCAGATTGAGATCCTGAAGGAAGAGGGGGTGCATCCTTCTGCATTCATATGGGTACATGCGCAGGGTGAGAAGGACCGGATTAAGCATCTGAGCGCTGCAAAAGCAGGAGCATGGGTAAGCCTTGATGGTCTAAATGAGAACAATATTGAGGATTATGTCTCAATGATTACAAATATGAAAGAGAACTCCCTTCTGGGCAAAGTTCTTCTTTCGCACGATGCCGGCTGGTATGATCCTGCAAAGGAGAATGGCGGTACTTTCAGAGGATTCACAACCCTATTCGAGAAGCTTTTGCCCGCACTTAAAATGGCGGGATTCACTGATGATGAGATTAATCAGCTGCTCGTTAAGAATCCTGCTGAGGCGTTTACTGTAAGGGTCCGGAAACTATAGACATTCGCTAAGCGAAGTTTGCAACTTCGCTTTATGTCCGACGAAGTCACAGACTTCGCCGAGCGAAAACCACAACGTCATTACTCACTCATAAATTTCCACGTCACAACCCCGATATTATCCGGCCTTCCTTTTTCCGCTTTAGAGATAGTTCCTGAAGGTTTGCCCTTTTTATCCGGAACTACCTTTATCTCACGCCACGAATAAAAACCATTTTCATAATCGAAGGTCTCGCCATCATCGTCATAAAGGAGGTACTTTCCGGGCATTGATCCGTAATACCTGATTTCGAGATCGAACTTTTCCCCTGCTGAAGGAGCATGCAGCAAAGGTTTCATCATTGGGATTATACCTCCGTCTTTTACAAATACAGGGATCCTCGCAATTCCGGGTGAAACTGTTATAACCTCGCCATTGCCGGCGAGTTGCCCGGTGTAGAAATCATACCATTTTCCCTGCGGCAGTACTACTTTGCGTGAGGTCTGACCTGCATACATTGGTGCCACAAGAAGGTATTCACCTGTCATATACTGGTCTCTGATCTCCTTCACAACAGCTTCAGCATATGGGTTTTCGCCCAGGTTGCTGTTTTTCAGCTCCGCACCGGCCTTTACGTTAAACCCGGGTTCCAGGTTCATCCCCCTGAAAGGAGGTGTACCTTCGAAATGATACTTCGCAAATTCAGAATAGAGATAGGGGATTAGCTGCATCCGCAGAAGAGCATACTCTTTAATCTCCTTTTCGACATCCGGAAATGACCATGGTTTCGTTCCGCTCGACCAGGCATTTATCATTGCCATCGGTGAGAAAACAACGCTCTGAAATCGTCTGAGCCACTCCTCGGCAGTCTTTGAGCTTCTCACTTCAGGTGTCCATAATACTCCGCTGAAACCGCTGTTGATCAGCGCAGTAATAAAGTCTTCGTGACTATAGTAATCATTGTAAATCACATAAGGAAAAGATGATGCACCTCCATTGGAAGCCCTTGTGAGCCCGTATGTTCTCGTATTCCTGCTGCGGAACAGGTCAGCGGTCATTTTCTGGAGCAGAAGGCCGTATGTCTGTCTCAGCTGTTCTGCACTGTTTCCCGATGGAAATAGTGCAACATCGGGCCAAAGCCACCTGTCGTATCCGTCGCTTTCATCGATCTTATAGCCGCTTACCCCGATTCTTACCTGATCATTGTCGAGTTGCTTAACCATAATTTCCCTGGCCTTCTGCATTGTAAGGTCAGGGACTACACCTCCCCATACTGTATGAGTGCCTGTATAAGGTAATACTTCGCTGTAAAGAGGTGATTCAGGGGATACATAAGGATTTGTCCATAAATTCAACCTTATACCCATTTCCCTCATTTCGCTGACAAAGGCAGGAGGATCAGGAAAACGGCTCTTATCCCATTCAAAAGTGCAAGGATATGACTTGCTTTGCCAGCCTGGTTCCAGCCCGATGAAATCGAGGGGGAAGCCTTTTTCAGCAAACATAGCAGCCTCTGTTTTCACCTGTTCGGAGGTGTAAAGTGTCGGTACTCTCTGTGTAAAACCAAGGCCCCACCTGGGAGGAAGGCAGCCTCCTCCGCAATAGAGGTTATAGCGGCGCACGGCATCGAGTGTTGTCGGGCCTGCAAAAATATAAATTTCCACCCCGGCAGCCGGCACCACTATTTCGACAGCATCGGAATAGGGTTGTGATGTCCACTTTCTGTCCGAGTTTCTGTCGAGGGGTTCTGGTGCTTCCGGACTGTCTTTCCTTACTGCAGTGCCTGCATATACAGTCAGGTATCTCGAGCTGTTTATAAAGACGCCATAGCCTTTGTCAGATACCCAGAATGGAACAGGAGCATGTGTCCTCCCGTTATCTGTTCCTCCATAATGGTCGACATGGAGCTGGAGTATTTTGCCTCTTTGATATACTGTCTTGAAGTTAAGGCCAAAACCAAATATCTGTTCTTCCCTTACAAGCGGAAACCTCAGATATGTTTTGCCACCTGTGATTTCGGCATTGATCTTTTCGCCAGGAATAGGGAATCCGGCATCACCCATTAGCTTAAGGGCACCTGATGATGGTTTTATCCCTGCTGTACTAAAGAGATCCAGTTTGTCGGGATTGCCAATAACTGCTTTCCATACCCCTGGTTCCACCAGTTCCCATACTGGTGTCTGGCCTGAAGTTGTTACATAGGTTCCTGCAAGAAGTAAGATTGTGAATAAGATGTTCAGCGGTTTTTTCATGATATAAAAAATGGTTCTGGTTAAAATATGTTAAACTGTAACAAATGTTAAAAAACTGCTCATTTTGCTTGTTAACGTTAACGAAATTGGAGTAAATTTACACGAAACCTTGCAATGATAATAAGGGTTTTACAGTATTAATCAAAAAACTTGCAATATGCCAACCGGAAAAAAGTCAATTACTTATTTATGCAGGCTTTCAGCTCTTGTGCTGATGCTGGCAATTTTGAATAACCAGGGAACAATTGTATCGGCCCAGAAATCCGATAAAAAGGGTGTAAAAGTGGTAAGGGTGGACGATAAGCAAAAGGTAGATATCTTCATAGATGGCAAACTCTTTACCTCTTATCAGTACCCCTCAAATATTGAAAAGCCGTTTTTATTCCCTGTAAATGCCCCGAACGGCTCTGTAATTACAAGGGGCTTTCCAATCGAGCCACGAAAAGGTGAGCGCGTCGATCACCCTCATCACATTGGGATCTGGTTCAACCACGGCGATGTGAATGGACTTGACTTCTGGAACAACTCTTCGGCAATTGCTGCTGATAAAAAGGATAAATATGGTCATATTGTACACCAGAAGATTCTTAAAACAGAGAACGGGAAGAAGGGAATACTGGAAGTGGAAGCCAACTGGAATGATATTAAGGAAAACACGCTGCTTGTCGAAAAAACCACATTTATCTTCACAGGTGATGCCGTCTCCACTACAATGGACCGCATCACTACTCTTACAGCACTCAATGGTCCTGTAACCTTTGGAGAGAGCAAGGAAGGCATGTTTGCCATAAGGGTTGACAGAGCATTCGAAATGCCCTCAAATGAATCACTTATTTTTACTGATGACAAGGGAAATCCAACAACGGTAAAAGCAATTGACAACACTGGTGTAACCGGGATGTATGTCTCGAGCGAGGGGCTCCAGGGAGATAAGGTCTGGGGAACAAGAAATGCATGGGTTCTCCTTACCGGGCAGAAGGATAATACAACAATCTCCTTCGGGATCTTTGACCATCCAAAAAATCCGGGTTATCCTGCCTATGCTCATGCCCGCGGGTACGGCCTCTTTTCGCTGAATAATCTTGGGCAGAATGCCTACGATCCAAAGCAGGAAAAGAAAACAACTACTCTGCAGAAAGGAGAATCTCTTACTCTGCGTCACAGATTCTATGTTCAATCCGGTCTGACAAAGGATCGTGAATCTACTATGTATGTCTGGCAGGATTTTATAAAAACATATAAATAATATTGTAAAAACGCCATGCATGGCGTTTCTGCAACAACACAACATCACATTGTAAAAACGCCATGCATGGCGTTTCTACAACAATAACAAATGAACCAAACCTTAAACCAGAAAAACCATGAAAAAAATCATTACCAGAATTGCACCTGTATTTCTCATACTGCTGTGTGTTGTCTCTTCATCATTTGCGCTGCCCCCTGCAAAACAGATGTATTATGAGATGAAGATTTACAGAATAAACGGACCGGCTCAGGAAGCTTTAATGGATGCTTATCTGAAAGATGCCTTTCTACCTGCTCTTCATCGTGCCGGTATTCCAACTGTCGGAGTATTCAAACCGATTGAGAAAGATACTGCTTATGGAAAAATGGTTTACGTATTCATTCCATACAAGACTATTGATCAATATGCCGGTTTGTCTGCCAAACTTGCTAAGGACAAAGTTTATGCCGAGGCAGGGAAGGCATTTCTCGATGCACCTTATAACAATCCTCCCTATGTAAGGTATGAGAGTGTACTGTCGCTGGCTTTCACACATATGCCTGAATTAAAGATTCCGACATTCACTACTCCCCCGTCTGAAAGGATCTACGAATACCGCAGCTATGAGAGTGCTACTGAAGCAAAGGCTGACAAAAAGATAGAGATGTTCAACGAGGGTGGTGAAATAGATATTTTTGTGAAGATCGATGCTAAGCCAGTTTTTTATTCGAAGGTTATACTCGGAAGTCAGATGCCAAGGCTGATCTATATGACCACATATGCAGATATGAAGTCGCATGACGAACGTTGGGCTGCATTCAGGGCTCATCCCGACTGGAAAAGAATTTCAGGTATGGAAGAGTATAAAAATACAACCTCAAAAACAAAGGCATTTCTCCTTCATCCTACATCATATTCAGATTTTTAATCTTATAATCTGCGATAATCTGCGTTATCTGCGGGAAATATTTTCTCCCGCAGATCTCGCAGAAATTCGCAGAAATTAATTTTCCTGTCCCAATTAAGATGGGAAGGTAATTTTGGATATTGCATCATCTACTTCGGCTGTTGTCATCTGATGATCCGGAAGGTTATTCTCAAAGTATTTCTCATAAGCCGAGATATCAAAATGACCATGGCCGCTGAGGTTGAAAAGTATTGTTTTTGACACTCCTTCAATATCAGCCTTTCTTGCTTCATCCATAGCACCTGCAATTGCATATGTCGATTCAGGAGCCGGAAGAATGCCTTCATTCCTGGCAAAAAGGACTCCTGCCTCAAAGCACTCTCTCTGCAGTTTTGCTTTTGCTTCAACAAGTCCGTCTTTAAGAAGCTGACTTACAATCACACCTGCACCATGGTAGCGCAAGCCTCCGGCATGTATCTTTTCCGGGATGAAATTATGCCCGAGAGTGTACATCGGAAGCAAAGGAGTCATCCCGGCCGAATCGCCAAAGTCGTACATGAATTTGCCCTTTGTTAGTTTCGGACATGAAGCAGGTTCAACAGCCACGAGCCTGATATCCTTTTTATTAAGCAGTTTCTCGCGCAGGAACGGAAAAGCAATTCCTGAAAAGTTCGAACCTCCGCCGAAACAGCCGACAACTACATCGGGATAATCGCCAGCTTTCTCCATCTGAATCAAAGCTTCCTGTCCAATTATAGTCTGGTGAAGGCTGACATGATTCAGGACGCTTCCCAGCGAATATTTAGTGTATGGATCCTGTCCGGCCACTTCCATTGCTTCCGAAATTGCAATACCAAGACTTCCGGGGGAGTCCGGATCGAGTTCAAGAACTTTCCTGCCGTATTCTGTCATTGTGCTCGGAGAGGCCAGAACTTTGGCATTATAAGTATTCATAAGGAGTTTCCGGCCGGGTTTATTATCATAGCTTACCCTGACCATAAAGACCAGAAGCTCAATTCCGAAATAGTTGCAGGCGAAACTCATCGCGCTGCCCCATTGTCCGGCACCTGTTTCAGTTGTGATCCTCCTTACGCCCTCCTGTTTATTGTAATAGGCCTGAGGAATTGCTGTATTTGCTTTATGTGAGCCTGAATAATTGCCTCCTTCATACTTGTAGTAAATCTTGCTCTTTGTGCCAAGTGCTCTTTCGAGATTTAAAGCTCTGAAAAGAGGAGAGGGGCGATAAGTCCTGTACAGATCAACAACTTCTTCAGGTATATCGATATATCTCTCTGTAGATACCTCCTGTTTGATGAGTTCCATCGGAAAGACAGCCGCAAGGTCCTGTGGCCCGATAGGCTGCCGTGTAACCGGGTGAAGAGGTGGCATAGGCTTGTTTGGCATATCAGCCAGGAGGTTATACCATTGCCTCGGCATTTCATTTTCGCTTAAAATAATTTTTCTGAGCTTTTCCATTGTTTTCGTATTTATTGGTTAGTAATTTTTTAAAATAAAAAAGGCATGCTGTGATCAGCATGCCTTCTTAAGTAAGTATTATTATAATGTTACATAATGGCTAAATCACAGCTTCGTTTGATGTGCTGCGCCAAGACCAGTTATGTGACATTTCTATTCTCATGAGGGCAAATATATGGAAAAATTTATATTGTCAAACAAAATCGGGAATATTTTAATTAATTTTTATAAAACACTTAATATTTTAAAGTCCGAAGACCGAAGACCGGAGACCGGAGTTTTCATTCAGGACATCACCCTGGCCCCAAAGGGGGAATTTGAAGAGCTTCTAACTTCGGACTTCGGTCTTCCGTCTTCGGTCTTCTGTCTTCTTATTCGTGAATCACCGCCCCAGCGACCTCATATCGTCAAAGAATCCCGGATACGATTTTGCAACGCAGTGCGAATCCCTGATATGGACTTTTCCGCTTGCCCCCAGGGCAGCAACCGCTGTTGCCATGGCTATACGATGATCTTCATGCGATTCAACATGAGCACCAGAAGGCTTGCCGCCAGTCACATACATTACATCGCCGTTTACTTCAACCTTTATATTCATCTTACCGAACTCATTCATAAGTGTCGCAGCCCTGTCGCTCTCTTTATGGGCAAGTCGCGATACACCAGTTATTGAGGATACTCCATTGCAATAAGCGGCAAGTGCGACAAGAGGCGGGAAGAGGTCGGGTGACTCGGTTGCATCAAATTCAAAGGCCTTCAGGTCAGATTTTTTAACATAAATATACTCCTTGCCAGCATCTATTGAAGCCCCTGCACTAAGCAGGGCCTTTAAAATTCCCTTGTCGCTCTGATTGCTTTCAGAGTGCAGTCTTTCTATTTTCAGATCACCGTTTATTGCTCCGGCCACCAGTAAGAAAGCCGCTCCGCTCCAGTCTCCTTCAACAGTATATTCGCAGGGGATATATTTTTGTTTTCCGGGAATAATAAACCTGTCATAACCGTCTCTCTCAATTTTGATTCCAAACGAAGCCAGTATACCGAGCGTCATGTCGATATAGGGTTTGCTTTTAAGGTTAATGACTTTTACATCTGAATCCTTTGGAGCAACAGGCAGTGCCATAAGAAGTCCTGTAAGAAGCTGGCTGCTGACCGACCCGTCGATTTCACATTTCCCTCCCTTAAGCGGCCCTTTTATCATCAGAGGTAAAAAACCGTCTGTGGATGTGCATTTTACTCCAAACTGTTTAAGTGCATCGCCGATCATGTTCATCGGCCTTTTTCTGAGCGAGTTGGCGCCGGTTATTGTTATCTCTGCAGGATATAGTGCTGCAATAGGAGAGAACATGCGGATTGCAAGACCAGATTCGCCGCAATTCAGCTTCGATTCTTTCAGTATGCCAGTCCCCCTGATTTTAAGCTCATGGGCTTCAGGTTTGATAATGGCTCCCAGCCCTACAGCTATACTCATGGCAGCAACGGAGTCATCACAGTATGATGGATTATGGATTATTGTCTCTCCGTCGGCAAGCAATGCAGCTGCTATTGCTCTTTGTGTCATGCTTTTTGATGTAGGGGCTTTGATTGTCCCTTTTATTTGTGACGGCTCTGCAATTCGTTCCATAATCTTCTGACGGTTTTATTTTTTCCTGACTTTCTCGTTCACTTCTTCGTTCATGACCTTCATCTGGTGGTTGATTGACTCCTGGTGAATTGCCTTGAAGATTGTATCAATCAGTTCGGCACTAAGGCCTTTAGCCTCTCCTCTTACAATCACCTTTTTTATTATTTCATCCCAGCGGGTGCTCTGCAAGATAGTGATATTATTTTCCTTTTTATAACGTCCGATTGTTTCTGCTACTTTCATTCTCTGTTCCATCAGATCGAGCAGGTGATCGTCGTAAATGTCGATCTGCTGCCGTAATTCTCCAAGTACATCAAGCAATCTGGGATCGTTTGTATTCGCATTTCTGTAAATGAGCCTGCTCAGGAGCTCCTTCAGATCATTGGGTGTCAGCTGCTGCGCAGAGTCGCTGAGTGCTTTTGCAGGGTTGATATGCGACTCTATCATAAGTCCGTCGAAGTTGAGATCCATGGCCTTTTGTGAGATCTCGTGCAGGTATTGCCTTGCACCGGCAATATGACTTGGATCGCAGATCATCGGCAGATCAGGGATACGCCGGCGCAATTCAATAGGGAGCTGCCAGTTGGGCTGGTTCCTGTATAGTGTTTTTTCGTACGAGGAGAAGCCGCGATGTATAGCGCCGATTCGTGTTATACCTGCTTTCGCTATACGTTCAATGGCACCCATCCAGAGTTCAATGTCAGGATTAATCGGATTCTTAACAAGAACCATAACATCGACCCCGTTAAGCGCATCTGAGATCTCCTGTACTGTGAAAGGATTAACAGATGTTCTGGCGCCTATCCACAAAAGGTCAATCCCATATTTGAGAGCTTCATAGACGTGCTTCTCGTTCGCAACCTCTGTACCAACAAGCAATCCTGTCTCCTGCTTTACACGCCTGAGCCATTTCAGCCCTTCGCTTCCGACTCCCTCGAATGAGTTTGGACGGGTCCGGGGCTTCCAGATCCCTGCGCGAAAGATGCTTATTTGATCTATGCTTGCCAGCTGACGGGCTGTCTCCATAACCTGTTCTTCCGTCTCAGCACTGCAAGGACCTGAGATTAAAAATGGTTTGCCTTTATAGCCTCTCCAGTCCTTAATAAGTGAATTCTCAAGATTTAATACCATTATTTTAAATGTTAGTCATTTATAATTTTAGAAACAAGTTTGGAGTGAGCTAGAGTTTGGAGTGAGCTAGAGTTATAAGAAATCTACTAATATATTAACTCTAGGCACTCCAAACTCCAAACTCCAAACTTGTTTTTAACTCTAGCTCACTCCAAACTTTTAGTTTAGAATCTTCCTGATCTTATTCGCCTCCTCCATTAGCTCTTTCAGCCCTTCCATATCTCTTTCAACAATCATTTTTCTGAAAAGGTTCATCTTATCAATATATGTATCCATTACTTCAATTATATATTCTGCATTCTCGACAAAGATTGGCGCCCATGTATCGCCGTTACTCTTTGCAAGCCTTACTGTGCTTTCGAAACCACCTCCGGCAAGTGTAAGGATGTTTTGTTCCTCATGCTCTTTGTCAAGTACACTTAAAGCAAGTGAGAAAGATGTTATATGTGAAATATGTGAAATATACGCAACGTGGATATCGTGATCGCTCGAGTTCATATACACCTTTTGCATATTCAGCAGGTCAAGCATCTTTTCAACTTTTTCAAGCGCATCGCTGTCGCTGAGCTCTCTGTCGCAGACAATTGCTCTTTTGTAATCAAAGAGATGTCCTATTGCAGCAAGCGGACCTGAGTATTCCGTACCAGCCATCGGGTGGACTGCAACATATCGGCCCCTGGCTTTATTGCCCTCTGATGCTTCGGCAATGCTGACCTTTGTTGAGCCCATATCTGTTACAACCTTGCCGGTGCCGGCTATCCTGTCGAGAATGACGGGAAGCAGTCTGCAGTTTGTATTAACAGGGGCAGAGAGGATAATGAGATCGCTGTTGTCAACTGCATTCTCAAGAGAGTCAATCTCGTCTGCCAGTCCGCAGAGCTTTGCGATGTTCTGGTGATGGAGGTTTGAGTCAACTCCGATAATGCGGTCTGTAAATCCACGCCTGCGCAGGTCAACAGCCAGCGACCCTCCAATAAGTCCTATACCTATTATTGCTATAGTCATTTTATTTATGAATGTAATTAGTATTAATGACCGAAGACCGAAGACCGAAGTCCGAAGTTATTTTTACTTCGGTCTCCCGTCTTCCGTCTTCTGTCTTTTTCCTAAATATTCTTCGAGCCTTGCTTTTGCTTCAAAAAGCCGCTCTTCGTTAGCGCAAAGCGAGATCCTGATATATCTCGCTCCGTTTTTTCCGAAAATAAATCCGGGTGTTATGAATACGTGCGTTGCCTGCAGGATATCCTCCACAAAACTCTCGCAATCAGTAGTTTTGTCAGTGATCCTTCCCCATACGAACAAACCTGTCTGTGAAGGGTCAAATCTGCACTCCAGCAGTTCCATAATCTCTTCGACTGTTTTACGTCGTCTGCGATAAACCTCGTTGACCGTATCGTACCACGATTCAGGGTTTGCCAGGGCTTCAGCGGCGGCAAGCTGCATGGGAAGAAACATCCCTGAATCCATATTGCTTTTTACCTTAAGAATATTCTTAATAAACCCGCTGTCGCCGGCAACCATTCCTACTCTCCATCCTGCCATATTATGCGATTTGCTCAAAGAATTCAGCTCAAGTGCTGTTTCCTTCGCACCATCAGTCGCAAGCAGGCTGAGATGGTTTTTATTCAGGATGAAGCTATATGGATTATCATTACACAGAAGTATGCCATGTTTTTGGGCAAAAGCGACCAGTCTTGTAAAGAGCTTTTGTGAACCGTTTGTACCTGAAGGCATATGAGGATAGTTCACCCACATGAGCTTCACCCTCGAAAGGTCACTGTTCTCAAGTGCACCAAGGTCGGGAAGCCATCCTCCTTCTTCATTAAGGTCATAGGTCCTTGCCACCCCGCCGACAAGGTTCGTAACCGAAGAATATGTCGGATACCCCGGATCAGGAATGAGCACCTCATCGCCCGGATTGACATAAGCCATGCTGATGTGCATAATGCCCTCCTTGCTGCCCATAAGGGGAAGGATCTCTTTGTCAGGGTCAAGTTCAACATTGAAATATTTGCGGTACCAATCTGCAAAAGCCTTTCTCAGGACCGGAGCCCCTGTATAGCTCTGGTAGCCATGAGTCGTCTTTTTCCGTGCCTCTTCTGCGAGCGTGGCAACAGTGCTTTCCGAAGGAGCCTGATCGGGACTTCCGATACCAAGGTTGATGATATCCGCGCCAGACCTGCGCATCATCTCTATCTGCGCTAATTTCCGTGAGAAGTAGTATTCCTCTACACTGTTTGTGCGTTCTGCCGGTTTAACTTTCATACAGCATGTCTCCTTTCAGATAAACTCCGAGAATCTCGAGGTTTGTAGTATAGTTACTTAATGCCCGTCTTATCACGTCTGCGTTTGTGTTCTTTGGGAAGCTCAAGATCGAGATAAAACATATATTCCCACTCCCCGTTCAGTCGCGGGACAGATTGGATTTTTGTAAGGTTTATATCGAGTTCTGCTATCTTGACAAGCACCCTGGCCAGAGATCCGGGTTTGTGGCCGGTTGAGAAGCAGACTGATACCTTATTGCCCTTGCGATTCCCCATTTCCTCCTTGCCGACAACCATAAAGCGGGTGTAATTCTGCTTGTAGGTTTCTATACCTTCTGCAAGGATCTCAAGTCCGTATATTTCAGCAGAAATCGCTGAAGCAATTGCAGCGACTCCCTTCTCCCTGGTTTCGCTTATTTCCCTTGCACTTCCGGCTGTATCATCACTTTCGATAAGGGTTATGCCCGGAAACTGGTTAAGGTATGTCATGCACTGAGCTATGGCTATGGGATGCGATCTTATCTTATTTATCTCTGATATGCTCTGTCCGGGCAGAGCCATCAGGTTCTGCCTTATCCGGAGATTGTGCTCACCGAGGATCTTCATACCTGATTCCCTGTAGCAGAGTATAGTTATACAGTATACTTCCTGAACGGGCATTTTCTATTGCCATTACTGCAAAATCAGCATCACCTGCCTTCAGAGTATTAAGTGTAAGATCAAATGTCGAACATGGAACGATATCAATCTCATCATAGCTGAAATACTGCCTTGCAGCAACTTCATGAAAACATCCCTTTTCTCCCTGAATAGCAATTTTCATCTTCAAAGTAGTATTAAAATGGCAAGGGCCCCTCGAGGGACCCTTGCTTTACAAAAATTATCTTTATCTGTATACAAAAATCCCTCTATCTCTCTTTAAAATAAAAAAAGAAGTAAAAATAGGAGTAGAAGTATTTGTACACAATATTCATTATTGTCGCTTTATAGGCTTACAAAAGTAATCTATTTTTTAATAATGCAAATAAAAATCAAGAAAAAATGCCGATACTGTAAACAGAGATTAAAACCAGAAGAAATTATGAAATTTTAACAGCTGTTAATGTTTTATTAAGGGCGTTATTAAAATTGTTTTTTTTTAATACCTTATTTTTACAGCAGCTGAGATTTGATTTTATGAGATAATGACACCTGAATAGTAAATAAGATTATACACTTTTTAACATGAGAACTACCATAACAATGATTATTGTGTTTGCAATTATTTCCCTTACTTATAATTGCACAACAAAACATCTGCCAATTGATGAACCTGTTGATCATGTTAATCCATATATGGGGAACATCAGCCACCTGCTTGTACCTACGTTTCCTACAATCCATTTGCCAAACAGCATGTTACGGGTATACCCCGAAAGAAGAGATTATACCGGGCTCTTATTGAAAGGTTTGCCTCTCATGGTGACCAGTCATCGCGGTAGTTCAGCATTCAACCTGAGTCCTTTTCAGGGTGATGAGAAGGATATTGAGTCAGTTGTTTCCTACAGTTATGATCTGGAGAAAATCAACACCCTATTCATATTCTGTTTACCTCGATGAACAGAAAACCGGCATTAACTTCGCGGTTTCTCACCAGTCAGCTCTTTATAAGATTACATTACGATAAAGATCAGGAATCATTTCTTATAATAAATTCACGTAACGGAGAGCTTAAATGGGACGGTAAGGCAATCAGCGGTTACCAGAATCTTGATAACAACACAAAGGTTTATATCTTCCTTGAATCGGATATCAATCCTCTGGGATCAGCAGTATATAAAGATGATGCAATTTTAAAAGGTGAAACTGCTGCTGAAGGCAGGAACGCCTGTATCGTCCTGAATTACCCTTCAGATGCCTCAGTAATTAATGTCAGATATGGCATATCATTTATTGACGAAGCCCAGGCAAAAAGAAACCTTGAGAGGGAAATAAAGAACTACGACCTGGACCAGTTAATATCACAGGGACGAGAAAAATGGAATGAAGCTCTTGGAAAAATAAAGGTTTCCGGTGGATCACCTGATGATCTTGCCGTTTTCTACACCTCTCTTTACCGTACCTATGAACGGCCTGTGAATATTACCGAGGATGGCAGATACTATAGTGCATTCGACGGGAAAATTCATAATGCTGAAGGAATGCCTTTTTATACCGACGACTGGATCTGGGATACCTATCGTGCAACACATCCGCTAAGAGTTTTATGCGAACCGAAGATGGAAGTTGATATTATTAACTCATATCTCCGTATGGCTGAACAGATGCAGGATAACTGGATGCCTACTTTTCCTGAGATCACAGGCGACAGCCGCCGGATGAACTCAAATCATGCAGTTGCAACTGTTATTGATGCATATAATAAAGGATTAAGAGGATTTGATCTTGAAAAAGCTTATGAATCGTGCAGGAAGGGCATTATGGAAAAAACACTGGCCCCATGGTCGGGAAAACCGGCCGGTGAACTTGACAGGTTCTACAGGGACCATGGATACATTCCCGCTCTTAAAGAGGATGAAAAAGAGACAATCCCGGAAGTTCATTCCTTCGAAAGAAGACAGCCTGTTGCAGTGACCCTTGGTACAGCCTACGATGAGTGGTGTCTTGCCCAGATAGCAAGGGAATTGGGAAAAACAGAAGACTATAACTATTTTCTTAAATGCGTCATATAATTATCGTAATCTGTTTAATGCTGAAACTGATTTCTTTCACCCGAAAGACAGCAAAGGCAATTTCATTATGCCCTTCGACTATAAATTTTCAGGAGGACAGGGTGCCCGGGGTTATTATGGTGAGAATAATGCCTGGACCTACCGCTGGGATGTGCAGCATAATATAGCCGATCTTATCAGCCTGATGGGAGGCGATGAGGCATTTCTATCGAAACCTCGATGCTACATTTGTTGAACCGCTTGGCAAAAGTAAATTTGAGTTTTATGCCCAGTTGCCTGACCATACAGGTAATGTAGGACAATTCTCTATGGCTAACGAGCCTTCTCTTCATATTCCATATCTGTATAATTATGCCGGTCAACCATGGAAGACTCAGAAAATGATAAGGGCTCTGCTTACAGTATTGGTTCAGAAACGATCTGATGGGAGTTCCCGGCGATGAAGATGGAGGCGGGACATCAGCATTTGTGGTCTTTTCACAGCTTGGATTTTACCCTGTAACACCCGGATCGCCTACATATAATATAGGAGTCACCTGTATTCACAGAATCAGTTGTGAAGATGGATAATGGAAAGGAATTCAGGATAAAGGCAACAAATTGTTCTGACGACAATAAGTATATCCAGTCTGCAAAGCTTAACGGGAAAGAGTGGAATAAACCGTGGTTCAGCCATGATGACATTAAGGATGGCGGATTACTTGAACTTGTAATGGGAAAGATGGCAAACAGAGACTGGGGAAGCTCACCTGAGTCAGTACCTCCCTCTGCAGAAAGGCTGGAATTTTAACAAAAATCATTCTATATGTCTGTTATAGTTTTTAAAGGTCTTTTCAGATTTGTTAAATGTAGTATTCTGATACTACTTTGTACTGTGATAAATGAAAGTGCCGGGGCACAGAAGTTAACTCAATTTGTTGATCCGTTGATTGGCTCCGGAGGTCACGGCCATGTATTTGTAGGAGCAAGCGTGCCTTTTGGAGCGGTACAACTGGGTCCTAACAATATTTACAAAGGCTGGGACTGGTGTTCGGGTTACCATTATTCTGATAGTCTGATAATTGGTTTTTCTCATTTGCATCTAAGCGGTACCGGCATTGGTGATCTGGGAGATGTATTAATCATGCCGGTAACCGGGGAAGTGAAACTGGATAAAGGCAGGCAGGAATTTCCACACAAAGGTTATTTAACAACTTTTAGCCATAAGAATGAAATTGCCAGGCCGGGATATTATTCTGTGAAAATGGATAATGGGGTGGCAGTTGAACTTACAGCCTCCGAGCGTGTTGGTTTTCATCAGTACCGATTCCCTAAAGGTAAAGAGGCACATTTGATTATAGACCTTAAAGAAGGAATCAACGACAAAAGTACCGACACATATCTGGAACAGACCGATGAATTCACCCTGAAAGGATACCGTTTTTCTTCAGGCTGGGCGAAAGGAGCAGCAGGTTTTCTTTGCTATCCGTTCGTCGAAACCCATAAAAAATCTGATTATTTTACAACGAGGATAAACCACTTTCAGGCAAAAAAGGCCAGGGGATTTCAGTAAAAGGTGTAATTGGATTTAATGCAGGGGGATTTTGTGCAGTTGAAAGTGGGTATTTCACCTGTCAGTGCAGAAAATGCACTTGATAACATCAATGCTGAAATTCCGGATTGGAACTTCACTGGAATAGTGAAACAGGCTGATGCAAAATGGAACAAGGAACTTTCGCGAATTGAAATTGGAACGAAGAACGCAGTCCGATAAACGGATCTTCTACACGGCCCTTTTTCATTCCATGATTCATCCATCGCTGTTCAACGACCATAATGGCGATTATCAGGGAGCCGACAATAAAATATACACCAAGACCGGCATTTAAAAACTATTCGGTATTTTCAACCTGGGACACTTACCGGGCAGCACATTCGCTATTTACTATTGATTGCTCCTGATACGTGTTAATGATTTTGTCAATAGCATATTAGCAATTAACGACCAGCAAGGTTTTATGCCCATCTGGCATCTGAATGGATACGAGACCGAATGATGACAGGGATCAGCAGTTTGCAGATTGTTGCAGAAGCATATCTGAAAGGATTTCGGGGATTTGATGCAGAAAGAGCCTATCAGGCAATTAAGAAAAACAGCCATGTCTGACTTACGTGGGCTTAACTTTCTGACGGGATTTGAAACCCATTCCCGGTCGGATAAAAACAGTGTGGGCAGGTCAGTAGCTCCAGACAATGGAATTATCAATTTCTGATGGCAGCATTGCTTTAATGGCAAAGGCTCTAGGGAAAAATGAAGATTCTGCTACTTTAGCAAACGGGCAAAAAATTACCAGCTCTTATTACGACCAGTCAGTTGGTTTTTTCAGAGGGATTAAGAGTGACGGAACCCGTAATCCGGAATTTGATGCATTCAAATCTACAAAACCCTGGGCTGAGGATTATGCCGAAGGTAATGCCTGGCAGTACTTATGGCTGGCTCCACAGGATGTTTCAGGATTAATAGATTTTTTGGGTGGGAAAGATATCTTCAATGCAAGATTAGACAGCTTTTTTACACTCACGTCCCAAAGACAATTCAGAAGCATTGGTCGATCTTACAGGTCTTATCGGTCAGTATGCACATGGCAACGAACCCAGCCACCACATTGCTTATTTGTATGCTTATTCTGGGCAGCAATGGAAAACAGCAGAGAAAGTTCGCTACATCATGAAGGAGTTTTACCACGATGACCCGGATGGAGTAATTGGAAACGAGGATTGCGGACAGATGTCGGCCTGGTATATTTTTTCATCGCTTGGTTTTTACCCGGTTTTTCCAGCCTCACAAGATTATGTTTTGGGAAGCCCCTTGTTTGATAAAGCAACAATCAATTTACCCGATGGAAAGAAATTTACAGTTGAGGCGGTAAATAACAGCTCCGAAAACATCTATATCCAGCAAGTGGAATTGAATGGACAGAAACTCGCTAAATTCTCTGTCAGTCATAAGGATATTCTAAATGGCGGGGCTTCTGAAAATAATGATGTGGAATAAACCGAATAATAACTTTAGTGGGACATTAGAAGAGTAGCAATTGAGGAATTGATGACTTCCTGTTTGCCTGTATCAGGTACCTTCGAGGCAAAATCATTATAAAAACCACGAAGTTTTTCAATTTCCCCTCTATATTTCTCGTTTTTGATCTGGTTACTGATCTCCTGCGGATCCGATGCCCGTATAAAAAACTGATCGCCGAATTCCCTGTAGTCCGCTTTCTTCTGATAGTTGGTCGGATCGAGCATAATCCCGAGCTTATAGTTTTTAGTTATTACAGCAGCCTGCGACCAGCTCTCTGATATAAAATACTCCCTGTTTATTGGTTTTCCTTTAAGAAGATTTCCGGCAATAGATTGCCCCTGAACAGGATGCTTCAACTCAGGCATCTTCAGCCCGAGCAATTCAACAAGTGTGGGATAGATATCAACCAGGCTCACTAATTCTGCCGACCGTTTTCCTCTTTGCTTATTGCCAGGGTACCTGATGATCAATGGGATATTCAGAATATCCTCATAAATATTTTGCCCTGCAGCAGCCTTTTCAACCATTCCGTGATTCCCAACAAAATCACCATGATCGGAGGTATAGATAACGATAGTCTCTTCAGAAATTCCGGCTTCATCCAGCGCGCTCAGGATCTGACCTATACAATTGTCAATTTCAGTTACAAGTGCATAATAGGCACCTATATAGTTTCGCCAGATCTGTTCGTCTGCATATGCTTTGTCGACATTCCATACTTTATTGTTCCCCTCACGTATCGACTGCATCAGAGGCGGAATATTCACTTTTGGTTCATAGAGGCTTGCCGGTTTTTTTATTGAACTTCCATTATTTCGCCCCTCGCCCCATGATGTCACATCGTACATATCCATATATTTTTTGAGAGGGGTATAGGGTTGGTGAGGTCTGTAGAATGTAGCCCAGCAGAAGAATGGTTTATCGTTTTTTGTTTGTTTTTTGATCATCTCGACAGTAAGCATAGTAGTAAATGCCTCCATTGTCATGTTCTCAGGCAATGATGAAATGCGGGTTCCCAGATCAGCAGTCGGAATAGCTGCTCCTGACTGTGAAGAACAAGGAGATCCTTTGCCAAACTCTGCAGCCCAATCCATCGCAAATTCCTTTGCGTAACCATTCTTTTCTACCCACTCAACATAACCGTTACCCCTGGTTTCATTGCACAAATGACTTTGTTCAACATCCCAGCCAGCGTCAACAGCTGCCGATGTGTGACGTTTACCGAAAGCGTAGGTTCTGTAGTTATTTTGCTGAAACAGTGATGCAAGGGAAACAACCTCATTCATTACCGATGTCCTCTCGCTGTTTGAAAGCAGACCAAGGGTACGAGGATAAAGTCCTGTCATCATTGATGATCTTGAAGGAGCTGATATTCCTACAGAACAATAAGCACGATCAAAAACCACAGACTGCTTTGCCAGGTTATCGAGGTTTGGTGTCAGGACATCAGGATGTCCTTCGAAACCCATAACATTTTTACTGTGCTGATCTGAAAAAAGAATGAGCACATTAGGTTTTTTATCTGGTGTTTTTGCAAGCAGGGTTCTGAGAAATAATAAGACTCCCTGTGTGATAATTCCTGAGTTTAGTTATTAATTCGAAAGTCAGGGCCAATTTTTAGTTCTCATGTTCTTGTAAGACTATACGGATTAGTTGATGTATTTCGATCAGGCTAACGATCGAGTTTATTAGATGAGGTTTGCTATATTTAATCTTCTTATTTAAGAGACTCGAGAAAGCTTTCATATTTTCTGATCATCTCTCTCTTAATTTCAGGGTACTTTACCAGACAGATCAGTGCTTTCAGTACGATCATTTTCGAGGTCGAACAACAGCATCTCACCTTCCATTTTTTCTGGTTTTATTCCGGGATAGGCAGCCGGAGTGAATTGTTCAAAAGGAGCTATAATTGTTGTCCCGTCAGGTCCTCTCGGCGTCCTTCCAGTTATCAAGATTGGGACTTTTGTAATAGTCGGGAGTTACAACGAACAATTTCCATTTGCCATCGCGAATGGTCTTTATCTGCTTTTCTCTCATGGTAAAAATCGGATTATGAGCCATCTGTTTCCCTGTTAGAATGGGCATAATGTTCTGTCCGTCAAGGATTATTGCGGGATCTGTCTTAATTCCTGCAAGGTTCATTATTGTAGGAAGAATATCCGGTGACCAGCAGGGAGTTGAGATTGTTTTATTCTGAGGTAATTTCTGCGGATACCTTATTATGAACGGAACACGGGTTCCTCCTTCCCAGTTTGTTGCTTTCATTCCTTTCAGTCCACCGGTATCTCCTCCATACCATGGCCCGTTGTCTGACATAAAGATTACAATTGTGTTCTCAAGAATTCCCAGATCTTTCAATTGTTTGATAATCACACCGGTCGACCAGTCCAGTTCCTTTATTGCAGCAGCATACAGATCTTTGGCTGTTCCGGAGGTATAAAAGGCTTCTGAAGCACCCAGCGGTTTATGTGGCATTGCATGGGCCAGATAAAGAAAGAACGGGGTATCCTTGTTTCTCTCAATAAAATCAAGAGCTTTCCTGGTATATTTTTGTGTCAGAAGATTCTGGTTAACAGGATATTCAACTGTATCCATATTTTCGATGATCTGTACCGGCCTCATGTCATTAGAATAAAGTATGCCGTAGTATTCATCAAAACCATGTTTTACGGGGAAGAACTCTGGTTTATGACCCAGGTGCCATTTCCCGATGCATTTGGTATGATAACCTGCACCCTGAAAAAGTTCACCCATTGTTACCTCACTTGCATTAATGCCAGGATCATTTATCCCTGCGTCAGGCGCCGGATTCTGAACTACTCCATGCCGCAGCGGAAACCTTCCGGTCAGTAGAGTTGCCCTTGAGGGTGCACTATAAGGTGTCGGGACATAAAAATCAGTCAGTCTTACTCCTTCTGAAGCCAGCCGATCGATATTGGTTGTTTTTATCTGGTTCTTATTGTAACATGAAATATCTCCATATCCCATATCGTCGGTCAGAATGATAACAACATTCGGTTTTGTATCTTCGGGAAAGGCATAAATGCCTGCTAAAGGAAGAGCAGCTCCTGCAAATATTGATGTAATCGCAATTTTGCTTTTCATTTATATATTGTTTCTATTCCGAGAAGCTTCTCGTAAAAATTTATAGTAAAAATAAGCCTATTAACTTCAACGGCTTAACTATTTATACCTTTATTATTAAGAAAAGATTAATAATTCATTAATCTGTTAAATAATAGTATTTGCTTAATTAAGAGCTATTAATAATTATTTAAATCTCTTATATTCGTATGATTCATCTGTTGCTGAATTATTATCAGAAGCAGGAATAATATAAAAATATGATAACGCAATCTGTATATGAAAAAGTATTTTTCATTAAGCTCCATAGTGGTCAGTGCCTGCACTTCCCAGATCCTATTCCGGTTGATGAAGACAGGGATAAGAATGTTCTGTTTATTAGTTGTCGACGATCTGACAACTACATTAGGATGCTATGGTCATCCTGTAGTAAAGACTCCAAATATTGACAGGTTGGCCAGGAATTGGGGTAAAGTTCAATCATGCTTATTGCAATTATGCAGTAAGTAATCCCAGCCGATCATCTTTCCTCACCGGATTGAAACCGGAGACAACAACAATACTTGATAATGTTAAGACTTTGCAGTCAATACTTGGCGACAGGATCACATTACCTTACCTGTTCAGGCAAAACGGTTATTATACTATGAGCCTGGGGAAAATATTTCACGGAGGCAAGGAACATAATGATCTTAAGGCCTGGGATGAGATTTATTCATTTCGGAGCCAACAGAGACTGGGAAAGACAGGTGAAAAACGCAATATGACCGGAGGAGTATTGAAATGGTGCGAGTGGATGGCTGCTGAGGGAGATGATGAAGATCAGGCAGACGGACAGATCGCACGGAAAGCAGTTGAATTTATTTCAGCTAAAAGAGAACAGCCTTTCTTCCTTGCTGTTGGATTTCACAAACCCCATGATCCTTTTTATGCCCCCAAAAAGTATTTTGACATGTATCCGCTTGAGATATGCAACCCTCCTGTTCTTCCGCAGGGATGGGTCGCTCCGTATAAACATACCCTGCCAACGGAAACTGCAGTTTTTGATAAGTTTACTGACCAGGACAAACGGGAATTTCTCAGATCGTACTATGCCTGCACCAGTTTTCATGGATGCACAGGTCGGAAAGCTGCTGAAAGCACTTGAGGAGTCGGGACAAATGGATAATACACTTATTGTATTCATGGGTGACCACGGATATCATTTAGGCGAGCATAACTGGTGGAATAAGGTGACCATTTTCGAAAAAGGGACTAATGCTCCGTTCATAATTGCCGGCAATGCAGCAGGCCAAAAAGGAGTTGAAACCGATGCAATGTTTGAATTCATTGATATCTATCCTACGCTTGCCGAACTGATGGGATTGAAAAATGTACCTGACTATCTTGAAGGAAGAAGTTTTTCAGAAGTATTAAAAAATCCATCTCTTCCCTTCAGAAGTTCGGTACGTGCAGATAGTAAACAGGGGTGCGATGCTGGGCAGAACTGTAAAAACCGAATAAATGGAGATATACGGAATGGGATAACGGGAATAAGGGAAATGAACTCTATGATCAGGGAAAGGATCCGGTCGAGTATAATAATCTTGCTACTGATCCAGTCTTATTCTGCGGTTGTTGCAGAGATGAAAAAACTGCTTTATCAGAAGAATTGATCTTTATTGAAAGATTTATTTCAATTATAAGTTTTAGAAAAGGAATTCAGAGTCCGGAAATCATTTTTAAAAGCAATCATCTATATAAATGAATCAATCATACGATACCGACATTATTAACCCCAGGAACTATGAAAAGGAGATTTGTTTTTTCCATACTCTGTCTGCTGGCTTTGACATTTGTTGTTTCAGCCCAGAACAAACATTCAAAAACTACAGCTTATCCTACCTATAAAGGACTGGTAATGGCAGGATACCAGGGATGGTTCATCCAGAAAGATGGGAAAATGTATACTGATCCCACTAAAATAAGCATAGATATGTGGCCCGATATGAAAGAGTATAAACAGTCATACCCGACAGGTGTCAAATATGCTGATGGTACTACTGCCACCTTTTTCAGTGCCACTGATAAATCGACTATTGATCTTCATTTTAAATGGATGAAGGAATATGGTATCGACGGTGTATTCATGCAGCGGTTTTTCAATCGTGCACGTAAAGGAACCGAGCAGAGGAAGATCTATGCCAAAATGCTGGCTGATGCTCTCGATGCAGCATCAAAATACAACAGGGCAATTGCAGTGGAATACGATCTCTCAGGTCTTAAGGCAACAGGAGAGGATTGCTCAATGCTTATTGAAGACTGGAAGTTTCTTGTCGATTCACTTAAAGTGACAAACCAGAAGGGTAAAAAGACTTATCTGTATCACAACGGGAAACCACTGGTTGCAATCTGGGGTCTCGGATTTCCTGACCGTCCATATGATATCAGGAACATCGGATTTGATAAGCTTCTTGATTTCCTTAAAAACGATCCTGTTTACGGCGGATGTTCAATTCTGATCGGAGTTCCTACTTACTGGCGTGAATTAGGCAGCGACTGTATAAAGGATACCTATTTGCATGACCTGATTAAAATGTCGGATATAGTACTTCCGTGGATGGTCGGACAGGACAAAGACTTGAAACTTATGATGCGTACAGGGATAATATCGCGAAAGATCTGGCATGGTGTAAAGAGAATAAAGTCGACTACTGCCCGGTAATATGGCCCGGATTCAGCTGGCATAATCTCAAGAAAACTGCTGAATCAAATGCTACACCAAGGCATGGGGGAACATTTTTCTGGAACCAGATCTACCATTCGATCAACTATGGATGTGAAATGCTTTTTATTGCAATGTTTGATGAGGTCAACGAAGGGACAGCAATATTTAAGATTACAGATAATCCGCCAGTAGACGATGTCGCAAAATTTGTAGGACTGGAAGGAAAACCTTCTGATCACTACCTCTGGCTGACAGGCGAGGCAGGCAAAATGTTGAGAAAGGAGATCCCACTTACACCAACAATACCTGAAAGGAAAAAGTAGAGATCTGATTTAACAGTTTAATTAATATTTAAATATTAATCATTTATGAAAAAAATCTGTATTGTATTGTGGGCTGTCTTATTTGCAGTTAGTCTTATTGCACAACCGCCGTCAAAGCATTCTGCCACAACAATGTATCCATCATATAAGAGCCTTATTATGGCAGGGTACCAGGGATGGTTCCACTCACCTAAGGAAGGGCAGCTGCTGTATCCCGATCCCACAAAATTAAGTATCGACATGTGGCCCGACGTTTCGGAATATGAAAAGACATACGAAACAGGGTTGATGCATGCCGACGGCATCCAGGGCCCGCTTTTTCAGCGCTGATGATAAAAGCACTGTCGATCTCCATTTCAAATGGATGAAGGACTATGGACTGGATGGAGTGTTCATGCAACGGTTCTTTAATTCAGCCCGGCCAGGAAACTCAAGTAAAAGTACAGACGGCTATCTTGGCAAATGCCCTGGAAGCTG
This sequence comes from uncultured Bacteroidales bacterium, assembly GCA_963765005.1. Classification (GTDB taxonomy): domain Bacteria; phylum Bacteroidota; class Bacteroidia; order Bacteroidales; family VadinHA17; genus LD21. Next base: position 335,942 of record CAVXUP010000002.1, read on the forward strand.
CATCGAAATATCAGAGAGCAATCGCGTTAATGTACGATCTCTCGGGTATTGAAACGGGCAGGCGAGGATTGTTCTCAATTAATTGCAGACTGGAAATATCTCGTTGACTACTGTAAAGGTAACTAACCAGAAAGGAGCACAAGACATATCTTTTCCACAGGGGAAAGCCACTTGGTAGTAATATGGGGAGTTGGATTTCCCGACCGCCCTTATGATATCAGGAATATAGGTCTTGAAAGATTCATGGATTTCCTGAAAAATGATCCTGTATATGGCGGCTGTTCTGTTATGCTTGGAGTTCCGACTTTCTGGCGCGATCTCAATGCCGATTGCATACATGATCCATATCTTCATGAACTTATCAGGTCAGCTGATCTGATCATGCCCTGGATGGTCCAGCGATTCACCCCGTTGATACATAACGATATGGACCGTTACAGGGATGTGATACTTGAGGATATGAAATGGTGCAAGGAAAATAATGTTGATTATGTACCGTGTGTATGTCCCGGGATTCAGCTGGCATAACCTGAGTGTAAGGCAGTTCCCTGACGATATAAAGCCTGTTGGATCAATACCCAGACAGGGAGGAAGATTCTACTGGCAACAACTGTCGACTGCAATTCTTGCAGGAGCTGAAATGATTTATGTAGCTATGTTCGATGAAGTAAATGAGGGTACTGCGATTTTCAAGATAAGCGACAATCCTCCGGTACACGATACCGCACTGTTTGTAAAGAATGACGGTAAACCATCGGATCACTATCTGTGGCTGACAGGAGAAGCATCAAAGATGCTGAAAAGACAGAAACCACTTAGTCTGCAAATGCCGCAGAGATAACACAATGATTCACAGTAACTATATTTTAGAGAAGAAAATATAATAAAATGTGAGATTTTAAACTGAGATGAATGCTGATGTACTGTATTCCGGGTTAGGTTAGGCCAGGTTAGGTTAGGTAGGGTTGGATTGTCCGGGCTTGGTGGTTCTGTTAAAAGGTGAATACCTGAAACAGGGTTGTCAGCCCGGATTTTCTTTTTATACCTGTTTAATCAGAGATTGGCAATTGTTGTAAAGGATTTTGAATAATCTGTGTTATATAATAATTTGTATTCCCTTGAAAAATGGTCATATACTTCCTTGGCCACAGTATGCCTGCCCAGAATAATCGAGGCTTTACATTTGTTTTGCATAGCTTCTTCATTAACCCCGTCGAAATTAAAGATGGCATCTGCAACCTGAATAACGTGTTCAGGCTGATCTTCAATTACCAGGATTCTTTCATAACGAACAAGCCTGTCTATCATCTCGTTGGAAACAGCAACCCTGAACTCATCAAGCCATTTATACCTGAGGTTGCTTAACAGCGCCCCCCTGTGTCCGAATTCGATAAGCTTAAGCATATTAGGCTTTGAGATCTCAGTTTTTGCATTAACGATCTTAATAAATTCGTAATAGTCATTTATAACATGCTTGCTTTTATAATCAATTTTCCAGTAGCCAGTCTCCTTGTAGGATAAATCGCACCAAAGCTCCTTTGTAAGTATGGCTCTGAGTTTTGCAATGTTTACTGCTTTATTGTTATTTGCGCTGCTTTCAGAGAACCCGTGCCAGAGAATTTCAGTGATCTTTTCATTTGAAATGCCCATGTCATTCTTTATCGAGTTAAACCATATCAGGAGGAAGAGCTCTTTGAGGAGAGGTGTGAATTTTCGGGTAATATCAGTTCCTGCTGAATTGATAATCTGGAAATCGCCAAAGAAATGAACTGAGCATGACAGTCCCTTTGAGGAAGAGTTTTGAAGAATTGCATTTGGAGAACTTTCATCCTGCATCTTTTCAGAGCCTCTTCTTTTCCTCCTGGAAGATATGTAGAGATGGGTACTGATTATTATAAATAAACACAAAAGGAAAATCGCTGCATATTTTATTAAGCTCCTGCCTGGTCCGGCAGTTTCATTAATTGAATTCGCGTTGTCAGGAGGAAAGCCAAGAGAATAGATCTTCACGCGCGATTTGCCCTCCTCGTTCTGAAGAGTAACTGCGAGCAACTTCTTGTTTTGTTTGCAGTAAAACAGATCTGAATATGAGACAATATCAAGAAACTGATATGGTATCTGGCTCCCCATCAATGAGATCCCCGGCTTGTCGAGCGAACCCTTTATCAGCTGAAGATAACCGTCATAACTGAAGATCGGGAATCCAAGAACATAAAATGACCTGTCATCTGTATTAATCACCATAGAATTTGAAAATGCAAAATCCTCATCACGAGACGGGATCTCAGACTTTTTAACAAAAGAATTGTTCTTTAAAGAGTACGCCATAAGATCATTTAAGCTGTGCGGGTTCAGTATTTGTTCTCCTGTAGCACTTCCAAATCCTCCCAGAATATATACTGTGTCGTTTAAGTAGCCCAGGGCGGCCAGATATCTGGGATTAAAAAAATCGCCAGTCGGTTTCAGAACCGTCATCGACTTGCTGACTAAATCGTATTTCTGTAAAAGGTTCTTGTATCTATGGTGCCCGTATCCGCCAAAGAAATAGACAGAACTGTCTGAAGCGGAGAAAAACTTATTGTAATGTGCAAAATCTGCATCTTTTATGTTAGGGTTCAGATCCTCTGACCAGGTAAGAGTATTAAAATCAAAAACTGACACAGATGGTTTATCAATATCAAGACAGTAGAGCAGGTCTGACTTAGTATCATATACTGCCTGGCGCTGTGGTAAAAGGTTTGAATTTAAGTTTTTTGGAGTGAACCTGATTTCAGTGTTATTCCTGACGGAGAATTTTATAATCTCATCCGGCCCTGCAATAATTAAATCCTCATTATCAGGATCAAATGCCAGTTGCAGATTGCCTTCAGCTTCAAGAGTATATAATTCTCTCCAGTTGTAATGTTCAGATTTAAGCCACATAGGCTGTACCGCTGAGGCAGTATTATTTCCTTCAGTATCTTTTGCAGTGTTGCCTGTGAGTTCATCGAGAGGCCAATGATGAATTACTTTCTTGTTTTCTGAAATTCTTATATCCTTTACATTCATCGCAGGAACGTCAGTAGTCCTGAATTTTTCATAATTGCATATCCCAAAGGACAATCGCGCCTTATCTCCCTTCCTGAGAGCAAGTCCGTTGACTGTTATTGAGGAATCAGGCAGAACAAAAGTAATTTCACTGTTTCCGGTATTGAGGATAAATCTGAAATCTTTCCAGTTTGAGCAAAGATCATTGAAATCTGTTTTCAGTTTAATGAGAAGTTTCTGATCCTGTACCAGGGTAAAAAACGCATTATTGATGCCATTAAAATTATAAATGAGGTCAATATTTCCGTTCTCGGTTATTAGTCTGAATACATAACCGAAATAATGTTTCTCGTCTGCCCTTAGAATGAAACTGAATGAGAGCTCAAAGTTGTCTTTTATCAGAAAGGGCTTGTCAGGAGTCAGGTTAAGTCCGGTTCTGAGATCCTTCGACTTTCCATAAGAATAAAATCCCAGACCGGAGATTTGCGACAAAACAAGCTCATTTGAAATCGTCAGAAGAATTCCAATGAATATCACAAGAAACTGATATTTTAAGCAACTTCTTGTTTTGTTTGAGCGCATTCAAAAATAGTTTTAATTATAAAATTTCAACTTTTCATTCCAGATCAAAATGGGCTCTCTCCACAAAAATAAAAAACGAATTGCGGAAACCGTAAATATCAGGTTTAATTTGCAATTTCTGGTAAATTTTCAGTAAGTACTTAGCATTATACTTCGCTAAATTATGCTGTTTAATAAATTTTTAATGATTAATTAATGGCATTAATGAGTTCTTAAGGTATAATTAATTATTATAAAAAGTATCGGTTAATTATTGATTTTTATGAATAGGCAGAAGTTTCTCACATGTAGTTTTATGCAAAGACTAAATTCTTAACCAAAACTTCTATCTATGAATGAAAAAATGAGTTATCCTTCGGAAGAAGGTGTCTGTGCAAATCTCTGGAGAAAGATAAGGTTGTCCTTATTTCTCCTTTGTGTATTTATGCTTCCTGCCGTCGCAGGGGCAGTGCCTGAAGGTGGCGATAACCCTATGCAGCAGATCAGTATCAAAGGGAAGGTCATTGATAATGAAACCCTTGAAGCATTGCCAGGGGTCAACGTTGTTATAAAAGGTACAACTCTTGGAAAAATAACTGACGTTAACGGTGAATTTTCAATTGAGGTACCTAATAATGATGTAATACTTACTTTCTCTTTTATGGGGTATGTTCTTCAGGAAATTCCTGTTAAAGGGATGACTGTGATCAATGTTAACATGAAATCTGCCCTGACAGGGCTTGACGAGGTTGTGGTTGTCGGATATGGGACCCAGAAGAAAGCTACCTTAACAGGGGCTGTAGCTTCAATCAAAAGTGAGCAACTTTCTGTCACTAAAAACGAAAACGTGGTAAATATGTTGACCGGTAAATTGCCGGGGGTACGTGTAGTTCAAAAGAGTGCCGCCCCGGGCGACTTACAATACCCTTATTGACATCCGTGGTATGGGTACACCTTTGTTTGTCATCGACGGGGTGACACGCGACCAGGATTATTTTGCCCGTATGGACCCTGCAGAAATCGACAACATTTCAGTATTGAAAGACGGTTCAGCGGCCATCTATGGTTTGCGTGCAGCAAACGGTGTTATTCTGGTCACTACAAAAAGCGGTAGTTTCGCAACAGGGGAAAGTGGATATCACCTATACCGGCAGTTATTACCATGCAACAGTTCCTTTATGTGCCGGAAGGGGTTGACGCCCTGGATTATATGATGCTTGCGCAACGAATCAATCTTCCAGAACTTCACCAATAACTATCTGGTGCGCCAGGCCCCGTATTTCAGTCAGGCCCAGATGCAGCCTTACGTCGACGGGAAACCGTCCTACAACTGGATGGACGCCATATTTAATAAGAACACCCCGCAGCAACAGCATAATTTAAGCATAAACGGGGGAAACGAGAAATTACGTTATTTCATGAGTCTGGGTTACTTTACACAGGAAGGTTCATACTCAAGCGGCGATTATTACTTCCGACCGCTGGAATTTCCGTTCAACTGTTGATGCCCAGATTACAAAGCGTTTGAAAGCAAAGGTTACGATAGGTGCTATCCTCGACAAAACCACAATGCCAAACGGAACCGGTTGGTCGACCTATAAATCAGCATGGCTGATGCGCCCCGATGCCCCGATCTATGCAAACGACAACACCTCATATCTTAATGGCGATGCTTCATTGTTGTACGATGGGCATAATATGGTTGCAGAAGATCAATTCGGACCTTGTTGGTTATAATATTAACAATGGGCGCCGGGTTAACGGTACCTTGCAATTATCCTACGACATACCCGGAGTAAAAGGCTTGTCGGCAAAAGGGTCCTTCGACTATGCCACCAGCCTGCCCGACTATACTGCATATCACAGCAGTTATTTCCTCTATATATATAACCCTGTTACCGAGGATTATACGCCCACTACAAAAGGAGCGCCTTCAACAATACAGCGAAGTTCCAACATCAATTACAATACCGATTTGCAGCTGGGCTTGCACTATAACAACAGGTTTGGCAATAATAATATCAACAGCTTTCTTATCTTCGAACAAGCCTACTATAATTGGGACAGTTATAGCGCTTACCGCGAATTACTTATTGCATCAGAGTACCTGTTTGCCGGTGAAGACCTGAACCAGAGAGCCCAGGGTGGCACTCCCGGCGACCGTGCAAGCCAGTCTCTCATAGGTTCGTTAAACTACGATTACAGCGGGAAATACCTGTTTGATTTCAGATTCCGTTACGATGGTTCTTCCCGTTTTCCGGAAGGCAGCCGCTGGGGGTTCTTCCCGTCAGTTTCAGCAGGATGGCGCCTCAGTGAGGAAAGTTTTATTAAAGATAACGTTTCTGTGATAAGTAATTTAAAACTCAGGGCTTCTTACGGTGAAATGGGCGACGACGGATCAGCAGCCAACTATCCGCCAACCTTAGGTTATAGCATTGCGCCTGCTACCGGATCGAGTAGTATTGGATGGCAGTTTGCCAATATTTTGAGCGGAGGTGTTACACCACAGGCTCTTCCCAACCCTAACCTGACCTGGTACGAAATAAAGATGTACAACGCAGCTATTGATTTTGGTCTATTTAAAAATAAGCTGAGTGGCACATTTGAAGTATACAGACGCGACCGCACCGGTTTGCTGGCAACCAGCGCATCAGTTGTTCCCGGTACCGTTGGAGCTGCCCTGCCCCAGGAGAACCTGAACTCCGATCGTAATTTCGGATGGGAATTTTCTCTTGATTACCGTGATAAGATCGGTAATCTCAATTATTATATAAGCCCGCAAATATCCCATACAAGGACTATGCGTACCTATTGGCTTGAAACGACAGCCAACAACCAGTTCGACTATTGGCGCAACCGTACCAGCGGACGATATAACGAGATCTGGTGGGGTAACGAATCACAACACATGTTTACAAGCATGGAGGAAATCCGGAACTACAACCTTCCTATGGGACAGGGATCAACACCCGGCGACTGGATTCTTAATGACTGGAATGGTGATGGTGTAATTGACGGCAATGATACCCACCCGATCGCTACAAATGGCCTACCCAAGTTTAACTATGGCATTAATCTGGGAGCATCCTGGAAGGACTTTGATCTGGCAATGAATTTCCAGGGAGCATACGGGGCTTATAACCAGTATGGCGAGCTGCTTATTCAGCCTTTGCCTTTCAGCGGACAAAATACCTTGTCATATTTTCTGGACAGGTGGCGTCCGGCAGATCCCAATGCCGATTATTTCAGCCCTGCAACAGAATGGATACCTGGGTTTTATCCGGTTACCGGTCATGACGGCCGCCGGACAGGTACTAATCTTGTACAGAATTCTTCCTACCTGCGTTTAAAGACACTGGAACTTGGTTACACCTTACCTCAGAAATTAATGTCAAAGGTGAATGTAAAGAGTTTTAGAGTCTATGTCAGTGGATATAACCTTTTAACATTTACAAAACTTGAAAATGTAGATCCCGAACGTCAGGGCGCTGATCCAACGACTAATTCAACACCCTATGTGGATTTCTATAGCTATCCGGTAAATAAGACATTTACAATTGGGGCAAGCATTAAATTCTAAAAAATGAGAATTATGAAAATTAAACTTATATTATTTATAGCAATTTTTGGGTTTGTCATTTCTTCATGCAATAAACTGGAGTTGGAACCCAAAGGGATTTTAGGAGAACCGGAACTGTTCGGTACTTCAGATGGCGTTCGGAAATATTTTATCCAGCTCTATATGAAACTTCCGATAGAAGATTTCATTTATTATGCAAATGCTAGCATTATAACCCGGGCAACAACAACTCCTGGCAGGCTTATAAAAATAGCCCAGGGACAAATGAGCGGTGAGATCTTTGGCTGGAACGTAGCGATGAAAAGTGATGGTTTTGGTTACTGGCCATACAGCCAAATTCGCATTGTGAACACTTTTATTAATAATTTCCCCAATTATAAGGATAAGTATGATAATGCTACCTATAACTCTTTAATGGGCGAAGCCCATTTCCTCCGCGCTTTCTTTTACCAGGGAATGGCCAAACGTTACGGAGGTGTGCCGATAATAACCGAAGTGCAGGACCCGATAAACGGCACACCGGAAGAGTTGAATGTACCGCGTAATACCGAGTACGACACATGGAAATTTATCTATGATGACCTGAAGTTTGCCATGGCCAATATGTCGGCAACAAGTGTAGCTGGGCGTGCCAACAAATATGTGGCTGCCGCTTTAATGTCGCGTTCCATGCTTTATGCAGGCAGGGTTGCCAAATATACCCAGTACCTGGGTCTTGGCACGAGATCCGGCAGTAGCAGCAGGTTTGGCAGGTATGGACCCTTCCAAAGCGGATGAATTCTTCCAGTATGCATACGATGCAGGCAAGTTTATCGAACAGGGGCCTTATTCCTTGTATACAAAGAATTACCCTGATAAAGCGACCAATTTTGCAAACCTGTTTCTTGGATAAATCATCCTCTGAGAACTATGTTTACCAAAGGTTATGACGGGCAGACTTTTGGCCATTGTTATGATGCGCTGATGTGCCCTAATCCCTGATTTCTCGTCTTTTGTTGGCGTCGAAGGTGGTCCTGTACTCGAAATTATGCAGCTTGTACGACTTCCCCGCACTCACGGACGGCACAGGGAAACCAGTCCGTTTCGACAAGCGCAGCGACATTAAAAATGGAATGGAACCTCGTTTGCAGGGCACTTGTTATTTTGATGGCGATGTGCTTCGCGGGAAAAGCTTTTGATATCCAGAGGGGCATTTACAAATCTTTCACCGGGCTGGCATCAGATGCTCAATTTGGAAGTAACGCCGCTCCCGTCAACGCTACTTCAAACCGTCTTTTAGGCAACAAGGGTGATAAATATAATGGATGTTCTTATTACAGGTAACCATGGGATGTTCAGTGGCAGGACCGATGAAAACAATGCCATGACTGGGCGCTTTTATACGTAAATACGTTGATATAAGCAGGCCTACTGCACCTGGTTAACGTGAACAAGTCGAACCAGTCCTGGATTGTGTTCCGCTTGGGTGAGATCTATTTAAATACGGCTGAAGCGGCTTACGAACTAAGTAAGAGAACCGAAGCAATAGATTACATCGAAAAGATCCGTGTACGCGCCGGTTGCGTGGTAACACGCCCGGCCCTTGATCAAACGGTAAGCAGCACTTATGGTTACCCGATCGAGGCAAGCCTCCAGTTTATCCGCAATGAACGTATCCGCGAACTTTACGTTGAGAACCATTATTGGTGGGACCTCAAGACCTGGAGAATTGCTGACCAGGTATTAAACGTTCGTTATCCGCATGCACTGACCTGTTATTATGTTTTCAATGAAGGCAAGTATATATACCTTGATGAAGTTAACAGGAGATAACCGTAGCATTACTGCTCCAAAGCGTGCAGTCGTATGAAAAGATTCCACAGGGAGAGATTAACAAGAATACGAATTTGTTACCTCAGAACCCGCTTTATTAATTTATTAACTATTGATACAAATGAATATGAAAAAAATATTGTATTTAATGTTTGGAGCAACCCTGTTTTTGTTTGCTTCATGTCAGAAAATAGATAACTGGGACGAACCGGGTGCTCGGTTATATGGAAATGTGATCGATATATATACCGGGACGAATTTAGCGATGGACCAGAATGACTGGCAAATCCGTATATGGGACAAGACCTGGGAAGAAAAGAACCCGGGAACTGTTGCCCAATTTCAATCCCTGGCAGTTATGAGGGACGGTACGTATAATAATACGAAACTGTTTTCAGGAACATATAACATGCTTCCCTATGACGGTCCTTTCTGGCCTGCTGATACTGTAAAGGGGGTAGTCCTTGAAAATGAGACCCAACAGGATTTCACGGTAACTCCTTACCTGCAGGTGTTGAATTTCAACGCCACACTGATTGGTACAAGTCTGACCCTTACATGCACAGTGAAGGCTCCAATTATTACCGGGCTTCCGAATTTATATGAGGTTAAAGGTTTCTTAAGCCTGACTACCTTCTGTGGAAACTCTAATTATATTAACATAGGGGACTATAATAATTTAAGGAAACAGATTAATAAGACCTGGGCAGCAGAGGTTCGGTGCTGCGGACAGCAAGGACTATACCTTAGGCCCATTCCCTGTGAAATCAGGTTATACCTATTATGTACGTATAGGGGCAAATGTAAATGCCTTGAGTCGCAGATATAACTATTCGCCGATTCTGAAAGTTGTTGTACCATAATTAACAATGGTGAACACATATTGAATGTTTTATCAAATCAATGAGGCTATTTCAGAAGTCCTCTGTGTGTCTCTGTGACAACTCTGTGATCTCTGTGTAAGTTCTTAACTGGATATTACACAGAGGATCACAGACCTGCCTGCCGCAGGCAGGGAAGACACAGAGCGACACAGAGAAATCATAACAGAATTCCAAACTTTTGATATAGCCTCATTTATATTTTTACAAATTTCTTTTTAGAATTATGATGCGTCATTACATATTGGCTTTAATTATCCTGATTTCTTTTCCAGGAACTTCGTGCAGTAAAAAAACACTTATAATCGATGATAAACCTCCTGCAGATACTGTAAAAGAAGCAGTGTATGATGAGACCGGCTGCCTTTATACTTCATACGAAGGCTTGGTAATGGCCGGTTACCAGGGCTGGTTCACAGCCGAAGGCGATGGCGCTGACAGAGGCTGGCACCATTATGAAAAATCAGGCAAATTTGAACCGGGAGTTAATACAATTGATTTCTGGCCTGATGTAAAGGACTATGTAAAAACTTATAAGACCTCTTTTAAATACCCTGACGGGACAGATGCCTATGTCTATAGCCCCTATGACGAGGAGAGTGTTGATCTCCATTTCAAATGGATGAAAGAATACGGTATCGACGGAGTCTTCATGCAACGATTTGTCTCCGAAATTAAAAGTGTGAAAGGGAAGAACCATTTTAATAAAGTCCTCGCAAATGCCCTTAAAGCTGCAAAAAAATACAGCAGGGCGATCTGCGTAATGTATGATCTGAGTGGATGCACAGGTACAGATATGCAGATATTGATTAATGACTGGGCTGAATTGCAGACCCAGTTTTCTCTCTTTAGCAACACTGAAAATCCTACTTATCTCCGTCATAACAAGAAACCCCTCATAGTACTTTGGGGTGTCGGTTTCAGTGATGGCAGGAAATACACGCTGAAGGACGTGCAGAATACAATGGAGAGCCTCAAAGGCCCGACTCAGAAAGTATCTGTTATGCTTGGTGTGCCATACTACTGGAGAACCCTCGAACGTGATACTCAAAATGACCCACTTTTACATTCCTTGATTAAAAGTGCTGATATTATAATGCCGTGGGGAGTTGGAAGATACAATAATAATAGTTATCCGGATGTCGCCGCTGTAAGATTGAGCCAGGATATTGCCTGGTGCAATACAAATAAAATTACTTACGTCCCGCTTGTTTTTCCGGGCTTCAGCTGGGGCAACCTTAAGGGGGATTACGCCCTTTATGACCAGATCCCAAGACTAAAAGGCGATTTTCTCTGGAAACAGATCTCCGGAGCCAAAGCTGCAGGAGCAAAATCACTCTACGTAGCTATGTTTGACGAGATAGATGAAGGTACTGCAATATTTAAATGTGCAAGGAACAATGAATTACCACTAAATGGGGCCGGCCGGTTTGTCGGCATCGAAGATGACCTCGGTTCTGACTACTATCTTTGGTTAGTTGGACAGGGTGCCAGCTGGTTTCATGGGGCATCAGATTTCGGCTTAATTAAGCCTGTAAGGTGAAATACTTATTTCTGTAATCTCTTTATTATGAAAGAATCACACAAGGGTGCCGGAATCTGCTCAGTTATTTTCCTGCTTCTGTCTGCTGTCTATGGTTGCAGACCAGCAGCAGAGCCTCCAAATGGCCTGAACTTTGTAGATCCAAATATTGGTGGTGTTGGTTACCTGCTAAAGTCTACGAGGCCGGTATCCCATCTGCCAAACCAGATTGTAAGGATGGCTCCTGTCAGAAATGATTATCTCGATGATCTGATCAGAGGCTTTCAGTTATCATCTGAAACATTTTCTGTGATGCCTTATACCGGGACACTCGGGGCAGCGACACCGGTTTCAGCCTGGGATAAACAGCTTGAAAAATCTACACCTTATTATTTTTCTACATGGCTTGAAAACTTTGACATTACTGTTGAGTTTTCACCTGGTAAAAAGAGCGGATATTTCAGATTTACTTTCCCTGATAATGACAGCAAGCACTTATTCGTAAATGTCACCAGGAGTGATAAAATTTCAATGACTGATAATAATGGTCTTATTATTGAAAAATTATCAAGAGGAATTAAGGCTTTCATTTTTGGTGAGTTTAATGAGAAGCCTGTATTAAACGATACTGCAAATTCGAGACTCAATGGCAGATATTTCACATGGTCAGACCTTTCTGATAATGTAATTGAGTTTAAATATGCGATATCATTAATTAGTCCTGAAAATGCCAGGAAAAGCCTTAAAGAGGAAATCCCCGGCTGGTCATTCGAATCAAAACGTGATAGTGCCAGGACTATTTGGGAGAATGTTTTTAAGCAGATAGAGATTAAAGGAGGAACTGAGCAGCAAAAAAGAAGCTTTTATACCGCACTGTACAGATGTAATAACAGGATGATAGATATCTCGGAAAATGGCGAATACTACAGTTATTATGACACTGCCATTCATAAATCAGACAGGCGATTCTATGTCGATGACGGGATCTGGGATACTTACCTGGCTTTACATCCTCTTCGGACAATACTTAATCCAGGGCTGGAAGCAGATATGGTCAATTCGTATGTTGAAATGTATCAGCAAAGCGGCTGGATGCCTATGTTCCCTTCAGTAGGAGGCGACAGGGCTGTTATGAATGGTTTCCATTCCACAATTATGATACTTGACGCATACAGAAAAGGAATAAGGGACTTCGACACAGAAAAAGCCTATGAGGGGATGAAGAAAAATGCTCTTCAGGCCACAATGCTGCCATGGAAAAATGGCCCGGCCTGTATTCTCGATTCTATCTATTGGGAACATGGCTATTATCCGGCCTTGCGGCCAGGTGAAAATGAGACAGTCCCTCTCGTGCACTCATTCGAGCGCCGACAGACTGTAGCTATTACTCTTGGCCATTGTTACGACGATTGGGCGCTTGCCCTGATGGCGAAGGAACTGGGAAAAACAGATGATTATGAGTTTTTTATGAAGAGGTCGAAGAATTACAGGAAAGCCTGGTGGCCGGAAAAAGGGTTCTTTATGCCAAGGGATATAAACGGGAAATGGATTGATATTGATCCGAAATTTGACGGCGGACAGGGAGGCCGTGATTACTATGACGAAAACAATGGATGGACCTATTTATGGCAGGTGCAGCACGATCTTCCCGGTCTTGTGGAATTGATGGGTGGAGAAAGAGGTTTTGAAAACAGGCTTGATCAGCTTTTCAGTGAGAGCCTCGGCAGATCAAAGTATGAATTGTATGCAAAATTTCCGGATTTTACAGGCATTGTAGGCCAGTTCAGTATGGGCAATGAGCCGAGTTTCCATATCCCATATCTTTATAATCTTACCGGATCACCCTGGAAAACGCAAAAAAGAATCAGAATGCTGCTTGACACCTGGTACATGGATAACATCTTCGGGATCCCTGGCGATGAGGATGGAGGCGGAATGTCAGCTTTTGTTGTCTTCTCCTCAATGGGATTCTATCCGCTCATTCCCGGGCTTCCCTTATACACTATAACGAGCCCTCTGTTTGAAGAGGTTAAAATAAGCCTTCCGAATGGAAAGACTTTTACAGTGGAGGCCAGCGGAGGCACAGAAAAGAATAAATATATCAGTAAAGCCTGGCTCAATGGCATGCCTTTGGATATACCATGGATAACACATGAAGATCTTATGAATGGGGGAGTACTGAAACTGCAAATGGTTCCTTATCCCGACAGGAACTGGGGAAATGGCCAGGATAAGCTTTCATATATTACCAGACAATAATAAAATCTGACATTCCGGTTTAATATCGGCACAGCGTGGCTAAAATGGTAATTTGTTCATTTTTCCTTATGTCTTTGCTGTAGCACCTCTTCGATATTCTGTAAGCTTACCCCTTTGGTTTTCAGTAATATAAGAAAATGGTACAACAGATCCGCTGCTTCGTTTTTAAAAAGTCCGATATTGTCATCCTTGGCTTCAATCACAAGTTCAACAGCCTCTTCTCCAACCTTCTGGGCAACTTTGTTTATTCCACGCTTATAGAGCTTGTTTGTGTATGATTCCTCAGTATTGTCCTCGATACGCTTGTTAATTATATTTTCAAGCTGATACAGAAAACCTTTTACCTGGCTGTCAGCAAAGCATGATTTAGTGCCGGTATGACAAACAGGGCCGGCAGGATCGGCTTTGATAAGCAGCGAGTCATTGTCACAATCTGAAAGTATCTCCTTTACATACAGAAAGTTGCCCGATGTTTCTCCCTTGGTCCAGAGACGGTTTTTGCTCCTGCTGAAAAAGGTCACTTTTTGCTCACTTACTGTTTTTCTGTATGCTTCCTCATTCATATATCCGACCATCAGCACCTGAAGTGTTGTATTATCCTGAATTACCACAGGTACCAGTCCCTTTCCTTTTGTGAAGTCTATTTTCATAATCTTACACTTATCTTTTCGTTATTAAGATAGTTTTTCAGGTCCCTGATATCTATCTCTCCGAAGTGAAATATTGTGGCGGCAAGAGCTGCGCTGCAGCCTGTATTGAAAAACACATCCCTGAAATGCTCCATCTTTCCTGCCCCGCCTGATGCTATAACAGGGATATTCACCCTGCTGCTGACCTCCGATGTGATATCGATCGAGAAACCCTCTTTAGTGCCGTCGCTGTTCATAGAGGTAAGTAGTATTTCTCCGGCCCCAAGCTCCTCAGCTTTCTGAGCCCATGCTACTGCTTTGAGCTTAGTCTCTGTCCGGCCTCCGTTTACATAAACTATCCATTCATCATCGGCCTTTCTGGTATCTATAGCCACAACAACGCACTGGCTGCCAAATTCCGCTGCAATTTCGGAAATAAGTTCAGGCCGTCTGACTGCTGAAGAGTTTATAGTTACCTTATCGGCTCCGGCCCCTATAAGAAGCGAAACGTCATCAACATTTGAAATTCCGCCTCCAACAGTAAAGGGGATGTTTATCTCAGCAGCGATCCGTTCAACAAGCCCGGCGAATGTTTTTCTGTTTTCAACAGTGGCAGTTATATCTAGGAATGCCAGCTCATCAGCTCCCTGTTCCACGTATAGCTTCGCCAGTTCGACCGGATCGCCGGCATCCCTGAGGTTGATAAAATTGATACCCTTAACAGTCCGCCCGTTTTTGATATCAAGGCATGGAATTATCCTTCTTTTCAGCATAACCTGGCCAGTTCTTTCAATGTCAGTTTCCCTTCGTATACAGCCTTCCCTATAATTGCCCCTTCGCAGCCTGCTTCGCGCAGCGACTCAAGATCCTTGAGGGAACTTATTCCTCCGCTGGCAATCAGACTGATTTTTGCCGCCTTGAGAATCTCTTTATAAAGGACTAGTTGACGGTCCTTTCAGCATCCCATCTTTCCGTATATCGGTACAAATTGTGTATTTGACCCCCTTCGACCTGTAGTCTGAAATAAAGCTTATGACATCCTTGTCAGATGTTTCCTCCCATCCGCCTGATGATACTCTTCTGTCGATGCAATCTGCACCAAGGATAAGCTTCTCCTGTCCCAGTTTTTTGAGCCAGTCAAGAAAGGTCTGTCGTGTCAGTTACGGCTATGCTTCCGACTGTTACTTGTCTTGCGCCTGCATTTATTACTGTAAGAAGGTCCTCATACGATCGCAGACCTCCGCCATAGTCAATCTTAAGGTTCGTTTTTGCAGCTATTTTTTCAAGAACCTTTATATTTTCAATCCTTCTGTTCTTAGCTCCATCAAGATCGACAAGATGCAGATATTTAATCCCGTTTTCTTCTATCTGTCTGGCAAATGCAAGAGGATCCTCATTGTATACTTTCTTGGTATTGAAGTCTCCCTGTGAGAGGCGGACACATTTACCGCCCATAATATCAATTGCTACTATTATTCTCATAGATCAAGAAAATTTTGAAGTATTCTCTCTCCAACACCTGCTGATTTTTCAGGATGGAACTGTGTGGCAAAGAAGTTATCTTTCTGCATTGAAGCACTGAATGGCAGGATATAGTCGCAGGTAGATGTTGTACAGGCTGATATCGATGGATAATAACTGTGTACATAATAAACATCTTCCTGAGGTGAAACTCCCCTGAATAGTTCACCCTTCAAGGTAAGAAAATTATTCCATCCCATATGAGGTATTTTTTCGACAGGAGGAAAACGCGTTACATAAGCATCAAAAATCCCAAGACACTCTGTGTCATTCTCTTCCGTGTGACGGCACATAAGCTGTAGTCCAAGGCATATTCCCAGCACCGGTTGGTTAAGGGAAGTTATTATTCTGTCGAGGCCTCTCTCCTTTAGGTATTTCATTGCCGAGCTGGCCTCACCGACACCCGGGAATATAACTTTAGCTGCATTCCTGAGCTCCTGAGGATCGTCAGTGATTATGCTGTTGTATCCAAGCCTGCTCAGGGCATTCTGCACCGATCTGATATTGCCGGCATTATACTTTAAAATTGCTATCATAGCGTGCCTTTTGTTGATGGCATACTTAAATTATCGTTCTTTTTAACTGCCATTCTGAGAGCTTTTCCGAAAGCCTTAAAGATTGCTTCTATCTTATGATGTTCATTCTGCCCTTCTGAACTGATGTTCAGGTTGCATTTCGCGCTGTCGGTGAACGACTTGAAAAAATGGGAAAACAATTCGGTGGAAAGATCTCCGACTTTTTCCCGTTTGAGAATTACATCCCATACCAGCCAGGGCCTGCCTCCAAAGTCAAGTGCAACCCGGGCGAGTGAATCATCCATCGGCAATACAAAACTATACCTTTCTATGCCCTTCTTCTTCCCTAATGCCTCAAGAAATGCTGAACCGAGTACTATTGCAACATCCTCAACGGTATGGTGTTCATCTACATTAAGATCTCCCTTTGCCTTTATTTTCAGATCAATACTGCCATGACGGGCTATCTGGTCGAGCATGTGATCGAAAAATCCAATGCCGGTATCAATATCGCTCTTCCCTGAACCATCGAGGTTGATCTCAACTGTAATGTCAGTTTCACCTGTCTTTCGTGTGATGCTGGCGATACGGGGACTTTTAATAAGAAAATCACCAATTATCTTCCAGTCGCAGGTAGCAAAGTGCTGCATCATGCTGGAGCTGTTCGCCAATGAATATTGCCTTGCAGCCAAGGTTTTTCGCCAGCATTATGTCTGTTTGCCTGTCTCCAATTACATATGATGAACCAAGATCTACCCCTGTCGCAAGGTAGCTTGTCAGCATCGCTGTTCCCGGTTTGCGGGTTGGAGCCATCTCAAGAGGCAGTGTTCTGTCAATAAATATCTCGCTGAATTCAATCCCTTCTCCTTTCAGGATCTGCAGCATCATGTTCTGGACAGGCCAGAAGGTCTCTTCGGGAAATGATTCGGTACCAAGACCATCCTGATTGCTTACCATTACAAGCTCATAGTCGGTCTCCCTTGCAATCCGGGATAATGAAGAAATCACACCAGGGAGAAAAGCAAACTTTTCAAAACTGTCAACCTGCTCGTCACCAGGTTCCGATATGATCGTTCCATCCCTGTCGATAAAAAGTACTTTCTTCATGTTTCTATTGATTTTAAAGCATTTATCAGTTTATTGTTTTCTGACCGTTTTCCAACTGTTATCCTCAGACAGTTTTCTGCAACACTGCTTCTGTTTCTGACAACTATCTCTTTTTCAATAAGCCTGTTGTAGATATAATCGGCGTTATTCACCTTTACAAGTAAAAAGTTGGCATCTGAGGGATATACTTTTTGGGTAATCTTCAATTTGCCAAGCTCTCTTGCAAGCCTCTCTTTCTCAGAGCTTATCTTTTTAATCTCCGCAAGGGTTTTTTCCTTCTTTCTCAGTTTTAAAATAACAGCTTCCTGGTTGATTGTACTGATATTATACGGATATTTCAGCTTATTGAAATAGTGAATTATCAGCTTATCGGCGAAAGCCATCCCTACTCTTGCTGCTGCAAGACCGAATGCCTTGCTGAATGTCTGCATTACTATCAGGTTCGGATACTTTGCGAGAAGCGGGAGGAATGATTGTTTTGCACTGAAATCAATATATGCTTCATCAATCACAACAATGCCTTTGAATGAGGCTATGAGGTCCTCAACATCTGAATGGTTCATGCTGTTTCCCGTAGGATTATTGGGTGAGCATATGAAAATGAGCTTTATTTTATTGTCGGAGAGCATTGGTTTTGCCCTCTCCATGTCAATCTGAAAATTCTCATTCAGCGCGATCTTCACAATTCCGGTGTCGTTTACGGCTGCTGATACTTCGTACATGCCATAGGTGGGAGTAAAGAGAAGTGCCTTGTCTAGATCCGGGTTTGCAGAATATTCTGTAACACAGATCAATAACTTCATCGCTCCCGTTTCCAAGGAAGATATTTTCAATACTGATGCCTCGCAGATCTGCAATAAGACCTTTCAGTTCCTGCTGCAGAGGATCGGGATACCTGTTGAGATTTCCGTAAGGATTCTCATTGGCGTCCATGAAGACCCCTTCTGATCCCTTAAATTCATCTCGGGCACATGAGTAAGGCTTCAGTTTCCTTACGTTTTCCCTTACAAGTTCATTGATGTCAATCATTCTTAAGCGTTTTTAATCTTACACTTACAGCATTCCTGTGACCAATGAGTGATTCTGCTTCAGCCATCTTCTCAATAACAGGTCCCAGTTCTGCCATTCCTTTCCTTGTTATTTCCTGAAATGTGATTCTTTTCATGAAGCTCCCGGTGGAAAGTCCGCTGTACATGCGGGCATAACCGTTTGTCGGCAAAGTATGGTTTGTTCCGGATGCATAGTCACCTGCACTCTCGCAACTGTAAGCTCCGAGAAAAACTGAACCGGCATTTATAACTTTTTCCGACAGGGCAATACTGTTTTCTGTGTTTATTATAAGATGCTCAGGGGCATAGCAGTTACTAAAACTGATACACTCATCGAGTGAAGGCAGAAGTATTGATTTGCTGTTTTCAAGGGCTCCCGATGCAATGTCTTTACGGGGCAGGACAGCAAGCTGTTCATCGATTTCATTCCGGACTTTCTGAATGAGAGAATCACTGTTGCTAAGGAGGATAACCTGACTGTCGGATCCATGCTCGGCCTGCGAGAGCAGATCGGCTGCAACAAACTCAGGAGCTGCTGAATCGTCAGCGATTACAAGCACCTCACTGGGACCGGCCGGCATGTCAATAGCCACACCCTCAAGCTGAACAAGCTCTTTCGCCTTTGTTACATACTGGTTTCCCGGACCAAAAATCTTATATACTGCCGGTATTGTTTCAGTTCCATAGGCCATTGCAGCTATAGCCTGCGCTCCGCCAACCCTGTATATCTCTGTAATACCTGTCAGCCTTGCGGTATACAGGATCACCGGAGAAATTTGCTCCGTTTTGTCCCGGAGGTGTACATACTATAATCCTTTTGCACCCTGCCAGTTTAGCAGGAATCCCAAGCATCAGGAGTGTTGAAAAGAGAGGAGCGCTGCCTCCGGGTATATAGAGGCCGACCTTTTCTATTGCCACATTTTTGCTCCAGCAGCTTACCCCTTCAGCTGTCTCAATTTTTTCTCCTCCTTTAAGCTGGGCAGCATGAAAAGTCTCAATATTATTCCTGGCTATTTCAAGCGCATTCTTTAATTCCCGCGGAACCAGTTCAACCGATTTTTCAATAACCCCGGCCGGAACTTTCAGATCACCCGACGGGTATGAGTCAAATTTTTGGGAATAATATTCAATAGCCTTGTCCTGCCCGTTTTTTACACGTTCAAGAATTTCCTTAACGACAAGATCCAGGTTGTCCTTCTCAAGCACTGGCCTCTTGCACAGTAAGTCCCATTGCGACTTATCGGGATTCAGGATTGTCTCCATTACAATATCATTTTCTCGATGGGGATGACAAGAATGCCTTCTGCGCCTGCTTCCTTAAGCTGCTGTATCCTTTCCCAGAACTCATCCTCCTTTACTACGGAATGCAAGCTGCACCAGCCCTTCTCGACAAGCGGCACAATTGTAGGGCTTTTCATGCCTGGAAGTATGCTGCAGATCTTTTCAACTGCCTCTTCGGGAGCATTGAGCAGTATATATTTGTTCTCCCTGGCATTTATTACAGATCTTATCCTGAACAGCAGTTTATCAAGGATCTCTTCTTTCTCGCTGGTAAGGTTGTTGCTGCGGATTATTACTGCCTGGCTTTTTAAAATTGTCTCCACTTCGTGCAGACCATTCGTAAGCAGAGTACTTCCTGAGCTTACTATGTCGCAGATCCCGTCTGCAAGCCCTATTCCGGGGGCGATTTCTACGCTTCCGCTGATCTCTTCAATCTCAGCAACAATATTATTCTTTCTGAAAAACTCAGAGAGGATCCTGGGATAGCTTGTTGCTACTCTTTTATTCATGAAGAATCCGGGTCCGGTGTAGACCTCATCCTTTGGTATGGCGAGGCTTAAGCGGCAGCCGGCAAAGCCAAGCTGCTCTATTATGCTTACATCCTTTGCCTTTTCATATACAACATTTTCCCCAAGAATGCCGATGTCGGCAACCTGTTGTTCAACATACTGCGGTATGTCATCATCCCTCAGGAAAAGCACTTCCACCGGAAAATTCCGGGCCGTTGTCTTCAGGACGCTTATCCCGTTGGAGAACTTAATCCCGCACTCTTCGAGAAGTTTTTTTGAGTTTTCACTAAGACGTCCGCTCTTCTGCACTGCAATTTTAAGTACACTCATTTTATCAGTTTATTTAAATAAAAAACCCGCCTGAGCTGCTCAGACGGGTTTATGATATTTTTATTCTCGAACACATATCACATCCTCCTCGCCTGAGAGCAAGTATGAGAATGATGGTGATGAGTCGATGTATAATTCATTTCTTACAATTATCAGTGCAAAGAAAGCAAATAATTAACAGATATAACAAAATGTCGTTAAATATTTATAATATATTCAGCAATCCAGTCGCCAACCTGCGATGTTGATTTTGGATTAGTCTTGTTAAGATCTTCAGTAACATAGTCTTTTTCGATAGATTCCTCAACCGCCTTCTTTATGAGCTGAGCCTCTTCTTTCAGGTTGAATGCAAGGTCGAACATCATTGCAGCTGAGAGTATTGTCCCAAGAGGGTTTGCAATATTTTTGCCGGCAGCCTGGGGGTAAGAGCCATGTATTGGTTCGAAAACGGAGGTTGATAATCCGATGGAGGCGGAGGGGAGCAGTCCCAGTGATCCTGTAAGAACGCTGGCCTCGTCGGAAAGGATGTCGCCGAACATGTTTTCGGTGACAATGACATCGAACCTGCCCGGCCATTGAATCAGCTGCATTGCTGCATTGTCGACGAACATGAAATCCATTGTTACTTCACCGAATTCCTTGCCGATCATTACTGCTGTCTCCCGCCATAGCCTTGATGTTGCAAGAACATTGGCCTTATCAACCACAGTGACCTTTTTCGACCGTTTCATAGCATATTCGCATGCCAGCCTCACAACCCTTTCAACTTCATACCTGCTGTAAACACATGAATCATAAGCGGTATTGCCATCTTCTGACCTGCCCTGTGGTTTGCCGAAATAAATACCGCCGGTAAGTTCCCTTATCATCATAATATCAACTCCCTCGACTATCTCCTTCTTCAGAGGCGATTTATCGATAAGGGCCGGAAATGTTGAAACAGGCCTGACGTTTGCAAATAGCCCGAGTTCCTTTCTCATTGCAAGCAAACCCTGTTCGGGCCTTACTTTGGCAGCGGGATCATTATCATACTTAGGGTCGCCGATTGCACCGAAAAGAACTGCATCAGAGTTTTTGCAAACCTTCAGTGTCTCAGCAGGAAGAGGATTCCCTGTCTTGTCAATCGCAATTGCACCTACAAGTGCAGAGCTGAACTGAAAAGTGTGGCCGAACTTTTTCCCAATGGCATTAACTGCTTTTATTGCCTGGTCGATTATCTCAGGACCAATTCCGTCACCTGCAAGCACTGCTATTTTAAAATCCATCTCCAGTTTTATTAATTAATTGATTACTTATCGGACTAAGATCGTTATTTTCAATAATATTCAGCATCCTCTCTGTTGCTTTTATAGCTGATTCAGTCTGGTCAGCATCGAGTCCCTTCGTTCTGAACTCTTTTCCATTAAAATCCCAGGTGATCACCGTCTCCACAAGAGCGTCGGTTGCTCCTCCGGGAGGTATTGATACTTCGTAATCGGTCAGGACCGGGTATTTTTTCCCAAGCTTGTCATAAATGTTTTTCAGGGCTTTCATGAATGCATCGTACTGCCCGTCGCCTGAAGAGGTCTCCTGGTAAAGCTTTCCATCAATCTCCACCTGAATGTTTGCCGATGGTTTGAGTCCATAGGAGAGGGACAGGGAATAGTTTTTGATGAAGATCTTGTAATTGATCTCTTCATTTCCAAGTACGTCGGCAATAATGAAGGGCAGATCCTCAGTTGTAACGTTTTCTTTTTTATCCCCGAGTTCGATAACCCTCTGAGTTACCTTGTTAAGCGATTCTGCGTTCAGGATCATTCCGATCTCTTCAAGGTTTTTCTTTATTGTTGCTTTGCCGGATTGTTTGCCAAGGGCATATTTTCTTTTTCTGCCGAAACGTTCAGGAAGCAGGTTATTGTAATAAAGGTTGTCCTTATTATCCCCGTCGGCATGGATGCCGGAGCACTGTGTGAATACATATTCCCCAATAACAGGTTTGTTGACAGGAATTCGTATTCCGCTGTATGCCTCTACGATCTTGCTTACGTTGGCAATTTCAATCTCATCGACTGATGTTTTTATGCCAAGCTGATCGTGAAGGACTCCAACTACACTCGCCAGAGGAGCATTCCCGGCTCTTTCGCCAAGCCCGTTTATAGTGGTATGAATTCCATGAACTCCTGCCTGTACAGCAGCATAAACATTACCGACAGCAAGATCATAGTCGTTATGAGCGTGGAAATCGATATGCATCGATGGGAAAAGATCTGTAATTTTCTTACAGAACTGATATGTTTGTTCAGGATTCAGCACACCCAGAGTGTCGGGTAGCATGAATCTCTTTACGTTTTCCTTTGACAGTGATTCAAGAATGTATAGCACATAATCCTCAGAATGTATCATTCCATTCGACCAGTCTTCGAGATAGATATTTGTTATCATATCCCTGGCACCGGCCTTTTGAATAATATCCCTTATTTCAGCTACATGCTGTTCGGGGGTTTTGCGCAGTTGTTTCTCGAGATGCCTGAGCGAACCCTTGCAGAGAAGGTTATTCACCCTTCCACCTGCATCGTGGATCCAATTAAGCGATATTTCTCCGTCTATAAATCCAAGGACTTCCACTTTGTCGAGCATGCTTTTTTGCTTTGCCCATGCTGTTATACCCTTTATAGCCTCAAATTCACCTGAAGAAACACGCGCAGATGAAATCTCAATCCGGTCAACCTTCAGATCATTGAGAAGAAGCTTGGCTATATGGAGTTTTTCGAGGGGGGTGTATGAAACTCCCTGGGTCTGTTCTCCGTCGCGCAGGGTGGTATCCATAATTTCAACTCTCATAGGACTATGCTTTTTTTGTTTTCGTACTGCGATATTTGGTCCTTCATTGAAAGGAGATAATCGATATCATCGAGTCCTTTGAGAAGACATTCCTTCTTATAGGGGTTGATGGCGAAACGGACAGAGTCACCGGTAGGCAGAATAGTAAATGTCTGCTTTTCAAGGTCTATATTAACCCTTGTCTGTGGTTCTTTTTTGAGAAGTTCGTGAAGTTTTTTAAGCAGGTCTTCTGATATTACAACTGGAAGCAACCCATTGTTGAGCGAATTATTCATGAAAATATCGGCAAAAAAGCTTGAAACCACTGCCCTGAAACCATAATCAAATATTGCCCATACAGCATGCTCACGGCTTGATCCGCATCCAAAGTTCTTACCTGCAACAAGAATTTCCCCCTTGTAAGCAGGATTATTAAGAACAAATCCCTTGTTTGGCTCACCGTTCTTTTCGTAACGCCAGTCGCGGAAGAGGTTATCGCCGAATCCTTCTCTTGATGTAGCACTCAGGAATCTTGCCGGGATTATCTGATCGGTATCAACATTCTCAAGAGGTAAAGGGATGCATGTTGATTCAAGAATATCAAATTTAACTTTTGCCATTTCCGATCTGATTTATATGTTCTTTCCATTTTTCATAAAATCACGGGGATCAGTAATGACCCCTGTAATTGCAGCTGCTGCTGCTGTTAACGGGCTGGCAAGCAAAGTTCTTGCACCGGGACCCTGCCGGCCTTCAAAATTCCTGTTGGATGTTGAAACAGCATATTTCCCTGCAGGGATCTTATCTTCATTCATTGCAAGGCACGAAGAGCAGCCTGGTTGTCTCACCTCAAAACCTGCAGCCACATATATGTCAGATAAACCCTCGGCTTTCATCTGTTCCTCAACTCTTTTCGATCCGGGAACAATCAGAGCCGTAATGCCGGGAGCCTTTTTTCTACCCCTGATTACTTCTGCGAATGCCCTGAAATCCTCAATACGGCCGTTTGTGCAGCTTCCAATAAAAACATAATCCACAGGATGACCAATAAGTTTCATTCCCGGCCTGAAGCCCATATAGTCAAGTGATTTCAGAAATGATGAAGCCGATTCTCCGCCAACACTTTCTGCAGCAGGGATGGAATCATCAATTGCCATTCCCATACCGGGATTGGTCCCGTATGTTATCATGGGTTTTATCTGTGATCCTTCATATTCAAGTTCTTTGTCAAATACCGCATCGGGATCGGATTTTAATTTCCTCCACTCATTGATTGAAGACTCGAGG
Organism: uncultured Bacteroidales bacterium; assembly: GCA_963765005.1. Lineage (GTDB taxonomy): Bacteria > Bacteroidota > Bacteroidia > Bacteroidales > VadinHA17 > LD21. The sequence goes on from CAVXUP010000002.1 coordinate 360,611, forward strand.
TCATCAACTCCCTTTACCGATGGCACTCTTCTCAGATACTCATAAGTTGTTTCGTCAGGGGCGATAAGGCCACCGCGGGCACCCATCTCGATGCTCATGTTGCAGATCGTCATTCTTGCCTCCATGCTCAGGCTTGTTATCGCGGACCCGCTGTATTCGACAAAGTATCCTGTAGCCCCTCCTGTCGATAACTTTGAAATTATATACATTATAATGTCCTTGGAGGTAACCCCCGTCGTGAGGGAGCCGTTAACGGTGATCCTCATTTTTTTGGGTTTTGGCTGAAGGACACACTGTGTTGCCAGCACCATTTCCACTTCGCTTGTACCTATTCCGAATGCGATTGTCCCGAAAGCTCCGTGCGTTGAAGTATGGCTGTCGCCGCATACTATTGTCATCCCCGGTAGTGTATACCCGAGTTCAGGACCGATAACATGGACAATACCGTTTTTAGAATGGTTGAGACCAAAAAGTTCTATCCCGTGCAAGCTGCAGTTTTCTGCAAGTCTCTCAACCTGGTTGCGCGATAACTCATCCTTAATTGTAAGATGCTGATCTTTCGTCGGGATATTATGGTCTGCTGTGGCAATTGTCCTGCCGGGCCTTAATACAGGTATTCCTCTTTCTTTCAGTCCATTGAATGCCTGAGGGCTTGTTACCTCATGTATATAATGACGGTCGATGTAAAGAACATCCGGTCCCTCTTCAATGGATCGAACTACATGTGAATCCCAGATCTTATCGAATAGTGTCTGCTTCATCTTTTGATGTTGAGCCCCTGGCTGCCTGCCTGCCGGCAGGCAGGAAGCCAGGGGTTAGTTAGTGTATCTTAGCTATTGCGTCAATAAAGGCTTCTACAGAGGCTGTTATGATATCGGTGTTTGCAGAGAAGCCATAGTACATTCTTCCGTCATGTTCAAGCTGAATATGTACTTTCCCGAGGTCATCGCTTCCCTTTGTAATAGCCTGGATAAGAAATTCCTCAAGATGAATTGTCTTGTTTATCAATTGTCTTACTGCTGTAAATGACGCATCTATGGGACCATTTCCTGAAGCAGTTGAAAAATGAAGCTCTCCGTTGATCTTTACCCCGACAGTTGCAACAGGGATAAGCGATTTTCCGCAGGATACCTGCAGCAGGTCAAGTTTAAGCGATTTCTCTCCCTGGAAGACAACTCCGGCAAGGATCCTTATATCTTCATCATTTATCTCCTTCTTTTTGTCGGCCAGAAGCAGGAACCGATGATAGATGTCGTCGATTTCCTCCTTGCCAAACTTGAATCCAAGAAGCTCAAGCCTGTGGTTAAGTGCAGCTCTTCCGCTGCGGGCAGTAAGAATAATTGAAGATTCCCTTATGCCTACTTCCACCGGATCGATTATCTCATAATTTTCCCTGTGTTTCAGAACTCCGTCCTGATGGATTCCTGAGGAATGAGAAAATGCATTTCTGCCTACTATAGCCTTGTTGGCCTGAACGGGCATACTCATAAGTGTTGATACCAGCCTGCTTGTGTTGTAGATCAGCTTTGTGTTGATGTCGGTTCTCAATTTCAGATCGTGATGGCTCTTAAGAATCATAGCGATCTCTTCAAGCGAGGTGTTGCCTGCTCTTTCGCCGATACCGTTCATTGTAACCTCAACCTGGCGTGCTCCGTTTATTATACCCATCATAGTGTTGGCTGTTGCCATACCCAGATCATTATGGCAGTGGGTTGAAATAATGGCTTTATCTATATTCGGGACATTATCGCGGAGGTATTTGATCTTGGCTCCATATTCCTCAGGAAGGCAATAGCCGGTTGTGTCAGGGATATTGACAACAGTAGCTCCCGCCTTTATAACGGCTTCAATAACCCTTGCGAGATATTCATTTTCGCTTCTGCCGGCATCTTCAGCATAGAACTCCACATCGTCGACAAATTTCCTTGCATACTTAACAGCATCGGCGGCTCTTTTTATGATCTCTTCAGGAGTCGTCCTTATCTTGTATTGAATATGGAAAGGAGAGGTGCCAATTCCGGTATGGATCCTTTTTCTTTTGGCATACTGAAGCGACTCGGCAGCAACCTCAATATCTTTCTTGACAGCCCTGGTGAGGGCACAGATAACAGGATTTGAGATCGCCTTGGATATCTCAACCACCGATTTGAAATCCCCCGGACTTGATATGGGAAATCCCGCTTCAATGACGTCAACACCCAGAGCTTCAAGAGCCTGCGCCACTTCGATCTTTTCAATTGTATTCAGCTGGCACCCGGGAACCTGTTCTCCATCCCTGAGGGTGGTGTCGAAAATAATTACCTTATCGTCCATAGTTTATAATTAAAGCGTATTAATATAATTCCTACTTAACTGGCCTCAGTTTCCTTACTGCAGCTCCGGCTCTCCACATCTCAGATTCACCAAGCTCCTTGAGTTCTGCATCGAGCAGTACTTTATAGTCAGCTGATCCTGTGGATTTGAGAACTCTCACGCACTCTTCGCCTGATTTAACCTTGTTATACAGGTCTGTAAACACAGGCAGGGTGGCTGCCTTGAATTTTGGGCGCCAGTCAAGTGCACCACGCTGTGCGGTTGCGCTGCAGTTGGCATACATCCAGTCCATTCCCTTCTCATCGACAAGGCGTATAAGACTCTGGGTAAGCTCCTCAACTGTCTCATTGAATGCTTCCGAAGGTGAGTGGCCATTTTCGCGCAGAACCTGGTACTGTGCATCCATTATTCCTGCAAGAGCTCCCATCAGAACCCCTCTTTCACCGGTGAGGTCGCTGTAAACTTCCTGTTCAAATGTGGTAGGGAAAAGGTATCCTGAACCAATTGCAATACCAAGCGCAATAGTACGCTGCTCTGCCTTTCCGGTAAAATCCTGGAATACTGAGATAGCTTGAGTTGATGCCCGCTCCTGCAAGGAAATTTCTGCGTACGCTTGTTCCTGATCCCTTTGGTGCGCAAAGGATTACATCAACATCAGAAGGAGGAACTACACCTGTATGTTCCTTGTAAGTGATTGAAAATCCATGTGAAAAATAGAGTGCATCACCTTTCTTCAGACATGGTTTGATCTTTGGCCAGAGGAGCCGTTGTGCAGCATCTGAAACAAGGTACTGAATTACAGTTCCTTTTGTAGCTGCCTCTTCAACTGAGAAAAGGGTTTTCCCGGGAATGAAACCATCCTTAACCGCCTTATCCCAGTCGGCTTTGAACTCCGGAGCCTGACCTATGATCACGTTTATCCCGTTATCCCGCATGTTAAGAGCCTGGGCAGGTCCCTGAACACCATATCCGATAACTGCAACGACTTCGTTTTTAAGCACTTCACGGGCTTTGTCGAGCGAAAACTCTTCTCTTGTTACTACATTTTCAACTACTCCGCCAAAATCAATTTTTGCCATAACTTTAATATTTGAGTTTGTTATTAATTAATTTACTTCTGAATCTGCCGGTTTTACACGGTGGGCCTCATCCATCTCAGTGAGATACGAGTTCAGTTCTTTTACCTGCCTTGTCACTGCCACTCTTCCTGATCTTACGAATTGAAGTACTCCATATGGCTGAAGATGAGTCAGCAGGTCGGCGATCTCCGTCTTGTGACCTGTTTTTTCAATTACCATGAACTCGGGTGATACCTCCAGAATCCGCGCATGATGCGAACGGACAACATGGTCAATTGCATTTCCCGACATCATGCCTTTTGTAGTTACTTTATAAAGTGCAATCTCCTGGTAGATAATCTGGTCGGAGGTATGAACGAATACTTTAAGCACATCAACAAGCTTCTCCATCTGCCGTGCTACCTTCTGTATCATCTCACTGGTTGTCCTCACAACAATTGTGAGAAGATGAACTCCTTTTACAGCTGATTCAGAGGCAGTGATACTGTCGATATTTATCTGTCTCCTTGTAAGTATTATTGTTATCTGGTTAAGGATGCCTATGTGATCCTCTGTAAATATCGATATTGTATATTCCTGTTTCATTATTATTTCGTTAGTATGTTAATCTGATCTCGGAAACTGATGAACCCGGTTCTACCATAGGAAAGACATTTCCTTCCTTCATTACAGTGATGCTGAGCAGGTAGGAACTGTCTGAATCAAGCATTTCCTGGAGTGCTGTTTTAAGATCTTCCCTTTCAGAAACCTTTTTTGCAGGAATGCTGAATGCTGTGGCAATCATTACAAAGTCGGGGTTTGTGAGTTCGGTCGATGCATACCTTTTCTTGAAGAACATATCCTGCCACTGGCGTACCATCCCCAAGAAAGTTGTTATTTAGTATTATTATCTTTACCGGAACCTTATACTGAAGTATTGTTCCAAGTTCCTGGAGTGTCATCTGGAAACCTCCGTCGCCAATAAAAGTTATTACCTCTTTTTCAGGTCTTCCTATTTTGGCTCCAATTCCTGCAGGCAGTCCAAAGCCCATCGTTCCCATGCCACCTGAGGTTACCCAGCTGTTGGGTGTTGTGAATTTATAATATCTGGCTGTCAGACATCTGATGCTGTCCGACATCAGTTACAATTATTGCTTCACCTTTGGTAAGTTCCGAAACCATATTAACAACTTCCCCCATTGTCAACTCACCACTGGCTGGCTTTATCTCATCCCTGATCACCTTGTCATACTCTGACTTATCGTGGATGCGGAATTCACGGATCCATTTTTCAAATGTTCTCTCCTTAACAAGAGGGGTAAGATGTTGCAGTACTTCTTTAGCGTCGTTATTGATCTCAACATCAACATTGACATTCTTGTTGATCTCAGCCTCGTCGATCTCAATATGTATTATTGCAGCATTTTTGGCATACTTTTTCAGGTTGCCTGTCACCCTGTCGTCGAAGCGCATCCCGATAGCTATTATAAGATCTGCCTCATTGGTAAGAACGTTTGGAGCATAATTGCCATGCATCCCGAGCATGCCTGCGTAAAGACGATGGGCGGTAGGGAAAGCAGAAAGGCCAAGCAGTGTCGATGCAACCGGGATACCAGTCTTTTCCGCAAATTCTTTAAGCTCCTTTTCGGCTTTTGAAAGAAGTACTCCGTGTCCTGCAAGGATAAGAGGCCGTTCGGCATGGTTTATCATGATGGCAGCCGATTCAATGGCCTTGGTACGAAGAGGAATATGCGGATTGTAGCTTCTTATATAATCGCATTTATTATACCTGAAATCGAGTTTCTCTACCTGCGCATCCTTTGTTATATCAACAAGGACCGGACCGGGACGTCCTGAAGTTGCAATATAAAATGCTTTGGCAATAGTTTCCGGGATATCCTGTGCTTTCTTTACCTGGCAGTTCCATTTTGTAACCGGCATTGAAACACCAATTATATCAGTTTCCTGAAAAGCATCAGTGCCGATGAGCGTCGATACGACCTGTGCAGTTATAAAAACTATAGGTACTGAATCGAGGAAGGCATTTGCAATTCCTGTTACAAGGTTGGTGGCTCCCGGCCCGGAGGTTGCAAAACAGATCCCCGGTTTGCCGGTTACCATTGCATAGGCCTGTGCTGCATGTGCAGCTCCCTGTTCATGACGTGTGAGGTAATGTTTAATCTGCCCCTCATAATCAAGAAGCTTGTCATAAAGAGGCATTATTGCACCTCCCGGATATCCGAATACTGTGTCTACACCCTCTTCAAGCAGGCAGTTTAACAGCGCCTCAGCTCCTGTAATGTGTTCCTATCCGTTTACCTGGATTGTCTCTTGTTCATTTTCCTTTTTACTCTTCATATATCAAATCTGATTGTCTTATTATCTTTTATCTTTGTCTTGTGTCATCTTTTCTGGTCTTGCAGTCTCAGTCTTGCGGTCGTGCGGTCGTGCGGTCAGATAATTCGTACAGCTCCAAGATCAGCAGAACTTACATGTTCAGCGTAGATCTTCAGCGCCTCTGATATCTCACGCTCCCTTGCCTCCGGTTTGTATGCCTTTTCTCTTTTTAATTTCTCATCACCTTCCCTCTTACTGAGTTCTTCAGGGTTGAGCTTCACATTAATGCTTCTTTTAACTATATCAATTTCTATAATGTCGCCGTTTCTGATCAGTGCAATTTCACCTCCGCCGGCAGCTTCGGGTGATACATGTCCTATTGATAATCCTGATGTTCCTCCGGAAAACCGTCCGTCGGTTATCAGCGCACATTTTTTGTCGAGTCCCTTCGACTTGAGATAGGAGGTTGGGTAGAGCATCTCCTGCATTCCAGGACCTCCTTTCGGACCTTCATATCTGATAATTACGGCATCACCTTCGCTGACGAGGTTCGTTAAGTATTCCATCAACAGCATCTTCCTGCGATTCGAAAACCACAGCTTTACCGCTGAACGAGAAGAGTGATGGATCAATTCCGGCAGTTTTTACAATGCATCCTTTGCGGGCAATATTCCCGTAAAGAACTGCAAGACCTCCATCTTTACTGTAAGGTGTATCAACAGATCTGATACAGCCCTTCTCTCTGTCTGTGTCAAGGTCTTTATAACTCGTCTGATGAGAGCCCATTACAAGACTCCTTTTCATGCAGGGGCGCTTCGGAAAACATCAAGAGCTTCAGGTTTCGGACTCTTGCCCATAATATCCCATTCGGCAATGGCATCGTGAAGAGTTGGATAATCAAGCCTTCCGGCTGACCTGTCAATAAGACCAGCCCGTTCCAGTTCACCCATTATTGCCAGGATTCCGCCTGCACGGTTTACATCCTGTACATGAAAATGGGAACTTGGTGCAACTTTACATATGTTTGGGATCCTTCGTGAAAGCTCGTCTATATCCTTCATTGTGAAAGATACTCCTGCCTCGCGGGCAATGGCAAGCAGATGGAGAACAGTATTGGTCGACCCGCCCATAGCAATATCAAGTGCCATCGAATTCATGAAGGCAGATCTGCTTGCAATTGAGCGAGGCAATACTGATTCATCTCCTTCATCGTAGTACCTCATTGCAAGATTAACAATCAGACCGGCAGCTTGTTCAAACAATCTGATCCTGTTCTCATGAGTGGCAACGACTGTCCCGTTTCCCGGCAGTGCCAGTCCAAGAGCTTCATTCAGGCAATTCATGGAATTGGCTGTGAACATACCTGAGCATGATCCGCAGGTAGGACAGGCAGATTTTTCAATATCGCTGAGCTCGGCATCGCTTACCTTCTCATCGGCAGCTGCCACCATTGCATCGACAAGATCGAGGTATTTATTATTGCTAAACCCGGCTTCCATGGGTCCGCCTGATACAAATACTGAAGGTATATTGAGCCGCATTGCAGCCATCATCATCCCCGGAGTTATTTTGTCGCAGTTGCTTATACAGATCATGGCATCTGCCCTGTGGGCATTTACAACATACTCTACACTGTCGGCAATCAGATCTCTTGAGGGGAGGGAGTAGAGCATGCCTGAATGGCCCATTGCAATGCCGTCATCTATTGCTATTGTGTTGAATTCGGCAGCAAAGCATCCTTGTTTCTCAATAAGGCCTTTAACCATCTGACCTATTTCATGAAGGTGAACATGCCCGGGCACAAATTGGGTAAATGAGTTTACAATTGCGATGACAGGTTTGCCGAATTGCTCCTGCTTCATCCCGTTTGCCCTCCAGAGGCTGCGGGCGCCTGCCATGTTCCGGCCTGTTGTTGTCTTGGAGCTTCTGAGCTGAATCTTCATAAAAAAGCCTTATTAAAAAAAAAACTTCCCGGTCTTCCGGAAAGCTTCTGTATGTTATATCAATACATAAAATTCCCGGTTCATCTGCACCTGGCAATAATGAGAAGGAGAATAATATGGATTAAAGAAATTTTCATCGTTTTCTTAAAAATCGTCGGACAAATGTATCTATTTTTTTAATATCTCAAAGAAAAAGTGCTTTTTTTATACATTTTAGTAATGTTTTGGTAAGAATTTGTTTGTTCTTCATTCGAATGTTCTCCTGATATTCCTGATGCTTACTGGTGATTACTCTGGAAAATCATTTATTATAATTGTATTTATTACATTAAGCAACTTATCCAGATCATTTGCAGCATTGTAGACGCTTTCAAGGCTTATTTTATGATATTCATGGGCTATGTAATTACGGAATGATCTTAGAATATGCCATGGATAGGGATATTTGTCCAGAATGCTTTTATCGATGTGCCGGATGGCTTCGCCGATAATAATAAATTGATACATGACAGCATCTTGTCGTAGCAAGTCTTCGATAAATTCATTCCTGGATTTTTCCAATACCAATGACTTAATTTTCAGAATTGCTGATTCAATATGTTGAAGTCTTTCTTTTGGTGTTGGCTTATCCATATATCAACTTTAAATCTTTTTTGGCAGTTTCCATAGCGAAGGGCTGCAAGTATCCCTCTTCAACCAGATCGATCTTTGTTTTTAGTTTTTCTTCCAGAAGGAATGCAATATCTGCATAATCAAAAAGACTGATCTTTGAGCTGTCAATATATCTCACCATCAGATCAATATCGCTTTTATGGTTATAATCCCCTCTTGCGAATGATCCGAAGATCCATGCCTTTGAAACACGACCGTCTTTTTTGAAAAAATCCCTGATAATCTCAATGATCTTCTCTTTACTTAACCGGGGTGTTCTTCTGTACACTATTTTCTCTTCAGCAACCTTAAATGCTTCGAGGGCAAGGTCTTCGTTATCAATGTCATTTAATAGCTTATCCGACAGCCACGAAACTGCGAGACTTTTTTCGTCTGCATTATAATACTCTGCAAGTTTTGAAACAAGTTCGCGGTTTGCATCTCTTCTCCCGTTTTCAATCTTGCTCAGAATTGCCTGATCTATATCAAGATAGGCAGCCACAACCCTAAGAGTCACTTTCTTTTCTTTACGCAGCCTCTTTATCGATTCGGCAAAGCTTTCCATTTTTGAATTATTTATTTTGACAAAAATAGTCAAAATAATTCAGAATTAAGAAGTTTTACTTCGATATTCTATATTCGTTTGTTCTTCTTTCGAATGTTCACCTTTACAATGCATAGGGACCAACATCCGAAGTGCTTAAAGGCTGGTTTGAAACGGGAACTAGTGAATAATTTGAACTTTCCGGGGTTTTTAAAAAATATGGCTGTTTTGTAGTGATTTCAGAGATTTTATAACCTTCAGCTGGCATATCTCCCCCTGTTGTATTGCAGAGGATATTTTTCTTCCAGACAGGAAAAGCATATTTCCCATTTACAGATACTGGCTCACCCCCGAGGATAATATTATTTGAAAAAGAAATTCTGGTGGCACCAAGTCCATTCTCTCTTCCGGGCATCTGAAAGGAGGATTTGCAATTAATAATGGTGTTGTATGAAACAATAACCCTGTCAGGGCGGTCGTGACATGTAAGTTTCGAGCCCTCGTTTACCTCACCGTCGCCATTTGTGCAAACAATAGCTTTTTTGCAGCCCTCAAAGTAGTTGTTATAAATAAGATGATCATCGCCGCTGAACCTTAACCCTGTTGTGTTGATAAAGAAATTTCCATAAACCTCGCTTTTGTTTCCGTGGCGCAGCGACATCTCCTCGCTTCTCTCTCCGAAAGTGTTGAATCTGATTATGTTTCTGCACGATTTATGACATATTGCTCCCTCGTTTTCTCCTTCAGTTTTAATGAAAAGATTGTATTCCACTACACAAAAAGCTGAATCCATGCTTCTTCCGCTTAGCCCGATCTGTATCGCGGAACAGTTATTTTTTCCGGGAGGGGGAAAATTGTAAAAAAAATTGTGATGGATCCAGACTCTCTTAGCCATTTTATCACTTCCCGGTCCCTGAACAGAGACCATCTGCCCTTCATCTTTTTTATTTTGAAAAGTATTGTAACTTATCTCATTGTCATCGCCTGAAACAGTAAGATATGATTTGTTGCCGGAATTAAGTGGGGCGCATTCAAAAACGTTCCTTGTGATAATGCAGTTTGTTGCCCCTGGTTCAACGAATGAGGTACCTGTGTTATGGGTAAGTAAGAATCCTTTGATAATAACATAACATGAGTGAGCTGCTATAATAAATCCGTTGGAGCCTTTTATTTCCGCACCCCCTGTTGTTTCTGCCTCAATTGTTATAGGTCTGCCGGCGGTTCCCTTCTTTTCAATCCTTATGCTTTCGGTTGTTATGTAGGTTCCTTTGTTTAGAATGATCCTGTCTCCCGGCTCAGCAGTATTTATTGCTTTTTGGAGAGACTGGATAGAATTAACTTTAACAGTTATACCTAAGCACTGATCGGGGTTTAAGATCAAAACCAGAAAAAACAGAATGTGTCCGAAGAAAGTTATGGGAAGGGTTCTCATGATCAAAAGTAATTAAGAACATTTGAACAAACGAATTGATAATTAAGAAGTTTTGCTTCGATTTTCTCAATTCGTTTGTTCTTCGTTCGAATGTTCAAATACCCTCATGTTATTTCTGGGCAGTTGGTATAGCATTTTCCACTTTTCCTTTTACATCGACCCTTATAACCGACGCGATAGGATCAGGAGCAACAGCAGGAAGGGTAATTATCAGATCCGTTCCTGAAACTGCAGTTTTGACTTTTGCTCCGGTAGCAACAAGCTTTGCAGAGGCTACTTTGTTTTTGAATAAAGGTATTGTGAGCTTTCCGTCAGCCGGCCATTTGAATACAGAAAAATAAAGTGATGTTCCATCCTTGGTCTCCTTTTTGGTGCACCGACCCCACTCAAACAGTCCCCACGGACTGGCTTTTGATCCGTAAACAGCTTCGCCGTTGACCTTCATCCAGGCTCCCATTTTTGCAAGGATATCGATGCTTTCAGCAGGAAATTCACCTTCAGCCGTCGGTCCTACGTTTAAGAGGAAGTTGCCTCCCTTCGATGCAATATCAAGCAGATTCCTGATAAGTGTTTCAGGGGTTTTGTAATTATGGTCATAACTCTTGTAGCCCCATGTTCCATTCATTGTCATACAGGTCTCCCAGTCGGTGCCGTCAAGGTCCTTCAGGTTTGGGATCCTCTGTTCCGGGGTCTTGTGATCGCCTGGGAAATTCGGACGTTTAAGCCTGTCATTTGTAATTATCTGAGGCTGCAGGGCAAGCAGTGACTGGAGTTTGGTGGCTGCGTCGTCTGTCATATTAGTCGGGGTATCCCACCATAAAACGGCCAGTTCGCCATAATTTGTAAGCAGTTCTTTTACCTGGGGAACAGCAACATCGTCGATATACTGTGCAAATGTTTTCTTCTCCTGCGCCGGGTCCCAGTGACCGTTATGCTCCTTTGTATATGCGTCGATTATGACAGAGTCGGGATTTGCCCAGCCCTCTTTCATAGGTCTGCGGGCTGCTGATCCTCCGGGATTGCACCAGTCCTGGGCATGTGAGTAATAAAATCCCAGTTTGATGCCATATTTTTTGCAGGCTTCAGCCAGCGGTTTAAGAAGGTCTTTTCCGTATGCAGTATGGTCAACAACATTCCATTTGCTGGCTTTGGTCTCGAACAAAGCGAATCCGTCGTGATGCTTTGAAGTGATTACAATGTATTTCATTCCTGCATCTTTTGCCATTTTAACCCATGCCTCAGGATCATACTTAACAGGGTTGAATTGTTTTGCCATCCTCTGGTAATCGGCCACAGGAATTTTGCCCCTGTTCATAATCCATTCCCCGATTCCTCCAATCTGACGGCCGTCCCATGTTCCTGCCGGTATTGCATAGACACCCCAGTGAATAAACATTCCGAAGCGGGCTTCGCGCCACCATTCCATTCTTTCATCCTTTGTAAGAACTTTCTGGGCAGATAAACCCTGAAAAAGATACAAAAGTACTGCAAGTGTGATAAGAGATTTTTTCATATGACATATATTGTTTTAAGAATTTTCCAAAGGATTATTTTGTCTGAGTATACAGTTATTTCATTAACTAAATCATTTGAACCAAAGCAGAGGATTCCTGACCGGGAGGTTCCTGATAACCTCTTCAACCTCAGGAAAATGCTCAAGGTTTTTCCAGGTTTCATACCAGGCTTGAACATTAAACCTGTTAGCTCCAAAGAGCAGGAAAGGTTGAGCCACAGGCCAGTTATCCCAGTACATAACATCTTTCTTATAAGTCCATTTGCTTTTGTCTGCAATATATGGAAAAAGAAACTCAATTCCTTTTTGTATTGATCTTCCGTCAGAGGTTTTGTAATTCCAGAGATCATTGTCTTTGTCTGATGCAATCAGGCAAACCATTGTCATGGCATCGAGATTGAACAATGAATAACCGTAAGGTTTTGTCCTGCTCAGTTCCTGCGGGAAGCTTCCATCGGGGCCCATCTGATTGGGAAGAAGTATATCCCTGTATCTTTTCCGGCACATATCAAGAACTTCTTCATTGCCGGTTAACCGTGCAAAAGATGCGACCTGCATCACCCAGCAGGTTCCATGGTTATTTTTTGCATTCATTTCATCCTTGCCATACTGATGTGTCATAAGCCAGGAAATATACTCCGAAAACCAGGTCCTGATCGCTTCAAGGAGCTGCCTGTCAATACATTTTGCATTCTGCATGGCGATAATCCCCTGGGCAACCTCCATCAGTTGAATTGTATCTATTATGCCTATTCCCCTTCCTGTGAACTTTCCTTTTATTGCCTGTGAGTAAAGAAGTGAAGGGTTCATCATAGTTGAGGGATCAGCAAACCATGCATTCAGATGGACAAATGCCTGTTTTACATATCTCTCGTCGTCAGTAACTATATAAGCGGAAGCAAGTGAACCGATAATTCTGCTAAGCCTTACCATTGCTTTGCGGTGTTCTGTGAAATTCTCGGGGTTTGTCATGCCATCGCGCTGGATGTAAGGGCCGTCGGGATTTGCAGGATCAGGCCACCAGTAATCACCTTCACTATAGAAATCGTGAATTCCGCCTGCGCTGCGTTTGCACACAAAACCTGTAATTGTCAGTGGTTTTTCGAACATTAATTTGTCGGCCCGCTGGATAATCTCATTCTTCAAGAGCTTAGCAGCCTGCTTTTCATATTTTGAATTTGGTTCAGCCTCTGCAGTTGAAACGGTAAACCCGGTTAGAATGATAAATGCAGGCAGGAGTAATATTTTTTTCATTATCGTGGAATTGTAAAATATCAAAGGTATTTCTTCATGAACCCCCGGCAGCTAACTACCTCAATCTCTGAAAAATGAAAATCCCCCTCATCTTCGGTTACAATGGCCTGACAACCTGATTCAAGTGCCGAATAATACTCCAATCCGTCCTCAAAATCAATTATTTTCTTATTACTGATGGTTTTAAAAACGGCTTCTTTGTTAACTGTCGAAATACTTATATGAGATACAAGTAGTGCGATCTTCTTTCCGGCAGAGATTGAACCGCTTTTTTTTTCAGCAAAATAAAAGGCAATTGCAAGGCAGATCGGTGATGTAAATACCTCAAATTTTTTTCCTCCCGAAAGACTCAGGATCCTTGCAGCACTGCTAAAAAGCGGGTACTCTTTATTGAGTACTGCTACCAGGATATTTGCATCAAGAAAGATCTTCATTTCTTTGAATTCAGGAATTCGTTTTTGAGTGCTTTCCGCGATTTCGGCCTTGTTACATAAATAGCTTTCCCCTCTGCCAGCTGATTGACCCAATCCGATACTGGAAATTCTTCAAGCTTACTGTAATTACCACTGGTAATTTCGCGAAGCAGAAACTCCATAATACGTGACAGGCTGATATTCTGTGCATCTGCAAATTTCTTGGCCTTGGCGATAACTTCTTTATCGAACGATAATGTTATTTTGGCATCCATGATATTAATATTATGATTACGACAAAGATATTAATATTATACGTATAAACATTATTTTCCCACTCCAGCTTTTGAGATTTTTGCAATTTCAATTCCCATTCAACCTCACTTGCCAGATTTGACCACCTGGTTATTCTTTGTACTGGTATCAATTGGCAGCCTGAAATCAGCTGTTTCTGCATAGGCTGCACAACTATTGAATTCGCGCTGCATACACTCTCTGAACAGCTTATCCATCATAAGTCTTTCCTTTTGATATTCGGTCTTATCTGCTACATTTTCTGTTTCCATCGGATCCTTATAATAATCATACATCTCACGGGCAATCACAGCCTTTTCGTCAAATGTCTTATTAGTCTTCCAGCTTTTCCCAAACCAGACAGTGTAACGGAATTGTTTTGTACGGACCGAGTAGCCCATTTTGTCATTACCCCTTGGATACTGGCTGAAGGCATATGGTCTTAGTTCCGCCTCAGGATTTTTAAGCGCAGGCACCAGGGTGATGCCGTCAAGATACCCGGGTTTTGGAATATTGACCAGGTCACAGAGAGTGGGGAATATATCCACAAATTCAGAGGTAGTTGCCGCTTTGATACCTGCCTTCTGTCCGGGTACACTCATCATCATCAGGGCATGAGTTGCCTCCTCAAAATTAGTATGCTTATTCCATAAGCCATGATCACCAAGGTGCCACCCATGGTCGCCCCATAATACTATAATTGTGTTATCTCGAATGCCAAGCCGTTCGAGCTCGTTGATAAGCTTCATTATCTGTGCATCGGTATATGACATTGCTGCATAATAGCCATGAATCAGTTCCTTTTGCTTATCAACAGGAAGGATGATCTGTTTCATTTGCTGAGAAGCTGTTGAATTCAGGGATGTCGGAATAGTTTTTAAGTTCTCCTGAGACATGGTAAGCCAGATCGGGACTGTTAACAGCTTTTTTCTGATACGACGCGATATCAAATTCATTTCTGTCGTACAGGTCCCAGTATTTTTTTGGAGCAACAAAGGGCAGATGCGGTTTAAGATAGCCTACTGCCATGAAGAAAGGCTTATTACTTCTGCTGAGACTGTCAAGCAGTTCAACAGCCATTTCTGTAAGCCTGCCATCGCGATATGTATTGTCGGGGACATTGGCGCACTCTGTTGCCGGACCTCTGCCTTTAGCGTTCGGGGAGTAGGGGAGAGCATACATTTTGTTTCCGGCATCCCTGTATGGGATGCTCCACGAAGGAGCATCGTGACCGGGACCGGCGCTTTCCTTATGAAAGATCTTTCCCATTCCCACAGTCTCATAACCGTTTGTTCTGAAGTGCTGAGGCAGGGTAGTCACGTTTGGATTGACCTGGCGGAGATCAGTTATGAGGTCCCACACCCTTGTTTTATCGGGATACATACCGGTCAGGAGGCTAGCCCTTGTTGCGGCAGAGATAGCCTGCTGGCAGTAACAGTTCTGGAACTGTATTCCTTCTCTGGCAAGCCTGTCCATCCCCGGGGTTTTAGCGTGCTGGTCTCCGTATGACCCGGTGACCGGTTTCAGATCGTCAACTGCAATGAACAGCACGTTCATCTTCTTCTCACGTGCTGAGAGCTGGGTAAAAAACATCCCCGCCTGTGAGAGAATCCCTATTGAAATTAATATTCTATTCATTAATGCAAATTTCAAAATTCAAATATCAAAATACTGGGTTCCAGCTGGCAGATAAAGAAAAATCTCCCCATCTCCCCTTCTCCCCATTCTCCCCCTCTCCCAATCTCCCCCTCTTTCTTACCTGAACTGCCTCACATACTCCAGAAACTTCTTTGCTGCCTTGTCGAGATTCTCTACAGCGCCTCCACCCTCGAGCACCTCGCACATCTCATACGTTATGTAGCCCTGGTAGCCTATCTCCTTAAGTGTGCTTATAAATGTTTTGTAGTCAAGAAATCCTTCACCTATCGGAACTGCTCTCATCTGCGATTTCAGTTTCGTATAATTGGTATGGTTGAGCTCATACATATATCTTGGCAATTCCTTGTAGTCGGCTGTAGTTGTGTGAACAATATATGGTTTCATCACATAAACCGCCTTTTTTATCTCCTCGGTTGTGAGTCCCTCAAGGGTAGGGGACCAGCAGTCGAATGCAGCCTTTACGTTGGGAAGGTTTACCTCGTCGAGAAGCCACTTCATGGCGTCATGATGAAGAGCAATATCGTGATGATTCTGGACTGCAAGAGTGACTCCGTATTTTGAAGCAATTTTCCCGGCCATCTGAAGGCCTTCCACAACAAGTGAGTACTGTTTGTCATAAGGGATATCAGGCCTTTCATAACCTGTGTAGATCCTGACCATATTCGTTCCAAGGTCGCGTGCAAGGCGGGCCAGTTCACCTATATAAACTGCCTGTATTTCGGTATTGGGAATTCCTGCTTTATCGACACCGGCAGTAAAGTCGCAATAGCCGGCAAGGCATACAAGTTCGAGTCCGAGCTCTTTAATCCTGGCGCGAAGTTTCAGTCTTGCTGCATCATCATAATCGGTAATTGAAACATGCGGCCGTTTTGCAGCAAGCATTACACCGTCGAATCCCAGCTCTTTTGCCTTAACAAGGAACTGATCTACAGTCAGGGTAGCCTGTCCTCTCCAGATGCCCATGTAGCTTACGGAGTGGAGGCAGGTTTTGACTTTGAAATCGGCAGGGTTGCCTGTGGGGGTCTTCTGAGCATCTGCAGCGGATGCAGCAAAAATCAATGCTGTAAAAATCGCAAGGCCTTTTTTCATAAGTTGAAGAGTTGTTAAGTTAAGAGTATAAATATACTAACTCCAAACTCCAAACTCCAAACTCCAAACTTTTTATACCTTATATTATATAGAACGTTTTCCTACACGGTTCAAAAAAAAAGGAACAAAAAAACAGTTAACGATTGTTAAATTGAATTTAATTTTTTAATATTGCTCAGGATAAAGTGTGAAATGGACCTCAAAATACTCCTAACCTGGTATTGTCATTAACACTTATTCGCTTTTTTGATAAACCCTGATCTGTCGTGAATGTCGATTTATTGCTCATCAGGAACATTTTTGCAGGTATTTGATAAACGGATTGACATGGCCTTAGAAATGGCTTTGTCATATTCTTTTGTGATTTGTAAAGTGTGCGTTCATTAAGATTGTTCTATTTGAAAAACATTATGACCTTAAAATATTTACTAACCAACCTTAACTACCATGAAAATCCACCCAAAGCGCAAAAATCCCGGATAATAATTATTGCCGTTAACCTACACGGATGAAGTATTTGCTTCGTCCCGTTAACCTACACGATTCAACCACTAACCTGGCTAAAGTATTAATACTAAATTATTTTAAATGCATGAAAAAAATTAATGAAAAGCGATTGCATTTTGTCGGAAATCAATGGTTCAGACTGTTGATCACGACAAAATTGTGCATTTTGTTACTTATATGCTCAATGACAAATATTACAGCGAGCAGCCTTTCTGCAACTGATGCAGGTACCTTTCAGCAGGGTACTGTAAAAGGCACAGTAAAAGATGCATCAACCGGAGAAGCCCTTATCGGCGTTTCGGTAGTTATAAAAGGAACTACAGTCGGTCAGCTGACTGACGTTAACGGTAAGTTTTCGATAAATGTTACCGGCCCTTCAACCCTTGTTTTCTCATTTATCGGCTATACAACCCAGGAGGCTGCTGTTGCCGCCGGTGCAGATATCAATATTGGTCTGGCCACCGAAGTTACACAGATATCGGAAGTAGTTGTTGTCGGATATGGTACCCAGAAAAAGGAAAGCGTTGTCGGCGCCATCACCCAGGTGAGCAACGCCACCCTTATGAAAACAGGTACCTCCAACATTACAAACGCAATTTCAGGTAAACTTTCGGGTGTCTTGACCATCCAGGCTACCGGTGAACCTGGAAACGCGGGATCAGAGATCATCATCAGAGGTCTTTCGAGCTGGAACGGTTCTCAGCCTCTTGTTCTCGTTGATGGCGTTGAACGTGATTTTTCAAGGCTCGATCCGAATGAGATCAATACAATATCAGTTCTGAAGGATGCCTCTGCAACAGCAGTGTTCGGGGCAAAAGGAGCAAACGGTGTAATCGTCGTCACATCAAAACGCGGTTCCCTTGGCAAACCGAAACTTGATATTTCTGCACAATATGGTATGCAGAAGGCTACAAGGATCCCGGACCATATCGATTCATATACCACAATGAGCAATCTTAATATTGCAAGGATGAACGGCGGGCAGTTTCAGGCCCTGCTTCCACAGAGTACTCTCAATGAGTATGCCAATCCTTCAACTTCTCTCAATGCTCTCCGTTACCCCAATGTTAACTGGTTCGATGAAGCTACAAAACCATTCTCTCCGACAGCAAATGCAAACCTTTCCCTGTCGGGCGGAACAGAATTCGTGAAATACTTTCTGGGCCTGGGATACCAGTACCAGGGAACTTTCTTCGAAGGTACAAAGGAAGGGTATATGGATAACAGGTATTATTCACATCTGTTTAATTACAGGATAAATCTTGATTTTAGTCTTACAAAATCAACGACTCTGTCGCTCAATGTTGGCGGTTCAGCTGATATCAAGAACAACCCTACAAGCGGATCGTGGAGAAACCTTTATTCAACAGGACCTGCCCGTTACCCAGCCTATTTCCCGTCGTGGGTACTCGAGATGGTTCCCGATACTGATTATCCTGACGCCACAGG
Organism: uncultured Bacteroidales bacterium; assembly: GCA_963765005.1. Lineage (GTDB taxonomy): Bacteria > Bacteroidota > Bacteroidia > Bacteroidales > VadinHA17 > LD21. Next base: position 379,067 of record CAVXUP010000002.1, read on the forward strand.
CGACAGATTTGCAGCCAACTTCGGTGAATACACCGGAAATCCATATACCGGTTTCAAACAACCCGGCTTCAACAAGGACCTTGGATCCAGGTTATTTACTGACCTTATTCTTATTCAGAAACTCGATAAAATTCTTCCGGGTTTATCAGCAGGCGGTAAAGTGTCGCTTAGTTCATATTATAATAACCGTATGCTTACACTCAGTTATAACTATCCTGATTATACCCTCGATTATAATAAGATCGGTGTTGATGCAAACGGCGACGGAATGGTAGATGCCAACCCCTGGAACAGAAACGGTCAGACTCTCGACAACTGGGCTCTTCCGCCTTATGATATAAATGTAGGCGGACTCAACGGCGGTTACTATAATGACTTATATTATGAATTGTCGCTTAACTATGCAAATACCTTTGGCAGGCATAGCGTTACAGGACTTTTCCTTTTCAACAGGCAGCAGAAAAACACAGATATTCAATTCCCTTATTATAATGAAGCCCTTGTCGGAAGAGCTACCTATGATTATAGTAAGAAATACCTGTTCGAATTGAACATTGGTTACACGGGATCGGAAAGATTTGCTCCTGCAAACAGGTTCGGATTCTTCCCGTCAGCAGCTGTTGGCTGGGTGATCTCCGAAGAGCAATTCTTCAAGAACTCCGTTCCATGGATGAGTAAACTGAAAGTACGCTACTCCGATGGTCTTGTCGGAAGCGATTATGCAAGGAGCCGCTGGCTTTACACTGCCTCCTATTTCAAGGATGACCGCGGCTATATCCGCGAAGACCTTGGACCAAATGAAAACGCTCAGTGGGAACAGGCCCGTAAGAGAGACATCGGATTTGAGCTTGGCTTCTTCAAAAATGTATTCACACTAAGCGTTGACCTTTTCGATGAGTACAGGAACAAGATGCTTCTTACCCCTAAGAGCGTTACAATGTTGGTTGGAAACTCCTTCAAGGAACTTAACCTGGGTGAGGTTAAGAAACATGGTATTGAAGTGGAAGCAGAATTCAGAAAGATGCCGACTCCTAATTTTGAGTACTATTTCAGAGGTCTCTTCGGTTTCAACGAAAACAGGGTTGTTTATAAGGACGACCCTCCATATGCTCCGGATTATATGAAGCTGGCTGGCAAACCTCTTACTGACCTTCTGAGTGTTGAATTCCAGCTCGAAGGCCTTGAAATTAATCAGGTGCAGACTACGGGTACAGGCTACTTTACAACGATTGATGACATTCATAATAATCCGTCTCCGATCGACCTTGGCAAACTATCACTCGGCGACTACAAATTCCTCGATTTTGATTCAAATGGCTCAATTACAAGCCTTGACAAATATCCCGGCAAAGGGCTTACTTATCCTCCGATTACCTGGTCCTTGCAGGGAGGGTTTACATATAAGAACTTTGACTTCAACATGATGTTCCAGGGTAACGTTGGCAAGTATGTCCATTTCAACCAGGGATTTGAAGTTGAGTATATTAAGGGTGACTGGAGATTACACGAGTCAGCACTCGATTTCTGGACCCCTACAAATCAGGATGCAAATCATCAGACTCTGCACTATTTCGGAGGCAGCAGCCAGGATAACCTGTTCTGGGGCGGCGGAGAAGAGGACAGGGGATATCAGGCTATCATAATGGACCGCTTCTTCAGAAAAGCTGACTATATGAGGCTGAAAGACGTATATCTGGGATACACCTTCAACACCGGCAGTTTGAAGCAGTCATTGGGAATATCAAGTCTGCAGCTTTACCTTACAGGGAACAACCTCTTTACAATAACTCCGCTTATTGAAGGTGACCCTGAGAGAAAAGACTTCCAGCAGGGATTCTATCCGATACTTGCAACCGTGAAAATGGGCGTAAAGCTCGGTTTCTAAACTTGTAAAATATATAGTATGAAAAAATATATAATTATCTTTTTAATCTCGGGGCTGAGCATGGTTCTGCCAACTTCATGCCTTGAGGAGTACCTCGACAAGGCTCCCGAACAGGGCCTTACTGATGAGCAGGTATATGGAAAATACGATAACTTCAAACTATTCTTCAACGCCGTATACGAAGGCAGAAAATATTTCAGCGGCGGCTGGTACGATTATAATATCAAGACAGCCCACCCTGCGTATTTCAATGCCTGGGACCAGAAATACTCATGGGAAGGTATTACTGATGCTGCAGACCAGATCCGTTACATGGAAGGTCATAACTTCAAAAGCGGATCAGTAACGGCCTTTGTCAATAAATTCACATATGACGGAAAAAGGCGTCCTATACTTGAATCAATGTTCATGGATATCAGGATCTGTAATATCGCCCTGAAAAACATACGTTATCTCGAAGAGAACGGATCTGTCGCACAGGAAGAGATAGATGACCTTAAGGGACAGGCTCATTTTATAAGAGCATATTGCCACTTCACTCTCATGCGTATCTGGGGCCCGATGCCCTACCTCACAACTGTAATCGGACCTGAGGACCAATGGGATATTCCCCGGCTACCTGCGAACGAGTGTATGAATAAAATAGCCCAGGACTTCGATTCAGCAGCTACTCATTTTAACCTTGCAGGAAGAATGAGAAGGGACCCGGGACCTGGTCAGCCTGGTCACCTCCAGAATGTTGACCAGCGGCTTCCGAACGGTGTGGCTGCCAAGGCATTTAAGGCCCGTGCTCTCCTCTATGCAGCAAGCCCTCTTAACAATGCAAACGGTCAGGCTGACTGGGACGCCGCAGCAAAGGCCAACTGGGAAGCGTTGCAAGTCGCCCTTGCAAACGAGTATAGTCTTCTTCCGCTTGCAACAATGAAACAAAACTTTGTCGGCGCCAGCTATACAAATGAACAGCTTTGGGCTTACACTTTCGGGTCGATGAGCTGGAACAATGGTATATTCCAGGCTATTATGCCGGGGTTCTTCGTCAGCGCCTCAAGCACTTTCTCAGGAACAACACCTACACAGAATTTTGTCGACAGGTATGAAACCAAATGGGGAGAACCTCTTAATACAGATGCAGACAGAGCAGCGGCGACTGCCGCAGGTCATTACAAGGAGCAGAACCCATATATTGACCGTGATGCCCGATTTTATCAGGATATAATTTACAACCAATCGAACACAATGCCCGGCTGGGGATCAGGTGCCACGGCAGGCCGTGCCCAGATCTGGTATTCAGTAAGCTCCGGTGTCACTACATACTCCGATATGAACCAGCCGGTCAGTTCACCAACTGCCAGTTTCGGAGGTTCCAAAACCGGATATTACTCGAGAAAGTACTCCAATGGGAATAGTTCAAAATCCACATCAGCTCTTTATTGTAACGGATCCTTTGATCCGTCTTGCAGAGCTCTATCTTAACTATGCTGAAGCTGCCAATGAGGCATACGGACCCAATACAGCCGCACCAGGAGCTTCTTTAACTGCAGTTCAGGCAGTTAATGTTATCAGGGCGCGTGTTGGACAGCCCGATATTCTAGCAGCATATACAGGCAGCAAGGAGGCTTTCAGGGAGAGGATCAGAAACGAACAGTGTGTCGAATTCGCGTATGAAGGACATTATTATTGGGACATCCGCCGCTGGAAGGAGGCTCCTGCTGCATATGGCAGCACCCTCTACGGCATGGATATAGAGAAACTTCCTGCAGGATATGATGCCACCCAATATCCGATAGGCTTCAGGCATACACGCAGACCTCTGTCTGCTGACCGTCAGCCAAAGTGGATAGAGCCGATGTACTATCTGCCATTCAATACGGAAGATAACTTTAAAATGAAGAATTTTGTCCCAAACGTTGTTTGGTAACATAAACCAATAAAACTTAAGTTTATGAGATTTTATAATATAATATACCAAAAAATCAGATTTGCAGCCTTGGTTTTTCTTTGCATCCTGATCACAGGAACTTTAAGTGCTCAGCAGCAGAAGAAGGAAAAGGCCAGGCAGATGGTAGATGTAACCGTAAAGGTTACCGATGAGAGCGGTACTCCGGTACCAAATGCCTCGGTGATAGTTGGAGAAGGCGTTATTCACGCCGAAACGGATGAAAATGGCTCCTTCACTTTCAAGGCATTCACCGATGCTTTCGTGACTGTTTCGTCACGGTCAGTACGAGAAAAGTGTATCACTTGTTATCGATCTTCTCAAGGACAGCAATGTGAAGCTTGTCAAATCGAAGATCTATATGACTTCAGCTGATAAGGTAATGCTCCCCTTCGCTGCAACAACTAAGCGCAATCTTTCGAGCAGTACCGGTACCATCGATGGCAGTCAGCTTGAAGCATATCCAAGCACCGACCTGCGAAATGCATTTGCCGGTCTTGGAACAGGAGTTGAGGTCAGGGAATTCAGCGGACAACCGGGTCTTAGCTCACAGGAAAACGTAGGATCAAGCTTCAGGGCTTATGAAAAGATCCTTATTTCTGCAAGGGGTCGTAATATGACATTCTTGATCGATAATGTCCCGACTGATATCACCGAAGTACCTCTCGATCCGGCTGAGATTGAATCAGTTTCGTTTATAAAGGACATTGCTGATAAAGCAAGGTTTGGTCCGATTGCAGCTGATGGAATCGTTTTCATCACAACAAAAAGAGGCGCTGCAAATGAGCGTACTCTCACTGCAAACGTCGAATACGGAGCAAGTTTTATCGACAGGATGGCTGAATATGCCTCAGGTGCAGAGTATGCGCAGCTGAATAATCAGGCAAGGATAAATGACGGACTTACACCTAATTATTCACAGACAGCTATTGACAGGTATGCTCTTAATGATCCATACGACAAATACTATCCGAGCGTCGACTTTAGTGAACTTGGTCTCAAGAGTTCAATGCCGATTGCAAGGGTTAATCTCTCATCCTCCGGTGGAAGCGATGCTATTCAGTACTTTGCCTACCTTGGTTATAACGGTGAGGGTGATATTTATAATCTGGGCGAAAAAGCAAACTATAACCGTATTACAACCCGTTCGAACATTGATATCAGGATCAACAGTGCGCTGAAAGTCAAATTCGACTTCTACGGAAACCTTTCATTCAGAAAATCGCCAAACTATGGATTCGATACCGAATTTACATCTGAGGATGCAGGTTCAAACCCGGTGCTGAGTCTTACCGAAATGCCCGATTTTCTCAGCGATATCACTTCAATACCTCCCGTGGCCTTCCCTCTGTGGGCTTCCTACGATGAAGTCTCAAATGTGCCATGGTATGGTGTAAGCCAGGCCTATCCCAACAACCCGATTGCCGGTCTCGAAGCCCAGGGCTACTACAGCGATAACGGACGTTCAGGATCTGCAAATACAACTCTTGAATGGGATATGGGAAAAATGATCCAGGGTCTTTCTTCAAATACATTTTTCGGATTCAATATTTACAACCTTGTAAGGATCGGGAAAGCAGAAGATTATATAGCATACCGTGCAACTCCCTCGGTTAATCCTTCCACGGGTAATGATACCATCCTTCTTACAAGGACACATCTTGGATATGATATGGCTGACCAGAATAAACTTATGGACTATTATCTCCAGAGATTTTCGCTGTTTCAGAATTTCACCTACGACAGGACCTTCGGAAAGCATGCTATTAACTCCTCTCTTACTTATTTTATATCAAAGACCTTTAAGAACGGGATTGAAGAGCCGGAAAGACAACAGAACGGGATCTTCACCGGAACCTATACCTTCGATGACAAATACAGTTTAACAGGAGTTCTGAACTATGCAGGAACCTACAGTTTTGCCAAGGAGTTGCGCTATAAGCTTTTCCCGTCGATAGGAGCCAGCTGGGTTGTATCAGCTGAAAACTTCATGAGCAACGTAAAGTTTATCGATTTCCTTAAGATCAGGGCACAACTTGGAAGTATTGGTAACGAAACCTATCTCTCACCATTCTATTATGTCGACAGGTGGAGCGTAAATACTTCAGGTTCTGCATTCGGACCTATTTCGAGCGGTACATGGTTCGGCACTGGAACCGATTCCAATGTGCCCAGGTCAAATATCCAAAGGGTTGGTAATCCTGATCTGAGCTGGGAAATAGCGAAAGAATTCACTGCAGGAATTGATGCTTTGTTGTTCAAGGAAAAGGTGTCACTCGAAGTAACCTATTATAACAATGTCCGTGAGGGACAGATTGACCAGGTTGAACATTTTCTTCCATTCATGGTTGGTGTATCGAGCTCAAGGCCATGGTATAACTTTAACGACACTAAGTATTACGGACTTGAAACAGCTCTGCAGTTCTCCGACAGGTCGGGCGGCTTCAGCTACTCTTTTGGCGGCATGGCAACATTCCAGAACAGCGAGAGGCTGAAATACGATGAACCTAATTACAGATTTGCTTATCAGACAAGGGTTGGCAAACCTGTCGATGCCTATTTCGGACAGACTTATATCGGAAAGTTCGAAACTGATGCAGAAGCACTTGTTGTACCGCAGCGTTTCGACGATGTCCTTAAAGCCGGCGACCTGAAGTACGTTGACATGAACAACGACGGCATTGTTGATGATAATGACCAGAGTATGATCGGGCACACCACTCCAAGGCTCTTCTACTCGGCTAATCTGAAACTTGGCCTTAAGAACTTTGAGCTGCTTGTTATTGGTACAGGACGCGCTTTTTACGATATTCCTCTCACTAACAAATACTATTGGAGCGGATGGGGCGATAATAACTATTCAGCTTTTGTAAGGGATAATGTTGATGGCGCCTACCCCAGGCTTACTTATTACAAGGTGAACAATAACTTTGTGAATTCGAATTTCTGGCTGGCCGACGGAGGATTCTTCAAGATTCAGAATATCGAACTTGCTTATAATCTTCCATCAAACCTCTCAAAATATATAGGAGCCAGTAAAGTGCGTTTCTATGTAAGAGGTGCTAACCTGCTGACAATCTCCGAAATCAAGGACCTCGATCCGGAAGCTCTTTATACAGGAGTTGATTTCAGGAACCAGGCTAACAATGATAATGTCCCGGTAACTGCCGGTGTAACAGCATATCCGCTGTTCAGGACCTTCACCGGTGGTATAAAAATTAATTTCTAAACTATGGCAATTATGAATACGAAGAAAATACTATTATTTGCGTTCATGCTGGTTCTTTTGAGTTCATGTGTCGATTATCTCGAGCCATATCCGCAGGGAAACAAGGACAGTGAGAATATCTGGGATTACTCGGAGAATATCAATGGTCTTATTGGATATTGCTACGATGCTATGAACTCAAACAGGAACTACAATGATAACGAAGGCGCCTATCTCGACGGAGCCACCGATAATGCGGTCATTACAAGTTCAACACAGGCCATGCGCAGACTGGCTGTGAATACTATCACCACAGGTCAGGACCCTTTCCAGACCTACTGGGACAGGGATTATAAGGCCATAAGGAACGTTAACCTGTTCCTGAAGGACAGGCGCGGTTATAATACAAGGTATATAATTACTCCTGCTTTTAATGACCTTGTCAGGAAACGCCTCCAGGGTGAAGCTTTTGCCCTCAGGGCATGGCATGAGTGGGACCTTCTTCAGAAATGGGGAGGAAAAGGCACTAACGGCGAAATGCTCGGTTTTCCGATTGTCACTGATGTTATTGATATCAACGATAATATGAATATTGAACGGAATACCTACGATGAGTGCGTTGCCCAGATTATTGCAGACTGCGATTCGGCATACAAGTACCTGCCTATAGCGCACCGCGACTTTCTTGTTCCCGTTACAGCCAACAGGGCATATGCAGGCGGAAAGTACTGGGGCCGTTTCGACGGGATCAGCACAAGAGCCATCAAGGCTATGGTGTACCTAACATGGGCAAGCCCGAGGTTCAATCCGGGTAATGTTATCGCCCGCTGGGACAGCGCCGCGTCAAATGCCAAGAAGGTTATGAACTTCAAGCTTACTGTTGATAAAACAACGGTTATGGGTACAGGCTTCAATGAAGCAACCGGAGTTACCTGGACCAATCCTAATTTCCCCGGCATAGTAATTGCATCAAGGTATAACACAAATAATGATGCTATTGAGCGTATGTTCTATCCCGGAGGATTCCAGGGCAACGGTCAGATTGGTGCAACGCAGGAGCTTGTTAATGCTTTCGGAATGAAAAACGGACGTCCCATCACCGATCCTCTCAGCGGTTATGATCCGGCTAAGCCCTATGTAGACCGGGATCCTAGGTTCTATACAATGATCTTCTATAATACAGCACAGGCAAAGAAAAACAACACAGGTGCCTTGATGTACACTTTTGAGAACTGGTCGAACGGCGGTAAGGATGCTGCCGGAGTTTCTCAGAACAACAGCCTTACAAACTATCATATCAAGAAGTTTGTTTCGATGGGCTTGAACTGGTCTGATGCTTCAATAACCAGGGCAGCTCACTCAAACTTCTTCATCCGCTGGGCACATATGGTTCTCACATTTGCCGAAGCTGCCAATCATGTTACGAAAGATCCGAATGTTGCACTCTATGGCACTACTCCTAAGGCCGCTATCAAATATCTGAGAGTCAGAAAAACATACGATAATACAAATGGTCTTTCTGCTACGGATCCTTATCTTGATGAGGTAGCACTTGCCGGTGAAGTTGCATTCGATAACTTTGTCAAAAATGAGAGAAGGATAGAAACCTGTTTCGAGGGTATGAGATTTTATGATCTGAGACGCTGGACCACTGATGCCAACTGGCAATCGGTTATCAATCAGCCTGTTCACGGAGCAAGTGATTACCCGTAATCCGGATAATACGACCTTTGTATATGATCTCAATTTCGAAATTGAACCTCGTCTGTTTCAATCGCCGTATCTTCCTATTCCTTACAATGAGATGCTCAGGAATAGCGCCCTTATCCAGAATGAAGGTTGGGATAACTGGAACTAAAACTTAAAAAGCTATGATTATGAAAAAAATACTTGTTTTTCTTTTTACTCTCGGTACTGACGGTCTCGTGCTATGATGATTATATCCTCGACTATGAGTATACTGGCGTTTACTTTCCCGTATCAGATCGATGTAAGGACCTTTGTTGTCGGCGAAGGGATGAAAGTTGATGTCGGGGCTGCTCTGGGCGGTGTCAGGGATAATACCTTCGACCGCAATGTAAGTTTCATTCTTGATAATACTCTGATAACACCCGATGTCCTTACCAAAATGCAGGGTGCATCAGCCTATATCAAGGATAACGTGGCAACAGTCTCTGCACTTCTCCCTCTGCCTTCAAATTATTATACCCTGAGCAATCCGAATACGATTGTGATAAAGCAGGGATGGCATAACGGAGTAGTAACAGTTAAACCTGATTCAGCAGCTTTCCTTGCTGATCCGGCTACCATGACTGCCACTTATGTGCTGCCTTTCTATATTACAGAAGCTGACGCGGATACTGTTCTTCAGACAAAGAAGACCGCCGTTATAGGCTTCAGGTATGAGAACATGCTTTTCGGAAAATACTGGCATGGCGGTTCTGCAGTGGTAAACAGGCCGGCAAAAGCTGATACAACCCTTACATACTATAAGGTGATCCCGCAGCCTGAAGCCAAGGTATGGGTACTTAAGACAGCTGGTCCGAATTCCCTTTATGCCAACGGCTATCTCGACCAGGCAACTGCTAAGAATGAAATGCTGCTGACATTAAATGGTGATAATATCACGATCAGTTCAGTTGCAGGTTCAACATTTGCAATAACAGGTGAAGGAGCAAGCAGTTTCAACAGATCCAAATTGCTTCAGGACAGGAAGATTTTCCTTAAATACCAGTATACCAATTCTGTAAACGGTTATACCTACCATTGCACTGATACCATCTATTTCCGTAACAGGGTGCGTGATGGGGTTAATGAATGGCAGGATGAAAATCCGTCGCATTATACAAAATAACTTTTTTGTGATATGAACGAAAGCACCGCTGCCGCAAGGAGCGGTGCTTTTTCATTTCCTTTTAATTTATTATCTTAGACAAAAGGAATAATCTCTTTATACATTGCTGAAAATGAAGATTATTACTATTCTTGTTTCTCTTGCTTTCGGCATCTCTGTCACTTTTGGACAGCCGAAACCTGCAGCGGTACAGAAAAACAGGCGGGTTGAAAAGATCATAAATTCGAATTGGACATTCAACTATTTTCCGTCTGAAAATGCCGACAAGGGTTATGAAGCGCCATCCTTCAACGATTCTCGCTGGCCTGCTGTAAGTATTCCTCATACCTGGAGCACTTACGAGACAACAGGCGAACTTCATCCATTTATTATGAATGCAGCTGAAAGCGACAACCCTTACTGGTGGCTGGGCTGGGGCTGGTATAGAAAGCACTTCACACTTAGTGCAGACTACTCCGACCGGAAGGTGTTCATTGAATTTGAAGGTGTCCAGAAATACTGCAAGGTTTGGCTGAATGGTCAATATCTTGGAGACCATAAGGGAGGCTACGGTTCCTTTGACTTTGATATCACATCGCTTATAAAACAGGGAGGCGATAATGTACTTGCCGTTGCAGTAAACAACAGGCAGAAGGATAAATACAGCATTCCCCCGATGGCTGCCGGCAACTTCAATGTTTATGGCGGCATTTACCGCGATGTGACCATTGTGCTTAAAGATAAGCTTTATATTCCCATGCAGGGATCTGCATCGCATGAAGGAGGCACCTTTGTCACAACACCGAAAGTCACAGATAAGGAAGCCCTGGTAAGAGTCCAGACCTGGGTAAAAAATGAATACCCGCAGAAAAAAAGCTGTACGCTTAAAACCACTATCTACGATGCATCAGGAAGAATCGTTCAGCTCTTCCAAACAACAGCTGACATTGAACCATTGCAGCTTCTCCGGTTTGATCAGACATCAGCAGCAATAAAAATGCCTCATCTCTGGTCTCCCTCCGATCCATATATGTATAAAGTATTATCTGAGATTTCAGTCGGGGCACAGGTCACAGATACTTATACAAGTCCGCTTGGAATCCGCTGGTTCAACTGGGATTATAAGGAAAACATTCTCTATGTAAATGGTAAAAAGACTGTTTTACAGGGAGGTAACAGGCATCAGGAGTATCCCTGGCTCGGCGATGCCATTCCAAAGTGGATTACAATTATGGATTTCGCGGATATTGATGGCAACCTGAATTATAACTTCATGCGGACTTCCCATTATCCCAACGATAAAATGGTGTACGATCTGGCCGACAGGTATGGGATTATAATAAATGAGGAGTCGCCAAGTATCAAAAACCAGGAGTTCTCTGCCGAAGTTCAGGAGCAGCAGATGAAGGAGATGATCCGCCGCGACAGGAACCATCCCAGTATCATGTTCTGGAGCATGGGAAATGAGACTAACCATGCTGTTGATTCAAAGATTGCAGTAGCAGAGGACACAACAAGGATCATTGCTGGTGGAAGTGTGTCAGGCGGATCGGCAGGCGAATCCGGATCATTTAAAGATATCCTTATCGAAAAAGGTACCATGCAGGTCTCGGGATTAAAAGCCGGGAAAACGACAGCCTCAAAGACAGTGGTGGCAGGAGCGCCTGCAAAGGTCACTCTGAGGGCTTCTCATCTGAAAATTTCAGCTGACAGAGGGTCGATACTGATTATTACTGCAGACATTACTGATGATAAAGGGAATCATGTTCCCGGGGCCGCCAATACTGTAAGATGGACTGTTTCGGGTCCGGCTAAACTTGTCGGCCCGGCAATTTATCAGGCAGATATTAACAGACAACAGCCTGTTAGCGGCATCTGGTATATCGAAATGCCAGTTTCTAATGTTGTAAGATCGACCGGAAAACAAGGAAAGATCCGTGTTACAGTTTCCTCAGCAGGACTTGCTTCCGGTTTCGTGGAAATAGAGGCTGAAGCTGTGATTCCTGATAACACAGTCATTTCTGAACCGGTGCTTGCTGATGAAGGCAGAGGACCTGTTGAAAGGGCGACTGCCTCAGCCAGCAAGCTGCCTCCGGCTCCCGCAGAGCTGAAACCCACCGTTGATGAGCTTGTTTTTCCTATAGGCAGCAAGACAACTTACCTGCAAGGGATAAGTGATTATATTGTGAAAAACAACCCATCGGTCGATACTGCAACAATTGAATTCCGCACTCTCACCTCTCTTTTTGCAGTTCATCTGCTCAATAACGGAGGGCGTATAATTGCCGACGATTACAACTTCAATGCCGGTCATTACAATAGTTGCAGGTTAATAACAAAGTTCATCCCCAGTACAAAGCTTCCTGAGCTTTTCAAGGATGGTCTTAAAAGGTATTATGCTGAATGCAATTATTAAGAACGGAAGTGAGAAGAGTCCGTGGACGAGATGAACTGGCTTAACTGGATCCCCTCAGGCGGAACAGTTGTTGTGGCGACCGATAAGAAAACTGCCACATACCCGAAGGGAACTATAACTACCGACAAGACCCGTCTTGACGAGCTTATCTCAGTGGTGCATACAGGCTTTCCTTCATTCTCTGATGAGGCAAGGGAAAGAGCCCTTACATTTATAAGTAAGATGAACCCTTATGTAATAGTAAATGAAATAAGTGAAACTAGCGGAGAGGGTAAAAAAATAACAAAAATTTCCTATATTGTAGATAGCGGGAATCCAATATTAATACCCTTGTTGAAATTTATTGCTGAATGATCGTGCTCATGGATTAACAGAATTTAGAATACGAGTATGAAGTTTTTTGGATTATTACAATATCTTTTTTGTCTGTCGCTCAGCCTGACTGCTTTCAGGACTGATGCGCAGAATCTGCGCGCTGACGGCTACAAGGGGATCTGGTTTACCCTGGGTCAATTCTCAGAGTATGGCGACAAGTATTCCGGAGGACTGGGAACCTATACTGCCTGCCATTCTCCAATAGCAATCTATTCATCAGTCGCCAATAAGACATTTTTTGTTTACGGAGGCACTACTGAAGCTGACAAGCGGCATCTGTTGATAATGATATCATATTTTGACCATCTGACGAAGAGAGTTCCCAAACCTGTTATTGTATATGATAAGTCAGGGGTCAATGATCCTCACGACAATTCTTCCATCTCAATAGATCCTTCAGGCTATATCTACGTTTTTGTCAGCGGCAGGGCAAGAACCCGGCCAGGGATTATCTTCAAAAGTAAGCTGCCATACAATATCGACAGTTTTGAAAGGCTGGTCACTTCTGAAATGACATATCCTCAACCACATATGGCCATCGGCGAGGGCTTTGTCAATCTGTTCTCAAAATATACAAAGGGTCGTGAGTTGTACTGGAATACAAGTATAGATGGCAAGCTGTGGACTCCTGAACAGAAACTTGCAGGCATGGGCGGACATTACCAGGTTAGCCAGATGAGGGGTAAAAGAATCGTTACAGCATTCAACTACCATCCCGGTGGCAATGTTGACAAACGAACTAACCTCTACCTTGTGGAGACTTACGATCTTGGTAAAACATGGAAGACAATTGATGGCAAAACATTGTCTACTCCATTGACTGATCCTCACTGTGAGGCATTGGTAAGAGATTTCGAGCAGGAGAAAAAACTTGTATATATCAATGATCTGAATTTCGACAGATCCGGAAACCCTGTCATCCTTGCTGTGATAAGCCGTGATTTCAGACCAGGACCGGGTGGCGACCCCCGTGAATGGATGATAATACACTGGATCAACGACAGATGGAATTATTATAAGGTTTGTGAATCAACCCATAATTATGATATGGGGTCCTTATACATTGAGGAGGATTGCTGGAAGATCATAGGACCAACTGAGGCCGGACCTCAGAAATACGGAACCGGAGGAGAGGTGGCTGTATGGATAAGCAGCGATGAGGGAGTCAGCTGGGAAAAGACCAAAGATCTTACAAGGAACAGCACCCGTAACCATTCCTATGTCAGACGTCCATTGAACGCAAATGATGATTTCTATGCATTCTGGGCCGATGGAGATGCCGGTAAACTCTCCGAATCACATCTCTACTTCTCAAATAAGAAAGGAGACAAGGTCTGGGAGCTGCCATATTATATGCAAAGTGAGTCCGGGAAGCCGGTTATGGTTTCGCGCAAAGGTGAAAAGGCGCAAAGCGGAAAAAGATAAATTGTAATGCTATGAAAATAAGGTTGTTGTTATTGATATGCATAATTGCGGGAAGCGAAGCCGCATCTGCCCAGCTTCCTGTGGATGTTTATAAGAAGCCATTGAAAGAGGTGCTTACCGACATCGAAAAGCGGTATAAGATCAGGATTAATTACAGCGAGAGCCTCGTAAAAGGGATTGAAGTGACTTACCCGACCTGGAGATACAGGCTTGATAAGGAGGAAACGCTTACAAATATCCTGATGCCTTTGGATATGTTATATCAGAAGACGGCAGAGAATACTTACTCTATAAGCAAATATGCATATCACCAGAGACCGGTAGAGGAAGGGAAAAAGCATCTGGCTCAGCTTCTTGACAGTTACCCTGACAAAAACGGATGGGAATCGCGTAAAAGAGAGCTGAGAAAATGTTTTCTTGACCAGCTTGGATTATCCCCTATGCCCCGGAAGACAGCTCTTAATCCGGTCTATACAGCCCAAAGAAAATTTGATGGCTATACAGTAGAGAATGTTGGTCTTGAAGTTATTCCAGGACTCTATCTTTGCGGTTCACTTTACCGTCCGGCAAAAGGGAAAGGGCCTTTCCCGGCAATCCTTTCTCCGCATGGCCACTTTACTAATCAGGATATGAATCTTGTAGGAAGATACCGGCCCGATCAGCAGTACAGGTGTGCTATGCTTGCCAGGATGGGAGCAGTAGTCTTCAGCTATGAGATGTTTGCATACGGAGAGTCTCTTCTGCAGGTGACTGCTGCTGATCATAAGACAAGTCTGGCTTTGACGATACAGACTCTCAATTCAATCAGGGTGATTGACTTTCTGACCTCTTTAAGCTATGTCGATGCAAAGAGAATAGGAGTTACCGGTGAGTCCGGCGGCGGGACGCAGTCCTTCCTTCTGACAGCACTTGACGACAGGGTCGCTGTTAGTGTACCTGTGGTTATGGTGTCCTCATACTTTTACGGAGGCTGCGCCTGTGAAAGCGGGCTTCCGATTCATTCCTGTACGGAGCTGATGACAAATAATGCGGAAATTGCAGCAATGGCCTCACCCCGGCCGATGCTGGTTATTTCTGATGGCAACGACTGGACACAGAATGTGCCGGCTGTCGAATTCCATATCTGCAGTCAGTTTACGGGCTCTATGGAAGAGCCGATAATGTGGAGAATGTTCACCTTGCAAAGGAAGGGCACGACTATGGAATAACAAAGAGGCTGGCAATGTATGATTTTATGGCAAAACATCTTGAATTGAATATTGCAGCCGTGAAGGATAAAACCGGTAACGTTGATGAATCAAAAGTGACAATAGAAAATTATGAGGCTCAGCTCGTTTTCGGAAAAGAGGGCAGGCTTCCTGTAACGGCTGTAAAAGGTGCAGATGAGATAAGGAGGGTGTTGAAATCGTTGCAATAAAGCTTCACTGCCTGATATTGTATAATTTCTGTGCATTGTCATGAAGGATCAGCCTGGCTACAGTTAATGCCTCCTCCTCAGAGAAATATCCGTTTTCGACTTTTTTTATCAATACATCAGATATAAGCTGCTTCGCAACCATCAGTTCCGAATATATGTTTTCAACGCACCTGTAATCACCACCGAAAGCCATTATTTTGCTGGCAGGCACAGTCTCTAGCCATTCATTAAGATAGCGTTCACCATACGAAGGGGAAATGGCATAAACCCAGTTCATGTCAATGTAAACATTGCTGAAGTTCTTGGCCAGAGTGGAAAGTTCTCCTCCAAATGGATAGCTTCCATGAAAGAGTGCGAAATTTATTCCTGGATATTGGAGGAATATGTTTGACAGGAGAGCAGGATTTGCATTTTCAATATAATTTCCGTTTCCTGCCTGAAGACCTGTATGAAAGACAACCGGCAGGCTGGTTTTCTTTACAATGTTCATAAGCCTGTGGAACATGTAATCCTGCAATGGTTTGGCTTCAGCATTGGTGATCTGTTTATCCTCATTGCCAGTAATAAGGGAACGGAATACTTTCCTGGCATTATCAGTTTCAACATTCTCAATTTTTAAGGTCCGGTTATAGGCAATATTGATCTTGACTGCAACGATGCCGCTCTTAACTGCAGAGTTAAATGCCTCTTCCATTGAAGCCACAAAATCCTCGAGGGTATATATTGGATTTACCTGCATTACAGCCAGGGAATCAATACTGTACTTTGACCTTATATTAAGCCAGCTGGAGAATCTTTTAACATAGAGCACGTTATCGATACCGGAAAGCTTCTCCTTGCCATCCTGAATCAGGTAATCAATTCTGCAGAGATCTTTCACAACATGATTGGGCCAGTCGGTCTGATATGCCCGGTAAATCCTCCGCGAAAGAGTGTCAACTGTGTAGATGTTTATATTGTCTACTCCATACAGCTCCTTCGCAGAGAGCATTGCCAGCCTGATGAATGCCGTGTTGAAAGAATTTTTAAAGTAGGGTTCAATCAGCTTCCATTTCTCCTTAGGTGGCAGGGCTTGGTTGTAAAGTTTATCAAAATGAGTATTGGGCATCCCCGATGAGACAAGGTCAGAGTGGCTGTAATGCAGAAAAAGAAGCATGAAATCGAGGAAGTTGGTTTGTCTTAGGAACCTGGGGTCATCAAGGTGTTCATGATTATCGATAATATGGAGAGTATCGATATACTCTTTGATACGCTTCTCGTAACCAGCGGTAGGTACCGGTCTGAATCTGACCTGGGCATAGAGTTCGGAAGAATAGAACAAGGAAAGCAGAACTAATGTAATAAGGAACTCAGGTTTGAAAAATCTTATCCTATCCGGTTCGATTGAAACAATAGAAAGTAACTGCCTGATTCTGTGAGGATGAACAAAGTAATCCACTGTTGGTTTTTTCATGGATAAAGAGTCTGACAGTGAGACTGCAAAGATACTTGTTTTATTCCCGGAGCCGGGAGTTATTAACTTTATTTAACCTTAGCCAACATGGAGCAGGCGTGCTGAGAATTGCAGGCACGCAGAGACTGAAACCCTGAAAGTACAGTAAAGCGACCGGTTAACCCTTAACTACAATATGTTTTGCAATATATGCCGGATCTATTACAATCCCAAGGCCTGGTCCTGAAGGAACTTCGATGGTACCATCAACACTAAGCAGGGTTGAGGTTTTGCATTCAAAAGGTATTTCCCTGTTGAATCCCTTAAATTCATGATAGGGTCCCGGATTCGGGATTGCCGAAACAAAATGCATCATATACAGGTACCCAAGGCCAGAGTCTGAAATATGCGGAGTACAGTCTTTTCCGAAAGCAGCAGCCATTCTGGCGACTTTCATGGACCTGACCATTCCACCAAAGTAAAACATATCAGGCTGAGCAATCTGTAATGCATCATTCGCTATAAGCCACCGGAACATGTGAAGGCTCGGCTCCTGTTCGCCTCCTGCGACAGGTATTTTCAGAGCATCAGCTACCTCCTTTGTCTCTTCATACCAGTCGAAAGGAACAGGCTCCTCATAAAAATCGATTTTGTACTCCTCCATTATACGGCCAATTCTGATAGCCTCATCAGCAGTATAGGAACCATTTGAATCAGCGTAAATAACCATCTTGTCCCCAAAAGTTTTTCTGACAAGCGGAATAAGTTTTTCAGTCCTTCCCTTTGGCGATTCGAAGTTATTGCTCATTCTTCCGCCTACTTTGAATTTTATCGCTTTTGCCTTCGATTCCTCAACTTCCTTCTGGATTTTTAATATTGTCTCTTCTGCAGTGATTCCTCTGTCTCCATTGGCCTGATAAACAGCAATTTCAGGATTGTGAATCTCGCCTATCAGCTGACCGATTGATTTTCCGGCAATATTTCCAAGCATGTCAAGTATCGCAAATTCAATTGTGGCAAGGGGTAACCACAATGCCAGATTCTGCATCTTGTAATTGCTCTCATAGACATATACCTTTTCAAGTAGCTTTTCCAGGTCGCGGGCATCCTTTCCGATGAAAAATGGCTGCAGCCTGTTAATAAATACCGGCCAGAGCGATTTCATCTGGGCATTGTTTGCTACTGCAATTCCAACTGCGCCCTCTTTTGACCTGACCCTGCACAGAAATGTATTTTTATACTTCAGAAGTTCAAGTGTCTCTATTATAACCGGTGATTTGAACAACTCCTTCTTCAGAACAGGTTTGCTGATAATATCATCAAGTTTAAGATACTTATCCTTCAAATTTTCTGTCTGAAAGGGTAATCCTGGCAGGAAAGCAGCTGTACTGCCTGCAAGTGTTATTCCGATGAATTTACGTCTGCTTGACTTCATAATAGAATGATCTTAATTTTATCATTTGTTTTTGCCATCTTCGCCGTTGCGCCCTTGTGCCTTTGCGCCGCTAAGCCTTCTATTTAATCCATTTTGATTTCCACTCCGGATACTTCTTGAATAAATCATTGGGATCGTCAGTATACCAGCTGTATCCGTTTCTCCTTTCATACCCGATCTCCTCAAGTGTTTTCTTTTTTATCCCGTCCCGGTCGCAGAC
The DNA here is from genome assembly GCA_963765005.1 of uncultured Bacteroidales bacterium. Taxonomy (GTDB): domain Bacteria; phylum Bacteroidota; class Bacteroidia; order Bacteroidales; family VadinHA17; genus LD21. Next base: position 397,649 of record CAVXUP010000002.1, read on the forward strand.
ATAAGGTTCTGCTGTTTCGAGGTCGTAGAAACGTGCCCACATGTCACCTGCTTCAGGGTCGTTAATAATTCTTCTGTCTTTGAGGCCGTCTTTATTTGTAAAGGTTTCCCATCTTGTGTTCTTCAGCCTGTGAGTATCGAGCCATTCCACTGCACCTGTGACTGATTTAATAATTTCAGGGGATGGATCCGGAATCGCCATAAGAAGCCTGATGATGCCAACCGATTCGGCACCGCTGTATGAAGGAAGTTCGTATGACCTGGCTTTGGCAGGAAGAAAGGTGTTTTCATCATGCTGGGCACACCACACTGCAGGTTTACCATTAACAACAATCTGGGTTCTGAGAATACAGCCAATTCCTTTCTCGTAGGCTGTTTTTGACCTGGCAAGAAATTCGGGCAGTGTAACAGAACTGTAAAGTGTATTGTTCACACTTATATCCTTCAGCATCTCAAGTATGTTGACTATTGCATTATCATTGAAGGTTATGTGGGTATAGTATCCCTTTCTGAGCGGCCAGAACATTGGCCAGCCTCCGTTTTCGTACTGGGCATCAAGAATGAATTTCAGACCCCTGTTAAATGATTCCCTGTAGCTCAGGGTGCCAGTTTTATTGAACATCCTGGCAAGGAATTTCATTTCGGTGGTAGTGGCACTGTTATCGAAAATTGCATCATTTAGTCCCTTGTCATCGTTGATTTTTGCTTTTTCAGCATCGGAAAGGGGCTTATGTATTGCCGTGTTTTTTGGCCAGCCGCCGATATCTCTCTGGTAAAGCAGGACATTTTCGGCCACTTTAACTGACTCTTCCGAGCCATACCATTCATCAGGCATGCCTGTGGCGACAGATTTCCACGATAACCCGCTGATCGGTTTCTGGCCGTAAATAAGAGAAAAGGGGTCAATTAGCAGTGTTATCAGAAGGGTAAAAAGGATTGATTTTTTCATTTGAAATATTTGTTACATAGATTTACAGAGAGATGCTCAGAGGTTTACAGAGAACTTATCTGTCAAAGTATTCAATTAGTGAATATACATTGTTATTCAGCTCCTTCATCAGCTCCATCATAGGTTTCCAGACATTATAATCATTGTCAACAATCCCCTTGTTGGCATCCACATTTGAAGGATCGGCACCTTTAGCTGTAGGATCATTATCCTGGTATTTGAAATAATGCCATCCGACACAGTTCTTCGATTCAAGAAGTGCGAGATTATAGTTCTGATAAAACAGGCCTCTGTCGCGCTGGGTCCTGACAATCCATCCTGCTCCGCTCTGGTTTGGCATGCCCGAGTCCTCACCTTTTGTATAGTATTCTGTAACTATGAATGGCTTTCCTGTCCATTTTGCCCAGTTTGCCATATCTGTTGAGTCAGGAGTCCACTTTCCGTAATAGTTGTTTGAAACAATATCCAGGTATTTTCCTGCGCATTTCATAAACTCAGGGTAGTTCTTTTCGCTGCTGTAAAACCTTGAACCGATATACATGTGATTGGGATCATACTTTTTTATTGCGGCTGATATAATGGAAAAATACCTGTCGGCAACGAGAGCCATGAATACTTCCCTGTGTTTATTTGTTATCCTGTCCTTAGTAATACCCTGCTCTTCCATCCATTTGACCGCAGCTATATGTCCGGGATCATTTTCAGGTAGAGCCAGGTAGTTATCCAGTGATTTAAGTTTGAAAGGCATTTCGTTATCGGAAAAATGGCCGAACAGATTCGGATCGTCCTTTGTCGTCAGTAGTTGTTTTGCATGCCGGTCGCAAAAAGTCACAAACTCAGGATCGAAAACAAAAATGGCATCATTGGGGTAGCCGGTATGGCCGGGTTGCTGATAGGTTCCGCCCCGTTCACGGCCGTAGCTGCTCATGAAATTCCAGTTTATAGTATATGCAAACGGCTTATCAGATTTTTTGTTTGCTTCGATTATTGCCTTGTAATCGCTCCACGACCCGGCACAGTTGAATCCGTTATCCTTCATCATTCCGATAGTCTCTTCCATCCATTTTTCAGGAGAACCGTACTTTTCAGCCAGGGCTTTCTCATTACGCTCAGATTTGCCTCTGCTGATGCTGTTAAGCGCTACATTGATATACCTGTATCCTTCAGGATCCACTCCCCACCAGCGGTCACCAACCTTTTCTACCCTGAAGTATCCGGTAGCTTTTGTGCGAAGCCTGGAATAACCCCCGTATTTACTGAGAATTACTGCCTTTTCAGGTAAGGTATACCCATCAAGTGTTCCGACGGTTTTTGTTCTGAATGGTTCATAAGGCTTGTAGGTGATGCTGCCGTCTGAGTTACTCACCCTTCTTCTGGCTTCAACAGTGATGTAATGATTATCTGTGCTTTTTTGCCCGAAGGTATATTCGGAAGTGACCAGAATGAAGACAAGGATAGAGAGAAGGTATCTCATTTGAATAGTTAAAAAATGTGTTTATAAAAATAATCAATATAAAACAGTCCGCTGCTATGCAGCTCAAAAATCCCTAAAACATCCTGATGCTACAAACAGGTCGCTGCCATGCAGCTCAGAATTTTTATTATAAGTCATTACGTGGTTCCTCAATTGAGAGCGCCATAGGCGCGAACTGTTTGTAGCGAGCAGCATTATTCAATGATATATGAGCTCCATAGGAGCGGCCTGTCTATCGTAACAAAAAGAATTACTTCTGTATCCAGTTAAATCTTTCTATTTTCAAATTTTCAAATTACCCTCCCTATTTAACCTTTTTTAACCTGCATCCATATCCTTTCCCTTCAGGATAATTTCTTATCTTGCATCAAATTCTAAATCGAAAAATATGAAAAGGACAAAACTGATCACACTAATTCTATTAATTGCAATAACGGGCTCTATGTCTGCTCTTTTCTTGTCATTTAAGCCTGCTCCCGGCAAGAATATCGGGCTGCAGCTCTATTCAATCCGCGACTCTATCAGGAAGAATGTCCCGGCTGCAATTGAAAAGGTTGGCAAAATGGGATACACATTTGTTGAGCCTGCCGGCTACGCTGACGGGAAGATTTATGGTATGGATCCTGTTGCTTTTAAGGAACTGTGCAAGAAGAACGGGATGACTGTTCTCAGCGCACATGTAGGTCAAAACCTTCCGACTACAGAAAACTGGGATAAGACAATGGCATGGTGGGATGTTTGTATTGACACACATGTTAAGGCAGGTGCAAAATACCTGGTTCAGCCTTCAATGGGAGGGGATGCATATAAGAGTCAGGAAACACTCAAAAAATACTGTGATTATTTTAACGCCATCGGCGAGAAATGCAATGCAAAAGGCCTGAGGTTCGGATATCATAATCACGACAGGGAATTTACAACAGTACAGAACGGAAAACCAATGTACGATTTCATGCTTGAAAACACCGATCCAAAGAAAGTGATGTTCGAGATTGATCTCTACTGGGCAGTGATGGGAAAGGTAAATCCTGTTGATTATTTCAAGAAATATCCGGGCAGATTCGAGCTATGGCACATTAAAGACAAAGAAGAGATAGGAGCCAGCGGCATGATGGATTTTGAAGCCATGTGGAAAGAAAGAAAAGTATCAGGAATGAAATATGGTGTTGTCGAGGTTGAAAGATATAATTTCGATCAGTTTACCAGCTGCAAGAAGAGCATCGACTTTCTCAATGCTGCCGACTATGTGAAAATGCCGAAATAGGCGATAAAAGATAAGATCAATATTCAGTACCGGGACCATGGCAGGCTAAAACACTTGCCGGTCCCGGTTCTTTATTTTATGTATCGAAGTTTTTCATTAGATTTATAGTCAAAATTACTTACCTATGAAAACACTCTTTCCAAAACTGGTCGTTTTATTAATGGTGGCGGCAGGCTGCCAGACCCGTTACTACTCAGCGGAGGACTATTCTTCAGTAAAAAAGATCGACACCCACATTCATATCGGAACCGACGACGGAGTATTTGAACAACTGGCGGAAGCGGAAAATTTTCAGCTTGTGACTCTGAATGTTGACCATGGAGATTCTGCTAACCTTGCCAAACAGCTTAATTATGCAATGTTATCAGCCCAAAAGCATACGGGGAAGGTTTTTTATGGCTCATCATTTCTTTTTGACACCACGGGTTTCGGGTCAATGGAATGGATTATGAATACAGAGACTGATATCCAGAACGGGCTTGCAGGAGGTGCAATAACTGTAAAAATATGGAAGAATCTTGGCATGACTGTCAGAGACAGAACAGGTAAATTTATTATGATTGATGATCCCAGGTTTGATGATATTATCAAATACATCATCTACAAAGGAATCCCTGTTACCGGTCATCTCGGAGAACCGCGCAACTGCTGGCTGCCACTTGAACAGATGACTGTAAGCAGCGATAGCAGCTATTTTGCCAGGAACCCGCATTATCATATGTTCCTTCATCCCGAATACCCTTCATATGAAGATCAGATTAATTCACGCGATAACCTGCTGAAACAACACCCCGACCTAAAATTTATTGGCTGCCACCTTGCAAGCCTCGAATGGAATGTCGATTCACTTGCACTCCGGCTCGACAGGTTTCCCAATATGGCTGTTGATATGTCGGCACGGATCTGTCATTTGCAGTATCAGTCAGCAAAGGATCGTGAAAGAGTCAGGAATTTCTGCATCAAATACCAGGACAGGCTTCTTTACGGAACTGATGTGGGATACAGCGGAGGCAACAATCCTGACGGGTTCCGGAAGAGAATGCATGACACCTGGTCTGACGACTGGAAATATTTTACCTCAGGTGATGAGATGACTTCGGATAAATTCCGGGGAACTTTTCAGGGGCTGAAGCTGCCTGCAGATGTAGTTGACAAGATCTATCACGATAATGCAGCAAAATGGTATAATATAAATTCAGCGGAGTAAATTCCAAAATCCATTAACCGATTTATTTTCTTACCTTTGCGGGCTTTTTGATTAGAAGCATAAGTGAATTCAGATTATTACCGCAAAGTCAACTAAATGATTACAGTATCAAATCTCAGTATCCAGTTTGGAAAACGGATACTTTTCCAGGATGTCAACATGGTATTTACCCGCGGCAACTGTTATGGCATAATTGGTGCCAACGGAGCAGGTAAATCCACATTTCTGAAGATGTTATACGGAGAAGTGGAAAGCCGGACAGGATCAGTATCATTTGGCCATGGAGAGAGGTATTCTGTTCTTAAACAGGACCATTTTGAGTTTGATGAATGTGTCGTTCTCGACACTGTTATGATGGGTCATGATCAGCTCTGGAGTGTAATGAAGGAGAAGGAAATACTCTATGCCAAGAGTGACTTTTCAGATAAGGATGGTCTCCGGGCTTCGGAACTTGAGGAGAAATTCAACGAAATGGATGGATGGAATGCAGAGAGCAATGCTGCAATTTTACTTAGCGGCCTTGGAATCAGAGAGGAGCATCATTCCAAGTTACTGAAGGAACTTACCGGAAAAGAGAAGGTTAAAGTTCTGCTGGCACAGGCTCTCTTTGGCAAGCCCGATAATCTTCTGCTTGATGAACCAACAAATGACCTTGATCTTGATACTGTGAACTGGCTTGAGAACTATCTCTCAGAATTTGAAAATACTGTCCTTGTAGTTTCACACGACAGACACTTTCTCGATTCAATCTGTACCCAGATTGTCGATATTGATTTCAGCAGGATCCAGATGTTTTCGGGTAATTACAGTTTCTGGTATGAATCGAGTCAGCTGGCACTGCGTCAGCAACTGACTCAGAATAAAAAGGCTGAGGAGAAAAAAAAGGAACTCCAGGAATTCATTGCACGCTTCAGGGCTAATGTGAAAAAGTCAAAGCAGACTACCAGCAGGAAAAAGATGATCGAGAAGCTTAATATTGAAGAGATAAAGCCTTCAACCCGCAAATATCCCGGCATTATATTCACTCCCGGTCGTGAACCGGGCAACAGCATTCTGAAAGTGAAGGGGCTCAGCAAGACATATGAGGGTAAGAAGCTGTTCAGCAACCTTGAATTCTCGGTTAACAAGAATGACAAAATAGTATTTCTATCCAGAGATTCACGGGCAATGACCGCATTTTTTGAAATTGTAAAGGGGCACGAAAAACCCGACAATGGCACCTTTGAGTGGGGCCAGACAATTGTAAAAGCCTATCTGCCTCTTGAAAATGAAAAGTTTTTTGAAAAGGACATAACGCTTGTCGACTGGCTCGCCCAATACTCTGAAGATACAAGTGAATTATACCTGAGAGGATATCTGGGTAAGATGCTTTTCTCAGGCGAGGAGATCTATAAAAAGGTCAATGTGCTGTCGGGAGGGGAGCGGGTGCGTTGCATGATAGCCCGGATGATGATACGGAATGCCAACGTAATGCTTCTCGATACTCCTACAAACCATCTTGACCTGGAGTCCATCCAGGCATTCAATAATACCCTTATTAAGTTCAAGGGTAATATTCTTATGTCGTCGCACGATCATGCCTTTATTCAGACAGTCTGTAACCGTGTGATTGAAATAGGACCGAAGGGAATGATCGACAAGCAGATGGAGTACGATGACTATATCTCTGATGAGAATCTTATTCAAAAAAGAGATTCTCTGTATTAAGAGTTGAAATTAACAGCCTCTTATGCGAGCCCGGCGAAGTCAAATCCGCGCCAGCCTTAACTATTCTTATTAGTCAGCTGATTTTACGAAAATATTTCATATTTTTATTAGATGAAGTACTCGGGTAACTCCCGGGACTGATCATGAATGGCTTACCTGGAGAAGGAGTCTCAACGAATTTGCCCCCTTGATTTTCAAATAGCAGTATTCAATACATATATTAACCAGGAAGTAATTTATTATGAAGTTCAGAACAGTTTTGTACATAGTTTTTGTATTTATACTCTCTCTGTCAGGTATTGAATCTGTAAAATGCCAGGAACTTGTAAACAAGCGGGCCGAGTGGTTTGTTGTTGCCCGTTATGGCATGTTTATTCACTGGGGTGTCTACAGCGGTGCTGAAGGAGTATGGAAAGGTGAAAAGCACAGAGACGATAACAATTATGCAGAGTGGATACAGTATCGTAACCGCATCGATAAACTTGAATACCTGACACTGCTCGACCGTTTCAGATGGGATCAGATAGATCCTGAAAAATGGGTGATTCTGGCTAAAAGTGCAGGAATGAAATATGTTGTCATTACTGCAAAGCACCACGATGGCTTTGCACTATGGGATAGTAAGGTAAGTAATTATGATGTTGCTGATCATACAAATCCCCAAAGAGATATTATTAAAGAACTGGCTGCTGCCTGTCAGAAACATGGCTTGAAGCTGGGACTCTATTATTCACATTGGGTTGACTGGGAACACCGCTACGGATGGGACCATACCAAGGCAATTACGGGTATTACACCTGAAAACTATAACCTGTACTGGCAGGAAAAGGTAATTCCCCAGATGCGTGAACTTCTTACCGGATATGGTCCTGTAAGTATTATCTGGTTTGATATGTGGCTGCATTATTCACAAACTGTAGTAACAAAAGATCAGCTTCTGCAACTCAAGGGACTGATCCGTGAACTACAGCCAGATTGTATTGTCAATTCCCGCCTGGGGCTGTCGATTGAAGAAGACAGTGATGTGGATTTCAAGGAACTGGGCGACAATCAGCTTGGCAATAAAAAGAGCAATTTCCCGTGGCAGTCTCCGGCAACTGTAGCCGATTCGTGGGGCTTTAACAGACTTGATTATGAATTTAAATCTACTACCACTCTTTTGCATTCTCTTATAAATAATGTAAGTCTTAATGGCAATTTCTTACTGAATATCGGGCCAAAAGCCGATGGTAATGTCCCTTTTGAAATATCAGAAAGACTGCTTGAAGCTGGTGAATGGCTTAAAGTAAATGGTGAATCGGTATATGGATGCGGAGCGTTTGAGCTTCCTGCAAATTTGCATGACTGGGGAAGAATTACTTCAAAAAAAACAGCAAAAGGAACAAACCTGTATCTCCATCTTTTCAGCTATCCGTTCGATAATAAGCTTGATGTTACAGGAGTAACAACAAAACCGGTTAAAGTATATATGCTTTCCGACCCGGACAGGAAACCTCTTTCATTTCAACATAATGGTGCACTGTTAACTGTTGTATTGCCACTGGATCAGACTGATCCGTATGTTTCCGTTGTCGCTGTCGAGTATTCCGGGAAACCGGCAATTACGGATGGTCTTGTTGCAAAGACTATTGAGGGAGGTTTTTCATTCACTCCGTCTAATCTTACTGTTCCTGACGAATCTTTGAAAATTACTGCAAAGCAACGCAGGGGAACAATTCCTGCTCATATTGTGCTGAATGTGAAGAAAAACCTGAAATGGAAGGTTTATGTTGATGATGCCGGTATGAAAACATTTGATGTTTCATACAGCTATCAGGGTACGAAAGCAGGAAATAGTATTACGATTAAGGCAGCGAATGCATCTCTGATTCACAAAGTTGTCCCTAGCGGCAAAACAGTTGGTGAGCCTAACCAGGATTGGGTGATAGACAATTTTAAATCAAGCCGTATAGGAACAGTTAATTTTCCGGGTCCCGGTTATTATGAGATAGAACTGGGTATAATGCCTGAGGAAGGCGAAGAGATAAAGTTCCAGTGGCTGTGGATGAAGTAGTTTCCCTTGAGAAAATCCAATTTGCAAAGAAATATTAACCCTTTTATAAAATTTTATCCAGTCATGAAAACCTGCTACCGTTCAATTCTTTTCCTGTTGCTGAGTACCTGTCTGATTTTTAGTTTGTCGGGTCAGCCTGCCGGCAAATTGCCCAGAAACACACCTGAATCACAGGGTGTAACTTCAAAAGGTATAATTGACTTCCTTAATGCTATTGACACAGGTAAAACCGAGATCCACAGTTTTATGTTTATCCGTCACGGAAAGGTTGTTGCCGAAGGTTGGTGGAATCCTTATGGCCCTGAGCTGAAGCACTTAATGTACTCTGCAAGTAAGACGTTTACTGCCACTGCAATTGGACTTGCAGTTGCTGAAAACAGGCTGAAGCTGACAGATAAAGTTGTTAAGTTTTTCCCTGCGTCTCTTCCGGATACAATAAGCGATTATATGAAAATTATGACTGTGAAGGACCTGTTGATGATGTCGACAGGGATTGCTGTTGAGCCACGAATTGGCCAGAGTGATGAGTGGGTAAGATCATTTCTTTCAATGGCCCCTGCTTCAAAGCCCGGAACGATTTTTAAGTATTATAACACAGCCACCTTTATGCTTTCAGCTATAATTCAGCAGGTAACCGGTGAGACTCTGTTTGATTATCTGCAGCCAAGAATTTTTAAACCGCTTGAAATAAGTGGTATCGACTGGGATCTAAATCCGCAGGGCATCAACCTGGGATTGATGGGATTAAGATTACGGACTGAAGACATGGGGAAATTCGGTCAGTTGTTGCTTCAGAAGGGTAACTGGAATGGGAAACAGCTGATTTCAGAGGAGTGGATCAACGAAGCAACAGCATTTAAAATTAAAAGTGAAGGAGGAACTGGTAAAACTCCTCCGGAATTGAATGACTGGGTACAGGGATACTGCTATCAAATGTGGAGGGGCAGGAATAATAGTGTAAGACTCGATGGAATGGCTGGCCAGTTTGTTATTCTTTTGCCGGACAAGGATGCAATAGTTGTTTTAACTGCAAATGCTGCAAATACCCAGAAAGAGCTGGATCTGGTCTGGACTTATCTTTTCCCTTCCATAAAAGAGAATAAAGCCCTTGCCCCCGATCCGAATGCTAATGAGGAGCTCAAAAGGAAGTTAGCTTCCCTGTCGATAAAACCCGCTTCTGCTGCTTCTGCAAATTCTTCATTCCAGGCAATGGTTTCAGGTAAGAAAGTGATTTTTGCCGAAAACCCTTATGGTATTCAGGGAGTAGGATTTAAATTTATTAATGATGTCTGTGAACTCTCTGTTAAAAGAGATAATGTAAATTATACAATAAAAGCCGGTCGGGATGTCTGGAAGCTTTCAAATACAAGTCTTACATCTCTTTTTTCAGCACCTCGCGCCAGTTCTAAATCGATTGATGCAAATTACCGGGTTTTACAACCGGTCATCAGGCCGGCTGCAACTTATACCTGGACAGATAATAATACTCTTGATCTGACAGTGCGTTTTGTTGAAGAGAGCCTTGGTTCAGAAGGAGTTATCATGAGATTTTCAGAAGAAGGCGGAAGTGTTACAGTAAACCTGACACGCAAAGGAGGCAGAGGACCGGTACCGGGTATGGGAGCACAGACTGCCCCTATAGTCCTGACAGGCAAGATTGACAATAATTAGCCGTACAGATCTGTAGCCCCCAATTCAAATTAGTGAACCCAGTCTAATCAGTAAACGGAGATGAAAAAACATTGGTTTAAAATGCTTGCCTGTATCTTTATCGGATGCCTGACAGTAAATGTCAATGCTCAGAAAACCATTCCGATAATCGTAAACGTTGATAAACCAGGAGCAGAAATTAAGCCTACAATGTGGGGGATCTTTTTCGAAGATATAAATTTTGCTGCTGATGGCGGAATTTATGCAGAATTGGTCAAGAACAGGTCATTTGAATTCTCTAAGCCCCGAACCGGCTGGAAAGCAGATGTCGCAAGCAAAGATTCATCACACTTCCTTATCCTGAACCGCGGATTACTCAATGAGGCAAATCCCCGTTATGCACGGGTGACAATTAAAGAAGGGGCCGGTAAATTTGGGATCACCAACTCTGGCTTTAAGGGCATGGGGATAAAGCAGAGCCTTAAGTATAATTTTTCCGTGCTTGCTTCCCTTCCATTTGATGACAACATTGCTCTGCGTATTGAACTTATCACTGAGAAAGGAGAAAAAGCAGGAGAAGCATCAATTTCGCTTAAAGGCAAGGAATGGAAAAAATATGAAGCTTCTTTTGTTGCCTCAAAGTCGGATCTGAGATCTTCACTCAGGATATGGTTTGAAGGAACAGGCACTATCGATTTCGACATGGTTTCTTTGTTTCCCGGTGATACATGGAAAGGTCGTTCAAATGGTCTGAGAGCTGACCTCGTTCAGCTGCTTGCCGATCTGAAACCCGGATTCATCAGATTCCCCGGCGGGTGCATAGTTGAGGGATTCGATCTGAGTACCAGGTACCAGTGGAAAAAAACTATTGGAAATGTAGAAGACAGGCAACTAATTGTGAACAGGTGGAATACAGAATTCAGGCACAGGCCTGCTCCTGATTATTACCAGTCATTTGGTCTGGGCTTTTATGAATATTTTCTTCTGGCAGAAGATCTCGGAGCTGAACCTCTTCCGATCCTGAACTGCGGAATGGCCTGCCAGTTTAATTCGGCAGAAGTAGTACCGCTTGACCAAATTGATCCTTACATTCAGGATGCACTCGATCTGATTGAATTTGCCAATGGAACATCCGGGACAAAATGGGGTAAGATCCGTTCACAGATGGGTCATCCGGACTCCTTTCAATATGAAGTACCTCGGAATAGGAAATGAGCAATGGGGGCCTCAGTATTTTGAACGCTATGCTCTTTTCGAAAAAGCTATCAGTGAAAAACATCCTGAAATAAACCTTATATCCGGCACAGGTCCGCAACCTGATGATGAACTGTTTAAGTCTGCCGTCGGAGCCCTTAAAAGCTTAAAGCCAGCTCTTGTTGATGAACATTATTACCGTCGTCCACAATGGTTCCGCGATAATGCCGCCAGATATGACAACTATGACCGTAACAGTTATAAAATTTTTGCCGGGGAATATGCTGCGCAGAGTGTCTCTACAGCAAGCCCCGATAACAAAAACAACTGGGAATGCGCATTGTCGGAGGCTGCATTTATGACAGGGCTCGAACGGAATGCCGATATTGTCAACATGGTATCATATGCTCCTCTGTTTGCTCATGTAGATGGATGGCAATGGACACCAGATCTTATCTGGTTCGATAACCTTAAATCGTATGGCACAGCAAACTACTATGTTCAAAAGCTGTTTTCAACTAATAAGGGTACTGATGCTCTTACAATTCTGCTGGAAAATAAACCACTCACAGGTCAGGAGGGACTATATGCTTCAGCTGTTATTGACAGGAAGTCAGGTGAGATTATCCTGAAAATAGTTAACACCTCTGCTGATGTTCTGAACAAAACAATTCTTCTTCAGACATCAGGGAAGATAAATGCAAAAGCTATGATAACAGTTTTGAAAAGTGATAAACTCAATGCAATGAATAGCATTGAAAAACCTGAAGTTATCAAACCTGTTGATAAGGAGATGCAATTAAAAGGCAAAAATATTGAAGTCGTTGTGGACCCTTATTCACTGACAGTTATAAGAGTCAGAATTTAACGGGCACATTATACAGTTTGAATTTCTGGTAATACTCATAATAATGCGGCCATGCTGTGAACTGTATTAAAAAAGTATTATTTTTGTATTTAAGTAACCGCGAAAGTTACCGTGTAAGTAAATTTTGAAAATATCAGATATTTATGAAAAGGATTGTTGTAGCAGGAGCAGGTGGTTTCATCGGTGGTCATCTCGTAAAAGAGCTTGCAAAAAAGGGCAATAAGGTAAGAGCAGTTGATATAAAACCTCTGAATGAGTGGTATCAGATCTCTGATGAAGCTGATAACCTTGTTCTTGATCTTCGGTTAAGGGACAACTGTTTTACCGCAGTGAACGGATATAATGAGGTGTTCAACCTGGCAGCAGATATGGGCGGGATGGGCTTTATAGAAAACAATAAAGCTGCCTGTATGATAAGTGTGCTTATTAATACTCATCTTCTTGATGGCGGCAAAAGAGTGTGGCCTGGACAGGTTTTTTTATGCCTCTTCAGCTTGTGTCTATAACGGTGAAAAGCAGACAGATCCTGAGAACCCCGGATTAAAGGAATCAGATGCATATCCGGCTCTGGCGGAAGATGGTTACGGTTGGGAAAAACTTTTCAGTGAAAGGATGTGCCGCCACTTCTCTGAAGATTTTGGTCTGATAACAAGGGTTGCCAGGTTTCACAACGTTTACGGGCCACACGGAACTTATGACGGCGGACGGGAAAAAGCTCCTGCTGCAATGTGCCGTAAAGTTATTGATGCCCAACTTAATGGAAAGAATGAAATAGTTATCTGGGGCGATGGCCACCAGACAAGAAGTTTTATGTATATCGATGACTGCATAAAAGGGATTCAGGACATTATGTACAGCAATATTACAGAACCTTTAAACCTTGGCAGCAGTGAGATGGTTTCGATAAATCAGCTTGTTGATATTGTTGAAGACATTGCAGATTATAAAATGAATAGGAAGTACGATCTGGGTGCACCAAAAGGAGTCCGCGGACGTAACAGCGAAAATACACTGATTAAGAAATACCTTGGATGGGAGCCTTCTATCCCTTTGAAAAAAGGCATGAAAAAAACTTATGACTGGATAAAGGAAGAAATGGAAAATGAAACAAGGGAGAAGAAAGGTGTTAACAGGTTTAATAAATAGGGATTGGTTTGATGAAAAGTAAAAAGGTTCTTGTAAGTGGTTGTTACGATCTTCTTCATGGAGGGCACATTGCTTTTTTTAAGGCAGCTTCGGCTTACGGAGATTTATACGTGAGCCTGGGGCGCGACGAAAACCTGCTTTTACTGAAGGGTAAAAAACCTGTGTTTTCAGAGCAGGAGCGTTTATACATAGTCAGTTCAATAAAATATGTTCATGAGGCTTTCCTGGCCTCAGGAATGGGAATGCTTGATTTCGAGCCGGACCTCAAAAGGATAAAACCCGATGTTTTCGTTGTTAACAGAGATGGCCATAGTCACGATAAAGAGAAGCTTTGCAGAACTCTGGGTATAGAATATGTTATCCTCGAACGAATTCCCGAGCCCGGACTTCCTGAACGTTCCAGCTCAGGAACAAAAAGAGATCTGAGGTTCCCTTTCCGGCTTTGTCTTGCCGGTGGCTGGATCGACCAGCCCTGGGTCTCCGAGATTTATCCCGGATCGGTTGTGGTTGCCCAGATCTGGCCGACAATGGATTTTAACGACAGGTCAGGCCTTGCTACAAGTTCAAGGAATGTGGGAATCCAGCTGTGGGGCGACAGGTATCCGGATGGCAACCCTGAACAAAATGCAAAACTTCTCTTTGGCGCTGAAAATCCTCCGGGGAAAAAGTACATTTCAGGCTCCCAGGACCATATCGGACTATTATATCCCGGAATAAGCAGGCTGTATTACAATGGTGACTACTGGCCGGAGACTATTGATTCGACATTAGATCCGCAAATCTGTGAATGGTTATCACGCGTTCTGCATCTTGTGCCACTTGTACCCCGACCCCTTGGTTACGACCCTCTTAAGGAAATGCATCTTGAGAAACCTTTTATTAAAGAATTGGGGGAAGCCGGAGAACTATGCTGGCAGAGCATTCTGAAGAAAGACATTATCGGGCTCGGTATTGGTCTTACAAATACCTTCCTGTCGTGGAAGAAGATTCTGCCCCTTACCGTTCCCAAATGGGTAATGAATGAGATGCTGACAAAATACTTCCCGGTCTATCCGGGTGCTATTACATCAGGAAGCGGAGGCGGATATGTAGTTGTTGCTTCGGAAAAGGAAGTGGAAGGAGCGATCAGGATAAAAGTGAGGTATTAGGGAAGAATTGAAGAAATAGAGAGGGGGAGAATGGGAGAGGGGGAGAAAAGGAGAGGGGGAGAATGGGAGAAAAATCCGTGGTACTCCGTAGTTAATATATTGATATTTAGGAAAATAATTAATACTTAATTGCTATGAAAAATCTTCTGACGAAAAGAATGCTTTTTTGCTCCATCTTTTTTATTGTCTTGTCTATGACCATTTCCGCGCAGATGGGCAAACTGCCTATTGCCGAAGGTCCATACAAACCTACCGACGAATCACTGAAACAATATCAGTATCCCGAGTGGTTTCGCGATGCCAAGTTCGGAATCTGGTCGCACTGGGGTCCGCAGGCCGTTCCGCGTCAGGGCGACTGGTATGCAAAAAGGATGTATCAGGAAGACAATGCAGCTTATAAGTATCACCTGGCCAATTATGGACATCCTTCCGAATTTGGCTACAAAGACATCATCCCGCTCTGGAAGGCAGAAAAATGGGATCCCGACAAACTGATGGAACTTTATAAAAAGGCCGGCGCAAAATACTTTTTCAGCATGGGCACCCATCATGATAATTTTTTCCTGTGGGACTCTAAGATACATAACTGGAATTCAGTCGATATGGGGCCAAAGAAAGATGTTGTCCTGCTATGGCAGCAGGCTGCTAAGAAACAGGGGATTAAATTTGGTGTTTCTGAGCATCTGGGAGCAAGTTATACCTGGTTTCAGAGTGCTCATCTGGCAGATAAAGCCGGTCCGAAAGCCGGTGTTCCCTATGACGGGGCAAACCCTGCTTATTCTGAGTTGTACCATGCCAAGGCAGAGGCCGACGACAAAGCCTGGCTGACAAATAATCTTGTGTTTCAGGTCGAATGGTTCAAAAGCATTAAAGAACTCATCGACATGTATCATCCCGATATGCTTTACTCCGACAGCCAGATGCCTTTTGGTGATGTCGGAAGAAACCTTATTGCACACTATTATAATCAAAACCTAAGCGCAAATAATGGCACCATTGATGTTGTTTATACATGCAAGCAACCTTCAGATGGAAAGTGGGCTCAGGATGTGGAGCGCGGAGTGCTTGATACTGTTAGTGCCTATCCCTGGCAGACCGACACTTCAATTGGTGACTGGTATTACCGCACAGGTCAGAAGTATAAAACTGCCAACGAAGTTATACAGATGCTCGTTGATATAGTAAGCAAAAACGGGAACCTTCTTATTAATGTTGTTCAGACTCCTGAAGGGGACCTTGAACCCGATATGCTCAGCATACTTGAAGAGATAGGAGTATGGACAGCAGCAAACGGCGAAGGCATTTACGGATCACGTCCATGGAAGACCTATGGTGAAAAATCAGCTGAGGCAAGAGCAGTAAAACCTGGCAGGTTTAACGAGAATTATAAATTCAATTCGCGAGATATTCGTTTTACTACCAAAGATGGTTATCTCTATGCTTATTGTCTTGGAACCCCGACAGAAGATATCGTTGTGAAGTCTCTTGGTAAAAATTCAAAGTTTTCTTCAGAGCAGATAGCCTCGGTACAGATGCTGGGCAGCAGCGCAAAGGTGAAGTGGTCGGTTACCGAAAACGGACTTGTAATTAAGAAGCCTTCAAAAATACCGGCATGGCAGGTGATAGGATTCAAAATAGGTTTCATGAAAGCAAAATAGAATATTCACCAGGTATTAATTGATAAATGGTAAACATCAGGCAATCTGATATTGCAAAAAATCTCAATATTTCAAGAGTCACGGTTTCAAAAGCGCTTCGTGATCATCCTGATATTTCGAAGGCAATGAAGAAGAAAATCATTGAGACTGCCCGAAAAATGGGATATGTTCCTAACCTTATTGCCCGCCAGCTGAATTCGCGACGAACATTCACTATCGGAATTGTTGTACCTGACCTTGAGAACAGTTTTTTTTCATATGTTGTTGACAGCATTGTTGATTATGCGTCTGAACATAACTATCATGTATTACTTACAGTATCGCGCGAGCACGAAAGCATAGAGAGGCAGAACATAGAAAACCTCATTGGAATGCGTGTCGATGGACTGCTTGTGTGTCTTTCTCAGGAAACTAAGGACAGGAGTATTTTTGAAATTGTCAGGAAGATGAAGATCCCGCTGGTATTCTTTGACCGGGCATTTGATCCCCGGCTTACTTTGATTAATCAGGATCCCCGAAAAATGGGTATGGAGGCAGCCGGACTACTTTTGCATGAAATTGAGAATTATCCGCTCAGCGGTCGGAAACAGATACTCATAGAGGAGGAATTCATCAGGAGAAAGTCAGTCAGACCCATTTTTGGAAAAGTAATACTATCTTTCAGCAGTTTATTACCTTCGTCAAATGACTCTAAAATCTGCATTTTTAAGGTTCGGGATGGTGTTCCTGTTTTCAGCGATGCTTTTGAAGACCGGATCTGCTCAGGACGAACTCAATATTATTAATAGCAAATGGCTTGAGTACAGTGATTCGCAAAATGCCTTGTACCATCATCTCACGGGCCGTCTTTATAAATATCTTGATAAGAGGGAAGAGCTTGTATCCGGACTGAAATCAGCTGATTCATGGAAGCAGAGGCAGGGATTCATTAAAGAAACGCTTTTTGACATAACAGGGCCTTTTCCGGAAAAAACTCCATTGAATCCTGTTGTTGTCAGCACTTTTAAAAGGGATGGTTACACTATTGAGAATATAATATTCGAATCTCAGCCTGGTTTTTATGTGACATCTTCACTTTTCAGGCCTGCTGCTCTGAAAAAGGGGATCAGGTACCCGGCAATCATTTATTGCAGCGGCCATTCAGAAGAGGGATACAGAAGTGCCATTTATCAGCATGTCATTATAAACCTTGTGAAAAAGGGATTTCTGGTCTTTGCCTTTGATCCCGTTGGTCAGGGAGAAAGACTGGAATATTTTGATCCGCTCAAAGGAAAATCCGTGGTTGGCGGCCCCACTAAGGAGCATTCATACCCAGGTGCGCAAGCTTTGATATGCGGAAGTTCGCAGGCTAAGATAATGATCTGGGATGGGATCAGGGCTGTTGATTACCTCCTTACACGACCTGATATTGATCCGGCCAGAATCGGCATCACGGGCCGTTCCGGAGGAGGGACCCAGTCTGCCTGTATTGCTGCCTTTGATGACAGGATATATGCAGCAGCTCCTGAGAACTATATAACGAATTACAGGAGACTTCTTCAGTCAATAGGACCTCAGGATGCAGAACAAAATCTGACAGGTTTGATAAGCAGGGGTCTTGATCATCCTGATTTTCTGATTGTAAGGGCTCCGAAGCCAGCCTTAATGATTACTACAAGCAACGACATGTTCAGCCTGCAGGGGGCTATCGAAACGGAGAATGAGGTTGCTATTGCTTACAAGGCCTTAGGCAAGGCGGGTAACTTCTCACGTGTTGAGGATTATGCCGGACATGCTTCAACCCAGAAAAACAGGGAGGCCATGTACGCTTTTTTTCAGCAACACCTTAATAATCCCGGCAATCCCATGGATGAACCTGTGCAGACTCCTTTGCCGGAAGAACTCAGGGTAAGCAAAACAGGTCAGTTGTCAACCTCTCTGGGAGGCAAGACTGCATTCAGTATTAACAGAGATCTTGCCCAAAATCTTGAAAATGATCTCAATTCCTCACGGGTCGACATTAGCAGAAACAGGCAGGAAGTAATTAAAGCAGCAAAACGATTATCTGGATTTTTCGAACCTGACTATAACGACAATCCTGTTCTGACGGGCAGGATCAAAAGAGATAATTATACTATTGAAAAGTATTTTCTCAGGGGAGAAGGATCTTATGTTATCCCCTACCTTCTTTTTAAACCTCAACACCCGAACGGTAAGGGCATGATTTATCTGCATCCTGACGGTAAATCGGCCGATGCCATGCGAGGCGGTCTCCTGGAAAACCTTGTTTCAGCAGGGGTGACTCTTCTTGTTCCCGATCTTGCCGGCACAGGTGAATTGAGTTCAGGTTTGTTAAAGGGAGATGCCTGGTTCGATGGAGTCTCACATAATCTCTGGTATGCTGCCATGCTATCCGGAAGAAGCATTACGGGTTTACAGGCTGGAGATGTTTTAAAACTGCTGAGCATACTTAAGAAGGAGAAAGCGATCACAGAGATCTCCGGCTGTGCCGTAAAGGAGATGACTCCGGTTATGCTGCACGCAGCAGTGTTCTCCGGCGATCTCAGGAATGTTCTCCTCCTTGAACCCTGTATCTCCTGGATGTCAATAGTGAAAGAGAGGTTTTATAATCCCCGCTTTGTTCCGGGTGCTGTCCCCGGAGCACTAAGGGAATACGATCTTCCTGACCTTGCAGCAGCTCTTGCCCCCGGTCGACTTTTTATAGCCGGAGCTACCGATGGCTCAGGAACTGTTACAGATACTTCATCTATAAGTGAGGGAACTGAAGTAATAAGGAAGCAATACGGATTTTATAATGCTGATGCAGGCTTGAAAATTATTTCAGGCAAGCATGACGATTCTCTTAAAGATGAAATAATGGAATGGATAAAATGACCTGTCATCCGCCCTTAAGCTTTCTGATCTCATTGAAATGATCCATCGACATCTTTTCTCTCGCTTCCCTGGAGCTCTTTTTATAAGCTTCAAATTCATTTTTGAGATCCTGCAACTCCTTGTTTGTCTGGGTGGTTGTAGTGACGTTTCTTTTAAAGGCAATAAACCCTAATGCCAGCAAAGCTATAAGTCCTCCGATTATAATTGATACTGTTGTATTGTATGTTATCTTATTGACTTCAATTCCAAACATCCTTATCCTGTTCTTGGTAACGGTCATCTCGTTCAGGTTCGTTTGAACGGTGTTGAGCCTGCTCCTTAGTGAATCAATTTTAGTATTAAGATCTTTTGTACCGGAGGTCAGCATCAATATCTTTTTTTCAGATGATGACAGCGTATCGGAAACATTTTTAATTAGCTTCTGGAACATGTCTTCCCTGATTGCCCTGAAATTCTCATAGATTCTTGTTTTTTCTTCTAAATACTTCATCTGGTCCTTTATGCTGCCGCTTGTTAGAACGTCTGTCTGGGCAGGTGACTGACCCTGTGCTATTGTCAAGGTAATAAAGAAGATAGCTGTCGTTGAAATAAATTTCAATCCTGATATGATACTTGTTTTCATAGGTCTTGGAATAAGAAACTCTAACTACTGATAAATATAACGCACAATATGGTAAAAATGATATTACAAAATACATTAAATTTATGATAAGAAAATATTAAAGATTTTAACACCCTTCGAAAGTGATTAAATAACAGAAATCAACATAAACCTAAACAAACATGACAAAGAGAAGAGAATTCATAAAAAAAGGAATCCTGGGAACTGCAGGCATTGCCATCGGCGGTATGGGTTTCAGCGCCAGATCGTATGGCTCAATCCAGGGGTCAAACGACCGTGTGAATGTTGCGATAATTGGCCTTAAGGGACAGGGCGGTTCACATGTTGGCAGTTACAGCGAACTAAAGGAAAGTAAGAACATTCGGATCAAGACCCTTTGCGATGTTGATGAACAGTTCTTTGCCCAAAGGATTAAAGCTGTTGTGGATAAAACAGGAGAAACCCCCGGTACAGAATGGGATCTGCGTAAAGTGCTTGAAGACAAGGATATACATGCTGTATCGCTGGCTGTGCCCAATTTTTGGCATGCACTTGCAACTATATGGGCTTGCCAGGCCGGGAAACATGTCTATGTTGAAAAGCCTGCCACACATCTGATATATGAAGGTAAAAAAATGGTGGAAGCTGCACGCAAGTATAATGTGCGTGTCCAGACAGGAACTCAGAACCGATCAATACCAGGAGTTATTGAGGCCATAAAATTCCTTCATAACGGAGGCATCGGCGATGTGTTTATGGCCAAAGGGCTATGCTTCAAACCTCGTGATTCTTTTGGAATAGCAAAAGACAGCGAAGCTCCTGCTTCACTTCACTACGATATGTGGCTGGGACCATGCCAGTGGCAGCCTTACAATGAGAAAAGGGTTCATTACAACTGGCACTGGCATTGGGCAACCGGCGGCGGTGATACTGCCAACCAGGGACCTCACCAGTTCGATATTGCACGCTGGGGACTTAATAAGAACGAACATCCCCTCACAGTCTACTCCATGGGAAATATCTATGGAATTAACCCTGCAGAATGTTCACAGGAGACCCCGAATACACAGACTTCCCTCTTTAAATACAAGGATGGCAAGATGCTCGAGTTCGAGACCAGGGGACGGTATACCCATGCAGAAGCAGGACTTGATATACGCATTGGAAACATGTTTTATGGAACTGAAGGATATCTTGAGATTGACGGAGGAACATGGAAGGCTTACAGGAAAAGGGAAAACAAACCATTTGCAGGATCAGATGTAGGTGAAAAGTCGACTGACCCTACCTTCATGGCACCTCCGGGAGGATCGAACCACTTTGGAAATTTCATCGATGCTATCCGTTCAGGAAAGAATGAGGACCTCCATGCCGATATCCAGGAAGGTTATATGTCGGCTGTTCTTCCTGCACTTGCAAATATCTCATACCGCATGAAAAGAGAGTTGACTTTTGATGGCGCAAAAGAGAAATTTGTAAATGATCCTGAAGCAGATAAGCTGCTTACAAGAGAGTACAGGAAACCATATGTGGTAGGCAGTACCATATAAGAAAAAAGTTACGGGTTTCGGGTTTCGGGTTTCGGGGTTTTTTCCCCGCACCTCGTACCCCGCACCTCGCAACCCTTAAATTCTCAATATTGAAACATCTCCAATGAAACCGAGAGTTACTCTTCTTTGGCTTACTCTTTTTGTTGCTTTAAATAGCTGCAAAAACCAGAATCCTGCCAATGAAACCCATTCCATCAGCCTCATCAACAATGAAGCTGAAAGAAAGCTTGATGTAAATATCGATGGAAAGCTATTCACGTCATTCTGCTGGCCCGAAAATGTTTACAAGCCGGTTCTTTATCCGGTTCTTACCTCAGAAGGGACTGAGGTAACCCGTGGATTTCCGCTTAAACCCCGCGAAGGTGAAAGAAATGATCATATTCACCAGGTGGGAATATGGCTTAATTACGGGAACGTAAATGGCCTCGATTTCTGGGGTAACGGATACAGGGGAATAAAAGAGCCTGCCGGCGGAGAGATTAAACACCTTCGCATTGAAAGGCTTTCGAGCAGGAAGGGAGAAGGTTCATTTGTTTCTGCTGAAAGCTGGCTTGACCCAACAGGTAAAAAAGTCCTTTCCGAAAGGTCGGAATACCATTTTTCAGCTAAAGGCTCTGTGAGGATTATTGACAGAATAACAACTCTGACAGCAGGGGATTCTGTTGTAAACTTTAAAGACACAAAAGAGGGTATGTTTGGGATCAGGGTAGCCCGGCAGCTTGAATTGCCTTCGAAGGAAGGAGTGATCCTTCTTGATGCCGCAGGAAACCCTTCAGATGGAAAGGATACCCTCAATAAAGACGTCAGTGGCAGCTACCTTAGCAGCGAAGGAATTTCAGGTGAGTCTGTATGGGGAACCAGGGCGAGGTGGATGCAACTGTCGGGCCAGATAGGAGAGGAGAAAGTATCTGTAATAGTATTTGATCACCCAAAAAACCCCGGCTACCCGACCTACTGGCATGCCCGCGGTTATGGGCTCTTTGCTGCCAATCCGCTTGGTTGGAATGACTTTACAAAGGGAAAGGAGCGGTTTGACTTCTCAATTAAGGAAAAGAAATCGGCAACCTTCAGGTACAGGGTGCTTGTGAATTCAGGAGAGAACCTTACAGAACAGGAGATAAATGCATACTCAGATGAGTTTGGCAAAAAATATAAACGTAACTAAATTAACCTATGATGGATAAATACGACAACAGCAGACGCAGTTTCATTAAGAAAGCAGCTCTGGCAGGAGCAATGGCAGTGAGCATTCCGGAGATCATCTCAGCAGCCATGCCTCCAGCTATTGTTAAGAAGCATACCATAGCAAAAGATAATGTGATTCTTTTTCAGGGAGATTCAATAACAGATGCCGGAAGGAACAAGGAAGATAATACATTTAATAATCCACGTGCTCTGGGATCAGGTTATGCAGTCCTTGCCGCTGCTGCCCTTCTTGAAAAATTCGCTCCATTGGGGCTGAAAATTTATAACAAGGGAATCTCCGGGAATAAGGTATTTCAGCTTGCCGAGAGATGGGATAAGGATTGTCTCGATTTAAAGCCCGATGTTCTTAGCATTCTTATCGGGGTAAATGATATCTGGCATAAACTTAACGGGCAGTACAACGGAACCCCTGAAATTTACAGGAAAGATTATATTGCCCTTCTTGAGAGGACAAGGAAGGCTCTTCCTTCTGTAAAACTTGTTATTTGCGAACCCTTTGCAGTTAAGGGTGTTAAGGCTGTTGATGACAAATGGTACCCCGAATTCTATGAATACCAGAAGGCAGCAAGGGAGATAGCTGATCAGTTCGGCGCAACCTTTATTCCATTTCCAGAAAGTATATGATGAGGCCCAGAAACAGGCCCCGGGTGTCTACTGGACTGGCGACGGCGTTCATGCCACACTCGCCGGTGCTCAGCTTATGGCCTCTGCCTGGATGAATGGCATAAAGGCGTAACGGCACAACGGCACAAAGGCGTAAAGGCAGAATCGTCTTAGTGTAACACTTTAGGCACTCAGTCCGCAGCTAACGGATCCAAACTTTAAATTTATTTTTCATTATATCATAATCTATAAATTAACAAAATGAAAAGGATATTTCAATGTTCAATGGCCATACTGCTTGTCTTTCAGTCCTCTTATCAGTAAATACCTACGCGGAGAGTAAAATTACCGGCAATTTTTGGAGATAACATGGTACTTCAGCAGCAGACTGATGCTGCAATCTGGGGAACCGCATCAGTAAATGCATCGGTAAAAGTTACAACCTCATGGAATGGGAAAAGTTATACAGCAAAAGCCGGCGCCGACGGCAAGTGGAAGCTCAAAGTATCTACACCTGCAGCTGGCGGTCCATACGAAATCACTGTAAGTGACGGTAAAACCCTGAAGCTCAAAAATGTAATGATCGGAGAGGTCTGGGTATGTTCAGGTCAGTCTAACATGGAGATGCCTATGAAAGGTTATATGAACCAGCCAATCCTTGGATCAAATGAGGCTATTGCAACATCTTCAAATCCGTCAATCCGGCTTTTCACAGTTAAAAAAGCCACAAGCCTTCTGCCGCTTGATGATTTCTCAGGTGCCTGGAGTACTTCTGAACCTGTAAATGTCAGCGAATTCAGCGCCACAGCATACTTCTTCGGACTTATGCTTAATAAGGCTCTGAATGTTCCGGTTGGTCTCATAAATACAAGCTGGGGAGGCACTCGCATTGAACCCTGGATAAGCGAAGCAGGAATTTCGAAGTTCGGGTTTTTAAAGCTCCCTGATAAGAATCAGCAGGGAACCCTGTCGCAACAGACACCAACAGTGCTGTTCAATGCAATGATCAACCCAATGGTAGGTTATGGTATCAAGGGGGCAATATGGTACCAGGGTGAGTCGAACCGTAACGAAGCCGATAAATATGTCCAATTGCTACCTGGTATGGTTGAGAACTGGCGTTCAGTATGGGGCGTTGGTGAATTTCCTTTCTATTATGTTCAGATTGCTCCATTCGACTATGGCCCGGCCGGCCTTAATTCAGCATACCTGCGCGAAGCACAGCTAAAAGCTTCAACTGCAATCCCTAATATAGGAATGGCTTCAATAATGGATATAGGTGAAAAGGATTGTATCCATCCTGCTGATAAGAAAGCCGGAAGCGATCGTCTTGCATTCCTGGCTCTTGCCAATTCATACGGGATGAAGGGCTTTGCTTCTTCAGGACCGGTTTTCAAAGAGATGACAGTAAACGGACAGATAGTAAAACTTACATTTAATAATGCGACCAACGGTCTAACTTCCTTCGGGAAGGAGTTAACGTGTTTTGAAGTTGCCGGCAGTAACAAGCGGTTCTTTCCTGCAAAAGCCTTTATCGTGGGAAACGGGATAACTTTGTTCTGCCCCTCTGTAGCTGAGCCAGTTGCTGTGAGGTATGCTTTCAAAGACTTTATTGTTGGTGACCTGTTCAATACCGAAGGATTGCCAGCATCATCGTTCCGAACTGATTCCTGGGAGTAGTAGGTATTACGGCATGATTCTTGATGCTCTTGGGCATTCAGGAACTTCTAACCTTCCTATGAAAAATTTAAGGTTTTTTGTCTTTTCTATTCTTATTATTAGTTGTTGGTCGACCGGAATTTCTCAAAAATTTTCAGCCGGATTTACCAGTGGTATAAATGTTTCCGATATTCATACAAGTGGAAGTACCGGGAAATGGAAATCAAAAGGCGGACCTCAGGTAGGGATATTTGCAGATTACTCCCTGAACAGGATTTTCGGACTGAGGACCGGTCTCAGCTATTCAGCTGTCTATTATGAACATAAGAATTACAGCGATCTGAACCCTATATACCAGGAATTCGGAGACTTTTCATCGATCTATCCCGATCCGGTTTTCAGGATGTATATTCCTGTAAATGAGAAAATGGATTTCAATTTCCTTACGATACCATTTCAGGTCAGGCTTTCCATACCCTCAAAACCGCAGCTCGATCTCAGGGGAGGTGTTTTTTATTCTATCCTCCACGAGTATTCCTTCAATAATTACTATATGAGCGAGGTGGAGCCGGCAGGACATGATTTCGGATATATCTGGTCGGCCGGGCTTTCATACCCTTTTGCTGAAAACTTCATCGTATCACTTAATACCAGCTATTCAACAGGCCGCACAGAGATTATTGAAGATGGCATTTACAAACACGGATATGTCGATTTTACAATGGGTCTGGCATATAACGGTTTCCTGAAGAAAGACCGGGCAGTAAAAAATAACAATGGAAAAGACTCTATACCCGGTGTAGTAACTATAACATATTTCGGTGGTATGAATTTCAACTGGAATTCCTGTGAATATTACAAGGAGAAATACTCTTTTAATTCAGGCTTTTCTGCCGGATTCAAACTTGATTTCAGGATGTCGGCAAAAGCATCTTTCCAGACAGGCCTTTCGTTTGAACGCAAAGGTTATTCACTTAATGATACAAGCAGTGTTTATTACAGATACGTTGAAGACGGAGAACCTTTATATGACCTTGATACAAAAGCGGGGATTGATTATTTAGTAGTTCCGGCACTGCTGAATCTTAATTTAGGAAAGTCAGGCATATTCTATATCAATACAGGTCCGTATCTGGGTTTTATGCTTAATGCCAGGGTAACAGGCGAAGCTTATCATACTTCTCTGTATAATGATGGGTCTTACCGGTATACAAAAACAACTGTATATGATGATATCGGCTCGCTTATCAAGGGCACTGATTTTGGTTGGATCTTCGGTGGCGGAGTGACAATACGGCTTAAAGGAAAGTCAGCTCTTGACCTTGGATTGAGATACAGCAGCGGGTTTACTGATGTGCTCGACAGGTCGGTTAACCCTGAAGATCCGGTTGATACCTATACATCGGTGATGAGGAACAGCTCAATCTCATTGCATTTAGGCATTGCTATTCCGGGTATAAGGTGATTTGATGCCCTAAAGATTTATTTGTGATGATTAACTATAATTATAACACTGAAAGTAAAGAGAACAGATGCTGAAGTATTGTACTCTGATATTGTTATTCTTTCTTGCATCTTCGTGCGACAGGTATCCTGATCCGGGGTATTCTACAATTGAGGACTATTCATTCACTTTCATTAACAAGTCGGATCAGAAACATGTAGCCGGGGATATAATTGACGGAACAGTAAAGTGTAACATCAGCTATGCCTCAAGCATATCTCCCGATTCATTCCTGATTGAATTCGATGTAATTACGGGTGGGGGCTCTGTTTCGAAGAGTTCCGTTTACAGCAACAGCAGCAGGTTGGCGGAAACAGACTGGCAGCTTGGTACTGGTTCTTTCGAGCAGGTACTGAGAGCTTCTGCCTATACAAGAGATGGAAAGTTTCTTACAAAAACCGATTACGTAACATATGCATACAGGACAGGACAATGGGATGAGTTTAACGGATCGCCTGACGGGCAGATGACGGGCATGGTTGCAGATACTGTTAATAATTTAACACTGATGATCACCGGCAACACGATCTACAGGCAGGGAAGCAAGTATTACGAATGGGAGAAGATATCTCACCCTGCTCTTGTTTCTCCCCGAACTATGGAGATCGACGGGAATGGTGTGATTTACGCGAGCACGTGGAACGGGGAGGTGGTCAAAAGCACTGATCACGGTGACTCATGGAAGAAATGCACGAAACCATATCCCGATCATCCGTATTATATCTTTATGTATGTTGCAAATGATAACTGGATCTGGGCATATAAATTCGAGTATCCCACAAAGTTCTCTAAAGATGGCGGTGTTACATGGACCGAGGCAGGAAGCGGGTTGTCATCGTATGGGTACGGAGATGTTTTCAGGCTGAAGAATGGTACCCTTATTTTCCATGGTTCCAATTGTTGCAGCCTGAGCAGATCGGATGATAATGGTGCAACATGGACGCATATTGAAACTCCGGGTTATTCACACAAGCTCTATGTAAATGAAAAGGACGAGCTCTTTATCTGTAACCAGGAGAACGGAGTCACTATTCTTCGGTCGACCGATATGGGGGCTACCTGGCAGAGGCTTTACAATGTTTACCCGCAATTCGGGACCACGATGGATAACGTTTTTAATAAATATGGCTCATATTATTATATCCAGATCCCGGGATTCGGAGTTCTTAAATCAGCTGACCTGATCAAATTTGAGCAGTTCTATCTTAATAACGAGATCAACAATCTCTTTATCGACCATAACGGGGTAATGTTTGCGAAGGACTGGAACAGCAATACCGTCTGGTGCCTGAAAAGCCAATAGCACCACGCTCGGCGAAGTCTGTGACTTCGCCGTCTGAAAATTGTAGTTTAAATGCATAATATTGAAAGCGAAGTTGCAAACTTCGCTTAGCTTTGTGATAAAAACCTGTTTAATCTAATAGTATGATTACAAAGTCATTAATCACAATCAGTGCTATATTCTTATCCCTGAACCTGCAAAGTCAGAACCGCTGGGTCCTTCAGCCTGACAACAGCATTTCATGGACAGTTGCAAAAGGCGAGGCTCATAAAGACAATATCGAAATGAGCGGCCGGTTCATTTCATTAATCACAACATACGGAGTAGATGAAAAGGGCAAGTTCATAACATCAAAGCAGCTGGTGTTTCCAATGCTTCGGACCATACCGAACGACACTCACGCAAGTCTGATATATACTTTCGGACCAGAATCAGAACCGCTGATAAAGATCAATAACAGGCTTGTTAATGAGCAGATCAACAGGTTTTCCAACAGGGGAATTCTTACTATTGAAAGTTCTGTAAATAACAATATTGAGATAAAACGGGAAATATTCCCATCGGTTGATAAACCTGTAGCTGTTGAAAGATTCACGGTAACGAACCAGTCTGAAAGACCAGTAAATATAGATGTGGAGAATTTTAAGAAGAGTAGTTTCAGCCATCGCGAAAAGAGCGTTTATGATGTTTACGAGATTACTGCAATAACAACAGGGGCCGGGATATTCACTTTACAGCCAAAGGATAAACTTACGTTTGCTGTTCTTTTCACAGGAAGAAAGATTTCAGATCCTCCCTTAGCTGTTGATGTGGATAAAGAGCTTTCAATGCGCAGGGCTTTCGTCGATCTGATGTTTAATAACCTGACTTTTAAATCACCTGATCCGGTATTGAACCGGATGTTCGATTTTGCCAAAATCAGGGCAATGGAGAGCATCTATGAAACTAAAGGCGGGCTGGTGCATGGTCCGGGCGGTGGTAGTTATTATGCTGCCATATGGGCAAATGATCAGGCGGAGTATGCAAATCCATTTTTTGCCTATACAGGTTACCAGACTGCACTTGAGGCAGGCATGACCTCCTGGAGATGGTTTGCGAAATACATGAATCCTGAGTATAAGCCGATTCCAAGTTCAATAATTGCTGAAGGTACTGGTTTCTGGAACGGAGCAGGCGACAGGGGCGATCAGGCAATGATTGCCTATGGAGCAGCTCGTTTTGCATTGGCTTATGGTGACAGGAAAGCCGCCGAAGAGTTGTGGCCTTTGATAGAATGGTGCATCGAATATTGCAAACGTATGATCAGCAAAGATGGAGTTGTCTCCTCCGACAGCGATGAACTCGAAGGGCGTTTTCCTGCAGGAAAAGCAAACCTGTGTACCTCATCGTTGTTTTATGATGCCCTGAATTCTGCTGTATACCTTGGAAAAGACCTTGGGAAAAGCCCAAAGCTTATTACCCAATACAAAACAATGGCTAAGGAGCTGAAGGCAAATATTGAGAAATATTTTGGCGCTGAAATGGATGGATTTCATACTTACCGCTATTATGACGGTAACAACCTTCTTCGTTCCTGGATCTGTATCCCTTTAACTGTCGGCATCTTCGACAGGGCGCAGGGCACAATCGATGCACTTTTCTCACCACAATTATGGACTGATGAGGGTTTGCTTACCCAGGCCGGATCGACAACATTCTGGGACCGTTCAACTCTTTACGGACTAAGAGGAGTGTTTGCAGCAGGGGCCACCGACAAAGCCCTTAAATATCTTACTGATTATTCAAACCGCAGATTGCTGGGTGATCATGTTCCATATGCTGTTGAAGCCTGGCCCGAGGGCAACCAGCGCCATCTTTCAGCAGAAAGCGCTCTGTATTGCAGGGTAGTAACTGAAGGGATTTTTGGTTTCCGGCCGACTGGTTTGAATTCTTTCTCATTAACCCCGCAGTTACCTTCTGCCTGGAATGAAATGTCTCTTGGAAATATCATTGCCTTTGAAGGAAGGAACATCAATATCTCAGTGAAAAGATCCGGAAAAAAGATACTGGTAAACATCACTGTTGATGGAAAGCCATTTAAAAATGTATTATCGGAACCAGGAACCATAATGGAAGTGACCTTATGATTTAATAATAAATTATTAGGTCATTTCCATAATCATTTAATAGAGACATAGCGGCATAAGGTTTGATACAATTAGGTTAATAGTAATTAGCCGGTGCATCACAAAAGGTTGAAACACGTCTTTATAAAGCACTAACCTTTTTGTCATGATCAAAAACTTCTTCCGCATTGTTGCCCGAAATATTGCAAGGAACAAGAGCATAACATTAATCAATGTAGCCGGACTGGCTATCGGACTGGCTGCCTCGCTTCTGATCCTTCTGTGGGTTCAGGATGAGTTGAGTTATGAAACTTACAACACCGGAGCTGAAAACATATACAGGGTCGAAGAGGACCAGTTTTATTCAGGTGAAAGGTACCATGTAACAGTCACTCCCCATCCAAGCGGGCCTGTATGGATGCAAAGGATTCCCGAGATAGAAGAGCAGACAAGAATAAACAGGCTGCCTCGCATACTCTGCAGGCAGGGTGAAAATGTCTTTTATGAATCGCAGGTAGTTGCCGCCGACTCGGGGCTTTTCAGGCTTTTCACAATGCCTCTCCTGACTGGAGATCCAATGACTGTCCTGAGTGAACCTCACTCAATCGTTCTGACGGAGAAACTTGCAGAAAAATACTTTGGCGATGAAGACCCGCTTGGGAAGACCCTGACACTCGAAAACAAGTACCAGTTTATGGTCACGGGTGTAATGAAAAACCTTCCCCGTAATTCCCAGTTTACCTTTGAAGCGGTTCTTCCATACTCTTTTCTCAGGGAGATCGGTGCCATAAGCGATTCATGGGGCAACAACTCAATTTTTACATATGTGCGGCTCACTGAAGGAGCAGATATTATTGCTGTAAATAAAAAACTCACAGATGTAGTACTGGAACATACCCCGGAAACTACTACAAAGTATCTTTTGTTCCCTCTTCTTGATATTCATCTGCATACACAGTTCGGTTACGACAGAAGCAAGGGTGCTGTTATTGCTGTTTACATTTTTACCCTGATAGCGGTATTTATCCTCCTTATTGCCTGCATAAACTTTATAAACCTCTCAACAGCCAAAGCTGCATCGAGAGGAAAGGAGATCGGGATAAAAAAAGTAGCAGGTGCTGACAAAAAGACCATGGTTATTCAGTTCATGCTTGAATCGCTTCTGCTCGTTTTTCTGGCGATGATCTTCGCGCTTCTGCTCGTTGGCCTTGCTCTTGACATGTTTAATAACCTCTCCGGAAAGAGCTTCACAATCTCTGACTTGTTCCACTTTAAGTTCATACTCAGTCTTTTGTTAGTCGGATTTTTTGCAGGAATAGTTTCAGGGATCTATCCTGCATTTTATCTCTCTTCATTTCAGCCTGTTGCCGTGCTTAAGGGAGAACCGTCTACAGGAAGAGGAAACGGAAGGATGAGGCAGGTGCTTGTGGTTATTCAATTCACTTTGTCGATACTTATAGCTGTTTCAGCCACTTTTATGTATATGCAGCTGAGGTACCTTCAGAAGAAGGAGCTTGGATTTGAAAAGGCGAATCTTATCTGCATTCCGATGGCAGAGGGGATGAAACCCAAATACAATTCATTGAAGGAGGAGCTTTTAAAGGAGACACTTATTCAGGGAGTTACTGCAGCAAGAAGTAATCCTGTAAGAATAGGCAGCAATTCCGGAGGAGCCACCTGGGACGGTAAAGATCCCGAAAAACAGGTACTTATCGGAACCAATGCCGTTGATTATGATTACCTGAAAACAATGAAGATGGATCTTCTCTCCGGGCGTGATTTTTCAAAGGATTTCCCTGCCGATATTGCAAGGGATACCACCGGGAATTTCCTGATAAATGAAGAAGTTGCCAAAATAATGGGAGAAGGAGATGCTGTCGGCAAGAATTTCAGCTTCATGGGTTTACAAGGCAGAATTGTGGGTGTCCTGAAAAACTTTCATTTCAAGGGTGCAGATCAGCCAATAGAGCCTATTGCCTTTGCCCTTGCTGATACAAGATATCTGAGCGTAATACTGATCAGGCTTACCCCTGGAAGTACTGAAGCCTCGCTGAAAGCAGTTGAAACGGTTTGGAAGAATGTAATAACGGATTATCCCCTCGATTATTCATTTATTGACAATGATTATGAAAACCTTTTCCGGTCGCAGCTGCGCCTTAGCAGTCTCCTTAAGTATTTTACTGTTCTGGCTGTGATAATAGCATGCCTTGGCCTCTATGGATTATCAGCGTACTCTGCTGAAAGGAGGACCAATGAAGTAGGTATCAGAAAAGTAATGGGAGCGGGTTCATTTGAGATAATGTACACTATGTCGAAGGAATTCATAACACTCGTACTTATTTCAATAGTGCTCGCATTTCCTCTCGGCTGGATAATCGTCGGGAAGCTGCTTAACCAGTTTGCCAGCAGGATAGATATGAGCATTCCGGTCTTTGTTGCAATAGCGCTTGGATCTGTAGTTATTGCAATGCTTACTGTTGGATTCCAGGCGTATAAGGCAAGTGGCATCAATCCGGCTGAAGCACTTAAAATTGAATAACAATTCTTCCCCTTCAATTCTAAGAAGTGCTGCAACATTTTAATTTTTTTACTGTCTTTTAATCCGGATAAGAATCTGAAACTAACCAGTTCAAAATCCGAAACCCAAAACCCGAAACTCAAAAAAAATGTTAAACAATCTCGTAAAACACAGCCTGCGCTCATTTAAAAGACAGCGATCATATCTGATAATTAATGTTCTTGGCCTTTCTATAGGGATCGCTTGCAGTCTTCTCATTGCTCTTTATGTTATCAATGAATCTACGTTTTGATACAGTATAATTTAAAGAAAGAAAGGATTTACCTGACTATTTTAAATGGTAAAATCGGAGGACAGGAAGTGACAGTAACATCCTCGGCAGCAGTAATGGGGCCAACTCTTGTGAAAGAGTTTCCTGAAGTGGAGGATTTCCTGCAGTATGACAGGAAGAGGTCCGACAGTTGTTGAATACAATAGCCAGACATTTACAGAGGAACATCTTGTCGAAGCAGACTCCTCGTTCTTCAATTTCTTTTCGATACCAGTACTTAAAGGTGATTTGAAAAAACTGCTGAATGCGCCTCACAGAGTAGTGCTTTCAGAGTCAACTGCCAGAAAGATCTTTGGAAATGAAGACCCTATTGACAAGCCTATAAAAATAGGAACAGACTCAAT
Organism: uncultured Bacteroidales bacterium; assembly: GCA_963765005.1. GTDB lineage: Bacteria > Bacteroidota > Bacteroidia > Bacteroidales > VadinHA17 > LD21. The sequence continues at coordinate 430,543 of CAVXUP010000002.1, forward strand.
AAGATATATAGTCACAGGCGTAATGGCCGATATTCCGCGCAAATCGCATTTTGAGGCTAATATGATAACCTCTTTTATGACAAACCCCAGATCAAAGGATCCTACATGGCTTAGCAACAGTTTCAGTACTTACCTGCTTCTCAAGCCAAATAGTGTCCCTGAAACTGTTGATCAGAAATTTCCGGATCTTCTTATTAAATATGTCGGACCAGAACTCCAGCAATATATGGGTATCTCAATTTCAGATTTCATGGCCCAGGGAAACAAATACAGGTTCTATCTTAAGAACCTGAGAGAAATGCATCTCGATCCTGAAATTCAGCAGGAGTTCAGAGAAGCCATTGATCCCAAATACCTGAAGATATTCGGAAGCATTGCCGTTCTTATTATTCTTATAGCTGCCATTAATTTTATGAACCTTTCAACAGCTCAGGCTTCGAGAAGGGCAAAAGAGGTTGGAATAAAAAAGGTTGCAGGCTCAACAAGGGGGATGCTTGTGACTCAGTTTCTGTCGGAATCCTTCCTGCTGACATTTATTTCACTTGATAGTTTCGCTGATAATTGTCAAGCTGACACTTCCTTACTTTAATAATCTGCTTGGCGCTGACCTTGCCCTCGATCTTTTGTCGCAATGGTATGTAATTCCTGCTATAATACTTTTCTCGCTGTTTGTTAGTTTGCTTGCAGGCAGTTATCCGGCATTGTTTCTCTCCTCGTTCAACCCATATGAAGTTCTTAAGGGTAGTGTTAAGAATAGTACTCAGAACGGCAGGCTCAGAAGAGTGCTCGTGGTATTTCAGTTCTCTGTCTCAATTCTGCTTATCATTGGCACAATGATAATGTACAGGCAGATCAGCTTCATGCTTAATAAAGACGTAGGTTTCAATAAGGAGCAGCTGATTGTTATCAACAGGGCCGGAGCTCTGGGGAAAAAGATCAAAGCCTTCAAAGAGGTTGTAAAAGGAATACCAGGCGTAGTAAATATATCAAGTTCAACAGCTGTCCCGGGCCGGAATAATAATAATAACGGCTACACTATGGAAGGCAGAAAGGATGAGACCTTCCTGATGAATACCAACTGGGTTGACTATAATTACCTTGAGACCTATGGAATGACACTTGCAGATGGCAGGTCATTCAGTGAATCTTTTACCTCAGACCAGCAGGCATGCCTTATAAATGAGAGTGCCAGGAAAGATTTTGCAGTGACCGACCTTGCTTCCACCAGGTTTATTCAGCCCAACGATTCCGGTAAAATGGAGTATTTGCAGGTAATTGGTGTTGTTAAGAATTTCAATTTTGAGTCGCTCCGCAACCCGATTGGACCATATATCTTCAAATTTCAGAATGATAACATGATGTGGGGTTACCTTACTGTGAAATTGTCGGCTCAGAATTATTCAGGAACAATTGCCGCAATAGAGGAAAAGTGGAAGGAGTTTATTCCAAATAACCCTTTGCAATATTACTTCGTTGATGAAGATTTTGAGCAAATGTATATCCAGGAAAAGCAGAATGCCAAGATGGCCGTGATATTCTCAGCACTCGCTATCTTCATTGCAGCTCTCGGTTTACTTGGCTTGACATCATTTACTGTCGAGCAGAAAACAAAGGAGATCGGAGTGAGAAAGGCGATGGGTTCATCTGTCGCCGGTATCTATGTTGAGATCTCAAAGGAGATAGTAATACTTGTTTCAGTGTCAGCATTGATAGCCTGGCCAATAATTTACTATATTGCAGGTAACTGGCTGGAGAATTTCTATTACAGGATCACCCCTGGTGTTTTCAGTTTTCTTGCCGGTTTTGGCATTGCAATTGGGATAGCACTCCTGACAATCAGTTACAGGGTTATTAAGGCCGCAAGGGTGAATCCGGCCCAGTCGCTTAAATATGAATAGATAAAGATGCTATATGCTGAAAAGCTATCTCCTCGTAACCTTCAGGAATCTGTGGAAGAATAAAGTATTCACCCTTATAAATATTATCGGACTGGGAATTGCTCTGTCAGTTTGCATTGTTGCATTCTTCAACATATGTTTAATTATGAGTTTGACCGGACTCATGAGAATTTCGATGAGATTTATCGTGTTACATGTTTCAGGGATATGCAGGGACGGGAGCAGGAGTATGGCATTGTCCCGGCAACCCTTGGGCTGGAGGCAAAAAAGGATATCCCGGGAATTAAAAGGTCAGCAAGGATGCTACGTACCGGTTCGCCTGTTAAGGAAGGACTTGATGTTTTTCCGATCAGCAATCTCATATGTCGATCCTGAGTTCCTCGATATTTTTACATTTCCATTGGTCCTGGGGGAGAAGAAATCAATTGAAAATCAGGGGAATGTATTGATAAGCAGTAAAATGGCTGCCACACTCTTTGGCAGTGAATATCCGATTGGAAAGGCAGTTTCAGTAGTTGACAGTAAAACAAGGAACATACTTACACTGTCGGAGCTGTATTCTGCTGATCTGCCTGAAAATTCAAGTTTCAGTATTGATATTCTTACACATTTTGATAATTTCCTGCTGATGTGGGAGTTAAAGATAGCTGACTGGAAGTTCTGGATGACATGCTTTTTTTGTTCAGATTTCGGACAAATCAATGCTTCCGTCAGTAAGTCAAGTCTCTTAAACAGTATCTGTCCGGTACAGAACAAAGCCAGGGAGGATTTTAAAGTAAACAGGTATTCATCTTGTTCCTCTAGATGATGTTGGTGAAAACACAAGGAACATCTGGTCATCAGGGCTTTTTCCTTCACTTCATCCTGCTGCACTTATTTCTCCTCCGATAATGGCACTTTTCATACTTCTGATAGCATGTTTTAATTTTGCAAATACTTCAATTGCAACATTCAGCAAGCGGCTTAAGGAGATTGGATTAAGAAAGACTTTCGGCGGACAGAAGGAAGCCAGCTTGTGACTCAGTTCATGATTGAGACAATCATTATCTGCTTTCTGGCACTTATTGCTGGGCATAGTATTCGCGGAATTTCTTGTCCCGGCATACAGCAGTCTGTGGGCTTATATGACAATCAAACTTACATTTACCGGTTACTGGTTTTTTTGGGTTTTCTGATTCTGCTTCTGCTTTTTACAGGATTTCTATCAGGTGTTTATCCTGCACTCTATGTGAGTTCATTCAGTCCGGTGAATGTCTTCAGAGGTACTTCACCTTTCAGAGGATCAGGAAAATCTGTCTGTAACTTCTTACATTCCAGTTTACAATTTCGGTTGCCGCTCTGGTTATGGGAATAGTTTTTGCAAAGAATGCTGAATTTCAGAAAACTATTGATCTTGGTTATGATAGAGATGAACTGATTGTTGTTCCTGTTGACCTGATTTGTTTACCTCTCTTGCAGAAATGAAGTTCTTATCAAATCCAAAGGTAATAATCTGCGGAAGGTACCCAGTATCATATCGGTTATGGCAGTTACAGACAGACCTGTAAAGGATAATGAAAAGCAACTGGAGGTTGGATGTTCTTGATATTGGACCTGGGTATGCCCAGACAATGGGGCTTCGATCTCGCCGATGGCAGGTTTTTTGATGAACTCAGGGCTGATAGCCGACCGTGCAAATGGATCAATAGTGGTGAATAAAAAATTTGTACAGCGATTTTGGCTGGAAGGAGGCAATCGGTAAGAACGCGTTACATTGTACGATACTACAAAGCTTACTGTTGTCGGTGTGGTTGAGGATTTTTATCTGGCAGGAGTCTGGCAAGCCATAGAACCTCTGATGCTGAGGATTGAGTGGACTGATCAGGTATGGCATTTTGCTGTTAGGGCCAAAGTTGAGGACTTGCCTGCAGTCCTTGAATTCCTGAGTTCAAAATGGAAGAACATGTCGACAAATTTCATATTCGGGGGACGGTTCCAGAACGACCTGATGCAGGAAGGTGAAGATATCAACAACAGTATATTGAAGGTAAATGTTTTCCTGGCAATCGTAGCGACTTTGTTATCGCTTATTGGAATATATAATCTTGTTTCACTCGATACTATCAAAAGAACTAAAGGAGATTGGCATCAGGAAAATTCAGGGAGCCTCAGTCCCTCTGATAGTGTACCTGGTAAGCAGGAAGTATCTGATAATACTTCTGATTGCCTCAGTTGCAGGTTCTGCTGCGGGTTATTATTTGTCAATCGGTCTCATGGACAGTATCTGGGATTACTTTGTTAAAATCGGAGCAGGTATACTTATTGCAGCCTCAATGATTATGATAGTGGCAACACTTTTAACAATAAGCTTCAAAGTCATCAGGGCAGCTTTGCGCAATCCTGCCGAATCTCTTAGGTATGAATAAAAAAACGTAAGGGCACAAAATTTTGTGCCCTTATTTTTGCTATAATGTGCGGAAGTATATATTGAGATATAATGAGCTAGTACATGCTGTTGATCAGCTGTCCGATTTCATCCCTCTTTTTGAGTGGAAAGCTTAAGTTCCTGCCATCCCTGGTAACCACGTTTAATCCTTTTACTGAAAAGAAACCTTTGCTGAAATAGATTACCTCAAGGATGTTCTCGAACAAGATCTCGAGATTAAACTTCTCAGCTTCTTCCTTCAAAGCCTTGAAGTAAATGCGCTGATTTGTCACAATCAGTTTGCCTTCAATTGTTTTGTTGTCGATCACCTGGTTTGTATCACCGGCTTTAAGGACAACTTCGTTTGCATTTAATTTAACTGTCATGGCACTTTTTTTTCATTGGAATTTCGTTCATCCAATTTCCATTATAAAGACGTGTGTCGAATTAAAATGTTGCACGCATATGAGACTTATTCTTCTTATTCCTATATTTACTTTACTTTAAAAAGTCCATGAATCTGAAGGTTTGGTGAAAGCCGGTATCAAATAAAACCCTCTTTCTCTTCATACCCCGAAATCTTGAGAATATGAAATTGTATTATTTCAAAATAGCAATAAGAAGCATTCTGAAGAATAAGCTCTTTTCATTTATAAATATTATCGGACTGGCTGCCGGCATCACTTCGTTTCTCCTTATTCTGATCTATGTCAGATATGAAAAGAGTTTTGACACTTTTTATGAGAACAGCAGCCGGATTTACAGATTACGGTATGAGCGGTCGAGTGCAGAGGGGGAATCAGTAAGATTTGCATCGTGTTGCCCTCCTGCTGCGATAAGAATAAGGGAATTGTATCCTGAGGTTGAAAACATTGCAAGGATCTTCAGGTATCGTGCTACAGTATTATTCGGAGACATAAAGTTCTATGAAGAAAGGATGTTCTTTGCAGAGCCGCAGCTGTTTAATGTATTTGATTTTGACTTCATTGCCGGTGAACCCTCTGAGGGAATCTCTGATGCGAACTGCGCATTTATTTCAGAGTCATATTCCAGAAAGTATTTTGGTGATACAGACCCCCTGGGTCAAACAATTACGGTTGATAAGGAGATGAGTTTTGTGATTACCGGGATCTTCCGCGATCTCCCTGCGAACTCACATTTAAAGATGGATATTTTACTTTCGTGGCCAAACCTTCTAACCCATTATGGATCCGATATTGAGTCCTCCTGGGGCGACACAGGGTTCTTTACATATTTCGTTCTGAATAGCTCTGCACTTCCGGAAGAATTCGAGATGAAACTCAAGTCGCTGGTTGAGAGGGATTTTGGAGAAGAGCTCAGAAAGTATAAACTGACTTGTGACCTTAAGGTTCAACCGCTTGCCGAAATACACCTTAATTCCCATTTCATGCAGGAGCTTGAGGTAAATGGCAACAGCGACACAGTCCTTTTTCTTAACATAATTGCATTTTTTATTCTGTTAATAGCCTGGGTAAACTATATAAACATTACTACTGCACGATCGCTCACCAGGGCAACTGAAGTAGGCCTTAGCAAAGCAGCAGGGGCCGGCAGATTGCAATTGATCGGGCAATTCTTAATTGAAACTCTTCTCGTTAATCTTATCGCATTTGTTGCATCACTTGTTTTTTTGTTTCTCTTATTCCCGATGTTTTGCAATGTTACAGGGATCTCTCCGGATTATTTTTTGTGGGGAAAAAGCTGGTTCTGGATTACAGTTTCATTGGTGTTTGTTGTTAGTGTAATTCTTTCAGGTATTTATCCTGCCTTTGTACTCACTTCCTTCAAAACATCAGAAGTATTGAAAGGAAAATATATTAGTTCACAAAGCGGGATTCTTTTAAGAAAGGCACTGGTGGTATTCCAGTTGCTTATGGCCGTTTGTCTTATGACATGCACGATTTTTGTATTCATGCAGGTGAAGTATCTGCAAGGCCGCGATAAAGGCATATCCATCTCAGATATTCTGGCCGTTAGAGCCCCACGGGTGAGAGATGCATCTTTCGGAAGCAGCCTGACGGCTTTCAGGGAGGAATTAATAAAAAATCAGACTATAACAAGGTTCAGTGTAGGTACCGAAGTTCCGGGACGCCAGATACTCTGGGACGCCGGCGGGATCTTTCGAGTCGGATCAGATCAGAGCAAGAATTACCAGATACTTGGAATCGACTACAATTACCTCGATCTGCTGGAAGCAGAAATCATTGCCGGAAGAAATTTTGACAGGACTTTCTCTGATTCCTCCTCGCTTATCCTGAATGAGAAGGCCGTCAAATGGATGGGGTTTTCAAAGCCAGATGAAGCAGTTGATAAGACAGTGAATTACTGGGGTAAAATCTATACTATAGCAGGAGTCGTAAAAGACTACTGCCAGCAGTCCCCCATGGAGGCTTATGAACCGCATATTTTCAGATTTATGCCTCACGGACGTGATGTAAGAGGGTTTTTTATCATGAAATACTTACCGGGAAATGAAAACAGAGTCCTGGAACTGGTTGAGAAAAGGTTCAATGAGTTCTTTCCGGATAATCCGTTTGACTATTTTTTTCTCGAGGACTACTATAACCAGCAATACAAGAATGAAAAACTCCTCGGAACCGTCTTCGGGGCCTTTGCTTTACTTTCTATTATTGTAACCTGCCTTGGAATCTTTGGACTTACCACATTTATGGTATTGCGGAAAAAAAGAGAAATCAGTATGAGAAGGGTTGTAGGATCAAGTGTCTTCGATATACTTTTTCTTTTTTCAGGCGAATTTGTTCGGATGACACTTGTTGCATTCATTTTGGCTGTTCCGGCCTGTTATCTCTGGCTATCCGGATGGCTTATGACTTTTGAAGCGAAAATGGCAGTTTCCGTCTGGTATTTCATTTTACCCTTTTTTGTAACACTCCTTCTGACTCTTTTGACAATAGTTTTAATTGTTGTAAGAACCGTTTCAACCAGCCCGGCTGAAAATTTAAGGAATGAATAAGAAGTTTTTATAAATATGCCACTGACAGGAAAAAATGTCTATTTTTTTGACACATTTTATTCTTAACTTCGTCTTTATAAAAAAATACCTTATGATTCCCGGCACACTTTTAATAATCGATGATGACTCCGGCATTCTGAATACACTTGATCTCATAATGAAAGATGAGTTCGAGAAGGTTATTGCTATAGCTGATCCGAACAGGATATATGAGGTATTCAGGAAGAATTCAGTTGACATAGTCATGCTGGATATGAATTTCCGGGCGGGCATACATAACGGGAATGAAGGGCTTTTCTGGATGAAAGAGATATCGGGCCTTGATAAGGATACGAGCATAATTATAGTGACTGCATATGATGATATTGACCTTGCAGTCAGGGCTATAAGGGAAGGGGCAATTGATTACATCCTCAAGCCATGGGATAATTCAAAACTGATGGCAACAATAAATGTTGCATGGAAGCTGCGTGTATCGCGACTTGAAGCAGCCAACCTTAAAATGGATAACCAGCTTCTTAAGAAGGAGATAAACAGCGGTGGTGAGAAAATAGTCCTGGGAGCCTCCCCGACGATGATAAATGTTATGAACATTGTCAGGAAGGTGGCACCAACTGATGCCAACGTGTTGATAACCGGTGAGAATGGAACAGGAAAAGAACTTGTAGCGCGTGAAATCCATAATCTTTCAAAGAGGGCTGGGGAATTGATGGTGAGTGTTGATATGGGGGCAATAACCGAAACACTCTTTGAGAGTGAATTATTCGGGCATGTAAAGGGCGCCTTTACTGATGCGAGGGAGGATCGGAAAGGAAAAATTGAACAGGCCCATAAGGGGACACTCTTTCTCGATGAGATTGGAAATCTTTCACTGCAGTCGCAGGCAAAACTACTGAGCGTTCTTCAGAACAGAACAATAATAAGAGTCGGCTCAAATAAACAGATCCTCGTTGATATAAGATTGGTTTGCGCAACAAACCGCGACCTGATGTTAATGGTTCATGAAGGCAGGTTTCGGGAGGACCTTCTTTACCGGATAAATACAATACTCATTGAGGTTCCTCCTCTGCGTGACCGGGTTGATGATATTCCGATACTGGCAAATTTCTTTTTAAGGATGAACGGAGAGCGTTATGTTAAAAGCGGCTTGAAATTCAGTACTCATGCTCTTGAAAAACTGGCCAATCACGACTGGCCGGGAAATGTAAGGGAACTTCAGCATGCTATAGAGAAAGCAGTGATTATGAGCGATAATACTGTCCTCAAACCATCAGACTTTGTTTTTCATTCAGCTGGCAGAATTGGAAACCAGCCTGAAATGACTCTTGAGGAGATGGAGAGAAAACTGATTGGTGAGAGTCTTCAACGAAACGGCAACAACATCAGTATTGTTGCCGGCAAGCTTGGCATTACAAGGCAAACGCTCTACAATAAAATGCAGAAGTATAATTTATAGGCGCAATGGCGCAGCGGCTCACCGGCTCAACGGCAAAGCGGTTCAACGGAAAACCATTAAGAGAGCTCGGCGAAGTTTGTAACTTCGCCGCAAAATGAATGCAGTTTCAGACGAGATTTTACATAAAGCGAAGTTGCAAACTTCGCTTAGCTCTAACTTTCGCCTTTACGTCCCTTGCGCCGTTGCGCCGTTACGCTGCTGCGCCGTTCCTCCTATTTCGCCTTCTCAGTAACCACCTGGCCGTCGAACAGGTTAACTATCCTGTGTGCATAACTGGCATCCCTGTCGGAGTGGGTCACCATTATAATTGTGGTTCCCTCTTTGTTGAGTTCGGTAAGCAGATTAATAACCTCAATACCATTTTTTGAATCGAGGTTCCCTGTTGGCTCATCAGCAAGGATCAGTTTGGGATTAGCAACAACTGCACGGGCAATAGCCACCCTTTGCTGCTGGCCTCCTGAAAGCTGCTGAGGAAAGTGTTTTGCACGGTGCCCGATCTTCATCCTTTCGAGGACCTCTTCAACCCTTTTCTTCCTGTCTGCAGTCTTCATTTTAAGATAGATAAGCGGCAGTTCAACGTTCTCATATACATTAAGCTCGTCGATAAGGTTAAAACTCTGGAAAACAAATCCGATATTCCCTTTGCGGAAAATGGTCCTGTCGCGTTCCTTCAGGTTTGCCACTTCAGTTCCATTGAAGATATAGCTGCCTGATGATGGGTTGTCGAGCAGTCCGAGAATATTGAGAAGCGTCGATTTGCCGCATCCCGACGGGCCCATAACTGCTACATATTCACCTTCTTTTACGTTGAGAGTCACTTTGTTGAGCGCTGTAGTTTCAACTTCTTCAGTTCTGAAGACCTTTGTTAAATCATTGGTTTTGATCATGACGATGTTTATTAGGTGTTATTAGTTGCTTTTAAGAATTAGTTTCTCGTTTTTGCCGAAAGTTTCATATCCTGAGACTATGACCTTTTCACCCGGCTTCAGACCTTCAAGAACCTCATAAAATCTGGGATTCTTTCTGCCAATCGAAATGTTACGTCGTGTCGCGAAAGACTCAGTCGGATCCAGAACGAAGATCCACTGGCCTCCTGTTTCCTGGAAGAATCCGCCTATAGGTACAAGAACAGAAACTTTTGGCTGGCCAAGCTGAAGGCTGGTGTAGTATGTTTGTCCTGTTCTTATGTTATCAGGCATACTGTCTCTGAAGATCATGTCAATCTTAAAGGTCCCATTCCTTACTTCCGGATAGACTCTTTTTACAATCAGGCCAAATTCACTGCCCTGCCTGTCAAGGGTTGCAGTAAGCTGTGTTCTTACCCTGTCGATATAGTGTTCATCTATTTGGGCTACAACCTTATACGATGTAAGTACATTTATCTGACCCATATTTGCGCCTCTTGATATTGACTGTCCAATCTCCGGTACCAGCTGGCCAAGCTGTCCGTCGACAGGGGCTCTTACATTAAGGTTTTCTGCTCTCTGCCTTACAAGTTGCAGGTTTTTGCGCATGTTCTCAAGGTTGAATGTAATTGTGCTTACCTGGACAGAGCGGAAAATGGAATCCTGGCGCTGGCGTTCAATAAAGAGTTCCCTCGATTGCTTTGCCATATCAAGATCCTCTTTTGAACGGATATATTCTTCCCTTGAAATGAGATTATCCTTTATCAGGATTTCATTTTGCTTAAAAACGCGATCTTTTCTTTCAATATCGTATTTAAGATTGATAAGTTCTCGTTTAATCGAAATTCTCTCCTGTTCCATAGTAACCTGTGTATTCCTGAGAAAGTTCTCCTTTTCGGCAAGTTGTGCTTCGCTGTCAAGAATGTTAAGATGGAGATCGGGATTTGAGAGTTTGAGGATAATATCTCCCTCTCTGACCATAGCTCCTTCCTCGATCAGCTTCTCTTCAACCCTTCCGCCTTCCTGCGCATCGAGGTAGATGATAGTTATAGGTTCTACTGTTCCGGGTACTGTAATATAATCGTTGAACTGATCCTCAGTAATAGTTTCGATAATTAGCTTGTCTTTCTCGACTTTGTATGTCGATGTCCGGTCGGCAAAGAATGCCATATAAAACAATATTACCATTGCAATGCCTATAGCGGCATATATAATATGTTTTTTCTGAATTCCTTTTTTCTTTTCAATCTTTCTGTCCATGCTTTCTACTGGTGTGTCCATATCTGGTTTTGTTTAAGTTCAAGTTTCAAGTTTCAAGTTCCAGGTTCCAGGTTAAGAACTGGAGTTTTTGGGTCAGATTGTGATGATTCCCTGGTATTCTCCTGTTGAGTAAAGTTGAATAGTAAGTTTTCGGATAAGAAGCTGAAGTTTTGTCCGGAGGGCTTCCGTTTCTGCTGTGAAGAGTGTAGTTGTTGCAACAGTATAGTCTGTTACATCCACAATCCCCGATTCGAACTTCTTTTCAACAGCCGAAAAAGATTTTTTATTGAAATCAAGGTTGGCAGCAGCAGCAGTGTACTCGTCTTTTCCCCTGTTGTATTCAAGGCAGGCATTTTCGATCTCGGTATAGAGATTGTTCTTCTCCTGTTCAAGGCGAAGGGCAGTATCATCCCTTCTGATCCTTGCCAGTTTTATATTCCTGCCTGTCGTGTAGTTGTTGAAAAGAGGAATATCAAGTGAAACATAAACTGCCTGACTGTTGTTGTTCTTCAATTGTGTAGAATAATCGGCCTGCTCTATAACATCAGTTTCGTTCATTACCTTGTAATAACCTGTGTATATGGCTCCCCCTGCCGAGAGGCGTGGCACTGCAAATCCCTTGCTGGCAGCATACTGTTTCCTCGATGCCCCAAGTTCGAATTCAATTGCTTTAAGTCGTGGCAGTACCTCTGAAGCAACTGAGTATACTGAGTCGGGATTAAATGTTTCATCCGATATCAGCATGTTGTTCAGATCCGGAACAAGCACATCGAAAGGAGTTCCCGGAGCCAGCTGAAGCATCTGCTTAAGTGTTGTAATGGCCTGGTTGGTAGAATTATGTGCCACTGTGTATGCAAGTTTGTCTGCTGAAAGCCGGCTCTCCATTTCATACTTTCTCGAGTCTGCCTCCCTGCCGGCTTCAACCATTTTTGAAATTCTGAAAAGCTGTTTTTCCGACAGATCTGCTTTCATCTTTGAAGCATCTTCCAGACCTTTTGCATACAGCACCCTGTAGAATTGTCCGAGAATATCTATTACGAGAGTATTTCTGGCTATTTTCTCAGTTTCCACGCCGGCCTGCTGCAGATACTTGTTTGCAGAAATTGTATTAATAGTCGTTAAACCATTGAAAATATCGAGGCTGGTATTCAGGGAGAATGAGTTGCTGAGGTTCTGTTTGAATGTTATCAGGTTGGTTACCGGGTTTACCGATCGGCCGAAACCAAGATTCGCATCTGATCCGAAATTCAGGGAAGGAAGGATGTCGAGTTTTGATTTCAGAAGGTTGGCATCTGCCGACTCACTCTGAAGCTTCTGCCTCTGAAGAGCTATGTTGTTTGCCACTGCATAATTGACGCAGTCTTCAAGAGTCCATTTTTTCTCCTGAGCCACTATGTTTCCTGAAGCAGCCAGGAACAGAATGTAAAATATGATTTTGATGATTCTCATTTTTGAAATTGTTTCGTGTTTCGTGTTTCGTGTTTCGTGTTTCGTGTTTCGTGTTTCGTGTTTCGTGTTTCGTGTTTCGTGTTTCGTGTTTCGTGTTTCGTGTTTGCCTCTTTTGTTTATCCGTTGCGCCGTTGCGCCGTTGCGCCTTTACGCCCTTACGCCTTTACGCCCTCGCCCTTACGCCCTTACGCCTTTATGCCTTGCCAAATAATATGCCATTTTATTAAGTATCATAAGATCAGCTAAATAAAAGATTGCTTTATTTGAAAAATGTCTAAAAAATAGACACTTAACTGTGTGAAATAAATACACCTTATTTTTATGTTTGAACATCAGTAGCAGAAATTTTGTTATTCTTCTGATATTTGATCTGACAATTAGTAATCTGAATAAAATGGATCTTAAAAATATTTTCAATCGCCTCTGGAAAGACTATATCGCCCAGAATCCGTCAGCAGGTAAGATTTATAACCTTTTTATGGCGGAGGGTGAAACAGTGGATAATGACCATATTGCTTTCAGAACTCTTGACTTTCCGGGAATCAGTATTGACGCCGTTGCAAAACAATTTGTTTCAAATGGTTATGAGCCGAAGGGAGAGTATGAGTTCCGGGAGAAGAATCTGTTTGCACGTCATTTTGAGCTGCCCGGCGACAGCAGCGCACCAAGGATCTTTATAAGTCAGCTGGTACTTTCCGACTGCTCTCCATATATCCAGAAGATTTTCAGGGAGCTGTTTGAAGCAGCAGATCGAAGCAAGATTACTTCCGATGATCTTATTTTTTCAGGGGCTTTATTCTCGCCTGTCTCTTATAAGGTTTACACCAGGCTGAGGGAAGAATCGGAATATGCTGCCTGGTTCTATGTCTTCGGGTTCAGGGCTAATCATTTCACAGTAAGTATTAATTCATTAAAGAAATACGACAACATAGTTAAAGTCAATGAATTCCTTAAAAGCAATGGCTTCATGCTTAATAGTTCAGGCGGTGAAATAAAGGGTACTCCCGAAGAGCTGCTGCAACAGTCCAGCACTATGGCAGATATTGTCAAAGTGAAATTTGAGGAGGGAGTATTTGAAGTGCCTGCCTGTTATTACGAATTTGCCCAGCGCTTTCCCGATTCCAGTGGAAAGCTGTATAGCGGATTCATCGCAAAATCGGCTGATAAAATATTCGAGAGTACAAACTTCTATAAAAAGGAATAAGAGCTGATAGATCTTGCCGGTCCGGACGAAAGAAGATCAGTTTTCAATTACTTTCTCTTTTAGCCAGTTAATTATCAGGTAGTGGAAATTTACCATCTGCCTGGTTTCAATATCGACAGGTGCATGTCCGCAATTTGGAAGTATAGCAATATTGTAATCAATGTTACTGCTAAGCGACATGTAATGATGTATGTTTTTAATGCTTGCATCGGTTGGAACTACCCTGTCGAGCTCCCCGAAAATAGCGAGCCATTTTTTATTGAAGTGGCCAAGCTCGGTTAAATAGTCATAAGGCATCGACCTCCATGTTGATAAAACCGGCCTGAATTCAGGGATGGTTTCCATTTCATGATTCATGTATGGCAGAATATCCCTTTCGTATTTCTTCCTCCATTCTGCTATCTCTTTATTCACCTCTTCATGCTTTTCAGGTTTGGCACTTTTCCAGGCAAGAAATGATTTTTCTCCATAACGGCCGGACAATTTTATCCAGCGAATCGCTCAGGATTCCGTGGTCATTCATTCCATTCAACTGGGCATACAAACGGTCCTCAACTGTGCCCACTACTGTACCAGCCTGACTGACGACAAATTTAAAGACAGGATATCGGCTGGCGGCAATAACGGCAATCCTGCCACCTTCGCTGGCACCCATAACACCTATAAGTGAGGAATCTATCCGCTCGTGACTTGTGAGGAACAGTGCGCAGTTTCCGGCATCATTAATATAATCGTTGTAAGTAGTATTGACAAATACTCCCTCCGATTCGCCGGTTCCTCTCTTATCGTGTACAAATGCTGCAATGCCGCAGTGAGCAAGGACAGGAGCCATGAAATCAGAAAAGGATTTTAAATGCACGCGTACCATCACCACCTCCGTTTGTTAACACAATGAGCGGACTTTTCACCCTGTTCAGAGGCAGATAGAGCCAGCCGGTTATCATTAGTCCTTCGCTTGGGACTTTAATCTTTTCAACGGTGAAAGTACTGTCGTATGAGAAAGTACCGTCGCTGTTCTTTTTTCTAAGCGGCCCTGACTGTGAGGAAAAATAATCGCCCATGCAGGCAGGCTTCTCCATCAGTTTTGCCAGTTCCTCCGGTGAATAAACATATGTCGAACCCTGATTAGATGATCTATTCTGTTGCCCGTTCGTGCACGACACAAAAATGAATAAGGCAGTGAACAGGATAATTATGACTTGAAAAAATGTCTTTGACACAGATTAATCTTAAGTAAGTATAATTATTCAGTAAGTTTTTTCAGAAAGTTGCAGACAGTCTCATTGAAAAGTCCTGGTTGTTCGAGCGGAATGAGGTGTCCGGAGTTGGGAATAATTTCTCGTTTCGAATTGGGGATTCCTGCATTTATTGCACCTGCATGTGCATGCACATCAGGATGGTCATACTCTCCCACAAGGATAAGTGCAGGCACCTTTATTTCAGAGAGAACCCTGACCGCAACTCTGTCAGCAGGACGTGTAGGTACCTTGTTGTCCCTTCCAAAGTACGGTCGCAGGAACATAAGTCTTTCTTTTGCCTTGATGTTGGCTGAGTAAGTCTCATACGGATCATCCTTTATAAAATACTCTATGACTTTTTCCGGATCAGAAGCCAGCAGCTGAGGATTGAAATGCCCACCCCTGTTTGTCATATGTGAAGTGTAACCCAGTCCGCCTACAACGCCACCGACCAGTACAAGACCTGTTACTTTTTCAGGATATTTAAGTGTAAAATCAATTGCCAGTCCTCCTCCTGATGACATTCCGAATACTACTGCCTTATCCACTTTCAGCTGAGCAAATACCTGATTCAGATCATCGATATGCGAGTATTGTGTCTGAGGATCAGAAGATTTGCCATAACTACGACGGTCATACCGCACAACCCTGTAATTTTTTGCCAAAAACCCGAATTGTTCATCCCATATCTGGCGGTTGACCATTCCATCATGAAGCAGAACTATGTTTTTGCCTGTTCCTGCAATTTCATAGAAAAGCTTGCCGCCGTCGACGTTAACATATCCTGAATCTACCCTGTAGGTTTTCTCTGTAACAGTCTGCTGGCCAAACAAAGCAGCAGTAACAGATACTGAAAGATAAACTGACATTAGGAGTTTTTTCATTTTGATTTTTTGAGTTTTTTTACTTAGCCAGCCTGAATCTGTGCATATAGTTCAAATTATATGCCATGTTGTTAATTATCATCAGAAGAGTTTATTACAAAGATAATTCAGATCGTGTGTTAAAATATTTTACATTATTAAGTATAATTTTTATACGATAGCAAATACGTATATATTCTTTAAATTTGATAAGAACTTATACGATAATCAGACATTAATTAAATGTAAATGAAAACAGGAAAAATCACCCGCAGGCAGGCAATTTCCACAGTATCGGCAGGAGCCTTCGGTACGATGCTGAGCTGGCCGCTTTCATCGCTGCAGGCCGGCAGTTTCAGCCAGGAGAAGCTGGCTGTAAACGGAGGCCCCAAAGTTCATCAGGGAAGCTGGCCCACATGGCCTGTATGGGATGAAACGGCTGAAAAAGAGCTGGCGGAGATGTTTCGCACAGGCCGGTGGTGGCTTGGCAGGGGAGAACATGTTGCAGAATTTGAGAAAAGATACGCAGAACTAATGGGTGCAAGACGGTGTCTGGCAACAGCCAGCGGAACAACGGCTCTCATAACGGCATTGGGGGTTCTGGGAGTGGATGCCGGAGATGAGGTACTTGTGTCACCCTATACCTTTATAGCAACCTACAATGCCATCTTCTTCCATAAGGCTCTGCCTGTCTTCGTAGATACTGATCCTGAAACATTCCTGATCGATCCGGGAAAAATTGAGTCAAGGATAACGGAACGAAGTGTGGCAGTCCTTCCCGTTCATATTTATGGTTTGCCCGTTGATATGGACAGAGTAAATTCAATAGCCGGTAAACATGGGCTCAAAGTTGTGGAAGATGCCTGCCAGGCATGGCTGGCTGAATACAGGGGCAAGAGAGTTGGTACACTTGGAGATCTTGGCTGTTTCAGCTTCCAGAACTCAAAGCACCTGCCTGCAGGGGAGGGAGGCGCAATTCTCGGCAATGACGATGACCTTGTTGACCGATGCCATGCAGCTCATAACTGCGGGCGTCCGTATGGAAATATGAAACAGTTGCCGGGCTATCCATCCCGGGGCGGAAACTTCAGGATGCAGCAGTCGCAGGCAATTATACTTTTATCGCAGATGAAACGATTTGAAGCAGATAATGAAATCCGCGTGGCAAATGCCTTATACCTCGATAAAAAGCTAAGTAAAATACCCGGGATAATACCCTGCAAGCCCGCAGAAGGAGCTACCAGGGCTGCTTATCATATGTATCCCTTCAGGTATATCAGAGAGAAATTTGATGATGTGCCGAAGGAAAAATTCATTCGTGCACTCAGTGCCGAAGGGATACCCTGCAGCAGTGGCTATGGACAGCAGAATAGGGATGGATTGATAGAGGAAGCTCTTAATTCAAAAGCATATAAAAGGTTATTCCCTGAATCGCGGCTTAAGCAATGGAGAGAGGAGAACCAGCTGCCTGGCAACGATCAGCTGTGCAGGGAAGCTGTGACCTTCTTCCAGAGCATGCTTCTGGGAAGCAGGGAAGATATGGATGATATAGTAAATGCAATCTCAAAGATCTATGCTAACAGAGATACTCTGAAGGCTTAAAAACTTCATCCAGTATGCAGCCATCAATTGAATTATCCTTATCTTTTCGTATTATTGTGTTCTAAAGATCATAAATATGACTGCCTTTGACCGCCGTAATTTTATAAGAACCACAATGTTAGGTGGAGTTGCAGCTGCCTGCCTCAAGCCACTTGATGTATTCTCATCCATAGGATTGCAGGATAAACCAGCCTCGAGGGTTGCATTAACCACCGGTGACAATCGTGCTGATCTTGTTTTCAGGGCTCTCAGACCATTTTCAAAGCAGATAGAGCAGGCTATTGGCAATCGCCGGGTAGTGCTGAAACCAAACAATGTTCTGATTGATGTGCCTCTTACTTCAACACATGTTGATACCCTTGAGGGAATACTTGAATTTCTTAAATCGATTGGCAAGCATGGGAATGTAGTAATTGCCGAATCGGCAGCAAACGGGCCAACTCTTGATGGTTTCAATAATTACGGATATTTCAGCCTGCTTTCAAGATACCCCGTGAAGCTTATTGATCTCGATCAGGAACCGTATGATATTCTTTATGTTTTTGATGAAAAGGATTTCAGGCCTCACTCAATCAGAATGTCAAGTGTCCTGCTTGACCCCGGCTCATATATAGTCTCTGTGGCAAGGATGAAGACACACGATAGAGTTGTCGCTACCCTGTCACTTAAAAACATTGTTTTTGGCGCACCCGTAAAGGATCCGGGTTATACCTGGACTGCAGCCAGGAAGCAGGGAACAAAGAGCGATAAAGCGATAGCTCATGGCAGCGGATTTCGCGGAATAAATTATAATATTTATGCACTTTCCCGTCAGCTCCATCCGCATCTGGCTGTCATAGACGGGTTTGAGGGAATGGAGGGCAACGGGCCAAACAGCGGAACACCTGTTGATCACAGAGTATGTGTAGCCAGTACTGACTGGCTTGCCGCCGACCGTGTTGCTGTCGAACTTATGGGTATCGATTTTGCCAGGGTGGGATACCTGAATTTTTGTGCACAGACAGGATCGGGAGAGGCTGACCTTAACAGGATTGAGATCATAGGAGAAGCCCTGGTAAATCATAAAAAAGTCTACAGGTTAAATGATAATATAAATTCACAGCTTGTGTGGATGAATCCTCTTACCTGAACCCGGCCGGCTCTGACTGAAACTCAAAAAAATGAAAAGACTTATCATTGTTGCTATAAGCTTATTTATTCTTGCTCTTTCATTTAGCGAGTGTGATCATGTGCCTGAAAAAGGATCAGGTAAATTGTTTATTATTGGCGGTGGCAACCGCTCTGACCAGATGCTTAATGAGCTTATCACTCTTGCAGGAATTCGCAACAGGGGTTATATGTTTGTGCTTCCAATGTCGAGCTCTGAACCCGACAGTGCAATTCTATGGGCAAAAGAAGACTTCAGCGTTACAGGAGCAGTGAAGATTTCAGGTTACAATTTCAGATCAGGCGTACCTTTCCCTCAGGATAAGCTCGATTCGCTCAGGAAGGCACCTCTGATCTACATCAGCGGAGGTGACCAGTCGAGATTCATGGCTGTCGCACTTAATACACCCGTTATGGAGGCGATACATCAGGCTTATAACAATGGTGCTGTAGTTGCCGGCACGAGTGCAGGGGCGGCTGTAATGAGCAAAAAAATGATTACCGGAAACCAGATGAAACATCCCGATTCTGATGCAGGATTCCTGACAATTGAAGCTGATAATATTGAAGTTACAGCAGGACTTGGTTTACTCACTGATGTAATAGTTGACCAGCATTTTATAAAACGTCAGAGACTTAACAGGCTAGTCGCAGCAGCTATAGAAAATCCCGATCAGCTTTGTGTTGGCATCGATGAAGCTACTGCAATAATTGTCGATGGGGATAAGGCAACCGTTACAGGAAACAGCCAGGTGATAGTAATACGGAACCGGGAAAAGTTAAAAACAAATCAGAACGGGCTTCTCGGGATTGATGGTCTTCAGTTGAGTGTTTATCTTCCGGGACAGAAATTCAGCTTAAGGTAGATTCATAAGACCCCTTCATCACAACACAGCCATCTTTCACAGCCCATTTTCCCATTGCCATAAGATGAACCATCTCCATTCCGCTGTTTAGCAGGAGAAGATCTGCGTCCATTCCGGGAACAATAAATCCTTTGCCAGGAAGCTTTAGTATTGTGGCAACATTTGATGTAAGAACTTTTAGCGCTGTTTCAAGCGGAAGTTTCTCAGTTTTTACAGTGTCGGCAAGCTCCCTTAGATTTGCTGACGGAAGTCCCATCTCGAGTTTGACCAGATTCCCATGTTCGTCAAAGCCCGGCAGAGAACCGCACGAGTCGGATGAGAAAGTGATATGGGAATCAGGAACGCCTGCTTCAAGCAGAAGCTTCAATGCAGTTGCCGGTTTGATCTCCTCATCCATGAAATAGGGCCATGAACTTGTTGTTAAATCCACATAGCCGGTCTTGCCGTAGAGTTTTGAATCTTCAAAGATATAGTCATTCCTGTTGCAGTGAGTCGGAAGGAATTGAGTGTATTTCAATTCGCTTTTCCTGACAACCTCATGAAGCGGCATAAATGGATTTTTCGCATCACCCATGTGGATATTTATTATGCCGGCTTTTTTGCCAAGCATCCCGCCGACCCTGGCATGGGCTGTAATCCGTATGAGCTCATCTGTTGTAGGGCATGAGCTGCGGTGATCTGAGACAGAGAGTTCTCCAACCCCGATGACTTCCTCAATGAGTGCAAGGTCTTTGCCGATATCTCCTGTGATTGTCGGTGATGGAACCTGGTACGATCCCGTCCAGATCCAGGCCGATCCTCCTTCATGTTTTATTGATTTTGCCTTCATAAGAACAGATTCAACACTCCGTGTAAACCCATCAGTGCCAAGGCATCCGATTACAGTTGTAACGCCACCCTCAAACATTTGTGAAAGAGTCAATTCGGGTGTGCGGGAGGCCGGTCCTCCTTCCCCTCCTGCACCTGCAATATGAACATGGTTGTCGATCAGTCCCGGGACCAGCAGCAACCCTTCGGCATCAATGATTTCAATGTCAAATCCTTTGGGCAGACTGATACTATCTTCTACCTTTAGTATTTTATTGCCTCCGACAAGAACATCTTTTTTCCCCAGCAGTTTGGGAGAATATACTTCAGCATTACGGATCAGGAACATACAGGTAAGTTTTTACATTGCGCAAAATTAGCTAATCCTGACCTTAAACTGCAACAGATTCCCTTTTTTGATTATTTTTACTTTTACCGAATAACCTGAGAATATGAAATTCAAATTCGCTATCCCGCATAACCTTGTAATAGTATTCAGTATCGTAATCATTTCTGCCGTCCTTACATGGATAATTCCCGGGGGAAAATATGACCGGCAGAAGGTAACTGTCAATGGAGTCGAAAGAAGCGTAATCGTGAACGGCTCGTTTCATTATGTTGAAAGCCAGCCGCAGACATGGCAGATCTTCTCCGCATTCTATAAGGGATTTATTAACATGTCGCATATCATTGTTTTTATTCTTATGATCGGCGGTGCCTTCTGGATAATGAACGAGACAAAATCGATCGACGTCGGGATCTTTGCTTTCCTTGGATATACAAGAAGCATGGAACGTTTCCGGATAGTTAAATGGCTTGGGGTGAATAATATTATTATCACCCTGGTTATGATCCTCTTCAGCCTCTTTGGCGCCATTTTTGGCATGGCGGAGGAGACCATTGCCTTTGCAGTTATTTTTGTGCCGCTGGCCATTTCAATGGGCTATGATTCATTTGTTGGAGTAGCTCTCTGCTACTTTGCCGCCCATATCGGTTTTGCAGGTGCGATCCTTAATCCTTTTACCGTAGGGATAGCACAGGGCCTTGCGAGTGTTCCTCTCTTTACCGGTATTGAATACCGTGCTTTATGCTGGATCATAATCACATTTGCCGGAATAGCTTTTGTACTCTGGTACGCAGCAAGGATAAAAAAGGACCCCAAAAAGAGTATAATGCATGAGGCAGATGAATACTGGAGGACGAAAGGGAATTCACATATCGAAGAGATAAAATATCACACTCCTGTATCTGCGTGGGTGGTTGGGCTTCTGACAGGCATCGTACTTGTGATTTTTGCTGTAAAATATCCTGTTACACATTTAACAGTTGGATTATCAAAGGTATCTGCACCATTGATGCCAATACTTGCCGGGTTATTCTTCTTGACAAGCATTATTTCTCTAAGAAAATCGCTTCACTTCTTTGTCCTTAATATACTTGCCTTTACAATGCTTTACCTCATCGTGGGAGTGCTGGGTTACGAATGGTACATAATGGAAATAGCTGCTTTATTCCTGGCGATGGGGATAGTGACCGGATTTGCTGCAGGTAAAAAGCCGGGGGAGGCTACAAAGCTCTTCGTGGAAGGAGTCAAAGACATAGTTTCTGCGTCGCTTGTCGTTGGATTTGCTGGCGGGATCATTGCAATACTCACTGACGGACAGATAATTGATACAGTACTGAATTCATTGTCAGGTGCTTTACAGGGAGCAAACCAGATGTCGGCGATTACAATTATGTATGGATTTCAGTCATTATTAAATCTGATTATCACCTCAGGATCTGCCAAAGCAGCGCTTACTATCCCGATTATGGCGGAGTTTTCCGATATTGTCGGGCTGACAAGGCAGGCTACTATTATGGCATTCCAGTTTGGTGCCGGTTTTACAGATATGATAGCCCCTACATCCGGAGTGCTTATTGGAGTTCTTGGAATGGCAAGGATCCCTTATGCCAAATGGATAAAATGGGTAATGCCGGTGCTGATAATACTTCTGGTAATCGGATTTTTGCTTTTGATACCTACAGTTACAATGAAACTTAATGGGTTTTGACAACTCAAAATTAACCCTGGATGCTAAAAATAAGAAACAAAGAATCGTCTCGCTGGCGCCGTCCCGATAGTTATCGGGATGCAATCGGGGCCAATAAGGAGGCTTATCAAATGGCACGGATTTCAAATCCGCGCCAGCTGCTCTTTCAAATGTTATCATTAACTGTTTTAATTTCATTTTCTTTCCTATCCTGTAAAAAGGAATCTGTAAGCAGAGAGAATGTTTTATGGTACGACAAGCCTGCAGCAAACTGGAATGAAGCCCTTCCTCTTGGTAACGGAAGGTTGGGGGCAATGGTTTTTGGAGGAATTGAAGAGGAACACCTGCAGCTGAATGAGGCTACTTTATATAGCGGTGAGCCCTCACAGTCCTACAAAAATATTAATATTAGCCCCGGCTTTGATAAAGTTATGAAACTTCTTTCTGAGGAGAAGAATGCGGAAGCCGATGAGTATATCCGTAAAAACTGGCTGGGCCGTTTACATGCAAATTATCAGCCCCTGGGAGACATGTTTATCAGAATGAATACCGAGGGAATTGTTACAGATTATCGTCGTGAACTTGATATTGCCAATTCGATCCTTAAAGTATCCTACATTGCTGACGGAGTGAAATTTACCCGGGAGATGTTTGCTTCACATCCTGACAGTGTGGTGGTTGTGAAATTTACAGCTTCCAGGCCGGTCCTCGATCTGGCAGCTTCTCTGGCATCTGTTCATCCCACGGCAAAGACACAGTTTAAGAACGGATCCCTTTCAATTCACGGGCAGGCACCCGGATACAGCCAGCGACGGACTCTACAGCAGATTGAGGAATGGAATGATCAATACAAACATCCGGAATTATTTGATAAGGAAGGCAAAAGAAGATTTGAGAAGCAGAATCTCTATGGCGGTGAAACAGGCGGGCTTGGTACCTTCTTTGAGGCGCAGTTGAAAGTGCTTCCGCTTAATGGAATGCTTGAAACAAATGATAGTTCCATTCATGTCACGAACAGTTCTGAAGTTGTATTTCTGTTATCAGCCGCAACAAGTTTTAACGGATTTGACAAAAGCCCTTCAAAAGATGGTGTTGATCCTGAAAAAATAGCATCCAGGATTCTTGATAAGGCTTCATCCAGGTCTTTTAACGACCTGAAGAACGAACACCAGCGCGATTACAAACGGTTGTTCGAGAGGGTTATACTCGATCTTGAAAGCACTACAGATCACGACACTATTGCAACAGACCGCCGGATAGAAAATTTTGCAAAAGACAACGATCCGGACCTTGTGGAGCTTCTTTTCCAGTATGGCCGTTACCTTATGATCTCAGGGTCGAGGGCTGGCGGGCAGCCCCTGAATCTCCAGGGGATCTGGAACGACCAGGTGATACCTCCATGGAATTGCGGTTATACTACCAATATAAACGCGGAGATGAATTACTGGCCTGCTGAGATCACAAATCTTGCCGAATGCCAGGAGCCTCTGTTTCGGATGATCCGCGAAATGTCCGTTAACGGGAGTGAAACAGCAAAACTCATGTATAATCGCAGGGGATGGGTAGCACACCATAATGTATCAATCTGGCGCGAAACATTTCCAAATGACAACACACCCCGGGCATCATTCTGGAACATGTCGGGAGGATGGCTGCTGAGCCACATGTGGGAGCATTACCTGTTCTCCGGTGACCTTCAGTTCCTTAAGGATGAGGCATATCCGCTTATGAAGGGCGCTGCAATGTTTTATTCCGACTGGCTCATAGAGAACAAAGAGGGACAACTTGTTACTGCAGCAGGAAATTCACCTGAGAATAATTTCCGGAACTCCAGGGGAGAATCAGCTTCGATCAGCTCAGGCCCCACCATGGATATGGCAATTGTTCGTGAACTATTTGAAAGGACAATCGAAGCTGCCACACTTCTCAGACTTGATCAGGAACTGGTAACTGAATTGAGGTCAAAACTTGAAAAGCTGGCCCCTTATAAAATTGGATCTAAAGGACAGGTGCAGGAGTGGCAAACCGACTATGCTGAACCCGAACCAAAACACCGTCATCTGTCGCACCTTTACGGCTTGCATCCGGGAAACCAGTTTAATAATATTTCCTCTCCTGAATTATTCAGTGCCTCAAAGCAAACATTGCTCCTGAGGGGAGATGAGGCAACAGGCTGGTCAATGGGGTGGAAGATAAATATGTGGGCCAGGTTAAAAGATGGCGATCATGCCTATGTCATTATTAAGAACCTATTTAACCCCATGTTTGGATCAGGACAGAAAAGATCCGGCGGCGGATTATACCGGAATCTGTTAGATGCCTGTCCTCCCTTCCAGATCGATGGGAATTTCGGGTTTACAGCAGGAGTGGCTGAAATGCTGCTCCAGAGTCATGAGGGGTTTATTCACTTACTGCCGGCCCTGCCGGCGCAATGGCCATCCGGAGAGTTCTCCGGGCTGGTAGCAAGGGGAGGCTTTGTTGTAGATCTGAAATGGAAGGAGGGCAAGATATCTGAAGCAGTAATTAGTTCCACCTTAGGCGGCGTGTGTTTGCTTAAGATACCCGGCGATATGAACTGTAAGGAGGCAGACTTGGTAGTGGCTTCAGAAAATGATGTCAATCCATTGCTTGAGAGACCTTCTTCTGTGCCCTTCATTAATGAATCAGGTTCTGAACTGATTGATGCCGGTATCCCTTCCGGTTCTGTCTATGCGATCAGAACTGAGGCAGGGAAAAAATACCAGATTAAAGCGCTCAAATGAATCAGTAATAATGGTTTAATCCCGATTCCATGGGTTAATTTTACTATGATGAAGGCAAAGTGAAATTAAAAATGCTTACTGTGTTTTTATCCCTTGCCACCCATATACGGCCACCATGCTTTTCCACAAGTTCCTTACAGAGCAGCAATCCTAAAGAAGTGCCTTTCTCATCTTCATCCTTAATTGATGTATTAATATTTGAGATATCAAAAAACTTTGACATATGATCGGAACTGATTCCGGCTCCTTCATATCTGATAGAAATGAGTACATCAGCAAGAGCCGGACTTGCCTTTATATCAATATGCCCGTTATTGTCGGTATACTTCATTGCGTTGATTAATAAGTTTCTCAATATTGTTTTCAGCATGAAAATATCTGCAAGAACATTTATATTATCCTCCTCAAAATGGTTGATTGTAATGTTTTTTATTTCAGCATCAGGTTTCAGAACAGATAAAGCGTCCATGCACACTTTCTTTAAATTCAGCATTTGTGGCTCATAATTGATCTTACCCTGGTTAACGCGTGTCCATTGAAGCAGGTTATCAAGCAAACTATAAAGGTTGGTGGCTGATTTGCTCATCATCTGGGCCATCTTCTGGATCTCTTTTATAGGCAGGTTCTCGAGATCTTCAGCCATTAGTTTTGAAAAATTATTGAATACATTGAACGGAGTATACAGGTATTGTGCAAGGGTGGAATAGAATTTGTCTTTCTCAGCACTTATTCTTATCATTTCCCTTTCATAGCGCTTTGTCTCTGTTGTATCCCTTATTACAGAGCAAAAAAGGTGATTTCCGTCAAGTTTTACAGGAAATACCCTTGTCTGGATATGACGTGGCTTACTGTTGCCAGGTGACAATATTTCACTGTCAATTGTCTGATTGAATAATTCAGGCATCTTCATTGAAACAATTGCATCGATTCCTTTCTCAATTAGATCCCTGTCTTTTAAATGAGGCGGCGAAAGCAGATACTGGATATCAGCAACATTCCGGTTTAAAGCCTCATCTGCCCTTATGCCGAGTGTATTCTCCGCACCTTTGTTCCAGATGATAATTTCACCCTTCTCATCAAAAACCATTATTATATCATTAATCTGGTCAATGATCTCCTTGAATTTTGTTTCACTGTCCCTGAGAGCCTTTTCCGCCAGTATTCGTTCTGTTATTCTCGTTGTCAATCCGGAGCAGCCTATTATCTGATTATTCTCGTTAATAATAGGGTTAACAAATACCTCATAGTAATCGCGGTTAACGGTACCGAATTCATTAAGATATGTGAATGATTCACCCCTCAATCCACGATCAATCGTTTCCTTTGTTGCCTTCTGGTCCTCGGGTATTGACATGCATTCAATCATATTCATTCCGGGTTCAATATCGACATTATAGGCGTACTTCATGCCATCGCGATGTGCCTTATTGAAGTATATGTAGTTGTAGTTTTTGTCAACGAAAAATATAATAGTGTTTTTCTGGCCTTCAAGGCTGGCCATCAATAGCAGCTGTGATTTCTGAAGCTCCCTTTCTGCCTTTTTACGTTTGGTGATATCAATTACATTTGCCAGGAAGAATGATTTGCCATCTTCATGTTCTATAGACGAGATGTTTACATTTACGGGAATTGCGCTGCCATTCTTATGACGGAACACCAGATCAAATCCTTCTTTAGGGGATTCATTAATCAGTGTTTGCTGAAATGCGGCGTTTATATTTTCCACATCCTTTTCATACCAGTAAATGTATGGAGGGTATTTGTCCAGAAGTTCTTCTTCATTCCATCCCACCATCTTGCAGAATGCCTTATTTACATAGATCTGTCTGCCTGTTTTGTCAACAATGGCAATTCCGCTGGGAATGGCATTATGAATAGCCGTGAGGAATGACAAATCTTTCTGAATACTGTCTACTGCAATTTCACTATTATTGTGACTCTGATCGATGTCAAGATCATTACTCCTGTTGTTTTGTTCACTGTGATTCATGCTTGCAACTTTATTGGTTTCGAATCAAACACCTACAGCTTCCAACTGTTTATCATTCCCTGTTAAACCCATTCAGGGAGAGCAGTAATTTCAATAACCGGAAAACCTAACCTCAAGTCCTTAATCATTTAGATCTAATATGACAAAAATAGAATAGCTTAACCTATTAGGGTTCTCTGGTTAGTTTAATGAACTTTGTAATATCATTAACAATGGCTGTCAGAAAATGTTCAGTATTTTTCCTGAATAACACCTGAAACTGTATTTTTAAATTATCCTATTTGCGTAATCACTTGTTTCGCATTCCTTCAAGCATTATATTAGTTGGTAATAAATATTACACTCGTATGAATGACAGACAAAAGGCAATCGATATTTTTCTGGCTGGAGTGGAAAGTGTGAAACCCGATAACCTTATAAACCGATATGTTAAGATAAGTAATAATGTTCTTAAGATTGAAGAGCTGTCTTTTGATCTCTCTGTTCTCAGGAACATATTCATTGTCGGAGCCGGCAAGGCAAGTGCTGCAATGGCTGAGGCAATGGAGAGTATTTTAGATTCCAGGATTACTGCAGGACATATTATTACGAAATATGGACATTCATTACCTCTGAGATATATTGAAATTACTGAAGCAGGGCATCCTGTTCCGGATGAAAACGGAGTAAGAGGTACCGCTAAGATCCTATCCATTGTAAATGAGGCACAGAAAGATGATCTTGTTATTTGTCTGTTCTCAGGAGGAGGCTCGGCTCTTCTTGCTGATGTTCCTGAAGGAAGTACGCTTGAAGAATTAAAAGCACTTAACAGCATTCTGTTAAGAACTGGTGCGGATATAGGCGAAATGAACTGCATCCGCAAACATTTATCCAAAGTGAAAGGAGGGCATTTAGCTAAAGCTGCATC
Organism: uncultured Bacteroidales bacterium; assembly: GCA_963765005.1. Taxonomy (GTDB): domain Bacteria; phylum Bacteroidota; class Bacteroidia; order Bacteroidales; family VadinHA17; genus LD21. The sequence goes on from CAVXUP010000002.1 coordinate 458,328, forward strand.
TCCTGCCCGTGTCCTGAGCCTGATACTTTCGGATGTTATCGGTGATCGACTCGATGTAATTGCATCCGGCCCAACGGCACCCGACCCGACAACCTTTGCAGATGCTGTTGCGATTCTGCGTAAGTATGGGATTGAAAGCGAACTGCCGGAAAAAATCATAAATGTTCTTTATGAGGGCTTTGATAATAAGCGTCAGGAGACACTTAAAGAGACTGATGAGATGTTTAAGCTCATAGACAATTTAATAATCGGCACAAACCGTTTAGCACTGAAAACCGCCGGAGAGAAAGCGGAATTACTGGGTTACGAGACTTTTGTAATCACAAATGAACTTGCCGGAGAAATAAATGATGCTGCCGTTTTTATTATTGAAAATATCAAAAAAGCTGTTATTGAAAAATCCGGTAAAAAGAGGTGTCTGCTGTTTGCCGGTGAACCTACTGTAAAGATCAACGGATCCGGAACTGGTGGAAGGAATCAGCATCTTGCCCTGATTATTGCCCGATTACTCCAGGATATGCCGGGAGTGACTTTCTTATCCGGTGGCACTGATGGTTCAGATGGCCCGACTGATGCTACAGGCGCTGTGGTTGATTCTTTTACATCGGAAAACTCCTCAGATCTAAACCTTGATATGGATAAGTTTCTGAAAGATTTTGATTCTTATAATTTTTTTAAGCAGGAGGGAGGCTTAATAATTACCGGCCCGACACAGACAAATGTTATGGATCTGATGGTAGTGCTAATTAACTGAGTTTTTTTACCTTATGAATGGCAAATTATTATGAGCTGGACACAAGTTATTGATCCGCTGAACAGCATCGGCTTTTCTGCTCTTGTCGCCGCTGTTCCTATCATCTTTATATTCTGGTCATTGATCAAAAAAATGAAAGGATATCAAACCAGCACGTTTGCATTGGTTATTGCAATGCTGATTGCAATGCTTGTTTATGGTATGCCGCTAAGACTTGCATTATTATCAACGCTTCATGGAGCACTATATGGTCTGTTTCCCATTTGCTGGATTATTATCTCTGCAGTATTTCTATTTAATGTGACAGTCAAAAGTGGTCAGTTTGAAGTGATAAAAAATTTTATGGCTTCCATTACGCCAGACCGAAGATTACAGGCATTATTGATTGCATTTTCGTTTGGAGCTTTTTTGGAAGGTGCTGCCGGGTTCGGAGCGCCTGTGGCTATTTCAGCAGCCATGCTTGTAGGTCTCGGATTTAACCCATTGTATGCTGCAGGTTTATGTCTGATTGCCAATACCGCGCCTGTAGCATTTGGTTCTGTTGGCACCCCTATTTTTATGGCTTCGAGAATGACAGATATCCCTGAACTGGCCATCTCTCAGATGGTGGGACGTACTTTACCGGTTTTGTCTTTAATGCTTCCACTATATCTGGTCGTTTTAATGTCAGGGCTTCGAAAATCATTAGAGGTACTGCCGGCAATAATTGTATCCGGAGTTTCATTTGCAGTTGTCCAATGGTATACATCCAATTATATGGGGCCAATGCTTCCTGATGTATTGGCCGGTATCTCATCCATAATATGTTTGATGGTTTTATTAAAATATTGGAAACCCTCATCCATCTGGCGGTTTAAAGAAGAATCTGCATTGTCGCTGGATACTGAATTAAAATATTCCTCTTTTCAGGTACTCAGGGCCTGGTCCCCCTTCATCATCATGACGTTATTCATTGTCGCCTGGGGCCTTCAGCCAGTGAAAGATGCCCTGAACTCAATTGGTTTTACCAAATTCCAGATTCCCGGTTTGAATGGTTCAATTCTCAAACCTGATGGTAGTCCATTAGCCATCAAGGCATTTGATCTTAATTATTTATCTGCCCCCGGTACGGCAGTGATATTAGCTACTTTGATTTCTATTCCTCTGATTGGAATATCGTTCAGAAAGTGTATTACAATATTTGGTGCCACTTTGAAACAGTTAATGTTTCCGATTATTACGATTTCTGCTGTCGTAGGATTTGCCTTTGTAGCTAATTATTCAGGAATGTCATTAACCATGGCCTTTGCCCTTGCAAGCACAGGTGTATTATTTCCGTTTTTCTCCCCGGCATTGGGTTGGTTAGGGGTATTTCTTACCGGATCAGATACATCTGCAAATGCTTTATTCGGAAAACTTCAATCAAGTACCGCTGAAACCTTGGGATTTGATCCCGTAGTTGCAGTCAGTGCCAATGCATCAGGGGGGGTGACCGGTAAAATGATTTCACCCCAGTCAATAGCTGTAGGTGCAGCAGCAGTTGGTCTAATCGGGAAAGAATCCGATCTTTTCCGGTTTACCGTGAAACATAGCTTTATAATGCTGTTTATAATCTGTGTTCTGGTTTGTCTTCAGGTTTATGTAATGAAATGGATAGTGCCAGTCTATCAGAAAGTAGATGCAAATATTACATCATCTGGTACAACTATAGTTAATCAGAATGCAGGTCAGGGCTTCTGGTATTTATTGATTCTGGCTGTGGTTGTCGGATTAATAATCAAGATCTTATCTGTGAACAGTCGAAGATTATTTTAAATACGGAATTGTCTGCGGTCCTTCAGGTAAAACACAGATTCTGGCATGAGGTCCTGTTTTACTTACCAATTCATCAATGAGTTTTCCAATATCCCTGACAGGTTTAAAAAGAGCTCTTTTAATTATTCCGTCTTCAAGCTTATCGCTATAAAGATAAACATCAGCCTTCTGCTGGATCATTGCCTGGTAATAGATCTGCCATGTGTCCTTCAAAGTGTTTTCATTTTCAACTATAAAATGCATTAGTTCTTTTGGGCTGGTTACTGAAGTCAGAATAGTTTCATAATCACTATCCGAAGGAATTCCATCCCAGCATTCGGCAGCCATTATTATACTTCCCCCCGGTTTCAATACCTGTGATGCCGCACTCATTCCTTTCACCGTCTGGTAAATGTTTAAATCCAGCGGATAGCCTGAATTACTCGTAATTATTATATCATATAATTTTTCTACAGGAGCCATTGCTGAATCTTTTGCAAACTGGCAACCGGCCATATGAGCAGTTCGTAAGTCTCCTGCAAAAACTTTTGTTATCTCCTTATTCCTGTTCATAGTGATATTAAGCAGGAACAGACCGGGGACAAATTCTGCTGCTTCTATCATCTCCTCCCAGAGAGGATTTCCATAAGTAATTCCCCAGTTGACATTTGCCTGCGACAGATGAGAAATCGAATGATTGTATTTAATTGTTTTAACAGATGCCATTCCCGGGATCAATGCTTTGCCTCCGCCAGAAAAGCCTGCAAAGAAATGAGGTTCGATAAAACCTGTAAGTATTTTTATGTCGCAGTCGAGGACTTTCTTATTTATAAAAACCTCATTTCCCGAATTAGTTGTACCAAGATATTGGTGTGATTCTTCGTTGTCAGCGTCGTTCTGAACGATCTTATAATTCTTAACAATCGATTCTCCGAGGATTTTAATAAGTTCCTGTTCGCTGGCTGATCTGTGAGTCCCGGTAGCACAATAGAAACTGATGTTTTCGCCGGGTACATTTTTAAGTTCATTAAGCAAGGCAGGTAAGATTATATGATATGGCGTTGCTCTTGTTATATCACTGAATAATATCGCCACTTTATCATTTTTCCTGACAATATCTTTTAGAGGTTTGCTCTTGTATGGTTTGTTTAAAGCTTCTCTTACTGATAGACTTTGATCTTCCACACTGTTAACCCAGCGAGGTTCAATAATGTCAATATTATAATTATCAGATAATTCGATTGCCAGGCCCGTTTTGCCATAAGCCAGTTTAAGAATCATATTCAGCAGATATTCCGGTGTCATCCAAAAATACAAAACTAAATGAATAAATACTGCATTCATTTTTTCTTCATTGCTATTCCACTTCACTCACACTTAGATCCTGGTTTTCCTCCGCAATAAATCTCTATCTTTGCCGCTCTCATGAATGCAGAAATACCTGAAAGACTAACAAACCGGAGGATCTTCCTTTTCTGGGGGCCCCTTGCCCTTACATGGCTGTTGATGGCTTTTGAGCAGCCTTTTCTCCTTGCTTTTATTGCACGACTAAATGATGCCAAGTTCAACCTTGCTGCATTCGGAATTGCGGGATCATTCGCAATGCTTATTGAAGCCCCGATAATTATGCTTTTAAGTGCTTCAACAGCTATGGTTTCAGGCCGGAATTCATATAAGAAGCTTAAAAGATTCACAGATATCCTTAATGCAGCAATTACAGGAATACACCTGATAGTTCTTATTCCGCCTGTCTTTGACTTTATTGCAATTGACATCATGGAAGTTCCTGAGAATGTCGCAGGGCTTGCCTATACGGCACTTGTTATTTTCATCCCATGGTCGGCATCTATAGGCTACAGGAGGTTTTACCAGGGACTTCTGATCAGGAAGGGCCTGACGAGGATGGTTACGTATGGCACGCTTATAAGGTTTTCGGTAATAGCCATCGTAGGTGTTGTCCTTTATTCTGCCGGTATTCAGGGGGCATATGTAGGGGCAGCTGCACTATCTGCAGCTGTGCTGCTCGAAGCCTTTGCAACAAGGATGATGGTTTCAGCAACACTTAAAGAAGTTCTTGGCAGGGAGGATCCTGAAAACAGAAATCTGAGCCTGAAGGCTGTAACAAGGTTTTATGCTCCTCTTGCGATGACCTCAGTTTTATCAATGGGTGTCCAGCCTTTTGTTACCTTCTTCCTGAGCAGAAGCTATCTGGCAGTTGAATCTCTGGCAGTCCTTCCGGTGGTGGGTTCCCTGGTGTTTATATTCAGAAGCGTCGGGCTGTCATTTCAGGAAGTAAATATTGCCCTGCTGGGAAGGGGAAAGCATAACTTCGACATACTGCGTAGCTTTGCCATCAGTATGGGAACAGTTGTTACTCTTCTTATCACTTTAATGGCATTTACCCCTCTTGCCGATCTTTGGTTTGTTAACGTTTCAGGACTGACAAAGGAACTTGCCGATCTTTCATATTTGCCGCTTAAGATTATGATACTGCTGCCGGCCCTTACCTTAATCATGAGTTTTCAAAGGTCCACACTGGTTCTCGGCGGCAAGACAGGACCGATATCGGTTTCAACTGCAATTGAACTGGTTGTGATTGTACTTGTTCTGTTTATCGGCACAAGTATCCTTAACCTGCCAGGTGTGGTGGCTGCTGCTCTCTCCTTTGTTGCAGGAAGAATTATTTCGACAATGTACCTTCTGCCTGTTCATGTCTCAGTTGTTAAAAGCTGGGAGTCAGGAAAGTAGTTTATTTCTATCTCTTTTCTGGTGGAGGTGATTTTGTATTAGTTTTTAGTATATTACAAGGTTTTATTATGAAAGCTTCCGAATGAATAGTCAATCCTTCCTTCTGTTATTTACTCCGGTCGTTGTTCTAGGATCAGGTAATACCTCTCCGGAAGGAAAAACAAAGGAGAAACCAAATATTGTATTCATATTTGCCGATCAGTACCGGTCGATGGATATGGGTTGTTATGGTGGCACCGGAGTAAAAACACCCAATTTCGACCGTCTTGCCTGTGAGGGCGTCAGGTTCACAAATGCAATCAGTACTGCCCCCATTTCTTCACCTTACCGTGCCATGTTACTCACCGGAAATCATATCGTAAAAAACGGCATGGTTACCAACGACCATTTTATGAGTAATCCAACTCCATACTTTGCAGAGGTTTGCAAAAAAGAGGGGTATAAAACCGGGTACATCGGCAAGTGGCACATCGACGGGTACGGGAGGACCACCAGGATCCCGCCCGATAGGTGGCGCGGGTTTGATTACTGGCGTGTACTTGAATGTACTCACAATTATAACGCCTCGCCGTATTTTTACCAGGACGAAACGGAACCACGGGTATGGAAGGATTATGATGCCGTTTCACAAGCTTCGGATGCATGCAGATATATAAATGAAATGGCAGGATCCGGCCCGTTCTGCCTCTTCCTTTCTTGGGGTCCGCCTCACAACCCCTATTATGCCCCTGAAGAATATATGGACCGGATAGATCCTGATAAAATAGTATTACGGAAAAACACAGATGATTTTGCGGCAGCCCAAAAATTGTATGAAGAATGTGATACATACCTGGGCGACTCTTACAGAAAGAGTCGTACGGATAGACTTAACGTAATGCTCGACAAAAACAACGTAGAGCTGCGAAAATGGTATCACGGGTATTATGCCTCCATAGCAACACTTGACGATCTGTTTGGCGAGATTGTTAAAACCCTTGAAAAGACAGGTCAGCTTGATAATACAATCCTGGTTTTTACATCGGATCATGGCGACAACCTGGGGTCGCACCGCCAGCACGAAAAGGATTTACCTTATGAGGAATCGATCTCGGTGCCACTGATTATTCGTTATCCCGCAAAAATTAAAGCTGGTCTGGTTACCGATGCGCTTATTTCTCCCATCGATCTGATGCCAACAATTTTTTCCCTGGCAAAACTTCCCTGTCCTGAAGTAGATGGAAAAGATATCAGCGGTGCGGCAATGGGAAAAGATGAAAATTTACAGGATGCCGTTCTTCTGATGAAAACAATATGGATTGGATCTACCTGGGCCACCAGCGGCGCCGGACCCTGGCGCGGTGTTCGCACAAAACAATATACCTATGCCAGGAAATCGCGTACAAAAGAACCCTGGATGCTGTTCGATAATAAAAATGACCCGTACCAGTTTAACAATCTGGTGAATAACCCGGAATATGCCGCATTGGCAAAAACACTCGATAATAAAACGAATGAATTACTTGCTGAGGCGGGTGACCCCGAAGATCCTGATTTCTTTATTAAACGAATTCAGGAGGACCGTGTAAGACTGGGTTTCTCAAAAGAACTACCCGGGTTGATACCCACATTTGTTGAGCCGGGAAGTACTTTCAGGGAATTTAAGACTGAGAATAAATAAGATCTTGTTAAGGTATAACCCGGGATAATCAGCCCTTAGCTCCCCAATTATATATGCAGGATCGTTTTTAGCAACTTTATATCGGCCTTAAGCCCCATTATTTCAGGAGTTTTAAGGTTAATCCACTGTTTGGCCGCTCTATTGTCCGATAAGGAATTGGCATAATTGGCCAGAGTTGTTGTGTATTTGATTTGCAGGTTGTTTTTCCTTTTTTTCAGAGTATTCCCGGGTATTGGATACAAGTGCCTGCCCCACCAGCGTACTCCCAGATTAATATCATTTATTTTTACCTCTGTAATGTGCTTCTCAATTCCCAGATCGAGAAACCCCCAGTCAGCATCACTCAGTTCAAAGCTTGTCTGGTAATAGACCTGCCCTGCAAAAGTTGCTATTCTTTTGTCCATATGGGTGCCAAACTCAAACAATTTATCGCTTTTGATCTCAAAAGCATCACCATTGAAAGGTTTGAAATTAAGTTGCCATTTGTTGCCAATAATAATGTCTGCATCTTCATTGGGATAAGGCTGTTCTGCAGATTCTCCATTTTTATTCTCCTCCAGGACAATAACAAGCGACTCAAGTGGCTGCAGACGGATAATAATATTCCCTTCCTGATCAAACGGTAGAAGTGAACGCTCTCCGTTTTGCGGATCCCAGCGCCATGCTTTCTTATTCCTGCCCGTAAATGAGGCAGTAAAAACCTGGCCCCCGGTCTCGTCCTGATTTGAAAAAAAGAAGATTTCGCTATCGCCATTATGATGCTTCAATAAGTAGAGTTTTTCATTTACATGATCAACCGCTACGCTTGTCTTCAAATCAAGCTTATCCTTTATTTCAGCAGCCCATCGGGTTACAGATCCTGCATTTTCAGGAGCATCATAAACCTTAACATTTTCAAAAGCAGCGACTTCTTTCATCAGCGACAGCACCTGCTGATCGCCCTTCTCTTTTTCATGATAAGAAGGTGTCTCCGAGGGAAGGTGATCAACAAACAGAAACCTGATTCCCTTTGATGCCAGCCTGTGTATTGCAATTGCGGTTTCAGGTAAAACTGACCTTGCTCCGGATACAATGACCAGACTGTAAGTTGCCTTCTCGCTCTTCATTTTTCCTTCAGCAAACTCTGCTCTTTGTAAAACTCCCTCATTTATGTAATCAGCGGCAAGCCCAATCCGACTGAATCCCTCCCATAAATCGTGATTGTACCACGGATTCATGTAAAATGGTGTCCTGAACAGTCCCCATTGTTTCCAGATGTCAGCCTCAGGTGTAAGAATAGCTATATCGGTTACAGGCAGGGAATTCTGAAACAGGGAAGAAAGTCTTGCGTTGTAATCGGTCCAGTTTTTGAAATACGGCCACCAGGTATTCTGATCGCTGAAGTAGGCTCCATAGCGCACCCATCCGGGGAAACCAGCTTCGGGGGGAGAATAATTATACCCGTGTAAAATTGAATGATTGATGCCCGAGATAAAATTGAAATCATCGTTCTTTTTAATCGTATCGAGTGTGGTGCGAAACACCCCCTGTGTGTTTGTCATTGCTTCACTACTTACCACTCTGGCACCAGTCAGATGTGCTGCAGAGGATGTGTATTTATTCCATATCCAGTAGCCATGAGACTTGGCATCGGGAGAATAAAGCCAGTTATTGCTTTCAGGGATATCCACAATGCGGTATCCATCGAGCATCCCCATCAACCAGGGCATTCCGTATGCCTGATACCGGCTTTGCATGCCATGTTCATTCGCCCAGTTATGGAATGTTGTTGTAAAGCGCTCGAGGAAAAGCTCAACCAGCGTTTTATTGAAATCGTAGCGTACTCTTCTGATATCTTCATTGAATCCTTCCTGGTAATTTAGTTTTTCTGTATAACCTTCGTATGGATGATAATAAACCAATGGAATAAAGGGATCAAGGTTGTACCCTCTTCGTTTTTTAAACTCTTCGAAAAAATCATCTGTAATATTTGCCCCCGACAGTTCAATACTATCGCAAAACAGTGAGCGTATGTGATCTCCGAGTTTTCCACCCAGTTCGCCTTCAAGTGCATCAGCCAGCTTGTCCATATATGCTTTTACATCGCCGGCATCGTAATGGTTTACCACCGGTCCCCTGGAGCCTGGAGCGCCGTGCATTACAGTTCTGTAAGCACTCTGCCTGGTCCCGATATATAGATCATGTTTCCCTTCCGGCACCTCAATTGCAAGAATACCATCGCCAGTGACTTCACTCTTTAGGTCAATCAGGTTTTTCTGGCTGGCTGCACCATGCGCGATCATTTGCAGGAAAAAGAGTTCAGGTGCAGGTGCTTCCGGATTTGTATAAGAACCAAAACTCCGGCCGGGAAGCTGCCATTCTTTCTTTATATCAATTTTTATGGTGTCAGGACCGCTTATTTCTATCTTCTTAATTCCAACTCCCTGAAGGAGTTGATCTTCTTTCAGGAACTCACCGCCAAAGGGCCATCCCGACCCCATTATCAGGTCGACAACCATATCGCGCTGCCTGGCCATCTGAACAGTATGCTTTACACGTTCATTCCATTCCGGGCTCAGCCAATCGTAGCATTTACAATCATTTGTTTCGCCTCCTTCCGGCAGGGCAATAGGATTGATCTCCACACCGCCGATCCCGGCAGCTTTCATCACATCAAGTTCCCTTTTCAGCTCATCCGCTTCAATACAATCTCCATTCCACCACCAGCGGACAAAAGGTTTGAAGTTAGCAGGCGGATTTTTAAAAAGAGCAAATAAGTCCTCATTAGTGAGAGTCATTCTATTGCCGGGAATATTTTTCTGAGCTAACTCGTATGCTCCCAAGGGAATAATAAAGCAACCACCTCCTGCTATAATGGAATTTTGAATGAATTTTCTACGGTTTAGCATATTTCTATAGCCTTAGCATTATTTTGTTTTTTTGAATTATGTTTCTATTTATCAGCTTTCATTATACGAACTGGTCCCAGCAGGCCGGAAGGCAACGGCCCGGTAAATTTAAATGAGCCCATAGCTTGTTTGGTGGTAAATGTATACCGTCCCGCAGTAAATTCCTGTCCACCCATTAATCCGTTTTCGAATTTTACTGTCCGCACATTTGCATCGGGCTCCTGCCGGTCGCCCAGCAAACGGTTTATCCAACGGTTGGCAACTTCAATCTCCAATTCATTTTCCCCTTCTTTCAGTGCCTCCGAAATGTCAATCCGCCACGGAGCACACCAGATTACACCCATATCTTTTCCGTTTAGTTTTACTCGTGCAATGTCGTTTACTGCACCCAGGTCTATATAATACTTTTTGTCCGGAAGCTTATCAATCTCAATGCTCTTTTTGTATGTAGCAATTCCTGAGTAGTATTTAATACCGCGCATTTCGTGCTTTGTCCAATCGAGAAGTTCATCAAATCTTATCTTCTCTGGTCCGCCAAATTTTGAATTGAACGAAACATCCCACGCACCTTCAATTGTCCTGGACTTCTGCAAAAACAGGAAAGTTGTTATCCTTTTGATTTGATGCCGGATTCCCTTCATTTCCTGAAAAAGTAACAAAGAAACTTTCATAGGGGAAGAATTCAATCGGGATTGTAGTCAATCCATTTTTAACGGAATAATTGGTGATTTTCCGTGGTTTCTCCGGTAGTGCCCATCCATAGTTCGGGCTCACCGGTTGCACGGAAAGTACATGCTGTTTTTTGAAATTCATTAGTCCGGTTTGCGATGAAATAAATATCCTTGTCACTCGTTCTGCGATGTCCAAAACGAATTGTGTTGCCGGCCGACTTAAAATCTGAAGGGATATTCAATTCAGATAAAATTTCTCTGGTGTTTTTATAGGAAGGATATAATTCGCACTGAGGACAGCTTATGCAGTTCGCCTCCCCAATAAACTGAACCCTTGCCATATTTTATTTTGCTTTCATTATCGGGTGTTTTAAGTGAGCCCCAGAGTTTCCTGGCTAATTCCTCCACTTCATAATCACAATTAGGATAATCAACTAAACCCGGAGATTTTACAGGAGGCTTTCCAATAACTTTTGCACCTTTTTCAACCAAGAGTGATAATTGTTTTTAGTAAGTCAGGAGTCATGGTTTCGAAATTTGGCAATACCATTATTTCGTACGAAGATGCTCCGGGGAAAACAATCTTCCCGTTTTCTACACTTGCTCTTTCAATCAGCATTTTTGGTGAACAGGCATCAAATCCGTACCCTTTTTTATCGGGGATTGCACCGTTTTCTTCAAGGGCATCAGCCGGAGGGGTAAAAACCATTGGTGCACCTTCGGGTGTCAGGTAAAGAATATCTGAAACGGACTGGCCCTGCTGCATCATGTGCGAGCAGCGGCTTATATAACTATGGTAGGCATCAACCATTGGCCACCACGTCTGACCGCGATCCCAGTGCACTCCGTAAGGTCCCATTGTCATTCCCGGGCGGTATTCATCTCCTAAAGGTTTATGGGCGAAAGTGTGGTATACAAAACGGTTAATCCCGTGTGCAAGCGCCCAGTCACTCTGGTCTTTCATCGACCAGGGGTACTCCTGCCATGCTTCGTTGTTATCCGATGTAAAAACCTCTGCACCAACTATGGGATGCCCTTTAATATGCGAAATGGATGTGGCTTCAATTACCGCATAAGCAGTTTTGTAACCAAACCTTTTGCTCCAGAATTCAGCCATAATCACATCGGCAACAGAGCCCAGATCGAGGTCGCCGGCCGGATTCATATCGTATGGTTCGATTGTTAGTTCCAGACCATTCTTATGTGCATAATCGCGGGCAAATTCAGCATGATTCTCCAACAGCAATTCCTGGCAGGTAAGGCGCAGATCCCATAAAAAACGTTCGGTGATTTCCAGACTTTCAACAGCGCGCCCGGTATAAGCGAGAAAATAAGGTTCCGGATCATATCTCCGTCTTTTTTTGAATTCATCAACCAGATCATCGGTCCAGTTTTGTGCGCCGCTTTCCCAGCTATCGATGTGAAAACCTGTCCACCCGGCATCCTTTCTCCGGGGAGCAGTTTTTTCAAGCAGAATATCCGTAAAATTTTTAAGATGATTTTCAAATGCGCGGGCATTCAGTTTATCGCTTTCAAGACCAATTGCAGGCTCGGGCGAGGGACGGGTGCTGGCACCGGTTACCCTTTTACCCATCCGGACAATTGTCCACGTGCCTTCAGGAGCCTCCCATACAAAATGCCCGTCTGTTTGCAGGTATTTTGTTACATTAACTATATCTGAATGCTTAAGAATTTTACTTTTTTCCGGTTCATCATAACTGGCAAGTGACGGCAAATAAGGTTTTACATCTGGTTTTGATGAATAAGGATCTCTCTCGTAAAGCGCCTTCTCATTAATATCTGCAATAACAGGAACAGCCGGGTTTGGAATGGCATAAACTGCAACATCTTCGTAATACGGATCTTTCATTTTGTGCCATACAGTACTTCGTTGCTCCGGTATTGGAAGCTCAATATTTACTTTCTTCTTACCCTCAATTTCGGTTTCACTAAAAACCAGATGTTTCATCGATTCTTCCGGTTTTACCCATGGACCGCCACTGCCGCACCAACCCGGGCCTGCGCCAAGCAGTATTTTTATTCCCAAACGTTCTGCTTCTCTCACAGCGTGTACAAATAAATCCTGCCATTCTTCGCTCATGAAATCAACCGGGCCGCGCGGAACTCCAATCCCTACTTCCAGAAAAATAAGGTTGGAGATCCCCGCTTCCTTCATCGATTCCAGATCTTTCGTCATCTCCCCGCGCGACAAATTCCCATCCATAAAATACCAGTAAACTCCCGGTTTTGAGGTTTCCGGAGGATTTTTAAACTCTTCCTTTAATGAATTACCTGTTTGAGTTATGTATCCTATTATTGCAAGTGATAAAACAAAAACACTGATTAATGCGAAAGCCTTTTTAAATATCTTATTCATAGCGGTAAATAATAATTTGATTCAGTACTTTTAATATATTAATCAGAGGAAATAAGCAATTACCGGAATGAAATTAATACTTTGAAATCTGTTTTGGGATATATACCACTCAGAATAAGGTGATGAAAATGACGTGCCCAGCTTTTTCCTCTTTACCCGGGTGAAACACGTGAAGTGCGACTGGAACTTAAAAAGAACGGTAACTGGGAAGAGATTGCCAGGGCAAAACGTGAATGATATCGGCTGGTCGGCGCTGTTCAGGATTGAAAACTGGGACGAAACAAAGGACGTTCCTTATCGTTTGCGTCATGGCAGCAGTGCAGCTTTTGAAGGCTTAATCCGGAAAAAACCAGTTGATAAAGATGAAATAGTTGTGGCCTCATTAAATTGTAATTCAAACAAAGACAGGAGCATTGCGCGAGGAATACACCCGTAATGTAAATCACTTTAATCCCGATCTGGTGTTTTTTGCAGGCGATCAAAGCTACGATCATCACAGAACATACAGCAGCATGGTTGTTGTTCGGGCTTCAGTTTCGCGAGTTGTTTCAGAGAACGTCCATGTATAACAATTCCTGATGATCATGATGTAGGTCACGGCAATCTTTGGGGTGAAGGAGGAAAAATATCTGCTTCACCAGCCGGTGACGATGGCGGGTATTTTTATCATCACGAATATGTCAAAATGGTTGAGCGTTGCCAGACGGCTCATTTGCCTGATGCCTATGATCCGACACCTTTACTGCAGGGAATCGGAGTATATTATACCAGTTTAAATATCGGAGGTATTGATTTTGCAATTATCGAAGACCGTAAGTTTAAAAGCGGGCCGGCTGGAAAAGTTCCACAACAGGGACCACGACCCGACCATATTCGGAACCCTGAATACGATCCTGAAATCAATTGATCTTAAAGGCTTGGACCTTGCTTGGCGATCGTCAGCTTACTTTCTTAAATGAATGGGGGAAAAAGTATGATGGAGTTTCTATGAAGGCAGTTCTTTCACAGACTGGTTTTTGCGGTGGTGCGCACAGGCACGGAACTTTTGAAAACTATCTGCACGCCGACCTTGACTGCAATGGCTGGCCGCAAAGCAGGAAGAAACGAGGCACTGCGTGCCATAAAAGCCGCAGGTGCCATGCATTTGGCCGGAGATCAGCATATAGCTACTCTGGTTCAGCATGGGATAGATGATTACAGGGATGGCCCGTTTGCATTTGTGGCTCCGGCTTGTAGTAAATAACGATTTACAAAAGATGGTGGCATCCGCTTGATGAAAAGTCGGGTAATAATAAAGATCCTAAGAACCCGCTTCCCTTTACAGGGGATTACAAGGATGGTCTGGGCAATAAGATTACAATGCATGCCTATGCAAACGTTGTAGATAACGGATTTGCTTCGTGATGGTTTTGGAATTGTCCGTTTCAACAAAGCGGAAAAGAGTGTGACTTTCGAAAGCTGGGACAGGTTTACTGATGTAACAAAAAAAGGAGCTGAACAGATGCCGGGCTGGCCGCGTACAATTAGACAATCCGGCTCAGGAAACAGCATCTCCTGGAAGATTGATCCATATCAAATAGCCTGATCATGAAGAGAAACTGGCTGATTATCCTTTTTGTAATTTGCCTGGTGACTGCTTTATACTTTATTGAGATGAGTAAAGTTAAAACGGAGGGGTAAGAAGTATGCCACACTCTTGATAATCTGCCAGACAGATGAAATATCAGGAAACTGGGATCCTTTTTATAAGGTAAGGGCAACCATTATTGACGGGCAGTCGGCCAGCTTCTTCAATTCCGAAAGAAATCAGAGACAAGGAAGGGAAAGAATTAAAACTGGCCGGTGCCATGGTTTTCAGGGGAAACGGGTGTGAAATGATTAGACAATAGCGACAACGAGGGTGCATTATTTCTTCTTGCTGCCGTCTCTTGGTCTGGCCGAGGCATGTGTTTTGCAACCGGATGTTGCAATGCGGTGGACAATACGGATCAATTTAGCGGAGCCCTTGATACTCAGCAGGATTGAGATGATCGATGCTAAAGCAACAGTTTCAGGTATTTTTAGAATAGATATTTCTAAACCATTTGAAGCTGCATTTATTCATTGAAAATGCGAGTGCCAGAATGCAGCAATAAAGATATGATCGATACCTTTATTCAATACCTTACTTGAGTCTGCTCCTTATGTGGTATTAGGTTTTTTTATTGCAGGCATACTGAAGTTTTGGGTCCCTCAAAACATTCTTCAAAAACACCTGGGTGGCAATACTCCAAGTATCATTATTAAAATCTGTGAGGCATCGGAAGCATTTTGCCATTATGTTCCTGTGGAACAATTCCTTTAGGAATCGGATTGTATCAGGAGTGGGGCGGCCATCGGGAATATTTTAGCATTTATGACTTCCACTCCGATAATTTCGCCTGTTCTGGTCGCACTCTCTCTCTCTCTTCTTGGGGTTAAGCTGACGGTTACTTTTATTCTTGCAGCCATCCTGGGCGCTTATGCTATTGGATTGTTTGGCAATCGGCTCCTGATGACCACAAAGGTTTCAAATCAACAAGATAGTTGCGACTATCAGTACAGTCCTGATAGCGATGCAAAAAGGCAGTCGGAAAATAAGCTGTTACAAACATTAAAATGGTCTTTTTTCGATTTAGGCGCAAGTGTAAGTGTTGATATAACAATAGGATTAAGCATTGCCGCTTTGTTACTTACTTTTCTTCCAATGGAATGGATCTCTTCCTGGCTTGGGCAACAGGATGTTTATACTCTGTTTTACGTAATTTTGCTGGGGATACCTGTATATGCATGCAGTATCCCTTCTGTACCTGTTGTTCAGGGACTCTTACTCCTGGGGGCCACCCCGGGTGCTGCGATTGCCTATATGATTGCAGGACCGGCAACCAACCTGGGCGAGTTAAATGCCATCAGAACATCAATGGGGCTAAAACCTGCTGTTTACTATACAATATCTCTTTTTATACTGGCTCTTACGGCCGGACTGGTTACCGATCAGCTGGTGTTTCCCGATTATCAGTATCATGCATACCGTGTTCAGGGAGAACTTGTTGTTCAGCAATGCTGTGTTCCGTTAATATTTGGAGAAGGCATTGGAACAGCCGGTATGTCTGCACAAATACCTGTATGGCACTGGCCGTTTGGAATTGTATTGTCTGGCGTCATTTTGTATGGAGTGTACATTAAATTCAAGCACTTTATTGTAAATCCCTGCAAAACCTGTACATGGAAGGATTACGGTAAGGATGGCTTATGTGGTTCAAAATGTCATGTGAGAAGAAAGCATGATTATTTACGAAAATTCAAGTAACTGAATTATCATACATGAAAACATTAATGCTTCTGCTTTTTACTGCATTATTTATTACTGCAAATGCACAGAAAATCGTGTTTTTGAATATTTTGACATGAATATAAATACATCATTCCAAGTAGCGATTAAACTGAAATATATGAAGACATTAATGCTTTTACTTTTAGCAGTCATCATTTCTATACTGCAAATGCACAGAATATCGGTCTGTATTCAGATAAAGAATCAGGCAGGGTACAATTTGCATCTAAGTGAAATAGAGCAGGTATTCAAAGAGAAAGGAATTGGTTATACCACTTATTCAAATTCTGAAACAGGAAAGATGAAGGCTGATCAGGCGAATATTGTTTTGATCAGTTTAAATGAAAAAGTTGCTTCAGGCATTATTAAAAAGGCTGGTATTAAAAATGTTGCCGAATTAAAAGCTGAAGGTTTCATAATTCATATAACCGGAAATAGTCAAAAAACAATTTATGTATTGGGATATGATGAGGCCGGGACTATGTATGGTGGCCTTGAAGTGGCTGAAATTATTAAAGTTAGGGGAATCGATGCTGTGCAAAACCAGTTGCAGAATCCATACATGAAGGTACGGGGAACAAAGTTTAACATTCCGCTCGATATGCGCAGTCCGACTTATACTGAACCCAGTGACGCAGCCCAGAATAACATGGCCGAAATGTGGAATTTTGAGTTCTGGAAAGAGTATATCGATAATCTGGCCCGTTACCGTTACAACCTCATTTCGCTGTGGAACATGCATCCGTTTCCATCGATGGTAAAAGTGCCTGATTATCCCGATGTTGCGTTGAGTGATGTCCGGAAGAGTACAGGAGAATGGAAAGAGAACTATTCACTGAACGGCTGGGGCTTCGACGCGCCTGAGATTATGAAGAGCTATGAAGTGCTCAAAAAAATGACTATTGAAGAGAAAATTGAATTCTGGCGCAAAGTAATGGCCTACGGCAAACAACGAAATGTAAGATTCTATGTTGTAACCTGGAACATATTTGTTTATGGAATAGACGGGAAATATGGCATTACCGACAAACCCGATAATCCTGTTACAACAGACTATTTTCGAAAAAGCATGAAGCAGATGGTGCTGACTTACCCCGATCTGGCCGGAATCGGACTTACAACCGGTGAGAATATGTACGACTATACAGCAACTCAAAAAGAAGAGTGGGCATATGCGACCTACGGACAAGGAGTTCTTGATGCACTGAAGGAACAACCCGGTCGAAAAATTGACTTTATTCACCGTCAGCATCAGACACAGGCGAAGGAAATCACCTCTATTTTTAAAGATGTGATGAAGAATGAAAACATCAACTTTGTTTTCAGTTTCAAGTATGCTCAGGCACATGTTTACAGCTCTGTTAATCAGGTTTTTCATCAGGAGTTTGTAAAGGATATTCAGGGCGAAGACCTGAAAACATTGTGGACTCTCCGTAACGATGATAATTTCTATTTCAGATGGGGGGCACCCGATTTTGTAAGGGATTTCATAAAAAATATACCATATGACGTATCAGAAGGTTTTTATTATGGTTCCGACCAGTATGTGTGGGGCAGAGAATTCCTTGACAAATATCCTGATGGTCCTCGTGAACTTGAAATTGTCAAGCATTGGTATCAGTGGATGTGCTGGGGCAGGCTGGGGTATAATCCCGATATGAGCAACGATCGCTTTGTCGATATTATTCAATCGCGCTTCCCTGGTGTGAATGCACAGGAAATGTTCGATGCCTGGCAAAGTGCATCAATGATATACCCTTTGGTTACCGGTTTTCACTGGGGAGCACTCGATTTTCAATGGTATATCGAATCCGGCCAATCAACCCCGAATATTGCAAACACTCCTTCGGGTTACCACGATGTAAACCGGTTTATTACCCTTCCCCCTCATAAAGGTACCGGCTACATTTCTATTCCCAGCTATACAAAAGCTTTTGTAAGCGGATCAAAAATCGAAGGAGAAACACCATTGCAGGTAGCCGATAAGATCATTCAGAATTCTGAAAAGGCTCTTAAATGGGCTGATGCACAGAGTCAGGAGATGAATAAGGAATTGCGCATAACAATTGATGATATTAAAACAATGGCCCGACTTGGGAAGAATTATGGTCATAAAATCCGTGGTGCAACTTACCTCTCCCTTTTCAGGGAAACGCTGCAAAGGGAATGGTATAATAAAGCGATTGAAGAATTGAATACCTCAGCCGGTTACTGGAGACATTATGCGGCAAGTGGATTGGCAAATTATTATAATCCGTTGTGGACCAATCGTGTAGGGTATGTTGATTGGAGAGAGAATTTCAACTGGTCATTGTTCGATGTTATCGCGAATGGAGCTACAGGCAAATCTGCCATCGATGCAAGCTACTGCAGGAGGAACCATTCTGGAAGCGGAGGCTGCTGATTTTAAGATCTCGGGTTTAAAGTCTGAACTGACAGGTTTTACCGGAACAGGTTACCTGGAAACCAAAGTAGGCGATGCCAGACATCAGGTGAAATGGACATATAACGCTCCTGAATCAGGTAGCTATATCCTCGAATTCAGGTATACACTTAAGCGTGAACAGATTTTTATCTCTCCGGTCGAGGTCAACGGTGTAAAGGCCTGTGATATCGAATTCTGGAACACGGGAAATGCAGGAAGCTGGGCCTGGGAACGTGTTACAGTAAAACTTGAAAAGGGTGAAAATAAAATCGGAATATCTCCGGAGGGATTTGTACTTCTCGATCATTTAAACATCATAAAGAATTTTTAGATCCTTATCGTATTACTAACATTTATAATAAAGTAAAATGAACAGAACATTGCTTGCACTGACAGTCTGGCTTCTGTTTTCTTTTTCAACAAGCAGCAACCTTTCAGCACAAAAAGCAGATTTAGTCAATAATTGGGATACCATCCGGCCGCTTATTAATCCTGATAAAGGCTGGTATCATCACATGCTCGATAATGGTATCAATAAATACCTTATCCAGGATGAGAAAGATTTAACCGGTTTTCCGGGGATGGATCATCTTTATCTGCGCCTGGCCTGGGCCTACCTGGAGCCTGAAGAAGGAAAATTCGACTGGTCATATATTGATGATCTGGTGGATAAATATGTACCAATGGGTTATAAGATTTCTTTCCGGATTTCGTGCAAGGAAACCGGCAATGCTCCGGGCAGTGTTCCTAAGGAAATAAACGGGATTAGGTACGCAACACCTTACTGGGTTGTTCAGGCCGGAGCCAAAGGAATTGATCGTCCTGAATTTGGAAGTGCATCGTGGACTCCCGATTGGGATGATCCGGTTTATCTCGAAAAACTCGATAATTTCCACAAGGCTTTTGCATGAAAAATATGATGGCAAGCCCTGGGTGAGGTATATCGATGTTGGCAGTATTGGTGATTGGGGCGAAGGTCATACCTGGAGTTCAACCCGGATTCCGCCTACATTCAATGAGGTTAAAACACATATAAACCTTTATTTAAAGCATTACAAGAACTCACAGTTGATCGTAACCGACGATTTGCTGGCTTCGACAAAATCGGATGACAGAGAAAAAGGAGTTACTGACTTATGCTCTTGAAAATGGATTCTCGTTGCGCGACGACAGTCCGATGGTTCAGGGTTATATGCAGAACGATCTTACCACCTGGACAGTCAGGCACCCGGAGTTTTTTGCGGAGATTTACAAAATCAGACCAACAGTTTTTGAACTTGGAACATTATGGAAAAGTAAAAAGTAACGGATACTGGCCTGGTAAAAACGGAGCAGGAATGATTCCCGAATATCAAGGTAAGCGGAGCAGATGTTTTTCGCAATGCAGTAAAATTAATCCGGCCAACTTATGTCGGTTTTCATGGTTATCTGGGCGAATGGCTAACCGACAATCCTGAGTTTACAAGAGAAATGCTGAATATGTGTGGTTACTGGTATTTTCCAAAATCAATAAACATAACACAAAATAAAGGACGTAAACTATCATTCGAAATAGAATGGCTGAATAAAGGTGTTGCACCAGCTTACACCTCTTATCAGTTAAGAGGAAAACTTATTCCGGCAGATGGCAATTTGGAATCAATCGAATTTATAATTGAAGATTCCGGTAACAAAAAATGGATGTCTGGGGAGGTCTCAACTGAAACATACACGATAACACTCGCCCAAAAACCTAAGGGTGAATATACTCTGGCAATACAGCTTTTTGATAAAAAATGGGAAAAACCGGTTGAAATTGGATTATCAGAAAATTTAAAAGACAAACAGTATTTTCTGATACAGAAAATTGCATTCTGAAATTTCATAACGAAAGGATTTGTTGCGGTACATTAATCCTGAGCGATTGTAAGCAAGGTGAATGTTGCCTTGCTGATCGACAGCCAAATCGGGGAAGTTACCCTGTGCCACCACGGTCGGACGCGCGGCATAAACATGCAGGATCCAGTCATCGCCATCCGAAGGTGTTTCAAAAGTGCTGTGCTGCAAATTGGTTGGTGGAATTACATTTTTGCCTTTCCGTACATCAGAGGGGTTTTTCGCGTTGATCCATTCTGTTTGAAACGGATAAGGGTAATCGAGATAAAGTTCAAGTTTGCCAAGGGTATCCATGTAGATGTAGTATTCTTCCCCTTCTTTAGCAAGGCAGTAGCCTTGTCTGACCAGATCCTGACGGGTAGTCATCTGGTTAAATGGGATGGATGCAAACCAGTTGTGAACTGCGCTGACAATATCGTGTTTCTCCTGATTTACATCCTTCAAATCCATCGTGCCTGAGAACCCGGTTGATGAAACACCATTGTTGTCGGCGAAATTCAATATGCTTCCGGAAAACAGGATCGTGTAAGTGTTTTTTCTGATCCTGTCGTTTGTATATGCAGGATGATAAACATTCCCGGTCCATAATGTTTCGCTGGCATAGCTCGTTTTGGTTGGCCGGTGGTTCATACTCAATCCTGAAAAGAGTATTTCTGAATTTCTTGTTTTCGGGCCTTGAATAGTCGCCATATCGCACCACGGCTCGTCGATAAACGGGCACCCAAACTGACTTGCCCTCGTTTCATTGTGAACAGTAATTATATGGTTATGAACATCAACACTGTCGATAAATGCGCCAATACGCTTGATGTCGTTCAGAAGCAGAGCATTTTTAAATCCTTTTTCGGCCCAGAATGGTTCCGGTCCGGCAATGTTAAGTATCAGGTTGGGATAATGGCCAAAACGAGCCAGAAAGTAGCGGATATATAGTTGCTGGTCATTCCAGTTTACAGGCCAATCGCCATCTTGTCCAAAGATTCCGGCAAAAGGGAAAACAGCAATGCCCCTGTCTTTCAGCTCATTCATAATAGCCTCGGCTTTACTGTATTCTGCCGGATTTACAGGCCACATTTGGGGAGTGTCCCATCCTTTTCCGCGTCCAGGTGCATTACGATTGGTAAAGCAACTGGCAATGCTCAGCATGTTATACCCGTTTTTTACGGCCCAATCAAGAAAAAGTGTCCGGGCATTTCCATCGTTCGGATTTGCGGGATCGTCCCAGTTGGCAGCAAAAAAACGGTCACCAGCATGAAAGCTTTTAAACAAGGTTTTGGGCTGTCGGCCTTGTCCTAACCAAAAAGGGTTGAAGGCATTTTTCAATACTCTTGCGGATTTGCTGGTAGGAATGCAGTTAAACTGGCCTGAAGTTTTCTTTTGATCGTCGGTAAACCAGTATTCGTAGGTCCATTCGGCATATTCATCGGGGCTGAAACGTATCTTCCACGTATTGTTTCCATCGTAAAAGCCTGAATGATTGTAAACAAGGCCTTCCCGGGAGGTCAGCTTCACTCTCAAAGTAACATCGCGCAGCGGGTCAGTGTATGTTTTATAGTTCTTAACTTCCACCTCCCATAACTGGTAGATTTCAACTGAGGGCAATTGAGCCAGTGTCGCCTTACCATAAAGTATTGTTGCTGAAAGAATCGATAAAAAAGCCAGGTATTGTTTTCCCATAATATGTTTTGTTAGATTCCCAAAGGCTTAGCGCTATGCTTTGAGATCAGTGAATGTAAAATTAAGAGATATTTATAATTTCCCTTTCTGTGTCAATTTTTTTGCTGTTGTGTTGCCAAAAATTAAATATGATTAACTCTATTATTATTAACTTTAGGCATTAAAACTGAAATATCATGAGAACTCCATCCAGACGAAAATTCATTCTGACAGCTATTGCCGCTATTGCTGGTTCTATTCTTTTATCTCAAAACCTGCTTGCCCAACCAGACAAAAATGCTCCGGTTCCGACTTTAAAAGGGAAAAAAGTGTTATTCGTATGGGGTGGATGGAAAGGACACGAAGCACAGCAATCAGTAGATGTTTTTGTTCCATGGATGAAATCTGAAGGGGCAGAGGTGGTTGTTTCTGATAACCTCGATTCATATCTTAATGCAGCATTAATGGACTCTCTCGATCTTATTGTTCAAACATGGACAATGGGGAAAATAACCGGACCACAGGAAGCCGGGCTTCTTAAAGCAATAAAAAGAGGAGTTGGGCTGGCTGGCTGGCACGGAGGACTTGGAGATTCGTTCAGGGATAATGTTGAATACCAGTTTATGGTTGGAGGCCAATGGGTTGCTCATCCCGGTGGAGTAATCGACTACAAGGTCAAAATAACAAATCAAGATGACCCTGTTACAAGTGGATTGAAGGATTTCGATATGCATTCCGAACAATACTATATGCAAGTTGATCCAAATGTAAAAGTCCTGGTAACTACAACCTTTAACGGCAAATATGCGCCATGGATTGAAGGATGTGTAATACCTGTCACCTGGAAAAAATATTACGGAAATGGCAGGGTATTTTATTCTTCCCTTGGACATGTAATGACCGATTTTAAAGTTCCTGAAGTACTTGAAATTCAAAAACGCGGAATACGTTGGGCAGCTGAAAGTAAATATCATCCGAAAGAAAAGTGGATTGAGCCTAAATATTAATACATTATCCAACAGCTGGGATTAGTCTTTGTTTTTATCTTGAGTCTTAAAGCCAATTGGCTTTCGGGTCTTTTGTTCGAGTTCCTGTTGCCTGGAAGCTTCTAATTGTTTGAGATATTCAAAAATGAGTTCTATTTTACTGTCATGTTCCATATCATTCCTTTCCAGCTCTTCCAGCTTACGTAATATATCCTTATGTGTTAGTGTCAATCGGCGAAGTTTACTGAACATCCGGATGATCTGAAGATTTACTTTAATCGCCCTTTCACTATTTAATACTGTGGAAAGCTGCGCTACTCCATCCTCTGTAAATGCGAATGGTGCATAACGAAGTCCCATTCTATCTTCATTGGAGGTGACAAATTGGCTCCTCCATTCTTTAAATTCCTGATCGGTAAGCTCGAACATAAAATCTTCGGGGAACCTTATTATGTTTCTTTTTACCTGCCGTTTCAGGTATTTTGTCTCAACCCCATAGAGTTCGGCCAGATCTCTGTCGATCATTACATTCACATCCCTGATCACGTATATCCTACTCATTACTACTTCATCGGGGATCATTATCAGAGTGTCTTTTTTTGACATACTTTCGTATTAAGTTTGTAAATTTAATTATAAATCTTGAGGTCACAATTTGTGATATCAGGTTTGGAGGTGCCAAATTGGTACCTCCGTTTTAACCCGTGGGTCATCACCAGCCAAATGAGATAGTAACAGCTGGCGGGACAAAAGTCGAACTTTTTAGAACAGGATTTATTGATTCTGATTAAACTGAAAAACCTGTAAGTGATACATATCCAGACTAATGCTATAATTCAATTGGCTGTTTTAATTAGAATTAATCTCTAGACAACCAATCTCTCTATAATTAGCATCAGTCAAAAAAGTTTTAATCAATTCGAGTCAAGAAGCAATTTCATCAAAGAGTCTGAAGTTTACGTTCTCTGTCGGAGGCGAACATCAAGCAAGCTTTAATATCTTCTCTGGTTAATTCCGGATAATCAGAAAGCACTTCATCATAGGTCATACCTGAGCCGAGCCAACCAAGAATATCAAATACAGTAATCCTTGTGTTCCGTATGCAGGGCTTCCCAAATCTCCTGTCAGGGTTTATCTTTATTATTTTATTGTAAGCTTTCATAATGCAAAGATAATAATTTCCTGCCTTCAGGATAGGGAAATAATTTTCCCAAATGCGCAAAATAATCGACCTTCACATTTACCTCCATGTGTACCTCGCAGCTTATTGTGTTATCCGTTACTTCTTGATGGCGGGGGTACCTTTGATGATCCCTAAGCTCCAGTCCTGCAAATAAGCGCTGCCATTTGCCTGGCGGCAAATGTTTGTTTTGTTTTTATGTTCGCTTTTGAGAGCGAGCTCTCAACGCTTCTCATAAAAACAAAACCACCGCCCGAAGGCGGTGGCAGCGCTTGCTTGATCGTGGAGCTGGCGGGAGTTTTTAGTTATCTCTCATTATTTCCCATAATTTCTAAATTACACATATAGAATAGATTATCTGTTTTTCTTGCCTCCATTTTTTCTGGATTTTGTTTTTTTCTTGATGAAGATGAAGATTATTTCAGCTTCGATTCAACTTAATCACGAAAGAGGGATATAAATTAAAAAAGGTAGTGAAAAAATGGATAAACAGGGATTATTTAGTCTTAAAAAAAATAAAAATGGTTCATACATTATTTTAATCCAGTATTGTAAGGATGGTACTTTTCTGAAATCAACAGGAGTATCATTACCAAAATTAAACACAACACAGGTAGAATTCTTTAAAAGAAAACAGAAGTTACCTTCTAATGTTCCTAATTATGAAATATTTAATGATCATATTGTTGGTGAACTTGGTAAGTTTGACAATCTGATCAACAGGTTTTTTTCTGCCTTTAAAAAATACCCAACCAAATCAGAATTGGAATCATATCTGAAATTTAGTTCCGGGACACTTCAGGATCAATCTCAGGATTTCATTCATTGTCTGTCAATTTTTATAGAGAGGAAGTCGCAATCGAAGGATACAAAGCAGTATAAAACTCTTGATCATCATCTTAGAATGTTCATGAAATATAAAAATATGGGAGAGAAGAAGATCTATTTTACATCCCTAAGTGTTGAATTTTTTAAGGAGTTCTTTACTTTCCTTTCTATGCCACTTGAATTCAGGTTCAATGGTAAAATTGAAAGAAAGCTAGCTTTATGTGACAATGGACTTAAAAAGCTATCTTATTCTATTGCTTCATCAATCAGACAGATAAAAAAATATCAGATCTCCGATTACGATAGAGACGGCATTATTGATAATATCCATGTTGCATCAGAAGAGCTTAATATTTCAACCTATGTAAACAAGGAGATTGTCCTTTCGCATCACGAAATTGAAATTTTGACCAATTTCAGATTATCTGATGGCCATATTACCAATAAAAAGGGAGAAGTAGTTAAAACTATCAATTCCAAGTCACTTGAACGGGTAAAAAATCTATTTCTTCTTCAAACAATAAAAGGAACACGACATTCGGATCTTCATAAACTTAATGTCAATAATATTTTTGATGGTCAGGTATTTGTAAGACAGCAAAAAACCAGACACCAGTACAATATTAAAATTGATGATACTACGATTGATCTTATGAAAAGATCAGACTCTGGAAGGTCCATATCAAACCAGAAATATAACGAATACCTTAAGCTAGTCTTTAAACAGTTCTTCCCATACTATAAAAAAACCTTCAAAAGTGACGATATAGGATACAAACTTGAAGGATTTCCGGTCATCAAATACTACCTGGGAGTTGAAAAGAAGGAGTTCAAGTGCAGGTACGAACTTGTCAAAACACATACTGCAAGAAGATCATATGTTTCGGTAGCTAAGATTAAACATGGTTTAACCGATATGGAGATCCAACATGACATTGGACAAACAGATCCCAAGTCGATTGAACCATATGAAATATATTATGAAGAAGGAGAAAGATCTAGTGTCTTTAATATTAAAATAGAGGAAAAGAATACTCCGGTGTAGTCAAAAAGCAATCAATTATTAAATGATCAACAATGATGAATTATTCAGGTTCTTTAGTTTTCCAAACATTGAAATGTATTTGGATTCCATTTCCACAGATGAGGAGCTTTCAATAGGGCAGGCTGAATCGGTTTTATTGGAGGTTAAAAGTATAATTATGAAGAGAGAATATGAGTTGTACTTTAAAAAAATGGAAAAGAAATATTCGGTTCAACAGCAATTGAAAAGTACTCATCCACTTCATGATCTATCAACTCCTGAGGTTGGTGAAATCTTAGGCAGAACGCCTGCCACAGTACGTAACTACATCAAATCAGGGAGACTGGTAGCTTACAAAACTGATAATGGGGATATTCGAGTCTCCCAAAAGGAATTAGAAAGGTTTGTAAATACTTTAAGGGAAGATCATTGAGAATAAATTGTGGTGTCTGGAATATAGATTATTGATCTCCATTTTGACTTATCAACACATGTAATGATGATATAATAGATGTCTTAAGATTTAGTAAAAGAGTGAGATAAGAGATATTTATATATAACTAAAAAACTTCAAAAATGGATTTCCGAATAACTGCAGATTGGATTTTTTCAGAATTCACCAACACAATCAGTTCATCATTTGAAGGAATCTATGGTGATATATTATTTTCTTATGTTTCAATAGAAGATCGCAGATGGATTGAACTAGTATTTGATTCTTACGACATAAATTACGTGCTTGCCGAAGATAATAATGGTGAACTTGGTGAAAATTTTAAATGTTGGTTCTATTATTCATTTAAATTTATAGACATCCTGAAAAATGCTGATGATTTTCCTCTTCTGATCAACCAGTTAAAAGACCTTAATGATCATACAAAGGAAGTATATAGGAATTGGGAAAGATTAGTAATGGATAATCAGGTTTCTTGAAGTATTATGGAAGAATTCCTTGAATCTTTATAGTAAATAGAGTGAATTTACTGCAATTTTTACAACCTTTGATGTTATCTAATTAGATGCAATATAAAAGCTTCAAATAGTTATTATGAAAAAAATATTACCAATTACCGGCGACTGGATTCTTACAAATTTTCCACGTGATCTTAGCTCATCAATTGATGAAGATTTTGGAGATTTATCCTATTCCTATATCGCACCGGATAGTATTAAATGGTATGAACTTGTATTTGACACTTATAAAATACCTTATAAGTACTCTGAATTTGTAGATAAGGAATGCAGTGACGAATTCTTTGGCTGTTTCAGTATTTATTTCATAGATATGCTGAAATACGAAGATGAATTTTCTGAGTCTATTAAAGATATATTAGGTCTGCATAAGAATTATGAAGCAATTTATGATGATCATCTTAGGAGAAAAAAACTGCATAAGGTAAATAAGGTAATAAAAAAGAAAATAAAAGGGGAATAAAAGTATTTAGATCAAAGTCTATGCGATTTACTGGAAGACGAATACTTGTAGGTCCTACCCATTTGAACTTGATGCGTATTTGGTTTTTCTACCTCTTCCCATATAAATTAATTCATACAGGGCAGACCTTCTTTCAAGATATCCATACTAAAACCCATGGAAATCTGTTTAAATTTAAACAAATCTGTTGTAATTAATTCAGGCTCTCATGTTTTAGGAAGTAAAAGGTTATTTTCAATAACAGTAAGTGATCGATCATCATTTATTTTATATAAGTCATATAACATGATACCAGTTTTCATATTACGGTTATAGACCCATATCATTTCGTTTTCAATGTTCGTTTTATTATTTATGACTTTATAATACTTTATCCAAGAAACCAGTTCATTTTTTCTATTTTCGAAATATAAATCAATATCCTTAGTTGAAGTTTTGTAATCCAACATAGAAGAGAACAATTTATTCGACTTTTTTTTCTTGTATAATACAAAAGATAGTTCGAGATCCTTTTCGGTTACCAGGGTAACATTTTTAACCATATTAAGAATATCAGTCTTGTAATCAGTTATGGTGATATCTTTACTAATGAGTTTTTCAACATTATGTTTATTGAAAACGTAGTCAGTCTTAAAGAAGTTTTGGAAACGCAATACCGGACTATCTGATATATTTGTAATATTTTCGTATTCTTCAATTATATTCCTCTCTTTATCAAGGATATAAAAAATCTTTTTACAAGTTATACCATCTTCAATTGTCAAAATCATTGTATCCGGACATCCATCAGCACCTGTAACTGTCCCTTCAATTATTACACCAATGATACAGTTTTTCAAACTCCTGATTAATGTCCTAATCTGTACAGATAAATTGTCCAACTTATCTTTATGATTACCCCAATTGTTATAGGCAAGCGCTCCAATGCTATTATCTTTGTAAAAAAATACTAGCGGTTGTCCTAATTCACCTTTTCTAATTTCCTCTTTTGTAATTTCAATTAAAGTCTGTGTAAAATCAATTTCTTTCTTTCTCATAATATACATTTTTTAGTTAATACTATTTATTGTATATCATATGCAAGGAAAAGTTTAAGAAAAGTGGTTGAAAGGCGAAAATATTTTTCAATATGAGCATTATGAACTCACAGTCAGAAAGTTACTTAAATAAATATTTTTTGGGGAGATATTAATGACCACTAAGACATTGCAACCACCGGATGACTTTGCAAAAAAAATACTAAACAACAAACGCTTAGAAGGGTTTTTTATAGTCAATTTTCCCCGGCTAACAATGGGCTAGTGTGATTAAGGAATAATAACACTTTTCTAATCAAGATCAAATCTCTAAGCTTGCATAGTCATTTGGGATTGTTTAAATTTAAACAGAATAAAATCTGTTGTAAAATTGACTACTCATTCCTAAATGAACATATTCTATGAAAGCGTATCTTTTTTGTTCACCTGAGTTTTCTTTGGACACCGTTAAGGACGTTATAGACTTATTAAATAGTATTTCAGGAGAGCTTAAGTTTGAAGCCAAAAAATCATTGTCGCCAGATTTTTTTAAACAGCTTAATGCAGAATTTGAGTTTATTGATGAAAATTCTGAATTGACATTTGAGGAGCTATTTCATATAACAAAATTATATAGAAGTTCACAAAGTATAAATCCTGATGACTTTGTTGTCTTTATAACATCTATTAGAAACGATAAACAATGGTTTAGTGCCTTTGATAAAAGAGACATATTTATACATGGTGCAGAATGGGACTTAATTTCAAACATTGATTCAAAATTTGAGCTTGCCTACCAATGTGTCGAAAATATTTTTCAGTCATTAATTGACTTAAAGCAACATGAGTACCATGAACCACCTAAAGGATGTATTAATGACCTTTGCTCCCATAAGCCAGATATTTTATTGAAACTTCAAACCGGCAATATATGTCAGGCTTGTTTTCAGAAGTCAAAAGAAATGGGGATTGAGAATTCAATAATGAAACAAATTCTTACGACTATTATCAGAATCAGAGATGAATTTGTCCTTTCTTCAGATTATTTTAATAATGTTCTGCTAGAACCGGTTATAGTTGATGAAAAAGGAAAAATTAGAATTGGAGATAAACAAATTAAATTGGACTTTCTTCCCAGAGTGATGTACATTACTTTTCTAAAGAATCTTGATGGAATCCTTTCATCTGAAAAATGTGAAAAGTATAATCTTTTCTTAGAAGTATCAGAATTACTTAAGACTACCAAGGATGAAGACGAAAAAAAGGCACGTGAACTATCAATAAGAAAAATGTGTTGTCGAAGGTTCGTTTTAAATAATGTTGGTTATCGGGCTCATCCAACATTTGAAACATATAGATCGAAGATCAAAACGGCTTTAAAAAAGGCCATAGGTGAGAATAATTCAAAATTGTACTGCATTTCTATTATGGAAGATAAAGAGATTCCAGCCATTTTCAAGATAAATCTCAATAATGAGTTGGTGAGACTTCCATAAGAAATTAATAATCAATGATTTAAAAAATCGAAATATTAAGGTAAATAAAATCGAAATATTTCATAGCCCTGATTGTCAGTAGGTTGTGTGTAATTTTGTAAAAAAAACAAAAACACATGCCTATGAAGAAAAGACAAACAAATCAAAAACTAAATCTGAAAATCAACATCTCAGATGTTGAAGTATCAAACCTGACAAGGATCTTATATGATTATTGTAACAGGGAGAATGAAATCAATGCTCTTGTAGAAAGTATTTCTACAATCGGACAACAACAACCAATCACAGTTGTAAGAAATGGTTCTAAGTACACAATTATTGATGGTGTACTTAGATTATTCGCTATGATTCGTTTAAATTTAAACGATATCGAAGCTATTGTATGTGATATTGTCCTTACAAATGAGTTTTCGCTTTCTGATCTGATTATACATCACCAGCTCAGAAAACAGAAAACTGCCATAGAGAAACTAAATGAGGTAAGGACATTACTTCGGATTGACACTGACTTGAAGAACCCCATACGTGATAAGGAGAGGAGGGTTTCTCTGATTACTTCAATGTTAGGAGGCAAGGGATGGGCCAGGAACAATGTATTTTCATTGGAGAGTATCCTTCTTTGGGAAAAGAAGACTAATTCTGACCTTCGCCTTGCTGAAAAGGTTATATCAAACGAAATTTCCATCAACAAGGCAGTTTCAGCTCTGAAATTAATTAATAACCCGTTATTTGATACCAAGAAA